>NZ_VZZK01000001.1 GCF_008806385.1 Methylobacterium soli
CGACACCCCCGAGCGCATGTATGCCGAGGCCGGCCTCGACGCCGACGCCATCGTGGCCCTCGTCCGGGACACCCTGCCGGAGCGTCAGGACAGCCGGACCGGCAGCCGGCTGCGCCTCGCCTGAGGCCGCGGCTTTCGGGTGGCCGCGCAGGGCTTCGCGCCGGGGTGTGGCCGCCAAATCCTTGTCCAATCCGCCGTTCGATGACACAAGCGCGCGGCATGACGGGTCGCCCAGGGTGGAAATCACCCTCGGGCGCCGTTTTCCTTTGACGATACGAGCGTGATGGCAGAGGCGACCCAGACCGGCATCTCCGATCCCGGCCCCGTGCTGATCACCGGCGCGAGCGGATTTCTCGGCGCCGCCCTGGTCGACGTGTTTCGGGCGGCCGGCTTTCCGGTCCGGATCCTGGTGCGCGCCTCGAGCCCGCGTACGAATCTGACCTGGACCGATGTCGAGACCGCGGAGGGCGACATGCGCGACGCCGCGGCGGTGGCCGGCGCCATGCGGGGCATGCGCTACCTCGTCCACGCGGCGGCCGATTACCGGCTCTGGGCGCCCGACATGGAGGAGCTCGTCCGCACCAACCGCGACGGCACGCGCCTCCTGATGGAGGCGGCCTTGCGGGCGGGCGTCGAGCGCATCGTCTACACGTCGAGCGTCGCCACCATCAAGCCGCACGACGACGGCACGCCCGCCGACGAGACCCGGCCCCTCACCCCCGGCACCGCGATCGGCGCCTACAAGCGCAGCAAGGTCGTGGCCGAGCGCGTGGTCGACGAGATGGTGGCACGCGACGGCCTGCCCGCCGTGATCGTGAACCCCTCGACGCCCATCGGCCCGCGGGACGTGAAGCCGACGCCGACGGGGCGCATCATCCAGGAGGCCGCGCTCGGCCGGATGCCGGCCTTCGTCGATACCGGGCTCAACCTCGCCCATGTGGACGACGTCGCGGCCGGGCATCTTCTCGCCCTGCAGAAGGGCCGCCTCGGCGAGAAGTACATCCTCGGCGGCGAAAACGTGCTCCTGTCGCAGATGCTCGCTGACATCGCCGGCATGGTCGGGCGCAAGCCGCCGACCGTGAACCTGCCCCGGGCGGTGGTCTACCCGATCGCCTTCGTGTCCGAGCAGGTCGCCCGCTTCACCGGCAAGGCGCCCTTCGCGACCATCGACGGCATCCGCATGTCCCGCTACCGGATGTTCTTCACCGACGCCAAGGCGCGGACCGAGCTCGCCTACACCGCGCGGCCCTATCGCGAGGGCCTGTCCGACGCGATCCGGTGGTTTCGCGGCGCGGGGTACCTGAGGTGAGCGCGGGCCTGCAGAACGCGACCGCCGCGCGCTCCGGCAAGGGGCACCGCGACGAGAACTTCCCGGTCGCCTCCCACCTGATCCATCCGCGCCACCGCGGCGCGATCCTGGCCTTCTACGACTTCGTCAGGGCCGGCGACGACGTCGCCGACCATGGCGGCCTGTCGCCCGAGCGCAAGATTGCGCTCCTCGACGGCCTCGCCGACGCGCTCACCGGCAGGGGGCCCCGCGACGAGGAGGCCGAGCCCCTGCGGCGGGAGCTCGCCGCCCGCAATCTGGCGCCGACCCACGCCCTCGAACTCCTCGACGCCTTCCGGATGGATGCGCGCAAGAGCCGGTACGCGGATTGGGACGAGCTGATCCATTACTGCCGCTACTCGGCGATGCCGGTCGGCCGCTACGTGCTCGACGTGCACGGGGAGGATCCGGCCCGGGTCTGGGCCGCGTCGGACGCCATCTGCGCCGCCCTGCAGATCATCAACCACCTCCAGGATTGCGGAAAGGATTTCCGCGACCTCGACCGGGTCTACATCCCGCAGGACAGCCTCGATCGCCACGGCGCCAGCGTGGCGATGCTCGGCACTGAGCGCGCGAGCCCGCAGCTGCGCGCCGTGATCGCGGAGCTGGCCGAGCGTACCCTCGGATTGCTCGATGAGGGCGCGGTGCTGCCCGACCTCATCGACGACCTGCGTCTCGCCCTTGAGATCGCCGCGATCCATCGTCTGGCCGTGGTGCTGGCCCGTGGGCTGACGACGCGCGATCCCTTGTCCGAGAAGGTCCATCACGGCAAGGCGGCCTTCGCCCTGACGGCCCTCGGGGGGATCCTCGGGACCCTGGCGCGCCGCCCCTTCCGTGGGCGAGCCCTGCGCGCCGCCGCTGCTGAAGGAGCGCGACGTTGAGCGCCACCGCGACGCCGATGCCCGAGACCGCCGGCGCGGCGGCGCCCGCCCTGCCGGCGGCCGGCTCCTCGTTCTACACCGCGATGCGCCTGCTGCCGAAGCCCCGGCGCGAGGCCATGTACGCCGTCTACGCCTTCTGCCGCGCCGTCGACGACGTGGCCGATGACGGCGGGCCGGCCGAGATCCGCGCCGCCGAGCTCGACCGCTGGCGCGCCGACATCGATGCGCTCTTCGCCGGCAAGCCGCCGGCGCGCGTCCAGGATCTCGTCGGGCCGGTGCGCGCGTACGATCTCAAGCGCGCGGATTTCCACGCCGTCATCGACGGCATGGCGATGGACGCCTTCGAGGACATCGTGGCGCCGGACGAGGCCGCCCTCGATCTCTATTGCGACCGGGTGGCCAGCGCGGTCGGGCGCCTCTCGGTGCGGATCTTCGGCATGCCGGAGGAAGACGGCATCCGCCTCGCGTGGCACCAGGGCCGGGCGCTCCAGCTCACCAACATCCTGCGCGACATCGACGAGGATGCCGGGCGGGGCCGCCTCTACCTTCCGCGCGAGAAGCTCGCGGCCATCGGCCTGACTGCGCCGACGCCCCAGGCGGCGATCGCGCATCCGCGAATCGGGGAGGTCTGCGCCGCGGTCGCGCGGGAGGCCGACGCCCATTACCGGGCGACCTGGGACATCATCGGGCGCTCTCCCCGCAAGGCCACGAAGGCGGCCCGCCTGATGGCCGCGGCCTACCGGCTCTACCTCGACGCCCTGCTGCGGCGGGGCTGGCAGGCGCCCCGCGGCCGGGTGAAGCCCGGCAAGCTCGCCCTCCTGGCGGTCGCCCTGCGTCACGGGATCGTCTGATGGCCACCATCCACGTCGTCGGCGCCGGCCTGGCCGGCCTCTCGGCCGCCGTCTCGCTCGTCGAGCGCGGGGCGCGCGTCGTGCTGCACGAGGCCGCCAAGCAGGCGGGGGGGCGCTGCCGCTCCTATTACGACCCGACGCTCGGCCTGACGATCGACAACGGTAACCACCTGCTCCTGTCGGGCAACACCGATTCGCTCGGCTTCATGCGGATCATCGGCGCCCCGGCGGATGCCCTGACCGGACCCGCCGAGGCCGCGTTCGACTTCGCCGACCTGCGTTCGGGCGAGCGCTGGCGCCTGCGCCCGAATGCCGGGCGCCTGCCCTGGTGGATCCTCAGCCGGGCCCGGCGGGTGCCGGGCAGCCGCGCCCGCGACTACCTGGCGCCGCTCGGCATCCTCAAGGCCGCGGCCGGCAAGCCCGAGGGCCAGGGCGGCACCATCGGGCAGAGCATGGCCTGCGAGGGCGTGCTCTACGAGCGCTTGTGGCACCCGGTGCTGCTCGCGGCCCTCAACACCGATCCCCGCGAGAGCGATGTCGGCCTGGCGGCCAGGATCCTGCGCGAGACGCTGGGCGCCGGCGGCAGCGCCTGCCGCCCCCTCGTGGCGGTCGCCGGCCTCTCGGCGGCCTTCGTCGACCCGGCTGTCGCCTATCTCGAGCGCAAGGGCGCCGAGATCCGCTTCGGCCGCCGCCTGCGCGGCCTGAGCTTCGGCGCGGGCCGGATCGCGCGGCTCGACTTCACCGACGAGCCCGTCGATCTCGGCCCCGATGATTCGGTGGTGCTGGCGCTGCCGCCCTGGGTCGCGGCCGAGATCCTGCCGGGACTGGCCGCGCCCAAGAACTTCCGCTCCATCGTCAACGCGCATTTTGCTGTGGTTCCAAAAGCCGGGAGCCCGCTTCTTCTCGGCGTCGTAAACGGCCTCACGGAATGGTTGTTTGCTTATCCCGACCGGTATTCAGTCACGATCAGCGGCGCCGATCGTCTGCTCGATACGCCGCGCGAAGACTTGGCGCGGCAGATCTGGTCGGAGATTGCAACCCTCGGCAATCTTGATCCGGAACTGCCTAGCTGGCAGATCGTCAAGGAGAAGCGCGCAACCTTCGCCGCAACGCCCGAAGAGGCGGCGCGGCGCCCGGCGGCAGCGACGCATTACGACAATCTCGTCCTGGCAGGCGATTGGACCGCGACCGGCCTGCCATCGACGATCGAGGGAGCGATCCGCTCAGGCAAAACCGCCGCGCTCGCACTCATGTGCGAACCGGCACGCGGACGCGGCGCGGCGTGAGGCATACGGCCGCCTGATGAGGGGCCGGTAAGGCGAGGACGATGCGAGAGGCTGTGAACAAGGTCGAGGCGCTGCAGCGCCCGAAGACCCAGGACATTTCCCTGGAGGATGTCGAGCGCGGCGTGGTGAGCGCGACGCGGGCGTTGACGCGCCTCGCGCATGCCGACGGCCATATCTGCTTCGAGCTCGAGGCGGATGCCACCATCCCGTCCGAGTACATCCTGTTCCATCAGTTCCGCGCGACCACGCCTCGTCCCGGCCTCGAGGAGAAGATCGCTCAGTACCTGCGCCGGACGCAGGGCAAGCACGGCGGCTGGGCCCTTGTGCACGAGGGCCCCTTCGACATCAGCGCCAGCGTGAAGGCCTATTTCGCCCTCAAGATGATCGGCGACGACATCGAGGCGCCGCATATGCGCCGCGCCCGCGAGGCGATCCTGTCGCGCGGCGGCGCCGCGAATTCCAACGTCTTCACCCGCTTCCTCCTCGCCCTCTACGGCGAGGTGCCCTGGCGCGCCGTCCCGGTGATGCCGGTCGAGGTGATGTTCCTGCCGAAGTGGTTCCCGTTCCACCTCGACAAGGTCTCGTACTGGGCCCGCTGCGTGATGGTGCCCATGTTCGTGCTGCAGGCGACGAAGCCCCGCGCCCGCAATCCGCGCGGCATCGGCGTGCAGGAACTGTTCGTCACCCCGCCGGACCATGTCCGCACCTGGCCGGGCTCGCCGCACGCCACCTGGCCCTGGACCCCGATCTTCGGCGGCATCGACCGGGTGCTGCAGAAGGTCGAGAACTTCCTCCCGAAGACGCCGCGCCGGCGCGCCAAGGAGAAGGCCGTCGCCTGGGTGAGCGAGCGCCTGAACGGCGAGGACGGCCTCGGGGCCATCTTCCCCGCCATGGTCAACACGGTGCTGATGTACGAGGTGATGGGGTACCCGTCCGATCACCCGCAGGTCCGCATCGCCTGCGAGGCGATCGAGAAGCTCGTGGTCGAGAAGGATCACGAGGCTTATGTCCAGCCCTGCGTCTCGCCGGTCTGGGATACGGCTCTCGCGAGCCACGCGCTGCTCGAGGCCGGCGGCCCCGACGCCGAGCAGCAGGCCCGCCGCGGGCTCGACTGGCTGAAGCCCCGTCAGGTCCTCGACATCGTCGGCGACTGGGCGGCGAGCCGGCCGAACGTGCGTCCGGGCGGCTGGGCGTTCCAGTACGCCAACGCCCATTATCCCGATCTCGACGACACCGCGGTGGTGGTGATGGCGATGCACCGGGCCATGCGCCAGCACGGCCTCGTGGCCGACATGCCCGATTACACCACCGCGATCGCCCGCGCCCGCGAATGGGTCGAGGGCCTGCAATCGAGCGATGGGGGTTGGGCGGCCTTCGATGCCGACAACAACCACATGTACCTGAACCATATCCCGTTCTCGGACCACGGCGCGCTCCTCGACCCGCCGACCGCGGACGTGACGGCCCGCGTCGTCTCGATGCTCGCCCAGCTCGGCGAGACCCGGGCGAGCTCCAAGGCCCTCGACCGGGGCGTCGATTACCTGTTCGCCGAGCAGGAGAAGGACGGCAGCTGGTACGGCCGCTGGGGCATGAACTTCATCTACGGGACCTGGTCGGTCCTCTGCGCCCTGAACGCGGCGGGCGTCGATCCGCAATCGCCGGAGGTCCGGCGCGCCGTGGCCTGGCTGATCCGCATCCAGAATCCGGATGGCGGCTGGGGCGAGGACGCGTCGAGCTACAAGATCGATCCGGCCTTCGAGCCCGGCTACAGCACCGCCTCGCAGACCGCCTGGGCCCTGCTCGCCCTGATGGCAGCCGGCGCGGCCGACGAGGCGGCGGTGACGCGCGGCATCAATTATCTGGCGCGCACGCAGGGCGCGGACGGGTTCTGGAACGAGGAGCGCTACACCGCGACCGGGTTCCCGCGGGTGTTCTACCTGCGCTACCACGGCTACTCGAAGTTCTTCCCGCTCTGGGCCATGGCGCGCTACCGCAACCTGAAGCATAGCAACACCCGCCAGGTCGCCTTCGGGATGTGAGGCGCCGGGGCCCGGATTTGGGCCCCGCGCCCAGCCAGCCCCGGAACGCCGCTCGGAAGGCCCGGAACGCATGCTGCGCGCAAGTCCCTCCCCTGAACGACGGCCCGCATGACCCGCGTGGCGCGGACCGACGGATCCCCCGCGTTGACGGGCCGCGAGACTGGCCCCCTGCCCGTCCTCGCGGTTACCGGGCTCGCCAAGGAGGCGCGTATGGCCGAGGGGCCGGGCGTGATCGCGGTCGGAACCGGCGGAAACCCGCACCGGCTGCGCCAATTCCTCGCCGAGCGGCGTGAGGCCGGATGCCGGGCCGTCGTCAGCTTCGGGATCGCGGGCGGCCTCGACCCGGCCCTGGCTCCGGGCGATATCGTGATTGCCGCGGGCATCGTCTCGGAGTCCGGCCGCAGCCCGGCCGATTCGGCGCTGGTGCGCAGCCTCCTGGCGCGGCTTCAGGATTCCCGCCTGCGGGTCGTCAGCGGTGATCTCGCGGGGGTCGACGCCGCCGTGACGACGCTCGCCGGCAAGGCCGAGCTTCGGGCGGTCTCGGGCGCCTGCGCCGTCGACATGGAATCGCATGTCGCGGCGGATTTCGCGGGCCGGCACGGGCTGCCCTTCGCGGCGATCCGGGTCGTCTGCGATCCGGCCGAGCAGGCCTTGCCGGCCTTCGCCGCGCAGGCGCTGAAGCCGAATGGCGAGCCCGATCTCGGCAAGGTTCTGGGGGCGCTGGTGCGGGGCTCGGCCAGTCTCGGCAGCCTGATTCGCCTCGCCCGCGATTCCTCGGCGGCCTTCGGGTCCCTGAGCCGGGCCCGCGCTCGGCTCGGGGTGGGCCTCGGTATCTGACCACAGCTCGGCCCCAGCCGGTGGGCTGCGCCCCTCGGCATTGCCCAAAGAAAAGCCCCGCGGGAGACCCGCGGGGCTTTCGCGTCGTCGGTCAGGATGCTGCGCGGCGGCGCCTCAGGCGGCGGTGCGCTTGCGGGCTTCCTGCTTCGTGTCGATGCCGGAGGCTTTGATCTCCGAGAGCTTCTGGGCGACGTTGCGCGAGAACACGAACTCCGCCGGGCGCTGATTCTCGAGGCTGACCTCGGGTGCCATCTCGCCCTCGGTCTTGATGCCGCGAATCGCGTGGACGAGGGGCTTCCAGGGCTTGCGCACCGAATCGACCACCGAGGAGGCCTCGTAGCCGGAATGCACCATGCAATCGGCGCACTTCTCGTAATTGCCGGTGCCGTAGGCGTCCCAGTCGGTCTCTTCCATCAACTCCTTGAAGGTCGCCGCGTAGCCCTCGCCGAGGAGATAGCAGGGCTTCTGCCAGCCGAAGACGGTGCGGGTCGGGTTGCCCCAGGGGGTGCAATGGTAGGTCTGGTTGCCGGCGAGGAAGTCGAGGAACAGGCCCGATTGCTGGAAGGTCCACTTCTCGCGGCCCTTCTCCTTGCCGTGCCGGAACACGCCGCGGAACAGGTCCTTCGTGGCCTTCCGGTTGAGGAAGTGCTTCTGGTCGGGGGCCCGCTCGTAGGCGTAGCCGGGCGAGACGGTGATGCCGTCGATGCCCATCTTCGTCACGCTGTCGAAGAAGTCCGCGATCTTGTCGGCCGAGGAATTGTTGAAGAACGTGCAGTTGATGGTGACCCGGAAGCCCATCTCCTTGGCGGTCTTGATGGCCGAGACGGCCTTGTCATACACGCCGCGCTGGCACACCGACTGGTCGTGCATCTCCTTGTCGCCGTCGAGATGGATCGACCAGGTGAAGTACGGGCTCGGCTTGTACTCCTTGATCTTCTTCTCGAGGAGGAGCGCGTTCGTGCAGACGATGGCGAACTTCTTCTGGGCGATGATGCCCTCGACGATCTGGGGCAGATCCTTGTGGAGAAGCGGCTCGCCGCCCGCGATCACCACCACGGGTGCGCCGCACTCGCGCACTGATTCGAGCGCGTCGGCGACGGGCAGGCGCTTGTTCAGGATCTCGTCCGGATAGTCGATCTTGCCGCATCCGGCGCAGGCGAGATTGCAGCGGAACAGGGGCTCCATCATCATCACCAGAGGATAGCGCTTGCGCCCCGTCAGGTGCTGCTTGAGGATGTAGCCGCCGATCTTCGCGACGTACCGGAGGGGAATACCCAAGACGCGGCTCCTTTGTTTTTGGCCCCAGATTGACGGGCTGCTTAGCGTGAAAAGGATACGAATTCCAGCGATCTAGGTTGGAATGGATCTCAAACCGGACCCTATTCCGACGCACGCGCACGTGTTTCCGGAGATGACGCATGGAGGCCACAGCCGTAACGTCCCGCGGGCTTCCGCCACTCGCGTGGGCAGACGCCTATCCCAGGCACGGCGCGTTTTCCTAGCCCCGCCATCGAATGCCAGCTTTGCGTCGGGATTGAGACAACGACTGCAGGTTGAGCTTGGCCGTAAGCTTGTTGCGGTGCGAAATCACACCTGGAGCACAGGAAAAACCGAGAAAACTCGACCCGCGTTGCATTCGGGCCCTCGTCCCTTTACTGAGCAGCCCCATCGCTGCGGGCCGACGGCAAGCGTCTCGCGGCGCGGGAGAAATCGGTCGGTCCCTATATGGCCGTGATCCGCGGCGCGGGTCCGGCCCCGGGGCGTTTCCCATGAGCGGGTGTTTGTGGCAAACGCCCTGGTTTCCCGTTGCGTCGCACATTCTCCCCCGGAAAGCCGCAGCCTTTTTCCGGTCGGTGCTCTAAGCAGGCAGGATACTCGTGATCGAACGTCTCGTCGCGTTTTCCGTCCAGCGTCGCTGGATCGTCATCGCCGTCATCGCCCTGATGACGGCGATGAGCGCCGGCGTCGCCGCCCACCTCTTCCGCATCAACACCGATGTCGAGCGGCTGATCGACGCCAAGGAGCCCTGGCGCCAGGACGAGATCAATTACGAGAAGGCCTTCCCCCAGCGCACCAACACCATCGTGGCGGTGATCGACGGCCGCACGCCCGAGGCCGCGGAGGAAGCCGCCGCCGAGCTCGCCAAGGCGCTAGCTGTCCACAAGAATCTGATCGAGACCGTCAACCGCCCCGATGGCGGGCCGTTCTTCGACAAGAACGGCCTCCTGCTGATGTCGCAGCAGGAATTGGAGAAGACCACCGAGCAGCTGGTGCAGCAGCAGGGCCTCCTCGGCCCGCTCGCGGCCGATCCGTCGCTGCGCGGCGTGATGCGGGTGCTCACGCTCGGCGCCAAGGGCGTGAAGAGCGGCGACGCCAAGCTCGACGAGCTCGAAAAGCCCATGGGGCAGATCAACACGACCCTCGAGACCGTGCTCGCCGGCGAGCCGGCGCGGATGTCGTGGCAGCTCCTCCTCTCCGGCGGCGAGAGCCGGAGCACGGACCTGCGCAAGTTCGTGATGATCCAGCCGGTCCTCGACTTCAACGCGCTGCAGCCGGGCTACGCGGCCTCCAAGCTGATCCGCAACGTCGGCAAGAACCTCAAGATCACCCCCGAGCACGGCCTGCGCATGCGCCTGACCGGGCCGGTCGCGGTGGCGGATGACGAGTTCTCGACCCTCTCCGACGACGCCGTCCTCAACAACTCCGTCACGGTCGGGGCGATCGTTCTGTTCCTGTGGCTGGCGCTCCGCTCGGCCCCCCTGGTGGTGGCGGTGCTGATCACCACCTTCTCGGGCCTCATCGTCACGGCGGCCCTTGGCCTGCTGATGGTGGGCGAGCTGAACCCGATCTCGGTGGCCTTCGCGGCCCTGTTCGTCGGCCTCGGCATCGATTTCGGCATCCAGTTCGCCGTGCGCTACCGGGCCGACCGCTACGAGCAGCCGAGCCTCGAGGCGGCGATCCGGGCCGCCGCGCGCGGCGTCGGCTGGTCGCTGACGCTCGCCGCCATCTCGCTCATCGCGGGATTCTTCGCCTTCCTGCCCACCGCCTTCCGGGGCGTGTCCGAGCTCGGCCTGATCGCGGGCGTCGGCATGGTGGTGGCCTACCTGTTCGCCCTGACGCTGCTGCCGGCGCTGATCGCGGTGTTCAAGCCTCGGGGCGAGAAGGAGGCGGTCGAGACCACCTGGCTCGCGGGGGTCGATCCCTGGATCCTGCGCAACCGCAAGGGCGTGCTGATCGGCGTCGGCCTGATCACGCTGGCGGGCATGCCGCTCTTGTGGAAGCTCCCCTTCGATTCGAACCCGATGCATCTGCGCAGCCCGAAGGTCGAATCGATCGCGACCTATCTCGACCTGATCAAGGACCCGGCGACGAGCCCGAACGTCATCGACGTGCTGGCCCCCTCGGTCGCCGACGTGCCGGACGTGTCGAAGCGGCTCGAAGGCCTCTCCGCCGTCGCCCAGACCGTCAGCATCGACACCTTCGTGCCCCGCGACCAGGACCAGAAGCTCGCCACGATCGCGGACACGGCTCAGCTCCTCGACCCGATCCTCAACCCGGGCCGGCGCCCGCCGCCGCCGACCGATGCCGAGAACGTGAAGGCCATCAAGGAGGCCGCCGCGGCGCTCCGCACCCTGGCGGTCGGCGACCAGCCGGGGACCAAGACCGCGGGCGCCCTCTCGACCACCCTCGACAAGCTCGGCAACGCCCCGGTCGCCACCCGCGAGGCCGCCTCGGTGGCGCTGACGACGGATCTCAAGACCCTGCTCATGCGCCTGCGCGGCCTGCTCCACCCGGAGAAGATCACGCTGGAGAACCTGCCGCCGCAGCTCAAGGCCGAGTGGGTCGCCGCGGACGGGCGCGCCCGCATCGAGGTGCACCCGAAGGGCAATTCCAACAACGACCAGGTTCTGCGCCGCTTCGCCAAGGAAGTGCAGACCATCGCGCCGCACGCCACCGGCGCGCCGGTGGCCACGACCTCGTCGAGCTACACCATCCTGGGCGCCTTCGTGCAGGCCGGGCTCACCGCTCTGGTGCTGATCTTCATCATCCTGTCGGTGGCCCTGCGCAAACCCTGGGACGTGGCGATGACCCTCGGCCCGCTGGTGCTGGCCACCCTCTGGACCCTGATGGCCCTGAAGGTCGTCGGCATGCCGCTGAACTTCGCCAACATCATCGCGCTGCCGCTCATGCTCGCGGTGGGCGTCGCCTTCCACATCTACTACGTGATCGCCTGGCGGGCGGGCGTGGCCGACATGCTGGCCTCGAGCCTGACGCGGGCGATCTTCTTCTCGGCGCTCACCACCGGCACGGCCTTCGGCTCGCTGGTGCTCTCGAGCCACCCGGGCACGGCCAGCATGGGCAAGCTCCTCGCCCTGTCGCTGTTCTTCACCCTCGTGGCCGCCTTCTTCGTGGTCCCGGCCTTCCTGGGACCCCCGCCGAAGAAGCCCGACGCGGATCGGCCCGAGGGGAGGACGGCGGAGGCCGATCCCCTGATCGCCCGCAAGGCCGAGACGGTGGCGGCCAAGTAGGCGTCGTCGAGGAGGCCGCGAGCGAGGCGGGGCCGGCGGAGATGCGGGCATGATCCCCTGGGAGCCTCTCGACACCGCGGAGATCCCCGGCGGCGGCGGGACCCTGCGGCTGCTGCGGCGGGGAACCGAGTTCTCGATCATGCTCGGCCAGAACGAGCTGATGAACAGCCGTCTCAGCGGATCCGAGCAGGCGCTCGCGGACCTCGTCTGCGCCCGCATCGCAGCCCGCCCGGAGGCGCGCCTGCTGATCGGCGGCCTCGGCATGGGCTTCACCCTGCGGGCCGCCCTCGCGTCCCTGCGCCCGGATGCCCGGGTCATCGTCGCCGAGCTGGTCCCGGCGGTAATCGCCTGGGCGCGAGGCCCGATGGCGCAGCTCCACGGGGCGAGCCTCGACGATTCCCGGGTCGTCCTGCGCGAGGCCGACGTGGCCGCGCTGATCCGGCAGGAATCCGCCGCCTGCGACGCCATCCTGCTCGATGTCGATAACGGTCCCGAAGGCCTGACGCGCGCGGCCAATGATGGCCTCTACGACGCCGCCGGCCTCCACTCCGCCAGGGCCGCCCTGCGGCCGGGGGGCATCCTGGCGGTCTGGTCCGCCGGCCCCGACCGGGCCTTCAGCCAGCGGCTGCGCCAGGCGGGCTTCGCGGTCGAGGAGACCATTGTCCGGGCCCATGCGGGCCGCGGGGGCGCCCGCCACTGCATCTGGTTGGCGACCCGGCGGGACGGGGCGGCCGACGCGAAGCCCGGCCCGCGCCGCGAGCCAGTGCCGCGCGGGCGCGCAGTCAGAGAAAGTCCGAGAAGCCGCCGCTGACCAGCCCGGGCCGCGCCACCGCCGCCCGGGCCTCCGGGGCGATGAGCGCGTCCCGCTCGGCCGCGTAGGCGTAGCCCGGCGCCTCGCCGGGGAAGCCGCCCGCGCTCGCCGGGTGGGTGTAGAGTTCCGTCAGGCCATCGGGCAGATGCGCCAGGAGGGCGGCGACGCGGCGCGGCGTCATCGCCCCCGACCAGGCGAGCCCGAGGGTCCGGTCGGGGATCAGCAGACCCATTTGTCGCGCCCGCACGGCGAGCAGCGCCGCCCAGGGGGCGATGTCGAGGGCGGGCTTCGGATTCGCCCCCGGCTCGGCCCGGCGCAGAACCTCCCGCGGCTCGCGCGGAACCCGGAGCGCCCGCATGCCGAAGCGGGCGCCGATGCGCAGGACCGCGCCCGCGATCAGCGGATGGACGTGGAAATGCTTGTGGGCGTTGACGTGGTCGAGGGGCAGTCCGGTCGCCCGGTAGGCCTCGAACTGCGCCGCGATCTCGGCGGCGAGCTGGCGCCGGGCGGATGCCCGGAGGGCGAGGTCGAGGCCGAGACGGCCCATGTCCCGGCGCATCAGCCCCTGCGCATCCGTCAGGTCCGGCAATTGCCCCGCCGGCAGGGTCGGCCAGGCCTCGACCAGGACGAGATGCAGGCCGACCCGCAGGGATGGCAGGCGGCGGGCCCGCGCCACCGCGTCGGCGGCGGCGGGCGCCGAGACCATCAGGCTCGCGGCCGTCAGGATGCCGTCGCGATGAGCCTGCTCGACGGCCTCGTTGACCGCGGGGCTGAGGCCGAAATCGTCGGCCGTCACGACAAGTCGCTTCACGCTCGGCTCCGGTCGCGGCTCAATCCGCAAATGAAAATGGCCGGGCGAGACGCCCGGCCATACACCTCTCGAACGCGCCGTGATCAGGCGGCTTGGCGCTCCTTGAGGAACCGGTAGAACTCGACGCCCTCGCGCAGGCGGCGTTTCATCATGTCGGGCGAGCGAACCATCTCGCTGACGATCGAGGCGATCTTCGGGGCCCGGAAATAGAACTTTCGGTAGAAATCCTCCACCGAGTTGAAGATCTCCGTATGCGACAGATGCGGGTAGTGCAGCGGCGCGACCTGCACGCCGTTCTCATCGACGAGCTCGGCATTCTCCACGTCGAGCCAGCCATTCTCGACCGCCTGCTTGTAGAGGGACGTGCCCGGGTACGGCGCGGCGAGGGAGACCTGGATGGTGTGGGGATTGATCCGCTTGGCGAACTCGATCGTCTCCCGGATCGTCTCCTTCGACTCGCCCGGCAGGCCGAGGATGAAGGTGCCGTGGATGGCGATGCCGAGATCGTGGCAATCCTTGGTGAACTTCTCGGCCACCTCGACGCGCATGCCCTTCTTGATGTTGTGAAGGATCTGCTGGTTGCCGGATTCGTAGCCGACCAGCAGCAGGCGCAGGCCGTTATCCTTGAGGACCTTGAGGGTCTCGCGCGGCACGTTCGCCTTGGCGTTGCAGGACCAGGTGACGCCGAGCTTGCCGAGCTCGCGGGCGATCTCCTCGGCGCGCGGCAGGTTGTCCGTGAAGGTGTCGTCGTCGAAGAAGAACTCCTTCGTCTGCGGGAACTCCTTCAGGCAGTACTTGATCTCCTCGATCACGTGCGCGACCGAGCGGGTGCGGTAGGTGTGGCCGCCCACCGTCTGCGGCCAGAGGCAGAAGGTGCAGCGCGACTTGCAGCCCCGCCCTGAGTAGAACGAGATGTAGGGATGCTTCAGGTAGCCGATGAAGTACTTCTCCATCTGCAGGTCGCGCTTGTAGACCGAGGTGACGAAGGGCAGCTGGTCCATGTCCGTCATGATCTCGCGGTCCTCGTTATGGACCACGACGCCGTCGGCATTGCGGTAGGACAGGCCCTTGATCTGGGACATGTCCACGCCGTCGGCGACTTCCTTGACGGTGAAGTCGAACTCGTTGCGGGCGCAGAAATCGATGCAGGGCGCCTGGGCCATGGCGCCGGCCGCGTCCACCGCCACCTTGGCGCCGATGAGGCCGGCCTTCAGCTTCGGGTTGGCGGCCTTCAGCGCCTCGATCGTCTTCACGTCGGACTTGAAGGACGGAACCGAGGTGTGGAGCACCACGAGATCGAAGTCGTTCGCCTGCGCGACGATCTCGGGGAGCTTGATGTTGTGGGGGGGCGCGTCGATCAGCTTCGAGTTCGGCACCAGGGCGGCCGGCTGGGCGAGCCAGGTCGGGTACCAGAACGACTTGATCTCGCGCTTGGCCTGATAGCGGGAGCCGGCACCACCGTCGAAGCCGTCGAAGGTGGGGGCCTGGAGAAAGAGCGTGCGCATGGGGTTCGGGGCCTCAGAGCAGGGCAGGATTGATCAAGTCGAACGGCGTCGACGCGAAGGTCAGACGGAGGTGGCTTCAGCATCGCGACTGAGGCTGGCCTCCGGAATAAGCGTTCCATCCGCAACGACGCGATAATCGTGACCTTTCCATGTCACTGCCCCCGAGACGAAGCTCCAGGAGAAGTTGGTGAAGGAGAGGATGTCGCGAATCGGCAACAGCCAGTAGGCGTGCGGCTCCAGGCCGAACGCCCGCTCGAGGCGGACGCAGAGAACGATTCGGCAGGCGAGCGCCAGGGCTGCTACCGCGAGCGCGCTGTGCCCGGCGCCGGGCATCAGGGCGCCGATCAGCGCGAGCGGGAAGGCGTGGGTCACGATCGAGCCGGCATAGCCGGCGGGGTCGACGTTGCGGATGGTGCGGTTCCAGCGCAGCTCGTGCCGCCACAGGCCGGAGAGCTCGGTATCGACGCAGGTATGCCCGATGGTGAAGCTCGGGATCGCCACGTGCCGGCCGTTGGCGCGCAGGGCCTCGCCGATGGCGTAATCGTCCGCGAGGTCGTTCCGGAAGGTCTGGAACCCGCCGATCTCGGCGAGCGCCTTGCGGGTGAAGGCGATGGTCGAGCCGAAGCAGGGCTTGGCGAGGCCGAGCGCGGTGCCCATCACGACGTTCGGCAGGAACTGCACGTCGATGGCGAGCGCCGAGAGCTGCGCGTGCAGGCCCCGATGCGCCGGAACCCCGTGATACAGGCAGGTGACGCCGTTGACGCCGGGCACGGACATCTCGGCGACGATGCGCGCGAGGTAATCGGGCTTCACCACCATGTCGCTGTCGGCCAGCACGACGAGATCATGCGCGATGAGGTCCGACATGTTGATGAGGTTCGAGACCTTGCGGTTCGAGCCGTGCTGGCGCGCGTCGATCACGAGGTCGATGCGCAGGCGCGGGAAGGCGGCCTCCAGGCGGCGGACCACGCCGATCGCCGGATCCGAGGCGCTCTGCACGCCGAAGACGATCTGGATCGGCCCAGTGTAAGCCTGGTCGCAGAAGCTCGCGAGGTTCTCGTAGAGGTTCGGCTCCATGCCGCAGAGCGGCTTGAGCATCGTCACCGAGGGGCGCGGCGCCTCCGCCGAGAGGACGGGCGCCGCCCGGCCGGCGAAGCGCCCGGCCAGGATAGCTGCCAGCAGACCGTAGACGCAGCCGGCGAGCGCGAGGACGAGAAAGATCGGCGAGAGCCAGGTCAGGTCCATGAAGGGCATCGCTCGGTCACGAAGATCGGGAGAGAGCCGCGGGAGCCGCGGCCGGGACGGAGGTCGTGTCGTCTGCGTTCAAGGCGCTGGTTTGGCGGCGAGCATCCCGGCGGTGCGTTCGCGCAGGAATTTCAGCAGGGCGTCGGCGCCCCCCGCCTTCACCGGATCGGAGAACAGCGACCTCTGGCTCGCGATCTCGCTCACATCGCCGTTCAGGAGCACGTCCTGCACGCGATGGCCCGGGTTCATCACGAAGTCGATCTGGGAATCCTCACCCTGGGCATTCGCCACCTTGGTGTGCACCACCCGGCTCGGGCCGCGTGTCTCGGCCTGCGGGGTGACCTCGAACGTGCCGCCGGCGGCCTGTCCGAGGCGGTTGGCGTAGGTCGTGGTGAAGTACTGGCCAAAGGCCTCGGTCAGCGCGCCCTGCTGCTCGGGCGTGAAGCTCTTCCATTTCGGGCCGACCGCGACCCGGACCATGGCGGGAAAGTCGAAGCTCTCCTTCATGGCCGGGCCGATCGCCTCGACCCGGGCCTTCACGTCCTTGGCGCCGGTCTGCAAAGCCGCCTGGAAATTGGCGTAGAGGCTCTCGACCGTCCGGACCGCCGGGTCGTCCGCCGCCCGGGCGGGCATCGCGGCCGCGCCGGCGGCGAGACCCGACAGCGCGAGCGCGACCAGGGTTCGGCGGATCAGGCGCACTTCTTCAGGTCTCCACGCTCGGCCTCGCCGGGGCGCAGGCCGGGCGGCGCGCTGCGGGGCGGGGCATAGCTGTAGAAGGGGCCGAGCGTCGCGGTGGCGGGCTGGAGCACCGGCGTCAGGCGGCGGCCGAGCTCGGCGCCGCGCTCGTCCGTCTCCGCATGCGCGGCGTTGCGCTCCAGGAGGTGCCAGGCGACGAGGCCGGGAACACCGATCAGGAGGTCGGCGAGGCGCTTGACCAGGGAGAGCGCGAGGGCGACCTCCGCCGGGATGCCGAAGATGGCGCAGAGGGCGATCAGGCCGCCTTCCTGCGCGCCGAGGGCGCCCGGCACCGCGAAGGCGGCGCCGCGGACGGCCTGGGCCAGGCTCTCGATCACCACCGCCTCTGCGAAGCTCACCGGATAGCCCATGAAGTGCAGGCAGACATAGACCTCCAGGGTGCCGATGACCCAGCCCAGGAGGTGGATGCCGATGCCGCTGGCGATGCGGGCCGGCGCGCCGTAGAGCTTGCGCAGGTTGTCGTAGAGCACGTCGATGGCGCCGAGCGCGCGCCACTCGCGGCCCGAGGCGAAGCGGCTGATGAGCGCCTGGATCACCCGGTGCCCGGAGCGGCGCTGGATCAGGTAGAAGGCCGCGATGGCCGGCGTCGCGACCGCGAGGCCGCCCGCCACCGTGCGCACGACCGGGCCGTCCCCGGCGAGCCAGATCAGGACGCCGAGGCCCGCCACGGTGAAGATCAGCTGGGTCAGCGCCTGCGTCATCAGGTCGACGAACATGCTGGCGCCGGCGAGGCCGCCGGTCACGCCGCGCTTCGTCAGGAGGCGGGCGCCGACGAAATCGCCGCCGACCGTCGCCACGGGCAGGAGCGTGTTGATCCCCTCGCGCACGAAGCGCAGGTTGATGCAGGCCGCGAGGCTCGGGCGCTCGAATTTCGGGAAGATGGCGAACCAGCCGAGGCCGGCCCAGGCGACCGCGAGGGCGCGGGCCGCGACCACGATCAGGGCACCCCAGCCCGCGCTCACGACGGCCGCCGCCACATCCTCCAGGCCGGAGGACAGGAACAGGCCGACGACGGTGCACAATCCGGCAATGAGAGCCAAGGTCGTCAGGCGCTTCATGGTCCTCTTTCGGGGGCTGCGAAGGCGGAGAATGCTGATGTCCCGCCGAGATGCCGACCTAGAGTGCACCGGGCGTGAGGAGCATCTTGGCAAGTTGCAGCTTCTGTCAGCGTTGTCTATCACCCGATAGACACACCGCTGACCAAAGCAGCACGGGGAGCTGGACCCCGGATCAAACGGTTGCGGGACACGCCAGAAGGGGACGTTGATGGACCGCGATTCGCACGTCACGGCAGGTGAGGCCGTGCGCGACGATGCTCATTCCGGGGCCGACCGACAGGGCATCGGGGCCGGCGCCGGCACCCCCGCGCCCCATTCCCCGGTGATGGCCTGGAACGAGTGGGACCCCCTGGAGGAGGTCATCGTCGGCTCCCTCGACGGCGCCACGATCCCGACCCACCACCTGACCGTGATCTTCAACCTGCCGCGGGCCGCGCAGCCCTTCTACCGCTTCGCGTCGGGGTGGAAGTACCCGAAATTCATGAAGAAGCTCGCGCAGGCCGAGCTCGACAACTTCATCAAGATCCTGGCCGGCGAGGGCGTCACCGTCCGGCGCCCCGACACGGTCGATTTCTCGCGCAAGTTCAAGGCGCCGCGCTGGTCGTCGCGCGGTTTCTGCGTGGCCTGCCCGCGCGATCCCTACCTCGTCATCGGCGACGAGATCATCGAGAGCCCGATGTGCTGGCGCTCGCGCTACTTCGAGGGCGACGCCTACCGCGCGCTGTTCAAGGAGTATTTCCGCAACGGCGCCCGCTGGACCTCGGCTCCGCGCCCGCAGCTCACGGACGAGCTCTACAATTACGATTACCGGGTGCCGAACCTGAAGGCCGGCGAGCCGATGCAGTTCACCGTGAACGAGTTCGAGCCCGTCTTCGACGCGGCCGATTTCGTTCGCTGCGGGCGTGACCTTTTCGTCACGCGCTCCAACGTCACGAACCTGATGGGCATCGAGTGGCTGCGCCGCCACCTCGGTCCCGGCTTCCGGATCCACGAGATCGAGAGCCGCTGCCCGCAGCCGATGCATATCGACTCGTCCTTCATGCCGCTCGCGCCCGGCAAGGTGCTGGTCAACCCGGATTACGTCGATGTCGAGCGCCTGCCCGCGGTGCTCAAGAAGTGGGACGTGCTGATCGCGCCCCGCCCCGACCCGGTCTCGGGGTTCATGAGCAAGATCTCGATGTGCTCGCCCTGGACCTCGATCAACGTCCTGGCCCTCGACGAGAAGAAGATCGTCGTCGACGCTAGCCAGCCGACCCTGATCAAGGCCCTCAAGGATTGGGGCTTCGATCCGATCCCGGCGCCGTTCCTGTCCTACGGCCCGTTCGGCGGCTCCTTCCACTGCGCCACCCTCGACGTGCGCCGCCGCGGCACGCTGAAATCCTACTTCTAGGCCTGTCGCGCAGGTTCGATCATGGGAAGGGGCGTGCCGTGCCGGCGCGCCCCTTTCCGGTTCGTGGGGCATGCCGGCGTTGCGGGGCCGACACAGGCGCGCCCGATCCGGAGGCGGCGCGCCTGCGCCCGCGTGCGAACCGCGCGGTTTGTGTCCATAAGGTGCGCCGAACGCACTCTGGACGCCCCGATGGTCTCGCGACACCCGCTGGTCTGCCTGCCCGCCCGTCTCGCGGGTCCCGCCTTGGCGGCCGCGATCCTGGCCGGGCCCGCATTCGCGGCCGACCTGGCGATCGCGCCCGAGGTCCCGGTCTTCGAGAAGCTCGACCGGACGCTCTGGATCGTCACCCTGACGGGCAACATCCAGGCGACCCCCCGCTCGCCCGGCAGCGACGAGTACACGGCCTTGGGCTATCCCGGCATCGGCATCCGCGAGGCCGGCACGCCGCAGCGCTTCTCCACGCCCGATGACGGGGTCAGCTTCTCGGTCTATGACAGCGAGCGCTTCCGCTTCGGGGCGACCGCCCGCTACGTTCCCGGGCGCTACTTCGCGGATGACCGCCGCCACCTGTTCGGGTTGCGCGACGCGGGGTTCGCCGTCGAGCCGGGCGCGTTCGTCGAGTATTACCCGGTGTCGTGGCTGCGCGCGCGCGGGGAGTTGCGGCACGGGATCTTCGGGCATCACGGCTTCGTCGGCTCGGTCGGCCTCGACGTGATCCAGCCGGTGGGCCGGTTCCAGGTCTCGCTCGGGCCGCGCTTCAACTTCGGCGACCAGGCCTTCGCGCGGCGCTATTTCGGCGTGACGCCCATCGAGGCACTCGTCAACGACCGGATCACCGCCTTCACGCCCGGCAGCTACGTGACGGCCGGCGGGCTCGGGGCCCTCACCTACACCTTCAGCGAGCAATGGGCCGCGACCGGCTATGCCGGCTACAATCGCATCCTCGGCGCGACCGCCGACAGCCCGCTGGTGCGCCGCGGCTTCGGCTCGCCGAACCAGTACGTGTTCGGCGCCAAGGTGGATTACAGCTTCACGGTGCCGGCCCCGTTCTGAGGGGCGCCCGCTCCGCCGCCGATGCGGCCGGGCCCCTCAGGCGCCCGGATGCTCCGCCCGGCGCCCGGCGGTACGCGAGCCTGGCGAGGACGAGGGCGCCGCCGATCTGCAGGAAACCGTTCTCGGCGAGATCCGGCGGGGCGCCATTCCAGTGCAGGATCAGGCGCGTCATCGCGTTCAGGGCGATGAGGCCGACGCAGAAGGCGGCGGCTGCGGCGAGGGCGGCGACGAAATCGGGCATGGCGGCGCGTCCCGGACGGGGAACGAGACGCCTAGCAAGCGGCGCGCCAGGAAGGCTCCGGGCAACGGCTTCTCGCGAGGCCCCGAGCCCTCGGGGCCGGGCTCAGCCGGCGGGCGGCTGGCTCGCCAGCATCGAGGGCCGCTCGGCGAAGCCCGCATACCAGGCGGCGAGCGCCGGGTGCCGGTCGCGCCAGGCGAGGTCGCCGAAGCGCAGATCGAGGTAGCCCAGCGCGCTCGCGACCGCGATGGTGCCGATATCGACCCGGCCCGCGAAGCTCCGGGCCGTCCCTTCGAACCAGCCGAGGGCCGAGGCGATCTTGGCCGTCTGCCCGTCGATCCAGGCCGCCGAGCGCTCGCCCTCCTGCCGCGCCGTCAGCTCGTAGCGGATCAGCAGCGCCGCATCGAGGACGCCGTCGGCGAGGGATTGCTCGTTCAGCGCGCGCCAGCGATCGGCGCCGGCCGCCGGGAACAGCCTGTTGCCCCCGAGATCGTCGAGGTACTCGCAGATGACGCGGCTGTCGGCGATCGCCGTGCCCGCATCGTCGATGAGGGTCGGGACCTGCGCCAGCGGGTGCTTGGCCAGCACGCTCTGGTCGCGCTTCATCGGGTGGACGGCGCTCGGCAGGAGCTCGATCCGGTCGGCGAGGCCGAGCTCGTGGGCGACCACCATCACCTTTCGGACGAAGGGCGAGAAATGCGAGTGGAAGAGCTGCATGGGCTGGGCGTCTCGGTCTCGGGCGGTGATCGGGCTCAGGGCCGGCGGGGCGCCGTGGCGTTGCGGGCGGCCGGCGCCGGGCTCGCCGCAGGCGCGGCGGGCGCGTGCGGCGGGCTCGGGCGCGGCGTCTCGACCGCGAGACGCTTCACCGGCCAGCCATCGTTCCAGCGCTCCATGTCGCTGAAGCGCGAATTGTTCTTGAGGGAGGTCGCGTCGGCCCCCGAGAAGGCCGCGCTCGCCGCGAGGTCGAACGTCTTCCAATAGGCGAGGAAATCGAGGCTGTCGGCGCGGGCATTGTTGATCTGCGCCACCAGGGTCTGCTGCTCGCCCGTCAGCGACATGTCGGCCGACCACTTGAAGGGCGGGGCCTTGGCGTCCTTCGGCTCGGGCGGCAGCTTGATGGCGCCCCCGTCGAAGGCCGGATCCATGCCGGCCGGCGAGGACAGGGTGGCGGTCAGCGCCGGGAAGCCGTGGTCGTCCGAGAGGGCGCGCACGAGGAGCTTGCGGTCCTGCGGCACGGCGCTCGCCTCGCGCAGGAGCCGGCGGGCCGCCGCGTCGGCCGCGCGCGCGTCCTTGTCGCCGATCACCGTGATCAGCAGGGTGTCGGGCGCGATGGTCGCCAGGTCCCCGAGCGTGATGCCGCGCGCCTTCGGGTTGCTGGCGATGCCGCCGGGCATCACCGCGAAGACGAGCTTGGGCGCGGGCAACCCCTGCGCCTTGGCCTCGGCCGCGATGTTGGCGGCGATCGGGGCGCCCGCCAGATGCCCGATCAGCGCCACCTTGGCGAGATTCGGCTTGGCATCCGGATCACTCGCGAGATCGTCGAGGGCCGCCTTCAGCAGACGCTCGGCATTGGCGCTCGCATCCGCCGGCCGGGTGCGGTTCGGCTCCTGGAAGCGCGGGAACAGCACGAGATGCCCCATCCGGGCGAGGTGGTCGATCCAGGCCCCATAGGATTGCGGGTTCACCGCGCCCCAGCCGTGCAGGAACACCACGACGGAGCGCCCCTCCGCCGGGGCGGCACCGGATTTGTAGAACGCGAAGGTCGATGCGCTTGGGCGGCCGAGGCCGCGCTTGACGATGGTGGCCGCCCGGTCCCCGACGCCACCGGGTCCCTCGGCGGGCTGCGCCGGCGGCGTCGCCGCCAGGGCCGGCGAGAGGCCGACGAGACATCCGAGCAATCCGCCGACCAGACGGCCGGACCAGAAATTGAGTTGCATGTGGGGCTCGACGGTACGGACGCAACCGGCGGAGCCGGTGGCGCTACATAGCAGATTTGCCCCTGCTGGCGATGTCGCGGAAGCCACGCCGGGGCTGCATGACAATGCCGGCGCGGCTCACCCGGCGGCCTGCGCGCGGGCGATCTGCGATTCGACGCGGCGGGCCAGGTCGGCGAGCAGGCCGGAGGGCGTCTCGTCCGTCACCGGGGCGTAGTGGCTGCGCAGGTCCTCGCCGATCATCGCGAGCCGCGTCGTCTCGCAGGGCGCGCCGGCCGAAACCCAAGTCTGGCCGTAGCGCGCGGCGTGGTCGGGGGTCACGATCTTCATCCGGCTCTCGTCTTGTGCTGCGGCGAACCGTCTCAACGAGGCTTCGGCGTCAGGTTTCCATCTCGCGCGAAATTAATTTTCCGCCGGGCCCGATGACGGAGGGTCCGCTGCGGCTGCCATCCGGCCGGCCGGCGGCCTCCTCGACCCAGGCCAGGATGTCCTGCGCCCGCCAGGGCTTGGGGATGAAGGTCGCGGAGACCCGCAGGTCGCTCGGCTGGTCGCCGGCATCGCCGGAGGTCAGGAGCACGCGCACGCGGGGCCACGTCACCCCGATGATGCGGGCGAGCTCGAAGCCGCCGATCGGCCCGGGCGTGCGCACGTCCGAGAACACGACGCTGACATCCTCGGCGCGGTCGTTGAGGATCGCGAGGGCGAGCTCGGCGGTCTCGGCCTCGATCACCGTGAAGCCGGTCTCTTCCAGGAGCGTGGCCGCGAGGAAGCGCTCGTCGGGTTGGTCCTCCACGACGAGGATGACCGGCTTTGTTCCCGACGGGTTCGCGTCACTCATGGTCCGGGACACTCTATCTGGGCTGAACGGCGAGCCCACGGTTTTGTTTCATCGAATCTTCGCCGTAACAAAGCGGGCGCGCATCGAAGCAAGACCTGCATCGAAGCAAGATCTGAATCGAAGCAAGACCGGCGTCGATGCAAAGCCGACATCGACACAAGACCTGCCTCGCATCCTCGCACATCCCGGCGCGCGCAGCCGTGTCCCTCAGAGCACAGGCCGTCAGGAGATCAGCCGACGCCGTTCGCCTTGAGGAAGTCGAGCGCCTTCGACCACCCGGCCGCGGCCGCGTCCTTGCGGTAGCTCGGGCGGTAATCGGCATGGAAGCCGTGGGGCGCGTCGGGGAACACCGTGAGGGTGACGGACTTGCCGGCGGCGTTCGCCTTGTCGCGCGCCGCCTCCACGGAGGCGACCGGAATGCCCGTGTCGGCGCCGCCATAGAGGGCGAGGAGCGGCGCGTGGATCTCGGCCGCGACGTCGCCGGCCGTGCGCGGCTGGATGCCCGTGCGCTCGCCGCCGACCGGGCCGTACCAGGCGACGGCGGCCTTCAGGTCGCGGCGATGCGCCGCGTAGAGCCAGACCGCGCGCCCACCCCGGCACCAGCCCATGACGCCGATCCGCTCCGGATCGCCCTTCGACGCGGAGGCCGCCCAGACGATCGTGGCGTCGAGATCGGCCATCCACTGCGCGTCGGGCGTCTTGGCGATGACGTCGCGGACGATCTCCTGCACATCCGTCATGCGGGAGAGGTCCCCCTGCCGGGCGTAGAGCTCGGGCGCGACCGCGCAATAGCCCGCCTTGGCGAGGCGCCGGCAGATGTCCTTGATGTAGTCGTGGACGCCGAAGATCTCCTCGATGACGAGGACGATCGGGAAGGGCCCCTTCCCCTCCGGCATCGCGCGGTAGCCGGGCATCGGCCCGTCACCCGCCGGGATGCGCACCTCGCCGGCCTCGATGCCGGTCGTGTCGGTGTGGATGGCCTGCGCCTCGACCCGGGTGGTCGCGAGCGTCAGGCCCGTCATCAGGCTCGTCATCACGAAGCCGCGCCGCGACAGGGGCGGCGCGATCAGGCCGTCGAGACCCTCGGATCGGTGATCGGGGCCGGTCCAATCCCGCCCGTCGATCGGCTTCGGCGTCTCGTCCTGCATCCAATCCTCCCATGCGTTTCGCGCGGGAGGGCACCATGCCGGGCGAGCCCGGTCAAATCCGCAATCAGGCGGTGGCGCGCAGGCCGCCGCTCCGCGCGGGGCGCTCCTCGCTCGCCGGCCTGCGCGGCGCGGGCTTGGGCCGCACGGACTTGGGCCGCACGATCTCGCCGAGGCTCAGGAACCCGCCCTCGGAGCCGGCGGGCTGGCCGGCCCGGATGCCGAAGCCGAGGGCGAAGGAATGGCCGAGGATCCCGTCCCGGGCGATGGCGAACCGGTCGAGCGCCACCAGGAAGGCCTCACGGAACAGGCTCGGCGTGCACCAGCGCTTCTCGGCCATGTGCAGCGGCCATTCCCACAAACCCTCGTGGCGGCGCGCGCCGATGCTCGCGCGCGGGATGAAGTAGCCCGTCGCGCGGTGCTCGAGACCTTCGCCCGACAGGCACCACTCGTCGTTCCGGAAGAGGATGCAATCGTCCGCGTAGGCTTGGCCGCCGTCGATCATCGCTGCGCCCCTCAGGCTTGCCGAGTCAGGAACGCTGAAGCGTCCGGATCAGCTTAGAACAATAGAGGAACACTGGCTCGAAACGGAACAGGGGTCAAGCTTAACGTTCACGGTGCGTTCGCAAATCCGCGGTTCTGGGCGAAGCGCGCGTCAGCGTGCCCGGAACAGGGGATGCTCGACCCGGTCGCCCGCCCGGATCCCGAGCTTGGCCGCCGTCCCGGCATTGAGCTCCAGCACCGAGAGCACCGGCTCGCCGGAGGGGATGACCCGGGTGGAGAGCGGCTCCGCGTCGGCCGCGACCCGCGCCACGGTCCCGTCCGCCCGGATGAACACCATGTCGAGGGGCAGATAGGTGTTCTTCATCCACATGTTGACCGGCAGGGTCTGGCCGAAATCGAACAGCATGCCGTGATCCGGCGCCATGGTGCGGCGGAACATCAGGCCGCGGGCCCGGCTCGCATCGTCGCGCATCACCTCGACCGCGAAGGCGTGGGGGCCATTCTTCGAGCGGATCGTGAGCGCCTCGGTGGCCATTGCCGCCGCCGGGCTCTCGCCCTTGGCCTGGGCGGCGACAGGCAGAATCTGGAGCGGCAGGATCTGGATCGACAGAATCTGGATCGACAGGAGGAGCGCGAGCGCGAGGCCGGCGACCGGACGGAGGATACGGGACACGGGCAGGAACACCATCAATGGGACGATGGCAGGGCCCCGTCGATCAGGCGAACCTCGGCGGCCATCGCCCCCTTGGATCCGTCGCCGTAGCGCACGAGCACCGCCTCGCCGGGCTTCAGTTCGGCGATACCGTAGCGGCGCAGCGTCTCCATGTGAACGAAGATGTCGGGCGTGCCATCGCCGCGGCTGAGGAAGCCGAAGCCGCGCAGGCGGTTGAACCACTTCACCACCGCGGTCTCGAGGCCGCTCGTCGGCGTCACGCTCACATGGGTGCGCGGCAGGGGTAGCTCGGAGGGGTGCGTCGCCGTCGATTGATCGAGGGAGACCACCCGGAAGGCTTGCCAGCCGCGCGTGCGCTCGACCGCCTCGACGACGATGCGGGCCCCCTCGCTCGCGCCCGAATGGCCGTCACGGCGCAGGCAGGTGATGTGCAGGAGCACGTCCGCGCTGCCATCGTCCGGGACGATGAAGCCGAAGCCCTTCGCGACGTCGAACCACTTGATGCGCCCGGACACCTCGACGAGGTCGAGGGGACGATCCTGCTCGTGCCCCTGCGCCCGCGCGCCTGCGCTCAAGCCGTCTGCCGAATGTGGGCTCTCGAGCCCTGATCCGAATTCGTCAGACATTGATAAGCAACCCACACCGAATCGCCGCGAGCGGTTCACAAACGAGATTAACAAAGTCCCGACTCGGCGAAAGCCCGTTTGCTCGTCATCGCCGCCGCACCGGCGTGCAATTTCGCCGGAATCGGCACGGGAGCCACAGGCCGGCCGCAGGCCCGAACGGGCTCGAATCCGAGTCAAATCGATGCATTGATTCGCGGAATGGCGCGGCGGCCCGCGTCCCGGCGGCGTTTCCCGGCCGCCGCGCCGGCGCGGTCACGTTTGCGAGAGTCCTCGGCGCCGGCCTCCGGCGTCGCAGCCGCAGGCGAAGGATGCTACGGGGCCGGGCCATGCCGAACCCCCTGCCCCCGCCGACCGGCGCGCCGAGACCCTCACCCGCGCGCCTGCCCGTCGTCGACGCGGCGCGCGGCGTCGCGCTCCTGGCGATGGCGGCCTACCACGCCACCTGGGATCTCGGATATCTGCGGCTCACCCCGGAGAATTACGCCCTGACCGGACCCGGGCGGCTGGCCGCGCATCTCATCGCGGGCGCCTTCCTGCTCCTCGTCGGCATCGGGCTCGTGCTGATGAACGGGCACGGGGTGCGGGCGCGCCCGACCCTGCTGCGGCTCCTGCGGATCGGCGGCGCCGCGCTCCTGATCACCGCGGCGACCCTCCTGGCCTTTCCGGACAGCTACATCTTCTTCGGCATCCTGCACTGCATCGCGGTGTCGAGCCTGCTCGCCCTGCCCTCCCTGTTCCTGCCGGTCGCGCTCACGGCCCTGGCCGCCGCCCTGGTGATCGCGGCGCCCCATCTTGTGGCGCACCCGCTCCTCGATGCGCCGGCCCTGTTCTTCCTCGGCGTCGGCGCGCGGGCGCCGCAGACGAACGATTACGTGCCGCTCTTCCCCTGGTTCGGGCTCGTGCTCGCGGGGGTGGCGCTCGGGCGCCTCGGCCTGCCGGCCCTCGCCCGCGCGCGGCTCGGCGCCTGGCGTCCTGCCGGCCGGCCCGGGCGCCTCGCGACCTGGGCCGGGCGCCACAGCCTCGCGATCTACCTCGTCCACCAGCCCCTGCTGCTGGCGCTCCTGGCCGGCCTCGTCACCCTGACGGGCCCGAACCCGCGCGCGGGCCTGCCGAGCTTCCGGGCGGATTACCAGGTGAATTGCGTCCGCACCGGCGGCGAGCCGGGGGCCTGCCGGATCGCGGCGCGCTGCACCGCCGACGCGCTGCGCAAGGCCGATCTCTGGTCGTCCGCCGGCCAGGCCTTCACCCCGGCCGAGCGCGCGCGGGCGCAGAGTCTGTCGCAGCAATGCTACGAGGCGGCGGAGGGCACGGCCGCTCCCCCGTGAGGCGCGGGCCCGGAACGCGCCGAAGGCCGGGGCTTGCGGCCCGGCCTTCATGCGCGTCCGACAGGTTGCGGGCGGTACCGGATCAGTCCTTGGCGCGCTCGACATAGGCGCCGTCGGCGGTCATCACCACGACCCGGGTGCCCGCCGCGATGTGGGGCGGCACGGTGGTGCGCACGCCGTTCGAGAG
This sequence comes from Methylobacterium soli, assembly GCF_008806385.1. Lineage (GTDB taxonomy): Bacteria > Pseudomonadota > Alphaproteobacteria > Rhizobiales > Beijerinckiaceae > Methylobacterium > Methylobacterium soli. The sequence goes on from NZ_VZZK01000001.1 coordinate 27,850, forward strand.
CGTGGCCGGCTTGTAGGACGAGGAGGCGGTCTGGCCCTTCAGGACCGGCTCGGTCTCGGCCACTTCGAGAGTCACGCGCTGGGGCAGCTCGATCGTCAGCGCCACGTTGTTGTAGATCGAGACCATGACGGGCATGCCCTCCTGCAGGTAGGGAGCCGCGTCGCCGACCACGTCCGCCGGCACGGCGACCTGCTCGTAGTTCTCGGGATTCATGAAGTGAAACCCCTCGCCGTCGCTGTACAGGAAGGTGTGCTCGCGGTCCTCAACGAAGGCGCGCTCGACCTGCTCGGTGGTGCGGTAGCGCTCGGACACCTTCACGCCGTCGGTGATGCGGCGCATGTCGAGCTGCGTCACCGGAGTCCCCTTGCCGGGATGGATGTTCTCGGCGAACAGGATCACGTAGAGCTTGCCGTCCTTCTCGACGACGTTGCCCTTGCGGAGCGTACTGGCGATCACCTTCACGGGGGCGTTCCTAGCGTTGACAAAATCAGGCGGCCTCCCCATCGCGGTCTCCCGCGGGGTCGACGTCTTGCCCCGCCACTATCCCATCCGCGGCCCGGTTGCCAGTCGCCGGGTCCCGAGGCGCCACGGGTCCTATGTTTTCTCTGAGCCACGCCGCGTCGCACCGGTTCGCCGCATCGGTTCCGCGGTGACGCCCAATCCCTCTCCCTGGTGGTCGCCGGACGTCCATGCCGACCGCCGGCCGCGGCTGATCCTGCGCAACCGGATCGTCCAGGCGATGCGGGCGCATTTCGCGGGCCTGGGCTTCGTCGAGATCGAGGCCGCGGCCCTGCAGGTCTCCCCCGGCAACGAGACCCATCTCTCGGCCTTCGCCACGGAGGTGATCGGGCCGGATGGCGGGCGGGGCCCGCTCTACCTGCACACCTCGCCGGAATTCGCCTGCAAGAAGCTGCTGGCGGCGGGCGAACCGCGCCTGTTCAGCCTCGCCCGGGTGTTCCGCAACCGCGAGCGCGGTCCCCTGCACCACCCCGAATTCACCATGCTCGAATGGTACCGGGCCAACGAGCCCTACACGGTGCTGATGCGCGATTGCGCCGATCTCCTGCGGCTCGCCGCCGAGGCGGCCGGCGCGACGCGGTTCTGCTGGCGTGGCCGCAGCTGCGATCCGGCCGCGCCCTTCGAGCGCCTGACCGTCGCGGAAGCCTTCCGGCGCCATGCCGGGATCGATCTCCTGGCGACCCTCGACGCGGGCGGCGGGACCGACCGGGAGGCGCTCGCGGCGGCCGTGGCGGGGGCCGGCCTGCGGGTGGCCCCGGACGATACCTGGGCGGACCTGTTCAGCCGCGTCCTCGTCGCCCGGATCGAGCCGCATCTCGGCGAGGAGCGCCCGACGATTCTGTGCGAGTATCCGGCGAGCGAGGCGGCCCTGGCGCGCCGCAGCCCGCGGGACCCGCGCGTGTCCGAGCGCTTCGAGCTCTATGCCTGCGGGGTCGAGCTCGCCAACGGCTTCGGGGAGCTGACCGACCCGGCCGAGCAGCGCCGCCGCTTCGAGGCGGCCATGGCCGAGCGCCTGCGCATCTACGGGGAGGCCTATCCGATCGACGAGGATTTCCTCGCCGCACTTGCGCGTATGCCGGAGGCGAGCGGAATCGCTCTCGGCCTCGACCGCCTCGTCATGCTGGCCTGCGGCGCGCGCCGGATCGAGGAGGTAATCTGGACGCCGGTGGCAGAGCGGAGCGCGCGATGAGCCGCCCGCTGCGCAACGCCGCCGACCTCGCGGCGGCCGGGCTGGTGGCGCCGGCCGACCTCCCGGCGCTGGTGGACGTGGCCGCCCGCTACGCCGTCTCGGTGACGCCCGACATGGCCGAGCTGATTGACGCCGCCGATACCGCCGACCCGATCGCCCGCCAGTTCGTCCCCCGCGCCGAGGAGATGCGGGTTCGGGCGGAGGAACTGGCCGACCCGATCGGCGACGCCGCCCACGCGCCGCTGCCCGGCATCGTCCATCGCTATCCCGACCGGGTGCTGCTGAAGCCGCTGCATGTCTGCCCGGTCTATTGCCGCTTCTGCTTTCGCCGCGAGATGGTCGGCCCGGATGGGCTCGGGGCCCTGAGCGAGGCGGAGCTGAATGCGGCGCTCGGCTACATCGCCGGGCATTCGGAGATCTGGGAGGTGGTGCTCACCGGGGGCGACCCCTTCGCGCTCTCGCCCCGCCGCCTGCGCGCGATCGCGGCGGCGCTCGCCGGCATCCCGCATGTGCGGGTGCTGCGCCTCCACACCCGCGTGCCGGTCGTCAGCCCGGCGCTCGTGGGGGACGACCTCGTGCGCGCCCTGAAGGCGTTCGAGGGCGCGGTCTTCGTGGCGCTCCATGCCAACCACCCGCGCGAGTTCACGCCCGCCGCCCGCGCCGCCATCGCGCGCCTCGTCGATGCCGGCATTCCGGCGGTGAGCCAATCCGTGCTCCTGCGCGGCGTCAACGACGATGCCGCGACCCTCGAGCAGCTGATGCGCACCTTCGTGGAGAACCGCGTCAAGCCCTATTACCTGCACCAGGGCGACCTCGCGCCCGGCACCGCGCATCTGCGCACGCGCCTCGTCGAGGGGCAGGATCTGATGCGCCACCTGCGCGGGCGCCTCTCGGGCCTCGCCCAGCCCACCTACGTCCTCGACATCCCGGGAGGGCACGGCAAGGTCCCGGTCGGCCCGGGCTACCTGCGCGAGGGGCCGGACGGTACCCGGGTCACGGATCCGCAGGGGCGGGAGCATCCCTACGCGCCCCCGGATCCGTGAGCCGGGGCACGGCGCGGGGGCGGGAGCCATCGATCTCCGGTTGCCCCGGCCCCGCGCTCGGTTAGGAAGGGGCCGGGACAAGGGGAGACCGCGCGATGCGCAAGCTGTGGGGCCGGGCGAACTCGGTCAACGTGCAGAAGGCCTTGTGGGCACTGGACGAGCTCGGTCTCGCCTATGAGCGGATCGAGGCCGGGGGCGCGCACGGGGTGGTGGGGGATGCCGCCTACCGGGCTCTCAACCCGAACGGGCTGGTGCCGACGCTGCAGGAGGACGATTTCGTCCTCTGGGAGTCGAACGCGATCCTGCGCTACCTCGCCGAAGCCTATGCGGGCCCCCTGGCCCTGCCGCCGGACCTGCGCGAGCGGGCGCTGATCGGGCAATGGCTCGACTGGCAGACGACGAGCTTCACGGCGGCGATGCGCGACGCCTTCCTGCAGCTCGTGCGCACGCCCGAGGCCGAGCGCGACCCGGCCTTGCTCGCCGCATCGCTGGCGCACAGCGAGGCCCAGGCCGAGACCCTCGATCGATACCTGCGCGGTCGCAGCTACGTGGTGGGCGAGCGCTTCAGCATCGCCGACATCGCCCTCGGCTGCGCGGCGCATCGCTGGCTCGCGCTGCCGGCGGTGCGCGCGGAGCGGCCCGAGCTGCAGCGCTGGTATGCCGGCCTCGCGGTGCGGCCGGGCGCGGCCGTGGTGATGCGCCAGGCCCTCAGCTGACCCGCCCCGGATCGCCGCGCGCCGGGGGGCTCGATGTGGACCGGCCCTGATCGACGCGGATCGGGGCCGTCGCGATCCAGCCTCGCCGGGAATCCGGCGCGACCTACCTTGGGCGAAGACCTGAGGGCCCTCGTCCCAGCGGAGATCCCCACCATGCCGATCGACCCCACCCTGCGCGACGCGCTCTCCGCCGTGACCACGGCGTGCCTCGGGCGGGTGCTCGCCCGGCGCGGCGTGCCGGCCGTCAATTTCCGGGGGCTTCGGGCCCGATCCGGCTCCGCCCGGGCCGTCGGCCCGGCCGCCACCCTGCGGCTGATCCCGGCCCGCGGCGAGGCCGGGCTCTCCCTCAGCCGCAGCATCGAGGCCATCCCCGAGGGCGCGGTCGTGGTGGTCGACACGGGCGGCTCGGTCGAGGCCCTGCCCTTCGGGACGATCCTTGCCGGCCGCCTCGGGCAGCGCGGAATCGCCGGCCTCGTCACGGACGCCGCCGGCCCCCTGGAGGGCGCCCTGCCGGTCTGGTGCGCCGCGCCGGATCGGGCCGAGGCGGGGCCGGGCCTCGTCCTCGTCGGGGCCGACGAGCCGATCGCCTGCGCCGGCGCGGCGATCCATCCGGGCGACATCGTGGTGGGGGATGCGGACGGGGCCGTGGTGATCCCGGCGGGACTCGCCGAATCCGTGGCGCTCGAGGCGGTCGAGCAGCAGCGCCTCGATCTCTGGATCCAGCGGGAGGTCGAGAAAGGCGCCAGCCTCGACGGCCTGCTCCCGCCCGACGACGCCGCGATGGCGCGCTTCGCGGCGGAGACGCGGCCAGCCTGATCCCGCAACCCGTTCGACCGCAGGGCCCGGCCGCACCATGTTCTTCCCCCTCTCGAAGCTGATCTTCTTCGCGATCACGCCCTCGAACTTCCTGATCCTGGTCGGCCTCCTCGGCTGCCTCCTGCTCGCCGCGACGAAGCGCTGGCGCCGGAGCGGCGCGTGGCTCTGCGCCCTCGGCTTCGTCGGCCTCCTGGCCGGGGGCCTTTCGCCCCTGTCGGCAATCGCGCTCGCGCCCCTGGAGGAGCGCTTCCCGGCCTTCACGGAGGACGGCGCCCCGGTCACCGGCATCATCGTGCTCGGGGGCGGCATCGATGCCGGCCTGTCGAAGGCGCGCAACCAGCTGGTGGTGAACGATGCGGGCGAGCGCCCGATCTACCTCGCCGATCTCGCCCGGCGCTTTCCCGGGGCCCGCCTCGTCTTCTCGGGCGGCAGCGGCAGCCTGCACGACGCCACGTCGGAGGCCGATATCGTGGGCTGGATGGGGGACGTGCTCGGGCTGCCCCGCTCGCGCCTGATCCTCGAGAACCGCTCCCGCAACACCTACGAGAACGCGCAATTCACCGCCAACCTCGTCCAGCCGAAGCCCGGCGAGCGCTGGCTGCTCGTCACCTCGGCCTGGCACATGCCGCGGGCGATGGGCTGCTTTCGGCAGGCCGGGTTCGCGGTGACGGCCCACCCGGTCGATTACCGGACCCGGGGCTGGGCCGATGCCGCGCGCGTCTCCAGCTTCGCCTCGGACGGGCTGCTGCAGCTCGATCTCGCGGCCAAGGAATGGATCGGCCTGCTGGCCTACCGCCTCACCGGCTACTCGGACGCCCTGCTGCCGGCGCCCTGAACGGCCGCGTCCCGCGGCTGGCCGAGGCGGTAGATCCCGCGAAAATCGTCCGGGTCCGGCACCACCCGGCCCTTGCGCAGGATCGCGACGCGGCCGGCCTTGGTGAGCCGCACCGCCACGCGCCGCACCGGCTGCATGAGCGGGCCCCAGCCGTCGGGATGCGGGCCGCCGAGGGCGCGGGCGACCTCCGAGGGGCACACCGTCTTGTCGGCGCCCCGTTCCGCCACGAGGCGCAGGAGCGTCTCGGCGATCTCGTCCTCGCTCGGGCGCCGCGGCTCGGGCGCGTTCGGTGGCTGAATCATGATTCGGAATCCGGGTCCGGGCTCGGATCCTCCGCCAGGAGGGCGGCGCGGATCTCCGAGACGAATTGGCGGCGCCACATCACCAGCACCACTGCGGTGGTGGTCAGCATCAGGATGATGGGGCTGACGAACCAGCCGAGATAGGCCAGCGCGAAGAAGAAGGCCCGCTGCCCGCGGGCGAAGTGGCTGCCGGCCGCGATGTTCATGGCGGCGGCCCGGCGGGCGGCGCGCAGCATCACGGCCTCCGAGCAGCCCGCGCCCCTGACCGGCACGGCGCCGATCAGGATCGCCCCGTAATTGAACAGCCGGTAGGCCCAGGCGAATTTGAAGAAGGCGTAGACGAACACCACCGCGAGGCCCGCGACCTTGATCTCCCAGGTGGTGCGGGTCGCCACCGTGCCGAAGGGAAGCGTGCCGAACAGGGTCAGCACCTCGTCGCCGGAGCGCGACAGGGTGAGCACGCCGCCCAGCGCGATCAGGGAGGTCGAGGCGAAGAAGGCGGTGCCGTTCTGCAGCGAGGCGTTGATGGTGGTGTCGACGACGCGGTTCTCGCGCACGAGCATCTGGCGTGCCCAGATCTCGCGCTGCGCGTTCATGATCTGGCTGAGGCTGACGAGGCGCCCGCGCATGCGCCCGACCGCGAGCCCGTAGCCGATCCAGGCGACGATGAAGACGATCAGGGCCGCGAGGTCGAGATGCGAGAAGGCGGCGTCGGTGGTCAGGTTGGTCATGTCACTCGGCGATCGGCTCTGCGCCGGGCAGCCCGGCGGCCCGAATCAGGGTCCCTGGGCCCGCGCCCCGGCTCTTGGGTCTCGGTGCGACGCGCGGGGCCCGCCCCCGTCGAGGAGCCAGCGCCGGCCGCGTCGTCACGCCCCGCGGATCTCGAAGCCCCGGCGCCCGGCCGGACCGCCCGCCTCGCTGACCGTCACCGCGGTGACGTCCGACCCGCGCGGGCCCTGCGCGCAGGCCTTCAGCATAGCCTCGATCGCCTCCGGCGCGCCCGAGAAGGTCGCCGCCACGCTGCCGTCCTCCCGGTTGCGGACATGGCCCGAGAGGCCGTGCAACTCGGCCTGATGCTTGGTCCAAACCCGGAAGCCGACGCCCTGCACCCGACCTGTGATCACGACGTCGACGGTTCTGGTCTCGCTCAAACGGGTCTCCCGCAGTTGCGTGCGTCCGGGCGCGCGCTCCGGGCTCAGGTAGCACGCGGGCGGAATGATGAGAACGCCGGCGGCGTCGCCTCCCGCTAGCCCGCCGGCCCGCGCTGCCAGGCGCGCAGCTCCCGGATATAGGCGGGCGGCAGCTGCGCCGCCTCCGCGGCGCGCAGGACCGCCTCCAGATAGCCCGGACGCGGTGCGCCGGGGGCGGCGCTCCGGCCGAAATAGATCAGGGCGCGCTTGATGCCGCCCTGCGTCACCACGGGCTGCGAGGCCTTGGCGTAGAGCCTGCTCGCCACGCCCTCGTAGCGGTCGAGGGCCGGCACGTCCGCGAGGGCGAGGTCCCAGAGCACGCCCCAGACGCTCCGGGCCGGATCGCGGATCACCGAGGCGTAGCCCTCCCGCATGATGATGAAGCGGTGCCGGTGCAGCTGGCCCTGCCCGATGAGGCGCGAGCCCGGGCAGCGCAGAGCCATCGCGGCGGCATCCATGTTGGCGCCGTAGGCGAAGTAGAGGGGCATCGGGTCAATCCGGGGCCGCCCGGCGGCGGAGCGCCGCCGGGCGGGTGAGGCCGGGCAAGGCTCAGGCGAATTCGAGGATCACGGCATCGACCGCGAGGCTGTCGCCTTCCTTGGCGTGGATCTTCGCCACCGTGGCGTCGCGCTCGGCCCGGAGCACGTTCTCCATCTTCATCGCCTCGACGATGGCCAAGGGCTCGCCGTTCTTGATCTCCTGGCCTTCCTTGACGAGGATCTGCTTCACGAGGCCCGGCATCGGGCAGAGCACCTGCTTGCCCGAGCCCGCATCCTCCTTGACCGGCATCAGGGCGGCGAGCTCGGCCTCGCGGCGGGTGTAGACGCGGGCCTCGGCCGCCGCGCCGGCGTGCTGGAGCGCGACGCCGTTGAGGAGGCCGCGCACCTGGATGGCGACGCGCTGCGCCCCGATCGTGCCGGTCCAGACCGGCTCGCCCGGGCGCCAGTCGCTCATCACCGAGACGGCGTTGCCGTCGGCCTCGGTGACGACGAGGTCGCCCTCCTGCGAATCCACCGTCACCGGGTAGGTGTCGCCCGCCAGGACGACGATTCGGTCGCGCTCGAAATGCAGCAGGCTCGCGTCGCGCATCTGGCCGGAGATGCCGCGCTTGCGCTGGTTGAGCTTGTGGTCGATGGCCGCCGCCGCCGCCGCCATGCGGCGGGCGATCTCGCCCTTCGGCTCCGGCGCGATGAAGCCCTCCGGGAATTCCTCGGCGATGAAGCCCGTCGAGAGGTTGCCGGCGCGCCAGCGCGGATGCGCCATCAGGGCTGCCAGGAACGGGATGTTGTGGCGGATGCCGTCGATCGCGAAGGCGTCGAGGGCCTCGCCCTGCGCCTCGATCGCCTCGGCGCGGGTGGGCGCCCAGGTGACGAGCTTGGCGATCATCGGATCGTAGTGGATCGCGATCTCGCCGCCCTCCTCGACGCCGGTGTCGTTGCGCACGATCGCGCTGCCCTGGCGCCCCTCCTCCGGCGGCCGGTAGGTGGTGAGCCGGCCGATGGAGGGCAGGAAGTTGCGGGTCGGGTCCTCGGCGTAGACGCGGCTCTCCACCGCCCAGCCGTCGAGCTTCACCTCGGCCTGCGTCAGCGGCAACGCCTCGCCCGCCGCCACCCGGATCATCAGCTCGACGAGGTCGAGCCCGGTGATCATCTCGGTGACCGGGTGCTCGACCTGGAGGCGCGTGTTCATCTCCAGGAAGTAGAAGGACTTGTCCTGGCCGGCCACGAACTCGACGGTGCCGGCCGAATCGTAGTTCACCGCCCGCGAGAGGGCCACCGCCTGCTCGCCCATCTTACGACGGGTCTCCGCGTCGAGGAGCGGCGACGGGGCCTCCTCGATGACCTTCTGGTTGCGGCGCTGGATCGAGCACTCGCGCTCGCCCAGGTAGATCACGTTGCCGTGCTTGTCGCCGATCACCTGGATCTCGATGTGGCGCGGATCGGTGATGAACTTCTCCACGAAGACGCGGTCATCGCCGAAGGAGGAGGCCGCCTCGGATTTGGCGCGGGCGAAGCCCTCCGCCACCTCGGAGGCCGAGTGGGCGATGCGCATGCCCTTGCCGCCGCCGCCGGCCGAGGCCTTGATCATCACCGGATAGCCGATCTCGTCGGCGATCTTGACCGCGTGTTCGGGGTTCTCGATCACCCCGAGGAAGCCCGGCACCGTCGAGACCTTGGCGGCCGAGGCCGCCTTCTTCGACTCGATCTTGTCGCCCATCGCGGCGATCGCGCCCGGGTTCGGGCCGATGAAGACGATCCCGGCCGCCTCCAGGGCCTTCGGGAAGGCTTCGCGCTCGGACAGGAAGCCGTAGCCCGGATGCACCGCCTGGGCGCCCGTCTGCTTGCAGGCGTCGATGATCTTCTCGATCAGCAGGTAGGACTGCGCCGCCGGTGCGGGGCCGATATGCACCGCCTCGTCCGCCATCGCGACGTGGACGGCGTCCCGGTCGGCGTCGGAATAGACCGCGACGGTCTTGATGCCCATGCGGCGGGCGGTCTTGATGATGCGGCAGGCGATCTCGCCGCGGTTCGCGATCAGGATTTTTTCGAACATCGAATACCGCATTCACTTTAGACGATGTCGGGCCGCAGGACCCGCACTCAAGCTTTGCCCCGTTAAAGCACTTGTGCGCGTTCTGAAAGGTGACCTTGGGGGGGAGGCGCGGTTTCGGCACCGCACCGATCGGTGCGTCGCTCTGCGGAACGCGCGCGAGCGCCCCGGATTCACCCGCCCGGATGCGGGGTCAGGCGGCGCAGATCCGCGCCCCCGCCGCATCGGCCGGGGCCGCCTCGGGGCCGCGCGCGGACCAGGCCGCGACGACGCGGTTCCGGCCCGCCGCCTTGGCATCGTAGAGCGCCGAATCCGCGATCTGCACCAGGGCGTCGGTGCAGGAGCTCGGCCCCTCGGCCGGCGCGATCGCCACCCCGATGCTGACGCTCACGTGGCGGCCCTCGCCGAGGCCCGGATGGGGCATGCGCAGATCCGCGATCGCGCCGCGCAGGCGTTCGGCCAGGGTCACGAGGCTCCGCGGGCGCGCATCCGGCACGATGGCGATGAATTCCTCGCCCCCGTAGCGCCCCGCCAGGGCGCCCTCCGGCAGCGTGGTCCGGATCGCCTCCGCGACCGCGATCAGGCAGGCATCGCCGGCCGCGTGTCCGAGGCTGTCGTTGAAGCGCTTGAAGTGATCGACGTCGATGAGGACGATGCCGACCGCGCCCTTCACGGCGGCCTGCGCGGTCCAGTCGGCGGTGAGGCGGCTGCCGACCGCCCGCCGATTGGCGAGGCCGGTCAGCCCATCGGTATCGGCCAGGATCGCGAGCTGCGCGTTCACGGCCGCCAATTCCTCCGCCTGCAGGCGGTTTCGCAGGCTGAGCAGGAAGGCGTGTTCGAGGACGAGGTTCATGACCTGCCGGGCCGGCACCAGGCAGCCGATCACGAAGGTGAAGAACATCGTCAGCGTGAGCGGGACCCTGGTCTCGACCATGGGGTTGGTCAGGCTGAAGCCGAGATAGAGGCCGAGGTCCAGGATCGTGGCGGCGAAGCACCAGCCGAAGCGCATCGGGAACACCACGATGGCGGTCGAGGTCGCGAACAATCCGCCGGTGAGGTAGCGCTCGTGGATCGGGCCGCCCCCCGCGGACCCGAGGCTCTGCGCCACCAGCATCATCACGGCGATCGCCAGCGGCAGGGTGATGCCCTCCAGGAAGCCGCTGCGGGGCCGCGACCAGACCCAGATCAGCACGCCGTAGATCGCCGGAATGAAGACCGCCCGCATCGTGATCGAGGTCCAGAACATCTTCGGGTCCTGGAGGAAATCGAGGACGCAGGTGCAGACGCTGAAGACCGAGACCCAGATCAGCCAGGACCGGATGGTGCGGCTGCGCTGGCGCCAGCTCGCCGCGCGGTAGATCTCCCGAAGCCGCCCGGTCAGTTTGATGTCGCGGATCCGGCAGGCCAGGACGGCGTCGAGCTCGGCGAGCAGGACCCGCCGTTCCTCGCGGCTGAGGGCATCGACCAGGCTCAGGCGGGACGCCTCCGCCTCACGACCGTTCCGCACCTCGCCCGTCCTGCCCAAGGGAATCCCACTCATTGCGTTCGAGGCACGCTGTGATGGTCAGACTCTAGTGGGTGAACCTCAGTACTTTCTTGCCGTCCGGGCACGTCGTTGCTCTTGTTCTCAACCTCTAAGCGCAATTTCTGCTTTTCATCCGCCGTCGCGCCGAGGCCGGGCCCGGTTCCATCCCGGCCCGGAGGACATCGAGTGCTCAGGCCGCGCTGGACCGTTCGATTCCGGCATCGGCCTCGCCGTGGCGGACGCAGCATCCCTTGCCGAGAGTCTTGGCCCGGTAGAGCGCCGAATCCGCCTGCCTGAGCAGCTCGGTCGCGTCGCGGCGGCCCGGCCCGGCGCAGGCGATGCCGACGCTGCCGCCGATCCGGATCCTGGGCACGTCGCCGACGCGCATGTCGCGGGCGAGGTCCCGCACCAGCCGGCGCGCCAGCCTCAGGGCGTCGGCGCCATCGAGTCCGCGGGCCAGGATGACGAACTCGTCGCCCCCGAGGCGCGCGACGAGATCGGAGGCGCGCGTCGCCTCGCGCAGGCGCTCCGCCACCGCGATCAGCACCGCATCGCCGACGCCGTGACCGTGGGTGTCGTTGACCGCCTTGAAGCCGTCGAGGTCGACGAAGAGGACGGCGAAATCGGTCCCCGCCGGATCGGTGCAGACCGCGTCGAGCGCGCTCGCGAAGGCGGGCCGGTTCGCCAGCCCGGTCAGGCTGTCGCGCAGGGACCGGCCGAGGCTCTCCTCCTCGGCGACCATGGCGGCGACGAGCGTGCGGTTGATGCGGAAGGCCGCGTTGCCGACGACGAACAGGTAGATCGGGATCTGCAGGCAGAAGACCAGCAGGATCGTCTGCCCGGACAGGAGGGCGCCGAGCGCGATGGGCAGGATGCAGCCGGTGAGTTGCAGCACGACGCCGCGGGGCGCGACGTAGCTGCGCACCACTAGGCCCCCGCTGATCGCGATCGTCGAGGCCACCGTCAGGATCTGCAGGGCGGGATCGTCGGTCCGAAGCGCGATCAAGGCGGCGCACCCGACGAACCAGAGCGAGAGGTGATCCCCCAACAGGAAGAGATCCGTCGGCGTCGGCAGGTTCCGGGTCGATCGCCGGTAGCAGATGACCAGCAGGGTGAACCGACACAGGCTGAGGATCAGGTCGGCCAGGAAGAAGCCCACATGCAGGGCGTCCGGATGCCGGATGGCGCCGATCAGGTTGACCAGCACCGCATTCGTGACCCCGACGAGCCACATCGGCACGAGCGCGAATAGATGGGCCCGCAGCCTGTCCCGGACCCGGTCGGAGACCGGCATGCCGCAATCCGAGAGCCAGCGCAGCGCGCGCCAGCGCAACGGCGAGAAGGTCCGGCCGGACAGGGCGGGGTCCGGCCCCCGCATGGCCACGAGGTCGAGCCAGGGGCCGAGGACCGCGCCGCGAAGGCTCCATCTCGTCAACCCGGTCTGTCCCACGGTCAATCCGGCGCTGCTGCGAAGGGGAATCGGCGGAGCGCAGAATGGCGCCTCGATGCCGATGCCGCCGTTAAGATTCCGCGTCGCGGACCCGCCAAGGCGCACCGAAAACCGATCAAGATCGGTCGAGCCGAGGGTCCCGGAAACCGATTGTGTTCTCCTGCAACCGAAGGGCGCGACGGGCTCAGGCGGCGTTGCGCAGGATCCGCTCGTCCGCGGCCGCGGCCTGGCCCTTGGAGGCGACCTGGCTCTTGGCGGCGAGCGCGAAGGCGACCAGGGCCTCGTCGCTCGACTGCGCCTCGCGCACCACCTCGAAGGCGATGCGGGCGCCGACCGGGCTCGGGCCGTGGCCGTTGCCGATGGAGGCGGCGAGCCAGCGCGCGGTGTCGCGGTCGACATAGCCGGTGGGGCGCTCGCCCCAGACCGAGAAATCGACGATGGCCGCGACCAGCATGTCGGCGAAGGGGGTGCCCGCATGGGTCACGACCCGCTCGAGGGCGATCAGCATGTCGGCCTCGTCGCGCGTGGTGATGCCCTCGGGCAGAAGCTCGCGGCTCAGGATCCGAACATCGGCGGTCGTGATGCGGCCGGCCGCGACGGTACGGTTACAGAAGTTCTGAAGCGAAGCGTTGATCATGTCTTGATGCTCCCCCGGCCTTTGTTTGTGCCGGTCTTTGTCCCTGTGTGTATTGGACTATGCGGGAGGGCATCGACTGCGCGGTTAACGGCCAAATCTGAACTGGCGTTCAGGTTAAAGCCTGATCACGAATGAGCCTTTCGAGATTCTTGCCGAAGGCCGGTCGGGCCGCGCCTCAGCGCACGACCACGCGGGCCCCGACGGGCACGCGGTTGAACAGGTCCACCACGTCGATGTTGCGCAAGCGGATGCAGCCGGACGAGACCGCCTGGCCGATCTTCTCCGGCTCGTTGGTGCCGTGGATGCGGTAGAGCGTGTCGCGTCCCTGGTCCGAGAGGTAGAGCGCGCGGGCGCCGAGCGGGTTGGCGGGGCCGCCCGCCATGGCGTGGACGTGCGGCCAGCGCCGGACCATCTCGGCCGGCGGGTTCCAGGCCGGCCATTCCGCCTTGCGGCTGACCGTGGCGCTGCCGGTCCAGCCATAGGCCTCGTCCCCGACGGTGACGCCGTAGCGGAGCGCCTTGCCGCCGGGCTCGACGAGGTAGAGCTGGCGCGCGCGCGTCTCGACCACCACGGTGCCGGGTGGCTCGTGGGTCGGATCGTCCACGCGGTAGCGGGCGAAATGCGGGTCGAACTCGGCCTCGGGCACCAGGGCCATGAAGGCCGCGTCGCGCGCCGAGAGGCTCGGATCCGGCACCGAAGTGAAGCTGCAGCCGGCGAGCGCCAGAGCCAGAAGGCCGCCCCAGAGGGCGCCGCGCGGGAGGGTCTGGGCAAACATGCGGAGGCGCCGATCCGGCCGCGTCTCGCGTTTATGGTGGACGAGGCCTTGCGCAGCTTATGGCGGCGGCGCACTCATCCGTAGCCCGCATGGCCGATCCCGTGGCAGATTTGCCGCGCTTGTTGCGCGGGCGCGACAGAGCGGGCCCGGCCAAGGACCCGCCGCCGGGAGGGTGACCGTGAGTACCTTGTACCTGAGCCATCCGGCGGCCCTCGACCACGAGATCCCGCCCGGGCATCCCGAGCGGCCCGACCGGATCCGGGCGATCGAGCGCGTGCTGGAGGACGAGCGCTTCGCCTGCCTCGTGCGCGGCGCGGCGCCGCGCGCCGAACCCGAAGTCGCGACCCTGGTCCATCCCGCCGCCTACGTGCAGGCGCTGGTCGAGGCGGCGCCCGAGGACGGCTTCGTCGAGATCGACCCCGATACGCTGATGTCGCCCGGCACCCTCGGGGCGGCGCTCCGGGCGGTCGGGGGCGCGGTCCACGCGGTCGACGCGGTGATGCGGCGCGAATGCGCCAACGCCTTCGTGGCGATGCGCCCGCCCGGCCACCATGCCGAGCGCGACCGCGCCATGGGATTCTGCCTGTTCAACCACGCGGCGATCGCGGCCCGGCACGCCCAGCAGGCGCACGGGGCCGAGCGGGTCGCCCTCGTCGACTGGGACGTGCATCACGGCAATGGCAGCCAGGACATCTTCTGGGACGACGGCAGCGTCCTGTACGCCTCGACCCACCAGATGCCGCTGTTCCCCGGCAGCGGCGCGGCCTCTGAGCGCGGCACCAAGGACACCATCGTCAACGTGCCCCTGCGCCCGAACGACGACGGCGCCGTGTTCCGCGAGGCCTTCGAGGTCGGCATCCTCACCCGCCTCGAAGCGTTCCAGCCCGACCTCATCGTCATCTCGGCGGGCTTCGACGCGCACCGCCTCGATCCGCTCGCCAATCTGCGCCTCGACGAGACGGATTTCGCCTGGGCCACGCGCCGGCTGATGGAGCTCGCCGACCGGCACGCGGGCGGGCGCATCGTCTCGGTCCTGGAGGGCGGGTACAGCCTGGAGGGCCTGGCCCGCTCGGTCGCCGCCCACGTGGACGCCCTGATGGGGCGCTGAGCGCGATCCCTCAGCGCTCACGGCATCTGGCGCAACCCGAGGCGGGCCTGCGCGATCGAGAGCCGGTTGAAGCTCTGGATCAGGGTTAGCAGGTCCGGCGCGGGGCTCGATGTCCGGCGCGCGCGCAGGAAGGCCGTGAGGGTGGCGGGGCGCAGGCCGGCGGAGCGGACGAGCAGCATGATCGGGCGCGGATCGGCGGCCGCATGCGCCGTCAGGGCCAGCTCGTTCTCGACCTCCGCGAGATGCGCCAGGGCGAAGAGCGCCTCCAGGATCCGGCCGCTCTTGAGCCAGTGCAGGACGTCCGCCTCCTCGAGGCCGATCCGCACCCGCAGGCTGACGCAATCGCCGGCGCGGGCGCGGGCCCGCGGCCCGAGGTCGAGATCGGAGCGCGGCCGTCCCCGCTGGCCCTCCGCCCGCATCTCCCGGGACCGGCGCTCGCGCAGCAGATCCTCGCGTCGCGCCGGAGCCACGTCGTCGCGGCTCGCCAGACCGGATTCGAGGGCCGCGCCGTCCTGCACCCGCGCGGCCAGGGTGGCGAGGGCGCGGTCGGAGAGGCGCGCGCCCTTGTTGCCGATGAGCGTCCGCAGGACCGCCTCGTCGCCCTGCTCGGCCAGGATCTCCGAGACGCGCTCGCTCAGGGTCGCGCGCAGCGCGATCGCGGCGAGGTGGCCCTGGCTCCGACCTTCGGCGAGATGCACCAGCGCGTCGTCGGGAATCGCCGCGCAGTTCCGCAGCACCGGCGCCGCCACGTTCGCGGCCCGGTCGGCGGCGAGCTGGCGCACCACCTTGACGGGAGGCTTCGGCAGAAGGCTCACGCGCTCGGCGACGTCCTGGCGGTCACCGGGCGCGGCGCGCGCGACGAGGCGGCTGATCACCGCATCGAAGGTGAGAACCTGGCCGGCGGACAGGTGCGGCGCCTCGTCGACCAGGAGACCGGTGACCTCGCGCAGAACCATGCGGTGCCGGTCCGTATCCGCGACCTCGACGACGCGGTCGACGGTGTCCATCAACTCGGCGAGCGTATTCACCGGGTGCTCCTGTCGTGACGCCTCGGGCGCGGCGCCACCGCCCGGGGGCCGGGTCGGCGCGTCCGTCCTTGGCGGGGGTGGGAGGGGCGGCGCGGGCGCCGTCCCTCCGGGGGTTCAGTTTTGGCCCGGCGCGCTCAGCGCAGGAGCTGCAGGATGCCCTGCTGCGACTGGTTGGCGAGCGACAGGGCCGAGATCGCCAGCGAGTTGCGGGTCGAGAGTGCCTGCGAGTTCGCCGCCTCCTCGTTGAGATCGGCGTTCGTCAGGTTCGCCGCGCCCGTGTCGAGGATGTTGGTCAGGTTCTTGGTGAATTCCTGCCGGTTCTGCACCACCGAGAGGTTCGAGCCGAAGGTCGAGGATTGGGTGCGCAGGGTGCTGGTGGCGGCGTTGAGGCTGGCGACGGCCGTGTTGATGTCGGCGTCGGACTGGAAGCCGTTCGACACGGCATTGAGCCCGAGACCGGTGGCGTCGAAACGCACGCCCGAGATGTCGAGGGCCGAGGTGCCCTTCTCGTTGAAGGTGATGTGCAGGGTGTTGTCGGCCGCGTTGCTGCTGGTCCGGAAGAGCAGGTTGACGCCGTTGTAGCCGGTGTCCTGAGCCTGCTGGGTGATCTGCTGCAGGATCTTGTTGAACTGATCGGCCAGCGTGGAGCGGGTCGAGCTCGCGCCCTTGCCGCCGCCCACGTCGGTTCCCTGCGCGGTAAACGTCGTGCCGTTCGACGCGAGACCGAGGCCGATATCGGTGGTGCCGGCCGACTTGAGGGTGAGCTTCTGGTCGGAGCCGAAGGCCGTGGTCTGAATCGTGAGGTTGTTGTTGACGTAGCTGGCTTTGACCTTCCCGGAGAGGCCAGTATCGGCGTTGATCTGCGTGTTGATCGCGTCGGCGATGTTCTGCTGGGTGACCGTGCCGGTGGTGGTCAGGGTGCTGCTGTCGAGGGTGATGGTCTTCGTCTGACCGCTGCCCAGGGTGAGGCTGAACGAGCCGTTGGAGAAGGCGTTGGCGGCGAAGGAGGCGGGGGTCGTCACCGTGCTGGTGATCTTGGCGAAGGACGACCCGTCGCTCGCATCGCGGCCGTAGCCGGTCAGGCCGGCCGCCGGGGCGCCGGCGCCGCCCGCGCGGGTGCCGTTGTTGTTGGATTTCGTGCCGAAGCCGATCCCGACCGTGTCGTTGGTCACCGAGGCGGTGACGCTGGGGGCCGGCCCCGACGTGGACTTGGCATTGTCCGAGCTGAACGTGATGGCATTGCCGGCGATGGAGGCGGTCGCGGCGATCGACTGCGCGCCGCCGGTCGTGTCCTTCAGCTTGACGTTGATCGCCTCGATGAGCTTCGCCTGCGTGGCGGTGGTGCCCAGCGCGACGCCGTTCTTGTCGAGGCTGGTCGCATCGATCGTGAAGCTCTTCGTGTTCGTGCCGTCACCCACCGAGAAGGAGACCGCCTTGCCGCCGGTGAGATCCACGTTGGGCGTGGCGACCGTGGCCGCACCGGTCGTCGTCGCCCGGGTGCCGAGCAACCCGAGGGTGTCGGCGCTGTCGGTGACCGTGATGTTGACGTTGTTCGCCTTCGACTGGAACGTGAGCTTGTTTCCGGCCGTGCCCGAGACGTCCACCGCCACGGCGGTGCCACCGTCGAGCTGCCCCTGGATGTAGGTGGTGATGTCGGCGGTGGTGGCGGTCGTCTTGCCGAGGTTGGCGGCGTTGATGGTGATGGTCCTGGTGTTGGTGCCGTCGCCGACCGACAGGACCGTCGATTGTCCGCCGCTCAGGTCGTAGGTGGCCGCGAGGTTCGCGGTGCCGGCGATCGAGGACTTCGTGCCGGTCGTCGCGTCGACCCGCGTCCCGATGCCCGTGGCGGCGGGGCCGGCGGTGCTGGCGACCGGCGTGAAGGTCGAGAATCCGAGGCCCGTCGCGCCACCGGCCGTCTGGGCGCTTGCGATGACGGAGAGCTGCGTATCCGGGCCGACGTCCTGCGACGTGAATTTGAGGGTCTTGTTGTTGGTCGCGTCCACGAACGAGGCGGTGATCGTCGATCCGGCATCGGAAAGCTTCTTGTTGACGGCGGCGAGGATGTCCTCGGGCGTCGCACCCGCCGGGTTGGTCCCGAGCGTCTTGCCGGTGTTGTCGACGGCCGTCGTCGCCGACAGGTCGATGTTGACGGTCTTGTTGCCGTCGAACACCGTCAGGGACGACAACTGGCCCTTCGAGAAATCGGTGTTGGCGGCGAGCGCCGCGCCCGCCGTGACGGTGACGGCCGTCGGCGGCGTCGTCGAGACACCGAAGCCGATGTCGAGCGTCGCGTTCGCGGACCCGTTGACCTTGATCTGGCTGCTGCTGCCCGTTGCGGTGCCGGCGAGCGCGATCTTGCCGTCGGCCGTCTGGCTGGCCACGACCTTGCCGGAGAGCGAGGATGCCTGGATCTGGCCGTTGATCGCCGAGATGATCTGATCCGCGGTCACCTTCGTCAGGTCGGAGGTCACGCTCTTCAGGGTCGTGGCGTCGAGCCGGATCGTCGTCTTGCTCACGCCGCCGTCGAGGGAGATGTCGATCGAGGCGTCGTCGTTCGTCAACGACGAGAAATCCTGCGTGCCGTTCGTGCTGCCGTTCAGACTGGCGTAGCTGGCGCCTCCGGCCACGGTGGCGACCTGCGCGGCAGTGCCGCCGAGAACCGCGCCGGTCCCGCCGCTCTTGTCGGCGAGGGCCTGCTGGGCCGTCGATTTCGCGGTGTCGATCAGCTTCTGGATCGAGGTGATGCCCTGGTTGGCCGCCTGGATGGCCTGGACGCCGTTCGAGATGCCGTCGAGGAGCGAGCTGAGGTCGCTGGAGCGGGCCGTGAGCGACTGCGCGGTGAAGAAGTTCGTCGGGTTGTCGAGGGCCGAATTGACCTTCTTGCCGGTCGAGAGGCGGCTCTGGGTGGTGGAGAGGAGGTTGGCCGTGTCCTGCAGCGAGAGCAGGTTCTGACGGGTGGCGGCCGAGAGCGTGATGCTGGAGGACATGATGCGTAACCCTTCTGGTTGCGTCATTCGGGTGAAAGACAGTCCAGATGGTGAGGGTCCGCAGTTTATCCGAAGCTAAATGCCCAGGATTGCTCGCAGAGTTGAGGGTACAATTTGTCCTGTAAAAGATACTTTTCGTACTGTGGTTGTATAGCCGGGATGTGATCGACCTTTTATCAGATCGACGGCATGCGAACGTGGTCTCTCGCGTTGTTCGAGCGACAGACGCGCCACGCCTGCTGGAATTATGCAATTCAAAGTCGTCGATCCGCGTCTTTCACAAATCGAGGATGAGAAAACCCGGCTGAACGTCTGGCGGGGCGTGATCGCGCCATTCTTCGATACGCGCGTGGACCCGGCCACGCCCTTCCCGAGCGATATCGGGTTGCGCTGCTATCACCTCGACCGCATGCTGCTCGGGGCGATCAAGGCCTCGGCCCAGAGCGTCGAGCGCAGCCGCACCCAGATCGCGGCCCAGACAATCGACCATGTCCTGCTGCATCTCAGCCTGTCGGGGGAGACCAGCCTCCAGACCCGCGGCGGGGACGTGCCGATCCGGGCGCGTTCCTTCGTGGTGTTCGACCTCTCGCAGGAGGCGCGCTTCGCCTCCCGGGGCCTGACGGGGATCAACCTGTGCCTCCCCCGACGGGCCTTCGACGCGCGGGTCGGCGAGATCGCCAATCTCCACGCGGCAGCGCTTCCGGCGCGGGAGAACCCGCTGCTCAAGCTCCTGGCGGCGCATCTGCGCACGATGCGCCATTGCCTGGAGAATGCCGACGCCCTGCGGCTCGACCACGTGGTCTCGGCGACCCTGGCGCTCTGCAACGCCGCCTTCACGGCGCCGACGGACAGCGCCCACGACCGCGAGACGGTGCTGGCCGTCGCGATCCGGCAATTCATCGAGGAGAATCTCGGGTCCGAGAGCCTCGACATCGAGATGCTGACGGCGCGGTTCGGCCTGTCGCGCACGCCCCTCTACGAGCTGTTCGCGCCCGAGGGCGGCGTGGCGCGCTACATCCGGGGGCGCCGCCTCGCCCGGGCCATGCGCGTCCTGTCGGGCCTCGAGCGCGGCCCGCGCCCCCGCATCTCGACCCTGGCCTATGCCTGCGGCTTCGATTCCGAGAAGACCTTCAGCCGCGCCTTCCGCCGCCAATACGGGGTGAACCCGCGCGACGTCGACGCGACCTTCCGGCCGGAGGTCCACCACGAGCAGGGCGCCCTGCTGCTGTCGTGGATCCGCGACCTCTGAGCCTGCGCCGGCCGGCGCGCCTCAGCCGTCGAGGGGCTCGTCGCCCAACATCTCGATGCCGAAGCCCGAGAGGCCCACATAGGCCCGCGACGAGGTCGAGAGGTTGCGGATCGAGACGACGCCGAGGTCGCGCAGGATCTGGGCGCCGAGGCCGACCTCGCGCCACTGGCGCACGCGCTGGGCCTCCGTGCCCTCCTCCTCGGAAAAGCGCGAGAGCGGCACGCCGGCGGTGCCGTCGCGCAGATATACCAGCACGCCCCGGCCTTCCTTGGCGAAGCGGCGCATCACGCAGGCGATCTGCGCGCCGCCCTCGATCACGTCCGCCACCACGTTCGAGCGGTGCAGCCGCACCAGCAGGTCGCGCCCGTCGCCGATGCGCCCGTGCACGAAGGCGAATTGCTGGATGCTCTCGAAGGGGGTGGTGTAGGCGTAGCCGGTGAGGTCGCCGAACTCGGTCTTGACCGGGAAATGCCCGACGCGCTCCACGAGCTTGTCGCGGGCCTGCCGGTAGGCGATCAGGTCCGCCACCGAGACGCGCTTCAGGTTGTGCTGGTCGGCGAAGGCGTCGATCTGCGGCCCCTTCATCACGGTGCCGTCGTCGTTGGCGAGCTCGCAGATGACGCCCACGGGGGGCAGGCTCGCGAGCTTGCAGAGATCGACCGCCGCCTCGGTATGGCCGGAGCGCATCAGCACGCCGCCATCCTTGGCGATGAGCGGGAAGACGTGGCCCGGCCGCACGAAATCGGCCGCGCCCATGTTGCCGTTGGCGAGCGCCCGCACGGTGTTGCAGCGCTGCTCGGCGGAGATGCCGGTGGTGAGCCCGTGCTTGACGTCCACCGTGACCGTGAAGGCGGTGCCGAGCGGCGCGTCGTTGGAGGCGACCATCGGGTCGAGGCGCAGCCGGCGCGCCTCGCTAAGGGTGATCGGCGCGCAGACGATGCCGCAGGTGTTGCGGATGATGAAGGCCATCTTCTCGGGCGTGCAGAGGGAGGCCGCGACGACGAGGTCGCCCTCGTTCTCGCGGTCGTCGTCATCGGTGACGACGACGATCTCGCCGCGGGCAAAGGCCTCGATGGCCTCGGTGACGCTGGAATGGGGCACGGGCTTGGTCTCTTCGGAAGGCTGCGGCGGATCAGGCGGGGGTGCCGACCTGTCCCCGATGACGCAGATAGTGATCGGCGAGCACGCAGGCCATCATGGCCTCGGCCACCGGCACGGCGCGGATGCCGACACAGGGGTCGTGGCGGCCCTTGGTGACGAGGTCGACGTCGCGGTTGTCGCGGCTGACCGAGCGGCGCGGCGTCAGGATCGAGGAGGTCGGCTTCACGGCGAAGCGGCAGACGATCGGCTGGCCGGAGGAGATGCCGCCCAGGATGCCGCCCGCGTGGTTGGCCAGGAAGACCGGCGTGCCGTCGTTGCTCGCCCGCATCTCGTCGGCATTGTCCTCGCCGCGCAGGGCCGCAGAGGCGAAGCCGTCGCCGATCTCGACGCCCTTGACGGCGTTGATCGACATCATGGCAGCCGCGAGATCCGCGTCGAGCTTGCCGTAGACCGGCGCGCCGAGGCCCGCGGGCACGCCCTCGGCCACCACCTCGATCACGGCGCCCACCGACGAGCCGTCCTTCCGGATGGCGTCGAGATAGGTCTCGTAGCGGGCGGCGGCCTCGGCATCGGGGCAGAAGAACGGGTTGCGGCCGACCGCGTCCCAGTCCCAGTTCGCCCGGTCGATCGCGTGCGGGCCCATCTGCACCAGGGCGGCGCGGATCCGGACGCCGGCGGGCAGCACCTTGCGGGCGATGGCGCCGGCGGCGACCCGGGCCGCGGTCTCGCGGGCGGAGGAGCGCCCGCCGCCGCGATAATCGCGCAAGCCGTATTTCGCCTCGTAGGTGTAGTCGGCGTGGCCCGGCCGGTAGGTGTCGCGGATCTCGGAATAATCCTTCGAGCGCTGGTCGGTGTTCTCGATCATCAGGGCGATCGGCGTGCCGGTGGTCAGCTGGCGCCCGCCCGTGCGGTCATCCGCGAACACGCCGGACAGGATCTTCACCTGGTCGGGCTCGCGGCGCTGGGTGGTGAAGCGCGACTGGCCGGGCTTCCTCCGGTCGAGCTCGGCCTGGATCTCCTCGGCCTCGAGCGGCAGCCCGGGCGGGCAGCCATCGACCACGCAGCCGAGGGCGACCCCGTGGCTCTCGCCGAAGGTGGTGACGCGGAAGAGGTGGCCGAAGCTGTTGTGCGACATGGCGGCACCGCTCTAGCGCGGGATCGCCCGGCCCACAAATCCGAACCGGGGCACGCCGCGTAAACCCTCCCCGGCGGCGCGCCCGGCCCCGGCGCCGTCGCGGTCCCTCAGGGGCGCGCCAGCACGCCCCCGGTGATGGCCTCGCGCACCCCCGTGGTCGACGGGAAGGTGATCGGCAGGCCCCGGAGCGAGCGCACGGCGAGATGCGCGAAGGCCTGGGCCTCGAGATAGGCCGAGGACCAGCCGATGGCGTCGGCGGTCGTGATCTCGGCGCGCAGGTGGTAGTTCAGGAGGCGCACCAGCTCGCCGTTGCGGGCCCCGCCCCCGGCCACGATCCAGCGCGTCGGGATCTCGGGGGCGTGGTCGAGGGCGCGGGCCACCGCCCGGGCCGTGAAGGCGGTGAGCGTCGCGGCCCCGTCCTCGGTGGAGAGCTGGCCCGCGAGCTTGTGCGAGAACCAGTTCCGGTCGAGCGATTTCGGCGGCCGGCGCACGAAGAACGGGTGGGTCAGGAGCCAGGCGAGGAGCGGCTCGTCGGGCCGGCCCCGGGCGGCGGTGCGGCCGCCGTCGTCGAGGTTCTTGTTCTCCCGCTCCTGCATCCACTCGTCGATCAGCGCATTTCCGGGTCCGGTATCGAAGGCGATGATGCCACCTTTCGAATCGATCAGGGTGGCGTTGGCCACGCCCCCGATATTGAGGATGCCGAACGGCCCCTCGAAGCCCGAGGCCTGCGCCAGGGCCTTGTGGAAGATCGGCACCAGCGGCGCCCCCTGGCCGCCCGCGTCGATATCGGCCCGGCGCAGGTCCGAGACCACCGGGATGCCGAGGCGGCTGGCCAGCGCCTGGCCGTCGCCGACCTGGATCGAGAGGCGGTGGTCGGGCCGGTGGATCACGGTCTGGCCGTGGAAGCCGATCACGTCGATCTCGGAGGCCGCGAGCCCGTGGTCGGCCAGGAACTGCTCCACGGCCTCCGCATGCGCCCGGGTCACGAAGGCCTCGGCCTCCGGCAGCCGGCCGGGCCGGTCGCCCGGCGCGATGACGCTCTCGGCATCCTTGGTGGCCGCCCGCAGCAGGGCCTTCTCGTCGTCGGAATAGCCGCGATAGCCCGTCGGCCCGAGGGGCTCGAGGAAGTTGTTGTGGCCCCTCACGACGCTGACGGTCTCGCCATCCGTCTCGATCAGGGCGACGTCGACCCCGTCGAGCGAGGTTCCGCTCATCAGCCCGATCGCGCGCATCATCGTCATGTCGAACCGCCCCCGTGCCTTTCGGTGGGCGCCCTGCTAAGAGCCGGCGCAATGTGTCGAAGCGCAGGAGCTAGCACGGGCGCCCCGACCCTGTCGCGCGCTCAAGCCTCGCCGAAGCCCCGCCACACGCCCTGCACCGAACCCGAGACCCGAACGCCGCCATGACCAGCCCGACCGAGAGCTTCGCGCCGAAATCCGATTTCCTGCAGATCCTGGGCGAGCGCGGCTACATCCACCAGACCTCGGATCTCGCCGGCATCGACGCGGCCGCGCGCGAGGGGCGGCTCACGACCTATGTGGGCTACGATTGCACGGCGGCCTCGCTCCATATCGGCCATCTCCTGTCGATCATGATGCTGCACTGGCTGCAGAAGACCGGCGGCAAGCCGATCGCCCTGATGGGCGGCGGCACCACCCGGGTCGGCGACCCGTCCGGGCGCGACGAGACCCGCAAGATCCTGACCCTGGAGCAGATCGAGGAGAACAAGGAGGGCATCAAGAAGACCTTCGCGCGCTTCCTCAGCTTCGGCGAGGGCGGCAACGCGGCGATCATGGTCGACAATGCCGAGTGGCTGACGAAGCTCAACTACATCGAGATGCTGCGCGACATCGGGCGCCACTTCTCGGTCAACCGCATGATGTCGATGGACAGCGTGCGGATGCGCCTGGAACGCGACCAGGAACTGTCCTTCCTCGAATTCAACTACATGATCCTCCAGTCCTACGACTTCGTGGAGCTGAACCGCCGTTACGGCTGCATCATGCAGATGGGCGGCTCGGACCAGTGGGGCAACATCGTCAACGGCCTCGATCTCGGCCGCCGCCTCGGCACGCCGCAGCTCTACGGCCTGACCTGCCCGCTCCTCACCACGGCGTCGGGCGCCAAGATGGGCAAGACCGCGGCCGGCGCCGTCTGGCTCGATGCCGGGATGCTGAGCCCCTACGATTACTGGCAGTTCTGGCGCAACACCGAGGATGCGGACGTGGTCCGCTTCCTCAAGCTGTTCACGCTGCTGCCGATGGACGAGATCGCCCGGCTGGGTGGCCTCGGCGGCGCCGAGATTAACGAGGCCAAGAAGGTGCTGGCCACCGAGGCCACCGCCCTGATGCATGGCCGGGAGGCGGCCGAGGCCGCGGCCGAGACCGCGCGCAAGACCTTCGTGGAGGGAACGCTCGCGGCCGATTTGCCCACCGTCACGGTGGCGCGCGATCTCCTCGAGGCGGGTCTCGGGATCCTCACCGCCTTCGGGCCGGCCCATGCCGGGCTCGTGCCCTCCACCAGCGAGGCGCGGCGCCAGATCAAGAGCGGCGGCCTGCGGGTGAACGACGTGGCGGTCAGCGACGAGCGCGCCGTCCTCAATTCGGGAGACCTGAACCCGGAGGGCGTGATCAAGCTCTCCTTCGGCCGCAAGAAGCACGTGCTGCTGCGGGCGGAGTGAGCCCAGACGCGGGTGGAGTGCGGCTGGTAGGGGCGCGCGAGCGCCCCCCTACCGGTCGCTCGCGGGATTGCCCGAGAGGCCGTCCGCGAAGGCGTCGCTGCCGCCGCCGGCGCTGAACAGCTTGCGCAGGAAGCCGGGCGCCACCGCCGAGAGCGGGTTCACGCTCACGTCCGGCGCGGCGAGCTTGCCGGAGACCCGGAAGTTCACGGCGAACAACCCCTCATTGTGGCCGCCCGCCAGCAATGGGCCGAAGAGCGGCACCTGGGCCACCACGTTGTTCAGGCCGTAGAGCGGCACGAAGGTGCCGTTGATGTCCGTGCGCTCCTTGCCGGTGTCGAGATAGCCGGAGAGGGTGAAGCCCATCACGGCGTTCGAGATCGCCGCATCGGTGAAATCGACGCGGCTGCCGTTGCGCACGAAGTTCGCGCGCATCCGGTCGAAGGTGACCTCGCTGCCCTGGCCCTGCACCACGCGCTTGCGGCCACGGACATCGACCACCTCGCTGCTCGCCGGCCCCTGGGCCATGATGCTCGACAGGGCCGGCTCGTTGCGCAGCGTGAAGCTCCGGATCTGGATGACGCCCGATTGCGGGCCATCATTCATGTAGGTGCTGAGCGCGAGCTTGCCGCCATACATCCGCTTGTAGATGTCGACGAAGCGCAGCGTCGCGCCGGCATCGAGGGACTCGACCGCGAGGACCGGGATGCCGCGCTCGCCCCGCGTGATGTTCGCCGTGAAGGGGGCCGAGCGGAAGCGGCCCTGGAAGGTCGCCGACCGCACCTCGCGCCCGCGCAGGGAGAGCTTGAGCGTCGCCCCCGTCAGGGCCTCGTCGTTGAAGCCCGTGAGGATGTTGAGGGCGATGTCGGCCTCGATGTCCTTCGGGCTGTCCTTCCCGGGCTTGGCGTCGCCCCCGGAGAGGGAGCGCAGGAACGGGCGGGCATCCGCGACGGCGCCCTTCACGGCGAGGCGGTAGCCGCCGCCGCTCCGATCGACCACGACCCGCATGTCGTCGCCGGGCGAGAGCTTGAGCGTCGAGAGCTCGGCCCGTTCGAGGTTGCCCTCGGGGCTGATCGCGGCGTTGCCGCGGGCGCTGGCCGGGCCCGCATCCAGGACGATGTCGCGCAGGTCGAAGCCGTTGCCCGGGCCGC
This sequence comes from Methylobacterium soli, assembly GCF_008806385.1. Taxonomy (GTDB): domain Bacteria; phylum Pseudomonadota; class Alphaproteobacteria; order Rhizobiales; family Beijerinckiaceae; genus Methylobacterium; species Methylobacterium soli. The sequence goes on from NZ_VZZK01000001.1 coordinate 53,833, forward strand.
CGTCGATCAGCGCGAAGCTGAGACGGCCGGGCTTGCCGGGGGGCTTGCTGAAGCCCGGTACCAGCCCGTCGATGCCGGCCCGGGCGAGATCGGCCTCGACCTTGATCGGCGTGCGCGCCGGGCGGCCGATCGGAACCACGGCCCTCACCGGAATGGCGCCCGTGAGCTGGGGCGAGACCGGGAGGCCTCGCTTGGCGCGCAACGCCTCGTCGAGGGTGAGGCTAACCAGGGCCTCGCCGGCCCCGCCGGCGCGCGGCTGGCGCAGGTCGATCGCCACGGGCGAACCCGCGATGCGACCGTCGCCCTTCAGCCCGAAGCCGTTGCGGTCATAGGTCACCGCGAACTTCCCCGATTCGAGCTTCTCCTTGCCGAAGGCCTTGTCGACCGCGAGGTCCGTCAAAGTCCCGGTGAGGGTGACGGGCAGGTCGGGCAGGTCGGGTATGTGCTTGAGGTTGAGGGGGAAGTCGATGCGCAGGTCCGCATTGCCCTTCACGGCGCCCGGATCGAGGTCGGCACTCACCAGGGGCTTGAACATCTTCGTCTGCAGGAGGGCGGCGAGCGCGTCGGCACCGCCGCCGAGATGCAGCCCGATCTGCGCCACCACCTTGTCGGGCGTGATCTCCGGGATCACGAAGGTCCCGTCCGAGATGGCGAGGGCGCGGCCGTCCGGCATCCGGATATCGGCCGTGACGCCGCGGATCGTCGTGGTCCGGCCAGTGATGACGCCGTTGACGCGCCCGCGAGTGAGCGGGGGCGCGTCGTTGGTGACGGTCAGCGCCGCGTCCGACACCGCGAAGGCGATGTGGACCGCGTTGTCGGGCATCGGATCGCCCTTGGTCGCGGCGGCGAGCTCGGCCGCCGACATGTCGACCGTGATGTCGACCGAATCGGCGCGGCCGCCGCGCAATTCGTCCACCAGGTAGTTTCGGGCGGCGGGGGCGATGTGCTCGGGCCAGAGGCGCAGGGCCGTGCGCGCCTCGGTGTTGGCCGCCGTGATGTGGAGGGTCAGGCCGTCATCGTCGCCCGTGGTTCCGACCGTTCCGGTGATGCGTCCCTGAACGCCCTCGCCGCTGACGCTGAGGTCGTCGATGGCGATCCCGCCGGCGCGCCCGGTCAGGTGGGCGTCGATGGTCGCGATCTTCAGCGGCTTGTCGCCGGGGCTCGCCCCGCGCAGGACCGCGTCGCGGCTCGCGAGCGTGGCCGTCCAGTCGTTCGCCGCGCCGGCCGGGCTCTCGGTCCAGGCGCCCGAGAGCCGCACCGCGTTGCCGGCGCCGCGATAATCGAGCGAATCGAGCTTCATCACCCGGGCCCGCTCGTCCCAGCTGGCGCTGGCCTTCACGGACTCGATGGTGACGGGATTGAAATCCTTCTCCTCGATCAGGAAATTGCCGTCGCTGGTGTGGAGCGTCGCCGTCATGCCCTCGATGCGGCCGGCATCGATCGCGACATCGGCCTTGGCCGAGAGCTTCAGGTCCGTCGTGACCGGGAGCCGCGACTGGCCCGAGAGCAGCAGCAGGTCGGTCACCGGCAGGTCGTCGAGGGTGATGATGCCCGTCCGGCGCGCGCCGCCGGCCTCGCGCAGCGTCCCGCCGAAGCGCCATTCTCCGCGCGGCCCGTCGATCCGCAATTCGAAGATGCGCGCGTCCTGGGTGGCGTCGCGCCCGAACAGGCCGTTGACGTGCTCGAACACGGCGCGCTCGCGGGCCTCGTCGTCGATCAGCGTCAGGCGCGCATCGGTGATGCGGGCCCGGTCGAGGGCGCCGACGACGCCCGCCGAATCGAGGACGACGCCGAAGATCGAGGCCACGGCCGCCGAGAGCGGCGAGACGCTGCCCCGCGCGGGGTCGACGCTCGGCAGCGTGTGCGGCTTGATCTCGCCCTGATGCGCGGGCTCGGAGGCCCCGAAGGCGATGGAGCCGTCCCGGTGGACGAGCGCCGTCATCTGCAGGTCGCGGAACTCGATCGAGCGGGGCTGAACCGCGAGGCGCAGAAGGCCCCAGGTGTCCAGGCTGACGACCGCGAGGGGCGCCCGCACCACCAGGGCCCCTTGCGGGTTGCGGATGTCGAGCCCGGCGACCCGGAGCGCGAGGGAGCGCTCGCTGTCGAGCTCGACCGCGCTGTCGCGCAGCGAGACGTGCCAGCCGGGACCGATCCGGTCGGCGATGGCCGAGGCGACGCGTTCCGAGAGCCCGTCGACGTGAAGCGGCCCGGAGGCGAGGCGCAGCACCCCGAGCCCGGCGCCGAGGCCGAGCAGGAACACCAGCGACAGGGCCGTCCAGAGGCAGACCCCGCGCCAGCGACGGGCCGGTGGCTTCGGGCGAAGTCCCTGGTCCGTTTCCTCAACCATTTAAACCTTGACCGCTGGATCGGAGCGACCGCTCACCGTAAAGCGAAGGGGTCTTCCGGGCTATGTCGGCACCTGTCGGCGCGTCGCGCGGATGGCGTTTCTCACCGCATACCAGCAATCAGCCGAAAGGAAGGCATGATGCCCCTCGACAAAGGCGATCAGGCTCCGGATTTCGCTCTGCCGGGGGCGGGCCAGGAGACAATCTCCCTCGATGGCCTCAAAGGTCACAAGATCGTGCTCTACTTCTATCCGAAGGACGACACGAGCGGCTGTACCCTCGAGGCACAGGGCTTCAACGGCCTGCTGGGCGAATTTGGCGCCGCGGATACGCGGGTGATCGGCGTCTCGCCGGATTCCGTGAAGAGCCACGACAAGTTCCGGACGAAGTACGGCCTGACCTTCCCGCTCGCCTCGGACGAGGCCAAGACCATGCTCGAAGCCTACGGCGTCTGGGTCGAGAAGAGCATGTACGGCCGAAAGTACATGGGCGTGGAACGGACCACGATCCTGGTCGACCGTGCGGGCCGCATCGCCAAGATCTGGCCGAAGGTGAAGGTGCCAGGCCATGCGGAGGAGGTTCTGGCCGCCGCGCGCGCGCTGGCCTGACCCGCGCCGCCATCGCCTGGACGGTGCGCCCGCGCCTTCTCGGTTCGTTAACCTTACGCGGGGCCTAATGGCGGGACGCCATCCGGGTTCGATCCCATGCCCTCCTGTGCCGCTCCCGCGACGACGCTCCCGCGCTGGATGGCAAACCCCCGCCGTTCCACGCTGGTCCTGGGCTGCGGCCTTGCCCTGACGGCCGCCTGGGCCGTCGCGGCGAGCTATTTCCTGGTCTTCCACGACGAGGTGCTGGCGCGCTTCCTGGCACGCCAGGCTTTGGCGCAATCCGCCTACGAGACGCGGCTCTCCGACCTCCAGGGCAAGCTCGACCGGGCCGCATCGGACCGGACGCTGACCCGCGAGGCCGTGGAGGTTCGCCTCTCCGTCCTGGCCGAGCGCCAGGAGGAACTGTCGCGCAGGCAGGCGGCCTTGGCGGAGCTCACGGGCGAGGCCCCCCCATCCACGGGCGGCGGCGACCCGGGCGTCACCGGATCCCTCGGGGAGCCGGAGCCCCTGGCGCTGCGCACGACCGAGACGGCGCCGAAGCGTGAGCGCCGGTCCGCCCGCGAGATCGGCGCCCGCCTCGCGGCGCTCGAGACCCGCCTCGACGCCGCGGCGCAGGTCCAGGCGCGCAGCTTCGATCGGGTCGCCCGGAGCGCCGCGCGCCGGGCCGAAACCCTGCGCGGCCTCGTGGCCGGGACCGGGCTCGATCCGGCGCGGTTCGAGCGCCCGATGCCGGGTCTCGGCGGCCCCCTGGTGCCGATCAGCTCGGATCCCTTCGCGCAGGGGCTCGCGCAGGCCCAGCGCAGCGCCGGCGACGAGGCGCGGCTGCGCCGGGTCGCCGGCGCCCTGCCGTTGCGCCGGCCGATCCTCGGCGAGCACGCCGTCTCGAGCGGGTTCGGGACGCGGCTCGATCCCTTCACCCGCGGCCTCGCGCTGCATACGGGGCTCGACCTCAAGGCCGAGACCGGCGAGCCGGCCCGCGCCACGGCGCCGGGCCGGGTGACGGCGGCGGAGATCGCGGGCGGCTACGGCAACATGGTCGAGCTCGACCACGGATACGGGGTGGTCACGCGCTACGCCCACCTCGCCCGCCTCGGGGTCGCGCCGGGGCAATGGGTGCGGGCCAACGACATCGTCGGGTATGTGGGCTCGACCGGCCGCTCCACCGGCAGCCACCTCCACTACGAGACGCGCATCGACGGCGAGCCCGTCGATCCGCAGCGCTTCCTGCGCGCGGGCGCCCAGCTCGACGCCTGGCAGTTCAACGCCCGTTGACGGTGCCTCGGTCGAGGCTCCCGCTCAGTCGATGTCGGCGACGGCCTCGGTGGCGCCGAAGACGCGCTGGGCGAGGGAAGCTTCCATAAAGGGATCGAGATCGCCGTCGAGCACCTCGTCGGGATCGGTCGATTGGGTGCCGGTGCGCAGGTCCTTCACCAGCTGGTAGGGCTGCAGCACGTAGGAGCGGATCTGGTGCCCCCAGCCGATATCCGTCTTGGCGGCGGCCTCGGCGCTGGCCTTCTCCTCCCGCTTCTTCAATTCGGCCTCGTACATGCGGGCCCGCAGCATGTTCCAGGCGGTGGCCCGGTTCTTGTGCTGCGAGCGCTCCTGCTGGCAGGCCACCACGATGCCGGTCGGGATATGCGTGATGCGCACCGCCGAATCGGTGGTGTTGACGTGCTGGCCGCCCGCGCCCGACGACCGGTAGGTGTCGATGCGGCAGTCCGATTCCTTGATCTCGATCTCGATCCGGTCGTCGATCACCGGATAGACCCAGACGCTGGCGAAGCTCGTGTGGCGCCGCGCGCTCGAATCGTAGGGCGAGATGCGCACGAGGCGATGCACGCCCGATTCGGTCTTGAGCCAGCCATAGGCGTTGTGGCCCTTGATCAGCAGCGTGGCGCCCTTGATCCCGGCCTCCTCGCCGTCCGACCACTCGACGATCTCGACCTTGAACTTCCGGCGCTCGGCCCAGCGGGCATACATGCGCTGCAGCATGTTCGCCCAATCTTGGCTCTCGGTGCCGCCGGCGCCGGAATGCACCTCGAGATAGGTGTCGAAGCCGTCGGCCTCGCCCGAGAGCAGGGTCTCGATCTGGCGGCGGGCGGCCTCGGCCTCGACGGCCCGCACGGCGTTCTCGCCCTCCGTCACGGTGGCTTGGTCGCCCTCGGCCTCGCCGAGTTCGATCAGGGTCGCGGCATCCTCGAGATCCTGCTCCAGGGCCTTGATGGCGGTGACGGCCTCATCGAGCTGCGTGCGCTCGCGCATCACCTTCTGGGCGGCCTCGGCGTCGTTCCAGAGTTCCGGGTCCTCGGAAGCCGCGTTCAGCTCCGCGAGGCGTTTCTCGACGGTATCCCAGTCAAAGATGCCTCCTCAGCAGTCCGATCGACTGCTTGGCGGCATCCGAGGCTTGTTCGATCTCGGCGCGCATCTTGTGTTGGGTCTCTTGAAGTGGGTCTCTCGGGGTGTGGCTCTTGGGGTGTGCCACTCGTGGGCGAGGCGTGAGGCGGCGTGATACCGGCCTGCCCGGGCGCTGTAAACGGCGCCGGGTGCCGTGGATCCGTGACGGCGTCCGTCGAGCCTTCCTGTCAGCGCCCCGGCAGGGGCGCGATCAGGGCCGGGGCCAGGACGTATTCGCGCAGGCGCCGGCGGGCGCCGAAGCGACCCTCGGAGATGCTGTCGTTGTAGTAATCGTAGCCCGTCAGCCCGTAGCCGCCGCCATTCATCACGTGCGGCACCGGGATCGCCGGGACGGCGAGATCGGGCCGGTTCGGCGGCACGATCAGGAGGCCGGTATCCGGGTCCTGCCGCAGGACGGTCGGGGCCTCGGGCGCGGCGTAATAATAGGGCACCGGCTGGGCCGAGGCGTCGCCCGCGGTGAGGCCGAGCCCGATCAGGCTCGCGGCGATGAGGGTCCGGTGGGCGTTGGTCACGCTGAACTCCGCTGCAGGCGCGGCCGGGCGGCAAATGCCGGGCGCTGATGATGGGCCGGGCGCGCCGTCGCGTCCGCGCGCGTCGTCGATCCGGGCGGGGGACCGGCCTCAGCCCTTGGCGCGGACCACGACCTGCGGCTCGCGGGCGACCGGGTCGCAGCGCGAGTAGAACCCGTTCAGGACGGTCGGACGGGAATCGCAGACATAGCCGACCTCCGGCCCCGGCGCCGGGACCGGATCGCGGGCGATGATCGGGTTCGGCGCACAGGCGCCTGCGGCGGCGGTGAGCAGGAGGGCAGCGAGCAGGTTGAGGCGGCGCATACGACCCTCGGACGCGGGGAACGGACAAGTCCGCCCGACCCTGCGGACCGTGGCGGCGCCTGACAAGCACCCCGGGGCGTACCGGGCCGCTTTACCCCCGCCTGTCTCCCCGCCGCAACATGGCGTTCCGCGCGCTCAGCCGGCCTTGGACAGCGGGACGACGTTGTGCAGCGTCCGATCCGAGGTCTCGAAGAAGCGGCGGATGTTGCGCGCGGCCTGTCGGATGCGCTGCTCGTTCTCCACGAGGGCGATGCGCACGAACTCGTCGCCGTACTCGCCGAAGCCGATGCCGGGCGCCACCGCGACATCCGACTTCTCGAGGAGAAGCTTGGAGAATTCGAGGCTGCCCAGCGCCTTGTACTTCTCGGGGATCGGCACCCAGGCGAACATCGAGGCGGTCGGCGCCGGGATCTTCCAGCCCGCCTTCTCGAAGGAATCCACCAGCGCGTCCCGGCGCTTGCGGTAGATGCCGCGCATCTCCTTGATGCAATCGTCCGGCCCGTTGAGCGCGGCCGTCGCGGCCACCTGGATCGGCGTGAAGGCGCCGTAATCGAGGTAGGACTTCACCCGGGTCAGGGCGGCGAGCAGCCGCTCGTTGCCGACCGCGAAGCCCATGCGCCAGCCCGCCATCGAGAAGGTCTTGGACAGGGAGGTGAACTCGACCGTGCAATCCATCGCGCCCGGCACCTGCAGCACCGAGGGCGGCGGCTCGCCGTCGAAATAGACCTCCGCGTAGGCGAGGTCCGACAGAATGATGATCTCGTGGCGCTTGGCGAAGGCGACGAGGTCCCGGTAGAAATCGAGGCTCGCCACGTAGGCCGTCGGGTTCGACGGGTAGCAGACGACGAGCGCCACGGGCTTGGGGATCGAGTGCTGCATCGCCCGCTCGACGGCGGGGAAGAAGGCCGAGGTCGGCTCGGCCGGGACCGAGCGAATCACGCCGCCCGCCATCAGGAAGCCGAAGGCGTGGATCGGGTAGCTCGGGTTCGGCACCAGCACCACGTCGCCCGGGGCCGTGATGGCCTGGGCCATGTTGGCGAAGCCCTCCTTCGAGCCGAGGGTCGCGACGACCTGGGTCTCGGGGTTGAGGCTCACGCCGAAGCGGCGTTGATAGTAATTGGCCTGGGCCCGGCGCAGGCCCGCGATGCCCTTCGAGGCCGAGTAGCGGTCGGTGCGCGGGCGTCCCGCGGTCTCGACGAGCTTGGCGATGACGTGCTTCGGGGCATCGAGGTCGGGGTTGCCCATGCCGAGATCGATGATGTCCGCGCCGTTGGCCCGAGCCGCGGCCTTGATCCGGTTCACCTGCTCGAAGACGTAGGGCGGCAGGCGCTTGATGCGGTGGAAGTCGGTCATGGCCTTCGAGGTGTCCATCGGCGCGGGTCCCGGATTGCGCGGTTCTGTGTCGTCGCTGCGGGATCGGCCTGTCTAGCATCTCAGGCCACGGACGCCGACCCCAAAAACGCTACTCGGCCGGCGCGGCCGCCGGCTTCGGGGCCGAGAGGCCCTTGGCGGTCGTCCGCCCCACGCCCTCGGCGGCCCGGCTCTTGGCCTCGTTGCGGCTGCGGGCGCCTTCGAGCTCGCTCTCGAGGGCCTTCTGGCCCTCGGTCGATTTCGCACGGATCGGCCGCTGCGGCGCCGAGACGCCGACGGGGAGGAACTCACCCCCGGGCTTGCGGGATTCGGCGACGAAATCCGGGGCCGCGATCGGCTTCGCGCCGTAGCCCGCCCCCGTGACGGCCTCGCGCAGCGGGTTCACGTCGCTGGAGCAGGCCGCCACCGTCGCGGCGGCGGCGAATGCGAGGGCGCGCAGGGCGTGTCGGGTTGTGAACATGGTTTCGATGTTTCGACAAATCTGCGCCGCGCTCTGGCGGAACCTCGGCGTGGAGCGTTAATTTGTCGGAAACGAGGCTGATCGGGCAAGCATGCCCCCAGGGCCCGCCGCGGGACGGCAAGGACCGCCGAGACAGTCCGCGAAGACAGGGAGAGACGCACGCGTGACGACGCTGAAAACGACGCCGCAGCTGCCCGACATCGAGGCCCTGTCGCGGAACGCAAGCCTGTTCGTGGAGCAATTCGGCCGCACCGCCGCCACCTACATGAAACCCCTCGAAGGCGACGGCATCCCGACGGGCCCGTCGGAGGAGGTCGGCGACGTGGTGCGGACCCTCGGCACCGTGGCGGAGAAGTGGCTCGCGGATCCGCAGAAGACCCTCGAGGCCCAGGCGAAGCTGAGCGAGGCCTTCATCACGCTCTGGGGCTCGACCTGGTTTCGCATGCAGGGCGAGGCGCCCCAGCCGGTCGCCGTGCCGGAGCCGAAGGACAACCGCTTCGCCCACGCGGATTGGACCACGAACCCGGTCTTCGATTTCCTCAAGCAGAGCTACCTGATCACCTCCCGCTGGGCGGAAGGCCTCGTGGAGGGAGCCGAGGGCATCGACGACCACACCCGCCACAAGGCGCAGTTCTACCTGCGCCAGATCGTGGGCGCGCTCTCGCCCTCGAACTTCGTCCTGACCAATCCCGAGCTCCTGCGCCACACCCTGGAGGAGAACGGCGCCAACCTCGTGCGCGGCATGAAGATGCTGGCGGAGGACATCGAGGCCGGCAAGGGCGAGCTGCGCGTGCGCCAGACCGATCCGTCGAGCTTCGAGGTCGGCCGCAACGTGGCGGTGACGCCGGGCGAGGTGGTGTTCCGCAACGACCTGATGGAGCTGATCCAGTACGCGCCGCAGACCGAGACGGTGCTGAAACGCCCGTTCCTGATCGTGCCGCCCTGGATCAACAAGTTCTACATCCTCGATCTCAATGCGCAGAAGAGCCTGATCGGCTGGATGGTGTCGCAGGGCCTGACCGTCTTCTGCATCTCCTGGGTCAATCCGGACGAGCGCCACGCGCAGAAGGATTTCGAGAGCTACATGCGCGAGGGGATCGAGGCGGCGATCGACGCGATCGGCGCCGCGACCGGCGAGAGCGAGGTGGCCGCCGCCGGCTACTGCGTCGGCGGAACCCTGCTCGCCGTGACGCTCGCGATGCAGGCCGCCACCGGCAACAAGCGCATCAAGAGCGCGACGCTGCTGACCACGCAGGTCGATTTCACCCATGCGGGCGACCTCAAGGTCTTCGCCGACGAGGAGCAGATCAAGGGCATCGAGGCTCGGATGGCCAAGCAGGGCTATCTCGATGGGGCCCGCATGGCGAACGCCTTCAACATGCTGCGGCCCAACGACCTGATCTGGTCCTACGTGGTCAACAACTACGTCAAGGGGAAGGCCCCGATGGCCTTCGACCTGCTCTACTGGAACGCCGACGCCACCCGGATGCCGGCCGCCAACCACTCGTTCTACCTGCGCAACTGCTACCTCGAGAACAATCTCGCCAAGGGCAAGATGGTGCTCGGCAATGTCCGCCTCGACCTCAAGAAGGTGAAGGTGCCGATCTTCAACCTCGCGACCCGCGAGGATCACATCGCGCCCGCCCTCTCGGTCTTCGAGGGCTCGGCCAAGTTCGGCGGCAAGGTCGATTACGTGCTGGCGGGCTCCGGCCATATCGCGGGCGTCGTCAACCCGCCCGCGAAGCCGAAATACGGCTACTGGACCGGCGGCCCGGCCAAGGGCCGCCTGGAGGACTGGATCGCGGCGGCCACCGAGAACAAGGGCTCCTGGTGGCCCTATTGGTTCTCGTGGCTGGAGAAGCAGGCCCCCGCGCGCGTGCCCGCCCGCATCCCGGGCAGCGGCGGCCTCGCGTCGCTCGGCCCGGCCCCGGGCACCTATGTCCGCATGAAGGCCTGAGGCAGCCTCGCCCGGCGCCCATGAAAGAGGCCGGCGGGGAGCCCCCGCCGGCCTCTTTCACGTCGTATCGGGTGTCTTACTGCATCGCCTTCGTGCCGCGCCGGCACGCAAGGCTCCGCGTCGATCCCTGCCCTCAGTACTTGCGGATCAGGGGCGCGGGCGCCGCGACCGGGGCCGGATCGCCGAAGACGTAGCGGAAGCCCACCGACACGATGTCGGCGCTGCCGTCGGCCACGCCCGCGAAGGCGATGCTCTGGCCGATGGCGTTGCGGCTGTCGTAGTCGCGGCCGATGCCCGCCAGGATGCGCGACTTGTCGAGGAACAGGTGCGAGTAGGCGAAGTTCAGGGTCAGCTTCTCGCTCCAGCGGTAGCTCGCGCCGACCGCGAGGTTCACGCGGTCGTTGTCGGGCAGGCGCACCGAGCGGTTCGAGAAGTCGATCGGCGATACCTCGTAGGAGACGCCCGCCCGCAGGGTCAGGTTCTGCGACCAATCGTACTCGCCGCCGATGGAGTAGGTGAAGCCGTCCTTGTAGTTCAGCGGCAGGACGTTCACCGGCACGCCGCGCGCCACCGAGACGACCCCGATCGTGCCGAGCCGGGTCCAGTTGTCCCACTCGAAGCCGAGATTCAGCCGGAGATTCGGGGCGACGGCCTGGGTCAGGCCGACGCTGAGCTTCTCGGGGGTGTTGAGGTTGGCGCGGACCTGCCCGCCGAGGGGCGCCAGGGACAGGAGCGGCACGCCGATCGAGCCCTCGATGTCGTGATGGACCGAGGAGCGGTAGCCGACGCCGAAGGCGGTTCCGGCCCAGGGCGTGATCAGCGCGCCGGCCGTGAAGCCGACGCCCCAGGAATCACCCTTGAGGAAGGAGCTCGGCAGGGCGCCCGGCGGGAGCAGCGGCGTCAGCGGCACGGCCTGGCGCAGGGTCAGGCGGAAATACTCGATATTCGGGCCGGCCGCGACCGAGAGCCAATCATTGACCTTGAAGCCGACGACCGGGTTGAAGGCGAGCGAGAAGATGCGGCTCGAGCGCCCGTAGACCTCGCCGGCCCAGACGTCGCGCGGCTTGGTCACGAGGCCGAAGGGGGCGCCGGTCTGGATGCCGATCCAGAGGCGCTCGTTGAGCTGATAGGAGGTCGCGCCGGAGGGCAGCACCGCGCCCTGCCCGATATCGCCCGAGCCGCCGAGGCCCGCGAAGGCCGGGGTGGTGCCGGCGGTCGGGGTGATCTTGCCCGAGAGATTGACGAAGGTGAGGTTCTGCTCGGTGACCCAGCCCGGGCTCATCGTCACGGTGGCGGGGTTCCAGAACAGCGAGGAGACGCCGCCGCTGCCCGAGGCCGCGCCCGCGTCCGCCATGCCGGCCGCGACCGTGCTCTGCTCGCGCAACCCGAAGGCGCCCGCCTTCGCATCGCTCACGCCGAGCGCCAGCACCGCTCCGGACACGCCCGCCAGCGCCAGAGCGCGAGCGCGAAGATTCCCCACCATGACCGTTCCCACGCTCGATTGTGGCGTCCTGCTTCCCCGTCCCCAGTACGGGTGCAACGCCTTGGGCAGAACATTGCCCTGCTTGCGGTCACTTCGCAATCCCGAGATGAGAACTTGATAGTTAAGATGTGAATTGAACTTTCACTGTGGTTTTAAAGTAAATCCGCCGGTTCGGTAATTTCCGTACCGACACGCGAAGATTCGTTCATATCTAAACCTTCTGCATCCTCGTGCAGGCTGGGCTGTCGAAACCGCGGGTTCGGCGGTTTTGTGCAGATCGTGTGGGATTCCCGCAACATTCCGAAACCGGGCGGCGCGCGCAGCGCTTGACCCCGGCGGCGCCCGGACCACGTTGGGAGGAGAACTGGGTTCGAACGGCGTCGACGGAGCGTGTGAGCGATGAAACTGGTGCGTCACGGAGCGAATGGCGACGAGAAGCCCGGGCTCGTCGACCGGCAGGGCGGCCTGCGCGACCTGTCGAGCGTCGTGCGGGACCTGTGCGGACCCGCCCTCTCGCCGGACGCCCTCGACCGGCTCCGCAGGATCGATCCCGAGACGCTGCCGCTGCTGCCGGCGGGCACGCGCCTCGGCCCCTGCGTCGGCGGCACGCGCAACTTCATCGCGATCGGGCTCAACTTCGCCGACCATGCGGCGGAGACCGGCGCGCCGATCCCGTCCGAGCCGATCGTCTTCAACAAGGCGCCCTCCTGCCTGTCGGGCGCCAACGACCCGGTGATCCTGCCCAAGGGCTCCGCCAAGACCGATTGGGAGGTGGAGCTCGCGGTCGTGATCGGCGCGAAGGCGTCCTACGTCCACGCCAACGAGGCGATGGATTACGTGGCGGGGTTCTGCGTCTGCAACGATCTCTCCGAGCGCGAGTACCAGTTCGACCGGGGCGGCACCTGGACCAAGGGCAAGGGCTGCCCGACCTTCGGGCCTCTCGGGCCCTGGCTGGTGACTCCGGACGAGATCCCGGACCTCGGCAATCTCGGCCTCTGGCTCGACGTCAACGGCGAGCGGATGCAGACCGGGTCGACCGGCACGATGATCTTCGACGTGCCCCAGATCGTCGCCTATCTCTCGCATTTCATGATGCTGGAGCCCGGCGACGTGATCACCACCGGCACGCCGCCCGGCGTCGGCCTCGGCCGCAAGCCGCCGCGCTACCTCAAGAACGGCGACGTCATCACCCTCGGCATCGATGGTCTCGGCGCGCAGCGCCAGGAGGTGATCGCCTTCGACGACTGGACCGCGAAGGTGGCGGCGGGCGAGCCGACGAATTGAGGGCCGGCCCGGCGTCTTGATTTTCCGGCCGAGTTCCGCCTCATGGGCGCATGACGCAGATCTCGGCCCCCGCTTCCCCCTTCGCCAACGCCCTGCCCGTCGCGGTGAAGCCCGTGATCCGCCACGATTGGAGCGTGGCCGAGATCCAGGCGATCCACGACTTGCCGCTCCTCGATCTCGTCTTCCGCGCGGCCGAGATTCATCGCGCGCACAACGATCCGGCCGATATCCAGCGGGCGAGCCTGCTCTCGATCAAGACCGGCGGCTGCCCGGAAGATTGCGCCTATTGCCCGCAATCGGCCCATCACAAGGGGACCGGCATGGCCCGCGAGCGGCTGATGCCGGTCGAGACGGTGCTGCGGGAGGCCGCCGCCGCCAAGGAAGCGGGCGCGCATCGCTTCTGCATGGGCGCGGCCTGGCGCCAGCCCAAGGACGGGCCGGAATTCGACGCGGTGCTCGCCATGGTGCGGGGCGTGCGCGGCCTCGGCATGGAGGCCTGCGTCACCCTCGGGATGCTGACGCCGGACCAGGCGCGGCGCCTCGCCGAGGCCGGGCTCACCTCCTACAACCACAATCTCGATACCGGTCCGGACTTCTACGGCGACATCATCTCGACGCGCAGCTACGCGGACCGCCTTACAACCCTCGAGAACGTGCGCGAGGCCGGGATCGGGGTCTGCTGCGGCGGCATCGTCGGCATGGGCGAGGGCGTGAAGGACCGCGCCGCCATGCTGCAGGTTCTGGCCAACCACGCGCCGCATCCCGAGAGCGTGCCGATCAACGCCCTCGTGGCCGTCGAGGGCACGCCGCTGGAGGACCAGCCGCCGGTCGACCCCCTCGACCTCGTGCGCATGTGCGCCACCGCCCGCATCGTGATGCCGCGCGCCCGGGTGCGCCTCAGCGCCGGCCGCAAGGGCCTGACCCGCGAGGCCCAGATCCTGTGCTTCCTCGCCGGGGCGAACTCGATCTTCTACGGCGAGCGGCTCTTGACGACCGCCAACAACGAGACCGATTCCGACGCCGCCTTGCTGCGCGATATCGGCATCACCGTGCCGGGCCTGACCCTGGCGGCGGCCGAGTAGGCGCCGGGCCCGAGCGCCGGTTCAAGGCCGGCCCGAAGGCCGGTTCTAGGCCGGCCCAGGAATCCAGTCCGGCAGCGTGATCCGGAAGCAGGCGCCCGGCACGCTGTCGTCGAGGCGCAGCGTGCCGCCATTGAGCTCGATCAGCTCCGCCGCGATCGCGAGGCCGAGCCCGGTGCCGCCCGCCCGCATCGAGCCCTGGAAGGGTGCGAACAGGTGGGCCTTCGCCCGGTCGGGCAGGCCCGGCCCGTTATCGGCGACCAGGATCGTCACCGAGCCGGAGCCGACGCCGCCCTGGCGCGTCGCGACGACGGACACTTCCGGGTCGCCCCCGCTCGCGCCCGCCGCATCGAGGGCCTGGACGGCGTTGCGCACGAGGTTCGTCAGGGCCCGCGAGAGCTGTTCGGGATCGGCGCAGATCTGGAGCCCCGAGGGGACGCGCTCCCGCAGGCTCACCCGCGAGCCCGTCGTCAGCCCCGCGAGATCCGGCAGGTCGGCCAGGATCGGGGCCAGCAGGACGAGGCGGCGCTGGGGATGGCGTTCCGTGGCGCGCCCGTAGGCGAGCGTCGCCTCGCAGAACCGGATCGCGCGCCCGAGGGTCGCGACGAGGCGCGGGGCCACGCGCTGGACCGTCAGGTCGGCGGCCCCTTCGAGGCGGTCCCCGAGAAGCTGCGCCGTCGTCAGCAGATTGCGGAGTTCGTGGTTGATCTTGCTGACCGCGAGGCCGAGCTCGGCCAGCCGGCGCTTCTCGCGCAGCTCCGAGGCGAGCGCCCGCTCCATCCGAGCCAGAGCCGTCTCGGCAAGCCCGATCTCGTCGGTGCGGTTGCTCGGCGCGATGATGCGGTCGAGGCTCTCCGGATCGTCCGCGAAGGCCGTGATGTTGCGCGCGAGGCGGCGCACGGGCTCGACGATGACGTGCCGCAGCACGAGGAAGACGAGGCTCGCGGCGGCGGCCGCGATGATCAGGGACGAGACCAGCAGGCGGATCGAGAATTCGACGATCGCCGCGCGCAAGGGGGCTTCCTCGAGCAGGATCTCGACCAGATCGAACCCGTCCCGCCCCTGGCCGACCACCCGGATCGGCGCGTCCGCCGGCGCGATCAGGGTCCGCCACGAGCCGCGGATCGAATCCCACCAGCTGTCCCGCCGCAGGTCGACCATGTCGGAGACCGCGCTCGGCATCGTATCGACGGCGAGCAGCCGGCGCGTGCCCTGCCCCCGCACCGCGATCGCCCGCGCGCCGACGCCGGTGAGCAGGCGGCGCGCCAGCTCGTCCGAGACCGCCTGCCCGGGACTCGCATCGAGGACCAGGGCCGCGACCTGAGCGGCGGCGATCCGGTCGGACAGCCACATCAACCGGTAATTCGCCACCGCCGGCACGTAGATCAGGACTTCGGCGACCGCCACGAAGGCGACGGTGAGCAGGAACAGGCGCCCCGAAAGCCCGAGCCGGCGCCCCATTCCCGGTGTGGCCTCCCGCACAGGTCCCGACGCGGCCGCAGGCGCGATCGCCTGCGCCGTCTCGGTCTCCGAACGCGTACTCACACCCATCGTGCCCCTGCGGGTCTCGTTGCGCCTCCCGCCGGCGCGGCTGCCCCGAGCCCCCTCGCCTGCCGGCCGCATGCGAGGTCGCGGCCGGCGGGGCGGTGGGCTCAGCCTTGGAAGGATGACAGATCAACCAAGTCTCTCGTTACGCGCCGGACTGCGCCGCGTCGAGGGGGGCCTCTGCTGAGCACGTGAGAACAAGATCCGGGCTTTTCCGCGTTCGAACACTTTAGGGTTGAAACGATTCTAGATTGCATTCTTCGGTGGTTTTGCATTCTGGATGCAGTTGCTTGCGATCGCGGCATCCTCGGCCGCCCGATCGGGTATTCGGGGAGATCCCGGCCGCGTCGGGCGCGGGCGCCGCGCGCGCATCGACCTTGGTCAGCCTCTCACGGCGCGCGCCCGGAGGTCGCCGCGAAGCGGCGGCGCAGGACGACCGTGAGCAGGGAGAAGATCGCGAGTGCGGCAAGGCCGGCCAGCATCTTGGGCGAGACGAGGCTGCCCAGGGTGAGGACCTGGTCGCAGGCGCTCGAACCCGCCGCGCGGCAGGCGGCGACCGCCCGCTCATGGCCCGCCACCGCATCCTCGATCCCGGCCCCGGTCGCCGCATACACGAAGGCGCCGGGCAGGAGGCCGAGCAGGGTGGCGAGCACGAAGGTGCGCAGGCGGACGCCGAAGGCGGCGGGCGCGAGATTGGTCATCCAGAAGGGGAAGATCGGCAGCAGGCGCAGGAACGCGATGTACCCGAAGGCATCGCGCCGGAAGCCTTCCGCCAGCCGCCCGAGGCGCGGGCCGGCTCTGCGCCGCAGGAGGTCGGCGGCCGGGCCCCGGCCGAGGGAGAACACGATGGCGGCCCCCGTCGTGGCGGAGGCGACCGCCAGGAGCGCGCCCGTGACGATGCCGAACAGGAAGCCGCAGACCATGGTCAGCACGAGCGAGGCCGGCACGGAGAGGATGACCGCGCA
The DNA here is from genome assembly GCF_008806385.1 of Methylobacterium soli. Lineage (GTDB taxonomy): Bacteria > Pseudomonadota > Alphaproteobacteria > Rhizobiales > Beijerinckiaceae > Methylobacterium > Methylobacterium soli. Next base: position 70,178 of record NZ_VZZK01000001.1, read on the forward strand.
GACATAGACGAGGCCCGCCACCAGGATGGCGCGGGCGCGGTCCGCCTCGACATAGCTCTGGAGCCAGGCCCGGGAGGCGAGCATCCTGTCGAAGCTGAAGAGATGGTAGGCGCCCGAGGCCAGGACGGCCACGGATGCGAGGGCGAGGAGCCCGAGCGGCAGCCATCGCAGGAGCGCGCGGCCGCGATCCGGGCTCGGCGGCTCCGGATTCGGAAACGGCTCCCGCGAGGCAGAGCCCACTCCATCCTCATCGTCGTTGCGCTTCAACGGCACCATCCGGCGCGCCGGCGGCTGCGATGCGCAGGCTCAGGCGCGCTTTCGCATCCGCAGGATCTTGAAGAACCCGCCCGGGAAGGTCGGGGCGACGCCGATGAACTCGACGCCGTTGGCCCGCGCCCAGGCCTCGATCCGCGTGGACTTGAAGTCCGACGACCAGCCGATCTTGGTGCAGAGCGGCGCCACGATCTCCTCGACCCGGGCGACCGGCCCCTCGGTCTGGCCGAAATGGTTGGCGAGCACGATCTCGCCGCCGGGGCGCACCACGCGCAGGAACTCGGAGAGGGCGGCCTCGGGATCCGGCACCAGGGTGATGAGGAACTGGGCCACGACCGCATCGAAGGCCGCGTCGGCGTAGCCGAGCCGGCAGACATCCATCACCTGCAGGCCCTGGACATGGACGAGGCCGCGCCGGCGAACCTTGTTGCGGGCGCGGCGCAGCATGTCCTCGGAGAGATCGACCCCGCAGACGAAGCTTCCGCGCGGGTAATAGCCGAGGGACAGGCCGGTGCCGACGCCGGCCTCCAGGATCCGCGGGCCGCAGGCCACCGCCGCCTCGACGGCCGCGCGGGCGGCCGGCTCGGTCAGCTTGTCGTAGACCACGTCGTAGACAGGGGCCCAGCGGGCGTAGGCCTTGCGCATCAGGGCCGTGCTCGGCCCAGCCTCCTGCGGCTCCCTCAGCATGTTCGTCTCGATTCCGTCGTTGTGGGGCGGGGTCTCAGGCGGCGCGTGCCGTGCCAGCCTGCAACGCGTCGATGCGCCGGATGGTGCCACCACCGAGCACGCGCGCACGCGCAGTGTCGTCGGCGTAGATGACACAGGCTTGACCGGGCGACACGCCGTCCTCGGGCGTCGCCAGCGTCACCTCCGCGCAACCGCTCGCGCTGTCATAGGTCAGGTGAGCCGGCCGCGGCTCGCGGGTCGAGCGCACGCGGACCGCCACCGGCATCTCGTGGAGGTCGCTCAGCGCGCCCTCGCCGAGCCAGTTCACGTCGGTCAGGCGCACGCGGCTCGTGGCCAGCGCGGAGCGCGGACCGACGACGACGCGCGCGGATTCCGGCTCGAGGCGCACCACGTAGAGCGGCTCGCCGACCGCGAGGCGCAAGCCCCGGCGCTGGCCCACCGTGTAATGGATGATGCCCTCGTGGCTGCCCAGGGGCCGCCCGTCGAGGTCGACGATCTCGCCCGGCCGCGCGGCGTCGGGGCGCAGCCGCGCGATCACGTCGGCGTAGCGGCCCTGCGGCACGAAGCAGATATCCTGGCTGTCGGGCTTCTCCGCGACCGCGAGATCGAGGGCGCGGGCGAGGCGGCGGGTCTCGTCCTTCGGCAATTCGCCGAGGGGGAAGCGCAGGAAATCGAGCTGCGCCGGCGTCGTCGCGTAGAGGAAGTAGCTCTGGTCCCGGGCCGGATCGAGGGCGCGGAACAGGGCGCGCCGGGAGGAGCCCGGGGCGACGGGCCGGCTCGCCACGTAATGGCCGGTCGCCAGGGCATCCGCGTTCAGCTCCCGCGCGGTGGCCAGGAGATCGCGGAACTTCACCGAGCGGTTGCACTCGACGCAGGGAACCGGCGTCTCGCCCGCGAGGTAGCTCTCGGCGAAGCGGTCGATCACGGAATCGCGGAAGCGGTCCTCGTAATCCAGCACGTAATGCGGGATGCCGAGGCGCTCGGCGACGCGCCGCGCGTCGTGGATGTCCTGGCCGGCGCAGCACGCGCCCTTGCGGTGGGTCGCGGCGCCGTGGTCGTAGAGCTGCAGCGTGATGCCCACGACATCGAAGCCCTGCTGCTTGAGCAGCCCCGCCACCACGGAGGAATCGACGCCGCCCGACATGGCGACGACGACGCGCGTCTCGTGGGGGGGCTTCGGGAGATCGAGCGCGTTCATGGCTTCAGGGTCGGGGCCGCGGGACGTCAGCGTCGGGCCGGATCCGGGACTCTATAGGGGGTGTCGGCCGCAAGTTCCAGGGACGCGGCGTCGTTCGGGGCCGAGGGCCGCCCCGGCAATTCCTGCCGGGCGGGGGGCAGGTTCGGCCGCGCGGGGCCCCCGCCTCTCTCGCGCTTCGAAAAACTGACCTGTCTTTTCAATTGCTTAGCCGGATGGCCGCGTGGCCTGCCGCTTGCTCGGTCTGCTCCCGTGAGGAGACCCGATATGACGGCGGCGACGGATTTTGCGGATATCTTCGTGCGGCGCGCGACCCAGCCGCCCGCGCGGGAGAACCCGGTCCGGTCGGCGCCGGACCAAGCCCGCTTCAGCCTGGACCTCGCGGCGGGCGACCAGGCCGCGGCCGCGGCCCGCGCGCGGGCCAACGACGCCCGCGACGCCGCCCGCCGGGACCGTGACCAGGACGCGGCGCGCGACCAGGAGAGGCTGACCCGCGATCGCGCCGGCAGCTTGAAGCCCGAGCGGCAGGGCGACACGGCGTCGGCGCGCGCCGGCAAGCCGACGGCCCCGGACAAGCGGGCGGACGACGCCCGGGAGGCCCGCCGGGCCGCCTCGGCCAAGGATGAAGCGGGCGCGCCCGGAGCGCAGGACCGCACGAGCACGGCCTCGGCGGGGGGGGCCGATGCCGCAAAGGCGGCGAGCTCCGCCCAGTCGAGCCAGGCCACCGGAGCGACGGCCTCGCACCTCGCCTCCGTCGCCGCCGGGACGAGCGAGGCCAGGAATGTGGGCGAGACCTCCGCCGACGAGACTCCCGCCGACGAGACGTCCGACGACGAGACCGAGGACGGCAAGACCGCCGCCGCCCCGGGCCTGCTCGGCCTCCTGGGCGCGCTCACGCCGACGCCGCCTCCGGCCCAGCATGCCGGGGCGGCGGCTGCGCCGAGCGGACAGGGCGCCCCGCAACTGCCGACCGGCACGGCCGCGCCGGCCACGGGCCCGGCAAACGCGCAGGCCGCGGCGATCCCGGCCGGCGGACCGACCGTGGACGCCGCCGGCAAGGCCGGCGACCCGGTTGCGGCCGGGCCGCGGCGTCTCGCCGAATCCGGGGATCCGGTCGCGCCCGGCGAGGCTCGCCCCGAGGCCGGCGCGAACCCGATCGACTTCGCCGCCGCGCTCGCCGACGCGAGTCCTCCGCCGCCGGCCGATCCGCGCGGCGTCAAGGAGGCGGCGGCCGCGGCGCCGACCCACGCGCCGTCCGCGAGCGAGCGGGCCCCGGCTCAGGCGTCGCCCGCGCCGATCCAGATCGGACAGGTTCCGCTCACCATCGGCCTGCGCTCGCTCGCCGGGTCGAGCCAGTTCGAGATCCGCCTCGATCCGGGCGATCTCGGCCGCATCGACGTCAAGCTCGACATCGACAAGGAGCGCGGCACGGTGATGACGCATCTCGTGGTCGAGCGCGTCGAGACCCTGCAGATGCTCCAGCGCGATGCCGGCAGCCTGCAGCAGGCCCTCTCCCAGGCGGGCCTCGACCCGAGCGAGGGCGGCATCAACCTCTCCCTCCGGGGCGATTCCCATTCCAGCGGCGGCAACGCCGAGCAGCGCGACGGCCAGTCCCGCGGCAATCCTGCACGATTCGGCGATGTCGAGGCGCGCGGCGCCATCGAGGCCGTGCCGCTGCGGAGCCTGCGCGGGCTCACCGGCCTCGACATCCGCATCTAAGGGAGAGACACGATGGCATCGGGCATCAGCGGGCTGGCGAGCACCGCCACCACCACGGCGACGTCCACCGGCTCGGGCAAGACCTCCCAGGAGATCGCCGGCAACTTCACCCAGTTCCTGACGCTGCTGACGACGCAGCTGAAGAACCAGAACCCCCTCGACCCGATGGATACGAACCAGTTCACCCAGCAATTGGTGCAGTTCGCCCAGGTCGAGCAGCAGCTGAAGGGCAACGATCGCCTGGACTCGATCCTGACGAACTCGAAATCCGCGAGCGCGGCCTCCTCCACCGCCTATCTCGGGCAGACGGTCACGGCGGACGGCAAGACCGCCCAGCTCAAGGACGGCGAGGCCACCTGGAGCCTGAAACCCGCCCGCGCCGTCAGCAAGGCGACGATCACGATCTCGGATGCCAAGGGCAACGTCGTCGGGACGCAGACGAAATCGCTGGCGGCGGGGGCGCAGAGCTTCACCTGGGACGGGCGCAACTCCGCCGGGCTCGCCTCGGCCGAGGGGCAGTACTCCATCGTGGTCAACGCCGTGGACGCCACAGGCCAGAGCGTGAGCGTCGATACGGGCGTGAGCGGCAAGGTCGACGGGGTCGATCTCAGCGGCAGCGAGCCGGTCCTCACCATCGGGAAATCGCGGCTCCCGGTCTCCAGCGTGCGCTCGATCGGCGGTGCGTTATCCACATAGCGTGGAGATCGAATCAGATACGATCGATCCGCTTCAACATATTTTAAGCGGGCGCAAGTAGCTTCCATCCTCGACAGGTCAGTCGAGTGTAGAGCGTATCATGACCGAACCGCACCGCCCGAGAGTGAAATACGTGATCGGGCCCGATGGCAGCCCCCTGACGATCGCCGACCTTCCACCGACCACCACCCGCCGCTGGGTGATCCGCCGCAAGGCGGAGGTGGTGGCGGCCGTGAGAGGCGGCCTCCTCAGCCTCGAGGAAGCCTGCCAGCGTTACACCCTCACCACCGAGGAATTCCTGAGCTGGCAGTTCTCCATCGACCAGCACGGGCTCGCGGGCCTGCGCACCACCCGCATCCAGCATTACCGGCACTGAGCCCGCCACGTCCGGCCGGCGCCCGCCTCGCGCCGCCCTGATCGCGCCGCCTTGCCCCGCCCTTTCGAGCCGCGCCCGGCACCCCGGGTGCGGCTTCGTCGTGTCAGGGACGTCGATCCGCCGCCGCCGCGTCGCCTTGTTAACCGCGTGCTAACCACATCCCCGGCAAATTTTGCCGAGCGCGCCGGCCGTCGGCCGTGCGTCGAGGGGTGCGTCGCGTCGTGAAACCGGTTCTCGATCTGGTGACGAAACTGGGCCCGGCACGGCTCGCCGCCATGGCGGCCGTGACCCTGACCCTGATCGGCTTCTTCGCCTTCGTCATCCTGCGGGTCTCGCGGCCCGATATGGGCGTTCTCTACGCCGATCTCTCGATGCAGGATTCGAGCGCGGTGATCCGGGATCTCGACGCCCGCGGCATCCGCTACGAGACCCGGGGCGATGCCGGCCAGACCGTGCTAGCGCCCCGCGGCGACCTCGCCCGCCTGCGCATGGACCTCGCCGGCAAGGGCCTGCCGAGCCAGGCCGGCGTCGGCTACGAGATCTTCGACAAGGGCGACGCCTTCTCGTCCACGAATTTCGTGCAGAACGTGAACCACCTGCGGGCGCTCGAGGGCGAGCTCGCCCGCTCGATCCGCGCCATCGGGCGGGTCCAGGCCGCGCGCGTCCACCTCGTCATGCCCGAGCGCCGCCTGTTCGAGCGCGACCGCGAGATGCCGAGCGCCGCGATCGTCCTCAAGCTGATGGGGGATCTCGATGCCGGGCAGGTCCGCGCCATCCGCCACCTCGCGGCCTCCTCGGTCGAGGGGCTGAAGCCCGAGCGCGTCTCGATCGTGGACGAGCGCGGCCGGCTCCTGGCCGACGGCGCCCGCGGGGCCGACAACGAGGCCGGCGCCGGGCTCGACGAGAAGCAATCCGGGATGGAGCGCCGCCTGCGCGCGCAGATCGAGGAGATCGTGGCCGGCATCGTCGGCCAGGGTCGCGCCCGCGTCCAGGTCGCGGCCGAGCTCGCCTCGAACCGGATCGAGAGCCGCTCCGAGACCTTCGATCCCGAGAGCCGGGTCGTGCGCTCGAGCCAGACCCGCAACGAGACCGCCCTGACGGGCGGCGCCGAGGGCGCGGTCAGCGTCGGCAACGAGCTTCCCGGCGCCAACCAGCAGGAGAAGGCGCCGACGCCGAAGGATTCGACGAACAAGACCGAGGAGACCACCAATTACGAGATCTCCCGCGTCACCAAGACGGAGATCGTCGAGGGCGGCCGGATCAAGCGCCTCTCGGTGGCGGTCCTGGTCGACGGCGCCTACCTGCCCGGCCCCGACGGGAAGCTCGCCTACCAGGCGCGTCCCGCCGCCGAGATCGAGCGGATCGCCGCCCTCGTGCGCACGGCGGTGGGCTTCGACAAGGCCCGCGGCGACCAGGTCGAGGTGGTGAACCTGCGCTTCGCCGAGGCGCCGGCGGTGCCGGAGTTCAGCGAGCCGGGCCTGATCCAGTCGCTGCTCATGCCGAGCAGGGAGGACATCCTGCGCATGGTCGAGCTGGCGGTCCTGTCGCTCCTCACCATCATCGTGCTGATGGCCGTGGTCCGGCCCCTCCTGCGCAAGGTGCTGAGCCCGGAGCCGATGCCGGCCGGCCTGCTCGCCGGCGCCGGGGCTGCGGCCGCCCTCGTGGGGATCGAGGGCGCCGGCTCCGACATGCAGATCGTACCGCGCGACAACCCGACGGCCCGCCTCGTCGAGTTCGCCAAGATCAACGGCCAGGTCCAGGCCGAGACGGTGCAGCGGGTGGTCGACATGGTCCGGGCGAGCCCGGCCGAGACCGTCGAGGTGCTGCGCAACTGGATCCAAGAGAGTTGAGGCGCCGGCTCGGGCGCGGGGGCGCCCGGCAGGGTCTGGAGCGTGGGGAGTAGCGGGTCATGGCATCGGGGCTGAATATCGGGAAGGCGATGGAGGCGATGGGGGCGAACGCGTTCGCGGCCATGCCCGGCCCCCAGCGCGCGGCCGCCCTGCTGCTGCTCCTCGGCGAGACCGAGGGCGCCCCGATCTGGCAGCTGCTGGAGGAAGAGGAGATCAAGAAGGTCTCGCACGCCATGGTCCAGCTCGGCTCGCTGGAGGCGGAGGTCGTCGAGAAGCTCATCGTCGATTTCGTCTCGCGCCTGTCGTCGGGCGGCGGCATCACCTCGAATTTCGAGCGGACCGAGACGCTCCTCCTCAAGATCTTCCCGACCGAGCAGGTCTCGGCCATCATGGCGGAGATCAAGGGCGCGAGCGGCAAGCGGGTCTGGGCCAGCATCGCCCAGATCGACCCCGAGATCCTCGCCTCCTTCCTGCGCAACGAGTACCCGCAGACCGTCGCGGTGGTGCTCTCCAAGGTGCGCTCGGACTACGCCGCGAAGGTGCTCACCATCCTGCCCGAGGAATTCGCCATCGACGTCCTCAACCGGATGCTGCGCATGGAGACGGTGCAGAAGGAGGCGCTGCGCCACATCGAGGAGACCCTGCGCGTCGAGTTCGTCTCGACCATCTCGCAGGCGACGCGCCGCGACGCCCACGAATTGATGGCCGACGTCTTCAACGCCTTCGACCGCCAGACCGAGGGCCGATTTCTGGCCGCCCTCGACCAGGCCAATCGCGGCTCGGCCAAGCGCATCCGCGAGCTGATGTTCACCTTCGAGGACCTGCTCAAGCTCGATCCGGGCAGCGTCCAGACCCTGATGCGCACGATCGAGAACGACACCCTCTGCCGCGCCCTCAAGGGCGCCGACGAGCGGGTGCGCGCCTTCTTCATGAGCCAGATGTCGACGCGCGCGGCCAAGAACCTCACCGACGAGATGGGCTCGATCGGTCCGATCCGCCTCAAGGAGGTCGATGAGGCGCAGGCCAAGATGACCGAGCTCGCCAAGGACCTCGCCGAGAAGGGCGAGATCATGATCGCCAAGAACAGCGCCGAGGAGGAGCTGGTCTATTGAACGCGCGGCCCTTCCTGTTCGACACCGATTTCCGCCGTCCGCAGGCGAGCCAGACCAGCGCCGAATCCGCCGCGGCGCTGGCGGAGGCGGTCGCGCAGGCCCATGCCAGCGGCGTGCAGGAGGGGCGCGCCCAGGCCGAGGCCCAGGCGCAGGCCCGCCTCTCCGACGCCCTCACCCGCCTCAGCCTCGCGGCCGCCGGGCTCCTGGCCCAGAGCGACGCGCGCGACGCCGAGCGCGAGGCGCAGGCCATCGAGGTGGCCGTGCTGCTCGCCCGGCGCGTCGCGGGCGAAGCGCTCGACGCCCGGCCCCTCGCGACCATCGGCGAGGCGGCGCGCGCGGCGCTGCGGCACCTGCGCGGCGTGCCGCACCTCGTCGTGCGCGTGCATGACAGCCTCGTGGACGAGGCCGAGGCCCTGATGAAGGCGCTCGCCCGCGAGCGCGGCTACGAGGGCCGGCTCGTCGTCCTCGGCGAGCCCGATCTCCTCCCGGGCGACGCCCGCATCGAGTGGGCGGATGGCGGCATCGTCCGCGACCGCGCGCGCATCGAATCCAGCATCATCGAGGCCCTCGGCCTCGACCCGGCAGTGACGCCCTGAGGCCCCCATGTCCGATGATTTCAGCCTGCCGCAGCTCAGCGAGACCGACGGCACCTCCGACGGGCTCGGCTCGATCCGGGACGCGCCGACCGCGCCGAAAAGCGCGTCCGACCTCGAACAGCTCTTCGACGTGCCGGTCGTGGTCTCGGCCGTGCTCGGCTCCTCGCGCATGCCGATCGGCGACCTGCTGCGGCTCGCCCCCGGCGCCGTGCTGGAGCTCGACCGCAAGGTCGGCGAGGCGATCGACATCTTCGTCAACAACCGGCTCGTGGCCCGCGGCGAGGTCGTCCTGGTGGATGACCGCCTCGGCGTCACCATGACGGAGATCGTCAAGGGCGAGCACTGACCGGCCCGCCCCGACACCCTGACATTTCGGCCCGCGCGCCCGCGCCGGGCCCCTCGGACAAGACGGAGTGCCCAGGATGCGGCTCTTGATGATCGGACGGCTCAACGGCGAGCTGATCACCGCCTCGAAGATCGCCATGAGCCGCGGCGCGGCGGTGACCCAGGCGGACGGCATCGCGCAGGGGCTCGCCGCCCTGCGGGCCAAGGGCGCCGACCTCATCATGATCGATGTCGGCCTCGTCATCCGCGACCTCGTGGCGGCGCTGGACGCCGAGCGCATCCGCACGCCCGTCGTCGCCTGCGGCGTCGCCACGGATGCGCGGGCCGCCGTCGCGGCGATCCAGGCCGGCGCGAAGGAGTACATCCCCCTCCCCCCCGACCCGGAGCTGATCGCGGCTGTGCTGGAGGCGGTGGCGGCCGATGGCCGGGCCTTCGTCTGGCGCGATCCCGCGATGGAGCGCGTGGTCAAGCTCGCCGAGCAGGTCGCCCGCGCCGAGGCCTCCGTGCTGATCACCGGCGAGAGCGGCACCGGCAAGGAGGTGCTGGCCCGCCACGTCCACGCCCGGTCGATGCGGGCCGCGAAGCCCTTCGTCTCGGTCAATTGCGCGGCGATCCCCGAGGCGCTCCTCGAATCCGAGCTGTTCGGCCACGAGAAGGGCGCCTTCACGGGCGCGGTGGCGCGGCGCATCGGCCGGTTCGAGGAGGCCCATGGCGGCACGCTCCTCCTCGACGAGATCTCCGAGATGGATGTGCGCCTGCAATCGAAGCTGCTGCGCGCGCTGCAGGAGCGCGTCATCGACCGGGTCGGCGGCTCCGCTCCGGTCAAGGTCGATATCCGGGTCCTGGCGACCTCGAACCGCAACCTCGCCGAGGAGGTCCGCAAGGGCACGTTCCGGGAGGACCTGTTCTACCGCCTGAACGTCGTCCACCTGCGCCTGCCCGCTCTGCGCGAGCGGCCGGCGGACATCCTCGAACTCGCGACGCATTTTTCCAGGAAATACGCCGAGGTGAACGGGTTGCCGGTGCGCCCCCTCAGCCGCGCGGCCCAGACCGTGATGTGCGAGAACCCGTGGCGCGGCAACGTGCGGGAGCTGGAGAACACGCTCCACCGCGCCGTGCTCCTCGCCAGCGGCCCGGAGATCGGCCCGGAGGCGATCATGACGCCAGAGGGCGACACCCTCGCGCCGCCGGCCGGCCCCGCCGCCCGTGCCGCTCAGGTCGCCGAGGCGGCGACCCGTGGCCTCGTCGGCCGCACGGTGGCGCAGGTCGAGTGCGACCTGATCCTCGACACCCTCGACCATTGCCTCGGCAACCGCACCCATGCGGCCAAGATCTTAGGGATCTCGATCCGGACCCTGCGCAACAAGCTCAACGAGTACATGGTGGCGGGCCTCGACGTGGCCGAGCCCGGCAGCGCCCGGGCCGCGGCCGCCTACGGCTGACGATCAGCGGCGCCCGCCGCCCTGCCCCGTATGGGCGGCATTCTGTGCCGCGAGCGCCGCGTCGAGCTTGCGCAGGGCCTCGTGGCGGGCGATGTCGCCCTCGACGTCCCGGATCGTCTCCTCCACGAGATGCCGCTGCAGCGCGATGCGCGGATCGTCGGCGGGCAGGGATTCCCGCTCCTGCAGCCGCTGAACCGCCTGGCGCACCACCGTGTAGACCGCCTCGCGCGCGGGGCGGTCCATCGACGGCGTGATGGCCCGTGCGACGAGATCAGCGAAATCCGACATGGCGCTCGAAGGGGGTTTCGGGGAGGTCCTGAGCCTCGCGCGGCTTGGCTTGGAGGCGGCTTGGCTTGAAGGCGGCCTGGCTTGAAGGCAATTTGGGCCGAAAGGGGCTCCTAGCAGATCGCTGCGGGTGCGATCCAGCCGGGGTGCGGCCTCAGGCCCTCACAACCGCTGGTCGTTGACGCCGCCGAGGATCAGCGAGACCGAGCTCCACACCACCAGGAAGCAGAAGAAGGTGACGAACAGGGTGCGGCCGCGCTGGGGATAGAGCGTGTCGGTCGGCAGGACCGGCGGCACGAAGGTCGCGAGATAGATCTGCTGCTTGCTCGCCGAGATGCGGGCGCGGTCGAGGAGCGTGTTGGCGGATTCGTTGAGCTTCTCGGCGATGACGCGCTCGACGAGCAGGCCCTCATATTCGAGGAGCGCCTGCGTCATGTTCGGCAGGCCGCTCGCGACCGAACTCTCGGTGGTGAGCTGATCCTGCAATTGCTTCATCTGATGGTCGATGGCCGCCACGGTGGCCACCAGCACCTGGATCCCGCGCGACTTCTCGTCGAGGCTCGAATTGCGCAGGACCTGAAGGTCGTTCTCCGCCTTCAGCTTGTCCTTGCGCAGGGCACCGAGGGTCAGGAGCGTCGATTCCGCGGTCTTGATCGGGTCGATGATGCCCCAGTGGTTGCGGAAACGCTGGAGATCGAGATGCGCCTTCTTCAGCCGCTCCTGCGCGACCGTGGCATCCGCCTGGGCATGCGTGACCATGTCGGATTGGGCGCGCAGCGAGATCGCGTTGATCAGCACCTCGGTCTTGGCGATCACGTCGCGCGCGATGGTCAGCGCGTCCTCGGGGGTGAAGGCCCGGGTGGTCAGGGTGATCACGCCCGAGACCGCCTCGATCCGGGCATCGACGTGGTTGCGCCAGTAGCGGGTCAGCTCCTCGATCGGCTGCGGCACGCGGTAGCGAGCCCAGAAATCGGCGTCGCTGCGCGAGAACATCTTCGAGATGCCGATGCTCTTCTCCGCCGCCTCGACGATGCTCTGGCTGTTGATGTAGTCCTTGACGATGAAGCTGTCCTGGCTGTTGTGCTTCTGGATCAGGCTCGTGAACTCGCCGAGATTGACGTCGCCCATGGGCTCGACGTTGCCGCGCACGGCGAACTGCGCCTCCGCCACGTACTGATCCGAGGCGAAGACGAAGAGGTACACGGCCATGAAGGCCGTCGGCAGCAGGACGAACAGGCTGAAGCGGCGGATCAGCTGGGCCGACAGGCTGACCGGCTTGTACTCGCGCGGGCGAATGCCGGGCAGGCGCGTCCAGTCGAGGTTCTCGCGGGCGCGGCGCAGCAGGGCGAGGCCGCGGCGGTCGCGCACGGGCTCGATCGTCTCGGCGTTGCGGCGCAAATCCGGCATGGACCGGCGCGCGACGTCGATCATGCCGCGGAGCCGTTCGCCTTGCTTGACCTCGTCGACGCTCATCCGCTCGTTTTCCTGGGATCCGCTCCGGCACGAAACGGTCGCGGACCGAGCCTCGCGAGGGTCCGGCCAGGCCGCGAACGGACCGGCCGGCACGGTCGCCGAGACCCTGCGGAGATCCCGTCCTTTTCGGCCCTTTTTAAGGCATCCCGCCCGCCCCTGCCAAGCTTGGATCCCGCCCGCGCCCTTTCGGCCACGCGGCCGCGCGCTCCATCGCCACAGGAACCCCTCGGCCGATTGCGCCCGCGGGCGCGAGCCCCTAGCCAAGCTCCATGAGCCAGAGCCCGATGCGCGAGAGCCCGAAGCGCGACAGCCCGATGCGCGAGACAGCGGACGCCGCCCCGCGCGTCGACCGGCCGGCCTCCGGCCCGAAGGTCCGGGCCGCGAAATCGAAGATCGCCGCGGTGGTCCTGGTCTGCGCGAAGTGCCAGAAGCGCCAGGGCGTGGCCAAGCGCGCCGTGCGCGACCTGATCAAGCGCGGCTTGAAGCGCGGCCATCCCAAGCGCAAGGTCCGGATCGTCGAGACCGGGTGCCTCGGCCCCTGCCCGAAGCGGGCGCTCGCCGTCGCGACCGGCGCGAGCCTCGCCTCCGGCCGGATCCTTCTTCTCGATCCCGCCGCGACGCCCGACGACGCGGTCGCGACGATCCTCCCCGATTTCAGCCCCAAAGCCGCGCTAGCGCGCAGCTTAGCGATTCCAGCCGGCCGCCCGTCCGGCGCCTGAGGCGTCCGTCATGCCGGTCGAAGACCCCGCCCCGCCTGAAGCCCCGCTGGGGGGCACGGCGCCCCGCGCCGCCTCCGCTCCGGCGGCGCTCGGTCGGGCGCTGCTGCGCCGCCTGCCCCTCGTCGGCACGCTGCTCGGCCTCGGCCTCGCGATCTGGCTGGTGGCGACGAACGATCTCGGCGCCGTGGCGACCGCCTTCGGGCGCATCGGCTGGCTCGGCCTCGCGGCCGTCGTGCTGACGCGGGTCGTCATCATCCTGCTCTGCGGCCTGGCCTGGGCCCGGCTGCTGGCCGGGATCTGCCGGGCCGGGACCGGCGCCTTCCTGGTCCTGCGCTTCGTGCGCGAGGGCATCAACGTGCTCCTGCCCGTGGCCTCGGTCGGCGGCGACGTGGTCGGGGGGCGCCTCCTCACCTTCTGGGGCGTCACCGGGGCGCTGGCCGCCGCCTCGATCCTGGCCGACCTGCTGATCCAGGCGGGCACGCAGGCGCTCTTCGCGCTGCTGGGCGCTGTCCTGCTGACGCAGCGCGAGGGCGAGGCCGCCGCGGCCTTGTCCGGCTGGGTCCTGCGCGCCCTCGGGGTCGCCGGGATCGCCCTGGCGGCCTTCTTCTCGCTCCAGCGCCTCGGGGCGATCCGGACGATCGAGCGGCGTCTCGCGGGCCTCGGCCGGCGCTTCGTGCGCGAGGCCGAGCCCGATCCCGCCGGCCCCCTGCCGGCGGCCGCGAGCGTGCAGGACGCCCTCGATGCCGTCTGGGGCCGCGGGCGGCTCGGAAACCTGCTGCAGGGGGTTCTGCTCCATCTCCTCGCCTGGGTGATCGGCGCCGCCGAGATCGCCATCGTGCTGGCCTGCATCGGCGTCGAGGGCGTGACCCTCGCGGAGGTTCTGGTGATCGAGGCGCTGGCGCAGGCGATCAAGTCCGCCGCCTTCCCGGTTCCGAGCGGGCTCGGCGTGCAGGAGGGCGGCTTCGTCGTCGTCGGCACGCTGTTCGGCATCGATGCCGGGACGGCGATCGCGCTGTCGCTCGCCAAGCGCGTGCCCGACGTCGTGCTCGGCCTGCCCGCGCTCCTGGTCTGGCAGAATCTGGAAGCCCGGCGCACCGCCCTGGCGCCGCCTCCGTGAGCGCGCGCTTGCGTACCGTCGTGCCCCGATCCAGTTTGCCGCCCCGATGAGCATCCCGAATCGACGTTTCCTCCGCGGCCGGCGCGCCTCAGCCGCCCTCACGGGCGCCGCCCTCGGCCTCGGCGCGAGCGCGGCCCTGGCGCAGAGCGTCACGGTCGATCTCGGCGCGGGCGGCGTCACCGAGCGCGCCCTGCAGCTCGTCGCGCTGATCACCGTCCTGGCGCTCGCGCCCTCGGTCCTGGTGATGGCGACCTCGTTCACCCGGATCGTGGTGGTCCTCTCGATCCTGCGCTCGGCGCTCGGCACCCAGACCGCCCCGCCCACCGCGGTGATCGTCAGCCTCGCGCTGTTCCTGACGGCCTTCGTGATGGCGCCGACGGCGCGGGAGGCCTACCGCACCGGCATCGAGCCGCTGATCGCCGGCCAGATCACGCAAGGGGTCGCCTTCGAGCGGGCCTCGGCGCCGTTCAAGACCTTCATGCTCCGCAACGTGCGCGAGAAGGACCTGAAGCTCTTCCTCGACATGGCGAAGGTTCCGACGCCCTCGGGGCCCGAGGCGGTGGGCCTCGAGATCGTCACCCCAGCCTTCATGATCTCGGAACTGCGCCGCGCCTTCGAGATCGGGTTCCTCCTCTTCATCCCGTTCCTGATCATCGACCTCGTGGTCGCCTCGATCCTAATGGCGGTGGGCATGATGATGGTGCCGCCCGCCACGGTCGCCCTGCCCTTCAAGCTCATCTTCTTCGTTCTGGTCGACGGCTGGACGCTCGTGGCCGGCTCGCTCGTCCAGAGCTACGGCGGCTGAAGGGCTCAGCCCGGCGGGGCGGGCGCTGCGCCCTCGGGCCGGTTCTCGGCCGCGCGGCCGCGCTCCGGCACGGCGGTCTCGGGGTAGCGCTTGCGATACTCGGCCAGGAAGGCCGCCAGGGTCTCGGCGCTCGTCGCCCGCTGGGCGATCTCCCGGAAGCCGGGATTGCGCACCGCGTTCGCGGCGGTGAGGAGCGCGAAGGTCCGGGCATCCGCGCTCTCGGCCATCGGACCCGCGAACTTGGCCTTGAGCCGCTCCAGCCCCAGGCCCTCGGCCGACAGGTCGTAGGCGATCGCGGCCCGGATCACGTCGGCGCGCGCCGCGTCGTCGAGGGGCTGGCGTCCGCGCCAGGCCTCGCCGAGCAGCGTCTCGTGGGCCTCGCCGGCCTCGCGCCAGCGCCGCGCGCCCCACAGGATGTCGGCCCGCAGGCGCTGCGCGTCGGCGCCGGTCTCGCCCTCGATCGTCTCCAGCGCGAGGTCGGTGCGCGACAGGTCCGAGAGGGCGCGGGCGCGGATCAGGCTGCGGGCGCGGCGCAGTTCCCCGGGCAGCTCCGGCAGGTAGGTGGCGTCGAGGGTTTCGAGCGCCTGCAGCGGCTTGGCATCCATCAGGCGGATCGCCGCGAGCCGGGCCGCCACGCCGGCGCGGGCGGGGCCCGCGAGGCGGTGATCGACCTGATGCTGGAGCAGCTCGGCCGCCGAATCGAGGAGGTCGAGCTCGACCAGCCGATCCGCGAGGCGGCGCACGATCTCGTCGCCCCGCCGGCCGATCGGCGCGAATTCCTTGAAATCGAAGTAGAGCGCCACGGCCTCGATCCCCGAGAGTCCGCTGCCGCGCTCGCTCAGGAACAGGTCGTCGAACAGCGTCTGCGCCTCCGCGTGCAGGGCGCGGCTCGTCGGCGTGTCCGGGGCGCTCGCGTTGGCGCGCCGGGTCATCAGGAAGGCATCGCGCCAGCGGCCGGCCTCGGCGTAGAGCCGCGCCAGCCCGGCCACGACGCCGTTCTCGGTCTCGCCCCCGCGCCAGGTGAGGAGGAGGCGCTCCAGGCGATCCACGGTCTCGGCCGCCGTGAGCTTGCCCGCGCCGTGGCCGAGCAGGGCGCCCCGCAGGGTCGCCTCCGCGGCGACCGGCAGGGTTCTGGATTGCGCGAGCGTCGCGTAGGTGGCGGCGGCCACGACGCTCTGCCCCGTCGCCTCCTCGATCCGTCCGCGCAGGAGCGCGAGCCGGTCGCGCGTCAACGCATCCCCGGCGCGGCCCGTCGCGGCGGCGATCTGGCGGGTCGCGGTCTCGAGGTCGCCGGTCTCGATCAGGGTCTCGGCCACCGCGGCGCGCAGAAGGCCCTGCAATTCGTCCGGGTAGCGGTCGAGGATCTCGAGCGTCCCCCGGAAGGCGCTCTCGGCGGCGAGCCAGCGGCCCGCGGAGGCGTCGGCGTAGCCGCGCCAGAGGCTGGCCTCGGAATCGCGCAACAGGGCCTCGCTCCCGAGGATGCGCTTGGCCGCGACGTCGCGGCCCATCAGGGCCTGCGCCGCTCCGGTCAGGAGCACGACGTCGCGCTGGTTGGCCATCAGCGGATCATCCGCCGCGATGGATTCCAGGACGGCGATCGCCTCCAGGTTGAGGCCGTTTGCCAGGAGGCTGCGGGCCAGGACGAGGCGGGGCGGGCCGCGCATCGAGCCCGAGGCCGCCGCGGTCGCGCCGAAAAGCTCGCGCAGGGTGTCGCGGACATTGCCGCGGCGGGCGACCTCCCAGGGGCCGCGCTGGAACGCGAGGTCGCCGACCTCCGCCACCGCGACCTCGGGCTGGCGCGCCACCGTCGAGACGGCGAGCCCCCCCTCGCGGCCGATCGTGACCCCTTCGAGCTCGGGGCGGACCACGAGGTCGTCGGCCTGGGCCAGAACCGCGAGGCCGAGGCGGCTCGGCAGCAATTCGAAATCCACGAAGCGCTGGCGCTTGGAGATTCCGGCGGGCCGCCGGCCGGCGCTGGTGACCACGGCGACCCGCTCGCCATCGAGGTCGAGCCAGGTCGCGCGGCCGGGATCGGGCAGCCTGACCCCGACGCGTCCGGCGGCGCCGGCGAGCCGCGTCGCCGTCAGGGTCTCGCTCGGGCTCAAGCTCTCGCCCGCGACGAGTTCCCACCCGCGCGGCGCCTCCGGGTCGCCGACCGGCAGGAGGTCGATCAGGCGGCCCGCCGGGACCGTGAAGCGATAGGCCACGACCCCGCCCGTGCGCTTCGGCTCGCCGAGCATGCGCAAGCCGGTCCGGCCGGGATCCGGGACCGCGATGGTCTCGCCGGTCTCGAACACGAGGGTGGCGATGTCGGCGCGCTCGAACAGGGCCACCGGGACCGGGCGCGCGAAGGCGAACACCATGCCGTCCCCGGCCGGGCGTGCGGGGCGCGGCGCTGGCGCCTCCGCGCGGCTCGTCGCCGGCGCCGGCGGGGCGGCGGATGGCGCCGACGGGGCGGCGGATGGCGGTGCCGCGCGCGCGGGCATCGCGGCTTTCGCGTCCTGCGCCTCGCCCGGGGCGGCCGGCTCGGTCTCGGCGACGGGTTTCGGCGCCGTGTCCTTGAGCGCCACATCGATCGTGAGGCTGTCCTCGTCCCGGTCGGTGGTGGCGACGTAGCCCTCGGCCGGCATCACCACGACGCTCGCGGCCTTGTCGTCGGCCTCGGTGGTCAGGCTGGCGATCGCCGGCTTGGTGCGGCCGCGGGTATCGGCCGTGTCGAGCCGCCACGCGCCCGGCAAGGTGATGCGGGTCGCGCCACCCGGCCGCTCGATCTGGGGCTGCACGTCGGCGGGCAGGCGGATCGAGAGGCGCGTCAACGACGGCAGGTGCGCGACCTCCAGGCTCAGCGGCCTCGGGACCGGCGGCGGCGTCGCGGCCTTGAGGGCGGCCTCGGCCTTCTGCGCGCGTCGGGCGAGGTCGGCCACGATCTCGGGCGGAAGCGGCGGCGGAAGGCCCGCCCAGTTCTCCGGCAGCAGGTCGACGAAGACCTGCTCGCCGGCTTCCTGAACATTGATGCGATAGGGACGCTGCAGCGCCAGGCGCAGGCCGCTGCCGTCGGGATCGCGCCGGGCGGTCGAGACGAAGGCCGGCATCTCGGTGGCGAGCCGCTCGGTCCCGCCCGAGGCGCGCTCGGCGTAGCTCAGGACCAGGATCGTCCCGGACAGCTTCGCCCGCACCGGCACCGACTTGTCGAAGGCCAGGACGATGCGGCCATAGTTCTCGGGCTGGCTGCCGCGGGCCGAGAGCAGGCGCGCGGCCTCGGCCGGCGCGAGCCCGGCCGTGAGGGCGAGAACCAGCGCCAGCGGGACGGCGGCGAGCGTGGGGCGAACGCCCCTTGCCGGCGCGCCGCGCCGGCCCGAACGCCGTCCTGTTGCGAGAGCCGCCCCCATCGCGAAACGCCACACCCGAGAGCGGCGGGCGCCTTCACGGGAAAGCGCGTCGCCGGATACACCACGATGCAGCGGAGTGTGCCCAAACGCGGCTAACGCCCGCTTAATCCGGAGGGCTACTTCTTGACGATGAGCCCGGGAATCGCGGTTCCGGCCTCCCCGAAGGTCTCGACCGCCCGCTTGCAATTGGCCGGAACGTCTTTCTGGTAGATCTCAGTGTAGGCCTTCGCGCGCAGGTAGAGTTCGCCCTGGCGCAGATCGACCGGATCGACGCCGAGGCGCGTAACGGCGACGCTCAGCCGTTCCGGATCGCCCCGCATCTCGGGGCAGGAGGCGTCGACGAAGGCCACGAGGCCCGCGAGCTTGGCGGCCCCGTTGCGCTGGCGCTCGGTCTTCGGGTCGGGGGCCGGTCCTTCCGGCCCCGGCTGCGCCACTGACGAGGCGACGAGGACGGCCGTCAGGGCCGCGGCGAGCAGGATGCGCTTCATCGTCGTCTCCTCGGGGGCGCCGGGGTTCTGCGACCCTTCGGCGATGTCTCTTTGCGGCGATGTCTCTTTGCGGCGAAGATCTTGCGGCGAAGATGCCGCGCATTCAGCTCCCGAGGGCCAGCACGCGCGCGAGTGCCGCGGAGAAGCCGTTCAGCGGCACCGTGATGACGGTCGGCTCCGCGCCCTCGCGCTTCTGGGCCGTCACGGTCAGGTTCTGGGCGGTCTTCATCGCGTCGGTGGCGAGGGTGGGGAAGCTGATCGGCACGTAGCAGCCCTCGGGGCCGCAGGTGAGATAGGGCGCGCCCTTGCCCAGCACCGTCTCGTCGAGCTTGAAGCTGACGCCGGCCTCGATCGATTGCCCGAACGGCATCAGGATCAGGCCCTCGGCCCGCCCGTCCTTCGGGGTCTTCAGCTCGAAGGCGAATTGGCGCCGGCCGGTCTTCGCGTCGCCCTGCGACTGGACCATGTTGCACTGGGTCGCGGTGTCGCGGACGCAGTTGACCGTCCAGTCCCCGTAGGTCTCGCTGACGGAGCTCGCGCCCTCCGGCCAGACCGCCTTGGGTGCCGTCTCGGGCGCGGCGGCCTTCGCTTCGGGCTTCGCTTCGGGCTTGGTCTCGGCCTTGGCGGCGGGCTTCGGCGGCGGCCTGCGCGGTGCGGGCTTGGGCTTCGGCGCCGCTTCGGGCGCGGCCGGAGCCTCTTCCTGCGCCAAGGCAGGCGACGCGGCGAGAAGCAGCGCGGCGGTCAGGGCGGCGAAGGGCCGGATCATGCGGATCGGCGGCATGGGCAGGTCCGCATGGGCAGGTCCCCGTGGGCAACGCGACAATGCCTTGCCGCCTACCCGCCCGCCGCACGCGATGCAATCGAGCCAAGCGGGATTTCTGCGCACATCCCCGATAGCGCGGCGCCGGATTCCGGCCCGGCGCGGCGTCAGTTCGAGGCGTGGAACCCGGTCGCGCGGGCCTTCTCGCAGCGGCGCGCGAACGCCGCCTCGTGGCCCCGCCGGATGGCGCGCAGGAGGGTGGCGGCGAGCGTCAGCACGCCGGGATCCCGGTCCAGCGGCTCTTCCAGGGGCTCGGCGATATTTGAGACGAGAACCGTGAGCATCGTGGCCTCCTTCGCCCGCGATAACGTTGCTATTGCATTGCAATATGAGAGGCCGGAGAAACTGCTGCAACGCAGCAGGGCGGCGGGGGCGCCATGCGCCGGGCTCATGCGTCGGCAACCGGATGTTCACCCCTTCCCGCGGCGCCCGCGGTTGACCCGGCCGCCGTCAGGCGCCACTGAGCGCGTCGCTCATTCGTCATTTCCGGCACTTATGCACGCCGCTTCGCCCGACGAGGCGACCTGAGAAGAAGGATTGCTCGCGCCATGACAGACCGACCGACCCAGCACCCCATCCATGGCCGGATCACCGGCCCCATCGTGATGATCGGGTTCGGCTCGATCGGCCGCGGCACGCTTCCGCTCATCGAGCGCCACTTCACCTACGACAAGGCGCGCTTCACGGTGATTGACCCGTCCGACAAGGATCGGGGGCTGGCCGACAAGCACGGCCTGCGCTTCGAGAAGGTGGCGCTGACGCCGGAGAATTATCGCGACATCCTGACCCCGCTGCTCACCGAGGGCGGCGGCCAGGGCTTCTGCGTCAACCTCTCGGTCGACACCTCGTCGCGGGCCATCATGGAGCTCTGCCGCGAGCTCGGCGCCCTCTACATCGACACGGTGGCCGAGCCCTGGCCGGGCTTCTACTTCGACAAGAGCAAGAGCCAGGGCGACCGCACCAACTACGCCCTGCGCCAGAACATCCTGGATGCACGCGCCGCGAGCCCCGGCGGGCCGACCGCGGTGTCCTGCTGCGGCGCCAATCCCGGCATGGTCTCGTGGTTCGTCAAGCAGGCGCTCCTCGACCTCGCCAAGGATCTCGGCCTCTCGACCCCCGAGCCGACATCGCGCCAGGAATGGGCCGCCCTCATGCGCGAGGTCGGCGTGAAGGGCATCCACATCGCCGAGCGCGACACGCAGCGCGCCAAGTCCGAGAAGCCGATGGGCGTCTTCGTCAATACCTGGTCGGTGGAGGGCTTCGTCTCGGAGGGCAACCAGCCGGCCGAGCTCGGCTGGGGCACGCACGAGACCTGGAAGCCCGACAATGCCCGCGAGCAGGAGGCGGGCTCGCGCTGCGCCATCTACCTGCTCCAGCCCGGCGCCGACACCCGGGTGCGCTCCTGGACGCCGACCGCCCAGTCGCAGTTCGGCTTCCTCGTGACCCACAACGAGGCGATCTCGATCGCGGATTACTACTCGGTGATGGAGGGCGCGACCGTCGCCTACCGGCCGACCTGCCACTACGCCTACCACCCCTGCAACGAGGCGGTGCTCTCGCTGCACGAGATGTTCGGCAATGCCGGCAAGGTCCAGGCCGAGCACCACATCCTCGACGAGAACGAGATCGTGGACGGCATCGACGAGCTCGGCGTCCTCCTCTACGGCCACGCCAAGAACGCCTACTGGTACGGCTCGCAGCTCTCGATCGAGGAGACCCGCCGGATCGCCCCCTACCAGAACGCCACCGGCCTGCAGGTCACCTCGGCCGTGCTCGCCGGCATGGTCTGGGCGCTGGAGAACCCCGAGGCCGGCATCGTGGAGGCCGACGAGATCGATTTCCGCCGCTGCCTCGAGGTGCAGACCCCGTATCTCGGCCCGGTCGTCGGCGTCTACACCGACTGGACGCCCCTCGACGGCCGCCCGGGCCTTTTTCCGGAGGATATCGACGCGAGCGATCCCTGGCAGTTCCGCAACGTGCTCGTGCACGGCTGAGCCGCCGCGATTCCGCCCGGGCGCCGCGCTCCGCTGGAGCGCCCGGGTTGCGGCGTCCGGACGGCCCCGAATGCCTGTCGCGTGCGCGCGGCGGGTGTTAAGCTCGCGCTCAAGATCGAGCGCGAGTTGTTGCCCTTGCCCCATTTCGAAGATTTCTACGCCGACAAGCTGCGCGGATCGCTCGGCGTCACCGACGCCGAATCGGTGCTCGACCTGCGCGGCACCAATCGCCCCACCGCCGAGGCCTCCCTCAAGGAGATGCTGGAGCGCAGCCGCTTCGCCAAGGGCAAGACCGTGGCGATCCGGCTCGACGCGCCGCCCGATGGCGGCGGCGAGACCCTGTTCCAGCCCGCCGGCCGCCTCCTCCTCGACGCCAAGCGCCGCGGCCTGATCGAGCGCCTGCAGACGCTGCCCGCGCAGGACGGCCTCGGCTTCTACGTGGCGCTCGCGG
Source organism: Methylobacterium soli (assembly GCF_008806385.1). GTDB lineage: Bacteria > Pseudomonadota > Alphaproteobacteria > Rhizobiales > Beijerinckiaceae > Methylobacterium > Methylobacterium soli. The sequence continues at coordinate 92,010 of NZ_VZZK01000001.1, forward strand.
GCAAGGCCCAGCGCGAGCCGGAGTGAGGCGCGGATTGGCCGGCCTCACCCGATTCCATTTCGGCCGCAACACCCTCGAGCGCCTGGCGCGCTTCGGCTACGGCGCCCGCGGCGCGGTCTATTGCGTGGTCGGCGCCCTCGCGGTCCTGGCGGCGATCGGCCGGGGCGGGCAGGCCGGCGACAGCAAGAGCGCGCTCCGGACGGTGCTGGGCGGCCCCTTCGGCGCCTGGATCGTCGGCCTCATCGCGCTGGGCCTGTTCGGCTTCGCCCTCTGGCGGCTGATCGAGGGCGTCACCGACGCGGACAACCGGGGCAGCGGCCTCAAGGGCCTCGTCGTGCGGGCCGCCCATGTGGGCAGCGCGGCGATCTATAGCGGTCTCGCGGTCACGGCCGCGAGCCTCGCCCTCGGGCTCGGCCGGCACCGCGGCAGCCAGGACGGGATGCAGGACTGGACCGCGTGGCTGCTTTCCAAGCCCCTCGGGCTCTGGCTCGTCGGCCTGATCGGCCTCGGGGTGATGGGCGGCGGGATCGCGTTCCTGCTCAAGGCCTGGAAGGGCGACGTGACCGAGCGCCTCGCCCTCGACGCGGCGGCCTGCCGCTGGGCGAAGCCCATCGGGCGCTTCGGCTACGCGGCGCGCGGCATCGCCTTCCTGCTCATCGGGGGCTTCTTCGTGGCGGCGGCCTGGCACCAGGCCTCGTCCGAGGTAAAGGGGCTCGCGGGCGCCTTCGCGGCCCTGCGCGCCCAGCCCTACGGTTGGGTGCTGCTCGCCCTCGTGGCGGCCGGCCACTTCGCCTTCGGGGCCTTCGGGCTGATCCAGGCCCGGTTCCGCCGGATCGACGCGCCCGATCTCGACAAGGCGGACGATGCGGTGGCGCGCGTCGTGCGCTCGGTCACCTGACGGGTTAGGAATGAGCCTGCGGCCCCGGACGCCGCGTTGACAAGAGCCGGACCCCGCGCCGATACCGCGGGCCGGCCCGGAGCCCATGCAGCAGCGCACCTACAAGACAGCGGTGATGGTGGTCCACGATCTCGTGGCGACCGCGCTGGCCGTGATCCTCACCTTCGTGTTCCGCTTCAACGGCGAGTTCCTCGCCGAGCGGCTGCACGCGCTCCCGCTCCTGCTGCCGCCCTTCATGGCGTTTGCCGGGCTCGTCTACGCGCGGTTCAAGCTCTACCGGACGAAGTGGCGCTTCGCCTCGCTGCCCGATCTCGCCGGCATCGTGCGGGCCGCGAGCGTGCTGGCGCTGACGCTTCTGGTGCTCGACTACGTGCTGGTCTCGGCCGACCTCTACGGCTTCTACTTCTTCGGCAAGATCGCGATCGTCCTCTACTGGGTGCTGCAGATCTTCCTGCTCGGCGGCACCCGCCTCGCCTTCCGCTACCTCAAATATGCCCGCTCCCGGCAATCGAGCGCGCGCGGCGCCACGGTGCCGACGCTGCTCCTCGGGCGGGGCGGCGACATCGAGGTGCTGCTGCGCGCCATCGAATCGGGCTCGGTGCGCAAGCTCAGCCCCAAGGGCATCCTGTCGCCCCGCGCCGACGAGGCCGGGCAGATGATGCGCGGGGTGCCGGTGCTCGGCGGCTTCGCGGATCTCGAGCGGGTGGTGGGCAACCTCGCCGAGCGCGGCCAGCCGGTGCGGCGCCTCGTGGCAACGCCGAGCGCGCTGACGCCGGAGGCCGAGCCCGACGACCTCATCGCCCGCGCCCGCCGCCTCGGCCTGCCGCTCGCCCGCGTCGTCAGCCTCGGCGAGGGGATGCGCGACGCCGAGCTGGCGCCGCTCGAGATCGAGGACCTGCTCCTGCGCCCGACCGTCGCGATCGACCGGCCGCGGCTGGAGCGCTTCCTCGCCGGCGCCCGCGTCATCGTCACGGGCGGCGGCGGCTCGATCGGGTCGGAGATCTGCGCCCGCGCGGTCGCCTTCGGGGCGCGCGCCGTCCTGGTGGTGGAGAGTTCCGAGCCGGCGCTGCACGGGGTCCTGAGCCAGCCGGCCCTGGCCCATGCCGAGGCCGAGGTGACGGGCGCGCTCGCCGATATCCGCGACCGCGACCGCCTGCACGCGGTCTTTGCCGGGTTCCGGCCGGATTACGTGGTGCACGCCGCGGCGCTCAAGCAGGTGCCCTATCTCGAGCGCGACTGGACCGAGGGCATCAAGACCAACGTCTTCGGCTCGATCAACGTCGCGGACGCGACCATCGCGGCGGGCGCGCGCGCGCTGGTGATGATCTCGACCGACAAGGCCATCGAGCCGGTGTCGCAGCTCGGCGTCACCAAGCGCTTCGCCGAGATGTATGCCCAGGCCCTCGATGCCGAGCAGGCCCCCAACACCGAGGGGGCGGCAGAGCGGGCGGCAGAGGGCGGGCGGGCGCCGACGCGGCTCATCGCGGTGCGCTTCGGCAACGTGCTCGGCTCGGTCGGCTCGGTCGTCCCGGTCTTCAAGGCGCAGATCGCCCGCGGCGGCCCCGTGACCGTGACCCATCCCGACATGGTCCGCTACTTCATGACCGTCCGGGAGGCGGCCGACCTCGTCCTCACCGCCGCCTCGCATGCCGACCGCGAGGCGCGCGCGATCCCCGCCGGCCCCTCCGCCGACCAGCGGGCCGCCGTCTACGTCCTCAAGATGGGCCAGCCCGTGCGCATCCGGGAGCTTGCCGAGCGCATGATCCGGCTGGCCGGGTTCGAGCCCGGCGACGAAATCGAGATCCTCACCACCGGGGCCCGGCCCGGCGAGCGCCTGAACGAGATCCTGTTCGCCCGCGAGGAGCCGCGGGTGACCCTCGACGGGATCGAGGGCGTGATGGCGGCCAAGCCGGTCTTCGCCGACCGGGCCGTGCTCGAAGGCTGGACCGAGCGCCTGGCGCGCGCGGTCGCGACCAACGACCGGGCCGACGCCGAGGCGGTGTTCGAGGAGGCCATCCCGGATTTCCGGGACCGCGCCGGGGCGGCGGCCGCCGCCGAGAACCTGGCCCAGAGCCACCCTGAGCCGGCGCCGAACCCGGTCTGAGGGAGGGCCGCCTCAGGTTTCCGAGCGCGCGAGCGCCGCGAGGCCGTCCCGCGAGGGCATGGCGGGCTCCCAGCCGAGCGCCGACAGGCCGTCCGATCGCGCCTGGAGGCCGGTCGAGAGGCGGCTGAACGCCTCCTCCCGCCCGACGAGGCGGCAGGCGAGGCCGAGGAGCGGGGCCGGCACCGGAACGAGGCCGGGGCCCCGGCCGAGACCGGCCCGCAGGGCCGCGACCATCTCGGGCAACGTCAGCGCGTCCGGATCCGCGACCACGAGGGGCCGGCCGAGCGGCCCGGGCGCGGCCAGGACCGTGGCGATGGCCGCCCCGAGGCTCTCGACCGAGACGAGGGAGCGGCGCTGGCGGAGCGAGGCCAGCGGCAGCGGATAGGGCGAGCGGGCGAGCCGCACGAGCGCCGCCATGTTGCCCTTCACCCCCGCCCCGTAGACGAGGACCGGCCGCAGGGCGACCCAATCGAGGCCGGTCTCGGCCAGCGCCGCCTCGGCCGCGAGCTTCGAGCGGCCATAGGCGTCGGTGGGCGCCGGCATCGCGGCCTCCGTCTGGATCGCCGCGCTGCTCGCGCCGACCTGCGCCCGGATCGAGGACAGGAAGACGAAGCGGCGGACCCGCGCCTTGACGGCGGCCTCCGCGAGGCGCCGCGTCGCCTCCGTGTTGAGGGTGCGGTAATCGTCCTCGGGCGCCCCCGACATCGCGTGGGCGAGGCCCGCCGAATGCACGATGGCGTCCACGTCGCTGAGCGCCGCCGCCATGTTCATCGGCCGCGTCAGGTCGCCGACGACGGCGCTGCTGGCGCCCTCCGGCACCGCGATCGGGCGCCGCAGCAGCACCCGGACCCGGTAGCCCTGCGCCGACAGCGCCCGCAGGAGGTGGCGCCCGATGAAGCCGGTCGCGCCCGTCAGTGCCACGAGCTTCGCGCTCACATCCTGTTTCCCCGTTCGAGCGCTCTCCTGAAGTGGAGACCGGTTCGGCGCGAGAGCGCGCGTTCCATCAAGACCGAGAGCCGCCCCCGGCGGCGATGCGGCCGGAAACGACGCTCAAGCGGCCGGCACCGCGCCGCGCGGCGCCCGGCCGAAGCGGCGCAGCAGGATCGCCACCAGGGCGGCCCCGAGCAGCAAGGCCCCCAGGGTGACGGGCCAGAGGGGCCAAAGCAAGGTCGCGGCGGCCAGGAGCGCCAGCCCGGCATTCACCGCGAAGACGCGGCCCACGACCGCGCCGACGCTGAGCCCGTTCAGCGTGGCGCGCTGGTAGAAATGGCTGCGATGGGCCTGCCAGACCGGCTCCCGGCGCAGGGCCCGGCGGATCAGCGTCAGGGTGGCATCCGCGATGTAGACGAGGGGCAGGAGGATCGCGGCGGCAAGGCCGCCCTCGAGCGCCAGCCGATACAGGAGCCAGGCCGTGATCAGCCCGATCGGCAGGGATCCGACATCGCCGAGGAAGAGGCGCGCCACCGGCCGGTTGAACGGGGCGAAACCCAGCATCGCCCCGAGCAAGCCCGCGGCGACGAGCGTCGGGCCGAGGGGCCATCCGCCGCTCTGGCCGAACAGCACGAGCGCCCCGGTGATCGGCACGATCTCGCAGACCGTCATCCAGTCGAGCCCATCCATGAAGTTGACGAGGTTGACGAACCAGAGGCCGGCGATCACCGCCAGAGCCCGCTCGAGCCAGAGCGGCAGGTCGGGCAGCAGGCGCCCGTCGATGGCGAGGATCAGCGCCGTCACGGCCAGGGCCTGCAGGGCGAGGCGCAAGGCCGCCGAGAGGGGGCGGATGTCGTCGACGGCCCCGGTCACCGCGAGCAGGAGGGTGGCGAGCGCCAGCACCGTGAGCTCGCGCGTCTCCCCGCCCGGCAGGATACCCGAGAACAGGCCCGCGACCGCGATCGAAGCCGCCACCACGGCGATCCCGCCGCCCTGCGGCGTCGGCACGCTGTGGCTCGACCGGGCATTCGGCCGGGCGAGGGCGTAGCGCTGGAGCAGGGGCCGCAGCAGCAGGATGAGGCCGGCGCTCGCGGCGGCGGCGAGCGGGATGGCGAGGAGCGGCGCGAGGGGCATCGAGACGGGTGTCAGATCGCGCGGGCGGAGGCGATGGAATGCGCGCAGGCCGCGCGGGCCGGCAGCGTCCGCCGGCCCTTCGAACCGCGATCGGTCAATAGACCTGCGCCGTGCCCGCGTTCTGCTTGGCCGTGCCGTCGCGCCGATGGGCCTCGGAGGTGTCGAGCGCGCGCTCCACCACCTTGGCGAGCCCGATCATGATCTTGTCGAGGACGTAATCCTTCGGCGTGTAGACGGCGGTCACGCCCATGTTCTTGAGGACCAACTCGTCCTCCTGCGAGATGATGCCGCCGACGACCACCGGAACGTGGTCGAGGCCGGCCTCGCGCAGCCTGGCCTTGACGTCGCGCACCAGCGGGACGTGCGAGCCGGACAGGATCGACAGGCCGACCACGTGGGCACCGGTCTCCTTCGCCTTGGCGACGATCTCGGCCGGGGTCTGGCGGATGCCATCATAGGTGACGTCGAAGCCGACGTCGCGGGCCCGCAGGGCGATCTGCTCGGCGCCGTTCGAGTGGCCGTCGAGGCCGGGCTTGCCGACGACGAGCTTCGGGGTCTCGCCGAGGCGCTCGCCGAGATCCGCGATCAGGAGGCGCGCCTCCTCGGCGGCCCCGGAGGATACCGTCTCGAGGGTGACGCCGGTGGGCGCGCGGTACTCGCCGAAGACCTCGCGCAGGCGCGCGCCCCACTCGCCGGTGGTGACGCCGGCCTTCGCGGCGGCGATCGAGACCGGCATGATGTTGGCGCCCGAGCGCGCCGCCGCTTCGAGGTCGGCGAGCGCCGTCTCGACGGCGGCGCCGTCGCGCTTCGCGCGCCAGTCGCGGATGCGCGCCTCGGCCTCCATCTCGACGGTCTCGGAGACCGTGAAGATCGCCCCCTCCCCCGCCGTCAGCGGCGAGGGCTCGCCGTTCTGCCACTTGTTGACGCCGACCACGATCTGGTCGCCGGCCTCGATCGCCGAGATGCGCTTGGCGTTCGATTCGACGAGCGCCCGCTTCAGGGCCCCGGTCTCCACCGCCGCGACGGCGCCGCCGATGCCGCCGATGCGCTCCAGCTCCGCCCGGGTCTCGGCCTTCAGGGCCTCGACCTTGGCGTCGATCACCTTCGAGCCGTCGAAGATATCGTCGTATTCGAGCAGGTCCGTCTCGAAGGCGAGGATCTGCTGCATGCGCATCGACCATTGCTGGTCCCAGGGGCGCGGCAGGCCGAGCGCCTCGTTCCAGGCCGGCAGCTGAACGGCGCGGGCGCGGGCGCGCTTCGAGAGGGTCACGGCCAGCATCTCGATGAGGATGCGGTGGACGTTGTTCTCGGGCTGCTGCTCGGTGAGCCCGAGCGAGTTGACCTGGACGCCGTAGCGGAAGATCCGCTTCTTCGGGTCGGCGATGCCGTAGCGCTCCTGGGCGATCTCGTCCCAGAGTTCCGAGAAGGCCCGCATCTTGCAGATCTCGGTGACGAAGCGCAGGCCCGCATTCACGAAGAACGAGATCCGGCCGAACACGTCGGCGAAGCTCTCCTCATCGAAATTCGGGTCGTCCCGCACCGTGTCGAGCACTGCGATCGCGATGGCGAGGGCGTAGGAGAGCTCCTGCACCGGCGTCGCGCCCGCTTCCTGCAGATGGTAGGAGCAGACATTCATCGGGTTCCACTTCGGCACTTCCTTGGTCGTGAACAGGATCACGTCCTTGGTGAGCCGCAGCGAGGGCGCGGGCGGGAACACGTAGGTGCCGCGCGAGAGGTATTCCTTGATGATGTCGTTCTGGGTGGTGCCCTGGAGCGCCGCGAGCGGCGCGCCCTGCTCCTCGGCCACCGCGAGGTAGAGCGACAACAGCCACGGTGCGGTGGCGTTGATCGTCATCGAGGTGTTCATCTGGACGAGCGGGATATCCTGGAACAGGGCCCGCATGTCGCCGAGATGCGCGATCGAGACGCCGACCTTGCCGACCTCGCCCCGGGCGAGCTCGTGGTCCGGGTCGTAGCCGGTCTGGGTGGGAAGATCGAAGGCCACCGACAGCCCGGTCTGGCCCTTGGCGAGGTTGCCCCGGTAGAGCTTGTTCGATTCGGCCGCCGTCGAGTGTCCGGCATAGGTCCGGATGATCCACGGCTTGTCGCGCTTCGCCTCTGCGACGCCTGCCTGCCCACCCATCCGACCGAACTCCGCTTCCCTGAGACCGTGCCACGGCATACGCGTGCCGGAGCTTGCTGCCAACGTAGCCGAGGCGGCTGCCCGCGTCACCCGGCCCGAAGGTCGGAGGAGCCGGCGCCACAATGGAACATCTCCACGCATCGCCGGAGGGCGAAACGCGCGGATCGTGCATGATTTGTTCAGGGGTTCGGCCGCGCCCCGACCGGAATTTTTGCAACCGCACGGTTGTATCGGTGGCGAGGATTCCGGGGCGCCGGGCGAGACCCGGCCGCCCGCGCGCAGGTCGATCCCGCCTCCGGCCGGGCGGCGCGAAAGCTTTATTTTGAATACAGTAGACCTCGTCGTGAGCCGGCGTTCCTTTTCGGTGGAAACCGCGCAGGCACTAGCCTTTTGTGGCACTTGGAGCGCCCTGTCATCGTCGCTATAGGGGCGCAACGACAGTGTCAGGGAGAGGTCACATGGCTGCGAGTGCGGCGGTTCAATCGGCCGAGGGCAAGGACCTCTACGAGATGGGCGAGATTCCGCCCCTCGGTTACGTGCCGGCGAAGATGTATGCCTGGGCGATCCGGCGCGAGCGCCACGGCCCGCCGGAGCAATCGCACCAGCTCGAAGTGCTGCCCACCTGGTCGATCGCCGACGACGAGGTCCTGGTCTACGTCATGGCCGCGGGCGTGAACTACAACGGCGTCTGGGCCGGCCTCGGCGAGCCGATCTCGCCCTTCGACGTCCACAAGGGCGAGTATCACATCGCGGGCTCGGACGCCTCCGGCATCGTCTGGGCGGTCGGCGCCAAGGTGAAGCGCTGGAAGGTCGGCGACGAGGTCATCGTCCACTGCAACCAGGATGACGGCGACGACGAGGAGTGCAACGGCGGCGACCCGATGTTCTCGCCCACCCAGCGCATCTGGGGCTACGAGACGCCGGACGGCTCCTTCGCGCAATTCTGCCGAGTGCAGTCCCGCCAGCTGATGACGCGCCCCAAGCACCTGACCTGGGAAGAGGCGGCCTGCTACACGCTGACCCTGGCCACCGCCTACCGGATGCTCTTCGGCCACGCGCCGCACACCGTCCGGCCGGGCCAGAACGTCCTGATCTGGGGGGCGAGCGGCGGTCTCGGCGTGTTCGGCGTCCAGCTCTGCGCGGCCTCCGGCGCCAACGCGATCGCGGTGATCTCGGACGAGTCGAAGCGCGATTACGTCATGAGTCTCGGCGCCAAGGGCGTGATCAACCGCAAGGATTTCAATTGCTGGGGGCAGTTGCCCAAGGTCAACTCGCCGGAATTCCACGCCTGGACCAAGGAAGCCCGCAAGTTCGGCAAGGCGATCTGGGACATCACCGGCAAGGGCAACGACGTCGACATCGTGTTCGAGCACCCCGGTGAGCAGACCTTCCCGGTCTCGGCGCTCGTCGTGAAGCGCGGCGGCATGGTGGTGTTCTGCGCCGGCACGACCGGCTTCAACATCACCTTCGACGCGCGCTACGTCTGGATGCGCCAGAAGCGCATCCAGGGCTCGCACTTCGCCCATCTCAAGCAAGCCTCGGCCGCCAATCAGTTCGTGCTCGATCAGCGCGTCGATCCGTGCATGAGCGAGGTCTTCCCCTGGGACAAGATCCCCCAGGCTCACACCAAGATGTGGAAGAACCAGCACCCGCCCGGCAACATGGCCTGCCTCGTGAACGCGCCGCGCGCCGGCCTTCGCACGGTCGAGGACGTGATCGAGGCCGGTCCGCTCAAGCGCTGAGCCGATACCGACCCTTCGCGATGCCTCCTGCGGCCCCTCGCCCTCACGGTGGGGGGCCGCAACGCATTCCGGGTCCGCGCCGCCTCAGCGGCCGCGTGGCGGGTCCTGCGGCAGGTGGCGTCCGTAGGTCTCGGCCTTTTCCTCGCGCTCCTTGATCAGATCGGCATAGGCCTGACGCATCTCGGGCGAGACCGAGACATGGCGCGCCTTGGTGGGTTTGCGCTTCGGCGCCTTCTTGAAGGTGTTGTTGACGTCGCTCATCGCCATCCCCCATCCCAGGATCCCAGCTTCGGCCTCACTATAGGTCGGGGCCGAGACATTCGCGAGACACTTCGGTTCGGGGTCGCCCGAGCCTTTCGGCGATCGGCCACGGCTGGTAGAAGCCGCCCAGGATCCCGCCGGCTCTCGCAGCCGGCCCTCATACGGCGGCGGCAATGGACAAGTTTACAACTCTGGAGGGCGTCGCGGCGCCCATGCGGATCATCAATGTCGACACCGACCGGATCATCCCGAAGCAATATCTAAAAACCATCAAGCGCACGGGCCTCGGCCAGGGCCTGTTCTCGGAGATGCGTTACAACGACGATGGCTCCGAGAATCCGGACTTCGTCCTCAACAAACCCGCCTATCGACAAGCCAAGATTCTCGTCGTGGGCGACAATTTCGGCTGCGGCTCGTCGCGCGAACACGCGCCCTGGGCGCTCGCCGACTTCGGCATCCGCTGCGTCATCTCCACGAGCTTCGCCGACATCTTCTTCAACAACTGCGGCAAGAACGGAATCCTGGCGATCGTGGTCTCGCCGGAGGATCTCGAGAAGCTGTTCCAGGATGCGGAGCGGGGTGCCAATGCGACGCTGTCGATCGACCTGGCGGGTCAGACCATCAAGGGTCCGGACGGCGGCACGCTGCATTTCGAGATCGATTCCGGCCGCAAGCACAACCTGCTGAACGGTCTCGACGAGATCGGCCTCACCCTCGAGCGCGCAACCGCGATCGATTCCTACGAGGCGAAGCTCGCGGCGCGCGGCTGGGCCTGACCGCTCCGGGTCGGACACGGTTCGTTTACCATCAGGGCGCCTTAAAGGGAGAGCATCGTTCGAAACTCCCTGGAGACGCCCCGATGACGTCGCGCATGAAGACCCCCCTTCTCTGCCTGGCGAGCCTCGCGGCCGGTCTCGCGACCACGGGGGCAGCGCGCGCCGATTTCCAATCCTGCCTCTCCGGCATTCAGGCGCAGGCGGCCTCCGCCGGCGTCTCGGCGCAGACCTTCCGGACAGCCACAAGTGGCATAATCTACGACGACAAGGTCATCGAACTCTCCCAGGCCCAGCCCGAGTTCAAGACACCGATCTGGGATTACATGGCGGCCCTCGTCGACGACGAGCGCGTCGATGACGGCAAGGCCGCGATGCGGCAGCATGGCCAAGCATTGGCGGCCGCCGAAGCGAAATACGGCGTCGACCGCTACACCATCGCGGCGGTCTGGGGCGTCGAGTCGAATTTCGGCAAGAATCTCGGCAAGATGCCGCTGGTTCAGTCGCTCGCCACCCTCGCCTGCTCGAGCAACAGGCGGCGAGATTTCTTCCGTGGTGAGCTGATTGCGACCCTCAAGATCATCGAGCGCGGCGATATCGATCCGTCGCGCCTCTACGGTTCCTGGGCGGGGGCTTTCGGGCAGACTCAGTTCATGCCGACGACCTACCAACGCCTCGCCGTCGATCTCGACGGGGATGGCCGCCGCGACGTGGTCGATTCGGCCGCCGATGCCGTCGGCTCCACGGCGAATTTTCTCCGTGCGGCGAAGTGGTCCAACGGCTATGGCTGGGGCTATGAGGTACGTGTACCGAGGGGGTTCAACACCTCCGCGGCCGGGCGCCGCAACAAAAGGCCGGTCTCGCACTGGGCCTCGCTCGGCGTGACCCGGATGGACGGCCGCCCTCTTACCGGTGACGGCCCGGTCGGGATCATGGTCCCGGCAGGCGTGGACGGCCCGTCCTTCCTCGTGACGAAGAATTTCGACGCGATCTATTCCTACAATGCGGCCGAGTCTTACGGCCTCGCCATCGCGGTCCTCTCCGACAGGCTGCGCGGACGACCGGGTGTGCAGGCCGATTGGCCGACCGATGATCCGCCGCTGTCGCGCGCCCAGCGACGCGACCTGCAGAGCCGTTTGGCCGCCCGCGGCTACGATGTCGGCGAGCCGGACGGCAAGGTCGGTGCCAAGACCCGCGAAGCCATCAAGGATGTCGAGGCCAAGCTCGGGATGCCGCAGACCGGCCGGCCCGGGGCGAAGGTGCTCGAGGCCCTGCGACGCGGCTGAGCCGGCGCGTTATCCATCGGCTGACGCGGAGAAGCCCTGCTCTCGTGAGGTCAGGCATGCTCGGCCGCGATGGACCTTTGAGACGTGATTTGATGGCTCGTGCCGGACCGGCTATCGGCTGGCGAGGCCTCGCCGCCTGATCTCGTCCGGTTCGCCCTTCGAGTCCGCGTATGGCTACGCGCGCGGTCGTTCAAGACGGCTTCGTGTTCGTCGCCGGCACCACCGGCTACGATGACGCCAGCATGGTCATGCCCGCCTCAGTGGAAGCGCAGACGGAAGCTTGCTGGCGCACCATCGGATCGGTTCTCTCCGAGTCCGGAACATCCCTCGCGTGTATCGTCCGCGCGACCTATTACGTGACCGATCGCGAGGATGCCGAGGTCGTGCTCCGCGTCTGCGGACGCGTCCTGGCCACGATAAAACCCGCAGCGACGCTTCTCGTCGTTGCGGGTCTGCTTCGTCCCGAGATGAAGGTCGAGATCGAGGTGACGGCCGCGCTGCCGTGAGGTGCGCGGCGCGTGCGCCTTACTCGGCGGCGGCGGGCGCCTTGGCGGGGGCCTTCGCGGCAGCCTTGGCGGCCTTCTCGCTCCCGCGCTCGGCGCGCTCGACGATGCGGGCCGACTTACCGCGACGGTCGCGCAGGTAGTAGAGCTTGGCGCGACGGACCTTGCCGCGGCGGACCACCTTGATCGAGTCGATCAGCGGGCCGTAGACCGGAAACACGCGCTCCACGCCTTCGCCATAGGAGATCTTGCGAACCGTGAAGCTCTCGTTGATGCCGGCACCCGAGCGGGCGATGCAGACGCCCTCGTAGGCCTGGACGCGGCTGCGCTCGCCTTCCTTCACCTTCACGTTCACGATCAGCGTGTCGCCGGGCTCGAAATCGGGAATGGTCTTGTTGAGCTGGGCAATCTGCTCCTGCTCGAGCTGCTGGATGATGTTCATAGCAATACTCCGGCCGTTGCGCCCGCGCCCCGGTTCGGGACTTCGAGCGTCAGGATTTCGGCATCCTGTTGTGAGTTGGCGCAGCCGTTACACCAACCGCTGCGGGTTGTCGATGCAATTCGGATGGGAAACCGGCTGACGCCGCTGAGGCGGCCAGCTTGCGACAGTTGAGAAATGTCGGGCGGCGGTCCACATGGAAGGGGGCGCCCGCGCGGGCGAGCGCCGTTCCCGGCCGGCCTTGAACCGGCGCAGAGGACGAGGATCATAGACAGCCATGTTCATCCAAACCGAAGCCACGCCGAACCCAGCCACCCTGAAGTTCCTGCCCGGCCGGGTGGTTATGCCCGAATCGACCTTCGAGGCCCGCGATGCGGAGACAGCCGAGCGATCGCCGTTAGCGAGCCGGCTCTTCGATGTTCCCGGTGTGGCCGGTGTCTATTTCGGCCACGATTTCATCTCGGTCACGAAGGCCGAGGACGGAAACGAATGGCCGCAGGTGAAGCCCGCGATCCTCGGTGCGATCATGGAGCATTTCCAATCCGGCGCACCGGTTCTGAACGAGGGCGCGGCCCTGGCCGGCCAAAGCGAAGCCGACGAGTTCTACGACGAATCGGATGCCGACACGGTCGCGACCATCAAGGATCTGCTGGAAACCCGAGTTCGTCCGGCTGTCGCCAGCGATGGTGGCGACATCACCTTCCGGGGCTACAAGGAGGGCGTGGTGTTCCTGGAGATGAAGGGCGCCTGTTCCGGCTGCCCATCTTCCACCGCGACGCTTCGGCATGGAGTGCAGAACCTGTTCCGGCACTTCCTGCCGGAGGTGCGCGAGGTGCAAGCCGTCTGAGCGCGACGCAGCCGCGCAACAGGTCCGAGCGTTCTGTCGGCACGAAGGCCGCTCCGCCCTGACGGAGCGGCTTTTTTGCCGTAACGTTCGGCAGCGCTTCGGCGCGTGTTTCCATTAAGAAGACCGGTCGGTCTCCGCCGGCTGCATCTGGAGTGAGCGTGCGTATCCTCGCCATCGACACGGCACTCGACGCCTGCGCTGCCTGCGTGGCGACGGACGCGTCGGACGATCTTCTCGCGCAGGAGAGCATGGTGCTCGCCCGCGGGCATGCGGAGGCACTTCTACCCTTGGTTGAGCGCGTGATCTCGCGGATCGAGGGAGGCTTCGAGAGCCTCGACCGCGTCGCCGTCACGGTCGGGCCCGGCAGCTACACGGGACTTCGCGTCGGCCTCTCCGCGGCTCGCGCCATCGGTCTGGCCACAGGCGTGCCGGTCGTCGGCGTCACCACCCTCTCGGCCCTGCTCGCCCCGCTTCTAGCGCTGAATGGTGATGGTTTGATCGCGGCCGCGATCGATGCGCGCCACGGTGCCGTGTACCTTCAGGCCATGAGCGTCGGCGAGGGCATCGTGGTCCCTCCGAGCCTCCTTAAGCTTGACGAGGCCGTCGAGCGGCTGGGCGCGGGGCCCTTGACCCTGATTGGTTCTGGCGCTCCGGCGCTCGCTGCGGCCGCCAAGTCCCGAGGCGTCGAGGCTGAGGTCGCCGGCACCGGGGCACCGGAGATCGCCTGGGTCGCATCGCTCGGAATCGTCGCCGATCCGGCGCAAGCGATGGCGCGCCCGCTTTATCTGCGCGGGCCGGATGCGCAGCCGCAGGATCATGCGAGGCTCGCCCGCCAATGAGCCGCCCGGTTTCGCCCTTCTGGCCGTTCGAGTGGTGGCTCGCTTGGTGGGATGCTTGGGGACCCGAGCCCTACGTGGCTCCGCTGCGCGATTCCGGGCAGGCCGCTACCCTGGCGCGGCTCCACGCGACGGCGTTCGCACGTCCCTGGGATGCGCATGAGTTCGAGCGCCTGCTTTGTGAGCGATCTTCCGAGGCCCATGCCCTCTGGCGGGCCGGAACCGTGCAGGGCTTCATCCTGTCACGCCGGGTCTCGGACGAGGCGGAGATTCTCACGATTGTCCTGGCCCCTCCTGCACGTGGCGGTGGTCTGAGCGGTCGCCTCCTGCGCGAGCACCTGACGCATCTCGCACATGCGGGGGTGCACCACGTCCATCTTGAGGTCGACGAGGGCAACGCGCCGGCGCTGAGGCTGTACAAGCGTTACGGCTTCGCGCAGGTCGGCGCTCGCACCGGCTATTACACGCGGGCCGACGGCAGCCGCGCGACGGCGCTGACCATGCGCGCGACGCTCTCGTGAGTGTCCGACGAGCGGTGCCATGACGCGCCTCGGCATCGGCGTCCGGCTTGCCGTCTGCGCCATCGTCTTCCTGATCCTCATCGGACCGCACTGGCTCAGCCTGCGATTCAGGCGAGGCCGTATCGCCGCGCACGCACCGACTCTGTTTCACCGCGCCCTCCTGAAGCTTTTCGCGATACGCGTCACGCAGAGCGGAACACCACCCGTTCCCGGCGAACCGGCCCTCGTCCTCTCGAACCACATCTCGTGGCTCGACATCATCGCGTTGGGATCGCTGCGCCCTCTCTCCTTCGTGGCAAAATCCGAGATCGCGGGCTGGCCCCTGATCGGCACACTGGCCCGACTCCAGCGCACGGTCTTCATCGACCGGGGGCGTCGGACCGCAACCGCGAGCGTCAATGCGGCCGTCGGCAATCGTCTCGCGGCCGGTGACCTCATCGTGCTCTTTGCCGAGGGCACGACGGGAGACGGCAATCGCCTCCTTCCGTTCCGCTCGTCGCTCGTCGGCGCGGCTCGCACGGCGATCCGAACCGAGGCGGGCCGGCTCGATCGGATCCGCCTGCAGCCCCTGGCCATCACCTATCCACGTCGCAGCGGCCTGCCGCTCGGCCGCGTGGAACGCCCGGAGATCGCCTGGTACGGCGACATGGAGCTGGCACCTCACCTCGCGCTCTTCGTGAAACGCGGTCCCGTCGACGTGCACGTCGTGTGGGGGGCGCCGATTACCTTTGAGGCGGGAACCGATCGGAAGGCCGCCACGGCCCTTGCCGAGGCATCGGTTCGGTCGGCGATGCAACAGGCGGTGACGGGACGCCTCCCGGGAGGCCCAATCTGGCCCGGTCATCGATCAGGCATATCCGGCGGGCCGAGGGCAGGATCCCTCGGCAACCTGCCGGGTTCGAGCCTGCCCGCGATCTGACATCGGCGCGCGTGCCGGCGCGACGCATCGCGAAATCTGTGTTAGAGGCCGCCCCTCAACCTCCCTATGCCCACGCCCAAGGCAGGGCCTCCTCGGACCTGAACCGTTGAAGAAAGCCTTCGTCCGTTCCTACGGCTGTCAGATGAACGCCTATGACGCCGCCCGCATGGCAGACGTCCTCGGGCAACAGGGCTACGCGGCAACAGACTCGGTCGAAGAGGCCGATGTCGTCATCCTCAACACCTGCCATATTCGCGAGAAGGCCGCCGAGAAGGTCTATTCCGAGCTTGGGCGCCTGCGGGTCCTGAAGGGCGAGCGCAAGCGCGCAGGGCAGGACACCCGCATCGTCGTGGCAGGCTGTGTCGCGCAGGCCGAGGGCGCCGAGATCCTCGCACGTGCTCCGGCGGTCGATGTCGTGGTCGGACCGCAGAGCTATCACCGCCTGCCGCTCCTCCTCGATCAGTCACGGGCCGGGCGCGTCGTCGACACGGAATTTCCGGCGGAGGACAAGTTCGATCACCTGCCGACCCGGCGCAGCAAGGGTGTTTCAGCCTTTCTCACCGTGCAGGAGGGATGCGACAAGTTCTGCGCCTTCTGCGTGGTGCCCTATACCCGCGGCGCCGAGGTCTCGCGCTCGGTTGCGAGCGTGGTGGCGGAAGCGCGCAAACTCGCCGAGGCCGGTGTGCGCGAGCTGACTTTGATCGGCCAAAACGTGAATGCCTATCACGGCGAGAGCCTGACTGGCGGCGCCGCCGCGACCCTCACCGACCTCATCCGGGCGGTGGCGGCGATCCCGGGCATCGCCCGCATCCGCTACACCACCAGCCACCCGAACGACATGGGCGACGACTTGATTCGGGCGCATGCTGAGATTCCGGGATTGATGCCCTATCTCCACCTGCCGGTTCAATCGGGTTCGGATCGCGTGCTCGCGGCGATGAATCGCAAGCACACGGGCGACCAGTATCGCCGTCTGATCGAACGCATCCGTGCAGCGCGTCCGGACATCGCACTGTCTTCGGACTTCATCGTCGGTTTTCCCGGCGAGACCGACGCGGAGTTCGAGGAGACGATGCGGCTCGTGGCGG
Source organism: Methylobacterium soli (assembly GCF_008806385.1). Classification (GTDB taxonomy): domain Bacteria; phylum Pseudomonadota; class Alphaproteobacteria; order Rhizobiales; family Beijerinckiaceae; genus Methylobacterium; species Methylobacterium soli. Next base: position 108,434 of record NZ_VZZK01000001.1, read on the forward strand.
AGATCGGTTTCCAGAGTGCCTTCTCGTTCAAGTACAGCCCGCGCCCCGGCACGCCGGCCGCCGCGCGCGAGGACGCGGTGCCGGAGAGCGTGAAGAGTGAGCGGTTGGCCGCTCTGCAAGGCCTGCTCGATCGCCAGCGCCACGCCTATCAGAACGCGGCCGCGGGTCAGGTCACGGACGTTCTCGTCGAGAAAACGGGCCGGCATCCGGGTCAGGTCGCCGGCAAGACACCGCACATGCTCGCGGTTCAATTCGACGCACCGGCCTCCACCATCGGCAGCATCGTCGCGGTGCGCATTGTCGAGGCTGGGACAAACAGCCTGTTCGGCGAGATGGCTCCGCAGATCGCGGCCGCCTGACGTGACGGGATCGATCATCCAGAGCGAAGGAAGCTTGCGTGTCACCAGCTGATGGCGGGAGCGGGCGTGGCGGAGCCTCGCGCGGGCATGATTCGGCTGCGCCGACAGGCGACATCACCGAGACGGTCGAGGTCTCCCTGACCTTCGACGACAACCGGCTCGCGAGCCTCGTGTTCGGCCAATACGATCAGAACGTCGCCCATATCGAGCGGAAGCTCGAGGTGACGGCGACGGCGCTCGGCAACCACCTCGTGGTCAAGGGCCCGCCGGACGCGGCCGAGAAGGCGCGTCGCGTGTTCGAGCGGCTCTACGCGCGCGTGAAGACCGGAGGCAGCACGCTGAACCTCGGCGACGTCGACGGGGCAATCCAGGAGACCACCCTGCAGGGCAATCTCTTCCCGTCGGTCGAGATCGCCGCCGAGGCGGACCGGCCGCAATTTGAGCAGATCGCCACGCGCCGGCGCGGCGCCGTGCGGGCCCGCAATGCCGCGCAGGATGCCTATATCAAGGCGCTGCGCACGAACGAGCTCGTCTTCGCCGAGGGGCCCGCCGGGACCGGCAAGACCTGGCTTGCCGTCGGGCATGCGGTCTCACTGCTGGAGCAGGGCCATGCGGAGCGCCTGATCCTGTCGCGCCCTGCCGTGGAGGCGGGTGAGCGGCTCGGCTTCCTGCCCGGCGACATGCGGGACAAGGTCGACCCCTACCTGCGCCCGATTTACGACGCGCTGTACGATTTTATGGAAGCCCGGCATGTCGATCGCGGATTGCAGACCGGCATCATCGAGATCGCACCGCTCGCCTTCATGCGCGGGCGCACGCTGACCAATGCCGTGGTGTTGCTCGACGAGGCGCAGAACACCACATCGATGCAGATGAAGATGTTCCTGACCCGCCTGGGCGAGAACTCGCGCATGATCATCACGGGCGATCCGAGCCAGATCGACCTGCCGCCCGGGCAGCGATCCGGACTCGTCGAGGCCGTGAACGTCCTTGATGGCGTCGAGGGCATCGGCCGCATCACCTTCAAGGACGTCGATGTGGTCCGCCACGATCTCGTGCGCCGCATCGTGACTGCCTACGAGCGTGCCACCCACGGCGAATCGGAGGCTGATCGCAATCCCAATCCGCGCCGCCGCCCGCTCGCGTGACCATGCCGGACATCGAGATCGACGTCGCTCTGGAGGATGAGCGCTGGGTCGGCGTCGACCCGGACCTCGAGGCGTTCGTGGCGCGCGCCGTGCGGGCCGGGTTCGCCATCGCACCGACGGCGCCCACTGGACCTGTCGAGGTCAGCATTCTCCTCACCGATGATTCCGCGGTTCAGGAGTTGAACCGGACATGGCGCGGCAAGGACAAGCCGACAAATGTCCTGTCATTTCCGGCCGCCGCGCAGCCCGCGCGGGGTGGAGCACCGATGCCTCTCGGCGATGTCGTCCTTGCGTATGACACGATGCTGCGCGAGAGTGCCGAGCAGTCGAAGCCGCTCGCCCATCATCTCGCCCATCTCCTCGTTCATGGCACGCTTCACCTTCTCGGCCAGGATCACGAGACCGGCGAGGCCGAGGCCGACGCGATGGAAGCGCTCGAGGTCGCGGCTCTGCGCACGCTCGGCGTCCCCGATCCCTACGGCGACTGAGCGTCGAACACGGCAGACCTGCCCGTTGACCTGCCTGATATCCCAGATCCGAGAGACATGACGAACGATCGAAGTCGCGGCGCGGCCCAGGCCGCGCTCAGTTCCGTGGACGGCGAGACCGGCGCCCGTGAGCCCTGGTACGATCGTCTGCTTCAGGCCCTTCACCTGAAACCGCGCGATTCGCTGCGCGACGATATCGAGGATGCGCTCGCCGAGCCGGATTCCGGAGAGAATGCCTTCTCACCCCTTGAGCGCGCCATGCTCAAGAACGTCCTCGGGCTGCACAAGGTGCGGGTCGACGACGTGATGATTCCGAGAGCCGATATCGTCGCGGTCTCGATCGAGACGTCCCTGGGCGACCTGCTGAAGCTGTTCCGAACCGCCGGACATTCCCGCTTGCCCGTCTACGGCGAGACCCTCGACGACCCGCGCGGCATGGTCCACATCCGCGATTTCGTCGACCATATCGCCGCGAAGGCCGAGGCCGGAAGCCGACGCGCCTCCAACGGAGCGGCGCCACAAGCTCCGGCCGCGACCGAAGCAGGAGCGGCTGCCGCGCCGGCGGCGCGCACCCGGCGCAACCCGACCCGGGCGCTTCGCGCGCTGAACCTCGGCAATGTGGATCTCTCCACGACACTTGCCGCCACCCGAATTCAACGCCCGGTCCTGTTCGTCCCACCCTCGATGCCGGCGATCGACCTGTTGGTGCGGATGCAGGCGACGCGCACGCACATGGCCCTCGTCATCGATGAGTATGGCGGCACCGATGGCTTGATCTCGATCGAAGATCTGATCGAGATGGTCGTGGGCGACATCGAAGACGAGCATGACGTCGCGGAAGGCCGCCTCATTCAACGGGTCGAGGGGGACGCCGAGGTCTTCGTGGCCGATGCCCGCGCGGACCTCGCGGAAGTCTCGGAAGCCACGGGAGTCGACCTCGTCGCTGCCGTCGGGGAGATGGCCGAGGAGATCGATACGATCGGCGGTATGATCGTGACGCTCGCAGGCCGCGTGCCATCGCGTGGGGAACTCATCGCCGGACCAGGCGATCTCGAGTTCGAGGTGCTCGACGCCGACCCGCGTCGCCTCAAGCGTCTTCGCCTGCATCGGGGTCCCGCGAAGATCGCGGCGATCGTCCCGCTGGCTCTGCCGCCTCCGCCGAAGAACAGCACGTCCGCGGCCGAGACGCACGGCCCGTGACGACCGCTCTGAACGTTCAACCCCGCTCCGTGACCCGAGAGGGCTCCGGTGCGGGGAGCGCGCTGTTGCGCTTGCGCGCGTGGTTTGCCGCGCAACGGGGCTGGGGGCGCCTGACCTGGGCATTTCTGGCCGGCACCCTCGGCGCCCTGGCGATGCCGCCTTTCGGCGTCCTGCCCGCACTCGTCGTGTCCCTGACAGCCGCGGTCTGGCTGATGGATGGCGCGGCGAGGGGCGATCCACGCCTGTGGCGAACGCTTTTGCCCTGCGCCCTGGTCGGCTGGGCCTGGGGCTTCGGTTACCTGACGGCGGGCCTCTGGTGGCTCGGTTCGGCCTTCCTGGTGGAGGCCGACGAGTTTGCTTGGGCTCTTCCGCTCGGCGTCGTCGGCCTGCCGGCCGTGCTCGCCCTGTTCTTCGGCGCAGGCTTCGCGGCGGCCCGCCTGCTCTGGTCGTCCGGCGCGGGTCGGATCTGCGGCTTCGCCGTCGGCATCTCCGCGGCCGAATGGTTGCGCGGCCATCTCTTTACGGGATTTCCCTGGAATACCCTCGGGATGGCGCTCGGGCAGAACCTGTGGCTCACGCAATCGGCCTGCCTCGTCGGCCTCTATGGTCTCACGCTGATCGCCGTCCTCGTCTGCGCCGCCCCCGCGACGCTGGCGACGGAAGGCGGTGCGCTTCGGCGCTTCGGCCCGACGGCGCTCGCTGCCCTCGCCCTCGGTGGCCTGATGCTTTTCGGCGCGTATCGCGTCCCCGCTGGTTCCGAGGCGACAGTGCCGGGTGTACGGCTTCGCTTGGTCCAGCCGAACCTGCCGCAGGACGCGAAGTTTCGGCCGGAGAACCGCGCCGACATCGTCGACCGCTATATCGAGTTGAGCCAGCGGCCGCCCGAGGCCGGCGGAGTATTGCCGACGCATATCATCTGGCCGGAATCCGCTTTCCCGTTCCTGATTCAGCGTGACCCCGGGTCTCTCGCCAAGGTCGGCGGCGCACTTCAATCCGGTCAGCACCTCATCACCGGGGCGGCGCGTGCCGAGGAGCCTCTTCCGGGAGAACGCCTGCGCTTCTTCAACGCGATCATGACGATCGAGCCGCCGAACCGGATCTCGGATACCTACGACAAGGTTCACCTCGTGCCCTTCGGTGAGTATCTGCCTGCCCCTCTCGACGCGCTGCTGCGGGCGATCGGTCTGCGCCAGTTCGTGTCGATCCCGGGCGGATTCTCCGCAGGGAGCCGAGCCGGACAGCGTATCCTGGAAGTGCCGGGCCTCCCGCCCGCCGCCGCGACCATCTGCTACGAGGCGATTTTCCCGGGAGCCGTCGTGCCAGCGGGAACGGCCGGTTCGGCGGCGCGCCCCGGACTGATCCTCAACGTCACGAACGATGCTTGGTTCGGGGACACGCCGGGCCCACGCCAGCACCTCGCTCAGGCGCGCCTGCGCGCCGTCGAGGAAGGGTTGCCGCTCGTGCGCGATGCCAATACGGGCATCTCGGCCGTCATCGACGCGTATGGTCGCGTCACCGCAAGCCTGCCCCTCGACAAGGAAGCCGTGCTCGACGCGGATCTCCCAACCCGAATCGAGCCGGCGCCTCTCTATGCCCGCTTCGGCGACTGGCCGTTCCTGGCCATGCTGATGGCCGCCCTCCTCTGCGCACTCGGCGCGTGGCGGCGGGCGTGAGGCCGGGTGCGGGCGCGCCGCCGGGCCCGATCCTGACCGGGCTCGGCGTGATGCTGGTGGCCTTCAATCTGCGCCCCGCTCTCACGACGGTCGGCCCGCTGCTCACGACGATCCGTGCGGAGACCGGCTTGAGCGCAACCGGCGCGGCGATTCTGACGACGCTTCCGGTCCTGTTCCTCGGGCTCGCCAGCGCAGCCGGACCCGCGACCATCCGGCGCTTCGGCGCCGACCGGGGCATTCTCCTCGCCATCCTCATCGTGGCGCTGGGCTTGGCGAGCCGGGCCGTCGGCGGTCTCGGCCCGCTCTTCTTCGGCGCCTGTCTCTCGGCCGCCGGGATCGGCCTCGCGGGCGTGCTTCTGCCCGGTCTTGTCAAGCGCGATTTTCCCGGGCGGGTTGGCGTGATGACGGGACTCTATACCAGTGTGCTCTGCCTGGGCGCCGCGGCAGGGGCCGGGCTGACCGTGCCGCTGCGGGATGCTCTCGAAGCCGGCTGGGCCCTGCCTCTGGCAGCATGGGCCGTTCCGGCATTCGCCGCGGCCCTGGCCTGGCTGCCCTTCGCGGTCCGAGAACGCCCCGAGATGTTTGCCGCGGCGGCGCGATCAAAGGGCAGAGCCCGTTTCTGGGGCGACCCGCTCGCATGGCAGGTGACGGGCTTCATGGGCCTGCAATCCTCGCTCGCCTACATCATGTTCGGGTGGATTCCGGCGCTGCTGCAGAGCCGCGGCCTCAGCGCGATCGAGGCGGGGTTCATGGCCTCGCTGATGAGCATCGGGCAGGCACCGTCCGCCCTTCTGATTCCGACTTTCGCGGCGCGAGCCGGGGATCAGCGCGCCTACGCGGTCGGGCTGATTCTTCTCACACTCACGGCATTCCTCGGCGTGGTTTACGCGCCGGTTTCGCTCGTGGCTCCGATGACGGTCGCGCTCGGTTTCGGCCTCGGCGGCACGTTTGGGCTAGGGCTGACGATCATCGTCCTGCGCGCCCGCGACGCCGCGAGCGCAGCGGGACTCTCGGCGATGGCGCAGGGCGTCGGTTACAGCATCGCCGCGCTGGGCCCGCTCGGCTTCGGTCTCGCCCACGAGGTCGGCAAGGATTGGACGCTGTCGGTGCTGCTCTTCTGCGCGATCGCCTCGGCGGGCATGCTCTGCGGTCTCGGCGCCGGCCGGAACCGGCTGGTCGGCGTGCCGGCTTGAGCGCGGGAGCAGGCGCCTGATCTTGCATCGAGGAAGCGCGGCGCGAGGCTGACGGCATTCATGCGCGACGCATCTTCCGTTGCGCCGCTTCGAGCGAGATCGGTGACCGTAGGCCATCGATAGGGACGCAGGCGGATTCGCCCGCCTTCAGGACCGACGCCAAAAGAAAACCCCGCACGGTTCGGAACCGTGCGGGGCATCGAATCAAATCGCGGCTTCAGGCCTGGGGCTTACTCGGCGGCGACCTGATGAGCCTGCGACCCATCCGTGTAGGTGTTGGACGAGAGGCGCTTGCCCGGAGCGGCGCGGCCCGGCAGCGGCGGCAGAGCCTTGGCCTTCTCAAAGTCGATCCCAGCACCCTCGGCAACCCGACGGCCGTAATCCTCGTCCGCGTGCCAGAAGTGCCAAATCATCCGCAGTTGGATCGGCTCCGGGCATTCCTTCATGTCGGCGACGAGGTTGGCGATCAGGTCGTCGCGCTCCCAGTCCTGGAATGAGCGGTAGCGAACGCCGGCCTGAGCGTAGTCGTCCTCGGTGCGGCTGGTCTGGTAGCGGCCGAGCTTGCCCTCCACCGGCTGGTGGTATTCCTTCGCGGGCTTCGGCGCCTCGCGCAGGCCCTCGGCGAGCGTCGACGGCTCGTAGTTGATGTGCCGGTTCGGACCCGATCCATCGACGCTGTAGGCCATCTGGCCGTCACGCTGGTTCGAGTAGACCTTCACGCCGGGCTGCGGCGCGTTGATCGGCAGTTGCAGGTAGTTGGCGCCGACGCGGTAGCGCTGCGTGTCCGAATAGGACAGCGTGCGCCCCTGAAGCATCTTGTCGTCCGAGAAGTCGATGCCATCCACGAGCACGCCCGTGCCGAAGGCCGATTGCTCGACATCCGTGAAGAAGTTGTCCGGCACCCGATCCAGCACCATGCGGCCGACGGGCAGCAGGGGGAATTGGTCGACCGGCCACAGCTTGGTGTCGTCGAGGGGATCGAACGACAGGTGGTCGTTCGGGCCGTCTGGCATGATCTGCACGCAGAATTCCCACTCAGGGAAATTGCCGGCATTGATGTTGTCGTAGAGATCCTGCGTGGCGTGGCCGACGTTCTTGGCCTGGATCGCCTCAGCTTCGCCCGAGGTCAGGTTGCGCACACCCTGCTTCGGCTCCCAGTGGAACTTGCAGAGCACCGCCTCGCCCTGGTCGTTGACGAGCTTGTAGGTGTTGACGCCCGATCCCTCCATCTCGCGGTAATTCGCCGGGATGCCCCAGGGAGACTTGAGGTGCGTCACCATGTGGATCGACTCGGGGTGCTGCGCCACGAAGTCGAAGAAGCGCCACGCCTCCTGGCGGTTCGTCACCGGGTCCGGCTTGAACGCGTGGATCATGTCGGGGAACTTGATCGCGTCGCGGATGAAGAAGACCTTGAGGTTGTTGCCCACCAGATCCCAGTTGCCATCGACGGTCTTGAACTTCACCGCGAAGCCGCGCGGATCCCGCGCCGTCTCCGGGCTCTCCTTGGCGCCGGCCACGGTGGAGAACCGCACGAACATCGGCGTCTTGACGCCGGTCTCGTTGAGGACGCGAGCGCGGGTGTACTTGGAGGCCGGCTCGTTGCCGATCTTGCCGTAAGCCTCGAACCAGCCATGCGCGCCGGCGCCGCGAGCATGCACAACGCGCTCGGGAATCCGCTCCCGGTCGAAATGCGTGATCTTCTCGATGAACTGGTAATTCTCGAGCGTCGCGGGCCCCCGCTCGCCGACCGTGCGTGTGCTCTGGTTGTCGCGGACCGGATGGCCCTGGCGGGTCGTCAGAATGGGACGTTGCTCGCTCATGCGTCTCACCTCGTGAAGATTCTTGGGTTCGGTCGCGGCAGCCGGAAACGAGGCCGCCTTCCTGGAACTGTTCTGGGGTGCCGTTATGACCGGGAGGCGACCCACTGGCAAATGCATCGTTACAAAGACTGTGATAGACGCGCACTATGAATGCCGCCGGGTTGTCCCTTCGCGACCTCGAATATGTGGTCGCCGTCGCCGACGAGAATCACTTCGGACGCGCCGCCGAGCGCTGCAACGTCAGCCAGCCGACGCTCAGTGTTCAGGTGAGAAAGCTGGAGGAATCCCTCGGGCTCGTTCTGTTCGAGCGCTCGAACCGGCGCGTGCTCCTGACACCCGCCGGTCAGATCATCGTGCGCCAGGCCCGCGCGGTCCTGGCGGAAGCACAGCGCCTGCTTGCCCTGGCGAGCGAGGGCCGTGGCGCTCCCCTGACCGGCCGCCTCGTCCTCGCGGCGATCCAGACCCTCGGCCCCTATCTGTTCCCCCTCGTCCTTCGCCTGTTGCGGCAGGAATTTCCGCTCCTGTCTCTGGCCCTCAGCGAGGCGCGCACGGCCGAAATCCTGGAAGGATTGCGCGACGGGCGCGTCGATGCGGCGCTGGTCTCGCTTCCGCTGCCGCCATCGGGGCTGACGATTTCGCCGCTCTTCGTCGAGCCGTTCTGGCTGGCCTGCCCGGCCGACCATGCCCTCGCCCGCGGCGGTGCGCTCCGGGCGACCGACATCGCCGGGCCTGACCTCCTCCTGCTGGATGAGGGCAATTGCCTGCGTGACCAGACGGTGGCCGCCTGTGGGGCAAGCAGTTCCGCCGGGCGCCATGCGACGAGCCTCGAAACCCTTCGCTCGATGGTGGCGGCGGGGGCGGGCTATACCTTGCTGCCGGCGCTGGCCTTGCCGGCCGGCCCCGATCCCAGCGGCCTCATCGTCACGCGCAGCTTCGACGCGGATGGACCGGGGCGCACCATCGCCCTGGCATGGCGTTCCAGCGATCCGCGCGCGGCAGGGCTGCAGCATCTTGCCGCCTTCTTCCGGGCGCATGCCCCACCCAACACCGCCGCCTGCCGTGTCGAGGATGCCGCGCCCGCGCGGCCCCGTGACAGCGTGGCCGATCCGGTGTAGCGCCGCCCGATGCGGGTGTACCCCGGCGCGGCCCGCGAGAATTCGAACGGTCCCCTTGTCCGTGTCAAAGACCCTCGGCCTCTGGGCGGCTCTGCTTGCCGCATCAGGTCTCCTCGCCTACGGCTTGGCCTCCGCCCATTTTCCCGCTGCTCTCCTCCTCGGGCCGATGCTCGCCGCGATCGCGTTCGGCGTGCGCGGCGCGCCGCTGCGCGTCCCCAAGCCCGGCTTCCAGGGCGCGCAGGCGCTCATCGGCTGCCTCGTCGCGCATGCGATCAATCCCGAGATCGCCGGCACGATCCTGGATGACGGCTTCCTGATCCTGCTCGTCGTTCTCGTGACCGTGCTGGCCGGCGGAATCGTTGGCTACGTTCTGACGCGGATGCGCGTCCTGCCCGGCACCACGGCCGCCTGGGGCTCGTCGCCGGGCCGGGCCGCCGCGATGGTGGCGATGGCCGAGGAATACGGGTCCGATCCGCGCCTCGTCGCGTTCATGCAATATGTCCGCGTCGCGGCGGTGGTCCTGTCGGCCTCGGTCGTCGCGCGGCTGCTCACCGAGCCGGTGGCGGCGAGCAGTGCCGGGACGATGCCGGCGCAGGCTCTGGCGCCCATCTCGGTGCTCACGACGCTGTGTGTCGCGGTGATCGGCGCCGGGATCGCGCTCGCGCTCCGGTTGCCGGCCGGGGCGCTGATCGGCCCCATGATCCTCGGCGCCGGCCTGCACGCGACAGGGCTCGCGAGCATCGTTCTCCCGCCCGTGCTGCTCGATGCCGCCTATGCGACGATCGGCTGGTACGTGGGCTTGCGCTTCACTCGCGAGACCTTGCGCGAGACATTCCATGCCTTGCCGGGCATCCTCGTTGCGACCGTGGCGGTGATCCTGCTCTGTGCCGGCTGGGCCTTCGGCCTCACCCGAATCCTGCCAATCGACTTCCTCACCGCTTTCCTGGCAACGAGCCCGGGCGGTCTCGATTCCGTGGCGATCATCGCGGTCGGCTCGAAGGCCGACGTCTCCTTCGTTCTCGCCGTCCAGACGCTGCGCCTCTTCGTGGTGCTGATCACCGGCCCGTTGCTGGCGAAATGGGTCGCGCGCGCTGCGCCGCCGGATACCCCCGAGGCAGGCTGACCATGGACGCGCTGATCGTCGCCTTCCTGAATTCCTGGCGCGGCCTACTCCACGGGGCCCGCACGGAGCGCGCCGTCCGCCAGGAACTCGTCCTCCTCGCGCTGGGCGTGCCCGTGGCACTGATCCTCGGTTCCGGTCTCTGGGTGCGGGTCGGGCTCATCGCCAGCCTGCTCCTGATGCTCGCGGCCGAGTTCCTGAACACCGCCATCGAGAAGCTCTGCGACCATCTCCATCCCGATCGGCATCCGCGCATCGGCACGGTCAAGGACCTCGCATCGGCGGGCACCTTCCTGGCGCAGGCGCTGGCCGCACTGGTCTGGATCGCGGCCCTGATCGATCGTCTGAGCTGACCTGCCCGCCGGGCGCTCGCATCCGGCCGCCCGAAGGTCTATCTCGGGCGGAGACCTGAACTTCGTATCCGCGAAACGATCGCTTCCGCCCGTGACCGATTACATCCGCAAGATCCTCACTGCCCGCGTCTACGACGTCGCGATCGAGAGTCCGCTCGATCCGATGCCGCGCCTCACCGCGCGGTACGAGCGACCGATTCTATTGAAGCGCGAAGATCTGCAGCCGGTCTTCTCGTTCAAGCTGCGCGGCGCCTACAACAAGATGTCGAGCCTCGACGCGGAGCAGCTCGCCCGCGGAGTCATCTGCGCTTCGGCCGGCAATCATGCCCAGGGCGTGGCGCTCTCGGCGGCCAAGCTCAACGTGCGCGCTGTGATCGTGATGCCGCGCACGACGCCGGCCATCAAGGTCGATGCCTGCCGGGCGCGGGGCGCCGAGGTGATCCTGCACGGCGATGCCTTCGACGAGGCCCTGGCGGAAGCGCGGCGGCGCGAGGTCGAGGAAGGACTGACCTTCCTACATCCCTTCGACGATGCCGAGGTGATCGCCGGTCAAGGCACGATCGGCATGGAACTCCTGCACCAGCATACGGGCCCGATCGAAGCGATCTTCGTGCCCATCGGCGGCGGCGGCCTCGCGGCGGGCATCGCGACCTTCGTCAAGTACCTGCGGCCGGAGACCAAGGTGATCGGTGTCGAGCCCGACGATGCCGCCTGCATGGCCGCGGCACTAGCCGCCGGCGAGCCCACGACCCTCGACAGCGTCGGCCTGTTCGCCGACGGCGTCGCGGTGCGCCGTGCCGGCGAGGAGACCTTCCGCCTCTGCCGCGAGCATCTGGACGGGGTGATCACCGTCGATACCGATGCCATGTGTGCCGCCGTGAAGGACATCTTCGACGATACGCGCGCCGTGTCGGAGCCGTCGGGCGCCCTCGCGCTCGCGGGCGCCAAACTCTACGCCGAGCGCGAGGGTGGCATCGGCACGCTGATCGCCATCTCCAGCGGCGCAAACCTCAATTTCGACCGCCTGCGCCACATCGCCGAGCGCGCCGAGATCGGCGAGCAGCGCGAAGTGCTGCTCGGCGTGACGATCCCGGAGCGGCCGGGCGCCTATCGGTCCTTCATCAGCACGCTCGGCCCCCGCGCCATCACGGAGTTCAATTATCGCTACGCCAAGGATGCCGAGGCGCAGATCTTCGTCGGCGTGAACCTGCCGGGCGGCCTGGCGGAGAAGCGGGCCCTCATCGCGTCGCTGCGCGACGGCGGCTATCGCGTCCTCGACATGAGCGACAATGAGATGGCCAAGGTCCATATCCGCTACATGGTCGGCGGGCGGGCGACCGGCCTGAGGGACGAGCGCCTCTACCGCTTCCAATTCCCGGAGCGGCCCGGTGCGTTGATGCGCTTCCTCGATGGCCTCGGCGAAGATTTCAACATCACCCTGTTCCATTACCGCAATCACGGCGCCGATTACGGAAGGGTCCTGGCCGGCATCACGGTTCCGGTCTCCGAGCGTGCCCGCTTCCACGCGGCGGTGGATGAACTTGGCTATCCCTGCACAGACGAGACCGACAATCCGGCCTACCGGCTGTTCCTCGATAACGGCTCGGACACACCGGCGCTCACCTGACCCCGAGCGCAACCGCCCGACCAATTTTCGGGTCAGGCGTCGGGGGGTCGCTAGCCGTCCTCGATCTCGACGCTCTCGACCCCGGGAAACGTGCGCAGGCGCGCGGCAATCGCCTCGAGATGTCCGGCGGTCAGGCGGGTGAAGGCGATCCGGATGTCTTCCGCACCCTCCGGGCCCGGCTGCACGACGAATTGCTTGACCCGCGAGAGCGGCTGCCCGGTCGCTTCCTGCACGTCGTCGAGGGTGAGCGATCCGGTGCGGGCCGTGATGCGAAGTGCTCGCGCCTGTGATCGTGCGCGCCAGCGCTCCTCGATCGGCTTGATGCCCGCCAGGATCGCGAACACCATTCCGGTCGTGGCGATGGCCGGGACGTAGAGGCCGCCGCCACTCGCGAGGCCGATAGCCGCGACCGCCCAGAGACTCGCGGCGGTCGTCAGGCCGCGCACCACCTCGCCCCGCAGCAGGATCGTTCCCGCGCCGAGGAAGCCGATCCCCGAGACGACCTGGGCGGCTACGCGGGACGGGTCGAGGACGACGTGCTCGTGGGTGATGACGTCGAAGAATCCGAAGGTTGAGACCAGCATGAACAGACATGCGCCGACGCAAACGAGCATGTGCGTCCGCAGGCCCGCGGCCCAGAGCAGGCGTTCCCGCTCGAGACCGATGATGCTGCCGAGCACAGCCGCCAAGGCGAGACGGCCGATCATCTCCGCGTTACCGAGCAGAGTGAACCTCCCACAGTTTCAGCGCCGGGAGAGACCGTTCGAACGGACGCCGAAGCGCGGGCCACCAAAGCGGGTTTGCGCCTATCTCAGACAGAGCTCAGGGCAGCTTTCTCGACCTCGTAGGCCGCGCGTACCGTCGCTTTGCCGTAGCTGCGCTCGAGCCGCCTCACCGTGAAGTGCGCCCGCGCGGTCGACTGGAAATGATCCATGAACGCGGTGTTCACGGCCGCGCCCCCGAAAGCCCCGAGGATCGGGATCGCCTGAGCCGCGACCTTCTGCGAGACCACGACGCCGAAGCGCGCAGCGATCTGGGCGGTGAAGCGCAGAAGCGCGGGCGCAGCCTCTTCCACGAGGCTACGGCTGCCAGCATATCGCGCGGCCTCCGCCATCGTCTTGGCCAAAGCCGCCCGAACCGCGAAGTAGCCGCTCTCCGCAAGCCCCGTCTCGCTGCCCCGGCCGCCCAGCGCAAAGACCTGCACGCAGGCGAGCGCCCCTTCCGGCGTCTCGATCTCTTCCCCCTCTTCGCGGGCGATCTCGGCGATCGAGCGGAGCATCAGCGTCGTGGAGAGGGGAAGTTCCACCGCGAGCGTCGCGAGGCCGAACGCTCCCCCGACGGCGCCCGAGATGGCGGCGAGCGCCTTGTGGTTCAATTCGCTCGACTGGAACAGGCGTGCGAAGCGGCCGGTGCGCGTCGCGCTGATCGGTGCGACCTCGGTCCCGTCCGTGACGATCTCTTTCTTGGGCAAGGTCGCCAGCGCTACGCGCAGCGCGCCGCGCATGGCGGTCTCGGTCGAGCGGGCCACCGCCTCGGTGACGGGCGCGGGCAAGGATCGTCCGATGATGTCGAGCGGCGCACCGGCCGCCGCGGAGAGGCGCGCGGCGAGCCCGGGCTGCTCCAGGGCGCGCACCGCACGCCGGAGCGCCGCGAGGTCGCTCTCGCTGAGGGGGCGGGTGTCGCTGTCGATGGAAGCCGGGAGGGTCTCGCCGGCGAGGGTGATGTCGCTCACGTTGGACGTCCCTTGCAAATCATCCTGCTCGGCGGTGGAGAGCGCCGGTCAAAGCAAGCGCCATGGTTCGCTGTTGGTTCCGGCCTCGCTCAAGCCTTGGCGGCGATGGCCTCCTCCTCGGGCAGCGCCGCTGTCGCTTCCTCGGGCTCGGCGACTCCCTCCCGCAGGGCGATCAGGGCGAGGCAGAGCAGTGCCACCGGGATGCCGATCGCCGCGGAGGCCGCGAAGAATTTCGGATAGCCGAGCGCGTCGACCATGTAGCCCGAGAAGCCGCCGACGAACTTGCCGGGCAGGGCGTAGAGTGAGGAGAGCAGGGCGTATTGCGTCGCCACGAAGGCCGAGGAGGTCAGGCTCGACATGTAGGCGATGAGCGCCGTGCCGGCGAAGTTGCCCGCGAAATTGTCGATCGAGATGCTGGCGACGAAGAGCGCCGTATCGTGCCCGTTGAGCGCGAGCCAGGAGAACATCAGGTTCGAGGCTGCCGCCGCGATGCCGCCGAATAAGAGCGAGGCCTGCAGACCGAAGCGGATCACCGCGTAGCCGCCCGCGAGCGCTCCCGCGACACCGATGATGACGCCATAGACCTTGGTGACATTGGCGATCTCGGTCAGGGAGAAGCCCTGTTCGATGTAGAAGGGCTGCGCCATCACGCCGGAGATGATGTCCGGCAGGCGATACAGCATGATCAGGGACAGGATCAGGATCAGGCGTGCGCCCTTGCGGCGCACGAGGTCCCCGAAGGGCTCGACGACCGCGATCTGAAGCGTGCGGCTGAACGAGCGGTGCTCCTCCGGGACTGGAGCGGGGTCCTGGCGCGGAGCCAGGATCGACGCGATGAGGCCGGTCAGCATGAGGAGCGCCATCGCCCCGTAGGCGAGTGACCAGCCCGCACCTTGCGCGATGTAGAGGGCTCCCGCTCCCGCGAAGGCCCGCGCGATGGCGTAGCCGAGCTGGTAGGCGGCGAGCATCACGCCCTGGCGCTCCGTGGGCGCGGCATCGATGCGCCAGCTGTCGACCACGATGTCCTGCGTGGCCGATGCGAAGGCGGTGATCAGGGCGCAGATCACCATGAAACTCAGCGATTCCGCCGGATCTCCCTGGCTCATGCCGATCAGTCCGGCCGCGACACCGAGCTGAGACAGGACCATCCAGGCCCGGCGCCGTCCGAGCCAGCCCGCCAACACGGGCAGGTCGAGGCGATCGATCACGGGGGCCCAGAGGAACTTGAGCGAGTAGGCGAAGGACACGTAGGAGAGCAGGCCGATGCTGGTGCGCTGAATCCCCGCAGTCGCCAGCCAAGCGGAAAGTGTCGAGAAGACGAGCAGGATCGGGAGGCCGCAGGCGAAGCCGAGCGCCAGCATCAGGCCGATGCGGCGATCCTCGAGGATATCGCGCATGCGGAGTTTCTTGCGCGCAACAGAAGCGGGCATGCGATGGAACTCCTCAGGCCTTTGCGCCTTGGTCCGCAAAAATCATGGCAGTCTTGCGCCCTGTTTTCGAGTCGCGGGGTACGGGTTTTGGCCGGGAGGGCCTGGGGGAAGATGCTCGACGAAATCTTAACATGCGTCCGTCAATTTCGCGGTGGACAGGCCCTATCCGAGTGGAACTCGGTCGGTCCAATCCTGTTCGCACCCCGGGGCAGCGTTGACGCCGACGGTGAATATCGCCTCGCGGAAATTTCGGACGCGGACGGCCAGGGGACGGAAGTGCGGTCGGCGGCATGACGGACGACGACAAACGGGCGCTGCAAGAAGTCGGCCTTGAAGACGGCGTCTTCGCGTCGGCATTCGGTGCGAGCCCGACGCCGATGGTGGTCACCGACGCGCGAAGCGCCGACAATCCGATCCTTTGGGTGAACGACGCGTTCCTCATTCTCACGGGCTACCGGCGCGACGAGCTTTACGGCCGCAATTGCCGGATGCTGCAGGGACAGGCGACCGATCCGGGCGAGGTTCGCCGGATGCGTGACGCGGTCACCTCCGCTGAGAAGATCGAGTGCGAGCTGTTCAACTATCGCAAGGATGGCTCCGCGTTCTGGAACGCCATGACGATCTGCCCGGTGCGCGATGCGACCGGAGAGGTGGCGTGGTTCTTCGCGGCTCAAGCCGACATGACCGACAAGCGCCGCTACGAGCAGGCGATGCGCGGCACGAACGACGAGCTCGAGCGCCTCGTCGATGTCAGGACCGCCGACCTGCAGGCGGCCTTGGAGCAGAAGACGGCGCTGCTCCATGAGGTTGATCACCGGGTCAAGAACAACCTTCAGGTGATCTCGTCGCTGATGCTGCTCAAGGCGCGTAGGACGCCAGAGGGTGAAGCCCGCGACGCGTTGCAGAGCATGGCCGAGCGCGTCGGTGCGCTCTCGACGGCGCACCGCATGCTGTACTCCGCCGGCGACGTGACGCGCTTCGACCTGCGGGAATTCGCCGACGATTTCCTGGCCGACCTGACGGCCGGAATAGATTCCGACCGCACGACGGTGGAGGCAGAGGTCGATTCGATCGCCGTCTCGGCCGCCATGGCGGCACCGCTGGCTTTGATGATGCACGAGCTCGCCACCAATGCAGTTCGCCACGCCTTCCCGAACGGGCGGAGCGGCCGGGTGTCGATCACAGCCAAGCGTGACGATGGCGGCTTGCGCCTGCTGATCCAAGACGACGGAATCGGCATCGCGGCGGGCCCGGTCAATCCTGCGGGCTTCGGGCATAGTCTCGTCGAGATGGTGGTGCGTCAGCTGCGCGGCACCATCGCCTGGAACGAGGCTTTCCCGGGCACACGCGTCGAGATCACAATCCCTCTGGACCGCGCGGATTGAGATGCCTCCTCACGCGCGCGCCGCATGAGGCCGGCAACGAATGAATTCGGGGAGGTGCTATGACGGCTGAGCCCGCTTTGCGCATCCTCGTGGTCGAGGATGAAGTCCTGATCGCACTCGAACTCGAGTACCTTCTCGAGGATCTCGGCCACGTCACCGTCGGGGTCGCGGCAAGTTCGTCGGAGGCCATCGCGCTCGGGGTTTCGACGATCCCCGACGTCGCACTCGTCGACATCCACCTCGTCGACGGGCCGACCGGCGTCGCCGTGGCGCGGGCACTCAGCGCCGATGCGCGCACGACGGTTCTGTTCATGACCGCCAACAGCAAGCGCATTCCGGAGGATTTCGCGGGCGCCATCGGGGTGATCGCGAAGCCCTACTCGGAGCGGGTGGTGGCGAGCGCCCTCAGCTACGTCGCGGAATATCGCTCCGGTCGCAAGCCGTCCCACGAGACCCCGGACGGGTTCAGCCTCGCGCCGCCGGTTTAAGGGGAATCAGTCCTTAGCCGCGCGCGCGCGTTTGAGCCGATACAGGGCGTCGAGCGCCTCGCGCGGCGTCATCGCGTCAGGGTCGATCGTGTCGAGGAGCAAACCCAGGGCGTCGTCGGCTTCCGGTGCCGGCTCCGGCGGAGGTGGTGGCGGGGCGAGGCTCGCGAATAGCGGCAGATCGTCGATCCTGGGCCGGGAGGGCCGCTCGCGCTCGGCCTTCTCCAGCCCCTTCAGGATTGCACTGGCCCGGGCGATCACGCTCGCGGGCAATCCAGCAAGGCGCGCCACCTGAAGGCCGTAGGAGCGCTCGGCGACGCCCGGGACGACCTCGTGGAGAAACACAACCTGCCCCCGGTGCTCGGCGACCTTAAGAGTCGCATTGTCGAGACGGGACAGGCGCTGGCTCAGCGCGGTCAGCTCGTGGAAATGGGTGGCGAACAGGGCCCTGCAGGCATTGGCCTCGTGCAATTGTTCCAGGCAGGCCCAGGCAATCGAGAGACCGTCGAAAGTCGCGGTGCCGCGCCCGATCTCGTCGAGGATCACCAGGGAGCGCCGGGTCGCCTGATTCAGGATGGCCGCCGTCTCCACCATCTCGACCATGAAGGTCGATTGCCCGCGGGCGAGATCGTCCGCCGCGCCGACGCGGGAGAACAGGCGATCCACGAGCCCGAGATGCGCCTTGGCGGCCGGCACGAAGGCGCCCATCTGAGCGAGCACGGCGATCAGCGCGTTCTGGCGCAGGAAGGTCGACTTACCGCCCATATTGGGCCCGGTGATCAGGCGGATGCGGCCGCGCCCCTCGCCTGACAGGTCGCAATCATTGGCGATGAAGGGCTCGCCCGAGCGCCGCAGGGCCGCCTCGACGACGGGATGGCGACCGCCCTCGACATGGAAGGCGAGACTGTCGTCGACGCGAGGTCGTGTCCAGCTCTGCTCCACCGCCAGCTCGGCGTGGCTCGCCGCGACGTCGAGGCCGGCGAGCGCTTCGGCCACCCGCGCCACGGTCTCGGTCTGGGCCAGCACTTGAGCCGCGAGATCGTCGAAGACCGAGGCTTCGAGGGCCAAGGCGCGGTCGGAGGCCCCCGAGATCTTCGTCTCCAACTCACCGAGCTCGACGCTCGTGAAGCGCAAGGCGTCGATCATGGTCTGCCGATGCACGAAGGTCTCGCGCAGGATCCCTTTCAGGCAGGCCTCACCCACCGCCTGCGGCACCTCGATGTAGTAGCCGAGCATGTTGTTGTGCTTGATGCGTAGCGTCCGGCAGCCGGTCTCCTCCGCGTAGCGGGATTGGAGCGCCGCGATCACCTTTCGCGAATCCTGGCCGAGAAGGCGGGCCTCGTCGATCTCGGGGTGATAGCCGCTCCGCACGAAACCGCCGTCGCGCCGGCTCAAGGGCAGTTCGTCGGCAAGTGCCGCCCGCAGATGCGCGACCAAGGCCGGATCGGCCGCGCGCAGGTGTTCGGCGAGCGTCGCGAGATCCGCCGGCAACGCCTCCGCGCCAGCGAGCAGACCCGCGATCGCGGTCGCGGCATCAAGCCCCTCGCGGATGGCCGCGAGGTCGCGCGGACCCGCCCGTCCGAGCCCGATGCGGGACAGCGCCCGGGCGAGGTCGGGCGCGCGGGCCAGCGCCTCGCGCGCCGCGCGGCGCAGGACATGGTCCTCCGCGAGGCAGGCCACGGCCTCGTGCCGGCGCGCGATGGCGCCGAGTTCCATCAATGGACCGGCGAGATGCTCGGCCAGCAGACGCGCGCCGCTCGCCGACACCGTCCGGTCGATCGCGTCGAGCAGGCTGCCCGTCCGCGCGCCGGCAAGCGTCCGGGTGAGTTCGAGGTTGGCGCGGGTCGCGGCGTCGATCGCGAGCGTCGCCCCATTCGCCTCCCGGGTGGGCGGGTTAAGCGGTGGCCGCGCGCCGATCTGCGTCCGCTCGATGTAGAGGAGGACAGCGCCCGCGGCCGCGATCTCGGCCCGCGTGAAGGTCCCGAAGCCCTCAAGCGTCGAGACGCCGAACTGCGCCTTGATGCGGCGCTCGGCCGCGTGGGGCTCCAGCTCGCCCTGCGCCAGGGGGGTGACCGGGGCCGTCACGTCCTGCCAGACCCGCGCGAGGATCGGATCGGCGTAAATCGTCTCGGAGAGCACGATCTCCCGAGGGTCGTGGCGCGCGATGGCACCACCGAGTTCGACGCCGGGAACCTCGCTGAGGGAGAACCGGCCCGTCGAGATGTCGACGGCCGCAAGTCCGTACGCGTAGGCGTCCTCGGACAGCTTGCGACGGCCGATGGCGAGCAGAAGGTTCGCCCGGCCCGGCTCCAGCAGGCGATCTTCCGTGATCGTGCCCGGTGTCACGAGGCGCACGACCTCGCGGCGGACCACGGATTTCGGCCCGCGGCGCTTGGCCTCGGCCGGATCCTCGGTCTGCTCGCAGACGGCGACGCGGTGGCCGAGTGCGATCAGGCGATTGAGATAATCGTCGGAGCGCTCAACCGGCACGCCGCACATGGCGATGTCGGCGCCCGCATGCTTGCCGCGCTTCGTCAGCACGATGCCCAATGCCCGCGAGGCGATCTCGGCATCGCCGAAGAACAGCTCGTAGAAATCGCCCATCCGATAAAACAGCAGGCAATCGGGATTGGCCGCCTTGATCTCGATATACTGCGCCATCATGGGCGTGGCGCCCCGGTCAGGCGCGGGCGCCCTCACCACGTCCTCCGCCGGCATGGCGCCGGCCTTCGCGATCGATCGAGCAGCAGCTTGAGCCATGGGGCCTTCATAACAGAGCCTCGGGCGCGAATCAGGCGGGCTGACCGGTTTGTCTGGGGAGAAGGATGCGGTGCGGGATCGACGGAGCGCCGGCCCTGTAACCCGGCAACTCAGGCGCAGGCTTGAGTGTCTTTTGCACAATCGATAGGCGGCCTCTCTGAGAGGAGCACCCGATGACAGAGCCGAAGAACCAGCCGAAGCGCGCCAAACGCCCGACCTTCACCGATGACGAGGCGCTGCAATTCCACGCCCAGGGGCGGCCCGGCAAGCTCGAGGTGGTGGCCACGAAGCCGATGGCCACCCAGCGCGACCTGTCGCTGGCTTACTCGCCGGGCGTCGCGGTGCCGGTGCTCGCGATCGCGCAGGATCCCGCCAAGGCCTACGAGTACACGGCCAAGGGCAACCTCGTGGCGGTGATCTCGAACGGCACCGCGATTCTCGGGCTCGGCAACCGCGGCGCTCTCGCCTCGAAGCCCGTCATGGAAGGCAAGGCGGTGCTGTTCAAGCGCTTCGCCGACATCGATTCCTTCGATCTGGAAGTCGGAACGGAGGACCCCGAGGCCTTCATCAACTGCGTGCGCTATCTCGGGCCCACCTTTGGGGGCATCAACCTCGAGGACATCAAGGCACCCGAGTGCTTCATCATCGAGGACCGGCTGCGCGAGATCATGGACATCCCGGTGTTCCATGACGACCAGCACGGCACCGCCATCATCGCCACCGCCGGCCTCATCAATGCCCTGCACCTCACCGGTCGCGATATCCGGCAAGCCAAGCTCGTGGTGAACGGTGCGGGCGCCGCCGGCATCGCCTGTATCGAACTCCTCAAGGCGATGGGCTTCGGTCAGGACAACGTCATCCTCTGCGACACCAAGGGCGTCGTCTACGAGGGCCGCCAGGACGGCATGAACCAGTGGAAATCGGCGCATGCGGCGCGCACCGAGACGCGCACCCTCGCGGAGGCTCTGTCGGGTGCCGACATCGTCTATGGGCTCTCGGTCAAGGGCGCCTTCTCGGCCGAGATGATCCGCTCGATGGCGCCGAATCCGATCATTTTCGCGATGGCCAATCCCGATCCCGAGATCACCGTCGAGGAGGTCGGGCAGATCCGCACCGACGCCATCGTGGCGACGGGGCGCTCAGACTACCCGAACCAGGTCAACAACGTCCTGGGCTTCCCCTACATCTTCCGGGGCGCGCTCGACGTGCATGCGACGACGATCAACATGGAGATGAAGATCGCGGCGGCCCAGGCGCTGGCACAACTGGCCCGCGAGGACGTGCCGGACGAGGTCGCGGCGGCCTACCAGGGCGAGCGTCCGCGCTTCGGACGCGACTACATCATCCCCGTCCCCTTCGACCCGCGTCTGATCCATACGGTGCCGCCGGCGGTCGCCAAGGCCGCGATGGAGACCGGTGTCGCCCGGAAGCCGATCACCGACATGGCCGCCTATCGGGACCGTCTCTCGGCCCGGCGTGACCCCGTGGCCGGGATCCTCAACCGGGTCTTCGAGGAGGTGCGCCAGGCCCCGAAGCGGGTCGTCTTCGCCGAGGGCGAGGAGGAGCTCGTCATCCGCGCCGCCGTCAGCTTCGCCAACCAGGGCCTCGGCACCGCGATCCTCGTGGGTCGCGAGGACCGGGTGGAGCAGAATGCGAGCGCCATGGGAATCGATTTGTCGAAGCGCGACAACATCGAGATCCACAACGCCGCGCTCTCGCACCGCAATGCCGAGTATGCCGAGTATCTTTACGCGCGGATGCAGCGGCAGGGCTACCTGTTCCGCGACTGCCAGCGCCTGATCAACCAGGATCGCAACCACTTCGCCGCCACCATGGTGGCGCTGGGGGATGCCGACGCCATGGTGACGGGCGTGACGCGCAGTTACTCGATCGCCCTGGAGGATGTCCGCCGCGTCATCGACGAGCGGCCCGGCCACCGCGTCATCGGCCTTTCGGTCTGCGTCGCGCGCGGGCGCACGGTGCTCGTCGCCGATACCGCCATCACCGAGATGCCCTCGGCGCAGGAACTCGCCGCGATCGCGATCGAGGCAGCGGGCGCGGCGCGGCGGCTCGGCACCGAGCCTCGGGTGGCGCTGCTCTCGTTCTCGACCTTCGGCCATCCCCGGGGCGAGCGCATGGAG
The DNA here is from genome assembly GCF_008806385.1 of Methylobacterium soli. Classification (GTDB taxonomy): domain Bacteria; phylum Pseudomonadota; class Alphaproteobacteria; order Rhizobiales; family Beijerinckiaceae; genus Methylobacterium; species Methylobacterium soli. Next base: position 130,463 of record NZ_VZZK01000001.1, read on the forward strand.
AAGGTGCGGGAAGCCGTGCGCATCCTCGACGCCATGAAGGTCGATTTTGCCTACGAGGGCGAGATGGCGGCCGACGTCGCCCTCGATAAGGATTTGATGGCGCAATATCCGTTCAGCCGCCTGAAGGAGCCCGCGAACGTGCTGGTAATGCCGGCGTTCCACTCGGCCGCGATCTCGACGAAGATGCTCCAGGAACTCGGCGGCGCCATGGTCCTGGGCCCGCTCCTCGTCGGCCTCGGCAAGGCGGTGCAGATCGTGCCGCTCGGTGCCACCGATGCCGACCTCGTCAACATGGCAGCGCTTGCGGCCTTCGATATCGGCAACTGACGGAGATTGGCTTCCGTAACGAATCATCCCCGCATCCGGCATGGATGCGGGGATGGACGATTGAGCCGGACGCGGACGGCGCGCCGATGTCACGGGGCGGCACCGCCCACCGGCCGCAAGGCCTAGTAGCGGGGACCACCCGTGGTGTTGCCGCGCTGCTGGGCATAACCCGGCCGCTCCGGGTTCCGGGCATTCGGATCGCCATGCATCATCCGGTTGCGCGTATGGTGCCGGCGCCAGGCACGATGATGGTGCACCGAGCGGTGATGCCTGCGATATACCACCTCCGTGGCGCCGGCATCGTTGGCAATCAGGCCCACCGACGGCATGGCAGGCGCAGCGGAGGCTGCGGAGAGGCCGAGTCCGCACAGCATCACGCCGGCGGCCAAGGTGAGGGCAAGCTTTGTCATTCCGTCCATCCGTTCGGGTGCGCCGGCGGCGCGCCGAGCCTACAAACCGCCGAAAGCCTTTATGTTCCAAGGGATAGATTGGATTTACACAGCTTAGAACCTGGAATTGACGGGGGATTTAAAAGGCTTGAGAAACGTAGCCGATCACGGTTCTGTGATAGACTGCATTTTGACAAGTATTTTCAATCAGGAGTTGCATCATCATTAAACCTTCGTCGCGGGCAGCCTGATGCAGGCTTCTGACGGCTCGGGCAGCCCGCCCCTCCCGATCGACGCTGCCCTGCCGGCGCTTGGCGCGGCGCTGGCTGCAGGCCACGCCGCCGTGCTTGTGGCGCCGCCGGGCGCCGGCAAGACGACGCGTGTTCCCCTCCGGCTCCTCGATGCGGACTGGCTTCAGAACCGCAAGATCATCCTCCTCGAGCCCCGCCGTCTCGCGGCGCGCGGCGCGGCCGAGCGCATGGCTGCGACGATCGGTGAGCGCGTCGGGGAAACGGTCGGCCTGCGCGTCCGCCTCGGCTCGAAGATCTCGGGCCGTACCCGCATCGAGGTGGTCACCGAGGGCGTGTTCACGCGCATGATCCTCGACGATCCGGAATTGTCGGGCGTCGGCGCGGTGCTGTTCGATGAATTCCACGAGCGCTCGCTCGATGCCGATCTCGGGCTCGCTCTCGCGATCGACGCACAGGGCGCGCTCCGTGAGGATCTGCGCATCCTCGTGATGTCCGCGACCCTCGACGGCGCACGCGTGGCCCGCCTCCTCCGGGATGCGCCGGTCATCGCCTCCGAGGGGCGCGCCTATCCGGTCAAGACCCGGCACCTGGAGCGCGATCCCAACCGCCGGATCGAGGATGCGATGGCCGACGCGATCCTGCGGGCTCTGCGGGCCGATCCCGGCTCCGTCCTGGCTTTCCTGCCGGGTCAAGGCGAGATCCGCCGCGTGGCCGATATGCTCGCCGGACGCGTCGACGACACGACCGAGATCGCGCCCCTCTACGGGGCCCTGACGCAGGGGGAGCAGGATCGCGCGGTCTCGCCCGCCCCGCCGGGCCGCCGCAAGGTCGTGCTCGCGACGAGCATCGCCGAGACGTCCCTGACGATCGAAGGCGTGCGGATCGTGGTGGATTCCGGTCTCTCGCGAATTCCGGTCTACGAGCCCGGGATTGGTCTGACCCGGCTCGTCACGGCGCGTTCGTCGCGCGCCTCGGTCGACCAGCGCCGCGGGCGCGCGGGACGCACCGAACCCGGCATCTGTTGGCGCCTCTGGTCCGAGGCGGCCACGAACGCGCTCGAACCCTTCACCCGGCCCGAAATCCTGGCCGCCGACCTCGCCAGCCTCCTCATCGATTCGGCAGCCTGGGGCGTCACCGATCCGACCACCCTCGCATTCCTGGACACCCCGCCAGGCCCGGCGCTCATGGAAGCGCGGACGATCCTGGGCGAGATCGGCGCGATCGACCCGGATGGGCGCCTGACGCCGACTGGGCGGCGCCTTCGATCGCTTCCCCTCCCGCCGCGCCTTGCCCGCATGGTGGTGCGTGCCGCGGAGGGGGGGCAGGCGCGCGCCGCCGCCGATCTCGCGGCCGTCCTCGTGGAGCGGGGCCTCGGCGGGGACGGCGTCGATCTCGCGGATCGGGTCGAGCGCTTCGGCCGCGACCGGGGCACGCGGGCCGCCGATATGCGCCGCCTCGCCCAAGGCTGGGCGCGACAGGCCGGCGGCAGCGGGACGGCTGTCGATGCGGCCGAAGCCGGTGCGCTGCTGGCGCTTGCCTACCCGGATCGAGTGGCGCGGGCACGAGGCCGCGACGGCGAGTTCGTGATGGCGAATGGGCGCGCGGGCCGCCTCGATCCGGCCTCGTCCCTCGCGCGCGAGGCCTACCTCGTCGTGGCCGACATCGCGGGTGCAGCCGGCAATGCCCGCATCCTTGCCGCAGCGGCGATCACGCCAGAGGCGATCGAGGCGCTTTTTGCGGATCGGATCGAAGCGGGCACCAGCGTCGTCTTCGATCGCGGCGCACGGGCATTGCGCGCGCGCGCCGTCCGCCGTCTTGGCGCGATCAGCCTCGGCGAGCGAACGCTGCCGGTCCCGTCCGATGCCGCGAGCGCCGAGATTCTGGCCCGCGGCATCGCCGAGCTCGGTCTCGACCTGCTTCCCTGGACACCGGCGCTCAGCCAGTGGCGCGCCCGGATCCGGTTCCTGCGCGCCGCCGAGGGGCCGGACTGGCCGGACGTCTCGGACGAAGCCCTCGTGGCCAGCGCGACCGAATGGCTCGCGCCCGCGATCCTCGGTCGGACCGGCCTCGCCGGCATCACGGCGGACGACCTCGCGCAAGGTTTGCACGGATTGCTGCCCTGGTCGCTGCGGGCCCGCCTTGAGGCCGAGGCGCCGACGCATGTCGAGGTGCCGACGGGATCGCGCATCCCCGTCGATTACGCGGCCGAGGGAGAGCCGGCCCTTGCGGTACGGGTCCAGGAACTCTTCGGGCTCGATCGGCACCCGGCGATCGGCGGAGGGCGCGTCCCCCTCGTCCTGCACCTGCTCTCGCCGGCCTCGCGCCCGATCCAGATCACCCGCGACCTCCCGGGCTTCTGGCGGGGCTCGTGGAGCGCCGTGCGCGCCGAGATGCGCGGGCGCTATCCCCGCCATCCCTGGCCCGAGAATCCCCTTGCCGAGCCACCGACCCGCCGGGTCAAGCCGCGCGGGAGCTAGTGCGGGCGTGCGCGCTCGACCACGAGCCGGGCGGCCTCGAAGGCTTCGTCGGCATCGAGCTCGGTGGTGTCGAGCATGACCGCGTCCGCTGCGGCCTTGAGCGGGGCGGTCGCCCGAGAGGCGTCGCGGGCGTCGCGGGCCAGAATGTCGGCCAGGATGGCGTCGAATGTGGTCGTCTCGCCGCGTCCCTCGAGCTCGCGGTGCCGGCGCCGCGCGCGTTCTTCCGGGGCAGCGGTGATGAAGAGCTTCACGCGCGCCTCCGGGCAGACCACCGTGCCGATGTCGCGGCCATCGAGGACGGCGCCCTGCGAATTTCCAGCGAAGCGCTGCTGCCAGGCGAGCAGCGCCGCGCGCACCGCCGGCACCGCCGAGATGCGCGAGGCCGCCTCCCCCATCGCCCGTTCGCGCAGGCGCGGATCGGCGAGACGGTCCGCGATCAGGGCTTCGGCCGCGCGCGCGGCGGCGGCCTCGTCCTCCAGCGGGAAGCCCGCATCGAGCATCGTCAGGGCAACGGCCCTGTAAAGCAGGCCGGTATCGAGGTGCGGCAGGCCGTAATGCGCCGCGAGGCGCTTCGCCAGCGTGCCCTTGCCCGAGGCGGCGGGCCCGTCGATCGCGATTACCATCGGGGCGCTCAACCTTGGATCACTCCACCCAGCATCCGCATCGTCGGCAGGAAGCTTGGGAAACTCGTGGCGATCATGGCGCCGTCATCGACCGTGACGGGCTCGCGCGTGGCGAGCCCCATCACGAGGAACGACATCGCAATGCGGTGATCGAGATGCGTCGCCACCGTGCCACCCCCACGCGCGGCGCTGCCGTCGCCGTGGACGATGAGGTCGTCGCCATCGACCAGATGTGCGACCCCGTTTGCCGTGAGACCGTCCGCGACCGCCGCGAGGCGATCGGATTCCTTCACCCGAAGCTCGTGCAGCCCATTCATCCGGGTCGTGCCCTCCGCGAAGGCGGCAGCGACGGCCAGGATCGGGTACTCGTCGATCATCGCGGGCGCACGCTCAGGGGGCACGTCGACGCCCTTGAGCCGGCTCGCCCGCACGCGCAGATCCGCCACGGTCTCGCCCCCCTCCTCGCGCTCGCGCAGCCGCTCGATCTCGGCGCCCATCTCGATCAGCGTGGTGATGAGGCCCGTCCGCAGCGGGTTCATCATCACGCCCTCGATCGTGACCTCCGAGCCGGGCACGATGAGCGCCGCGACGATCGGGAAGGCCGCCGAGGAGGGGTCGGCTGGCACGATCACGTCGGTGCCGCGCAGCGTCGGCTGGCCGGTCAGCGCGATGGAGCGGCCATGCCCGCCCTCGCCGTGACGCGTGACGCGGACCTCCGCACCGAACAGGCGCAGCATCCGTTCCGTGTGGTCGCGGGTCGCCTCGCGCTCGATCACGGTCGTGACGCCAGGCGCGTTGAGGCCCGCGAGCAGGACTGCCGATTTGATCTGCGCCGAGGCCGCCGGCGTCTCGTAGGTGATCGGGATCGCCTCGCGGGGGCCGCGCAATGTCAGCGGCACGCGCCCGCCCTCGGCCTCGCTCAGCACCTGCGTGCCCATCTGCACCAGCGGGTCCAGGATGCGGCGCATCGGGCGCTTGCGCAGGGACGCATCCCCGTCGAAGGTCGCGGTCACGGGCTGGCCGCCGACGACGCCCATCATCAGCCGCGAGCCTGTACCCGCATTGGCGAAGTCGAGGGTCTCGGCCGGGTCGCTCAAGCCGCCGATGCCGACGCCGCGCACCGTCCAGCGCCCGTCGCCCAGACGCTCGATGCCGGCGCCAAGGGCCTTGGCGGCGGCGGCCGTGCGGAGCACGTCGTCGCCTTCCAGCAAGCCCTCCACCCGTGTCTCGCCGATGGCCAGGAGTCCGAGGATCATCGCCCGGTGCGAGATCGACTTGTCGCCCGGCGGCCGCAGGGAACCGCGCAGGGGGGTGCCGGGCGAGGCGGTGAGGGGTTGCGGCTCGGAATCGTGCGACACAGGCGAGAACTTCTTACGGGCTGGGGCGGTCAGGGCCGGCACGTTGCGTGCGGCCCTGCTCTCTCGTGGCGGCCGGTTATCACGGGCGCGGTCTCCCGTCATCCGGCGGGTGCGCGTTCGACCGCTCGGGGCCTTGTAAAAACCCTGCGAAACCGATGGTGTGTCGCGGAAATTCCAAGCTATTTGACACAAGCGCGCGCCTTGACTAACGGGGCCCCTCTCCCAGACCCCCACCTTAGAGGTTTTCGCCCGTGGCCAGACCGGAACTCGGCTTGAAGCGTCAATGCATGAGCTGCGGCGCGAAATTCTACGATCTCGATCGCGACCCGGCGACCTGCCCGAAATGCGGCACGGTCTACCAGGCCGCCGCGACGAGCCGTGTTGCCGCCCCCGCCCTCGCCGCCCGCGCTTCGGATGAAGAGGACGAGACGGAAGAGAAGGGCGGCCCCGAGATGGTCTCGCTCGATGAGGTCGAGGCGGCCGAGGACGAAGCCGACACCACGACAGAGGACGATACGGATTCCGATGCCGAGTCGACCGACGGCGACGACGACACCTTCCTCGAGGAGGAGGACGCGGGTGACGACGATGTCTCCGACCTGATCGACGGCGACATCGAGAACGACGAGGAAAGCTGAACCGACCGCGCTCTGACGGCGACATCGCTGCCGACGCGACGTCGGGGCAGGATCCCGCCCCCTCTCGGAGAGGACCAGAAAACTCTCCGAGCCGGCGAAAAAAGGGTTGAGTCCGGGCCGAGGCCCGCCTATAGAACCGGCCTCGCCGACGGACATCGAGACCGACGGCGAGACGAACTCCGCGGATGCACCAGCCGCCGCGGTGGATAGAGTGGGGCCTTAGCTCAGCTGGGAGAGCGCTTCCATGGCATGGAAGAGGTCATCGGTTCGATCCCGTTAGGCTCCACCATCCCACTCTTTCCCATCAAAGCCGTTTAAGCGCGATTCGACCGCGATCCCGTAGGATGCCGGGCTGAGCGCGGTTTTTGCGTTTTACCGAGAGCCCGTCGGCTCGGCGCGTCCGAGACCGCGAAGGATCCCGGACGCGGCGTTGATGCGCTCTCAGGGCTTCGGGGCACCGTCGCCGGCCGTTGCAGCCGTGCCCTCGGCCTCGGATTTCTTGCGGAGATCCTCATCGCGCTGATCGATCTCCGCATCGATCTTCTTCGCCTGATCGGCGAGCACTTTCGGGTCCAGGGCGGGGCCGTCGAAGCCCTTCCCGAAGCCCGCGAGCGGGACCACGAAGGTGACCTCGCGCTGCGTCTGGTTCTGCGCCTGGATGCGCAGCTCGGTGCCCTTCTTCATCGACTCGATGTAGTCGCCGTGGAAGCCGGTCGCGTCCGCGAAGCAACCGACCGTGTTGCAGGTCGAAAATTTGCCCGTGTTGCCCTGCTGGCTGTCGATGTTGAAGCGGACGCCCGGCTGCACCTGCATGCCGAGAGGCATCAGGAACCGGAGCGCGTAGACGTCGCGCTTGGCCTGAGGGTCCTTCGTGGCGAAGACCGCGATGGCGAGCAGCGGCTGCCCGCTCGCCGTGACGAAATCACGGGTGACGTTGCAGATGTCGCTGCCGTTGCTCGGCTCCTTGTTGCAGACTTTCACCCAGGCCGGCTGCTTCGGATCGGCCTTGACCGCGATGGTGATGGGGCCGGTCTGAGGCCGGGCGGCCGGGATATCTGCCGCCGGCTTGTCCGTTGGCTCGGCCAGAGCCGAGCCGGCCGCGAGGGCTCCTGCGGCGAGGGTGACGAGCAGCGTGCCCGCGTGGCTTCTACCGGAGAACATTGACACTGACCCCTTCGACTGGACCGAACGTATGGGAGAAGCTCTGGCGACGCGGACGACCGCCGACGCGCTCCGGCGGATGGGCCGTAATGCCCCGGATCTGCCGGTTCCTGGACCGCACGCGGCGTTTGCCGCCCTCGCGGCACCGCTCCGACCGCAGGGCGGGTTGCTTTCCCGCCGAATGCGGCGAAGGCATGACAGGTCCGAGCGGGGCGCCCGGCAGCACGATCGTCGTCCGGACTGATCGAGGAGAGCACGACGCTCGGCGCGTGAACGCCATGGACGTTCCGGCGGACACCTTATATCGCGATGCATCATGGACCGCGCAGGTGCTCCCATGCGAAGGGCTTTCCTCGTCCGAGTTGTGACAGCAATGCTTCTGCCGGTACTGTCCGCCCATGCCGAAGCTCCTGCGGTCGTGCACCAGGGCGAGTCAGCGAGAGCCGAGACGGCTAGAGTGATCGAGACCTTGCGCGCACGCCTGCTGGCAGGCCCCAGCGCCACGGCCGTCCTGGAGGCGTGGTGCGCCGAGCGGGGCCTTGCCGACGACCCGCGCCTGGTGGCGCGCCGCGTCGCCGGTGCGGACAAGCCCTTGAGCGCACTGCAGCGCCAGCGCCTCGGCCTCGCCGCGGACGAGCCCGTCCGCTATCGGCGGGTTCGCCTGACCTGCGGCGCTCACGTGCTCTCGGAGGCGGATAACTGGTACGTGCCCTCCCGCTTGACGCCGGAGATGAACGCGGCGCTCGACACCACCGAGATGCCATTCGGGCGCGTGGTGCGTCCGCTGAGGCCGACGCGCAGCAATCTCGGCCTGCGGATGATCTGGCAGCCCGGGGACGGCCAAATGCCCAATCCGGGTGACGCGCTGTTCTCGGTCGAGGCCGTGCTCTCGACGGGCGATGGCGTGCCGTTCTGTGAGGTGGCCGAGACCTATACGGGCGCCGTGCTCGCCCAGGGCAGGCGCTGAGCGGACGACTGCTCCGGCGCCGTACCAGTCTTGCGAAAATTGCATCGGGATCTGGCGACGCGCAGGCGCTGAAGCGCGTTCCGCCCGCTTGCCGAAGCCGAACCGGAGCCGCTAAACCAACCGGAACCATGTCCGTACGGACACGGACGGGAGGGGCTTCTTCATGACGACATTTCGCGCACGACTGTGCTTGGCGGCCGCACTCCTCGGCGCCGTCGCGACCGGCAGCGCCGTCCTCGCGCAGAAGGGTGGTGACCCGAGCGGAGTCTGGCTGACCGAGACGGGTGATTCGAAGGTGCGCCTGGCCCGCTGCGGCGCAGGCTTCTGCGGCACGATCGTCAGCACCTCGGGCAAAGGCCTCGACCAGAACAACCCGGACCCGGCGCTGCGCACGCGCAGCGTGGTCGGCGTCCAGATCGTGAATGCCACCAGGGCCACCGCCGACGGCTTCGAGGGATCCCTCTACAACCCGAAGGACGGGAAGACCTATTCGGGCTCGCTCAAGCTGACAGGGCCTTCCACCATCGAGGTGGCGGGCTGCGTCCTGAGCGTGTTCTGCAAGCGCCAGACCTGGAAGCGCGTGAACTGAGGACTGCCTGACCGGCGGCGCCTGAGCAGCGCCGCCCCTTGCATCACGCTGCCGCCGCCAGCGCATCCACGATCGCCGCCAACGCGGCCTCCGCCCCGGCCCCGTTTGGGCCGCCGGCCTGGGCCATGTCACGGCGTCCGCCACCGCCCTTGCCGCCGAGATACCCGGCGCCGGCCCGGACGAGCCCGACCGCGTCGTAGCGCTCGGTGAGATCCTCGGTGACCCCGACCACGAGACCGGCCTTGCCGTCCGCGGCGACGCCCACGATGGCGACGATCCCGGACCCGAGGCGTGTCTTGCCCTCGTCGGCGAGGCTCTTGAGGTCGCGCATCTCGACGCCCTCGACGACACGGGCCATCAGCTTCACGCCGTTGACCTCGCGCGCCGCCTCTTCCTGGGTGCCCGATCCGCCGCCCATCGCGAGCTTCTTGCGGGCCTCGGCCAATTCGCGCTCGAGCCGTCGGCGATCCTCCAGCAGGGTGGTGAGGCGCTCCGGCGCGTCGGTGACCGGCGCCTTGAGGAGCCCCGCCAGAGCACCGAGCGTGCGGCTCTCCTCGGCCCTGTGGCGGCGGGCGGCATTGGCCGTCATCGCCTCGATGCGACGGACGCCCGCGCCGACCGCGCTCTCGCCGACGACCGAGATGACCCCGATATCACCGGTTCGGTCCGCATGGGTGCCGCCACAGAGCTCGATCGAGAAGTTCGGCAGACGACCCTCCCGGAGCTCGGACCCTGCATTGTCGACGGGCCGACCCATCGAAACGACCCGGACCTCATCCCCGTACTTCTCACCGAACAGGGCGCGGGCGCCCGACTCGATGGCCTCGTCCACCGCCATGAGCTTGGTGACGACCGGCGCGTTCTGCAGGAGGACCGCGTTGGCGATGTCCTCGACGGCGCGGATCTCGGACTCATCCATGGGCTTTGGATGGCTGAAGTCGAAGCGGAGCCGGTCCGGCGAGACCAGCGAGCCCTTCTGCGCCACGTGGGCACCGAGTACCTGCCGCAGCGCCTCGTGCAGCAGGTGGGTCGCCGAGTGGTTCGCACGGATCGCGCTGCGACGGACATGATCGACCTGCAGATCGACCGCTTGGCCGATGGTGAGGCGCCCCTCCGCCACGGTGACGTGATGCACGAAAAGATCGCCGAGCTTCTTCACCGTGGCCTTCACCTGTGCCCTGAGGCCGCCGGCGAGGATCGCCCCGGTATCGCCGACCTGGCCGCCCGATTCGGCGTAGAACGGCGTCTGATTGACGAGGACGAGTCCCGTCTCTCCGGCCGCGATCGCCTCGACCTCGCTTCCCTCGCGCAGGAGCGCGGTGACGATGCCCTCGGCCTGCTCGGTTTCGTAGCCGAGGAATTCCGTCGCGCCGATGCGTTCCTTCACGGAGAACCAGACAGTCTCGGTGGCGGCCTCGCCGGAGCCGGACCAGGCTGCGCGCGCGGCCTGCCGCTGGCGCTCCATCGCCTGCCCGAATGCCGCCGTGTCGACGCCGATGCCGCGGCTCTTCAGGGCGTCCTGGGTCAGATCGAGGGGGAAGCCATAGGTGTCGTAGAGTGTGAAGGCGGTCTCGCCCGAGAGATTCTGCCCGGCCTTGAGGTCGCGGCTCTCGGTGTCGAGGATCGCGAGGCCGCGCTCCAAGGTACGGCGGAAACGGGTCTCCTCGAGGCGCAGGGTCTCGCCGATCAGGCTCTCGGCCCGCATCAGTTCGGGGTAGGCCTGCCCCATCTCGCGCACCAGCGTCGGCACGAGCCGGAACATCATCGGATCACGCGACCCGAGAAGCTCCGCGTGCCGCATGGCGCGGCGCATGATCCGGCGCAGAACGTAGCCCCGCCCCTCGTTGCCCGGGAGTACCCCGTCGGCAACCAGGAAGGCAGCGGCCCGCAGGTGGTCGGCAATGACCCGATAGGACGCGACGTTGCCAGGTTCCGGCGCGCGACCGACCGCGTGGCTGACCGCGTCGATCAGCGTCCGGAACAGGTCGGTGTCGTAATTGCTCGTCACGCCCTGCAGGATCGCGGCGATGCGCTCCAGACCCATGCCGGTGTCGATCGACGGGCGCGGCAGGGCGAGGCGGTTGCCCGGCTCGATCTGCTCGTATTGCATGAAGACGAGGTTCCAGAATTCCAGGAACCGATCGCCGTCCTCCTCGGGCGAGCCGGGCGGGCCGCCCTGAAGGGCCGGACCCTGATCGATGAAGATCTCCGAGCACGGGCCGCAGGGGCCGGTATCGCCCATCTGCCAGAAATTATCCGAGGTGCCGATGCGGATGATCTTGTCGTCCTGGAAGCCCGCGATCTTGCGCCAGAGGCCGGCGGCCTCATCGTCGTCGGCGTAGACGGTCACGAGGAGCCGGTCCTTCGACAGGCCGAATTCGCGGGTGATCAGGTTCCAGGCGAGCTCGATCGCTTCGGCCTTGAAATAGTCGCCGAACGAGAAATTCCCGAGCATCTCGAAGAAGGTGTGATGGCGCGCGGTGTACCCGACATTGTCGAGGTCGTTGTGCTTGCCGCCGGCGCGGACGCATTTCTGCGCCGTGGTCGCCCTGGTGTAGGGCCGCTTCTCGACGCCCGTGAAGACGTTCTTGAACTGCACCATTCCGGCGTTCGTGAACATCAATGTCGGGTCGTTCTTCGGCACGAGCGAGGACGACGGCTGAACGGAGTGGCCCGCCTTGGCGAAGTAGTCGAGAAAGGTCGACCGGATCTCGTTGACGCCGCTCATCGAAATTGACTCTGTCTTGGCCTGGACTTGGCGGTCCGGGCCTCCGTCGGAAGCCTGACCGCGTTATCCGCCCTCATACGGTTCGGCGCGGCGTAAGTCACGGCTCACTTCATCGCGGCAGCAAGGCGGGCTAGGTACGAATCCGTTCGATCCCTGATTCCCTGAGGTTGCCCGACATGCCGGTTGAAGTTCGTCTCCTCGCCTGGTCCTGCCTGCTCGGGCTCATCCATATCATCGCGGCCTCGGCGAGCGGATTGCAGCAGCGGGGCGGCTTCAACTGGGCGGCCAGCAACCGCGAGGGGCCCTCCCCGGACGTCTCGGGGCCCGCGGCCCGCCTGGAGAAAGCGTCGAAGAACTTCTTCGAGACCTTCCCGATCTTCGCCGCCCTCGTCCTCGCCTGCGTGGCATCGGGCCGGCACAACACCGCGGTGGTGATGGGTGCCTATCTCTATTTCTTCGGACGCCTCGCCTACCTTCCGGTCTACGGTCTCGGGGTACCCCGGGTGCGCACCCTGGTCTGGGGTGTCTCGATCGTCGGCATCCTGCTCGTATTCTGGGGGCTGTTCATCAAGATCCTGCCCTACGGCAGCTGAGCCCCAGCGCCCGTCACCCGAAACGACGAAGCCCGCCGCGGTTTCCCGCGGCGGGCTTCGTCAGGGACCGAGCCTCGCTGAAGCGATCAGGCCTCACCCTCATCCAGGTCGTCGTCGGTCGGCTGCGCGGTCTCGAGGATCCGCTCGGCGACGAGGCCGGAATTCTGGCGGATCGCCGCCTCGATCTTGTTGGCGATCTCGGGGTTGTCGCGCAGAAAGCCCTTGGCGTTCTCCCGACCCTGTCCGAGGCGCTGGCTCGCATGCGAGAACCAGGCGCCGGATTTCTCGACGATACCGGCCTTCACGCCGAGATCGACAAGCTCGCCCACCTTCGAGACGCCCTCACCGAACATGATGTCGAACTCGACCTGCTTGAAGGGCGGCGCGACCTTGTTCTTCACCACCTTGACGCGGACCTGGTTGCCGATGGCCTCGTCACGATCCTTGAGGGTGGAGATCCGGCGGATATCGAGGCGGACCGAGGCGTAGAACTTCAGGGCGTTGCCACCAGTAGTTGTCTCGGGCGAGCCGTACATGACGCCGATCTTCATCCGGATCTGGTTGATGAAGATCACCATGCACTTCGAGCGCGAGATCGAACCCGTCAGCTTGCGCAGGGCCTGGCTCATCAGCCGGGCCTGAAGGCCGGGCTGCGAATCGCCCATCTCACCCTCGATCTCGGCCCGAGGCGTGAGCGCCGCCACAGAATCGACCACCAGCACGTCGATCGCACCCGAGCGCACGAGGGTGTCGGTGATCTCGAGCGCCTGCTCGCCCGTATCGGGCTGCGAGATCAGAAGGTCGTCGAGATTGACGCCGAGCTTGCGTGCGTAGATCGGATCGAGGGCGTGCTCTGCATCCACGAAGGCGCAGACGCCGCCCTTCTTCTGGGCTTCCGCGATGGTGTGCAGCGCGAGCGTGGTCTTGCCCGAGGATTCCGGTCCGTAGATCTCGATCACGCGACCGCGTGGCAGACCGCCGACGCCGAGGGCGATGTCGAGACCCAGGGATCCGGTCGAAACCGTCTCGACCTCGGCCACCTTGTCGCTCTTGCCGAGCCGCATGATCGAGCCCTTGCCGAAGGCACGCTCGATCTGAGAGAGGGCGGCATCGATCGCCTTAGACTTGTCCTTGTCCATGCTGGGCGTATCCACAACTCTCAAGGCAGATTGGGCCGTATCGCGGGCCATGGTCGGCATCCTTATGCAGGGGAAAGGCGCCGTTCTCAATGCGCCCCGGATGTCATTTATGTACTTGTTTTGTTCTCATTCGACAAGGGGAGACACGCCGTTCTCGTGCGCTCTTCCACCGGTTCGGAGCGGATCGCACGATGGCGTCAGGACGCCATCGTGCGCTTCACCGTCTCGACGAGCTGCTTCAGGCTGAAGGGCTTCGGCAGGAAATTGAAGGCCTCTCCCTCGGGAAGGTTCTTGCGGAACGCGTCCTCCGCGTAGCCCGAGACGAAGATCACCTTCAGGTCAGGCCGGTGCTTGCGGATCTCCCGCAGCAGGGTCGGCCCGTCCATCTCCGGCATTACCACGTCCGAGACGACGAGATCGATCTCGTGGGCGCCCTCCCCGACGATGCGCAGGGCTTCGAGGCCGGAGGCGGCCTCCAGCACGGTATATCCGCGAGCCGAGAGCGCGCGACTGTTGACGGCCCGGACGGGGTCCTCGTCCTCGACGAGCAGGATCGTGCCCTGTCCCGTATGGTCGGCCGAGGGCTTGCGGGGCTCCGGCGAATTGGCCTTCGCGGCGTCGGCGCTGTCCGCGCCGGCGGTGGACAATGCGCCCTCGGGCGGGGAGACCTCACCGGACTTGCCGGCGAGCCGCGGCATCGTTGCCGGCGGCAAAGTCGGGACGGCATCGGCCTCCGGCTCGGCGGCGGGCTCGTGGCGCGGCAGGTAGATCCGGAAGGCTGTGCCCTCGCCGACCGTCGAGCGCACGTCGACGGTGCCTCCGCTCTGCTTGACGATGCCGAAGACCGTGGACAGGCCGAGACCCGTGCCCTTGCCGATATCCTTGGTGGTGAAGAAGGGCTCGAAGATCTTCTCCATCAGCTCGGGCGGGATGCCCTCGCCGGTGTCGAGGACCTCGATCAGGACATGGTCGCCGGCCGGCGCACCGACGCGTCCTTCCGAATCCTCGTTCGTTGCCGGCACATTCGCGGTCCGGATCAACAGGCGACCGCCCTCCGGCATGGCATCCCGGGCATTGACCGCGAGATTGACGATCACCTGCTCGAACTGATTCACGTCGGCCTTGACCGGCCAGATGTCGCGCCCGTGCTTGAGTTCGAGGTCCACCCGCTCTCCGAGCAGGCGTTTGAGCAGGAGCGTCAGCTCGGACAGGGCCTCACCGACGTTCATGACCTCGGGGCGCAGGGTCTGGCGGCGCGAGAACGCGAGAAGCTGGCGCACGAGGCCCGCCGCCCGATTCGCGTTCTGCTTGATCTGCATGATGTCCTGGAAGGCGGGATCCGTCGGTTTGTGACTCGCGAGGAGCAGGTCGGAATAGCCGATGATCGCCTGGAGGACGTTGTTGAAGTCGTGCGCGATGCCGCCGGCGAGCTGGCCGACGGTGTCCATCTTCTGCGTCTGCGCGACCTGCTGCTCGAGCTGGCGCTGCGCCGTGGTGTCGAGGGCGTAGAGGATCACGCATTCGCGGTCGGCCTCGTCGGATGCGGTCTCGGAGGCCGGCCCCTCGCCGCCGGCGGGGCTGAGCCAGACCCGGGCCGAGCGGTTGCCGTTGCCCTTCAGTGAGACCTCGATCGGCTCGACATCGCCGAGGCCGCTCGCGGCGCGCGCGAGAGAGGCTTCGAGCGCCGCGCGGTCCCGCTCGATCACCGTCTCGCTCATGGTCGGCTCGGCGCCCGCCTCGCCGGTGCTGTCCTCGATCGCCTGGCGCGGCATCGCGCCGAACAGGCGGGCAAAGGAGGTGTTGGCCCGGGCGATGTGGCCGGAACGGTCGAGGGTCGCGATCGCGATCGGCGAGTTGTTCAGGAAGCGCGCGAGGCGCACTTCGGCCGCGCGCTGCGGTTCGTCGAATTCGGCGCCGGCCGAGCGGTTGATCACGAAGGTCCGCGAGGAGCCGGGCTTGCCGTCCTTGCCGAAGGCGATGCGATGATAGAGCCGCGCGGGCAGCGAGTGGCCGTTTCGCCGACGCAGATCGAGGTCGAACCGGTCCGTGCGAACCTCTCCGGGCAGGCCGACCGTGCTCGTCAGCATGTCGGCGCCGGGGGCGATCTCGGACAGGTGCGGGCCGCCGGGGCCCACCGTCGCGAGATCGTAGCCGAGCCATGAGGCCAGCGTCGCGTTCATGTAGACGATGGTCCCGGCGGGATCGATCGACAGGAAGCCCGCCGGCGCGTGATCGAGGTAGTCGATCGCGTGCTGCAACTCCTGGAAGACGTTCTCCTGCCGCTCGCGCTCGTGGGTGATGTCGCTGACGGTCCACAGAGCCGCGCCGCGACGCGGTCGGCTGAGGGCTCTCACGGAGATGCGGAACCAGGCAAATTCGCGCTCCGCCGTCCCGCTCGGGGGCGGCGCCATGCGGATTTCCTCGATGTGGCTGCGCCCGTCGCGCGCAGCCTGGGCGAGACGGTAGATCGCTTCCGACACCTCCGGCGACCCGACGAAGATGCGCTCGACCGAGCGCAGGTTGGAGAAGCTGTCCCCCCCCGCGATCCGCAGATACGCCTCGTTGGCGTAAATCAGCCGGCCGCCCTCCTCCACTACGGTTGTGGCCTCCGGCGCGGCATCGACGATGCTCTTGGTGATGTCGTCGCGAGCCCCCTGCCCGCTGAGCTGGATCGCCCCGATCGCGAGGGCGAACAGGAAGAACACGCCCGCCATCGCGAGCAGCGCCAAGAGCCAGACGATCAGGGATTGTGCCTGCTCGTTGGCGACGAAGGACAGGCCGATCGCGGCGCCGACGAGGAGCCCCGCCAGAACGAGGAGCAAGCCGACACGGCCCGGCCGCTCGGACCGGTCGATCGAGCCCGAAACCGGTGCCGTAGGTCCACTCAACTCAGCCATCGGGCCCCATCCAGCCGCACGGGCATCGGTTATCCCCGGGCCCGCTCGCGCAGCAAGCGGATTGTCTCGGGAAGTCTTAGAAAAGTCTCGCGAAAGAAGGTGGACAAACCGTGGCTTTTTAGGACGCACGCCCTCACGCCGCCCGTTGGCGCAGCCGCATCACGAAACCGATCACCTCGGCGACCGCCCGATAATGCTCGGCTGGAATCTCGTCGTCGATCTCAACAGTAGCGTGCAGGGCGCGGGCGAGCGGCGGATTTTCCAGGACGGGCACGTCGTGCTCCGCCGCGACGGCGCGGATGCGCAGGGCGAGCGAATCGACGCCCTTGGCCACGCAGACCGGGGCAGCCATGCCGGGCTCGTAGCGCAGAACCACCGCATAGTGCGTCGGGTTCGTGACCACGACGGTGGCGCCCGGAATCGCCGCCATCATGCGCTTCTTCACGCGGGCGGCGCGGAGTTGGCGCATCCGGCCCTTCACCTCGGGATTGCCGTCGCTCTCCTTCATCTCCTGCTTCAGCTCCTCCTTCGACATGCGAAGGCGCTGGCGCCAGCGGAAACGCTGGTAGAGCGCGTCCGCGAGCGTGATCACGAGGTAGATGGCGAGGACGCCCCCCATCATCTTGAGGGCGATGCCCAGGATCGCGGGCAGGCATGCGGCGGGAGACAGCCGGGCGAACACTTCGAGGCGGTCGCGGTCGCTCCACAGGATAGTCCCGACGACGACACCCACCACCGCCATCTTGGCGAGGCCCTTGGCGAACTGGACCAACGCCTCGATCCCGAAGATGCGCTTGATCCCGGCCATGGGTGAGACCCGCTCGAACTTGAATCCGAGTGTCTCGGTGGTGAAGACGAGTGGATGCTGCAGGAAGCCGGCGGCAAGGGCCGCCACCACGACGAGCCCGGTCGGGATCGCGAGCGCCTGCGCCCAGATCAGGAGCGAGCGGCTCGCGATCCCCGCGTAAGCGTGGGGGTCGGACGGGACCGCATGCGCATTCATCAGGAAGCCGCGCATGTCAGTGAACAGTCCGCTCGCGATCGAACCCGACGCGAGGACCAGCGCCAGCGTGAAGGCCGCGAGGGCGAAGAAGGTGTTGATCTCGATGCTGTTGGCGACCTCGCCGCGCTCGATTGCCTGATCGATGCGTCGCTGGGTCGGCTCTTCTGTTTTGTCTTCCTGCTCAGTCCCCTCCGCCACGGTTCAAGCCTTTCCGACCAGGCTCAGCGGCCGGTGAACTCGGCGAGGTAACGCCCGAGATCGTCCAGGAACACGCCCAACATCACGCCGAGCGAGCCGAACAGGATCAGCATGCCGATGAGGATCGAGGCCGGCACGGCGACGAAGAACACCTGCAATTGCGGCATCAGACGCGAGAGCACGCCGAGGCCGAGATTGAACAGGATGCCGAAGGCGATGAAGGGCGAGGAGATCTGCACGGCGAGGGTGAAGCCGCGCCCGATCGCCTTGACGGCCAGCATGGCGGCCTCGCCCAATCCCGGCACCGCATTCGGCGGCAGCACGGCGTAGCTCCGGCCGATCGCGTCGAGGGCGAGATGATGCAGGTCGGCAGCGAGGATCAGGGTGACGCCGAGCAGCGTCAGGAAATTGCCGAGCGCCGCCTGCTGGCCTCCCATCGTCGGGTCGACCGTCATGGCATAGGAGAGGCCCAGCTGCTGCGAGATGATCAGGCCCGCGGTCTGGAGCGCGGCGAGCACCATCCGGACGGTCAGCCCAAGCACCAACCCGACCAGCGTCTCCCCGAACAGCAGCGCGATCAGCCCGGGCCCGGCAAGCGAGCCGTTCTGAAGCGGCAGGAGCGGTCGAACCATCGGGAACAGGACGAGCGAGACCAGGAGCGCGAAGGCAAGGCGAAGGCGCGCCGAGACGAGCTGCTCGCCGACGCCCGGCATCAGCATGATGAGCGTGCCGACCCGCGCGAAGGTGAGCAGGTAAGCCGCCGCGACGCCCGGCAGGAGGAGGTTCATGCGGCTTCATAGCAGGGCCGAATTCCGCCGTCTCAGCCTCCCGCCACGATGCGGGCGGCGATACGGGTCATGTAGCCGGCCAGCGCGTCCCCCATGAAGGGCAGCATCAGCAGCAGCGCGGCGAAGACCGCCACGATCTTCGGCACGTAGATCAGGGTCTGTTCCTGGATCTGGGTCAGTGCCTGGACGAGCGAGACCAGGAGGCCGACGACGAGGGCGACGATCATCAGCGGGCCGGCGACCTTCAGGAAGACGAAGATGCCGTCGCGCGCGACGTCGAGGATGGCAAGGCCGGTCATGGGCTCTTCAGGTCTCAAGAGAGGTTGGGCTGCGGGTCGACGCGGCCGGTCGCCGAGCGTGGCGAAGCCGCTCAATCGGGCCGGGTTTAAATCTGCATCCTCATGATCTCCTCGTAGGCCGAGATCATGCGATCGCGCACGGCCACGAGGGTCTGGAGAGCGGTCTCGCTCTCGGCGACCGCTGTCACGACGTCGACCACGTTGGCTTTGCCAGCGGCGACGGACAGGGCCTGCGCGTCCGCGTTCCGCCCGGTCTCTCCAACGGAATCGAGGGCCGAGCTGAGAAGCGACTGAAAGTTGTTCCCCGCCGCGCCCTGCGTCGGCTGGACCTTCGGCGTACCCTTCAGGCCGCCGATGTTCTGGACGGCGGCGTAGGCCCCGGCCGCGAAATTGCTCGATGCCACGGCGCGACCGCTATTTCAGGATTTCGAGGGTGCGGGAGATCATCCGGCGCGTCGTCGTGACCATGTTGAGGTTCGCCTCGTAGGAGCGCTGAGCCTCGCGCATGTCCATGTTCTCGATCAGGGAATTCACGTTGGGCAGCCGCACCTCGCCCTTCGCGTCTGCCGCGGGATTGCCAGGATCGAATTTCGTGCGGAAGGCTGTCGGGTCGCGGCGGACGCGGCCCGCCTCGACGAGGCTCGCGCCGGTCTCGCGGTCGATATGCTGCGTGAATGTCGGAATCTTGCGGCGATAGGGCTCGCCGTTCGGGGTGGTGGCGACGGAATCGGCGTTGGCAATGTTCTCGGCGATAATGCGCATGCGACCGGATTGAGCCTTCAGCCCCGAGGCGGCGATGCTCAGCGATTTCAGGAAGTCCATGGTGCGGTCTCCGGCGGCTCAGATTGGGTCCGGATCAGCGCTTGCCGACCGCGATCTTCAGAGCGTCGAGGCTTTTCTGGTAGAGCGACGCGGCAAGCTGGTAATCCGACTGGTTGTCGCCGGCCTTCAGCATCTCCTCCTCGAGATTGACCGCGTTCCCGCTGGGGCTGACCTCGAAGCTCTTGACCCGACGCGGGTCGGCACCGATGCCGTCGCCCCCGGCCGCCGTCGCGATATGCGAGCTGCTCGTCAGGGCAAGGGAGACGCCTCCGCTTCCCTGCGCGATCTCGCCGGTGGCGCTGTTGAACTGCGGCTGCGTGAGGTCGCGCGGCCTGAAGCCCGGCATGTCGGCATTGGCCACGTTCTCGGCGATCAGCTTCTGGCGGGCCTGATGCCACTGCATCTTGGTCCGCAGCATGCTGAGGATCGGCAGGTCGGTGACGGCCACGGCGCTCGCGCCCCAGTTCGACTATCCGCCGGAACAGTTCCGCTCGGTCGGCAAAATCTGCCGGCCTCATGGTTAACGTCGAGTTAAGGTTTCTGCGCGCCAGGACGGCAGCGCGGTTATGCTGTTAACGAATTCTTAGGGTTGATTGCGCGGTCGGTGTCCGACCGTGATATTCAGGGTCCGCGTCGGGCCGGGCCAAGCGGCCTTCAGAAAAGCGAGAGACTTCCGCCTTGTCAGCGTTCTTCGGCTCGGATGGCTCCTTCGTCCTCCAGTTCGCCATCATCTTCCTCATCATTCTCGCCGTCTTGACGGCGATCGTGCTCATCGCGCGCCGTTTCTCGGGGCGGGGCCTCTCCCTCGCGGCCAAGAGCACGCAGCGCGGTCGGCAGCCGCGTCTCGGCATCGTCGACGTGTACGAGCTCGACCGGCAGCGACAGCTCATTCTCCTGCGGCGCGACAATGTCGAGCACCTGCTCCTCGTCGGCGGACCGAACGATGTCGTCATTGAGCGCCACATCCAGCGTGGCCTGCGCGGTGGCGCCGACCCGATCCTGCGCCCCGAAATGCTTCCCGAATCCGTTTCCGGGTCCCTTCCCGAGGAGATGTCCGAGCGCGTCGAGATCGAGGCGCGCCGGAGCGAGCAGACCCGGTACGAGCCGGATTTCGCGATGCCCCTGGTGGTGCCGGCCTCCGTGCCGGGCTCGAACGCGCCTCCGCCCATGACGCATCCCCTCGACGAGGCCGCGCTCGGCCCGGAGCCGCTGAACGAGGCGGGCGGAGATCTGCCCGAGCCGCCGCGGCGGGGAGACTCGCCCCCGAAGCGTCCGCTGAGCCGGACCACTCCGCCCCTGATCAATCCGCGCCCCGACGTTGCCTCCGAGCGGGCACGCAGCGAGCCGTCCTTCGCGGAATCGCCGGCCGCGCCGGTCGCCAAGCCGGCTCCGCCTCCCCCCGCGCCCGTGATCGCCCCCGTGGAGCCGCGCGCCGTAGATGCCGGAATCCTGTCCGACATGGCGCGGCAGCTCGAGATCGCGCTGTCCCGCCCCGCCTCCGCGGTAACGCCGCCCCCCGGGCTGGCGCGGCCGATGCCGGCGCCCGCGCCGACGCCCGCACCGAATTCGGCCCCGCCGGAGGCGCAGCGCCCGGACGCGAGAGCCGGAACCGATCCGATCGCGGCCGCGATGGCGGCTTCGACGCCGAGCACCGAATCCGAGATCTCGCTCGACCGGACATCGGCCGTGCAGCCGGTCGATCCGGGGCGGGAGCTTGAAACTGGACCGGGGCCGGCACCCACTGCGAAGCCCGTCCTGCCGCAGCCTCCGGTCACCGCGGCCCCGAAGCCGTCTGCCCCGGCGCCCGCCGCGCCTTCGATCAAGCCCGCCGCACCGCAACCGGCCACGCCTCCCCCGGCACCGGCGAAGGCGGCAGCCCCTCCGCCAGAGGCGCCCGCGGGCGGGACGAAGCCCGCCCAGGCACCCAACCCCTTCTCGGTGGAGGAAATCGAGGCCGAGTTCGCGCGCCTGCTGGGCCGGCCCCTCGACAAGAAGAACTGAGCCTGCAGCCCACGGGGCCGCGCGGGGGCCTCTCAGGATTGTCGGAGAGGGTGGGCCGTCACACACCGCGCCGCGCCGTCTCCGGCATCAGGTACACGGCGAGGAAACTGATCGCGGCCGCGATGCCGAGATACGCACCGACCCACGCGATGCCGCCCCAATCAACCAGGCGCTGCGCCAGGTAGGGCGCGCCTGACGCCCCGAGAATCCCCGCGAGGTTGTAGGTGACGGAGGCGCCGGTATACCGCACCCGCGTCGGAAACAGCTCGGGCAGCAGTGCTCCCATCGGCCCGAACAACCAGCCCATGGCCAGGAGCCCGAGGCAGAGAAAGCCGAGGACGAGGGCGGCCTGCCCGCTTCCGAGCATCGGCCCGAGCAGAAAGCCGAGCGCGATCGTCGCGGCGAGCCCCGAGAGCAGGACGGGGCGGCGCCCGAACCGGTCGGCGGCGGCCCCCGAGAGTGGGATCCCGAGTGCCATGAAGCAGACGGCGATGCATTCGAACAACAGGAAGGTCGGGCGGGAATAGCCGAGGGTCGTCGTACCGTAGCCGAGGGCGAAGACGGTCGAGAGGTAGAACACCGCGTAGCACGCCACCATCGCGAGGGTTCCGAGGAGCGTGGCGCGCCCGTGGCGGGTCAGAATCGTGGCAAGCGGCACACGCTCCGGTGCCTCGCGGGCGAGCGCCGCCTTGAACAGCGGCGTCTCGGTCAGCTTGAGGCGGACATAGAGCCCGACGCCGACGAGACCCGCCGAGGCGAGGAAGGGCAGTCGCCAGCCCCAGGCCTGGAAACTCTCGGCGTCGAGCCCGAGACTGAGGGCGAGGAAGCAGAGATTGGCCGAGATGAAGCCGACGGGCGCTCCGAGCTGCGGGAAGATTCCGTACCATGCGCGCCGGTCCGGCGGTGCGTTCTCGACAGCCAGGAGCGCGGCGCCGCCCCATTCCCCGCCGAAGCCGAGGCCCTGCCCGAACCTCAGCAGGCAGAGCGCCGCCGGAGCGATCCAGCCTGCCATGGCGTAGGAGGGCAGGCATCCGATCAAAACGGTCGAGATGCCCATGATCATCAGCGAGGCGACGAGGGTCGCCTTGCGCCCGATCCTGTCGCCGAAATGCCCGAACAGGGCGGCCCCGATGGGCCGGGCCACGAAGGCGATCGCGAAGGTCGCGAAGGCGCTGAGGAGCTGGATGCCGGGCTCGCCCGGCGGAAAGAAGATCGGCCCGATCACCAGCGCGGCGGCGGTTGCGTAGACGTAGAAATCGTAGAATTCGATCGCCGTCCCGACGAAGCTCGCCACCAGGATACGTCGCGCGGACGGACCGCCGGGTGCTGGAATCTCACGCATGGTCGAACATTCGTCCCTTCAGGATGGCGCGCCCTGTTAGAGCAGCGCGGGCCGATTGCACACCCATCTCGGAGCGCGACGGCGCGCTGAAACCGGCCGCATCTTTAACCTATGTAAATCGCGATATTTGTTGGAAACCACAGCAATTTTCGCGGGTTCGTTGAAGGACGCCCTCAGGATGCGGCGCTGGGAGAAGCGATTATGCGAGCACTGGTCTGGCACGGAACGCAGGATATTCGCTGCGACACCGTTCCTGATCCGCAGATCGAGCATGAGCGCGATGCGATCATCAAGGTCACTGCCTGCGCCATCTGCGGTTCCGATCTTCACCTCTATGATCACTTCATGCCGGGAATGAAGTCCGGCGATATCATGGGGCATGAATCCATGGGCGAGGTGGTCGAGGTCGGCCGCGGCATCAACGGCGCGCTCAAGAAGGGCGACCGGATCGTCGTGCCGTTCACGATCATCTGCGGCGAGTGCGATCAGTGTAAGCGCGGCTTCTTCTCGGTCTGCGAACGCTCAAACCGCAACAAGCACCTGGCCGCGAAGGCTTTCGGCCACACAACCGCGGGCCTGTTCGGCTACACGCACCTCACGGGAGGCTACGCGGGCGGACAGGCCGAGTATCTGCGCGTGCCGTTTGCCGACAAGACGCACATCAAGGTGCCCGAATCTCTCACCGACGAGCAGGTCTTGTTCCTGAGCGACATCCTGCCGACAGGCTGGCAGGCGGCGGTGCAATGCGAGATCGAGCCGACCGACACGGTCGCGATCTGGGGCGCCGGCCCGGTCGGACAGATGGCGATCCGCTCCGCGGTCCTGCTCGGAGCCAAGCAGGTGGTGTGCATCGATCGGGTGCCCGAGCGCCTCGAGATGGCGCGCGCGGGCGGAGCCATCACCATCAACTTCGCCGAGGAGAGCGTGATCGCGCGGCTGAATGAACTCACGGCCGGCAAGGGACCCGAGAAGTGCATCGATTCCGTGGGCATGGAGGCGCATGCCACGGCCACCCTCGACTCGATGTATGACCGAGCAAAGCAGGCGGTGATGCTGGAGAGCGACCGACCGCATGTCTTGCGGGAGATGATCTACGTCTGTCGCCCGGCCGGAACCCTCTCGATTCCGGGCGTCTATGGCGGGCTCATCGACAAGATCCCGTTCGGCGCCGTGATGAACAAGGGTCTGACGATCCGCACAGGCCAGACCCACGTGAACCGCTGGACCGACGATCTCGTGAAGCGAATCGACGACGGCCAGATCGATCCGTCCTTCGTCATCACGCACCGGATCGGCCTGGAACAGGGTCCGGAGATGTACAAGACCTTCCGCGACAAGAAGGATGGCTGCATCAAAGTCGTGATCCGGCCCTGAGGGAGACGAAGCGATGCGCTACGAAGGACCTCAATCCCGCCGACGCGGCCATCCGGACGAGGCCACCGACACGCTCGCGCGCGGCCTCGGCTGGTTCTCGATCGGTCTCGGAATTACCGAACTCCTGGCTGGCAAGAGCCTCGCGCGGGGCCTCGGCCTGACAGGCCAGGAAGACCTGATCCGCGCCTACGGCGTGCGCGAGATCGGCACGGGCCTCGGGATCCTAGCATCCGACGATCCGACGCCGTGGATCTGGGGTCGGGTCGCCGGCGACGCCCTCGACCTCGCCACGCTGGCCTCGGGCCTCAACAACCGGAACCGGCAGATGGACAACCTGCTCATCGCAATCGCGGCGGTGGCGGGTGTGACGGCCATCGACATCATTTGCGCCGACACCCTCAGCCGGGAGACGCGCAAGCCGTTGCGGCCGCTCGCCGATTACCAGGATCGCAGCGGCTACCCGAGAGGCCTCGAGAGCGCCCGGGGAGCCGCGCGCGATTTCGCGGTGCCGAAGGGCTTCCGCACCACCGATCTGCTTCGTCCCTTCGCGGGCTGAGGCCGGGAGCGGGACGCTCCACCGCTGATTCATGAGCAGGGCGCACAAGTTTTGTGCGCAGCAGCATCGAACCTGGCAAGCGCGCCTTCGGGCGCGCTTTCGCGTTCTCGGCAATCTCTGCTGAGGCGCGCGGGCTCGCGAGGATTGGCACATTTCCTGCTGGCTTCCGGACGCCCATCAATGGCGACGGGCAGCCTCCACCAGCAATGGCGCTGAACCGACCTGTCGTCCCGCGCGAGCCGCGGACAGCAGGGTCATGCGTTCGCGCGCCGCGAGGGCGCTGCGGGGGCCGGCGATCGAGAGCAGGATACAGGTGTCGATGCAGAACGGTGAGCTCAAGACTCGGCGAAGCCTCCTCAAGGGCGCCGCTGCCGCCCTGTCGCTGACGGCCGCCGCGCGGCTGGCCCTGCCGGGAGGCGCTTTCGCGCAAGGGGCCGGGCCGGAGGTGAAGGGCGCCAAGCTCGGCTTCATCGCACTCACGGATGCGGCTCCCCTCTTCGTCGCGAAGGAGAAAGGCATCTTCGCCAAGTACGGCATGCCCGACGTCGAGGTGCTCAAGCAGGCGTCCTGGGGCACTACCCGCGACAACCTCGTGCTCGGTTCCGAGGGCAACGGCATCGACGGCGCCCATATCCTGACGCCGATGCCCTACCTGATCAGCGCCGGCCGGGTCACGCAGAACAACGTGCCCATCCCGATGTACATCATGGCCCGGCTCAATCTCGCCGGCCAGTGCATCTCCGTGGCCAGGGAGCACATGGGCGACAAGGTCGCCCTAGACGCCAAGCCCTTCAAGGCGGCCCTGGAGAAGAAGAAGGCCTCCGGCAAGGCCGTGAAGGCCGCCATGACCTTCCCGGGCGGCACCCACGATCTCTGGATCCGCTACTGGCTCGCGGCCGGCGGCATCGATCCCGACAAGGACATCGAGACCATCGTGGTGCCGCCGCCCCAGATGGTGGCAAACATGAAGGTCGGCACGATGGACTGCTTCTGCGTCTGCGAACCGTGGAACGCGCAGCTCATCAGCCAGGGCATCGGCTACACGGCCCTGACCACCGGCGAGCTCTGGAAGGACCATCCGGAGAAGGCATTCGCGATGCGGGCCTCCTTCGTCGACAAGTACCCGAATGCCTCCAAGGCCCTACTGATGGCCGTCATGGAAGCGCAGCAATGGTGCGACAAGCCTGAGAACCGGGACGAACTCGCCGGGATCGTCGCCAAGCGCCAGTGGATCAACGTCTCGGTCGGCGACGTGGTCGAGCGCATGAAGGGCAACTTCGATTACGGCGACGGACGCAAGGCCGAGAACAGCCCCCACATCATGAAGTACTGGGCCGACAACGCCTCGTACCCGTACCAGTCGCATGACCTCTGGTTCCTCACCGAGGATATCCGCTGGGGCAAGTTCGACCCGATGACGGACACCAAGGCGCTGATCGCCAAGGTCAATCGCGAGGATCTGTGGCGCGACGCGGCCAAAACCCTCGGGGTGTCCGCCATCCCGACATCCACGTCGCGCGGAAAGGAGACCCTGTTCGACGGCAAGGTCTTCGACCCGGCCGACCCGAACGCCTACCTCGCCAGCCTCGGCATCAAGAGGGTTGCATAATGGCCTCTCCCACCACCCTCGACGGGAAGGTCAGCCTCGGGACCGGCGGCCGCGACGCGGCTCCGGTGAAGGCCCGCAGCCTCCCCAGGATCTCGGGCAAGGGCCTCGCCAAGGTCGCCGCGATGGTCCTGCCGCCGCTGGTCGTGCTGGCGGGCTTCCTCCTGTTCTGGGAGGTCGCCTGCTCGCATCCCGGCGCCGGCCTGCCGCCGCCGTCGCGCGTCGTCAGCGAGGCCTGGCCGATCATCGTCGATCCCTTCTTCGACAATGGCGGCACCGACAAGGGCCTGTTCTGGCACATCTCGGCGAGCCTCCAGCGCGTGGCGTTGGGCTTTGCCCTCGCGGCTATCGGCGGCATCCTCCTCGGCACGCTCGTCGGGCAATCCGAATGGGCTATGCGCGGCCTCGACCCGATCTTTCAGGTCCTGCGAACCATCCCGCCGCTCGCCTGGCTTCCGCTCTCGCTCGCGGCCTTCCGCGACGGGCAGCCCTCGGCGATCTTCGTGATCTTCATCACCTCGATTTGGCCGATCATCATCAACACGGCGGTCGGCATCCGGAACATCCCGCAGGATTATCGCAACGTTGCCGCGGTGGTGCGCCTGAACCCGCTCGAGTTCTTCTTCAAGATCATGCTGCCCTCCGCCGCGCCCTACATCTTCACCGGGCTGCGGATCGGCGTCGGCCTGTCCTGGCTCGCCATCGTGGCGGCCGAGATGCTGATCGGCGGCGTCGGCATCGGCTTCTTCATCTGGGACGCCTGGAACTCCTCGCATATCAGCGAGATCATCGTGGCGCTCGTCTACGTGGGTGTCATCGGCTTCATCCTCGACCGTCTGGTGGCAGGGCTCGGACGCCTCGTCACCCGCGGCACCAGCGCTGCGTGAGGGAGGACTTTCGCATGGCCCATCTTGATCTCTCCCAGGTCGGCATCAGCTTCACGCGCGCCGGCCGGACCACGGAAGTCCTGCGCGACGTCGACCTCAAGATCGCGAAAGGCGAATTTGTCTCGATCATCGGGCATTCCGGCTGCGGCAAGTCCACGGTGCTCAACATCGTGGCGGGTCTCCTTAAGGCCTCGACCGGAGTCGTGCTGCTCGACGGCCGGGAGGTCTCGAGCCCGGGCCCGGAACGGGCGGTGGTGTTCCAGAACCACTCGCTCCTGCCCTGGCTGACGGTCCGGGAGAACGTGGCGCTCGCCGTCGACAAGGTTCTGGCGAGGAAGAAGTCCAGAGCCGAGCGCAGCGCCTGGATCGAGCACAATCTCGCCCTCGTGAACATGATGCACGCCGCCGACAAGCGCCCGAACGAGATCTCGGGCGGCATGAAGCAGCGCGTCGGCATCGCCCGGGCGCTCGCCATGGAGCCGACGGTGCTCCTCATGGACGAGCCGTTTGGGGCGCTCGACGCGCTCACGCGCGCCCATCTTCAGGACCAGCTGATGGATATTCACGTCCGGCTGAAGAACACCGTCATCATGATCACGCACGACGTCGACGAGGCCGTGCTTCTCTCCGACCGCATCGTCATGATGACGAACGGTCCCTCGGCCACGATCGGGGAGGTCCTGACCGTCCCGATGGCTCGACCGCGCAAGCGCCTCGAACTCGTCGAGGACAAGGACTACGTGCATTGCCGGGCGGAGGTGCTGGAATTCCTCTATGCCCGCCACGCCCGGCCGGCCCTGGCCGCCTGATCCCGGGGCCCCGCGCTCTCATCCGCGCCGGCGAGACTTGGGCCAACCGAGTTCGGACGGCGCGGAGCCGGCTGCCGCTCAGGCCGTCAGGGCGGCGCCGAGATCCTCGATCAGGTCGGCCGGATCCTCCAGGCCGATCGAGAGGCGAACCACCTCCGGCCCGGCCCCCGCGGCGGTCTTCTGGGCGTCCGTGAGCTGCCGGTGCGTGGTCGAGGCCGGGTGGATCACGAGGGAACGCGTGTCGCCGATATTGGCGAGGTGGGAGAACAATTGCAGGTTCGAGACGAGCTTCACGCCCGCCTCGTAACCGCCCTTGAGGCCGAACGTGAAGACGGCACCGGCCCCGTGCGGCGTGTAGCGCTTCGCGAGCTGGTGGTAGCGATCGGTCTCGAGCCCCGGGTAGCTGACCCAGGCGACGGCCGGATGCTGCGACAGGTGCGTGGCGACCGTCATGGCATTGTCCGAATGACGCTGCATCCGCAGGGGAAGCGTCTCGATGCCATTGAGGATCAGGAAGGCGTTGAAGGGCGAGAGCGCCGGCCCGAGATCGCGCAGGCCGAGGACGCGGCAGGCGATAGCGAAGCCGAAATTGCCGAAGGTTTCGGAGAGCACCATGCCGGCATATTCCGGGCGTGGCTGGCTCAGCATCGGGTAGCGGTCGTCTCCGGCCCATTTGAAGCTGCCGCCATCGACGATCAGGCCCCCGATCGAGTTGCCGTGACCGCCGAGGAACTTGGTCGCCGAGTGCACGATGATGTCGGCCCCATGCTCGAAGGGGCGGATCAGATACGGCGTCGCCATGGTGTTGTCGACGATGAGCGGGATGTTGTGGCGCTTGGCGATCTGGGCGATCGCCGCGATGTCCGTGATGACGCCGCCAGGATTGGCGATGGACTCGCAGAAGATCGCCTTGGTGCGGGGCGTGATCGCCCGCTCGAACGAGGACGGGTCGTCGGTATCGGCCCAGACGACCGACCAGCCGAAGTTCTTGTAGGAATGGTTGAACTGGTTGATCGAGCCGCCGTAGAGCTTGTTGGCCGCCACGAATTCGTCGCCCGGCTGCATCAGGGCATGCATGGTCAGGAATTCGGCCGCGTGGCCCGACGCCACCGCGACCGCTGCAGTTCCACCCTCGAGGGCGGCGATGCGCTCTTCGAGCACCGCGTTCGTGGGGTTGGTGATCCGCGAATAGATGTTGCCGAAAGCCTGGAGCCCGAACAGCGAGGCGGCATGGTCGACATCGTCGAACACGAAGCTCGTGGTCTGGTAGATCGGCGTTGCGCGCGCGCCCGTGGCCGCATCGGGGGCGGCGCCCGCGTGGATCGCCAGCGTGTTGAAGCCGGGCAGGCGGTCGGTCATCGGTGTCTCCTCGGGCGGGCCATACAGTGCCGTTTACGCCCGGGCATGAGAGCGGCGCAAGGCATCGGACGCGGGAGCGGCCCGGTGCTCTGGCCCGGTTTGCGGGCTTTCGTACGCTCGTTTGCGGTTGACCGACCCTAAAAAAGTCTGAACCGCGTGATGTCCCCAGGCTTGGGCTGCCTCACTGCGCCTCTACGGGTCGAACCGCTCAATGCTGAAAACCGCCTTCGTTGCCGCGCGCGATCGTCAGCGCCTGTCTGAGATCGCCACGATCCTCATCGGCTTCGGCGTCAACAAGGTCGTGGATCGCCTTGGTCTGCGCTACATCCCGCTCCTGCCCCGCCGCAAGCCGCGCGTCGATGTCACGCGCCTGTCCCAACCCGAGCGCCTCCGCCGCGCCATCGAGGCGCTGGGGCCGACCTTCATCAAGTTCGGGCAGGTGCTGGCGAGCCGGCCCGACCTGCTTTCCCCGGCCTGGACCGAGGAGCTGGAGAAGCTGCACAGCCAGGTCTCACCCGTGCCGTGGGAGCTGATCCGGCCGCAGCTGGAGACCGATCTCGGCGCCTCCCCCAACGAGGTCTTCGCCGAGTTCGACCTCAACCCGATCGCGTCCGCCTCGATTGCGCAGGTCTACCGCGCGCGGCTGCATTCGGGCGAGGAGGTGGTCGTCAAGGTTCTGCGTCCGGGGCTGCGCAAGATCATCGAGGCGGACCTGCGCCTGATGGCGCACGGCGCCCGGATCGTCGAATCCGAGTGGCCCGACATGGCCCGCTATCAACCCCGCGAGCAGATGCGCCATCTCGCGGCAGGCCTGAACGGCGAGCTCGACCTGCTCAATGAGGCCCGCAACTGCGAGTTGCTCGCGGCGATCTTCGAGGGTCGCGACGACGTCGTCTTCCCGAAGATTTTCTGGGAATGGTGCTCGGAGCGCGTCCTCGTTCAGGAATTCATCCACGGCATCTCGCCGAACGACGAGGAGGGCTTGAGGGCCGCGGGCGTCGACAAGAAGCTCCTCGCGCAGAAGGGCACCGACGCCTTCCTGCGGATGGCCCTGATCGAGGGCGTGTTCCACGCCGACCCGCATCCCGGCAACCTGCTGGCGATGTCGGGGGACCGCATCGGCTTCATCGATTTCGGCATCATCGGACGCCTCTCGCAGAAGCGGCGCAACCAGCTGCTCGTCCTCATCGGCGCGATGCTGAAACAGGACGCGGACGGGCTCATGGCCGTGCTTCTCGACTGGACGGGCACCAGCAATCCCGACCTGACCAAGCTCGAAGCCTCAGCCCAGGCCTTCGTCGAGAGCCATTCCTCGATTCCGCTGAACCTCGGCCTGGTGCTCACCGACTTCATGACCATGGCACGCGAGAACGATCTCGCGATGCCGACGGACCTCGCCATCCTGTTCAAGGGCCTCGTCACGGCCGACGGGGTGATGCGCCAGCTCGATCCGAATTTCGACCTCTTCGCCGCTGCCGGTCCGACCGTGCGCTCGACGATGCAGACGCAGTTCTCCCTGAAGGGCATCAAGCGCAAGGCCGAAGCCCTCGGTGTCGGCCTGTTCGGCGCCGCCTCCGAGCTGCCGACCCTGATTCACCTGATGCTGGTGCGGCTGAAGCAAGGACGCGTCACCGTCGAGATCGAGGTGAAGGGCCTCGACAAGGTCACGCGCGGCATCGAGCGCGCGGCCGCCCGCGTCGCCGTCGCCCTCGTGGTCGCAGCCTTCGCGACGCAGCTGGCTCCCCGCCTGATCGACCTCGGGACGCCTGTCTTTATCACGATCGGCATGATGGTGTTCACGATCGGCGTCGGTTGGCTGGTGCTGCTCGGTCGTAACAAATGAGAAATTTTACCGGGCGAGATTTGCTCAAGTCGTCGGAATTCTGAACACTGGTATTTCGGATCCGGTTACTTGCGGCCCTGGCGTGGCATGATACCGTGCAGGGACAACCGAATCGCGAGGCGTCGAGCAGGCGGTGGGGCAAGAAGCGGAATCATCCGCCGGTTTCCCGTCGAACCCCGGCATCAAAGCCGCCGCGCCGCGAATGTCGGGACGTTCACGCGTCGGGCTGCGTCCGCGAGATCGTGTTTGGCGGCCGGGATCGGCGCTCATGGGGAGCGTGGCGGTGTATACGAGCACCTATCCCGAAACCTTGATGGTCGATCGGCATACGGCGGCATTGGAAGCCGAGAACGCGCATCTGCGCGCGCTCCTGGCGCAAGCCCAGCGTCGGGCTGCGGCGGATGCCGACCGGTTCGCGGCCGAGAATGCGCGCGCGCTAGCGGAAGCCGCGTCTCTCGCTTGCCTCTATGAGCGCGGTCTCGCCGAGGGTGCGGCCCGCCTCACGCGCGTCGAGGATCTGAATACGCAACTCCGCGCCAGCGAGGAGTTGAATCGCCGCATCCTCTGGACCACAACCGACTGCGTGAAGATCCTGGATCTCGATGGGCGGCTCATCGCGGTGAGCGAGAACGGCCCTTCCGTCCTCGGTGCCAAGGATTGCACTGCGCTCGTCGGACAATCCTGGATCGCATTCTGGTCCTGCGAGGCGAGTCGCGCACGTATAGGCGAAGCGCTCAAGGCGGCCCGCGCCGGGCGGGCCTCCCGCTTCCAGGCCATGCTCGAGATCGGCTCCAGCACCCGGACGGTGACGTGGTGGGACGTCGCGGTCACGCCGGTCAACGGCGATGACGGACAGCCGGAACGGATTCTCGCGGTCTCCCGCGACATTTCCGAATTGAAGCAGAACGAGGCGCGCCAGACCCTGCTGATGCAGGAGTTGGCCCACCGGGTTAAGAACACGCTCGCGATGGTTCAGGCGGTCGCGACCCAGACCCTGCGAAACGCGGTCTCCCTCGAGGCGGCCGGCGAGGCGCTCGGCGCACGCCTGATCGCTCTGGCGCAGGCACACGACGTTCTGATGCAGGGCTCGTGGTCGAGCACCGACCTGAGGAAGCTCGTCGCCGGAGCCGTCAAGCTCCACGGCGATGGGGCTCCGGACCGCTTCCGCGTGCAGGGTCCGGACCTCATCCTGGGTGCGCGCCCCGGCCTGACGCTGGGCCTGATGCTGCACGAACTGGGGACGAACGCGGCCAAGTACGGCGCCCTCTCGACGCCGGACGGGCATGTCGAGATTGCCTGGAACATCGTCCGCTCCGGCTCGACAGAGCACCTGCATTTCCGCTGGGAGGAGGTCGGCGGACCCTTGGTCGCGGCTCCAACGCGGAGCGGGTTCGGCACACGCCTGATCGAGCGGAGCCTGTCTCACAGCTTCGACGGGATCGTGAGCCTGTCCTACCCGAGCACAGGCGTCGTCCTGACCCTGGAGGCGCCGTTGGCAGGGGTCCTCGGCGAGGCCGCCTGAAACTCTCGCCGCTCGCCTCGCCATGCCCGTGGGCATCCCGCCGGTGGACCCGGGGCCCCCTGGTCCTTGACGGAGCACGGCGCGGGGAATAGGCCCCGGACTCCGGTTCAAGGGATCGCCTCAGGCCTGATGACTGACACTCCGTCCGAGCAACCCGTCGTTCTCCTCGTGGAAGATGACGGCCTTCTCCTGATGGAAGCGTCCGACACGCTCGCGGATGCGGGCTTCACGGTGGTCGAAGCGACCCACGCGGACAAGGCCCTGAAAGTCCTGGAAAATCGCGACGATGTCGGCCTGCTGATGACCGATGTCGACATGCCTCAGGGATCGATGGACGGCTTCGCCCTGGCCCGGCTCGTTGCCGATCGCTGGCCTGCGATCCCGGTCCTCGTCGTATCCGGCATGGGGACGCCCGGTCCGCATGATATGCCGGATGGGGCCCGCTTCATTCCCAAACCCTACGAGCCCAAGACACTCGTCAGAACCCTGCGCGCGTTCGTCCGGCGCGCGGCCTGAACCGCCTGCTTTCCACCGTCGCATCGAAGTCGAGCTGATGTCCGAGACCCGTTCCCCCCGCTTCGCGACGCAGGCCATCCATGCCGGGGCCTCGCCCGACCCCGCGACGGGCGCGCGGGTTCAGCCGATCTATTTCACGAACGGATTCGTCTTCGACTCGACCGAGCAGGCGGCCGACATCTTCGCGATGCGCCGAACCGGCTTCTCCTATTCGCGCGGTTCGAACCCGACCGTGGCGGCCCTCGAACGCCGCGTCGCCGCACTGGAAGGTGCCAAGGCGGCGATCGCGGTCGCGTCGGGGCAGTCGGCCGTTCTGCTCGTCCTGATGACCCTGATGAAGAGCGGGGATGCCTACGTCGCCTCCTCGCGCCTGTTCGGCGGCTCGCTCGGGCTGATGCGCCGCCTCGATGGCCGCTACGACATCAAGCCTCAATTCACCAAGGGCTTGAGGCCGGAGGATTTCGAGGCCGCGATCTCGCCGGAAACGCGCGCGATCGTCTGCGAATCGATCGTGAATCCCTGCGCCACCGTCATGGATCTCGACGGCATCGCGGCGGTGGCGCGCCGCCATGGCCTGCCTCTCATCGTCGACAATACCCTCGCATCCCCGGCCCTGATCCGACCGATCGAGCACGGCGCCGACATCGTGGTGCACTCGACCTCGAAGTTCCTCGGCGGGTCCGGCCAGACGATCGGAGGCATCATCTGCGATGCGGGCTCGTTCGAATGGACGAAGCACGGCCATTACAACCTCATCACGGATCCCTGGCCCGATTACGACGGCCTCGTGATCACGGAGCGTTTCCCGGATATCAGCTTCGCGGTGGCCTGCCGCCTCTTCGGCCTGCGCGATCTCGGTCCCGGCCTGTCGCCCATGAACGCCTTCCTGACGCTCACGGGCATCGAGACCTTGCCGCTGCGGATGGAGCGCCATTGCGCCAATGCGCGGGTCGTGGCGGCGCATCTCAAGGAGCACCCGAAAGTCGCCTGGGTCAGCTATCCTGGCCTTCCCGGCCAGCCCGGCCAAGCGCTGGCCGAGCGCTACGTGCCCCAGGGACCGGGCTCGATCTTCACGTTCGCGCTGAAGGCTGGAGAAGCGTCGGCGCTGAAGTTCATCACCAGTCTGGAATTGATCTCGCACCTTGTGAATATCGGTGAGATCAAATCGCTGGCGATCCATCCGGCGACGACCACGCACCGCCAGCTCGACGACAGCGACAAGGAGGCGGCCTGCGTCGGACCCAATTCGGTGCGTCTCTCGATCGGCCTCGAGAATGTCGAGGATCTGATCGCGGATATCGACCAGGCCCTCGCCCAGGTCGAATGAGCGGACACGGGTCTCAGCCCGCCGCGGCGAGGTCCGAGAAGACCGCGCGGGGCGTTCGCGACACGCCGAGTCCCTTGCTGAGGAGCCAGGGAATGCGGCTCGCCGCTGTCGGCTTCGCGTAGAGATAGCCCTGAGCGAAGCTGCAGCCGCCCGCCTCCAGGAAGCGGGCCTGCTCGACCGTCTCGACGCCCTCGGCGGTGACGTCGAGGCCGAGACTTCGGCCCAGCTGCAACACCGCCGTGACGATCGCCACATCGTTGACGTCGCGCGTCAGGTCATTGATGAAACTGCGGTCCACCTTGATCTCGTCGACCGGAAACCGTTTCAGGTGGGTGAGGGACGCGTAGCCCGTTCCGAAATCGTCGAGGGCGACGCGGATTCCGGCCACGTGCAGGCGCTTGAGCACGTCGGAGACCCGCTCACCGCGTCCCCCGAGGAGGACCGTCTCCGTGACCTCGACACCGAGGCGCTCCGTCGGCACGCCGGTCGCCGCCAGCATGGCGAGGAAGCTCTCGGCAAGATCCCGGTCCGCGAATTGCGCGGTCGAGAGATTCACGAAAACGCGCCCCGGATCGAGTCCGCTCGCCAGCCAGGAGCGCAAGTCGCGCGCGACCTGTTGGGCGATGCTCGCACCCAGAGCCGCGCCGATCTCTGGATCGTCGAAGGCGGACGCGAAGGCGGCGGGCGCGAGCAGGCCCCGCGCCGGGTGATGCCAGCGGGCGAGCGCCTCGAAACCCACGATGGCGCCGGTGCCGAGATGCACCTTGGGCTGATAGAACGGGACGATCCCGCCCTCCGCTAGGCCCGCGCGGATCTCGCGGGCGACGGTGACGCGCTCCTCGATGCTCGCGCGCAGCGCCGGCTTGAAGAGAGCCGCTTGATTGCGCCCGGCCGCCTTCGCCGCGTAGAGCGCGAGATCCGCATTGGTGAGGAGATCGGCCGCGTTGCGCGCGTGATCCGGGTAGAGCGCGAGACCGAGACTCGCCCGCGGCGAGACGCTGCGGCCCGCGATGGCGACGGCCGGCCCGAGAACATCCAGCACGGCGGCCGCCACCGCATCGATGCGGGGAGACTCGCCCGTCCCGTCGCGGGTCCCGGCCGTGATCAGCACGAACTCGTCGCCGCCGAGCCGCGCCACGAGATCGCCGGGCTCGACCAGCCCCGACAGGCGGATTGCAACCTCCTTGAGGAGGATGTCGCCCGCGTCGTGACCGAGGGTATCGTTCACCTCCTTGAACGCATCGAGATCGAGAAGGATGAGTCCAACCTGGGACGCTTCCCGCTCCGCACGCGCGAGCGCCGCATCGAGGGTCACCTGGAACAGGGCACGGTTGGGCAGGCCGGTGAGGACATCGTGATGGGCTGCATCCCGGATCGTCTCCTCGGCCGCCTTGCGGGCCGTGATGTCGACGAGGCTGGTGATGACGCAGGGGCGGTGGCCGATCTGGACGGCATCGGCCGACAGCAGCACGTCGCGATGGGCCCCGTCGATGGTTCTCAGAGGGACCTCGATGTCCCGCACGGTCCGGTGCCGATCGAGCGCACCCTGAACGCGCCTGCGATCGGGCTTATCGATGAAGGTCCGCGTGCTCAGCGCGGTAAGGTGTCCCGGACTGCCGATGCCGAAGAAGGACCGGGCGGCGTCGTTCATGTTGACGAAGCGGCCATCCTGCGCGTCGGACACGACCACCGGGATCGGGACCGCCGTGAAGAGGGCCTCGAAAAGTTGGCGGCTCTCGAGGAGGTCCCGGTTCGCGCGCCGCTCCGCCTGCATGGCGATCCATTCGAGGCGCCGGAGCCGATTCGACCGGACGACGACGAGGAGCAGTGCCACGTTCGCCATGACGGCCGCGAGGCCGAGGCCGATGCTGGTCGCGGGGAGCGGCGGCGGCAATGCATAGGCCGCGAGAAGCAGGCCGGATGTCCCGACGCCGACCACGACGGTCCAACGGAAGCGCGTCGGCGCGACCAGGAGGAAGACCGCCGGGAGCATCAGCACGACGAACAGGGCGATGTCCGAGCGAGAGGACACCAGGAGCGCGACACCGATCGCGGCGGCGGTCTCCCACCCCAGGATGAGGCGCTGAAGTGCCGGAAAATTCGTGGCCCTCGGCGCGAGCCCGAGGCAGATCAGCGAGATCACGACGACGCCGAGGCGCGCCGGCACCGCCACGGCGAAATGCGGGTCGCCGAGGAAGCGCCAGTCGCTTGCCAGAAACAGAAAGTTCAGGATCGCCGCGAGCCCGAAGAGCAGGCGCGCATGGCGAAGCGTCTCGGGCAGGCGCTCGGCTTGGAAAGCGGCTTCGCGTTGCGGGTCCAGGAACTCGCCGCCGATGGTGCTGAGTGAATTGGGCTGCATGGGCCGGCATGCTCGCAGCCAAAGCTGTGAAGGTTGTTAATGCCGACAGACTCAACCCACGCGATATGAATCAATCGCTCGCTGGCGGTTTGGCCCGCCGGCTCAACGCCCGCAACGCGCCCCGGAGCGTGCGGACATCCTGCTCCGTCATCGCCATGCGATGCAGCATGTCGCGCATGTTGCGAGCGATGATCTCGCGCTTCTCCGGCGGATAGAACCCGGCAGCCTGGAGCCCTTCTTCCAGACTCGCGAAGAGCGAGAGCAAGGCCTCGCGCGTGGCCGGGAGCGAGAGCAGCGCGCCGGAGAACGGGAGTTCCGCCCGTCCGGACGCCCGGCGCCACTCATATCCCATCAGCAGCACCCCTTGCGCGAGGTTGAGGGATGGAAAATCGGGGGAGACCGGAAATGTCACGATGGCGTCGGCCAGCGAGACCTCGTCGTTCGTCAAGCCGACGCGCTCGCGGCCGAACATGATGCCGATCCGCTGGCCCTCGCGCGCCGCCACCTCTACCATCGCGGCCTCCGGTGCCAGGACGCGCTTCATCTGCCCCCGCTCGCGGGCCGTCGTGGCGAGAACCACGTGCAGATCGGCGATCGCTTCCGGAACGGTCGCGTAGATCCTGGCCGCGTCGAGGACGTGCGTTGCGCCGGAGGCGGCCTCCCGGACGCCCTTCTTCGGCCAGCCGTTCTTCGGGTTGACGAGGCGCAATTCCGACAGGCCGAAATTTGCCATGGCGCGTGCCGTCATGCCGATGTTCTCGGCAAGCTGGGGCTCGACCAGAATGATGGCGGGCGGGGTGCCCGATGGGAGTTCGGTGCGTATCGACATGGGAATGGGTGCGTGTCTGGAGAGCTCTGCTCTTACGCCGCGCGTGCCTGTCATTTCCAGACGGACGTGAGCCGGAGGCCCGGTCGGCATCGATTTTTGTTCTTATTGCATTCTGGCTCCGTATGGCCATGCGCTGAAAACCACCAAAACCGGTCAAGTCCTCGCGCGCACAGAGCCGCGTGAACAAGTCATCCTTAGAAGTTCGACGGCGATAATGACGCCTCGGCACGCGCTGCACGACAATAAGTGCCAAGTGAGACGAGAATCCAGTGATGTTGTCGATCCGGAGGATTCTTCGCGCGAACCTCGCGCGAGCCGATCGATACCGCCGGCACGTGTGGCGGGCGCAGACCGGCGCGGGCGCGATTGAATTCGCCATCATCGCCCCGTTGGTGATTGTGGCGATCATCGAAACGATCCAAGCCGGCTGCTACTTCTATCAGACATCGCAGCTGGCTCAGGCGACGGCCAGCGCGGCACGACAGCTGCAGATCGGCGCCGTCGGCATAACGGCGCCGACGCTCGCGGATTTCAGAACGCAGATTCTCTGTCCGAGGCTCGGCGCCGGAATGTCCTGCGCCTCAATCATCCTAAGCATCCAGACCGTGCAGCCCGGGACCGCTCCGAATGGCTTCTACACATACGTCAAGTCGGATCTGAGCGACATCGTTCGGGTGGCGACCGACGGCTCGCAGACGCCGTACTGCCCCGGCCAGTCGAACTCCTACGTCTACATCCAGGCTGTCTACGCGATGCCGGTCTTCAGCCCGGCCTGGATCATGCTCGGCAGGACGAGCAACGGCCGCAAGGTTCACTTCCTGAACGCTTCGGCCGTGTTCCGCAACGAGCCATTCGATCCCACCGCTCAGGTGCCGGCTCAGTGCTGACCATGTCCCGGCGCGCGAATGACAACGGTCACGAGACCGCGCCCGGATCCCTTCCGCGGGCGACGAGGGTGGCATTGGCAGCCGCAACCGCCTGGGTCGCCGATCGGCGCGCGGTATCGGCGATCGAGTTCGCATTCGTGTGTCCGATCCTGATTGCTCTCCTGCTCGGCACGGCCGAGACGGCGCGCTACCTGAACTTCACCTGGAAGATCGGAAATGTTGCCCAAACCGTCGCGAGCCTCGTGAGCCGGAATCAGACGGGCTCGGTCAAGACCAGCGATCTGTTCTTCGCAAATGATTCGGCAATGCTCATCTTTCCGGATGTTCTGGCTGATGCCAAGTCGCGCGGCACACAATGGTATTCGAATATTGCAGTCACGATTTCCAGTGTGATTTTTAGCAAAATAGACCTCTCCTGCACGACGAATTGCATCTATCAAGCATTCGTCGGCTGGTCATATGGTGCGAATCAACGTCCTTGCTCTACGCCGATAAAACCCGTCCCCAATACCGACGACGTGATCAGGACGACGTTGCCTGCCGACACTTTCGGCCCTGGCTCTCTGACCGTGGTGGAAATCGGATATTACTATACGCCAATCATAGGTAAATCAATAATCGGCAGCAAGTGGATCATCCGCAGCGTTTATCTTGCGCCGCGCTACGTCCCGAAAATCAACTACGATCCGAGTGAGGGCTATGTCGCGACGGTTTGCCCCGAAAGCTGACGCGTCGATCGAGCCAACCAACGTTCCGCGCGAAGAGCGCGCGCCGAGGAAAACAGGCATGGGCATGATGGACTGGCTGAATCGCTTCCGGCGGGATACGGGCGCGAACGTAATCATGCTCTTCGGCCTCTTCGCGTTGCCGACCATCGGAATCGTCGGGGCGGGACTTGAATACGGTCGCTTCAACATTCTCCGCGGTCGCCTCGATACGGCCGCGGACGCCGCCGCGATCGCGGCCATTGCGACCGCGCGCGACTTCATCACCCAGAATGCGGGATCTCAGAGCGGCTCCGCGCTGACGGATGCGGCGATCGCCGCCGGTAAAGCTCAGGCTGCAAAGGCCTTCGCGGCCAATGCCGGCAGCGTGACGCGGCTCTTCGCCGTGACTCCGAGCATTGACCTGACAAGAAACGGCCAAGGTATCGGCGGACAAGTTAAATACGCAGCAATATATCCCAGCACATTCGGTAAATTATTCGGTTATAGTACGTGGCCGTTTTCAGGAAAAGCCACGTCGACATTGACGCTCACCACCTACATCAATTATCACATCATCGTCGACACCTCTCAATCGATGGGGATCGGGTCGACGCCGGCTGACATGCAAGCTCTGTTTGACCGGGTCGTCAAATACAATAATGGATTCGGCGGAGAACCCGGATGTGTCTTTGCCTGCCACGTCAAAGCGCCCGGCCAGACCTATACGAACGAAGATCTCGCACGAAACTATTTGCCGAAGATCACACTTCGAATCAATTCCGCGGCCGGTGCGGTCCAGACCATCGTCAA
Source organism: Methylobacterium soli (assembly GCF_008806385.1). Taxonomy (GTDB): domain Bacteria; phylum Pseudomonadota; class Alphaproteobacteria; order Rhizobiales; family Beijerinckiaceae; genus Methylobacterium; species Methylobacterium soli. Next base: position 170,444 of record NZ_VZZK01000001.1, read on the forward strand.
TCAAGCACTTGCCTCGCAAGGATCCTCTGGTCAGAACACCATCAAGTTCGCTCTCTACGCGATGCAACAGGACCCGGCGACCGGAATCGCGCTGCGGACATTGGCAGCACCCGAAAACGCCCCGTTCTCGAAAGTCGCCGCGGCCGCCTCCGTCATGGAACTGGGGAACAACACTCAAGACGGGATCGGCGATTCCAACTTCTCCGCATCGATCGGAGCGTTCACGAATTCATTGGCGCCTCAGGGCGACGGAAGCACCGCCGACCTTGCTTTGAATTACGTCTTCATCATCACGGATGGCGTCCAGGATGTTCCTGGGGGTTGTTACACCGGGCATTGCGTCACCGCCCTCGACCCGGCAATCTGCACACCGCTGAAGGCCAAGGCGAATGTCGGCGTTCTATACACCACTTATAACCCGATTTATAAGGATAACATGATAAGCAAGGGTTATGAGGCTAATTACAATAATCTTGTCTCCCCGATTGCGAGCATGATCGCGCCTAACCTGCAGGCTTGCGCGACCCAGCCGACCTCGCAGTATTATTTTGAAGCAACAGATGGGCCGGCCATTACGACCGGGATGCAGAAGCTCTTCGCCCCCACCAGCCAGCTGGCCCGGCTGCGACCGTGACGGGGATTGGCCGGGCCGCCCGATCGGATCCGGCAATCCGAACCGCTGGCGCAGGTTTTTCGGCTCCCAGCACCGCTTCCTGGCGGGCTGGACGATCGGTGCCGGCATTCTGCTGAGCGCGTCCAATCCGCCTGACACTCGGCCCTCCTTGTTAGACCTGTAGGGCGCGGCGCAACCTTCCCCCGTTCACGGCACCGCGCTATGGACTGCGCCAAGCGCGGCCCTCGCCTTGCGTCGGCGCGGTCGCAGGGCTTCGGATCAGGAAGGCACGGACGATTATGGCGAAGATCAAGGTGGCGAACCCCGTCGTCGAACTCGATGGCGACGAGATGACCCGGATCATCTGGGCCGAGATCAAGAACAAGCTGATCCATCCCTATCTCGACGTCGACCTCGAATATTACGACCTGGGCGTCGAGCACCGGGACGCCACCAACGACCAAGTCACGGTCGATGCGGCCAACGCCATCAAGCGCCACGGCGTCGGCGTGAAATGCGCCACCATCACGCCCGATGAGGCGCGCGTGAAGGAGTTCAACCTCAAGGAGATGTGGAAGTCGCCCAACGGCACCATCCGCAACATCCTCGGCGGCGTGATCTTCCGCGAGCCCATCATCTGCAAGAACGTGCCGCGCCTCGTCCCCGGCTGGACCCAACCGATCGTCGTCGGACGTCACGCCTATGGCGATCAGTACAAGGCCACGGATTTCAAGGTGCCGGGCAAGGGCCGCCTCACCATCAAGTTCGAGGGCGATGACGGCACGGTCATCGAGAAGGAAGTCTTCAAGTTCCCGGATGCTGGCGTCGCGCAGGCGATGTACAATCTCGACGACTCGATCCGCGACTTCGCGCGCGCCTCGATGAATTACGGCTTGAACCGCAAATATCCGGTCTACCTGTCCACCAAGAACACGATCCTCAAGGCCTATGACGGCCGCTTCAAGGACCTGTTCGAGGAAATCTATCAGAATGAGTTCAAGTCCCGCTTCGATGCCGCCGGCATCACCTACGAGCACCGCCTCATCGATGACATGGTGGCCTCGGCGCTCAAGTGGTCGGGCGGCTATGTCTGGGCCTGCAAGAACTACGACGGCGACGTGCAGTCCGACACGGTGGCACAGGGCTTCGGCTCGCTCGGTCTGATGACCTCGGTGTTGCTCACGCCCGATGGCCAAACGGTCGAAGCCGAGGCTGCCCACGGCACCGTGACGCGGCATTACCGGGAGCATCAGAAGGGCAAGGAGACCTCGACGAACTCGATCGCATCCATCTTCGCCTGGAGCCGCGGCCTCGCCCATCGGGCGAAGCTCGACGGCAACGCGGAGCTGGCGAAATTCGCGACGACGATCGAGACGGTCTGCGTCGACACCGTCGAGTCCGGTTTCATGACCAAGGATCTCGCGCTCCTCGTGGGGCCCGATCAGAAATGGCTCTCGACCACCGGCTTCCTCGACAAGGTCGACGAGAACCTCAAGGTTGCGATGTCCCGCTGATGAGGCGGAGGGGGCGGCGTTGCAGCCGCCCCCGTCACGATCGGTGATGGGTCGGGTCCGATCGTTCGGGGACGGCGCGCCAGCGGGCAGACGCCTCGCGAATACCCGCCTGCCGTCGGATCGGGGTCGATCTTTTCGCACATTGCGTTAAACCCCAGCGCAATTCCGCGATCCTGACGAGCCGAACCAGCGATGATTTCCTCCCCCCTCATGACCGTGATGGTCGATGCCGTGCGCAAGGCCGCGCGCGGTCTGAAGCGTGATTTCGGCGAGGTCGAGAACCTCCAGGTTTCCCGCAAGGGCCCGGGCAACTTCGTCTCGGCCGCCGACCGCAAGGCTGAGGAGGTTCTGCGCGACGCGCTGATGAAGGCGCGTCCCGGCTACGGGCTGGTGCTAGAGGAGAACGGCGTCATCGAGGGCCAGGACAAAAGCCATACCTGGCATGTCGACCCCCTCGATGGGACGACCAACTTCCTCCACGGCATCCCGCACTTCGCCATCTCGGTCGGACTTGAGCGCGACGGCCAGATCGTGGCCGGCGTGATCTACGACCCGATCAAGGATGAACTGTTCGTGGCGGAGCGCGGCAAGGGCGCCTATCTCAACAACCGCAGGCTGCGCGTGTCCGGGCGCATCGACATGGCGGACGCGCTGGCTGCCTACGGCACACCCTATCTCGGCCGCGGCAACCACCCGCGCCTCCTCCGGGAGGTCGCCGCCGTGATGGCGGTATCCGGCGGCACCCGCCGCCTCGGCTCGGCGGCCCTGGACCTGGCCTACGTCGCCTGCGGCCGGCTCGACCTCTACTGGGAGCGCGACCTCCAGACCTGGGATATGGCCGCGGGCATCATCCTGGTGCGGGAAGCCGGCGGCTTCGTCTCATCGGCGGACGGTGCCTCCGAGGCCCTCGCAACCCGCTCGGTGGCTTGCGGCAACGAGGTCCTGCACCGTGAGCTTGTCGGCATCCTGCGCAAGTGCAACGCCTGACCGGCATTGTTGCGCGGCGCCTCACCATCCTGGATGCCGTCGGGTTCGTCCGTGGGTTGCGGGACGTCAGCGAACGAGGACGGCCACGGTGATCCGTGAACTCCGCCTTCACGGGCTCGCATGGCTGAGGGTCAATGGTGCAGGCGGCGCGGGTCAGAATCCGAGGTCAGGAGCCGGAAGGGGCACGAAGCTGGTCAGTCGCCCCGGCTTCTGCTTAAACCCGCCCTGCTCTCGTCTCAGAAGGCACTCCGCATGGACGTCCGTCGCCATGCCGCGCTGAAGGAATCGATTCGCTCGATTCCTGACTATCCCAAGCCCGGCATCATCTTTCGCGACATCACCACCTTGCTGAGTGATCCGCGCGCCTTCCGGCGCGCCGTCGACGCGCTTGTGCATCCCTATGCCGGCGGACGAATCGACCAGGTCGCAGGCATCGAGGCGCGAGGCTTCATTCTCGGCGGGGCCGTGGCGCATCAATTGTCCTCGGGCTTCGTGCCGATCCGCAAGAAGGGCAAGCTGCCGCACAAGACGGTCTCGATCGCCTACGCGCTGGAATACGGCACCGACGAGATCGAGATCCATGTCGACGCGATCAGGCCGGGGGACCGCGTGCTTCTGGTCGATGACCTGATCGCGACCGGCGGGACTGCGATGGCGGCCGTCAACCTGCTGCGCCGGATCGGTGCCGAGGTCGTGGCGGCCTGCTTCGTCATCGATCTCCCGGAGATCGGCGGTGCGCAACGGCTGCGCGATCTCGACGTCCCGGTCCGGACCCTGATGGAATTCGACGGGCATTAAGGCGCGCGTCGGCGGTGGACAAAACGTTGACTCCGCCAGACCCTTCCGCCATAAGCCGGCTCGTCGCGACGTGGCGCCCCGTTTCGGGCGCCCTTCGCGCTTGCAGACAATCTCAGGACGCGAAGGTCCGGCGCGGATTTTGCCGCCCGCGATCGCGCCTCGACCTTTGGAGGCCTTGAGCCATGAAGAGAACCTACCAACCCAGCAAGCTCGTGCGCAAGCGCCGGCACGGTTTCCGCGCCCGCATGGCGACTGCCGGCGGCCGCAAGGTCATCGCGGCTCGCCGCGCCCATGGCCGCAAGCGCCTTTCGGCGTAAGCTTGGTGGCGCGCCGTCGTGAGGCGGCGCGAACGGCGCCTTGTCAGAGGGGCCGCAGGATCGAACCAGCAGTGTCGACGATCGAACGGCTGAAGCGGCGATCCGATTTCCTGGCGGCGGCCGATGGGCGCCGCTTTCACACCGAGCGCATGACGGCGCAAGGCCGCCTGCGCGATGCGGGCGAATTGCGCGACGGTGTCCCCGCCGAGGGGCTGCATCTCGGCTTCACGATCACGAAGCGGGTTGGCCATGCCACCGAGCGAAACCGCATCCGACGCCGCCTCCGCGAGGCCGTCGATGCCGTCGCTGAGGATGCGCCGATGATCGCGGCCGACATCGTGCTGATCGCGCGGCGCCCTGCCCTGAGCGCGTCCTTCGAGACCTTGAAGGACGACCTGCGCCGTGTGTTCTCCACGGTGACGCGGCCGCGAGGCCCGAAGCCCGCCGCGAAATTCGCCGCAAACGCCGCACGCGGCAGCCCTGGCGCCGGGAGCGCGGAGCCTACACCTACGGGGCGTGCGGCGGGCCGTGGAGACGCGGCCACGGCGGCAACCAGAATCCTTGCGGTGGATGCGGGGCATGCCCGCGTTGCCCCTTCCGACAGACACGCGTGCGACGGATCCAGTGATGGGCAATGACAAGACCAACATGATCGTGGCGATTGCGCTGTCGCTCGTGGTCCTGCTCGGCTGGAATTACTTCATCGCGGCCCCCCGCGTGGAGCAGCAACGGCAGGCGGCCGTGCAGAATCAGGCCGCGAACCAGAGCCCGGGCGTGACCCCGGACGGGGTGCCCTCGCCGAGTCCGAAGGAAGGCGGCCCGGCCGCCCCCGCCGCCGGCACTCTTCCGTCCGGCGCGCCGATCTCCCGCGAGGCGGCGCTCGCACGTTCGCCGCGCATCCGCATCGAGACCCCGGCCATTTCCGGCTCGGTCGCGCTAAAGGGCGGCCGCATCGACGACGTTTCCTTGAAGAACTACCACGAGACCGTCGACGACAAGAGCCCGCGGATCGTGCTGTTCTCGCCGGCCGGGACTGAGACGCCCTACTACGCCGAGTTCGGCTGGGTCGGTCAGAATTCCGGCCCCCTGCCCACCAACGACACGCTCTGGACGGCGGATGGCGAGACCCTCTCGCCCGGCAAGCCGGTGACGTTGACCTGGGACAACAACGCAGGTCTCCTCTTCCGCCGCATCCTCGCGGTCGACGACAAGTTCATGTTCACGGTGCGGGACGAAGTCGAGAACAAGAGTTCGGGTGCCGTCACGCTCTATCCCTACAGTCTCGTGTCTCGCTGGGGTAAGCCGCACACGCAGGGTTACTACGTGTTGCACGAGGGCATGATCGGTGTGCTTGGCGGCGACGGCCTGCAGGAATACACCTACGATCACCTCGCCAAGGAGCCCGCCTACGGTGGTCCCGCCACGAAGGGCAAGGCCTGGTCGAACGTCACCGGCGGCTTCGTCGGCATCACCGACAAGTATTGGGCCGCGGCCGCGATCCCCGACCAATCGGCTCCTTATACGGGTGCCTTCACCGAGCGCACCGATGGGACCACCAAGGTTTTCCAGGCAAGCGTGCGGGCGGATGCGCGTAACGTCGAGCCGGGCGCCAGTGTCGGCATGACCCAGCGCCTGTTCGCGGGCGCCAAGGAAGTCAACACCATCAACGCCTACGAGCGGGAGCTTGGGATCAAGCAGTTCGATCTCATGATCGATTGGGGTTGGTTCCACTTCATCACCAAGCCGATGTTCCGGGCGCTGGATTTCTTCTACCACCTGATCGGCAATTTTGGTGTCTCGATCCTGGTGGTGACGCTGATCCTGAAGATCTTCTTCCTGCCGATCGCCAATCGCTCCTACGTCTCCATGGCCAAGATGAAGGCCGTACAGCCGGAGATGCAGTCGATCCGTACGCGCTATGCTGACGACAAGATGAAACAGCAGCAAGCGATGATGGAGCTCTACAAGAAGGAGAAGATCAACCCGGTGGCCGGTTGCTGGCCGGTGCTGATTCAGATCCCGGTCTTCTTCGCGCTCTACAAGGTGCTGTTCATCACGATTGAGATGCGGCACGCGCCGTTCTTCGGCTGGATCCAGGATCTCGCTGCGCCCGATCCGACGAGCATCCTGAATTTGTTCGGTCTTCTGCCCTTCGCGGCCCCGGATTTCATCCATCTCGGCATCTGGCCGCTGATCATGGGCGTGACCATGTTCGTGCAGATGAAGATGAATCCCGCCCCGCCGGATCCGGTTCAGGCGCAGATCTTCACCTTCATGCCGATCGTGTTCACCTTCATGCTGGGCTCTTTCCCCGCCGGGCTGGTGATCTACTGGGCCTGGAACAATACGCTCTCGGTGATTCAGCAATACGTGATCATGCGCCGGAACGGCGTGAAGGTCGAGTTGTGGGATAACTTGCGGGGTACGTTCCGGAAGGGCTCGTCCGACAAAGCAACAGTCAAGAGCTGATGAGGCGCTGACCCGTTCGGCGGCGCGTTGGGGGCCGGGACACCGCGCCCGGCCCTGGAAGAAATCATGCACGATTCGACGGAAATCGACCCGGCCCTGATCGAGAGCGGCCGCCTGCTCTTCGCCGGCAACGCGGACTTCCTCTCGGCCGCCCCCTCGCTCGGCAGCCTGCCGCCGATGAAGGGGGTGGAGATCGCGTTCGCGGGACGCTCGAATGTCGGCAAGTCGAGCCTCGTCAACGCGCTGACCGGCCGCAACACGCTGGCGCGGACCTCGCACACGCCGGGGCGCACGCAACAGTTGAACTTCTTCGACATCGGGGGACGCCTGACCCTCGTCGACATGCCGGGCTACGGCTTCGCGGCGGTGGAGAAGGCCAAGGTGGCGGCCTGGACCGAGCTGATCCACGCCTACCTGAAGGGTCGGGCGAATCTCGCGCGCGTGTTCATGCTGATCGATTCGCGCCATGGCCTGAAGGCGATCGACACCGACGTCCTCGACGGCTTGGACAAGGCTGCGGTGAGCTACCAGATCGTCCTCACCAAGGCCGATGCCCTGAAGAAATCCGAGATGGACGCCCGCATCCGCGGCGTCGAGGCGGCGCTGGCCAAGCGGCCGGCCGCTTACCCGGAGGTGCTGCTGACCTCGAGCCGCGACGATCGCGGCGTTCCGGAACTGCGCGCCGCGGTGGCGCGGCTCCTTGCCGAGCACGGCGGTTGAGGCCGGTCCTCGCAGGGCCTGAGCGGATCCTGCTCGCCGTCGCGGGCCTCGCCGGTCTGCTGGGCGTCGCGGCGAGCGCGGCGGCGGCCCACCGCGTCGACGCGCCATCCCTGACCATTGCGGCGCAGTTCCTGCTGTTCCACGCGCCGGCCCTGATCGGCCTCGCGCTCCTGGCGGGCAGCGGTCTCGCGCCCTTGCGCCTGACCCGGATCGCCGCCTTCGCGCTCGCCCTCGGCCTCGCGCTGTTCTGCGGCGATCTCGCGCTGCGGGCGCTCGCCCAGACGCCGCTTTTCCCCATGGCCGCGCCGACCGGAGGCGTCCTGCTGATGGCCGGCTGGCTGCTTGTCGGCATCGCCGCGCTCGTGCCCGCGCGGGCCTGAGGTCGGATCTCAGGCTGCGCGCGCCGGGGCCGCCAGCAAGGCGTCGATCCGGTCCGTCCGGGCGAGCAGGGCGTCGACCGCCTCCGCCTCCATCGGCGGGTGGAAATAGAAGCCCTGCATCATCTCGCAGCCGAGATTTGTCAGCACGCTGACCTGCTCGGCGGTCTCCACGCCCTCGACCACGCAGCCGAGCTTCAGGGTGCGGCAGAGATTGATCACGGTCCGGACGACGTCGCGGCAGGTGTCGTTCTCGGTGACCTCGCTGATGAAGGAACGGTCGATCTTGAGCCGGTCGATCGGGAGCCGGTGGACGTAGCTCAGGCTGGAGAAGCCCGTGCCGAAATCGTCGAGGGCGATGGTGCAGCCGAGCGCCTTCAGGGCGTCCAGGGTCTGCTTCGCCTTCACGAAATCCTGGATCAGGCTCGTTTCCGTCACCTCGAAGGTGATCCGCGCCGGGCTCACGCCGCTCGCGCGGATGAGGACGGCGATGCGTGCGGCGATCTGCGGATGCGCGATGTCCTGGCTCGACAGGTTGAAGGATAGGCCGATGCCGGGCGGCCAATGCGCGGCGGCCGCGAGCGCCTTGACCAGAAGGATCTCGGTCATGCGGCAGACGATGCCGATGCCCTCGGCCACGGGGATGAAATCCCCGGGCCCCACCCCGCCGAGGCTCGGGCTGGTCCACCGGGCGAGCGCCTCGAATCCGACGATCCGGCCGGCCTCCGCATCGACCAGAGGCTGCAGCACGACGCGCATCTCGCGCTCGAAATCGGCCTGGTGCAGGGCCTGCTGGACCCGGTCGCGCCAGTCGCGCCGCCGCTCGAGTTCCCGCGAGAAGACCACGGCGCTGCCGCGGAACTGCGCCTTGGCGTGGTAGAGCGCGTAATCCGCGTGCTCAATGAGGCGCGCCCAGTTGCGTCCGGACTCGCCGAGGCCCGCGAGCCCGACGCAGCACCCGACCTGGACCACCCCGTGGGCCAGGACGATCGGCCTCGCCACCGCCGCGCAGACCGCGCGGCCGAACTCCGCCACGCCGTCCTCCGCGTCGAGGCCGGTGAGCACGATGCCGAACTCGTCGCCGCCGAGGCGGCTGACGAGGCAATGCGGTCCCGCCAGGCTGCCGAGCCGGCGGCCGATCTCGCACAGCACCGCGTCGCCGGCCGGATGCCCGTAGGTGTCGTTGACCGGCTTGAACCCGTCGAGATCGATCAGGGCCACGTGGAGGGCCCTGCCCTCGCTCTCGGCCAGAGCCGAATCGAGATGGGTGAAGAAGCTGCGCCGGTTCGGCAGGTTCGTCAGCAGGTCGCTATTGGCGAGCCGCAGGTTCTCGCTGCCGAGCCGATGCAGCTCGGCATGTTGCTTCACGAGGGAGAAGAAGACCTCGTGGTAGACGTAAATCAGGTAGGTCGCCGCGCTCGAGAACACCAGGAAGCTGCCGGCGATCAGCTGCTGCGTCGTGTTTCCGATGCTGAGGAAGTAGAGGCCCCAGACCGGGATCGCGGTGGCGCAGCAGAGGGCCGCCGACCGGACATGCATCAGGCCGAAGATCGAGGCCAGCATCGTGAAGGTCATGAAGAACATCACGTGCATCTGCGTTCCCGCATTGCCGTAATGGGTCAGGACGATGCTCCAGCCGGTCATCGCCATGAACATCGCGAAGACGGCCCGGTTCAGGGTCTGCAACTGGCGGTAGGCGACCTCGCCGGTAAGCGCGCAACGGGAGAGGCGGTGGTAATGCAGGCCGCGCGTCGTGCAGCCGATCGTGAACAGCAGGAGCGGCAGGTAGGTGAGCCAGGGCGGGCAGTGGTCGAGATGGTCGTAGACCAGGATCGCGACGTTGATCCAGAGCACGCCGTAGAACAGCGGCGCCTGCTTGGCGAGGGCATGGATCTGCGCCACGTGCATCTCCGGAGCATCCGGAGGGACCGTGAACGGCTTCAGAAAGGTTTTGAGCGTGAGCACCGTCGCACGGTCCGGGATCTAGATTTCGGGCATTCCACAGCCACATGTGCCATGCCAAACAAGAACAAGCCGTAAATCCGAAAACTCGCTCGAATTCTTACGAATTTACGATCGTGAGTTGTGTTGTTGCTTGCAGCGCGCAGCAAGACCGGACTCGTCCCAGCAGCTGGCGCCGCCGGGGCGAAACCGCGCGGCTCTCAGCCCGGGACCACGGGCGGGTGATAGGTCAGGGTGAAGGCGAGCGCCCAGAGCAGGAACAGCACCACCGGCAGGTGGACGAGGAGCTGCAGGAAGCTGAAGCCGACGATGTCGCGCGCCTTGAGGCCGAGGATGCCGACGAGCGGCAGCATCCAGAACGGGTTGATCAGGTTCGGCAGAGCCTCGGCGGCGTTGTAGACCATCACGGCCCATCCGAGATGCACCTTCAGCTCGTTGGCCGCCTGCATCACGTAGGGCGCCTCCAGCAGCCACTTGCCCCCGCCCGAGGGCACGAAGAAGCCGAGCACGGCCGAGTAGACGCCCATCGATAGCGGGAAGCTGCCCGTCGTGTTGAGGCTCACGAAGGCATGCGTGATCACGTCCGAGGCCGAGGTGCCGGCGCCGTTCCTGGCATTCGTCAGCATGGAGCTGATCGCGGCGTAGAGCGGGTATTAGATCAGGATCCCGGCGGTGGCCGGGACCGCCCGTCCCACCGCCACGAGGAAGCGCTTGGGGCGCCAGTGCAGCAGCAGCCCGAGGGTGAGGAACAGGAGGTTGTAGGTGTTGAGGTTCGAGATCGCGGTGATCCACGATTGGCGCGCGAATTCCTGAACCACCCAGCCCGACGCCAGCAGCACGAGCAGGATCGTCAGGATCGGCGAATGTTCCAGCCACTCGCCGGGCTGCTTCGGGCGGTCGATCGCCTCGCTCTCGCGGGCGACGTCGATGCCGAGATCCTCCGCCGTGACGGCGGCGGCGGAGCCCGGCGCCGACGCGTAGGCGATCACCACCGAGATCACGAACAGGATCAGGGCGACGAGCATCGATTGCCAGAGGAAGATCGTCTCGCTGAACGGGATCACCCCCGTGATGGCCAGGAGGTTCTTCGGCAGGCTCGCGGGGTTCGCCTGCAGCTGCGCGGCCGACGAGCTGAGACCGAGCGCCCAGGTGGCGCCGAGGCCGAGATAAGCGGCCGCACCCGCGGCCCGGTAATCCATCCGCAGGTCGGTGCGGCGGGCCAGCGCCCGCGCGAGCAGGCCGCCGAAGATCAGGCTCAAGCCCCAGCTCAGGAAGGACGAGATCATGGTGGCGGCCGCCACGAAGCCGACGGCGGCCCGGCCGCTCCTCGGGACCTCGGCCATGCGGTCGATCAGGGCCTGGACCGGGGGCGAGGTCGCCACCACGTAGCCGCCGATCGTCACGAAGGCCATCTGCATCGTGAAGGGGATCAGGCTCCAGAAGCCGTCGCCGAAGCTCTTGGCGATTGCGGGCGCCGGCGCCCCGTTCGCGAAGGCGCCGAGCGCCACGATCACAACCGCGATGGCGACGAAGATGAGGGCGTCCGGGAACCAGCGCTCGGCCCAGGCGGTGAACCGGATGCCGAGGCGCGCCAGCCTGCCCTCGGTCAGCGCCGTGTGCGCCGGGGGCGCCCCGGCGGGTCGAATGGGCTCGATCGGCTTCGTCGGCATGGGCGCTTTCCCTCGGGCCAGGCGCGGTCGTGCCGCGCCCATCCGCATCTTGCGCGCTGCCGGCCCGGGCTCAAGCCGCTCCGCCGCGCGCAGGCAGCCGAAATCACCGGGAATGTCGGCTCGGGCCTGCCGGCACCGGTTCTCGCGACGAAGCGGGTTGGGTGATCGGCGCCAACATGCCATGCCGTTCGGCCATCACGGGAGACAGAGAGCCGATGGCGCGATCCGAGAAAGAGAAGATGCTGGCGGGCGAGCTCTACCACGCGGGCGACCCTGAGATTCAGGCGGATGCCGAGGCGACGAAAGCCTGGCTCGTGCGCTACAACGCCTCGCTCGCGCTAGCCCCCGCGGAGCGGCGCCAGCTCCTGATCGAGCGCCTGGCCGAGGTCGGATCTGACGCGGTGATCCGCCCGCCCTTCTTCTGCGATTACGGGACCAACATCGCCCTCGGGGCGAATGTCTTCCTGAACTTCAACTGCATCATTCTCGACGTGGTGCGGGTGACGATCGGCGAGGGCACGCAGATCGGCCCCATGGTGCAGATCCTCACGGCCGACCATCCGCGAGACCCGGCGATCCGCCGCTCCGGGCTGGAATTCGGGCGGCCGATCAGCATCGGCCGCAATGTCTGGATCGGCGGCGGCGCCCTGATCATGCCGGGCGTCACCGTCGGGGACGATGCCATCATCGGGGCGGGCAGCGTCGTCACGCGGGACGTGGCGCCCGGCGCCACCGTGGTGGGGAACCCGGCTCGCCCGGTCCGCGGGGCCGCGGCCGGGTGAGACCGGGGCGCGGCCCGGGTTTGGGCCGAACCCGGGGCCGGCGCCGGCCCGTCAGGCCGCGAAGGCCGGATGATCCGCGCCGCAGCTATGCTGCAGATAGAGGCTCATCGCATCCATGTGCGCGGCGCCGTGGCCGCTCCCGTGCGCCGAGCCGTCGGCGTGGTGGGTGTGGGCGGCCCGATCGAACAGGTCCTGGCTGAAATGGAAGGCGTCGTGGCGCCCGCCGGTCTCCGGATCCGCGGACGGCCCGGCATGCGGGTCCGTCGCGCCGTCCGTCTGGCCGGGCGTCTCGACGGGCGCCTTGTCGGGTGCCTTGTCGGGCGCGGTCACCTTCGGCGGGGACGCGCCGCCCGCGGCATCGTCGCCCGACCCGGTCCCTTCGCCGGCGGGTTGCGCCGGGGGCGGCGTCGTGACGGTGCCGAGACCGCTTCCCTGCCCGTCGCGGACGCCGTCGAGATCGATGCTGTCGAGGTTGAGATGGGCGACGTAGCTGCCCAACCCGTCCCGATCGGACTGGGCATGCACGTCGGCGATCTTCTCGGACCCGCTGACATACTCGATCGCGATCACGTCCTTGCCGGCATCGACCATCTTCTTCAGGAATTCGAGGCTCGCCTGCGTCTCCTCGGCCGGCTGCTTCTCGCCCGAATCCGTGTAGTACAGGTTCTCCTTGAACATGCCGTCGATGGCCTTGAAATAGGTGTCGTTGGCGAGGAGCTCCTCCGCGCCGTTCACCCAGATCTTGAAATCCGGGTTCTGGGCGCGGGCATGGTCGGCGAGCGCCTTCACGAGGTCCGCCATGGCTTTGGCCGGGTCCGCGATCTGGCTCTTCGCCCAATCGGTCTGGAACTCGTCGACCACGTCGAAATAGACGCCGTCGTAGCCGGCCTTGATCAGGTTATCGACGTAGCGGGTGGCGATGTCCTTCCAGCTGCTCGACCAGAACGCGACCTCGTAATTGCCCTGCCATTGCGGGTCCTCCGGGCCGAGCACGTCCTTCGGGATCGTGCTGTAATAGTCGCGGTAGACCTCCGCCTCGCCGATGCTGAAATAGCCGAGCAGCAGGTGCGGATCGGCGCTGCCGCCGCCCATCTGCACCACCTGCTGCCCGGACCAGGGCGTGCCGTTGTCGTCGTAGGGGTCGATCACCCGCACGTCGAACGGCGATGTCGCGACTGTGTCGGGGGAAATACCCTGCAGCAGGTACAAGCCAGTCTTCGGCATATAATCCTCGCCTTAATCATTGTTAATATATTTGTTTACAATTATAGAATGAGGCGAAAAAGTGGCAGCTCGTAATATCTATAGTTATGTACTAATCAATACGCTTGGTCTGATCCGCTCAATACAGACTTCGACAAACGGAAATCAATGTTTACGCAGAGCGTTTTGCGGGGACCTGTCCGCGCATCACCTCAGACCTCCGCAGGCTCGAAAAATCGCGCTCCAGCCGGCCGATTGATGGCCTTGAGGGCGGGCTCTCGTGCCGCTGCGCAGCCGAATCAGGCCGCGTAGCGCCGCGCCGGCACGCTGAGATAGGCCACGGCCGGTCCCTGCGCGCCGGTGAACACGCCGGCCGTCAGCGCGCCGCCATAGACGGCGCCGGTGTCGAGATTGGTGCGGTGGGGATGCAGGTCCGGCTGGCCGGAGAGCTGCGGCGTGTGGCCGTGGACGACGTGGCGCCCGAAATCGCAGGCCTCTGACAGGAAGGGCTCGCGGATCCAGAGGCGGTTGCGCAGGTCCGGGTCGGGCGGGGTGCAGCCGGGGCGGAAGCCCGCATGGACGTACCAGCGCTGTGCGTCGGCATGCACGCTCGGCAGGGCCTCGATCCAGTCGAGCACGTCGCCCGGCACATCCTCGATCGCGTCGAGGCCGAAGGAGGCGAGCGTGGCGCCGCCGCCGTTGCGCAGCCAGAGGTCGGCCGCCCCCGGCACCTGCAGGGAGGCGAGCAGCATCGATTCGTGATTGCCGATCAGGCAGGTGATGCGCTCGGGGTCGTTCCAGTGAAGGCGGCGCACGGTCCGCAGCACGCCGGCACTGTCGGGCCCGCGGTCGATATAGTCGCCGAGGAAGACGAGATGGTGCGGGCGCCCGGCGCTGTGGACCTCGATGCGCTCCAGCAGGCTATCGAGAAGATCGGAGCAGCCGTGGATATCGCCGATCGCGTAGGTGAGGTCGTGGTTCATCGCGCCCGCACTGTCCGCGCCCGCGCGCCGAAAGAAAAGCCCCGGCGCCCCCTGCGGGAGGCGCCGGGGCGCCGGCTCAGTTCAGCGTGGCGTTGGGCGGCCGGCGCTCGGCGCCGACGGCGGTGTCGCCGATCATCAGCCCCATCGGCCCGAGATGGACCGGCACCGTCTCCCCGTCATGCACCTTGCCGGACAGGATCAGCTCGGCGAGCGGGTCCTGCACGTTCTTCTGGATCACGCGCTTGAGGGGGCGCGCGCCGTAGGCCGGGTCGTAGCCCTTGTCGGCGAGCCAGGCGCGGGCCTCGGCGTCGACCTCGAGGGCGAGCTTGCGCTCCTCCAGGAGCTTCTCCAGGCGCTGGAGCTGGATGTCGACGATCGCCCCCATCTCGCCGCGGGCGAGGCGGTGGAACAGGATGATCTCGTCGACCCGGTTCAGAAATTCGGGGCGGAAATGGCTGCGCACCACCCCCATCACCTCGTCCCGCACCGCGTCCGAATCCTCGCCCTCGCGCTGGTTGACCAGGTACTCGGCCCCGAGATTCGAGGTCATGATCAGCAGCGTGTTGCGGAAATCGACCGTGCGCCCCTGCCCGTCCGTCAGGCGCCCGTCATCGAGCACCTGCAGCAGGACGTTGAAGACGTCCGGATGCGCCTTCTCGACCTCGTCGAACAGCACGACCTGATAGGGCCGGCGCCGCACGGCCTCGGTCAGCGCACCGCCCTCCTCATAGCCGACATAGCCCGGAGGCGC
Source organism: Methylobacterium soli (assembly GCF_008806385.1). Lineage (GTDB taxonomy): Bacteria > Pseudomonadota > Alphaproteobacteria > Rhizobiales > Beijerinckiaceae > Methylobacterium > Methylobacterium soli. The sequence goes on from NZ_VZZK01000001.1 coordinate 185,590, forward strand.
GCCGATCAGGCGGGCGACCGCGTGCTTCTCCATGTACTCGGACATGTCGATGCGCACGAGGGCCGAGTCGTCGTCGAACAGGAAGCCGGCGAGCGCCTTCGTCAGCTCGGTCTTGCCGACGCCCGTCGGCCCGAGGAACATGAACGAGCCGATCGGCCGGTTCGGGTCCTGAAGCCCGGCCCGCGCCCGCCGCACCGCGGTCGAGACCGCCTCGACGGCCTCGCGCTGGCCGACGACGCGCCGGCCCAAGGCCGCCTCCATGGCGAGCAGCTTCTCGCGCTCGCCCTCCAGCATCTTGTCGACGGGCACGCCGGTCCAGCGCGAGACGACGCCCGCGATATGGGCCGGCGTCACCGCCTCCTCGACCATGCCGTCCCGCGCGACCGCGCTCTCGGCCTTCGCCTCGATCTCGGTGAGCTGCTTCTCCAGCCCCGGGATCACCCCGTAGGCGAGCTCGCCCGCGCGCTGGTACTGGCCCTGGCGCTGGGCGCTGGCGAGTTCGGTCCGGGCCTCGTCGAGCTTCTTCTTGAGCTCGGCCGCGGCCCCGAGCTTGTCCTTCTCGGCCTTCCAGCGGGCCGTGATCGCGGCGGATTGCTCCTCGAGGTCGGCGAGCTCCTTCTCGAGCCGCACGAGGCGGTCGCGGGAGGCGGAATCCGTCTCCTTCTTCAGGGCCTCGGCCTCGATCTTCAGCCGCACGATCTCGCGGTCGACATTGTCGAGCTCCTCCGGCTTCGAGTCGACCTGCATGCGCAGCCGCGAGCCGGCCTCGTCCACGAGGTCGATCGCCTTGTCGGGCAGGAAGCGGTCGGTGATGTAGCGGTTCGAGAGCGTCGCGGCGGCCACCAGCGCCGCATCCTGGATGCGCACCCCGTGGTGCTGCTCGTACTTCTCCTTGATGCCGCGCAGGATCGAGACCGTGTCCTCGACGGTCGGCTCCGAGACGAAGACGGGCTGGAAGCGCCGGGCCAGGGCGGCGTCCTTCTCCACGTGCTTGCGGTACTCGTCGAGGGTGGTCGCGCCGACGCAGTGCAGCTCCCCCCGGGCGAGGGCAGGCTTCAGCAGGTTCGAGGCGTCCATCGCCCCATCCGCCTTGCCGGCGCCCACCAGCGTGTGCATCTCGTCGATGAACAGGATGATCCCGCCCTCGGCCGCCGTGACCTCCGAGAGGACGCCCTTCAGCCGCTCCTCGAACTCGCCGCGATACTTCGCGCCCGCGATGAGCGAGCCCATGTCGAGGGCGAGAAGCGCCTTGTCGCGCAGGGATTCGGGCACGTCGCCGTTGATGATGCGCAGAGCCAGCCCCTCGACGATCGCGGTCTTGCCGACGCCGGGCTCGCCGATCAGCACGGGGTTGTTCTTGGTGCGGCGGGACAGGACCTGGATGGTGCGGCGGATCTCCTCGTCGCGGCCGATCACCGGGTCGAGCTTGCCCTCGCGCGCCGCCTCGGTGAGGTCGCGGGCATATTTCTTCAGCGCGTCGTAAGCGTTCTCGGCGCTCGCATTGTCGGCCGTGCGGCCCTTGCGGAGCGCGTTGATGGCCGCATTGAGCGAGGCCGCCGTGACGCCGGCCGCCGTCAGCGCCCGGCCTGCCTCGGTGTCCTTCTCGACCACGAGGGCAAGCAGCAGCCGCTCCACGGTGACGTAGGAATCGCCCGCCTTCTCGGCGGCCTTCTCGGCGGTGTCGAACAGGCGCACGAGCTCGCGCGTCGCCTGCGGGGCGGATGCGTTGCCGGAGACCTTCGGCTGCTTGGCGAGCCAGCTCTCCGTCTGCGCCAGCGCCACGCGGGACTGCCCGCCGGCCCGGTCGATCAGCCCGGCGCAGAGGCCTTCTGGGTCGTCGAGCAGCACCTTGAGCAGGTGGCCCGGCTGCAATTGCGGGTGGCCCTCGCGCATCGCGAGGTTCTGCGCCGCCTGGACGAAGCCGCGGGCGCGCTCGGTGTACTTGTCGAAATTCACTGGATCTCACCTCCCCGTACCGGCGATCCGCCGCCCGCCTCGCGGCACGGCCTCGCCGAAACAGCGCCCTCCGGCCTGGACAGCCGCCGAGAGCCCCGGCGCCCTCGGGCCGCCGGTAGACGGGATGTGGTGTTGTAAATCGGCACCACAAGGGGGCGATCCAGGCTTGCTTTGCGGGGAATTTCAGGGTCACGCTCCGCGCATGACCGCACGCCCCAGCTTCCGCATCTCCGCCCTCTACCGCTACCCGGTGAAGGGCCTCAGCCCCGAGCGCGTCGAGGCCGCGACTCTGGAGACGAGCGGCCACTTTCCGGGCGACCGGCTCTACGCCATCGAGAACGGCGATTCGGGCTTCAACGCCGTGGCGCCGCGCCATCAGCCCAAGACCAAATACGTGATGCTGATGCGCGACGAGGCCCTGGCGCGCCTGCGCACCCGCTACGACGAGGCGAGCCGGACGCTGACGGTCGAGACCGGCGACGGTCCTCCCCTCGCGGCCGATCTCGGCACGCAGGAGGGCCGGGCCGCGCTGGAGGACCTGATGCGAAAGCTGCTGCCGGAGGCGCTGCGCGGCGAGCCGCGCGTCCTCACGGCCCCTGCGCAGTACCGCTTCACCGATTCGCGGATCGGCTTCGTCTCGCTGATCAACCTCGCGAGCGTGCGCGCCATCGAGGATTTCGTCGGCGCGCCGGTCGATCCCCTGAGGTTTCGCGGCAACCTTCTGGTGGAGGGTCTGGAACCCTGGGCCGAGCTCGGCCTGGTGGGCGCGCTGCTCGAAGGGCCCGACGGCCTGCGCCTGCGCGTGACGCAACGCACGCAGCGCTGCGCCGCCACCAATGTCGACCCAGTGAGCGGCCTGCGCGATCTCGAGATCCCCTGGACCCTCGACGCGCGCCTCGGCCACCGCGATTGCGGCGTCTACGCGGAGGTCGTGGCCGGCGGCACCCTGCGCGACGGCCACGCGCTCACGGTCGCCGCATGAGCGGCGACCGCCTCGGGGCGCCACTCAGGAGGCGTGGTCGGCCGTGCGCACGGGGGATGATTCGGCGTGGCGGCGCTCGCAGGTGATCTTCAGGTAGCGCTGGTCGCCGCCGGGAAAGCCGGCCGCCGCCGCCATGGTCTGGGCATGCAGCAGCCACTCCATCGGGGTGCGGGCGGGGGCCACGATGACATCGAGCGCCGTGTCGCGCGAGCAATCCTGGGCCAGCAGCGTTCCGGCGCAAACGAGCGCGACCGAGAGCAGTTCAGACATGACGGACCTCCTGTTCGAATGGTCGAAAGGTCCGCGGTGGTGCTCTGGCGTGGAGCCGCCGCGTGATGATTGGCCTGGCGCGTTCCCCACTCGTCTCGTTGTTCGATGAAGGCCGGTTCGTGCCGGCCTTGTCTGTTACGCCCCTCACGGACGCCCGCCTGGACCGGCTTGCGTCACCGGCTCCCGCGAGCGTCGAGGCTCGGCGAAGGCCTGTCCGGCTTCCGTCAGTCGCGGGTCGCGAGCCAGGTCGGCTCCGGATCCTCGTTCGGCATCAGGGCCGCGACCGCGTCGAGATCGACCGTGTAGTGCTGGGTCAGGAGTTGCCAGATCTCGGCCTTCGAGCCCGCTTTCCGTCTGAGACCATCGAGGGCGATCGAGAGATGGTTCGGGCTGGTCAGCGTCGGGCGGGCGACGAGGGGATCGGCGTTGAGCATCGGTCTCAGGATCCTGTTCGGTCGGTACAGAATCGGACCCTATGGTTAACGAAGTGTTGACAATGTTGGCGGCCCAACCCGCCGTCGATCGCCCGATCGACGACTGGTACAATCAAGCATTGCAGAGTGCATCGGGGTTAGGCCGCGTCAGCGCAACCTTTCACTCCACTTGAGGCCGCGTCGGCGAAGGCGGAAATTGGGGGCGTCCGCAGCGACCAGGGTCGGAACAATCGGCGCTTTTTCAGCGTCGCGCGCCTCCGGCAGCCCGGGAGGGTGTCTTGGGTGGGCGCACCGCTCCCCAATCCCTGATTGTCGTGAACGGGTGAAAAGATTTTTCGGATCGGCGAACCGGGCCTACCGGAAAAGCCGGATGGGCGAGCCGGCGGAGCGAAGCCGGCGCCGTCACCCGGGCGGGCTCGATCGGAGGGCGCCGCCAGGACGCGGCCACGCGGGAGCAAGATTCGGCGCCAAGATACCCCGCCAAGATACCGTGCCAAAACTCCGCGCGAAGGTTTCGCCGTGACATCGCGAAAAGGGGTCCGACGCGATTTTGCGCAGATCAGACTTCGCAGGGGAGCGCCGCTCATGTAGAAGGCCGCCCGCATCCACCATCCATTTCGCGCCATCCATTTCGCGCCGTCGATCTTGTCGCCACCGGCTCTCAGAGGACCACGATGACCGACCTGCCGAACGTGCATGTGCGCGCCGAAGTCCTGGCCCAGGCCCTGCCGCACATGCAGCGCTACGATCAGGAGATCGTGGTCATCAAGTATGGCGGCCACGCCATGGGCGACCGGGCCGCCGCCGAGGATTTCGCCGAGGACGTGGTCCTGCTTGAGCAATCCGGCCTGAAGCCCATCGTGGTCCATGGCGGAGGGCCGCAGATCGGCCGGATGCTGGAGCGCCTCGGCATCCAATCCGAGTTTCGCGGCGGTCTCCGGGTCACCGACGAGGCCACCGTCGAGGTGGTCGAGATGGTGCTGGCCGGCTCCATCAACAAGCAGATCGTCGGCTGGATCTCGGCCGAGGGCGGGCGCGCCATCGGGCTCTGCGGCAAGGACGGCAACATGGTGCGGGCCAAGCGCGCGCTCCGCACCGTCAAGGATCCGGACAGCCAGGAGGAGAAGGCCCTCGACCTCGGCCTCGTCGGCGAGCCCGAGCATGTCGAGCGCGGCGTCCTTGACGCGGTGCTCAAGGCCGAGCTGATCCCGGTCCTGGCCCCCGTGGCCTACGGGGCGGACGGGCAGACCTACAACGTCAATGCCGACACCTTCTCGGGGGCGATCGCGGGGGCGCTCCGGGCCAAGCGCCTGCTCCTCCTCACCGACGTGCCGGGCGTCCTCGACAAGGACAAGAACCTGATTCCCGAACTGACGGTGGAGGATTGCCGCCGCCTGATCGCGGACGGCACCATCACGGGCGGCATGATCCCCAAGGTCGAGACCTGCATCTACGCCATCGACCAGGGCGTCGAGGCGGTGGTCATCCTCGACGGCAAGGTCAACCACGCGGTGCTGCTGGAGCTCTTCACCGATTACGGCGCCGGCACCCTGATCCGGCGCCGTTGAGGCGCCTCACGGGCTCGCGAGCCCGGAGGCGGTTTGCTTTCGCGGCCAAGGCATCCATCTTACACTGCCCTGGCCGCGCAAGCCCGCGCGGCGGTCACGAAACGCGAGAGCCTTGTTCCTTCCAGGCGAGAGCCACTTCACCACGGTCGAGTCCCGCGGCTTCCGAGATGTCGACACCTGGGTCTTCGACCTCGACAATACGCTGTATCCGAGCGACGCACGGGTCTGGCCGCAGGTCGACGAGCGCATCACCCTCTACGTCATGCGCCTCTACGGGCTCGATGGGCTCTCGGCCCGCGCCCTGCAGAAGCATTTCTATCATCGCTACGGGACGACCCTGAAGGCCTTGATGGTCGAGGCGCAGGTGGACCCGCACGACTTCCTCGATTTCGCCCACGACATCGATCACTCGACGATCAAGCTCGACCAGGCCCTCGGCGACGCCATCGAGCGCCTGCCCGGGCGCAAGCTGATCCTCACCAACGGCTCGCGCCGGCACGCCGAGAACGTGGCGGCCAAGCTCGGCATCCTCGACCATTTCGAGGACGTGTTCGACATCGCGGCGGCGGATTTCGTGCCCAAGCCCGAGCGCTCGACCTACGAGCGCTTCCTCGCACGCCACGGCGTCGACCCGCGCCGCTCCGCCCTGTTCGAGGACATCGCCCGCAACCTCGTCGTTCCGCACGAACTCGGCATGACCACGGTGCTGGTGGTGCCCCGCGTGATCGACCCGTTCCGCGAGGCCTTCGAGCAGGAGGCGGTGCGCGAGGCGCATATCGACCACATCACCAACGATCTGGCGGCCTTCCTGGAGGAATGCGTCTTCCCGGTCTCGGGCGAGGTCCCGGTTCCTGGCGAGGTCCCGGTTCCTGGCGAAGGCCGGTGACGCGGGGCACGCCCGCGCGGGATCTCGCGGAGGCCAAGGTCCCGAGCCTCGCGGAGGCCAAGGCCCCGAGCCTCGCGGCCATCGAGGAACTGGCGCTCGAGGCCTTCGCGCAGCTGCCCGAGGCGTTCCGCAGGCTCGCGGCCGGCGTGCGCATCGTGGTCGAGGATTTCCCCGACGAAGAGACCCTGACCGAGATGGCGTGCGAGAGCGAGTTCGACCTGCTCGGCCTCTTCCGGGGCATCGGGCTCGCGCAGGCCGGCGAGGTGGTGACCGGCCAGATGCCCAACATGGTCTGGCTCTACCGGCGCCCGCTCCTCGATTACTGGGCGGAGCACGACGAGACCCTCGGCCACCTCGTCACCCACGTCCTGGTCCACGAGATCGGCCACCATGTCGGCCTGTCGGATGCCGACATGGCGGCGATCGAGGCGGCGGCCGAGATCTAGCTAGAGCCGCGCCCGATCGCGTTGCAACGGGCTGGAAAATCGGCAGCCCCGGTTCGGTTCGGCGCGACGGACCCCCTCTCCCGTGCGGGAGAGGGTTGGGGTGAGGGATGAGCGCCGTCAGGATGGAGCATACGGTCGTATCGCCGACCGGGCGCCGATCGGGCGCACCTCGTTCTGAAAGTTCTCGACCCTCACCCTGTCCCTCTCCCGCACGGGAGAGGGGATCCGCGCCCGCTTCGGCACGGGCGCGGCCGACGGTCCCGTCGCAACGCGATCGGGAACAGCTCTAGGCGTCGGGCTGCTCCCGCACCCGCCGGAGCAGGCTGATCTTCGGGCGCCGGGAGCGGAACTGGCCGCGCTCGATCGCGATGAAGACCAGCACCGTGATGGCGAGCGTCGTGAGCCACCACATCACCGTGAGGCCGACGCCCACGCAGGCGATCGTGAAGGCGGTCGCGAAGGCCGCCATCGCGCCGGGCACGAGGGCCGGCGCGTCGCGGCCGCTGCGCCGGACCGAGGCGTAGAGCGCGAAGGCCGCCGCCAGCGCGCCGACGATCCCGAGCTCGTACCAGAACTCGAACAGCATCGTGGTCGGGGCGTTGGCCGGCAGCAGGCCAACGAAGCGCCCGCGCAACGCCGTCTCGAAGCCGTGCCCCGTCACCAGCCGCATCGGCTCGGTGGTCACGACCTTCTGCCAGGCCTTGAGCGAGAGCACGCCCGGCGAGACCGGCCCGAACAGGGCCGCGCCGATCGGGCGCGCCACGAAGGGCAGGAGCGGCGCCAGCGCCAGCAGCAGCGCCGAGAGCCCGGCCGTCACCGCGATGCCGAGGCTCGCGCGGACGCTCGTCAGCGCGAAGGCGAGCGCCCCGATGGCGAGCGCCACGATCTGCGTCGAGTTCGGCGAGACCGCGAGGGCGGCCGCCACCACGAGGGCGGTGGCCAGGGCCTCGCGGTCGCGGTGGCGCGAGCGCAGCCAGGCGACGGCGGGCCAGACCAGGAGGGCCAGGAGCGTCAGGCCCCGGTCGAGGGCGTTGTCCTCCTCCGGGCTGCCGCGCATCAGGCTGTCGCCGAAGACCCCGATCATGATCGCCACGATGGCGGCCGCCGTCACCCCGAGGGGGAGCAGATAGAGGTTGGCCGAGCGCATCCGGTCCGGCAGGGCGAGGTAGCCCGCGAGCGTCAGCAGGATGGTGGCGACGAGGTTCAGGAGCCGCTCGGTCGCCTGGCCCGGGAACGGCGTCCAGATCAGCGACAGGGCCGACCACAGGATCACCAGGATGCCGGCCAGGAAGGCCGGCGCCTTGATGAGTTGCGCGGCGGCGGGCCAGAGCGGACGCTGGCGGTTGTCGATGGCGCTGGCGAGGATCAGCAGGATCACGGCGATCGGGCCGAGCACCACGGTGGCGCGGCGCGCCACCTGCGCCACCACGGGCACGATCACGAACAGGCCGAAGAAGCCGACGCGGCGCAGGAGGGCCGCTGCATCGAGCGCTGGATCGACGGTGGGGTTGGACGCGCGCGCCATGATGCGACTGACAGACCGTGAGCCGGCGCGGGGGCCTCGTCGTCCGCGCGCGTGCTCTACCCTCGTAGTTCAGCTGCACCGGTGCCGCTGTAGACCCCGGGCAACACATGATGTCACAACGGCGGGCGCCTGTGCAGGCCACCCATGCGCGCAAGGCGCCGCTCAGGCGACCCGCGGCTCGCTGCGGGAACGCCGCCGGGTCATCCGGCGGCCGAGATCCGAGAGGACGCGCCAGCCGCCCCAGCTCGCCAGGAAGCCGAGGAGCCCGGCCACGAGGCCGTCCGTCGTCGTCGGCACGGCGGGGCTGAAATCCTGATAGGTGGCGCGGGCGAGCGACAGGTCCGGGTCGCGGATCACCGTCGCGAGCTTGCCCAAGGGGCTCGTCGCCTCCGCGAGGGCCTGCTGCTGGGCCGTGAGCCGGGCGAGGCGCTCGATGTCGGTGCGCGCGGCCTCGCCGCGCCGGGCCACGAGGGCGTCGGCATTGCCGCGCAGCCGGTCGACGGCGCCGTCGCGGCTGGTGCCGGTGGCGCGGGCATCCGCCTCGAGGGACTGCACCGAGCGGCGCAGCTCGTCCACGGTGCCGCCGAGGCGCTGGGCGTATTGCTGCGCGAATTCGGGGCCCTGCGCGGCGATCACGCCGCCGAGGAGCCCGAGCGCGAGGCCGAGGGTGCGGATCACACGAAACACGAACGGCACCTCCGCCAATCGACGCTGAGCGAGAAGAGCACGACCGGGGGCAAGGTTCCAGGCACGGCTCAGGTTCTGGGGCGGCGCCTCAGCCCGGCAGCGTCAGCAGCCCCGCCTCCCCGTCCGCGCAGCCGAAGGCGAGGCGTGCGCCCCGGGCGTCCCAGGCCAGCGCCGTCACGCCGCTGCCCTTGCGGGCCGGGCGCACCAGGAGCTCGGAGGCGTCCGTGAAGCGCACGAGCAGGATGCAGCCATCCTCGTAGCCCATCGCCAGGACCGGGACCTTCGGGTGGAAGGCCACGCGCGAGACCCGGGCCGGGCGCACGCCGCACTCGCGCGGCGCCTTGCCGGTGGGGCCCTCCTTCGAATCGAACGGCCAGACGATGGTGGCCTCCGCCCCGCTCGTCGCGAGCCAGTGCCCGTCCGACGACCACGAGACCGAGCGGACCTTGCCCGGGTAGCCCGACATCCGCATGTGCCCGCGGTCCGGCTGCAGGCGCCAGCCGTGGAGGGCATTCTCCTGCATCGTCGTGATGACGAAACGCCCGTCCGGCGACCACGTCACGTCGATATGCGAGCCCTTCCACTCGATCACCTCGGGGGCCGCCTCGTGGTTCGGGTACCAGAGGCTGACGCCGTTGTAATGGGCCACCGCCAGCCGGTAGCCCTTCGGCGCGAAGGCGAGGCCGCGCGCGGTCGAGGGCGCCGTGAGCGTGCGCTCGCGGCCCTTGGCGTCGCGCGCCGTCACGGCGCGGCCGGCCGCGTAGGCGAGCCCGCCATCCGCGTGCAGGGCCAGCGCGTCGATCCAGGCCCCGCCCCGGGCGGTCGCGACCGCGCTGAGCCGCCCGTCGGCGCGGATCTCGACCACGCGCCCGTCATCCCCCCCGGTGACGAGCCGGCCGGAATCGCCCGCCGCCACCAGGATGCTCCCGTCGGGATGGGCGGCAACGTCCTGCGCCGCGCCGTCGCGCACCAACTGAACGCGCCCGTCCCCGAGGGCGAGGGCCAGCGTGTCCTTGAGCCAGTGGGCCGCCGTGACGTGGGCGCCCGCCTGGATCGGCGCGACGTGGCTCGTGAGCGAGGTGGCGGGGCTGGCGTTGGAGCTCATGCGCAGAAAGCCTTGAGGAGCGGGAAGCCGTGAGGAGCAAGGATAGGTGTCAACGTCCCGTCGGGGAGAACCCCCGAGGCGGGATCGGGTGCGGCGTCAGGGCGAGGCCTGAACGGGCTCGGGGCGCCGGGCAATCACCACGGCGGCGCCGATCGACAGCGTTGCGGTGATCGTCGCCGGCACCACGAGGGCGACGAGCCCGATCCGGTCATACACGACGGTGCCGGTCGCCGCGCCGGCGAGGAGCGCCAGCCAGACAGCCCCGTCCCCGACCCAGCCGTAGCGCGGGCCGCGCCGGGAGAGCGCGAGGGCGACCTTCTGGCCGAAGCTGAACAGCGCCCCGGTCACGAAGGTGGTGCCGGCGCGAAACCCCTGGACCTGCACCAGCACGGCGTTCTGGGCCCCCATGGCCAGCGCCATGAACAGCGAGGCGAGCCCGAGATCCGGCGTCGTCAGCCCGATCGAGAGGGCGCCCAGCACGGTCAGCGCCTCGAAGGCGAGGACCACCGGCATCGCCCAGCGCGGCGCCGTGACCACCGAGAGGCCCCCGCCCAACGTCGCGCCGAGGAAGAAGGCGAAGATGAGCAGCGCCGGCAGGACCGCGTGGGCGAAATCCCGGTGGCCGAGGGCCACGGAGAGCTGCGTGGTGTTGCCGCTCATGAACGAGGTGTAGAGGCCGCCGAGGCGGATGAAGCCGAGCGCGTCGATGTAGCCGGCGAGCGCCGTGAGGATCAGGCCATAGGCCAGGAGCCAGGAACGATTCATCGATCTGAAGACGCCCAGAGGGTTCGTAACGCTTCATTAACCCTTTCGGCCCTTCCGTGAGGGTGCGGGCGGGCAGGGTTAAAGGTTCGCTCACCAAACCTGAGCAATTCGAGAGGAACACGGCGAACGTCGGCGCGAGTGGACCCGTTGGTCCGACGATCCGACATCGCGGCCTTCGCCGCGCGCCGGGTGAGTTGGAGTTGCGTCATGATCCCCTTCGCCTGCGCTGCCCTCACTGCCCCCGCCTTCTTCGATGGCGTCACCGGGACCGTCCTGGTCGTCGAGGACGAGGCCACCGTCTGCGAACTCGCCGTCGAGGCCCTGCTCGACGAGGGCTACCGCGTGCTCAGCGCCGCCGACGCCGTCGAGGCCGAGGCCATCCTGGCCCGCGAGACCGTCGACCTGCTCTTCACCGATATCGATCTGGCCCGCAACACGAACGGCATCGCCCTGGCGCGCCGGGCCCGCAGCCAATGCCCGGGTCTCCCGGTCGTCTACACCTCGGGTGGCCGCGGGAGCCTTTCGCAGGCCGACGCCGTTGCCGAGTCGATCTTCGTCCCGAAGCCCTACCGGCCGAGCCAGATCGTGGAACTCACGAACGGCATCCTGCGCCGCAGCTATCCCCACCACGCCTGAGCGGCCGGACCAGAACCGGCCCGCAGCCGGAGCCATCACCCATGCGCCTCGCCCTCACCCTCCCCCTGATCCTGGCGGCCTTCGGGCTCGGCGGCGCCGCCGAGGCCGCCTGCGACGTGAAGGGCGCCAAGCTCGAAGAGGCGATCGCGCAGAAGAGCGAGCTGCGCGAGACCGCCAACAAGCAGACGGTGCGCGACCTGCGCACCCTGCGGGACGCCGCCATCGTGCTCGACACCTACAAGTACGGGGCCGAGTGCGAGCGCCTGATCGAGATCGTGAAGGCGCTCGCCGCCAACCCCGAGAAGACGATCGAGCAGGGCGGCGATACCGACGAGGACAAGGCCGAGAGCCTCGAGGAAGCGCGTGCGCCCAAGGCTCCGCCGCCGGCCGATTCCAGCACGGCGCCGCGCCCGAAATAATCGGTGGATCGCGGCCCCCGCGGCGCACCCGATCCCGCTTCGCGCGTTCCAATCCGTTCGGTGCGTGCGCAAGCGTACCGCGTCCGATCACGCGCGAGGGGGACGAGGCGGCATGGCAGGGGGAACGGCGAACGGTCATTCGGCGATGGCGCACGGGGCGCGCGACCTGCCCTCCGTCACCATCGACGATTACAACATCGAGCTGGCGAACGAGGAAGGCTTCATCGGCGACCGGGTCTCGAAGGGCGCGTTCCGCGACCTCGTCGAGGATTGGCGCGAGAAGCTGCGCCAACTCGGGGACGATCCCCTCGGCGACATCCCGAGCCAGGACATCAGCAAGAAGCGCCTCGACCGCCTGCTGCTCTCGGACGACGTCCTCGGGGCCGGGCTGGTCTTCGGCGCGGTGGAGGATTTCGCCCAGGAGCTCGCCACCGTGGTGCGGCGCTTCCTTCGGCAGAAGGATTGGCGCGACACGCAGGCCATCGTGGTGGGCGGCGGGTTCAGCGACAGCCTCATCGGCCGCTTCGCCATCAGCCGCGCCGCCGTGATCCTGCGCGCGGGCGGCCTCGACGTGCGCCTCGAGCCGATCCGCAACTATCCGGACGAGGCCGGCCTGATCGGCGCAGCCCATCTCGCCCCAGCCTGGATCTTCTCCGGCTACGACAGCCTCCTCGCGGTCGATATCGGGGGCAGCAATTTCCGCGCGGGCGTCCTCGTCACGAACCGCAAGAAGAACCCCGACCTCTCGCGCGCCGCCGTCTGGCGCTCCGAGCACTGGCGCCACCGCTGCGAGGAGCCGCCGCCCTCGCGCGACGCGGCGGTGGAGCGCCTCATCGGGATGCTGCGCGAGCTGATCGTGCGGGCCGAGCGCGCCCGGCTGAAGCTCGCCCCCTTCATCGGGGTCGGGTGCCCGGGCCTGATCGAGGCGGATGGCTCGATCACCCGCGGCGGCCAGAACCTTCCGGGGAACTGGGAGAGCAGCCGCTTCAACCTGCCGGACGCGCTGCGGCAGGCGCTGCCGGAGATCGACGGCCACGAGACCATGGTGCTGATGCACAACGACGCCGTGGTGCAGGGCCTGAGCGAGGTGCCGAACATGGGCGCCTACGCCCGTTGGGGCGTGCTCACCATCGGCACCGGCCTCGGCAATGCGCGCTTCACCTACCGCAACCGGGAGAACGGCGAGAAGGCGCAGGAGGGTTGATGGAACGGGATCCGCGCGCCGACGCGGCTCCCGACACCATCCCGGGACGCGGGTGACCCGCGCGACGCGGCTGACGCTGACGCGGCGGGCCAGCGCACCCCGATCCTCATCGCGCCCGGTCGCCCGAGCGCATCTTCGCGAGCGTCCGCGACAGCTTCTGCGCCATCTGCTCGCGCAATTCCTCCGTCACCTCGATGTCGACGAGGCGCCAGGTCCAGCCGCGCAGCCGCAGGCGGATGCGCAATTGCCGGGCGCGCGGCGCATCGGGCGGCACCGCGATGACGACGGTGCGGAAGCCCCGCATCTCGGAATGCGCGTAGAGGGCCAGGAACCGCACGAGGCCGTCCACGCGCAAGCCCGTCTCGCGGGAGGCGGTCGCGGGCTTGGGCATGTCGAGGGTCTCGGGCCAGCCATCGTCGAGGAGATCGACCACGGTTTTGGGCGTCACCATCGTCTCGGCCAAGGCGAGCGCGACCGCCACCGCCGCCTCGTTCAGGCGCTGGCGCTCGCGCGTCTCCAGCCCCGGATCCTCCGCGATCGTGGCGCGGGCCGCCGCAGCCGTCTGGCGCACCAGCGAGAGCCGAAGCGTCCGGAAATTGACGTGACGGTCGACATAGTCGACGTCGCGCGCCTCGACCGCGCGGGCGAGCCCGTACAGCGCCCAGAACGGCGTGAGGGTGAAGGCGAACCACCCCAGGGCGATGAGAATCGGGACCGACCACCAGCGCATGGCCGGACCTCAGGCTGCACGCGGCGGGCTCACGCCCCCGCGTGCCACTGCGCGAGGCGCGAGAACGCCGCGACGACGCCCTCGTAGACCGGCCGCTTGAACGGGATGATCAGCCCCGGCAGGGTCGCGAACGGCTCCCAGCGCCAGGCCTCGAACTCGGAGCGGTGCTGGCCGCCACCGGGGCGGATGACGTCGATCTCGTCATCCGAGCCGAGGAAGCCGAAGGCGAACCATTTCTGGGTCTGGCCGCGATACCGGCCCTTCCAGGCCTGCTTCATCACGTCGGGCGGCAGGTCGTAGGGGAGCCAATCCGGGATCTCGGCGAGGAAGCGCAGCGAGCCCTCCGCGACATTCGTCTCCTCGTAGAGCTCCCGGGTCGCGGCCGCCCGCGGCGCCTCGCCCGGATCGATGCCGCCCTGGGGCATCTGCCAGGAGAAATCGCCCGACACGTGCTCGGGGCCGCCTTCCTGGCGGCGGCGGCCGATGAAGACGCGGCCCGAACGATCGATCAGCGTGATCCCGACACAGGGGCGGTAGGGCAGACCGGTTTTGTCCCGGCGGCCGTCGAACTCTTCTGCGCGCGTCATCGGCCGGACCATAGGGCAGCCGATCCTGTCGCCGCAACGGACGAAAGCGCGCTTGGCCTCCACCTTTCGTCGGATTCGGCCGTCTCACTCGGCCTTGGACAGGCGGGTTCCCGCGCCCGGCGCCCGCAGGGCGGCGCTGACGGGCACGAGGCGCAGCCCGCGTGCCTCGAGATCGCGCGACCAGCGCGCGATGCGCTCGATGGTGAGCGGCTGGGCGGTGGCCGAAGCGAGGACGAAGCCCTTGCTGCGGGCCTGCGCCTCCAGGCGTGCGAGCTCGCGGTCGATCGCCTCGGCCCGCGGCACGGCATCGAGCGGGATCTTGGCCCGCACGGCCGGGAGCTTCAGCTTGGCGGCGAGGCCGGCAGGCAGGCCGCGGGCCGCCGTGCCGTCATCGACGAAGCCGAGGCCGCGCGCGGCGATCTCCTTCAGCACCGGCTCCAGCGCGCCCGCATCGGCCAGGAGCTTGGCCCCCATGAAATTGACGAGGCCGACATAGCCGGAGACCCGGCTCATCACCCAGGCAAGCCGGTCGGCATTCTCGGCCGGGCGCAGGGCGGTGAGCAGGGATTGGGGGCCGGGATCGCTGTCGGGATAGTCGAAGGGCTCCATCGGGGCCTGGAGCAGAACCTCGTGGCCGAATTCGCGGGCGCGCGCGGCGCTCCGCTCGGCCTCGCTCCCGTAGGGTGCGAAGGCGAGGCTGACCGCCGGCGGCAGCTTCACGATGGCGCTTGCGGTCGCGGATTGGCCGATGCCGAGGCCGGTGATCAGGATGGCGATGCGGGGGCCGGAGCCCGGCTCCTCGGGCCGCGCGTAGACGTCGAGGGGGCGCAGGCGCCCCTCCCCCATCTTCGGAACCGGGCCGTGGCGGCCGCGCTCGGTCAGGCGCGGATCCGGGGCGGGCGCGAGCTTCACCGGGGAGGACGGCACGCGGATCACCACCGCCTCGCTCGGCGCCGCGGTGCCGGAGGGGCGCACCACGACGACCCCGGAGGCGCTCTCGACCTCCTCGGCGCTGCGCTGGCTCGGGACCGGGACCGGAACCGGCGGCTCGATCTCGGCGAGGCGGGCGGATTCGGCGGGGGCGGATCGCGCCTCGGCGGGCGGGGCCTCGCGCCGCGTGATCGTCACGGTGACGCGGGGCTCGCCGCCCCGCGGGTCGCCGAGCAGGAACAGGAGGCCGACGAGGACGAGCATACCTCCGGCCGCTCCCGCGGCCAGATGGCGCGGAGCCAGCCGGGCCCGCACGCGGGCGAGGCGGCCCTTGAGCCCGGCCTCGACCGGAGCTGCGACCCCGAGGGGGCGGGTCAGGATATCGTCGGAGGGCAGGCTCACCGCGTCCTCGGCACGGGGACAGCCGCCACCCGGCCTTCGCGCGACGCGGTCCCCCGCCCCCATTGCGGCCCCGCATGGTTAACGTTCCGTCAACGGGGCCGAAAACCCTGCGGCCAGAACGACGAAGCCCCCGCCCGGTTCTCCCGGGCGGGGGCTCGATCGCGTGCGGGGTCCGGGCGACCTTGCGTCAGTTCGGCAGGCTCGGCTTCTGGGTGTTGGCCGCGCCCTTCTGGATGCCGCGCAGGAAGTCGAAGGCTGCGGTGAGCTGCTTGTCCTTGGCCGGATCCGGCGGGACATAGGCCGAGGAACCGCCGCGCTCCTCGGTGTCCTTCTGCTTGAGGTGGCCCTTCAGGCCGGCCTCGCCCTTGGTCTCGTCCTTGCCCTTCAGCTCGTCCGGGACCTCCTGCATCACCTCGACATCGGGCTCGATGCCCTTGGCCTGGATCGAGCGGCCCGACGGCGTGTAGTAGCGCGCCGTGGTGAGCCGCAGCGCGCCGCTGCCGCCGAGCGGGATGATCGACTGCACCGAGCCCTTGCCGAAGGAGCGCGTGCCGAGGATCGTCGCGCGCTTGTGATCCTGCAGGGCGCCGGCCACGATCTCGGAGGCCGAGGCCGAGCCGCCATTCACCAGCACCACCACGGGCTTGCCCTTGGTGAGATCACCCGATTTCGCCGAGAAGCGCTGGGTCTCGTCCGGGTTGCGGCCGCGGGTGGAGACGATCTCGCCGCGATCCAGGAAGGCGTCGGAGACCATCACGGCCTGGTCGAGCAGGCCGCCCGGGTTGTTGCGCAGGTCGAGCACGTAGCCCTTGATCTTGTCCTGACCGATATCGGTCGAGAGCTTGTCGATGGCGCTGCGCAGGCCGTCGAAGGTCTGCTCGTTGAACTGCGTCAGGCGGATATAGCCGACGTCGCCGCCCTCGGCGCGGGAGCGCACCGGCTTGATCTTGATCACGTCGCGGGTGAGCGTGACCTCGATCGGGTCCTTGGCTTCCTTGCGGGAGATCTTGAGCTTCACCGGCGAGTTGACCGGCCCGCGCATCTTGTCGACGGCCTGGTTCAGGGTGAGGCCCTGGACCTGATCCTCGTCGATCTGCGTGATCACGTCGTTGGCGAGCAGGCCCGCCTTCGAGGCCGGGGTGTCGTCGATCGGAGTCACGACCTTGATCAGGCCGTCCTCCATCGTGACCTCGATGCCGAGGCCGCCGAACTCACCGCGCGTGGTGGTCTGCATGTCGCGGAACGCCTTGGCGTCCATGTAGCTCGAATGCGGATCGAGGGAGGTGAGCATGCCGTTGACGGCCGCCTCGATCAGCTTCGATTCGTCGGGCTTCTCGACGTAGTCGGTGCGCACCTTCTCGAAGACGTCGCCGAACAGGCTCAACTGGCGATAGGTCTCGGCGGAGGCCGCGACCGCGCTCGGTCCCGACAGAAACTGGGTCTGCGTCGCCAGCATCGACGTGCCGGCGCCGAGAAACGCGCCGAGCATGAGGAGGGACATCTTGCGCATTATCCGCGAACCTTCTCAATGGGGCCCTTCGCCCACCAAGGCTCCGGGTCGATGGAGCCGCCGTCTTTCTTGAACTCGACGTACAGGACCGGATCACCGCGGTCACCGTCAGTCGCAGCCGAATTCGCCGTCGCGGTCAGATTTGCCCCGCCCTCGCCCATGCCGGCCACCGGCTCGCCCGCGAGCACGAACTGGCCAACCTCGACGTTGATCTGATCCATCCCTGCCAACAAGAGATAGTAGCCATCGCCCGCATTGATGATCAAGAGTCGGCCGAAGGAGCGGAACGGGCCCGCGAACGAGACCCACCCGTCCGCCGGTGATGACACGACCGCCTTCGGACGCGTGGCGAGCGAAATGCCGCGCGTCATCCCGCCATTGCCGTCGGGCACGTTGAAGCTGCGCAGGAGGCGCCCGCTCACCGGCCGCGGCAGCTCGCCCCGGGCCTCGGCGAACTTCACCTTCGGGCTCAGCCGGGCCGGGTCGCGGAAGCCTGCGGCCGCGAAGCGCTCCTGCGTCGCCCGCGCCTCGCGCTGCTCGGCCTCCCGGGCGGCCTCGACGGCGCGGCGGGCGGCGCCGACCTCGCCCTCCATCCGGTCGACGAGGTCCTTCAGGCTTTTCGCCTGCACCCCGAGCTCGGCAGCGCGGGTACGCTCGGCGTTGAGTCCGCTCTCCACCTCCGCGAGGCGGGCGCGGCGCGCGGTCACGAGGGCGTTGAGGCGCTGCTGCTCCTTGGCCCAGCCGGCGAGATCGTTCTGCAGCCCCTGCTTGTCGGCCGCGATCAAGCCGCGCAGGCGCACGAGCTCGCCGAGGTCGCTCGCCAGGGTCTCGGCCTCGCCGCGCAATTCCGGCACCACGGCGCCGAGCATCATCGAGGTGCGGATCACCGCGAGCACGTCCTCGGGCTGGACCAGGACCGCCGGCGGCGGGCGCCGGCCCATGCGCTGAAGCGCGGCCAGAATCTCCGCGATGACGCCGCGGCGCGCCTCGAGGGAGCGGCGGATCGCGGCCTCGCTCGCCCCCATGGTCTTCAGGCGCTCTTCCAGACGGCTCATCCGATCCTCGGTCGCCTGGGACTGGCGGCCGGCATCGATCAGCGCGGCGTTGAGCTTCGCCCGGTCGCCGCCGATGGCGGCAATCTCGGCCTCGTACTGGGTGCGGGCGCTGCCGCTCGCCCTGAGGGCATCCTCGATGCGCTTGAGGTTCTCGGCGCGGCGGTCGCGCTCCTCGACGGCGCGCTGGATCTTGTCCTGATCGGGGTTCGGCGCCGGGCTCGGCTCCGCCCGCGGGCCGCCCGCGCAGCCGAGCAGGCCGGCCAAGCCGACCACGATGCCCAGACCCTCGCGTGCGCGCCGATTCATCCTGCCCCTATGCCGGTTAAACGCCGTCCGGACCACCGCGGTGATAGGGATGACCCGCCAGAATGGTGAGCGAGCGATAGAGCTGTTCGAGGGCGAGAACGCGCACCAGCCCGTGGGGAAGTGTCGCAGCCCCGAAGGACAGGATCAGGTCGGCGCGGGCGCGCACCGCCTCGTCCAGCCCGTCGGCGCCGCCGATCACGATGACGAGGGCGGGCCGCCCGCCGTCGCGCCAGGCGCCGATGCGCTCGGCGATTCGCTCGCTGGCGAGATCCGAGCGTCCCCGCTCGTCATAGACGATGAGCACCCCGTTCGCCGGGAGATGCGCCAGGAGCGCGGCGGCCTCCTCGGCACAGCGGTCCGGCGCGCGCCGGGCCCGGCTCTCGGGCATCTCGACCGCCTCGCAGGCGGTGAAGCCGAGGCTGCGGCCGAGGGCAACCGCGCGCTCGCGATAGCGCGTCGCGAGATCCCGCTCGGGCCCCTGTTTCAGGCGCCCGATGGCGGCAACGAGGAGACGCAATGCCCGGTATCAGCCGGCCAGACGACCGGCCGGGCGATCGGCGCCCGAAAGCGGGCGGTCGGCGCCCCACATCTTCTCGAGATTGTAGAAGCCGCGGACTTCGGGCCGGAAGATATGAACGAGCACGTCGCCGGCATCGATCAGCACCCAGTCGCAGGCCGGCAGGCCCTCGACACGCGCCGTGCCGAAACCCTTGGCCTTCATATCCTGGATGATCTTGTCGGCAATGGCGCCCACATGGCGCTGCGAGCGGCCCGAGGTGACGATCATCGTATCGGCAATGGAGGTCTTGCCTGCCAGATCGATCTCGATGGTTTCCTCGGCCTTCATCTCGTCGAGGCAACCGAGCGCGAGCGCTTTCAAGTCTTCGACCCTCTCCAGGGCGGCGTTGTCGGAACCAGCGGTTCCCGTTTGGATCGTCTCGGACAGCGTCCTGGTTCCTCGAATGACAATGGACATACGGTGCCTGCACCGCATTCAACAGAGAGTGGATTGTTCCACGCCCATTTTCAATATCTGCGCGGCACTCATCCCCGCATCCCCGGGATGCATTGAGGGACTTCCCCTGCGCAGATCCGTCGAGGAGAGCGGCGAACGCGGCCCGTGGAGGAAGACCCAGGCCGGCGGCCGTCTCCCGGGAAGCGCCGGCGAATCACTTTCGCGGATGCGCGATCCTGCCATCGCGCCCGCGCCGGGCGCGTTCGGCGCCCGCAGGGTGAAGCCGGGCCGGTCGACCACCGCGATCGGCATCAGGGCGGCGATCTCGCGAAATCCCCGCCAGCGGTGGAACGTCGCGAGGCTGTCGGCCCCCATGATCCAGACGAAGCGCAGATCCGGGCGCCGCGCCGTGAGGAAGCGCAGGGTGTCGCGGGTGTAAGGCGCCCGGAGGCTCGCCTCGAACGTGGTCACGGCGATGCGTGAGTCGTGAGCGACCCGCTCGGCCCGGGCGGCGCGCTCGGCAAGGGGCTCCAGCGCGCTCCGGTCCTTCAATGGATTGCCCGGGGTGACGAGCCACCAGACCTTGTCGAGGGCAAGCCGCCGCAGCGCCGTCAGGCTCACGTGGCGATGGCCCCGATGGGCCGGGTTGAACGATCCGCCGTAGAGCCCGATCCGCTGCCCCGGCGCCGCCGGCGGCAGGCCCGCGAAGACCATGGTTCAGGTCCGGACGGGTCCGCCGGCGATCCCGCCCGCGATCGCGCTCACGGACGGGTCTGGCCGTTGCCGTGCACCCGGTACTTGAAGGTCGTCAGCTGCTCGACGCCGACTGGGCCGCGCGCATGCATCCGCCCGGTCGCGATGCCGATCTCGGCGCCGAAGCCGAACTCGCCGCCATCGGCGAATTGCGTCGAGGCATTGTGGGTGACGATGGCCGAATCGACCTCCGCGAGGAAGCGGGCTGCCTCGGCCGCATCCTCGGTGATGATCGCATCGGTGTGGTGCGAGCCATTCGCCTCGATATGCGTGATGGCCTCGTCGAGCCCGTCGACCACGCGGGCCGAGATGATGGCATCGAGGTGCTCGGTGCGCCAATCCTGCTCGGTGGCTTGGGTGACGCGCGGATCGGCCGCCTGCACCGCCCCGTCGCCGCGGACCGCGCAGCCGGCCTCCAGCAGCGCGGTGACGAGGGGCGCGAGATGCGTCCCGGCGCAGGCCCGGTCGACGAGGAGCGTCTCGGCCGCGCCGCAGATCCCGGTCCGGCGCAGCTTGCTGTTGATCAGGACGTCGCGGGCCATGGCGAGGTCGGCGGCCGCCGCCACGTAGACGTGGCAGATGCCGTCGAGATGGGCGAAGACCGGCACCTTCGCCTCGGCCTGGACGCGCTCCACGAGGCCGCGCCCGCCGCGCGGCACGATCACGTCGATGCAGCCGTCGAGGCCGCTCAACATGGCGCCGACCGCCGCGCGGTCCCGCGTCGGCACGATCTGGATGGCGTCGGCAGGCAGGCCCGCCTCGGCGAGCCCCTCGCTCATCGCCTTGGCGATCGCCATGGCGCTGCGGTGGCTGTCCGATCCCGCCCGCAGGATCGCGGCATTGCCGGCCTTGAGGCAGAGCGCGCCCGCATCGGCGGTGACGTTGGGACGGCTCTCGAAGATGACGCCGATGACGCCGAGCGGCACGGCGATGCGCTCGATCAGCAGGCCGTTCGGCCGCTCGAAGGCGGCGAGCTGACGCCCGACCGGATCGGCGAGCGCCCCGATCTTCTCCACCGCGTCGGCGATGCCGGCGAGCCGCGCCTCGTCGAGGGTGAGACGGTCGATCAGCGCGCTGGTCTGGCCGGCAGTCCGCGCGGCGGCCACGTCGCGGGCGTTCTCGCGCAGGATCTCGGCGCGGCTCGCGCGGATCCGGTCGGCGATGGCCCGCAGGCCGACATCCTTGGTCTGCGCCGAGGCGAGCGCCATCTGGCGGGCGGCGGTCCGGGCGCGCCGGCCGATCGCGGCCATCTGGGTGCCGAGATCGTCGGCATCCGCGAAATCGGATTTCAGGTTCAGAGCGGGCACTGTCACGATCCTCGCGGCTCAGACATCTTGGTGGCCGCCTGTACGTTGCACCTGTCTTTGCATGGCAGAACGGCCTGGAACAACCCGGAATTGGGTCTTGCTGCCCTACTCTGCAAACATCGCCATGTCGTCGCGGTGCACCATTTCCGAGCGGCCCGGATGGGTCAGCAGGTCCGCGATGTGGCTGCTCGGGCGGCCGATGATGAGCGCCGCCTCGGCGCTGTCATAGGCCACGAGGCCGCGGCCGAGGGTGCGCCCGTGCAGATCGCGGATCAGCACCGCGTCGCCCCGGCCGAAGCTGCCCTCGATGGCGCGGACGCCGACCGGCAGCAGGCTCGCGCCGCCCTGGAGCGCGCGCGCCGCGCCGTCATCGATCACGAGGCTGCCGCGGGGCTCGAGGGAGCCGGCGATCCAGGTCTTGCGCGCGGCGGTCGGGGTCGAGCCCGACAGGAACCAGGTGCAGCGCCCGCCCTCGACGATCGTGCGCAGGGGGTTCTTCTCGCGCCCGTCCGCGATGATCATGTGGGTGCCACCGCCCGCGGCGATCTTGGCCGCCTCGACCTTGGTGCGCATGCCGCCCCGCGACAGCTCCGAGGCCGGGCCGCCCGCCATGGCCTCGATCTCGGGGGTGATGCGCTCGACGACCGGCAGGTGCCGGGCCTCCGGATCGGTCAAGGGGGGCGCGGTGTAGAGGCCGTCGATGTCGGAGAACAGCACCAGCACGTCGGCGCCGATCATGGTGGCGACGCGGGCGGCGAGCCGGTCGTTGTCGCCGTAGCGGATCTCGCTGGTGGCCACCGTGTCGTTCTCGTTGACCACGGGCACCGCCCGAACCTCGAGCAGCTTCAGAATCGTGGCCCGCGCGTTGAGGTAGCGGCGGCGCTCCTCGGTGTCCCGCGGCGTGACCAGGATCTGGCCCGCCACGATGCCGTGATGGCCGAGCGCCTCGGCCCAGTGCCGGGCCAGCGCGATCTGCCCGACGGAGGCGGCGGCCTGGCTCTCCTCCAGGCGGAGCGCGCCCGGCGGAAAGCCCAGCACGGTGCGGCCGAGGGCGATGCTGCCGGAGGAGACCACCAGCACGTCGACGCCGCGGGCGTGCAGGTCGGCGATGTCCTCGGCGAGCGCCGCGAGCCAGGCGTGGCGCAGGCGGCCGCGGGCCCGGTCGACCAGCAGGGCCGACCCGACCTTGATGACGACGCGGCGGAATTCTTCGAGGGAGGGAATCATCGGGACGTCGGGGGCGGGATGGCGTGTGCGGGCTCGGCCCCGGTGTGCACGAAGTCGCCGGCCTTGAACAGGAGCGGGACCGCAGGCGGCCGGGTACTCGCGGGCAGGCGGCGGCCCCGACCGCACGTGACCGATCGCGCCGGCCCGCCGCGCGTCAGGGCTGCCAGGCTTCCGCCGGCGCCCCGGTCGCGGCGGCCTCGGCGCTCGCCGCATCCATCTCGGCCATCACGGCGCGCAGGGCGTCCTGCACGCCCTGTCCGGAGGCCGATGACAGGACCAGGGGCTTGCGCTTGGCGGCGCGCCTGAGCCGCGCGACCTGCTCCTTCAGGGTGTCGGGGTCGAGGGCGTCGGCCTTCGAGAGGGCGACGATCTCGGGCTTGTTCGCGAGGTCGTGGCCATAGGCCTCGATCTCGCCGCGCACGAGCTTGTAGGCCTTGCCGGCATGCTCGCTCGTTCCCTCGACGAGGTGCAGCAGCACCCGGCAGCGCTCCACATGGGCCAGGAACTTGTCGCCGAGGCCGACGCCCTCATGCGCGCCCTCGATCAGGCCCGGGATGTCGGCGAGGACAAATTCGCGCCCATCCGCCCGCACGACCCCGAGGCCGGGATGCAGGGTGGTGAAGGGATAATCCGCGATCTTGGGCTTGGCGGCGGTGACGGTCGCCAGGAAGGTCGACTTGCCGGCATTCGGCAGGCCGACGAGGCCCGCATCGGCGATGAGCTTGAGGCGCAGCCAGATCCACTGCTCGAAGCCCTCGAGCCCCGGATTGGCGTGTTTCGGGGCGCGGTTCGTCGAGGTGGTGAAGTAGGCGTTGCCGAAGCCGCCATTGCCGCCCTTGGCGAGACGGACGCGCTGCCCGACCTTGGTCATGTCGGCGATCAGGGTCTCGCCGTCCTCGGCGAGGATCTGGGTGCCGGCCGGAACCTTCAGGACGACGTCGGCGCCGTTGGCGCCGTGCCGGTTCGAGCCCATGCCGTGCTCGCCCTTCCGGGCCTTGAAATGCTGCTGGTAGCGGTAGTCGATGAGGGTGTTCAGCCCCTCGACGCACTCGACCCAGACGTCGCCGCCGCGGCCGCCATCGCCGCCATTCGGGCCGCCGAACTCGATGAACTTCTCGCGCCGGAAGGACACGCAGCCCGCGCCCCCGTCGCCGGAGCGGACGTAGACCTTGGCTTCGTCGAGGAATTTCACGGTACTGCTCGTCTCGCAATCGGCACCCGCGCGGGGACGCGGGTGCTCGGAAGAAGGTGGCTCCCGGCGCCGTCGATTGCCAGGATCCGATCGGGCCGGTCAGGCATGCACGGCGACGAGGTCCAGGCCCCGGCTCTCCCGGCCCTGGCTCTCGCGGCGGCGCTCCCACATCCGCCGGTCGAGGCGGAAGCGATCGACCGGCAGGTCGCAGCCCCGGGCCGGGTACGGCGCCAGCACGCTGCCCGCATGCGCGAATCCGCATTTCTGCAGGACGCGCCGCGAGGCCGCATTCTCGATCCGCGCCGCCGAGGTGAGAAGCCGGCCCGGCGTATAGGCGAAATAGGCCTCCACCATGGCGCCGACCGCCTCGGTGACGAGGCCGTTGCCCCAGTGGGGGGCGCCGAGCCAGTACCCGAGATGCGGGCCGGCCTCGCCCGGGTCCGGCTCGATCGACACGATGCCGATCAGGCTCTGGGGCTTGCCCCGGGGCGCGATGCCCATCACGAGCGAGCGCCCCTCGCTGTTGCTCCACCGCGCCTTGAGGATGAAGGCGTCGACGGTGGTGCGGTCGAGGGGATGCGGGATCCGGGCGGTCATCTCCGCGACGGCCTTGTCGCCGGCGAGCGCCACGATGGCGGCCGCGTCGGCCGCGCAGGGCCAGCGCAGCCACAGCCGCCGGGTCTCGAGGCGGAAGACGTCGTCGCGCGTCAGGTCGGGGAACATTCTCGGCTCCGATCACCGGGCGGAAGAACCGCCTCGGACCTTCGGACGAAGAAAGGGGAAGATGGCATCCCATCCTCCCCCGCGTTCCGTATGCACCCGGGCCCCGGTGTCAGGGCCGCGAAGGGAGCTTCGATCCGCCGGTTCGGTGTGGGACACCGGCGGGAAGCTCCTTCGTCCGTCGAGCTTGTCCGCCGCTTACTCGGCTGCTTCCTGCTGGGGCACCACCGCCACGAAGGCGCGGCCGCGCTTCGTCTCGAAGCGTACGCGGCCGTCGGTGAGGGCGAAGAGGGTGTGATCCTTGCCCATGCCGACATTGACGCCGGGATGCCACTTGGTGCCGCGCTGACGCACGATGATGTTGCCGGCGATGACGGCTTCCGCGCCGAACTTCTTGACGCCGAGGCGCTGACCGGCCGAGTCGCGGCCGTTGCGGGACGAGCCGCCTGCTTTTTTATGTGCCATGGGATCTGCTCCGAATTCGAATGGGGGCGGGGCGAGCGGCTAGAGGCTCAGCCCTTCGCGCTCTTCGCGCCGGCGTCGATGCCGGTGATGCGCACCACCGTGTGGTGCTGGCGATGGCCGCGCTTGCGGCGCGAGTTCTGCCGGCGGCGCTTCTTGAAGGCGATCACCTTCTTGTCGCGGCCATGGCCGACGATCTCGCCCGTGACGCTGATGCCGGACAGGAGCGGCGCGCCGACCTGGGTGGCGCCCTCGCCGTCCGTGAACAGCATGACCTCGCCGAAGGTGACGCTCGAACCGGCCTCGCCCTCGAGGGTGGCGATCGTGATGGTGTCGTTGGCGGCGACGCGGTACTGCTTGCCGCCGGTCTTGATGACTGCGAACATCGTTCTCTCTCGTGTTCCGATCGGCCTCCGGGGCGCGCCCCTGGGCCGGCTTTTTATCAGTTCGTCCCGACCGGCAGAGCGAGCTGCGGCGAAACGCGAAACGCGCGGACTTCTGCGAGGAAGCCGCGCGTGGTGGCCGGTGGATAGGCCGAGCGCCACCGATTTGTCAATCCGAGCGCGGCCCGGCCCTCAGCGCTTCATCAACCCGCCCAGCACGTTGCGCAGGATCGCGTTGCCGACCTGCGTGCCGACGCTGCGGGCCATGGAGCGCGCGGCGTTGGAGACCACCTGCTCGGCCAGGCTCTGGGGCGGCCGGCGCCCGCCCTTGGCGGCGGGCTTCGTGCCGAGCACACCGCCCAGCATGCCCCCCAGGCTGCCGAGAAGTCCGCCGAGCCCGCCCTCCGAGGCCTGGGCGGCCTCCGCGGGGGCCGCGTCGAGCCCCTTGCGCTTGGCGAGCATCTCGTAGGCGCTCTCGTTGTCGACGGCCTCGTCGTATTTTCCCCGCAACGGGCTCTGGGCGATGATCGCGGCGCGCTCCGCCGGGGTCAGCGGCCCGACGCGCCCCTGCGGCGGCGCGATCAGGGCGCGCTCCACCACGGACGGCGTGCCCTTGGCCTCCAGGAAGCTCACCAGCGCCTCGCCGACGGCGAGCTCCGTGATGGCCTTGGCGACGTCGAAGCCCGGATTCTGCCGGAAGGTCTCGGCGGCGGACCGCACCGCGCGCTGGTCGCGGGGGGTGAAGGCGCGCAGCGCGTGCTGGACGCGGTTGCCGAGCTGCCCCAGCACGGTCTCGGGCACGTCGAGGGGGTTCTGCGACACGAAATAGACGCCGACGCCCTTCGAGCGGATCAGGCGCACCACCTGCTCGACCGCATCGAGCAGCGCCTTCGGCGCGTCGTTGAAGAGCAGGTGCGCCTCATCGAAGAAGAACACCAGCTTCGGCTTGTCGAGATCGCCGACCTCGGGCAGTTCCTCGAACAGCTCGGAGAGCATCCATAGCAGGAACGAGGCGTAGAGCCGCGGCTTCTGCATCAGCTTGTCGGCGGCCAGCACGTTGACGATGCCGCGCCCGTCCCGGTCTGTCCGCATGAAGTCCGAGAGGTTCAGGGCCGGCTCGCCGAAGAACTTGTCGGCGCCCTGGTTCTCCAGCATCAGGAGCTGTCGCTGGATCGCCCCGACGCTCGCGGCCGAGACGTTGCCGTACTTGCCCGAGATCTCCTTCAGGTTCTCCGACAGGAAGCCCAGGAGCGCGCGCAGGTCCTTCAGGTCGATGACCGGCCATTGATTCTCGTCCGCCACCCGGAAGGCGATGTTGAGCACGCCCTCCTGGGTGTCGTTGAGCTCGAGCAGGCGCGCCAGCAGCAGCGGGCCCATCTCGGTCACGGTGCAGCGGATCGGGTGGCCCTGATCGCCGAACAGGTCCCAGAACACGGTGGGGAAGCGGTCGGGCTCGTAGGTCAGGCCCAGCTCCTCCGCCCGCTTGACGAAGACGGGCTTCGCCTCGCCCGCGGCGGCGAGCCCAGAGAGGTCGCCCTTGATGTCGGCGGCGAAGACCGGGACGCCGGCATTCGAGAAGCCCTCGGCCATGACCTGCAGGGTCACGGTCTTGCCGGTGCCCGTGGCTCCCGCCACGAGGCCGTGCCGGTTGGCGAGCCGCAGGCTCAGCTGCTCCGGCTTGCCGCCGCCGCTTCCGGAGCTCTTGCCGACGAGAATCGTGCCGTCATCCGCCATCTGGATCGAACCCCACCGCCTGTGCCTACGGTTATGCAGGCGGGGCGCCCTATTTTCCAGATGCCGCCCCGCCGACGCTTGATTTCGCACAGCCCAAGCCCGAAGGACGGGGCCATACCCCTCAGGAGCCTGTCACGATGGAAGAATTGATTGCCCGCGTCACCAACCGGACCGGCCTCGACGCCGCGACGGCGCAGACCGCGATCGGCCACATCCTCGCCTTCCTGCAGAAGGACGGGCCCGCCACCGAGGTGAGCCAGCTCCTGGCGGCGATGCCGGGCTCCGAGACCCTGATCGCGCAGGCCAATGACGGCGAGGGCGGCGGCGGCCTGATGGGCATGCTCGGCGGCATGATGGGCGGCGGCGTCATGGCGCTCGGCCAGAAGCTGATGTCGGCCGGGGTGCCGATGGGCCAGATGCAGCCCCTCGGGCAGGAACTCTTCGCCTATGGCCGCGAGAAGGCGGGCGAGGACGTCATGGGTCCGATCGTCGGCTCGATCCCGGGCCTGAACCAGTTCGTCTGAGAGCGGCGGACGCCGCAGCGCTCCCGGCCGCGGGAGGAACCGCGCCGGGGTCGCAACCCTTCGGCGGCTATGATTGCGCCGCCGCCGCCGGGCTCCCCCTCGGCGGCGCGCAAGTCCCTGATGCGCCGCGCCTTCCTGTGTCATAAAAGCGTGCGCGCTTCGTGGTGTTGTCGCGTCGCGAGGCGCGGGGCCGGCCATCCCGAGGGGATGCGCTCCGTGCCCCCAAGGGCAGGCTGAACCATGGTGGCGAATTTCGCCCGAGGCGCTTCCGCGGCGTGGCTGAGCGGCTGGGAGAAGGGCATCCACGGCCCGATCACCCGCCTGAGGCGACGGACCTTCGAGGCGGGGCTGCCCGGTTTCGGAGGCCGCAGCCTGGTCCCGCCCGGCGCGACGCCGATCCGCTTCGGCGAGCGTTTCAAGGCGCCCCTGGCGACGCCCGGTCTCGACCCGAGCCTCGGGCGGATCGGCAGCCTCGAGGTGCGGCTCGCCACCCGCAAATCCGAGATCCGCCGGGCGCAGCGCCTGCGCTTCCGGGTGTTCTACGAGGAGATGTCGGCGATTCCCTCCGGGATGGCGATGCTCTCGCGCCGGGACGTCGACGATTACGACGCGGTCTGCGACCACCTCCTGGTCATCGACCACGCTGCCGAGGCGAAGCCTTTCCGCAAGCCGCGCCCGAAGGTCGTCGGGACCTATCGGCTGCTGCGGCAGGACGCGGCCGACCGCCATTTCGGCTTCTACACCGCGGGCGAGTACGACATCGCGCCCCTGCTCGCAGCCAATCCGGGCAAGCGCCTGCTCGAACTCGGCCGCTCCTGCGTGCTCAAGCCCTACCGGACCAAGCGCACGGTGGAGCTCCTCTGGCACGGCATCTACGCCTACGTGCTGCACCACCGGATCGATGCCCTGCTCGGCTGCGCCAGCCTCGAAGGCACCGACCCGGATCGCCTCGCCCTGCCGTTGAGCTTCCTGCATCATCATGCCCGCGCCCCCGAGGCGTGGCGCGCCCGGGCCCTGCCGGAGCGCTACGTGCCGATGGACCGCCTCTCCCGCGAGGCGATCGACCCCAAAGCGGCGTTGCAGGCGCTCCCGCCGCTGATCAAGGGCTACCTGCGGGTCGGCGCGACCTTCGGGGACGGCGCGGTCATCGATCGGCAATTCGGCACCACCGACGTGTTCGTGGTGCTGCCCGTCACGGCGATCGCGGCACGCTACCTCGGGCATTTCGGGCCGGCGGCCAACCGGCACGCCGCCTGAGCGGCAGCGGCGGCGCGGCCCGAACCCAACCCGGATGGCGATCCTGAGCGCTCAGAGCCAGAAAATGGTCGAGAGGAGGAGCATCATGGCGGCCGCGACGCACAGATAGGCGCCGACGAGAAACCAGGAGCGGCGATCGCGCATGGGCCGGCGGCTCCCGGGACAACCGATCCGCGACGCGGCGCGCTGCCTGACGCGCGCTCATCATTCCAAAAATTCGCGAGACCGCCAGAGCAAAGAAGGCCTGGCCTGCGAGGGTCCGAAACCGGTCGATGCCCCCGCGGGCCCTGGCGCGATCCGGCCCCGGACGCCGCGGCACGCCGGGGCGGTGACGGGCACCGCCGATCGCGCCTCCGGTCGCGCTGCCGCCGCATTCGCGGGGCATCGCCCGGATGGTCAGGGTCGGGCGAGGGGCGCCCATGACGGAGTCGGCGCGATGCGTGGCTATCGGTATGAGGCCCTGGACGGGGTGCGGGCGCTCGCGGCGCAGGTCGTGCTGGTGAGCCACGGCCTCGGCATGGCGTTCTTCCCCGTGCACAGCCCCGGCGCCGCCGCGGCCGAGTGGTTCGGGCGCCTCGCCGTGATGGTGTTCTTCTCGCTCTCCGGATTCGTGATCGCCACGAGCCTCAGCCGCCTCGTCGCCAGCGACGGCAGCCGCTTCGGCGTGGCTTACGCGGTGCATCGCCTCGCCCGGATCTGGCCGCCGCTCGTCCTGGCGATCCTCGTCACCTTCGCGGTGGGCTGGCTCGGGCAGAACGGGCTCGCGCTGCTGACCAAGACCGGCGACGCCTATCGGCTCGACGCCATCGCGTTCCTGCGCGGCATCACCCTGACCTTCGCGCCGGGCGACGCCACCTTCGTGATCGACCGGGCGCTGTGGTCGCTGCGGCAGGAGGTCTATCTCTACGCCGTCGCGGCCTGCGCGGCCCTCGCCTTCGCGGGGCGCGGGGCCCGGCGCCTCCTCGGCGGGATCGCGGTCATCGGTCTCGTGACCGTCACGGCGGACCGGTTCTTCTACCTGCAATCGCTGGCGCTGTTCAGCGCCGGCGCCGCCGCCGCGCTGCTCGGCGGCCGGGACCGCGTCCGAATCCTCGCCGGCCGACCCTGGCTCGGCCCGGCGACCCTCGGCCTGCTCGCGGCGCCGCTGCTCTTCGTCGGGCAGCCCGGCTTCATCGATGCCATGAGCGAGGGGGGCCTGTTCCTCACCTATCAGGCCCTCCTCGGCCTGCCGGTGGCGCTCTGTCTCCTCGGCCTCGCCATCGGCGACGGGCTGGCCGCGCGGGCCTCCGCCCGCTGCAGCTGGGCGGCGGCCTTCTCCTACACGCTCTACGTGATCCACGTGCCGGTGATGACGCTGGTCTTCTCGCTGCGCGCCCATTTCGGGCTGGCGCCCGGCCTCGGCGGGACTTTGGCCACCCTCGTGCTCGCCCTCGCGGTCGCGGAAGGCTGCTCCTACGCGGCGGCCCTCGTGGTCGAGCGCCCGCGCCTGTTCCGTCGGATCCTGTTCCGGCTCCTCGCCGCGACCGGGCTCGGGCCGCGCCCGGCCGTCCAGGCCGCGCCCTCCGCTTGATCAGCCCCGCGCGTCGTCGACGAGGGCGGCCAGGCCCTCGCGAAAGGTCGGATAGGCCAGCCTCACCCCGAGCTCCTCGCGGATCAGCCGGTTCCGCACCCGCTTGTTCTCGCCGTAGAAGCTGCGCGCCATCGGGCTGAGTTCGGCGGTCTCGAAATCGACCGCCGGCGGCAGCGGCAGCCCGGCGAGATCGGCCGCATGCTCGGTCACGACCTGGGGCGGGGCCGGCTCGTCGTCGGTGACGTTGTAGACGGCCCCGTTGCGCGGCCGGTCGAGGGAGGCCGCGAGCGTCGTGGCGATGTCATCCACGTGGATCCGATTGAAGACCTGATCGCGTTTGATGATGCGCTGCGCCTTGCCCTCGCGCAGCTTCACGAAGGGGTTGCGGCCGGGCCCGTAGATGCCGGACAGCCGGAACACCTGCACGGCCCTGCCGGTCTCGGCGCCGAGCCGGAGCCAGGCCCGCTCCACGGCGAGGCGGCTGCGCGAGCGCTCGCTGCGCGGGGTGGCCTCCGTGGTCTCGTCGATCCAGGCCCCGCCCTGGTCGCCGTAGACCCCGATGGTCGAGAGATAGCCGATCCAGCGGATTCGGCTGTTCCGGATCGTCGCCTCGTAGCGCGCCAGCACGGTGTCGCCGTCGCGCCCGGGCGGCGCCGAGATCAGCAGCGCGTCGGCCTCGGCAAGGTCGGCGGCGATGCGCGGGTCGTCCGCCTCGGGGCCAAAGGCATAAACGCGGTGAGACGATCCGGCCGAGAGGGCGCGGGCCTTCTCGGGCTCCGTTACGGTTCCGCTGATGCGTCCGAAGCGAGCGCCCTCGCGCTCGACGAAGCGGCGCGCCGAGAAGCCGAGTCCGAAGACGAAAAGGTTCATGGACGTTCTGCCTCCCCGCGGCCGGTGCGGCCCTCGCCGAGGACGGCGTCCCACTCGGCCAGCACCTGCGCATCCGTTTCGCCCAGGCCGAAACGCTTGAAAAGACCCGAACAGGCGGAGC
The DNA here is from genome assembly GCF_008806385.1 of Methylobacterium soli. GTDB lineage: Bacteria > Pseudomonadota > Alphaproteobacteria > Rhizobiales > Beijerinckiaceae > Methylobacterium > Methylobacterium soli. The sequence goes on from NZ_VZZK01000001.1 coordinate 217,068, forward strand.
GCCCCGAAAGCCGCCCGCAGGCCCAGACCGCCATGGCGCGCACGAGGGGGCTCGCATCGGCAAGGCAGCGCTCGGCCTCCGGCACGAGGCCGGGCTCGCCCGAGTTCCCGATGGCGATCAGGACATTGCGCAGGAACCTGTCCCGCCCGGTCCGCTTGATCGGCGTGCCGGAAAAACGCTGGCGGAAGGCCGCCTCGTCGAGGCGGACCAGTTCCGCGAGGGGCGGCGCCGCGAGGTCCGCCTGGGCGGCGAGGCGGGCCTCGCGCGCGGTCTCGGCGAACTTGTTCCAGGGGCAGACGGCGAGGCAATCGTCGCAGCCGAAGATGCGGTTGCCCATCGGGGCGCGGAATTCCGCCGGGATCGGCCCCGCATGCTCGATCGTCAGGTAGGAGATGCAGCGGCGCGCATCGAGTTGGTAGGGCGCCGGGAAGGCGTTCGTCGGGCAGGCGTCGAGGCAGCGGCGGCAGGAGCCGCAATGGTCGATCTCGGGCGCGTCCGGCGCCAGATCGGCCGAGGTGTAGATGGCGCCGAGCAGCAGCCAGTTCCCGAGCTCGCGCGAGATCAGGACGGTATGCTTGCCCTGCCAGCCGAGCCCGGCGGCGGCGGCCAGGGGCTTCTCCATCACCGGGGCGGTGTCCACGAACACCTTCACCCGCACATCCCCCTTGGCGGAGAGATAGCCGCCGAGCTCCTTCAGCTTGCCCTTGATCACTTCGTGATAGTCGCGCCGCTGCGCGTAGGCCGCGATGGCGCCGCGCTCGCGCCGGGCCAGGAGATCGAGGGGATCGCTCTCGGGTCCGTAATTCATGCCCAGCATGATGATGCTGCGGACCTCCGGCCAGAGGGCCCGGGGGTCGGCGCGCTGGTCGGAGCGCTCGGCCATCCACGCCATCTCGCCCTGGGCGCCCGAGGAGAGCCAGGCCGACAGGCGCTCGGGCAGGTTCGACAGGGCCTCGGGACGGGTCACCCGGACCGCGTCGAAGCCGAGATGGCGCGCGCGCGCCTCGACCAGGCGGCGCAGCGCGTCCCCGTGATGGATCGTGCGTTTCAGAAATCCAGGTCCGCGTAATGCTCGGCCGGCGCCATGCCCGGCACCCGGTCCGCCAGGAGCGCCCGGAAGGACGGGCGCGACTTCACCCGCGCGTACCAGTCCCGTGCCGTCTCGTCCTCGTCCCATGGCACGTCGCCGAGATAATCCACGCAGCTCAGATGGGCAGCGGCGGCGAGATCCGCATAGGTCAGATGGTCGCCCGCGATCCAGCGGCGGCGGCCCATCAGGTAGCCGATATATTTGAGGTGATAGCGCACGTTGATCCGCGCGGCCCGGATCGCGTTCATGTCCGGCGGGCCGCCCCCGTCGGAACTGTTCATGAACCGCTTGCTGATCTTCTCCATGACGAGGTAGCCCGTCACCTCGGCATCGAACTTCACCAGGAACCAGTCGAGGAGGCGGCGCACCTCGACCCGCTCCGCCGTGGTGTCGGGCAGGAGGCGGCGGCCGCTGAGGCCGAGGCCCCGGGTCTCGTCGAGATATTCCGCGATGATGCCCGAGCCCGGCACGGCCAGCCCGCTCTGCTCGACCAGGACCGGCGTGGTGCCGGCCGGGTTGAGCAGCAGGAACTCGTCGCGCCGCTCCCAGGTCCGTTCCTCCACGAGGATCGGCTCCATGCCCATCTCGGCGAGCACGAGGCGGATGAAGCGGGATTGGGGGCAGAAGGGTGAGTGGTGAAGCGTCGCCATCGAGGCCGTGAGCGGACGGGGGAATCTACCGGCGGGACGCGCCTTGCGAGGGCCCCTTCGGGACCGAGCGCGGGATTACCGTTATTGCTCGATCGTTGCCGCCTCATTAACACGCTGAGCGCGTGTCGGTAACCGCCCGTCAACCGTGATCGGCCAACCCTGCCGCCGCGTGCGCATCCGCGCTGTGTCGTCCCTCCGCAAGCCCGGCACCCCAAGGGCGGCGCGACCCGAATTTCGAGGCAGGCTCAATGATGGATGCGATGAGCATCGCGAAGGCGGTCGTGCTCGCCGTGGTCGAGGGCGCCACCGAGTTCATCCCGGTCTCCTCCACGGGGCACCAGCTCCTCGTCGGGCACTTCATCGGCTTCCACTCGCCGAACAACACCTTCGAGGTGCTGATCCAGCTCGGCGCCATCCTGGCGATCCTGGCGGTCTATTTCCGGCGCCTGCTCGGCATTGCCCTGGCGCTGCCGAGCGACCCCAAGGCGCGCCGCTTCGTCCTCGGCATCCTGGTCGCGTTCCTGCCGGCCGCGATCATCGGCGGCATCTTCTCGAAGATGATCAAGGCCTATCTCTTCAATCCCTGGATCGTCTGCGCGACGCTGGTGGCCGGCGGCCTCGTGCTCCTCGTCCTCGACGACACCGAGCTCGAGGTGAAGAAGCGGGACGTCTACGACTTCACCCTGCCGATGGATCTCAAGATCGGCATCTTCCAGTGCCTGGCGATGATCCCGGGCGTCTCGCGCTCGGGCGCCACCATCGTGGGCGCGATGCTGATGGGCGCCGACAAGCGCTCGGCCACCGAGTTCTCGTTCTATCTCGCGATGCCCACCATGGCGGGTGCCTTCGCCAAGGATCTCCTCGACAATTACAAGAACCTCTCCGCCGATGATTTCGGCCTGATCGTGATCGGCTTCATCGTGGCGTTCTTCTCCGCCCTGATCGTCGTCCGGACGGTTCTCGACTACGTCTCCCGCCACGGATTCTGGCTGTTCGCGTGGTGGCGCATCATCGTCGGGTCGCTGGGCTTTGCCGGCCTGATCATCTTCGGCTGAGCGCCAAGCGGCCGGGGACCGAGCGCGCATCCCGGCTTTTAAGGCGATTGCCTCGCCTGCGGCATCGTGCCAGGGCTTCCGCCGAGATTGGCAGACCGCCGGAATCAAGGCCCGCACGATGGAAGACAGACCGCTTGCCGACCTCTTCGAGCCCGCCACGCGCGAGCGCTGGCGCGGGCTCGTCGACGGCGTCCTCAAGGGCGCCGATTTCGAGAAGCGTCTCGTCGCCAAGACCGCCGACGGCATCCGCATCGAGCCGCTCTACGAGCCGGCCGATCCGGTACCGCAGCCGATGCGCGCGCCCGGGCCCTGGCGGATCAGCCAGCGCGTCGACCATCCGGACGCCGTCACCGCCGCCGCCCTGGCTTTGGCCGACCTCGAAGGCGGCGCAGACGCGCTGACCCTCGTCTTCGCCGGCGCCCCCGCGGCTCGCGGCTACGGGCTGACGGCGGCTTCCGCCGAGGAACTCGACGCGACGCTCTCCGGCGTGATGCTGCCCCTGATCGCCCTGCGCCTCGATGCCGGCGGCCGGGGCCTGGAGGCCGCCGCCCTGCTCAAGGCGCTGGTCGAGCGCCGGGGCGACCGCTTCGCCGAGCTCGAGATCGATCTCGGCATCGATCCGATCGGCACGCTCGCGGCGACCGGGAGCCTCGGCGCGGTCTGGGACGAGATCACCCCGAGGCTCGCCCGGACCCTGGCGGAATTCGACGCGGTGGGCTTCACCGGGCGCGCGCTCCTGGCGGATGGGCGCCCCTATCACGCGGCCGGCGCCAGCGAGGCGACCGAGCTCGCGGCCGTGCTCGCCACCGCGGTGGCGTATCTGCGCGCCCTGGAGGCCGGCGGCCACGACCTCGCCCGGGCCCGTGACGCCATCGGCATCCTGCTCGTCGCCGATTCCGACGAGTTCCTGACCATCGCGAAGTTCCGCGCCATGCGCCGCCTCTGGGCCCGCGTCGAGGCCGCCTGCGGCCTCGATCCGAAGCCGCTGCGGCTCCATGCCGAGACGGCTTGGCGGACGATGACCCGGCGCGACCCCTTCGTGAACATCCTGCGCGCCACCATGGCGGCGGGATCGGCCGGGCTCGGGGGCGCCGATTCGGTGACCGCCCTGCCCTACACCCAGGCGCTCGGGCTCCCGGACGCCTTCGCGCGCCGGGTCGCCCGCAACAGCCAGATCGTGCTCATCGAGGAATCGAGCCTTGCCAAGGTGGCGGATCCGGCCGCCGGCGCCGGCGGCTTCGAGAGCCTGACGGCGGAGCTGACTGGGGCGGCCTGGGAGGCCTTCCAGGGTATCGAGCGCGAGGGCGGCATCGTGGCGAGCCTCAGCCTCGCCAAGCTGCAGCGCCGCATTGAGGACATGCGCGCCACGCGGACCCGCAACGTCGCGACCCGCCGCGAGGCCCTGACCGGGGCCACCGAGTTCCCCTTCCTGGCGGAGAAGCCCGTCACGGTCCTCGACCTGGCGCCGCTCCCGGCGACGGCCGTGCCGGGTTTCGGGCCGGGCTCCGCCGTCGCGAGCGAGGCGCTGCCGAGCGGGCGCCTCGCCGAGCCGTTCGAGGAATTGCGCGACGCCTCCGACGCCTATCAGGCGCGCACGGGCCGGCGCCCGAGCGTGTTCCTCGCTAATCTCGGGCCGATCCCGGCCTTCAACGCGCGCGCCACCTTCGCGGCGAACGCCTTCGCGGCGGGCGGCCTGGAGGCCCCGGGCAACGAGGGCTTCGCCGATCCGGAGGCGCTTGCCCGGGCCTTCGCGGAATCGGGCGCGGCCCTGGCCTGCCTCTGCTCCTCGGACGCGATCTACGAATCGCAGGCCGTGGCGGCGGCCGAGGCTCTGGCCAAGGCCGGGGCGGGCACGATCTATCTCGCGGGCAAGCCGGGCGACCTCGCCGAGCCCCTGAAGGCCGCGGGCGTCCACGGCTTCCTGTATGCCGGATGCGACCTGCTCGCCCTGCTCAAGGACGCCTTGATCCGCGCGGCTAAGGGCTGATCCAGGACTTGTTTCGACCCGCGCGGCTAAGGGCTGATCCAGGACTTGTTTCGACCCGCGGGGCTTGGGTCGACCCACGGGGCCTGGCCGGTGCGCTCGCGTGCGCTGGCCGGCGGGCAACCGATCGGGAGCTCAGGAGTTTTCGGCACGACCAAGCTTCGAGATCTGGAACATCATGAGAGTAGCGATTCTCGCCGCAGCCACCCTCTCGCTCGTGGCGGCCGGCATGGGGACGGCCGAGGCCGCCCGCAAGAAAGTCCAGGTGGCGAGCGCCTATGACGGCACCTGGAGCATCGAGGTGATCACCCTGGACGGCCCCTGCGACCGGGCCTACCGCTACGGCGTCCAGATCCGGCAGGGCGAGGCGCGCTACCCCGGCAGCGACTTCAACATCACGGGCCGCGTCGCGACGAACGGGGCCGTGCGCGCCACGATCTCGCGCGGGTCCGACAGCGCCAACGTCGTCGGCCGCCTCGGCCGGCAGGGCTACGGGAACGGCACCTGGACGACGAATGGCGGCATCAGCTGCCGCGGCCAGTGGAACGCCGAGCGCCGGGGCTGAAACTCGGTAAAAAATGGCTTAAGCGGCGCCAGGCCACGGCGTCGCATGTGACGGCCCGGCGACAGGGTCGAACAATCGCCGGCCGCCCCGGATTTGGCCGCCCAAAGCCCTGTTCCAGTCGCATTCTTCGGGAAATACTTGGCCTTCTTCGAACCCGTTCGAGGCTTCCCCGATGAAGGCCCTGTATCTCGGCATCCTTGTTGCCGCCCTCGCCTCCACCGCCCAGGCCCGCCCGGGTGGTTCGTCCCAGCAGACGACCGACAATGTCCTGATGCCCCTGCAGCAGGCCGCCACCGATTGCTTCGCCGACACCGTGATGGCGAACCCCGCCGCCATGAACCACGCCCGCGCCGGACGCTGGTATCAGGCCGCCGGGGTCATCGGCTTCCTCTGCCGCCCCGAGGTCGACGCGATGGTGCAGGCGCATGACCGCGTCTACGGGGCCGGAGCCGGCGCTCGCTACTTCAAGGGCGCCTACGCCAAGCATCTCGACCGCGAGCTTTCCACCCGCCTGCAGCCGCTCCTGGAGCGCAAGGCGGTGGCGAGCGCGGAGCCCGCGCCCGAGAAGGTGTCCGACGAGACCTCCGCCGACCAGTGAGCCCGGCAACCATCGTGCCGCTCCGTGCTTGACCTCCGCGAGGGTGAGGCGCGCGCGATGGCCTATGAGCTCTATTACTGGCCGATGCTGCAGGGGCGCGGCGAATTCGTGCGCCTCGCCCTCGAGGATGCGGGCGCCGATTATGTCGACATCGCTCGCGGACCGGATGCGGATGGGCGCGGCCTCGGCGCCCTGACGCGCTTCCTCGAAGATCCGTCGATTGCGCGCCCCGCCTTCGCGCCGCCGGTCCTGCGGGACGGCGACACGCTGATCGGGCAGACCGCCGCGATCCTGCTCTACCTCGGACCGCGGCTCGGGCTCGTGGGCGAGTCCGAGGCGGACCGGATCTGGACGCATCAGATTCAGCTCACGATCGCGGACGTGGTGGCGGAAGCGCATGACACGCACCACCCCATCGCAATCAGCCTGAACTACGAGGACCAGAAACCGGAGGCGGCGCGCCGCGCGCGGGATTTTTGCCGCAACCGCATTCCCGAATTCCTGGCCTGGTTCGAGCACGTCCTGACCCGCAACGACGGCCGCCACCTCGTCGGCGACCGGGTCACTTATGCGGACCTGTCCCTGTTCCAGCTCGTCGACGGGCTGCATTACGCCTTCCCGAACGCCAGCGCGGCGGCGCTCTCCGACAACCCGCAGGTCGCGGCCCTCCACGCCGCGATCCCCCGGCGCCCGCGGCTGGCCGCCTACCTCGCGAGCCCGCGCCGGATTCCCTTCAACGAGCAGTGCATCTTTCGCCGCTACCCGGAGCTCGACGGTTAGGCGCGGGGCAATCGACGGCGGCCAAGCCGGCCCCCGTCACGCCGCCGCCGCGGCCCTCTCCCCGCGGGCCCGGTAGGACAGCGCCTCGGCGAGGTGGAGGCGGCGCACCTCGGCCTCCCCGTCGAGATCCGCCAGGGTCCGGGCGACCCGCAGGGTCCGGTGGAAGCCCCGCGCGGACAGGCGCATGCTCTCGGCGGCCTGGCGGATCAGCGCGGCGCCCTCGGAATCGGGCGCCGCCACCGCCTCGATCATGCTCGCCGGACAGGTCGCGTTGGTGGTGGCCTCGGACAGGCCGCGGGCCGTGTAGCGCGCCGTCTGCAGCGCCCGGGCGGCCGCGACGCGGGACGCCGTCTGCGCCGACCCCTCCGCGGGCGGCGGCAGGATCAGGTCGGCCGCCGTCACGGCCGCGACCTCGATGCGCAGGTCGATCCGGTCGAGGAGCGGGCCGGAGATGCGGGCACCGTACTGGGCCATGCAGCGCTCGTTCGGCCCCCGGCGGCAGGCATAGCCGGGCTCCATTGCCTGGCCGCAGCGGCACGGATTCATCGCGGCCACGAGCTGGAACCGCGCCGGGTAGGTGACCCGGTGGTTGGCGCGGGCGATCATCACCTCGCCCGTTTCCATGGGCTGGCGCAGGGAATCGAGGGTCTGCGGTGTGAATTCGGGCAATTCGTCGAGGAACAGCACGCCCCCATGCGCGAGGGAGACCTCCCCGGGGCGGGCGTTGACGCCGCCGCCGACCAGCGCCGCCATCGAGGCGGAATGGTGCGGCTGGCGGAACGGGCGCCGGTTCGACAGGATTCCCTCCTTCAGGGCGCCCGCCACGGACTGGATCATCGAGACGTCGAGGAGCTCGCGCGGCGAGAGCGGCGGCAGGATCGAGGGAAGGCGGGCGGCGAGCATCGACTTGCCGGCGCCGGGCGGCCCATTCATCAGGAGGTTGTGGCCGCCGGCCGCCGCGATCTCGAGCGCGCGCTTGGCGCCCTCCTGGCCCTTGATGTCGACGAGGTCCGGCATCGGGCCGCCGGGCGCCGCGATCGCCGGCACCGGGCGGGCCATCACCTGGCTCCCCTTGAAGTGGTTCGCGAGCTGGATCAGCGAGCGGGGGGCGAGCACGTCCATGTCGCCCCCGGCCCAGGCGGCCTCCGGCCCCGTGGCGGCCGGGCAGATCAGGCCGAGACCGCGGCCATTGGCGGCCATCGCGGCCGGCAGCACGCCATTGACCGCGGTGATCGAGCCGTCGAGGGCGAGCTCGCCGAGGACGCAGTAGCCCGCCAGCGCATCGGCCGGCAGCGCACCGATCGCCGCCATCACGCCGAGCGCGATCGGCAGGTCGTAATGCGAGCCCTCCTTCGGCAGGTCGGCGGGGGCGAGATTGACGGTGATGCGCTTGGCCGGCAGCGCCAGCCCGGAGGCGATGAGCGCGCCGCGCACCCGCTCGCGCGATTCCGCGACCGCTTTGTCGGGCAGGCCGACCACGCTGAAATTGACCGCGCCCGGGATGATCTACACCTGAACGTCGACGGCGCGCGCCTCGATCCCCTCGAAGGCGACGGTCTAACTTCGGAGCGCCGATATTAAACCATTCATGGCAATGCTTTGCCGGTGTGTCGCCGGCAAATCGCCGGGGAACTGTCACCGCTGTGTCACCGTGCGAAGGCGCATCAACGGGAACGGCGCAAAATTTGCAACAGGCTTGGTTGATCCATTTCCAGCTAAGGTCGTGTGCGGGGTCGGACTATCTCTCGACCTAATTCAGAAACGCTGCCACAACAAGTGTGACGACAGTCTGGAATTTACTTCTGATTCTCGAAACTGGTGACGCAGACTCAGAAGAACAGTAATTGGCAAACTCTCGTTGACGTTGCGAGCTTATCGCACCATGGTAGTCTACTTGGAATGCCTATGGTCGCGTGATGATCACGCGTCGCCATTGATTTGACGCGACCACCTAATGGTATTGGTATGGATACTTACCAATAACAACGAGGAGGTTCAAATGAGTGATCGCAAAACAATCCAGGTGCCACGGTATCAAAAGAGCAACGATCATGACACTCGCGATGTCACTGAGATTGACTATCAGAAGCTGGTGAAGAGACTAAAAGATCAGTTAGATCTGGCGCCGGACTTCGTCAGGGCTTTGAAGCGGGTAGACAACCAGGGTTGGCAAGAAGTTATCAATGATGTATTGGGACATGCTGAAAAAAATCCAGAAATATTGAAGCTTATTCGAGTTACTCCAGGTGACCAGCAGGGAATTTCTATTGGAGACCCGAATTGGGCACATATTGGGGTGATGATAGCTATATCAGCTTTTGGCGCGGGTTATATTCTCGGGACTATATGTTTTGAATTGGGGCCCTGCGACTTCGTAGATTAGAGGCTGCTATACCGTTAAATTGTTTGCTCGCGTTATTTACAAAGGTGTGGTCGCGCTCGCCGCCGGCTGCAGCTTAGTTCCGGCGCGGTTTCCAGCCTCGCTTGGTCCTCCAAGCTACGCCGTCCATGTAAAATCTATAGTAATCTGGCATATTGCCTAGGACCCAGTTAGATTTCTCTATCCACCAGTAAGCATTCTTTTGGCCGAGAAGATGAAGACGAAACATGTCTAGCGTTTCATCTTCGGGAATACGTCCTTCAACGACATGCCTATCGAGCTCTTCAAATACTGAAATCCTTATTTGATTGCCAAACCTAATCTGCTTGTCAGAACCAACTAGAGAGCCATTTCGAGCATCAAATTCAAGCGCGCGTGTTTTGTGCTCTAGTTCCCTGCAGTCGTTACATAGGCCTCTGGAAAACGTCTCGATGCCGCGTTGCTTTGCTTGAGGGCTCCCGTTGAGCACTCGCATGTGGGTATGGCTGCAGGCGTGAGTAATTTCGAACTGCTCAGGACCCGTAGAGGGGAAGGGCTTGTGCCTGGTCTCAGACATCCTCAGTGTCCCCGCGATCTTGATCGGCTTACCTGCGCCGACGCCCGGGCGGCAGACTACGCCGCCCGGGTGCGAATGCCACACTGCGTGAGCGTGATTAGCACTCAGGCCGCCGAGCGCTCCCGCTTCAGGCGTTCGAACTGGCGCCGCTGCTGCCGGCTCATGTGCGCCAGGTCCGGGGCAGCATCCCGTTCCGCCTCTCGGTCCTGGCTTGGGTCGATGCGCTCGCCGACCTTGTCCGCCCACGCCTCGCCGATGCTCGTCGTGATGGTGCCGTCCCGCTTCAGGGTCATGAACACGGGGAAGCCGCCGACGAAGTGATGATGCTCACCGCCCTCGAAGTGCGTCCCGGTCTCCAGGCGCTGCGCCTTGAGGATTTTCGTGCCGAGCCGACGAATGGCCGAGTGGTCCAGCGCCGCGAGATTGCCGCCGAACCCGGATGCCCGCACTTCGCCCCAGAACTCATCCGGCGGGAGCGGCGCAACGATGATGTCCGGGACATTCACCTCCGTGAGAGCCACGACAGGAGCCGGGCCAGCGCTCAGGTAGTCGAAGTCGTCGCTGAGGAGCGTATCAGGGTCTTCCTCGCCAGGCTGCGAGTTCACGTAGAAACCGCGGCATCCGCCCGTGGAGGGCGAAACGCCGACTGCATGGACCTCGATTGCTGGCGGGCCGCCCCACTGGGTAAGAGCTTCGTGATGGCGCTTGCAGTAATCCGCCAGGAACGCCTCGGCTCCGTCCGCGAACTCGTCGATGTTGCGGAATTTGATGCTGGCCTCTGCAAGAAGGAGGGCCATGCCGAGCATGGGACCGCGCACTGCCAGAATGCCGGGCCAATGCGGGATCGTCACGGCCTTGGGCGCGAAGCCCTGCACATACCCATCGAGGTCGTAGAAGGCGCTGTCGGTGACGATGTGCGCCACATCGCGCTGCAGGATCACGTTGATCGCGGTCATGAACGGTCTCCGTTGGAGCTGAGGCGGGCCTCAAAGGCCCCGAAACTGAGAGAGGCCGGGCGTCCGAGGCAGCTGCCGGCCACGAGGCCAAAAGGGCCGAGACCCGGGATCGCGGAGGCCAGCATCATGCCGCCCATCGCGCCACTCAGGCCGCAAACCGCTTGGACCTGCCGGGCCGGCCGTACCGGGCGCGGCGCGAGGTCAAAAGCGAGGTTGGAATAGCGGGGCATGGCGTCTCCGATCTCAGGCGACGATGCGCAGTTGCGGAGGCGAGCGCTGCGGCAGAGGCCCGGCGCCCTCGGGCTCGATCCGGCGGCCGACCTCGTCGGGCCAGCGTTTCACGATCCGTTGCGCGATCCCGGCCTCGGACACCTCCGTCAGGACGGCCGCGCCGCCCACCACGTAGGCGGTCTCGGCGGCCGAGCCGCTACCGACCGGGCCGGGCGTGCGCCGCTGCAGCTCGATCGCCTCGAGGAGGGTGTGCGCCGGCCGGGACGTGTCGAAGGACCGGCCCACCTTCAGCCCGATCCGGCGCATGGCCGAATCGTCGAGGTCGGGTGCGAGGATCAGGCTGAGCTGCCGGAAGGCGAAGGGCGTCGAGCCGCCGTGGCTCAGGCTGGAGAGCGTGTAAGCCTCGGCCTGCCGGCGGCTCGGCGACCATCCGACCATTATCAGGTCGAAGTTGTCCTCCCACGCGCCGGCGAACGCGAAGGCGCCGGCCTGGTACGCCTCGCGCAACACCTCCCCGCCCTCGGCGATCACCGCATCGAACGACGCGAAGGCCTCCAACTCCTCGGAGAGCGTGCGCCGGGTCGCGAGCGCGCCGCGGGTGGCGAACACCATGCCGAGGTGCGGGACGACGACCGTCTTGTTGACGAAGGCCGTCACGACGCCGTGCCGGTCATAGGCCGCCGTGTCGGTGATGAGGCGACCGCGGGCGCCGAGTGCGATGGCGTTAATGGCGGTCATGTCAGGTCCCCGGATGGAGGCCCGGCGCCGTGTCGGGCGGCACCGGGCGTGTCGAGAGGTGGAAGACGAGCATCAGAGCCCCACTGCCCAAGAGGGATCGAAGGCGGCATCATCGAAGGCCGAGCGCTGACCGCCGGACGCGTCGGCCCGGCCGGTCGCCATCGCCGCCGCCACCAAGGCGTCGATCGCCTGCGTGCTCTTGCGCTTCGAGATGTAGGGAAGTCCGGTATCGCCGTAGATCGGCACTGCATTCTGGACGCACCAGCGTAGGACCGGGTGTCCGCCGTGTCGGAAGCGCCGACCGATGATGGCCTTCTGCAGCTCGCTGTAGAACGGTCCCATGATGATGGGGCGCTGCTGCACCTCGACGGCCGGAAGGTCGTCCTCGATCAGCCGAGCCATCATCTTGGCCGCGAATTTCGGGTCGAAGGCGATCTCCTGGACGTCGTAGAGGTCGCACAGCTCGCGCAGCTTCCCCTCGATCGCGTCGTCGTCGATCAGATCGCCCGGGATCACGGTGAGATGGCCGTCCTCGCGCCACTGGCGCAGCGGCACGTCGGGCAGCTCCTCACAGCGCCGCTTGAACGCAGTCTCGGGCAGGAAGGCCCAGGTCAGGGTCTTGAAGCCGCCGGCCTCGTCGAGGAACGCGGCCACGATCGCAGTCAGGTCATAGCTCTTCGAGAGGTCGACGCCGATCCAGCACGCCTCGCCGGTCAGCTCCTCGGCATCGATCTTCACGCCGGCCTCGTCATAGACCGCCATCTCGATCCAGCCGGTGGTCGAGCCGTCCTGCCAGATGTTGAGGTGGGTCTGCTTGAAGCCCTCGCGGAGCTGCGGCAGCTCGCGGGCGATCCGGGCCTCTGATCGAAGCTCGTCGAGGTCGGGGAAGCCCTCGGAGAGGCCAGGGTTCACGGAATGCCAGACCGCCTCATCGAGCCAGTCGCAATCGGCATCGGCCTGGAACAGGATCGGCAGGAACGAGGGATCCCGCTCCGGATCGTGATGGCAGCGCACCGCGTACTGGAACAGGTCGTGGCAGATGCCCTCGGCCCGCTCGCCCGCGGTGGTGATGACGACAGTGAGGGAGCCGGGCGTCTTCGAGGCACCGGTTTTAAGCGCGTTCCAGAGGGAGAAGCCCTTCCAGACATGGAGCTCGTCGGCCAGCACGAAGCTCGGCGTCTTCCCGTGCTGCGCGTCGCCCTCGGCCGAGATCGCCACGTAGCTGGATCCGCTCTTGGGGTGCTCGATCCGGTTCTTGGTGTCACGGATGCGGGTCGCGCCGAGAAGGCGGTCATCCGCGCGCAGCATGTCGGCTGCCTCGTCGAAGGCGATGCGGGCCTGCGTCCGGTCCGATGCGGCGACCACTACCTGGCCGCCTGTTCGTTGCTCCGGCCCGATCGTATGGCCGAGCGTCAGGACGGAGCCGAAGGTCGTCTTGCGGCCCCCGCGCGGCAGCAGAATGAACACGGTCGATACCTGGCGGCGGCCGTCTGGCGTGCTCGGACCATAGATCCGCTCGATGATACGACGCTGCCAACGGGCCTGCAGAGGGCGACGATCCGTGCCGGCCGTCTTCGGGTGGCGCAGGATGTCGGCGAAGCGCAGCATGTTCGCGGCCCGCCCGTGCGGGTCCACGATCACGCTGTCGTCAAATGCCCAGGTCGGCGTAAGCATCGTAGCCTGCCTCCCCGTCTGGCGTTTTGCCGGCCTTGTTACGGGACGCGGGCGTAAGACCGATCTCGGCCGCGAGCCGGCGCATCTCGGTCATCATCTGACCCATCGTCTGGAAGGCCGGATGCCGCTTGGTGCCCGTGTTCGTCTCGAGGGTGTCGCCCTCGCGGGCCAGCGTCATCTGACACCGCCGGATCGTGCCGACCGCGAGGCAGTAGCTCTCGACGGTCGCCATGTCGGTGTCGGTGAGGATGCGGCGATCGATCAGGCTCGGCAGGATGCGCTTCCACTCGTCTTTGGCCTCGTCGGGCAGCCAGGACGGGGCGCGCGGCACCGTCGAGAGGCCGCCCTCGATCGCGCGCAGCCCGGGCTTACGGCCGCGCATCTCAGCAGCTCCACACGGCATAGTCGGCGAGTAGGTCATCAACCGCCGAGCGGATGAGCTTCTCGGCCGCGTCCGAGACGGTCCAGGTGGTGGCGCCGATCCCTGCGACCTCCTCGCTGCGTAGCGAGAGATCCTGAGTGCCGAGCGAGCGGAGCTGCGTCGCGATCAGGATGACAGCGTGCCGAGGCGCAGCCAGTGCAGGATCGTCGGCGGCATAGCCGGCCTCGAAGCGGATGCGGATAGCCTCGGCGCGGCGCGGGACGCTCGGCCAGCGGCCGCCGACTGGCGCGACCGAGCCGCAGCGAGAGCCAACGCCGAACACGAGATAGGAGGCGGGATCGACCGCCTGCGCCTCGCCGGCCTCGCTCAAGCTGACGATCGAGAGAACCCGCCGGAGCGGGGGCCAAGGCAGCATGATTTCGCGCTCGTCGAGGCCATCGAGGCGCAGCTCCAGCGTCTGCGCACCAAAGGCGCGGCCAATCCAGGACCGCTCGAGCTGAGACTGAGCCACGGAGAGGAGCGCCGTGACGCGCTGATCGTCGTCGGCGGCGAAAACCGGAGCCTGAAGCTTCGCTTCCGATGCGGTGACGAGGGCGGCCGGAGGGGTGATCACCGCGACGTGCATGGCTCACTCCGCACGGCGCGACCGAAGGCACCTTCCTCGCGAACAGCCTTCCGGCTGTTGCAGCCCTTCGCCATCGGCTGCCAGTTCCAGCGCGCCCAGAACAAACGCTGATTGCCCTTGTGAGCCTGCCTGTGGTCCACGACCGTGGCGGGGCGACCGCAGCCGCACGCGCAGATTTGGTTCATGGGCAGAGCGAGGAAGGCCTTGCTCTCCCGCTCCCACTTCGAGGTGTAGCCGCGCTCGCGGGCGGTCGGCCGGTTGCGCTCAGCCTCGCGCGCCCGCTGCACCTGACAGGGGCAGGCCTCGTCGGCTGCGATCTTGTGGCCGCATCCGCAGATGCGCGGGGCGCGCTGTGCCATGGGATCCTCTGAAATTTGTGCCGGGCTCGCTGGCCTTGACCGCTCCCCAGCCGGATCGCTCGATCCGGGGAGGCGCCACGGAGGCCAACTTCTCGTTGTCGGGCTGCCCGGCGTCGCCCTCCAGGGGTGGCGCCTCTCTGGCCGGCTGTTAGGCCGCCATCGGCATGGTGCGGGCGTTGCCCAGCACCGCCAGGGCGGCGATCGGGGTTCCGGTGCCGTGCGTGCCGTTGAAGTCGGCTCGCAGGCGGACGTAGCGGCGGTCACCGACCGTGCCATCCACGTAGCCGAAGCGGTGGACGGTGGCGGCCGGGTGCGCAGTGCGCTGGCTGAGCACGATCCCGGACGCGTCGGGCGTTGCGCCGAGGAGGTTGGTCGGATCCACCGCCTCCCAGGTCGCGCCGTCGTCCGAATGCTCGACGATGAAGTCGATCCGGTTCGTGTTCGTGAAGGTGATGCCGCCGACGCCGAGCATCAGGACGAAGGTCACGGCATCGTAGCCGGAACGATCGATCGTGATGGCCGCGGGGTCGTCGGTCAGGACGGCCGGGGCGATGGCATTCACCGCCCCGAAGTTGTGGGTCCAGTCGCGCATGGTCGTGCTCCTCAGTTCGCTGCGATCTTGAGCTTGCGGACGGCCTCCGGACGGACCACGCCGGCGCCGACCCGGCGGCGAGCGTGGAAGCGGGTCTGGCCCTCGGTGGCGATGCTGTAGGGATCGCGGAGGATCGACATGCCGACCCGGTCGTAGATCCGGTAGGCCGACTGGATGTCGCCGAAGAGTACCGGGGTGGCGTTGGCCGCAACGTCGGGCATGTCGACCGCCTCGACCACGGGCCGGCCGAGTAGCGTCGGGGGCTGGCCCTCGGCGATGCTCTCCTGCCAATAGTACCGGCCGGTGGTGTCATCGAGAACCGCGCGCCGGTAGAAGATCGAGCGGCCGAACCGATCGAAAGCCGGACCATCGCTCTTGATGCACCGCCACTTCGCCAGCGTGGCGACTGCGACGGGCGTCCCGTAGGCCGCGGCGAGGTAGTCGCTGGCCTCAACGGGGTTGAGGCGAGGCTTGCGGAAGCGAGGCTCCAGGCAAGCCGGGAGCGTTGCTCCCGACAGATTGTCGGGAAGCTGCGTATTCACGGTCATGTGGAAATTCCTCTGAAGTTGTTAGTCGTCCGAGCCGAGCGCGTTGCTCTCTTCTTCCAGGTCCCTAATCACGCGACCGCGCGTGTACTTGAGATACCATTCGCGCGCGGAGACGATGTCAGTTCCGCTCATGTCCGTGGCATCCCGGTCGAACTCATCCGCACGCAGCCAAACCGGACTTCCCATCGAGGTCGTGACGTGGACCACCCGCTCTGCGTCAGGATGCTGAGCGAGAAGCGTCCGCAGCCCACAAGCGACCTGCCCGGCGGAACGGGGGATCATGCCTTCGTCGAGCAGGCGGCCGTAGATGCGCAGGGTCACGATATCATTCACGTCGAATAGGCGCGTGGCGCCGCGGACGGTACTGGGCGCGCAGGGGTAAAATCCCTCCGCAACTGCTTCGTTGAACCTCTGACGGTTGACCAACGCGATCTCGGTGGCGAGGGCGGTGCGGGCCTTGAGCTTGCAGGCTGACATGTAGAACTCCGTTATTGGAATTCCCATAGGATACGCGAACCTATGGGAAAAGCAATAACAGTGCTTGTGGAAAAGCCCTTGCGCCTGTGAGCACAAGGGCTCCCCGGCAATCAGCGCTCGCGACAACCGTGCGGAAGGATCACAGGCTCTTGCCGCGCCATTCGCAACCGACCGCACTCAGAACGAGCGCCGCTCGAGCCGAGGCTTGCTGCGAGTTGGTGGCGTGAAACTGCGCTCCGCCATTCGCAAGCGGCACCTGATCGAAAGTGGCACCCCTGCCATCCGAGAAGGGATGAGGAAGCCGATAGACCGGCTGACTCCGATACCGCTCCCACTGAAGCTGCCGTCGCTCGTGCTCGAGCCAGGCGTCGTAGCTATCGAGGAGCTCGTTTGTGACGGGCTCGGCTGCGGATGTGGAGCTTCCAGTGAGCGCCACGCTGCCGCCGATCAGCGAGAGCGTGGGCAGGCTGCTCAAGAGTGAGCGGAGAAAGTTGCGGCGAGACGACGAAGGCTTCTTGTGCTCGCCTGAGAAGATAGCAGCGATGAAGGAAACGAGCTTCGAATTGCGTCGCTGCAATCCCGGATCCGCTGCCCTCATCGTCCGAATGGCAGAAGTTACGGGACCCGGCTTGGTCGCGGGCCCTGCTAATAGTAAGCACAGCCCGTCTTTCGAACCGAGACGTAATAAGGTCGACGTGATATAACTTTGGCAAGCCATCATGATCTCCGTGGGATCGTTGGTGGTTCAGGCCTTCGCGAGCGTTGCAGCGCTCTCGGAGGCCGTTTCTTTTGTGCGCTCCATCCTCTCGCGGACGGCGCGAACAACTTCGCTGTTTTGAGTAGACCTGTTCCTGTCCGCTTGGCCGGCGACGAACGCCTTGAGGTCGAGCGGCAGACGGATCTTCATCTGCTCGTTGGTCTTCATGTGGGCTCCGTTATGTGGACCACGGTGGTGTATGAACCACGGTGGTTTATTGCTGTCAAGACCACGGTGGTCCATACCGGCGGAATGACGCGCGCAGACCCGCAGATGAAAATCCGACTGCCGGACGATCTTCGCGATCGGATCGCCGAATTGGCGAAAGCCAACGGGCGCTCAATGAACGCAGAAATTGTCGCGCGCCTTCAGTCCAGCGTCGACGGCGAAGGCAGCGAGATGATCTCGAAGGCGGAGGCCGAGCGGCTCAACGGCAACATGGTTGCGCTGCTGGACGCGCTAGAAGCCGGGGCAAAGTGGGCACTTGATGGCTCTAGCGACTATGCGAAACGAGTTGAAGAAATGAAAAGACGGAACGATAAGAACTCAAAGCTCGATCCGCTGGCTGAGTCACCAACAAAGCGCTGAGGCCGAGGAAGTTTCGACACGAGGCTATGATCAATCAGCCGAGCCGGACAGGTAATTCAAAAATGCGAATGCCGCGCCTTCAATGGCCGAAAAATCTAAGCTTCCCGGCTGTAATTCAGAAAGTAAAATCTGAAGGAGTTCTCACTCCCTTGCTCTGGTTGTGCGGCCTTTCTTTCATTGCTACTTTGGTCGCGGCGGCGCTTTCTAGTCCGGTGATGTGGGTTTTTGCTTTCATATCATGCGCTAGCGCGTTCTGGGTTTTCCGAAGCTTCGACTACTTTCGAACGGTAAATCCGAATTTGATGCAATCTGAAAAACTTCAGATCGAAATGGGCAGGCAGCAGCACGCGATTGCGAGTCGTATCGCTGAGGATGCGCAATACCGTGATGTGCAAAGAGGGCCGAATCTACACCTCGAACACGCTCAAATGAAGGACTCGACCAATGGCTGAAGACCCTAAAATCTACAGCCTCAACTTTCAGGCCTCGAGCAACACGCACTACAAAATTGTAGAAAATTGGCTGTATATCGACGTCAGGATCCTTGACTACTACTCGCCCATACCCCTGGTGTATTTCATAAAGACAAATCTAACTGCTAGGCAACTTGCAGAAGCCACCTCTTTCATGTTCCCGGACGTCGGTGCCATATTTGCTCGAATCAACACACAAGATCTTGATGGCGTACTCGGTCCAGGGGCTTGGGAGTGGTTCTACAAAGATACTTCGAAGATGGCGCCTTTGAACCGATAGTTCGTGCAAACAGTTATTTCAGAAGTAACTCGACAATTTTTCCGCTACCTTATCTGCCGCAGCGATAAGCACGGCGTCGAGATGGTGGATGTACCGGGAGGTCACGCCGTGCCCGGCGTGGCCGAGCATGGCGCCGATGGTGCTGTCGCTTAAGCCAAGGTCGCCAGCCGTCGAGGCGTAGGAATGGCGCAGGGTGTGAGCGCCGACGCCGCGTAGCTCTGCCCGCCTCGTATACCGCTCGACCGCGTCGGGAATGCCGCCGAAGCCGCCCTTCCCTCTTGTCGCCGGTAGCACATGGGCGCCGGCCTGGCGCTCGGCGATCTGGCGCAGCAACGCGACTGCCGCCTGCCCGACCGGGCGGACCGACCGGCCCTCCTTCGTGTCCGAGAGCCGCAGGCAGGACCCGGAGAGGTCCACCTCAGCCCAACGAAGGTTCGCGATCTCCCGCATCCGGCAACCGGTCAGGCACAGGAGCCTGATGCTGTGTGTCGACTGCCAGCTCTCGCCCTGCTCGTCAGCCTCTGCGAGCACCCGGCCCAGCGCCTGATATTCCTCGGGAGAGAGCCGGCGGTCCCGCTTCTGATCGGCCGGCTTCTTCACGCCGCGCACGGGGTTCAGGGCGATGATCCCCTCTCCTATCGCGTAGCTCATGATACCACCGAGCAGGCCGGCGCTGCGCGAGGCTGCGCCGTCGCCGCCTTCGACCAGCACGATGCCCCTGGCCTTCGTCTTGTAGCGTTTGGCGGTCTTGCCTTCCTGGACCTCGCGCACGAACCGTTGAACGTCGGCAGTGGTCAAATCGCGCGCGAGGCGCCGGCCGAGCAGCGGGATGATGTGGTGCTCGATCCGGCCGCGGTCTGAGACCAAAGTTGAGGCCTTCTTCGGCTTCCGGGCGCGGCCAAGGATCTGACCCTTGTCGGCCGCCTTGAGGTACCGCTCGCAAAGCTCGGCGATCGTCATGGACTTGCGCCGGGTGATTCGCTCCTCGACAGGGTCCTCGCCGCGGATCACGTCGCTCATCGTGTTGATGGCGAGCTTGCGCGCCTCCTCCACAGTGATTTTGCCGTGCTCTCCGATCGCCATGCGGCGTCGGAGCCCGCCGGTGGTGCGATAGTCGGCGTAGTAGACCCGCCGGCCGGACGGGAAGACCCGAGCGCCGAAGCCCCTCAGCTCGGTGCACCAAAGAAAGTACGGCGCCGGACGGGCTTCTGCTGCGTCGACTATCCGCTTCGTGAGCTTGGGCATCGGTGTCACCGTCGTCCGTGGAGTCACCGCAGTGTCACCACGGACTAGGAAAACAGCGAAATTTCGCGACGTTGCCGGTGATGGATTTCCACAATAGCTTTCGCCGGAAGCGCCGTAGCTGCAGCAGTTTAGATACAGCGGGCAACGTTCGTCATCGAAGGGAAAAGTCCTACCACTTACCCCTCGAAGGCGACGGTGGCGACGCGGGTGACCATGCTGTCGGGATCCTGAAGGCGAGGGTTTGAGCGTAGGCGCCGATCGTTGCGGACACAACTGGGAACCCGCAGAGGCTTCGGCGGTTCATCGCCGGCCAACAGAGCCAGGAGACACGCCATGCGCCTTCCCACCGCCGCCCTCGCCCTTGCCCTCGCGACCGGCTTCACGGGCGCCCTCGCCGGCAGCGCCCGCGCCGACGAGAAGCTGCCGCCCGACCAGCAGACCAAGGTCGAGGCCGTGCTGAAGCAGGAGGGCTTCACCAAGTGGAAGAAGATCGAGCTCGACGACGGCATGATCGAGGTCGACGACGCCATCGATGCGAGCGGCAAGCAGTTCGACCTGAAGCTCGACCCGAAGAGCCTGGCGATCGTGAAGCGCGAGGCCGAGTAAGGCCCGCCTCCGGGGATTCGCGGGGCCGGGAGCCGCTTGCGTTCGGGGCGGCGCCCGGCCATATAGGCGGCGGGAGGTTGGTGAGGGACGTTTCACTCGCCAACCGGGTCAGGTCCGGAAGGAAGCAGCCCTAACGAGACCGAGCGGGTCTTTGTCAGCCTCCCACCCGTCTCAACCGCTCCGCGGGCGCGGCCCGCCCGAGCGGACCGGGACCCCAGCCAAGACGCCTCCCAAGACGCATGGACGCGACGCCCGGCACGCATGACGACGAGCCGGGCCTGCCCGGGTTCCCGGCCCCGGCGGCCGCAGTGACCCCCTATCGGGTGCTGGCCCGAAAGTACCGTCCCAAGGATTTCGACGACCTGATCGGCCAGGGCGCCATGGTGCGCACCCTGGCGAACGCGTTCGCGGCCAACCGCATCCCGCAGGCCTGGATGCTCACCGGGGTGCGCGGGGTCGGCAAGACCACGACCGCCCGCATCCTCGCCCGCGGCCTGAACTATGCCCGCGCGGACCAGCCCGATACCGGCCCCACCATCGCGATGCCGGAACTCGGCCTCCATTGCCAGGCGATCATGGAATCGCGGCACATGGACGTGCTGGAAATGGACGCCGCCTCGCATACGGGCATCGACGACGTGCGCGGCATCATCGACGGCATCCGCTACAGCCCGGTCTCGGCCCGCTACAAGGTCTACATCGTGGACGAGGTCCACATGCTCTCCGAGAAGGCCTTCAACGCCTTCCTGAAGACGCTGGAGGAGCCGCCGCCCCACGCCAAGTTCGTGTTCGCCACGACCGAGATCCGCAAGGTCCCGGTGACGATCCTGTCGCGCTGCCAGCGCTTCGACCTGCGCCGCGTCGAGGCCGAGACCCTGTCGGCCCACCTCGCCCGCATCTGCGCCGCCGAAGGCGTGAGCGCCGAGGAGGAGGCGCTCGCGGCGATCACCCGCGCGGCCGAGGGCTCGGTGCGCGACGCGCTCTCGCTCCTCGACCAGGCCATCGCGCACGGGGCCGGCGCCGTCACGGCCGCGAGCGTGCGCGACATGCTCGGCCTCGCCGATCGCGGGCGCATCGTCGACCTGTTCGAGGCCGTGATGCGCGGCGACGTCCCGGCGGCCTTCGCGGAACTGCGCGGCCAGTACGAGGCCGGCGCCGACCCCGCCGTGGTGATGGCCGACCTCGCGGGCTTCACCCACCTCGTCACCCGCCTCAAGCTCGTGCCGGAAGCGGCCGCCGCCAACCCGACCCTGAGCGAGGTCGAGCGCCGCCGCGGCTCGGATTTCGCCGCCGGGCTCTCGGTCCGGGTGCTCTCGCGGGCCTGGCAGATCCTCATCAAGGCGATCCCCGAGGTGCAGGCCGCCACGCGCGCGCTCGCCGCCGCCGAGATGGTTCTGGTGCGCCTCGCCTACGCGGCCGACCTGCCGACACCCGACGAGGCCCTGCGCCAGATGAAGGCGGAGGCGCTGCAAGGCGGCGTGCCGGCAGCCTCGCCGCAGCGCTCCCTCCCCCCGGTCCAGGGATTCGCCGGACCGGCCCCCGTCCCATCGCAAGTTTCACCGCAAGTCTCGCCGCAAGTCTCGCCGCAAGTCTCCGCTCAGCCCCCCGAGGCGCCCCCGCGGCCGGCGCTCGCCCTGGCGGGTGGCGGCGGGGCCGCCGCGCGCCCGGCACCGGTCGCGCAGGCCGCGCCCCAGCCCGCCGGCCCGCGCCTCGGCCGCTTCGAGGACGTGGTGGCGCTCGCCGACGAGCGGCGCGACATCGGGCTGAAGACGGCGCTGGAGCGCGATGTCCATCTCGTGCGCTTCGAGGAGGGCCGGATCGAGTTCCGCCTCGCCGAGGGCGGCCGCCCGAGCATCGCCAACGATCTGGCCCGCGCCCTCGATCTCTGGACCGGCCGGCGCTGGATCGTCGCCCTGTCCAAGGATGCGGGCGCCCCGACGCTCGAGGCCCATGCCCGCGCGGCGACCGAGACCCGCCACCAGAACGCCGCCGCCCATCCCCTCGTGCGCGAGGTCCTGTCGCGCTTCCCCGGCGCCCAGATCATCGACGTGCGCGACAAGGCGCCGGAGGCCGGCGACGGCGCCGGGATGCTCGGCGAGGCTGCCCCGATCGAGGCCGGCGAGGACGACGAGCCGTAGCGCCGGGGGCCAGGAGCCACTAGATCAGGCCTTCGAGCGTTTCTCACACCAGCCGGGATCGATCCGCATGCGCGACCTCATGGGCATCATGAAGCAGGCTCAGGCCATGCAGGAGAAGATGGCCAACCTGCAGAGCGAACTCGACGCCGTCGAGGTCTCGGGCGCCTCGGGCGGCGGCGCCGTCCAGGTGACGATGACGGCCAAGGGCCTCGTCAAGGGCGTCACCATCGACCCGGGCCTGATGATCGCCGACGAGCGCGAGATCCTCGAGGACCTCGTCGTGGCGGCGGTGAACGACGCCCGCTCCAAGGCCGAGCAGACGGCCCAGGCGCGCATGGCAGAGCTGACCAAGGATCTGCCCCTGCCGCCCGGCATGAAGCTGCCCTTCTAGTCACTCCGGTCGTCCGCTCTCGCGCGGGCTTACGGCCGTGATTGTGCGGCCTCGGACGAAACGGTAGAGCTGAGCGGACCTCAGGAAACGGTCATGTCTCGTTCCACCGACGAACCCTCCGCGCCGGCCGGGACGGAGCGCGCCCCCGACGCGTCGCGCCTGCGCGGGCTCGCGCCCCTGGTGGGCGGGTTCCTCCTGCTGCTCGCGGTCGTGGTGGGCAGCGGCGCCCTCGTGGTGATGCAGCGCGTGACGGTCGCGGAGATGCGGCGCAGCTACGATCTGCGCTCCGCGATCGCGACACTGTTCTCCACGCTCCAGGATGCCGAGACCGGCCAGCGCGGCTACCTCTTGACCGGCGAGGATTCCTATCTGGCGCCCTACGCGGAGGCGACCGCGCAGTTCGAGGCCGGCCTCGCGGGGGTGGAGGCCGCGATGGCGACCGAGCCGGATCTCGCCGGGCTCGTGGCGAGTCTGCGCTCCGCCGCCACCGAGAAGATCGCCGAGCTCGGCCGAACCATCGCGCTCCGGCAAGCCGGGCAGGAGGCGGCGAGCCGCGACCTCATGCGGTCTGGCCGGGGCAAGGACCTGATGGACCGGGTCCGCACGCTCGTGAACCAGCTCGAGACCGAATCCGCCCGGGTGCTGGAGGCCCGTCAGGACCGCGCGGCCGACACGGAGCGCCTGCTGCAGATCGTGATCGCGGTTGCGGTGCTGCTGGCGCTGGCGCTGGCCGCCTACGCGATCCTGGACGCGCGCCAGCGGAGCGCGCGGCTGGTCTCGGCCAACGCCGCGCTCCTGGCGAACCACTACGCCCTGGCGGCCACGGTCGCGAGCCGCGATGCCCTGGAGGCGCAGCTGCGCCAGTCGCAGAAGATGGAGGCGATCGGCCAGCTCACGGGCGGCCTGGCGCATGATTTCAACAACATGCTGGCGATCATTCTCGGCAACCTCAACCTCTTGAAGCGCCGCCTCGACCGCGGCGAGACCCGGGTCGGGCACTACATCGAGCAGGCCCTGACGGGGGCCGAGCGCGCCGCGACCCTGACGCACCGCCTCCTCGCCTTCGCGCGCAAGCAGCCGCTCGCCCCCGAGACTCTCGATTGCAACCGGCTGGTCTCGGGCATGTCCGAGCTGCTGCGCCGGACCCTCGGCGAGACCGTGCAGATGGAGACCGTGCTGGCCGGGGGGCTCTGGGCGACGCGGGCCGATGCGAACCAGCTGGAGAACGGGCTCGTCAACCTCGCGGTCAATGCCCGCGACGCGATGCCGGGCGGGGGCCGGCTCACGATCGAGACGAGCAACGCCCATCTGGACGATGCCTACGCGGCGTCTCATCTCGGCGTGCCGGCGGGGCAATACGTCATGATCGCCATCACGGATACCGGCGTCGGAATGATGCCGGATGTCGTCGCGCGCGCCTTCGATCCGTTCTTCACCACGAAGCAGGTCGGACAGGGAACCGGGCTCGGCCTCAGCCAGGTCTACGGCTTCGTGAAGCAGTCGGACGGGCACGTGAAGATCTATTCCGAGCCCAACCACGGCACCACGGTGAAGATCTACCTGCCGCGCCTCGTCGGGCCGGTCCCCGCGCCGGCCGGGCGCCAGGTCCATGCCGATATCCCGGAGGGTCATCCGGGCGAGATCATCCTGGTGGTCGAGGACGAGGACAATGTCCGGCGCATGGCCGTCGAGGCCCTGCGCGACCTGCGCTACACGGTCATCCACGCGAGCGGGCCGGCGGAGGCCCTGCGCCTCCTCGACCGCCAGGGCGAGATCGCGCTCCTGTTCACCGATGTCGTGATGCCGGACATGAGCGGCAAGGAACTCGCCGACGCGGTGCGGCGCCTCCGGCCGGGACTGCCGGTGCTCTACACCACGGGCTACACCCGCAACGCCATCGTGCATAACGGCATCGTGGATTCCGACGTGCAGCTCCTCGGCAAGCCCTACACGCTGGAGCAACTCGCCCGGAAGGTCCGGACGGTGCTGGCCGAGAGCGCCAAGGCGCGCGTCTGAGGCGCCTCGTGTCGGCAGGTCCGCCCGACGCGGCCCGCCCGCGCCACCTCGACGTCAGGTGGCGCGCTTCGGCGGAGGAGCGGAGCGAACCGCTCCGCCCCCGATCGCTTGCGCGGCCTACGCCGCGATGGCCTGGGTGGTCGGCTCGGCGGCCTTCACCTCGGCATCCACATGCGCCTCGAAGCGCTTGAAGTTCTCCTTGAACATCGCGACGAGCTTCGTCGCCGTCTCGGCGAAGGCGGCCTTGTTGTTCCAGGTCTTGACGGGCTCGAGCACGTGCTGCTCGACCCCCGGCACCTGGGTCGGGACCGCGAAGCCGAAATAGGGGTCGCGCCGGAACTCGGCCTGCGACAGCGAGCCGTCGAGGGCGGCGGCGAGGAGGCGCCGGGTCACCCGGATCGGCATACGCCGGCCGGTGCCGACCCCGCCCCCGGTCCAGCCGGTGTTGACGAGCCAGCAATCGACCTCATGCTCGGCGATCAGATCGCGCAGCAGGTTGCCGTAGACGCTCGGGTGGCGCGGCATGAACGGGGCCCCGAAGCAGGTGGAGAAGGTGGCCTCCGGCCCCGTCAGGCCGCGCTCCGTGCCCGCCACCTTGGCGGTGTAGCCCGAGAGGAAATGGTACATCGCCTCGGCGCCCGAGAGCTTGGCGATCGGCGGCATCACCCCGAAGGCGTCGCAGGTGAGCATCACGATGTTCTTCGGGTGCCCGGCCCGCCCCGTGGCGCTCGCATTCGCGATGAAGTCGAGCGGGTAGGCGCAGCGGGTGTTCTCGGTGAGGGAGGCGTCGTCGAAATCCGGCACCCGGGTCTCGGGGTCGATCACCACGTTCTCCATCACGGTGCCGAAGCGCTCGGTGGTGGCGTAGATCTCGGGCTCGGCGTTGCGCGAGAGCCGGATGGTCTTGGCGTAGCAGCCGCCCTCGAAGTTGAAGATTCCCTCCGGGCTCCAGCCGTGCTCGTCATCCCCGAGCAGCATGCGCGAGGAATCGTTCGAGAGCGTGGTCTTGCCGGTTCCCGACAGGCCGAAGAACAGGGCCGAGCCGCCCTCGGCGTCGAGGGCGGCGTTCGCCGAGCAGTGCATC
Source organism: Methylobacterium soli (assembly GCF_008806385.1). GTDB lineage: Bacteria > Pseudomonadota > Alphaproteobacteria > Rhizobiales > Beijerinckiaceae > Methylobacterium > Methylobacterium soli. The sequence continues at coordinate 242,886 of NZ_VZZK01000001.1, forward strand.
GGCATCACGCCGGCCGTGGGCAGGGTGAAGTTCAGGTAGGTGAAGACCGATTTCTTCATCTCGCCCGCATAGGCCGAGCCGCCGATCAGCACGATCCTGCGGGCGAAATCCATCGCGATCACGGTCTTCGAGCGGCAGCCGTGCCGGGCGGGATCGGCCTGGAAGCTCGGCAGGTCGATCAGGGTCAGGTCGGGGACGTAGGCGGCAAGGTCGTCGCGCTCGGGTCGGATCAGCAGGTTGCGGATGAAGAGCGAGTGCCAGGCGAACTCGGTGAAGACCCGTGCCTTGACGCGGTGACCCGGATCGGCGCCGCCGAAGAGGTCCTGGGCGAACAGCTCCTTGCCCTCGGCATGGGCGAGGAAGTCCGACAGCAGGGTGTCGAACTGGTCGGGCGTGATGGCGCCGTTGTTCTCCCACCAGATCTCGTTCTCGGTGGTGGCGTCGCGCACCACGAACTTGTCCTTGGGCGAGCGTCCGGTATGGCTGCCGGTGGTGGCCACCAGGGCGCCGCCGCGGGCGAGCTGCCCCTCCCGGCGGGCGAGGGATTCCTCGTAGAGACGCGGTGTCTCAAGGTTCCAGTGAACGGCTTTCAGGTTTCGCAGGCCGATCGCGTCCGCGCCGTGACCTGCATTGAACTGTCCGATGTTACTCACGAGCTTTGCTCCCGGCCCCTGATCGCGCCTGACCCTGCCCCGGCCCAGACGGGCGCCGGGATCTTCGAGAGACGTCCGTGCGGTCGTTCAGGAGCGCCGCACGCTGGTTCACCGCTTCTCGTTGTAACACTTGGTTAAACGGCGAACCTTCGCGGTCAATTGGACGAAACGCCGATGTCGAGACTGGGACGCGGCTTTGTCAGGACCCCGCGGACCGTCGGTCCGGTCGCTGACCGTCGCGGACGCGCCGGCGCGGAGACCTCCCGGCGCAGCGGCCCTTGCGCGCATGCGCGTGCGGGTGCAATCGCACAAACCCATATCGGGTGCGCAGCCCCGCCGTCATCCCGGCAGCACCCAGCCCCTTCGCGCCCCGCGAGATGCCGCCTTGTACGCGCCGCGCGTCGCCCCTGTTTGAGACGGACACCCGATGCCCCAAGCCGTCGCCGGTCCCGAGATCGAGCGCCTGATCCAGCTCCTCGCCCGCATGCCGGGCCTCGGCCCGCGTTCGGCCCGGCGGGCGGCCTTGCAGCTGATCAAGAAGCGCGACACCCTGCTGGGGCCGCTCGCCGAGGCCATGCGGGTCGCGGTGGAGCGCATCGTGGTCTGCCAGGATTGCGGCAACGTCGATACCAGCGACCCCTGCACCATCTGCCGCGATGCCGCCCGCGACCCGAGCACCCTCGTGGTGGTGGAGGATGTCTCCGATCTCTGGGCGCTGGAGCGCTCCGGCGCCGTGCAGGCGCGCTACCACGTGCTCGGCGGCGTGCTCTCGCCCCTCGACGGGGTGCGGCCGGAGCACCTGAACCTCGCCTCCCTGGTGGAGCGGGCGAGCGACCCGGCCATGAAGGAGATCATCCTGGCGCTGAACGCCACGGTCGACGGCCAGACCACCGCCCATTACGTCACCGAATCCCTCGGCCATCTCGGCCTCAAGGTGACGAAGCTCGCCCACGGCGTCCCGGTCGGCGGCGAGCTCGATTACCTCGACGAGGGCACCCTCTCCGCCGCCATCCGCAGCCGCACCGCGTTCTGACTCAGCGGCCGCACAGGGTGCGCAGATTGCTCTCGATGAGGTCGCGCATCAGGCCCATCACGTCCCGGTCCTGCCGGGTATAGGCCTTCTCGCGGTCGTCGAGGACGCAGAGGGTGCCGAACAGCGTCCCGTCGGGCCAGCGGATCGGATAGCCGAGGTAGCTCGCCAGCCCGTGCCGGGCTAGCGACGGATTGCCGTCCCATGACGGGTCCGCGACGGCGTTCGGGACGAGGAGCGGCACCCCCTCCCGCAGGACCGCCTCGCAATACAGGCCGGAGCCCTCGAGCGCGGCCGCCTCGCCCACCGCGTGTGGGTTGCGCGCGTCGTCATTGGTGACGCAGACCGCGAGCTCGGGGCCGCGCCGGCGCATGATCTGCCCGACCGGCACATTGAGGCGCCCGGCCACCTCGTTGACGATGTATTGCCAGCTCTCCAGGACCTCGTCGGACACCTCCGGATAGGCGGCCGACCCGGTTCCTGCGGATGGCCCCTGCTCGCGGCGCTCCTCCACCATGCGCGCTGTCCTTCCTGGCCTCAGCGGTGCCGGATCCGCGCGGGCGCCGTCCAGGCCTCGCGCGATCCGTCGATGTCGGGCTCGACCGGGCGCGTCCCCGGGACGGCGCGAACGCAGTCCCGGGCAGGCCTCGGCGGGAGATCCGGGCCAGGGGCCAGGCCGCGCCTCATTTGACCGGTCCGGTGGCGCATCCTATCTGCAGACACCCGCGGGCGCCGCCCGTGGCCGATCCCGCCCAGCCGGTTGCGTCATGACCGTTCGTCCCCTCGTCATCCTGCCCGATACCCGCCTGCGCCTGATCTCCGAGCCGGTCGGTGCCGTCACGGATGAGATCCGCAAGCTCGCCGCCGACATGCTCGAGACCATGTACGACGCGCCGGGCGTCGGGCTCGCGGCGATCCAGATCGGTGTCCCCCGCCGCGTCGTGACCATTGATACGTCAAAAGACGAAAATGCGCGCGAGCCGCGCGTGTTCCTGGACCCGGAAATTGTTTGGTCCTCCGAGGAGAAGCGCGTCTACGACGAGGGCTGTCTCTCGATCCCCGAATATTACGCCGAGGTGGAACGTCCGGACCGGGTCCGGGTCCGGTACCGCGATCTCACTGGCGCTACACAGGAAATCGACGCGGACGGGCTGCTCTCGACCTGTATTCAACACGAGATCGACCATCTTAACGGGGTTCTGTTCATCGATCATCTGTCGAAACTCAAGCGTGATCGAGTGAACAAGAAGTTTGCAAAGGCCGCCAAGCGCGGCGAGGCTGCCTGAACCGCAACATATCTGCGGAGGGGGCTCAGCGGGAATCGCGTTCCAGTGAGAATCGTCTTCATGGGCACCCCGGATTTCGCGGTGCCGACGCTCGCGCGCATCGCGGCCGACGGCCACGCGGTCGCGGCCGTCTACACGCGGGCGCCGGCCCGGGCCGGGCGCGGCATGGGCCTGACACCCTCGCCCGTGCACCGCCTCGCCGACAGCCTCGGCGTTCCGGTGCTGACGCCCGGAAGCCTGAAGGGCGCGGGGGCGGCAGAGACCTTCCTGGCGCATGCGGCCGATGTCGCCGTGGTGGTCGCCTACGGGATGCTGCTGCCTCAGGCGATCCTCGACATTCCCCGCCACGGCTGCCTGAACCTGCACGGCTCGCTGCTGCCGCGCTGGCGCGGCGCGGCGCCGATCCAGCGGGCCGTGATGGCGGGCGATGCCGAGAGCGGCGTCGGCGTGATGCGCATGGAAGCGGGGCTCGACACCGGCCCGGTGGCCTTGGAGGCGCGGCTCCCGATCCGGCCCGGCATGACCGCTGGGGCCCTGCACGACGCGCTGATGCCGCTCGGCGCCGACCTGATGAGCCGTGCCCTCGCCCGGCTCGAGGCCGGCGCCCTCACCTTCACGCCGCAGGCCCCGGAGGGCGTCGTCTACGCCCACAAGATCACGAACGAAGAGGCCCGAATCGACTGGAGCCGGCCCGGCGGGGTAGTCGCCAACCACATCAACGGGCTCTCGCCCTTCCCGGGGGCCTTCTTCGAGGTCGATCTCGGCAAGGGACAGGAGCGCGTGAAGGTGCTGCGGGCGCAGACCACCGAGGGCACCGGGGCGCCGGGCACGCTCCTCGATGCGCAGGCCGCAATCGCCTGCGGGACCGGGGCGGTGCGCCTCCTCGAACTGCGCCGCGCCGGCAAGGGCGGCGTCGCGACGGGCCCGGACTTCCTGCGCGGCGCCCGGCTCCAACTGGGCACGCGCCTGCCGTGAGACCCTAGCGCCGATGCCCCGCTACAAGCTCGTCATCGAGTACGACGGCGCCCCGTTCCGGGGTTGGCAGCGCCAAGTCGAGGACCCGAGTGTTCAGGGCGCCATAGAGGACGCGGCGGTGCGGTTCTCCGGCGAGAGCCCGCGCCTCACCTGCGCCGGGCGCACGGATGCGGGCGTCCATGCCACACATCAGGTCGCCCATCTCGACCTCGCCAAAGCTTGGCGCACCGACACCGTGCGGGACGCCATCAACGCGCATCTGCGTCCGCTTCCGGTGGCGATCCTGTCCGCCGAGATCGTGGAGCCGGGCTTCGACGCGCGCCATTCCGCGATCCGCCGGCATTACCGCTATCGCATCCTGAACCGTCGCAGCCCCGCGGCGCTCACCCGCGCCCATGTCTGGCACGTGCCCTGGGCGCTGGATGCCGGGCTGATGCACGCGGCGGCGCGCGGACTCCTCGGACAGCACGATTTCACCGCCTTCCGGGCGGCGGAGTGCCAGGCGAACAGCCCCGTGCGCACCCTGGAGCAGCTCGACGTCGTGAAGGCACCGATGGGCCTGATGGACGAGATCGTGATCGCGACCTCGGCCCGCTCGTTCCTGCACCACCAGGTCCGCAGCATGGTCGGAACCCTGATGCTGGCGGGCTGCCGGCGCATCAGCGCGGCCGACGTCGCCGAGATCCTGGCCAGCCGCGACCGGGCGCGCTGCGGCCCGATGGCGCCGGCCTGCGGCCTCACCTTCGCGGGCGTGGATTACGCGCCCCTCGGCCCATCGGCGGACGCGGTGGACGACCCGGCGAAGTAGCCGTCGAGGACGCGGCCGTAGATGGCGGTCAGCCGCTCCAGGTCGGCGACCGCCACGCACTCGTCGGTCTGGTGCATGGTCTCGCCGACGAGGCCGAACTCGATCACCGGGCAGGCATCCTTGATGAAGCGGGCGTCCGAGGTGCCGCCCGTGGTCGAGAGGGTCGGCGTCAGCCCGGTCTCGACCCGGATCGCCTCGGCCACGAGATCCACGAAGGCGTCGGGCTGCGTCAGGAAGGCCGGGGCGTTCGAGGGCTGCAGGTCGAGGGTGAAGCGGATCGCGTTGCCGGCGGCCCGTTCCAGGCGGGTCCGGATCTCGGCCCCGAGGGTCTCGGCGCTCCAGCCCTCGTTGAAGCGGATGTTAAAGACCGCGCGCGCATCCGCCGGGATCACGTTGGTGGCGGGGTTCCCGACATCGATGGTGGTGAATTCGAGATTCGAGGCGCTGAAATGCGCCGTGCCGTCGTCCAGCGGCTCCGCCGCGAGGGCGGAGGCAAGGCGCAGCATGCCGGGAATCGGGTTCTCGGCCCGGTGCGGATAGGCCACGTGGCCCTGGCGCCCGTGGACCGTGAGCTTGCCGGTGAGCGAGCCGCGCCGGCCGATCTTGATCATCTCGCCGAGGCGGCTCGGGTTGGTCGGCTCGCCGAGCAGGCAATGGTCGAAGCGCTCGCCGCGGGCACGCGCCCAATCCAGGAGCTTCACGGTGCCGTTGATCGCCGGCCCCTCCTCGTCGCCGGTGATCAGGAAGCCGATCGTGCCGCCGAAATCCGGGCCGCGCCGCGCGACGAATTCGAGGGCGCTCGCCAGCATGCAGGCGATGCCGCCCTTCATGTCGGCGGCGCCGCGCCCGTAGAGAAGCCCATCCTCCACCGTTCCGGCGAAGGGACCGTGCCGCCACGCCGCGACGGCGCCCGGCGGCACCACGTCGGTATGGCCGGCGAATAGCAGATGGCGCCCGCCCGAGCCGATCCGCGCGTAGAGGTTCTCGATGTCCGGCGTGCCCGGCTCGGAGAAGACCGGACGCTCCACCCGGAAGCCCGCCTCCTCCAGCACGCGCTGGAGCAGATCGAGGGCGCCGCCCTCGTCGGGTGTCACCGAGGGGCAGCGGATCAGGGCCTGGGCGAGGGCGAGCGGGGCGATGTCTGTGGGCACGGGTCCGGGGCGCTTCTTGCGGGTGCGGGAGGACACCCTAGAGAACCGGGGCCCAAAGAAAAGGCGGACACCGCCGGCCCGCATCCCCGGCGCGGACTTCCGCGCGCGCCGGCACAGGTCTAGATCCACCCGATGGCACTCTCCCGCGACGAGATCGAACGCTATGCCCGCCACCTCGTGCTGCGCGAGGTCGGCGGCCCCGGTCAGGCGCGGCTGAAGGCGGCGCGGGTGCTCGTGGTCGGCGCGGGCGGACTCGGGGCGCCGCTGATCCAGTACCTCGCCGCCGCCGGCATCGGCACCGTCGGGATCGTCGACGACGACACCGTCTCGCTCTCGAACCTGCAGCGGCAGGTCATCCACGGAACGCCGGATGTCGGGCGCCCGAAGGTGGAGAGCGCGGCAGACGCCGTCGCCCGCCTCAACCCGAACGTGGCGATCGTCGCCCACCCGGTCCGGATCGACGCGGAGAACGCCGTCGACCTGATCGGCCGCTACGACCTCGTCGCCGACGGGTCCGACAATTTCGCGACGCGCTACGCCGTCTCGGATGCCTGTTTCCACGCGCGCCGTCCCCTGGTGACGGCGGCGCTCGGGCAGTTCGACGGCTCGCTCACGACCATCCGGGCCCACGAGACCGGCCCGGACGGGCGGCCGAACCCCACCTATCGCTGCCTGTTCCCGAACCCGCCGCCGCCGGGCAGCGTGCCGCCCTGCGCCGAGGCCGGCGTTCTCGGGGCGCTCGCCGGCGTGATGGGCTCGCTGATGGCCATGGAGGTGATCCGCGCCGTGGCGGGCTTCGGCGAGCCCCTCGTCGGGCGCCTGCTGATGGTCGATGCGCGCTCGATGCGCTTCGAGACCCTGGCCTATGCCTGGGACGAGGCGAACCCGCTGAGCGGCACCGGCGCGGCGTAGGCCGGCTCGACCCGCCCGGATCTGAAGGAAATTGCCGGCCTCCAGGCTTTCCCCGCTTCGCGACCGCGCACGGACGCTGAGCCCTGGTAAGATAGTGCCGCATCGCGTAAGCAGGCCACGCCCGACATAAATTCTTAAATCCAGCGGGCGGGAGGAAAACGTGCTTCAGACCGATCTCCTGATCATCGGATGTGGTCTCCTGACCGTCACGCTCGTCATCGCCGGCTCGCTCTACACGCGCGGCCGGTTCGGGCATCTCAAGCCGCGGCCGTAACCGGCCGCCGGGCCCGGGGTTCGCGCGCCATCCTGGTCCGCTCGACGCTCAAGATGCGCTTCGCCGCGTCGCCCGGGTTGCCGGGCGATGGCTGAACGCCCTGCGCTCCCTTCCTGGCGCGCTGCCGGTTCCGGCCCGCCGGCGGCGCCGGGGCGGCAGATCCCGGCAGTGTCGGCCATCCCGAGATCGTCTCTCGCAGAGGCCAAGACCCTCGCGCGAGGCTATCCGGGTAGCCCTCCGGAAGTCTAGGCAATGGCGTTGCTCGGAGACGCGAAAGCTTTGCTGTTGGCTATCTGCGCGGGAGTGATGGACACAAAGCACTCTCGGATTGGATAAATTTCGACCATTCCGGCTGGCTCGGCGGTCCTGCGAGCTATGAAAATGCCCAAACAATTTTAGATATTCAGCATTTGTTGCTCTTGATATCTTTCAAGTCATCGAAATATGATGCTTGCCACCGACGCTGGATACGTTGGTGGTACGCAGTGATCGATACGCAATAGTTATCCCCAGACGTCCTGATCCTGATCGAACAGGTGGCACAACTGCACAGGACCACCTTCGGGTCGGATCAGGCAGTCGAGACCATCTCGGTTTGAGATGGCGCAACACGTCGAGGCGTCGATCGAGGGCGGTTGACGCTTCTTGTCACGACGGCATTCCGACACGATGAGATGATCTCATGCCGCAATTCTTTCTGCATTTCAGAACACCGGTCGAAACCCACCGCGATGATGAAGGTTCGACCTTCGCCAGCTTGGAGGACGCCTTCGTCGAAGCGTGCGAAGCGATTCCCGACATCGCCGCGGAATTGTGGCGGAGCACCGTCCTGGGCCGGCGGGACGACCCGCTCGGCTGCACCTTCGAGATTGCCGACGCGTTCGGCCGGCTCCTGATGGAGGTGCCCTTCCGGGAGATCCTCGATCCGGAAGGATATCGACGCAGCGCGGTGCTGCGGCCGGACCTCTGCTGAGGACGGTTACCGCGCGGTCGGGGTCGGCGTTCCGCCTTTCCCCAACGGACCCGGCGCCGATGCGCCGACGCGTCCGCACCCTGGAGGTCACCATGTCCAAGACGCCGGAGGCAGCAGATCGCCGATCATGGCCATCCCCGGAATGCGCGCTCGATGCGGCCATTCTGAACCGACTCGGCCAGACATTGCGGGAACTCTACGAGCCGCTGCTGCACGAGATCCCGAACGCGCGCATCGCATCGCTCCTTCAGGCGCTCGAGGACCGCGATGGCGGGACCGATGTCGTTTGGCCGGCGATGCGGATGCCCCTGCACGGCCCGCGCCGGTTCGCGCAACCCGCCTGCCGGGTCTAGCGGCCGGCATCCGGCGCCTGGGACCGTCCGCTCGCGATCCTGAGGAGCCGTTCGAGATGACATCCGGTTCGGGCTGCTGAGGGCGGCAGAGCGGATATGCTTAAAGAGTCGAGAGCTTCAGAACATTGCGGAAGGCCCAGTGACCCTGCCGAACGCTCACAGGTAGAGCCGGAACCACGGCAGCGTGAGGTACACGCACGCCATCATCGCGCCCAAGGGAACAACCCAGACCCATCCTGACCAGAGCCGACGCGTCCATCGTTCGGGGAGGATTGCGGCCGCGAGGCCGAACACGAGCGCCCCGAGCGCCGCTGTCGCCGTCCAGCCATACCAATACATCGCGGGGGCGAGGAACCCCATGGAAGGACTGACCGTGTCTCGCGCATGGTGCGTCCCGGCAAGGACGATCCCGAGCGACGGATAGACCGTGAACAAGGCGAGATCTCGCGCCAGGGCGATGACGTAGATCACCGCGAAGGCCGGCCCGAACGCGAAGGCGAACCGGCGACATGCCGACGAGCCCGTCATGATCCCAACCCCTTGATGTTGTTCACGACGTGGCCGACGAGGAAGTTCCACCAGACGATGCAGGCCAGGATCGTCGTCAGGGCAGCGCGCGTCCGGGCAAGCGCGCCGACGAGCGGCGGCTGCCAGCAGATCCAATAGGCCGGCAACAGCGCCAGTCCGATGGAGACGAAGTGCTCCTTGATGTCGAAGAAGCCGAGAGCCGGCCAGTGGGCCCCCCGTTCCAATCCGGGCCTGACGTCGACGCGAAAATACAGGTACACGACCGCGCCCAGGAGGGCCGATAGGACGTAGAGGAGCACGATGGCGTCGGCGAAAGCGGCCGACGGCACCGCCCGGAAGCGGCCCAGGAATGAGCCGGGCCGCGCGCGCGCGTGTCTCCAGGTCGCCAGGGTCTGGTGCGTGGCTGCGCCCAGCAGCGCGACCGCCACCAGCCCATGGATGATCAGGAGGATGGTGGCCATGACCGCCGGCTTGGCCGTCGATCGCGGACTTTCATCGGAACAACTCTTCCGTGCCGAAGGGCTCGGCCGATCCGGGGCGGAACCTGTTGAGCGTGAGCTTGGTGTTCTGGCCCGGTTTCACGTCCACCAAGACGTAGTTGTATTCCTCCGTCGGCGGCTGGCCCTTCCAATAGAGATCCGGTGGATAATCCGCCGGCACCTTGATGCTCGTGCGGCCCGAGAGGATCGGATCCTGCTCGGCGCCGCCTCCGCCCAGCATCAGGTATTTGACGCCGTCGACGTCATAGATCTCAGTCGTGTGAACGTGCCCATTGAAGACGACGATCTCTATGTCCTTGGCGTAGGACGCGATCAGCTTGTGCGGGTTGTCAGGCGCCGGGATGGGTCCGAGGCCGGACCGGGCGAAGACCGGGTAGTGAAAAACCAGGAACGTCTTGCGAATCCCCGCCGCCTTGGCCTCATCCATCCATTGCTGGAGCTGCTGCATCTGCTCGGCGTATTTGGGCCGGTCGGCATCCCAGAGCGAGGGAGACCGGTAATCGTATTTTCCGGACCACAGGACGATGAACCGAACGCCCCTGAAGTCGAACTTGTAGATGAGGCGGTCCGGCGTGACGCCGAGCGTCTTGAGATGGGGCACGGCGGAGAGCACGCCCTCGATCCTGGGATCACCCCAGACCTCGTGGTTGCCGACCCCGATGAACCAGCGGCCTTCGAGCCCGGCCGCGCGCATTTCGCCGTCGGGCGCGGGCAGCTGCGTCAGCATGGTGTCGTTGACGCGCTTCCAATAGGGGCTGTCGGCGAGCGTGAGGCCCTGATTGCCCCACCACACGACATCGCCGCTGTTGACCACGAACTTGGCGCGCCCGGCCCGGACGTCCTTCACGATCTCCCGCGCCACCCAGTCACCATCGGCCAGCCTGAAGATCGTCCGGTGCACACCGGGCAGCAGCTTCACATCCTCGACGGAGGCCTCGGTGACCCATCCTTTGTCGACCGTCAGGGTCATGACCTCGCTGCGGCTCTCGAACGGCATGATGATCCGGATGAGGTCGCGGGTGACCGGGTCGAAGATGGGCCGCACGTCCTTCCGGACCACCGCTTCCGCGACCTTCTCGGGCATGACCAGCCCGAACATCTCGACGAACAGCTTGGTCAGGTCCGGCTGACCCTGCTTGTAGGGAAGGTACATCATCGGGCGCGTATCGCCGCAGACGGCGAACGAGAGGTCGGATCCCGCCGCCGATTGGGCTTGCTGGGCCGCCGCAGGTGCCATCCCCAACACCGGCATGGCGGCCAGCGCCACCATGCCCCCGCCCTGTTGCGCCAACGCTCTGCGTGTGATCCCGGTCGAAGAGAGCGGGGTTTTCATCATGGGATCCTCCCCGTGGCTAGAGGGTCCCCCCGATGCACGACTCCTGGATGCACGACTCCTGGATCAACGCCTCGCGGCGTTGTGCGTCGAAGCCGGACCAGTGCTGCGCAAGCTGCTCGCGAGCCTGCGTTTCATCGCGGACGCCATTCCGGTCGGTGGTTTGGCCACCGGCTTCCAGGCTCGGACCCACCCGGCACATCGCTTCGACATCGTCGTGTGGACGCTCGCCACCCGGACCAGGGGACGCGGTCAGAGCATTGAACACTACACTTGCAGAGCAAAACATCGGGCCGCCCCCCGATGAAAAGAGGCCCCGATGCGCTCTATCATCGAATGCGAACTCGGCAAAGATATTGTATCAGTGCTGCAAAATCTCGGCTGAACTTGAAAGACAATCCAAGTTGTTTTGACCGTACGCTGATCTTCGGCTCGTTTCACCGGGAACGTTCCACAACGCCCAAATATGGGTGGGTCCCGCGCGTCGGATCTCGGCCGCCGGGATGTCTCCACGCCACGCCGCCCGATGGGACGCGCGGTCAGGTCCGAAGGGCCCGGGCCGCCGAGGATCAGAGGGCGGCGAGGCAGCACTTCTTGAACTTCTTGCCGCTGCCGCAGGGGCAGGGATCGTTGCGGCCGACATCCTTGAACGGGTTGCGCACCGGCTCGCCCGCCCCTTCCGCCGTCCAGGCGAGGGCCGCCACCGGGTCGTCGAGATAGCCGAGGCCGCGCTCGTCGAGGTCGCGGCGGTCGTCGGGCCGGGTCTCGGCCCGGCGCAGGGTCGCCTTGAACCAAGCGGGATCGCTGATATCGTCGGTGAGTCGGCCGTCCTTGCGGGCGGCCTCGACGCGGGGGCTCAGCGCGCGCAGCCCGAGGAGCGCGACCGCCTCCTCCCAGCCGGTCCAGCCGATATCCCCCTCGACCGCGACGCGCTTGTCGTCGAAGCGGACGAGGAGGTCGCTCACGGGCTCGCGGGCGACCCGGCCGTCGCGGGCCAGGAACGCCAGGGCCGCCAGGGCCTCGTTGCGCACGAGGTCGTCGATGGTGGTGTCGAGGATCAGGCCGAACAGGCCCTCGGGCTCGCCGTCATAGAGGCTCGCGAGCACGCGCGGCAGGGTCGTGCTCGCGGCGTCCCCGAGGAGGTCGTCGAGGGTCTCGGCATCCTGGCGCAGGAGCCGCAGGAGCGGCGCGAAGGCCCGCGTGTCGCGGGCGGCCGCCAGGACATGCACCCCCCAGAACAGGAGGTTGGCCTCGGCGTCGGTCAACGCATCCCCGTCCGCCGCGGCCCTCAGCAGCCGCAGCGTCTCGTCCGCGATCGCGGCTGGGGCGGCGACGGCGCGGCGCAGGGCCTCCTCCGGGAGGTGGTCCGCGCCCGACAGCGCGGCGATCAGGTCGCTCTCCGTCATCGCGCCGACCGCCTCATCGCCGGCCGCCTTGCCAACCGCCTTGCCGACCACCTTGCCACCCACCGCCATGCCGCTCTCCCGCGCTCAGGACCGGAGGCTCGCGCCGGTCTTCCGGGCGACTTCCGCGACGATCCGGGCACTCACGGCCTCGATCTCCGCATCGGTCAGGGTCTTGTCGACGGGCTGCAGCCGCACCGCGATGGCGACGGATTTCGCGCCCTCCGGAATGCCGGTGCCCTCGTAGAGGTCGAACACGTCGATGCCGGCGATGAGCTTGCGCTCGGCCGCCTGCGCCGCCCGCACCACCTCGCCCGCCGGCACGTCGCGGCCGACCACGAAGGCGAAGTCGCGCGAGACCGGCTGGAAATCGGAGAGCGCGAGGGCCGGCTTCACCTTGGTCGGCTTGAACTTCGGCAGCGGCAGGGCGTCGAGCACGATCTCGAAGGCCACCAGGGTGCCCTTGAGGTCGAGGGCCTTCATCACCCGCGGGTGGATCTCGCCGAAGCTACCGATCGGGTTCTTCGGACCGAATTGCAGCGTGCCCGAGCGGCCCGGATGCAGCCAGGGGGTGCCGCCCGGCACGACTTGGAGCCCGCCGGTCGGCACGCCGAGGGCGGCAAGCAGCGCCAGCGCATCCGCCTTCGCCTCGAACACGTCGACCGTTCCGGCCGCGCCGTCCCAGTGGCGCCCGCTGCCGGCATGGCCCGCGCTGCCGCGGCGGATTGCCGTCGCCCGGATGCTCTGGCCCTCGGGCTGGTCGTCGGCGAAGCACTGGCCGACCTCGAACAGGGCGACGTCGGGAGAGCCGCGGTCGGCGTTGCGCTGCGCCGCCCGCAACAGGCCCGGCACGAGGCTCGGCCGCATGTCCGAGAGGTCGGCGGCGATCGGGTTCGCGAGGGCGAGGGCCGGGCCGCCGCCGCCGAACAGGACGGCGTCGTCATGCGGGATGAAGGACCAGGTCACGGCCTCCATCAGGCCGCGGCTCGCGAGCGCGCGCTTGGCCGCGCGGGTTCGCCGCTGGATCACCGTGAGGACGGGCTTGGCCACCGCGGCGGTCAGGCGCGGCAGCGGCTTCGGCTCGATCCGGTCGAGCCCCGCGATCCGGATGATCTCCTCGACGAGATCGGCCTTGCCCTCGATGTCGGGCCGCCAGGAGGGCGACAGAACCTTCACCCGGTCGCCGCTCCCCGCGACGTGGAAGCCGAGCGTCTCGAGCGTCACCTTCATCTCGGCGCGCGACAGCTCGATCCCGGCGAGCCGGCGCACCTCCGTCCAGGGGAAGTCGATGATGCGCTCCATCTCCGGCGGCTCGCCCGCGATCACGGGCCGGCTCGCGCTGCCGCCGCAGAGATCGAGGACGAGGCGGGTGGCGAGGTCGAGGCCCGGCAGGGTGAAGGCCGGGTCGACGCCGCGCTCGAAGCGGTAGCGCGCATCCGTGATGACGCCGAGGCGCCGTCCGGTCTGGGCGATGTTGGTCGGGTCCCACAGGGCCGACTCGATCAGGACGTCGACGGTGTCGGCGTCGCAGCCCGAGCCCTCGCCGCCGATGATGCCGGCGATCGACTCGACGCCGCGCGCGTCGGCGATCACCACCATGTCCTCCGTGAGCGCGTGGGTGCGGCCGTCGAGCGCCTTCAGCGACTCGCCGGCGCGGGCCCGGCGCACCTGCAGGCCGCCCGAGACCTTGGCGGCGTCGAAGACATGGAGCGGGCGCCCCCGGTCGAAGGTCACGTAGTTGGTGATGTCCACGAGGGCGTTGATCGGCCGCAGGCCGATGGCCCGCAGGCGGGCCTGCATCCAGGCCGGCGAGGGGCCGTTGCGCACGCCGCGCACGAGCCGGAGCGCGAAGAGCGGGCAGAGATCGCGGTCGGCGGCCTCGAAGTCGAGGCTGACCGGGACCGGGCACTCCCCCTCGCCCCGGACCGGCGGCAGCGCCTCGCGCTTCAGGGTGCCGAGGCCGGTGGCGGCGAGGTCGCGGGCGATGCCGTGAATCGAGGTGCAATCGGGCCGGTTCGGCGTCAGGTTGATCTCGATGACCGGATCGTCGAGCCCGGCATAGAGGGCGTAGGGCTGGCCGACCGGGGCATCCTCGGGCAGGTCGAGGATGCCGTCATGATCGTCGCCAAGGCCGAGCTCGGCGCCCGAGCAGAGCATGCCGCGGCTCTCGACGCCCCGGATATTGCCTACCGACAGGGTGATGTTCTTGCCCGGCACGTAGGTCCCGGGAGGGGCGAAGACCGATGTCATACCGGCCCGCGCGTTCGGCGCGCCGCAGACCACCTGCAGGGGCTGGCCGTCGCCGGCATCCACCGTGCAGACGCGCAGCCGGTCGGCGTTCGGGTGCTGCTCGGCGGTGAGCACCTTCGCGACCACGTAGGGCCTCAGCTCCGCCGCCTTGTCGGCGATGCCCTCGACCTCCAGGCCGATCCGCGTCAGCGTCTCGGCGATGGTTTCGAGGGAGGCCTCGGTCTCGAGGTGGTCCTTGAGCCAGGAGAGGGTGAGTTTCATCGGCGCCATCCCTCGGCGTCCGCCCCGTATGTCGGGCGGGGGCCGCCGGCCAGGAAGAGAAGGAGCGCCCCCGTTGTGGTCCGGGGCGCTATGGGAATCAGGTCAGCTGGTGAGGCCGCCGACGAGGCTCGGGATGTCGAGAGGCCGGAAGCCGTAATGGTCGAGCCAGCGGACATCCGCCTCGAAGAAGGGCCGCAGGTCCGGCATGCCGTATTTGAGCATGGCGATGCGGTCGATGCCGACCCCGAAGGCGAAGCCCTGGACGCTGTCGGGGTCGAGGCCGCAATTGCGCAGCACGTTCGGGTGGACCATGCCGCAGCCGAGGATCTCGAGCCAGTCCTCGCCCTCGCCGAAGCGGATCTCGCCGCCCCTGCGCGAGCACTGGATGTCGACCTCGGCCGAGGGCTCGGTGAAGGGGAAGAACGAGGGGCGGAAGCGCATCTTGACGCCCTCCACCTCGAAGAACGCCTTGCAGAACTCCTCCAGCACCCATTTCAGGTTCGCGATGTTGGCGGCGCGGTCGATGACGAGCCCTTCGACCTGATGGAACATCGGCGTGTGGGTCTGGTCGGAATCGTGCCGGTAGGTGCGGCCCGGGATGATCACCCGGATCGGCGGCTCCTGGCTGCGCATGGTGCGGATCTGCACCGGCGAGGTGTGGGTGCGCAGCACCTTGCGCTGGCCGTCCCGGTCGGGCCGCAGGAAGAACGTGTCGTGCATCTCGCGGGCCGGGTGGCCGGGCGGGAAGTTCAGCGCCGTGAAGTTCAGCTCGTCCGTCTCGATGTCCGGCCCCTCGGCCACCGAGAAGCCCATATCGGCGAAGATCGCCGTGATCTCGTCGATCACCTGGCTGATCGGGTGGATGCGCCCGCGCAGTTCCGGCGCCTCGCGCAAGGGGAGCGTGACATCGACCCGCTCGGCCGCGAGCCGCGCCTCGAGGGCGGCCTCCGCGAGCGCGTCCCGCCGCCCGGCCAGCGCGCCCTGGACCCGGTCGCGCAGGCCGTTGATGAGGGGGCCGCGCGCCTTGCGCTCCTCGGGCGTCATCGCCCCGAGGGTCTTGAGCAGGTCCGAGACGCTGCCCTTCTTGCCGAGCGTCGCGACGCGCACGGCGTCGAGCGCCGGCTCGTCGGCCGCCGCTTCCACCTGGGCGAGCAGGTCGCGTTCGAGAATGTCGAGGTCGGTCATCGCTATCCTTGGCGCTATCCTGGGCCGGACGCGGCGTCGGGGTGATCCGCGGATCGTTCTTTTCCGGGTCGCGCGCGCGGTGGCAAGGGCCAAGGCGGCGCGAGGGCCCGGCGAAGGCGCCCGAAAACAACGAAGGCGCGGCGCTTGTCCCGCGCCGCGCCTCTCGCCTCAACGTCCGTGTTCGCGGGTTCGCTCAGGCTGCCTTGGCGGCCGGCAGGGCGGCCTTGGCCTTCTCCACGACGGCCGCGAAGCTCGCGGGCTGGTGGATGGCGAGCTCGGAGAGGGCCTTGCGGTCGACCTCGATGCCGGCGATCGCCAGACCGTTGATGAAGCGCGAATAGGTCAGGCCCTGCTCGCGGACAGCGGCGTTGAGGCGCTGGATCCAGAGAGCGCGGAACGTGCGCTTCTTGTTCTTCCGGTCGCGGTAGGCATATTGCATGCCCTTCTCGACCGCCTGCTTGGCGATCCGGATCGTATTCTTGCGCCGGCCGTAATAGCCCTTGGCGGCCTTGAGGACTTTCTTGTGCTTCGCGTGACTGGTCACGCCGCGCTTGACGCGGGCCATGGGATATCTCCTGGATTATCGAGAAAGCAGTGTCGGCTGGTGAAGGATTACCGGCTGTTGGGCAGGAAATACTTCTTCACGTTGGCAGCATCGCCCTCGAAGAGGGTCGTCGTGCCGCGCAGGTTGCGGATCTGCTTCGTCGTCCGCTTGATCATCCCGTGGCGCTTGCCGGCCTGGGCGTACATGACCTTGCCGGTGCCGGTGATCTTGAAGCGCTTCTTCGCGCCCGACTTCGTTTTCAACTTGGGCATTTCGCTCTCCTTCGCGCAAAACCCGCCCGGCCGGTGAGGACCGGAGCTCTGCGCACATTGGATGCTTCTGATGGAGCAACACGAACCGCCACGGCAGCCCTATCCGGCCGGGCGGTTCGACGCGGGCGGGCTTATGACAGAAAAGAGACGCGGTTTCAATCGCCTTGCGGGCACCGCAGGCATTGCCATGCGGGCGCCGCAGGCATGGGATTTGGCCCCGAAGACTCGGGCAGCATCCCCTCCTGGCCCTTTTCGTGCTTGGCGCCCGAGGATCCCGACCCTGATCTGGCGCGGACAGGGAGGATATTGGGGACAGATCGGGGATCTCTTCTCACGGTTGTATCGCGCGCGCCTCAAGCGGAACCATAACCTTGGCTGTCTGTTTCGTTCATGTCCCACTCAGGCCGGATCGGGTTAGCTCTCCGAAACGTTCGCCTTCACAGGAGACTCTTTCGTGCGCATTGCCCAGATCGCCCCGCTCTCGGAGGCCGTTCCTCCGAAGTTCTACGGCGGCACCGAGCGCGTCGTGTCCTGGATCACCGAGGAGCTCGTCCGGCAGGGACACGACGTCACGCTCTTCGCGAGCGGTGACTCCAAGACTTCGGCGAAGCTCGCCGCCTGCACGCCCGAGGGCCTGCGCCTGCTCGGCTACCGGGACCATACCGCGAGCCACCTCGCCATGCTGCATCAGATCCGGCGCCGGGCGCACGAGTTCGATATCCTCCACTTCCATATCGACCTGCTGCAATACCCCCTGTTCGAGGACCTGAACCACAAGTGCCTCACGACGATGCACGGTCGCCTCGACGTTCCGGATTTCATGCCGGTCTACAAGACCTTCACGGGCATGCCGCTGGTCTCGATCTCGGACAATCAGCGCGAGCCGATGCCCCCGACCGTGAACTGGCTCTCGACGATCCATCACGGCCTGCCGGCCGAGAACTGCCCGTATTACCCGGAGGCCAATGGCGGCTACCTGGCATTCCTCGGACGGATCTCGCCCGAGAAGCGTCCCGACCGCGCCATCGAGATGGCGATCCGCTCGGGCGTGCCGCTGAAGATCGCCGCCAAGGTCGACAAGGCGGACCAGGATTACTGGGATGAGGTCATCGAGCCGATGATCCACCATCCGCTGGTCGATTACATCGGCGAGATCAACGAGGAGCAGAAGAAGGACTTCCTGGGCAACGCCCTGGCGCTCGCCTTCCCGATCGATTGGCCGGAGCCCTTCGGCCTGGTGATGATCGAGGCGATGTCGGCCGGCACGCCGGTGATCGCCTTCCGCAACGGCTCGGTGCCCGAGGTCATCGCCGACGGCGTCAGCGGCGTGCTCTGCGAGAGCATGGACGAGGCGGTGGCGGCGGTCGACAAGGTCAAGACCATGAGCCGCGCCGGCGTGCGCCGTCACTTCGAGGGCCAGTTCACCGCCGAGTGCATGGTCAAGAAATACGTCGCCGCCTACGAGCAGCTGATCGCCGGCCAGAACGCGGTGATCAAGCTCCCGACCGCGTCGGCCTTCGCGCCGCATTACGGCGAGTTGAACGGCTCGGCCCGTCCCTCGCTCTCGGCCGCCGCCATGCCGGCGTGAGGCCGCCGCGGGCCTGAATTCGATCCGGTCCGAGGCCGGATCGAACGGCACCGGGCTTGCAAGGCTTACCAAGGCCCGTCCGGCGTCGTAAGATCGCCTAACTGAGACGGTCCCAAGGGCCGCCGCTTCGCCCGCGAGCGATTCGGCGGCCCTTTCGATTCGCGCCCCTCGACAATCGGAGATGCCCAGGCATGGCGGCAGAAGACATGACGGCGAAGGCGCATCCCGCCGCGAGCCAGGCGCCGCAGCGCGTTCACGGCTTCCAGGACGCCGACGAGGTTCTTCCGCAATATCACATCGAGGCGCAGACCTCCCTGGTCGAGCGGCCGCTGCGCTCGCTGAAGTTCGGGGAGGCCTTCGCGGTGCTCGACAGCTACGGCGATATCGGCGTGCTGCCGGGACCCGAGGGGCTGTACTTCCAGGACACCCGCTACCTCTCGCGCCTGCACCTCACCGTCGAGGACCAGCGCCCGCTCCTGCTCTCCTCGGTGATGCAGGACGATAACGGCGCGCTGAGCGTCGACATGACGACGCCGGACATCCGCATCGACGCGCATGACGATTCGACGATCCCCCGCGAGGTGATCGCGATCGAGCGCACCAAGTTCCTGTTCCGCGGGGCCTGCTACGACCGGATCGGCCTGCGCTCCTACGATACGCGCCGTCGCGACTTCCGCATCGGCATCAGCTTCGACGCGGATTTCCGCGATCTGTTCGAGGTCCGCGGCACCAACCGGGCGCATCACGGCAAGCGCTCGGTGCTGGTGGGAAGCGACCACGAGGTGCAGTTCCGCTATGTCGGCCTCGACGAGGTGGTGCGCACGACGAGCCTCCATTTCGGCCCGAAGCCCCACCACATCGAGCCGGGCCGGGCCGAGTTCAACGTCTCGCTGGCGCCGGGTGAGCGCGCCTCGATCTTCATCCGGGTCGTCTGCGAATCGCACCGCGCCTTCACGAGCGCCCCGGCCGCCGAGAAGGTCGGGGAGGACGCCGCCGCGGGCCTCGCTCTGGCCGCCGGCAGCACGGGTGACCGGCCCCCGAAGGGCATGTCGGAGGGCGTGATCTTCGCCCGCGCCTACCGGGACGCGCGCCGGGACCTGCGCCAGCTCACCGCCGGCATCACCACGATCATCTCGTCGAACGACCAGTTCAACGAGGCCGCCTGCCGGGCCACCGCCGACCTCTACATGCTGGCGAGCCGCACGCCGGAGGGGATCTACCCCTTCGCCGGCATCCCCTGGTACTCCACCGTGTTCGGGCGCGACGGCATCATCACGGCCCTGATGGCGCTCTGGATCGACCCGAACTTCGCCAAGGGCGTGCTGCGCTACCTCGCCTCGACCCAGGCCAAGGCCGTCGACCCCGCCGCCGACGCCCAGCCCGGCAAGGTGCTGCACGAGACCCGGCGCGGCGAGATGGCGATGCTCGGCGAGGTGCCGTTCCGGCACTATTACGGCACCATCGACGGCACGCCGCTCTTCGTCATGCTGGCCTCAGAATATTACGCGGTCACGGGGGACCGGGACACGATCGCGAAGATCTGGCCGGCGCTCGAACTGGCGCTCGCCTGGATGAACGAGTACGGCGACCGGGACGGCGACGGCTTCGTGGAATATGCCCGCGACACGGACAAGGGCCTGGAGAACCAGGGCTGGAAGGACAGCCACGATTCGATCTTCCACGCGGACGGACAGCTCGCCAAGGGCCCGATCGCCCTCTGCGAGGTCCAGGGCTACGTCTACGCCGCCAAGAACGGCATGGCGAAGCTCGCGGCCATGCTCGGCCACGACGCCATGGCGGAGACCCTGACCCACCAGGCGCGCGCCCTGCGGGAGGCCTTCGACAAGGCCTTCTGGAACGACGCGATCGGCACCTACGTGCTGGCGCTCGACGGGGAGAAGCGCCAATGCGCCGTGCGCTCCTCGAATGCCGGCCACGCGCTCTTCACCGGGATCGCGCTGCCGGAGCGTGCCGCGAGCGTCGCGGCCCAGCTCCTGTCGAAGGACGGGTTCAACGGCTGGGGCGTGCGCACGATCGCCCGCGGCGAGGCGCGCTACAATCCGATGTCGTATCACAACGGCTCGATCTGGCCGCACGACAACGCCATCATCGCGCTGGGCCTCGCCCGCTACGACCTCAAGCCCGAGGCGAGCCGGATCTTCCAGGGCATGTTCGACACGGCCCTCTACCAGGACCAGAAGCGCCTTCCGGAGCTGTTCTGCGGCTTCATGCGGCGGCGCCAGCGCGGGCCGGTCTCCTATCCGGTGGCCTGCTCGCCGCAGGCCTGGGCGGCAGCCGCCCCCTTCGCCTTCCTGGCGGCCTGCCTCGGACTGGAGATCGACCACGGCCGGAACCGCGTGCGCTTCCGCAACCCGACGCTCCCGGCCTTCCTGGACGGAGTCTCGATCTTCAACCTGAAGCTCGGACATTCGCGGATCGACATCCGCCTCGAGCGCCACCACGACGACGTCACCGTCAACGTGCTGCGGCGGTCGGGGGACGCGCAGGTGGCGCTGCTGAAATAGGCGGGCCCGAGCGGCCGGATGGGCGCGGCAATCGCCCGCCCGGCCACCGTCGGACGTGGGCCGCTCGGGCGAACGGCGTCCCGGCTCAGAAGCCGAGGCGCCGCCGCAGGCCGGCGAGCCCGCGCTCGGCCTGCATCGCCTTGAGCCGATCCAGGCGCTCCCCGGCGCGGCAACCGATCAGGTCGGTGTTGCAATGGTGCTCGATCAGGTGGGTGTGGAGAAACTGGTAGACGCCGAGGCGGCGCACGTCGGTGAGGCGCCCATGGCGCCAGACATGCAGCTCCGGGAAGGTGTCGAGCAGGCGTTCCAGGAAACGGCGGGGGCTTCGGTCGTAGGAGGCGATCTGGCACCACGAGTTGAACTCGAGCATCACGACCGGGTCGAAGCGCGCCAGCGTCGCGGTGGCGCCATTCAGGGCCTCCTCCTCGAAACCCTCGATGTCCATCTTGATGAAGTCGAGGCGCTCCAGGCCACGCTCGGCCACGAGGTTGTCGAGGGTGCGCAGCGGCACCGGCGTGCCGCGCGAGGCCGCCATGTCGGCCTCGGCCACGACGTAG
The DNA here is from genome assembly GCF_008806385.1 of Methylobacterium soli. Taxonomy (GTDB): domain Bacteria; phylum Pseudomonadota; class Alphaproteobacteria; order Rhizobiales; family Beijerinckiaceae; genus Methylobacterium; species Methylobacterium soli. The sequence continues at coordinate 264,247 of NZ_VZZK01000001.1, forward strand.
CCGAAGGTCGAGTTGTCGAAGAAGGGCACCGATCCCTCCTGGGCGCCAACCGCGCAGTGGATCGGCCGGATGATCGAGGCGCCGTGCTCGTAGACGTTGCGGCTCAGCGCCGCGAAGTTCCGGGGCGCGGCCTCGATGGCGTAGATGCGCCCGCGCGTCGTCACGTCGGCGGCGATCAGGGCGGTGAGGCCGATATTCGCCCCGATGTCGAAGCTCACGGAATCGGGCCGCAGCACGGCCCCGCACAGGCGCCGGAAGTGCCGGAACCCGCGCCCGTTGGTGTAGCGGGAGAAGGCGTAATCGCCCGACGGCGCGTGGATCAGCCGGATCCGGCCGGCGAGCGGCACCCGCCGCGAGAGGAAAGCGTCGCTCAACAGGGGATCACGCCAAAAAGAGGCGCCGCCCCTGGCAGAGGCGGCGCGAACGAACGGGCGGGTGTCATGGATCCGGGCTGCGCCACGCCTCAGCGCGGCGCGAGGATCATGATCATCTGACGGCCTTCGAGCATCGGCTCGCTCTCGACCTTGGCGATCTCGGCCGTCTCGGACTTCACGCGCTCGAGCAGACGCAGGCCAATATCCTGGTGCGCCATCTCGCGGCCGCGGAAGCGGAGCGTGACCTTGACCTTGTCGCCCTCCTCGAAGAAGCGATGCACGGCCTTCATCTTCACGTCGTAATCGTGCTTGTCGATGCCGGGGCGGAGCTTGATCTCCTTCACCTCGACCGTCTTCTGCCGCTTGCGGGCCTCGTTCTGCTTCTTCTGTTCGTTGAAGCGGAAGCGCCCGTAATCGAGGAACTTGCAGACGGGAGGCGTGGAGTTCGGCGCGATCTCGACGAGATCGAGACCCGCCTCTTCAGCCATCTGAAGGGCGTCGAAGAAGGCAACGACACCGCGGTTCAGGCCGGTATCGTCGATGAGCTGGACTTCACGAACGCCGCGGATGTCCCGATTGGCGCGCGGCCCGTCCTTCTGCGGGGCCGGCATGGCTCTCATAGGTCTACGAATGGCTGTGTTCTCCTAAATCAACAACGAAACGGCCGCCTGCGACATCACCCACCGGGCTGTCCTGACCGCCGATCGCTCCGGCCTTTCCCGGACGCGACACCTTGGCTGAACCGCGCGACAAGTCAACATCGACCGATTGCTTTGGTTCATGAGTCGCGGCCCGGTGTCACGCGCGGGCCGCGAAGTTCTGACGAAATGTCCGCAGCCCGACTGAGCCGCCGAACTCACCCGTGGAGGAGCTCGGTGTAGACCGCGAGCGTGTCGCCGGCCATGCGCTCGAGGGAGAAATGCGTCTCCACATGGGCCCGGCCCCGGCGCATCAGGGCGTCGCGGGCGCTGGCGCCGAGGGCGAGCACCTCCGCGAGGGCGTCGGCGAGGGCCGCCGCGTCGCCCGCCGGCACCCGCCATCCGGTCCGCTGCGCCGCCGGAACGTCGGGCGGGCTGAGCACGGTCTCCGGGACTGCGCCGAGATCCGACACCACCACGGGGGTGCCGAGCGCCTGCGCCTCCACGGCGGAGCGGCCGAAGGCCTCGGGCTCGGTCGACGGGACCGCCACGACCGAGGCCGCCCGGAAGGCCGCCGGCATGTCGGCGCAATGCCCGACGCGGCGCACGATGCCCTGCAGGCCCCGGGCGGTCACGAGGGCGTCGAGCTCGCGCTCGTAGCCCACCCGGCCCTGCGGGTCGCCCGCGAGCACGATGGCGAGGTCACCGATGCCCCGGTCGCGCATCAGGGCTGCCGCCTCGATCAGCACGCGCTGCCCCTTCCAGGCGGTGAGCCGGGCGGCGAGGAGCACCACCCGCTCGTGCGGCGCCACCCCCCAGGCCCGGCGCAGGGCCTCGACCCGGCCAGGCCCCACCGCCACGGGGTTGAAGGTCGCGAGGTCGGTGCCCCGGTGGATCACCCGGACGCGCTCGCCCGCCTGCTCGGCATGCAGGCTCCGGATCAGATCCGCGGTGTAGTGCGAATTCGCGATGACGACGTCGCCGCGCGCCATCACCGAATTGTACAGGACCTTCACGCCGGTCCGGCCCGAATAGCTGCCGTGATAGGTGGTGACGAAGGGGATCTTCAGCCGCCGCGCTGCCCCGAGGGCGACCCAGGCCGGGGCGCGGGACCGGGCATGGATGATCTGCACGTTCTCGCGCCGGCACAGGCGCATCAGGCGCGCGACATTGCGCGCCATCGCGATAGGGTTCTTGGCGGCAGCCGGGAATGGCAGCCAGACGCCGCCCTTGGCCTGAAGCTCGCCCACGAGGCGGCCGCCCTCCGTGGCCACGAGGGCCTTCGCGCCGGCCGCCGCCAGAGCCGCCGCGACGTCGACGGTGGTGCGCTCGGCGCCGCCGGCCTCGAGCTCGGGGATGATCTGAAGGATGCGGGCGCCCGCCAGGGGCGCGGCCTCCGACGGGAACCCGACGGCCGGGCGCTGATGGCCGTTCATCGCAGGAAGCTCCCGCGCGGATCGCCTGCTGCGCGTGCCGTCACCCGGCCATCCGTCCTCGTTCCGCTCATGATCACAGGATCGTCGCCGCCCTTTACGGTCGGGTAAACGAAGCCCGCACGCGACGCGTTCAAGTTGAACGATTCGCACGGTCGTTCATTCGACCGGAAGGCGGGAGCGGAACGGGAGGCGGCATGCAAGAGGGTACGCAAGGAAACCTGAGCTTCGTCGAACTCGGGGCGGGCGCCGAGCAGCGGCGGATCGCCGTGCGGGTGCGCGAGGGCAGCGGACCGCCCGTGGTCTGGCTCGGGGGTTTCCGCTCCGACATGGGCGCCACCAAGGCGATGGCGGTGGATGGCTGGGCGGAGGCGGCGGGTCGCACGCTTGTGCGCTTCGACTATTCGGGCCACGGCGCCTCCGGCGGAGACTTCGCGTCGTGCACGATATCCACATGGCTCCAGGATGCCGAGGCCGTGCTGGCGGCCCACGCGCCCGAGCGGCCGGTGCTGATCGGCTCCTCCATGGGCGGCTGGATCGCCTGCCTGGCGGCGCGCAACCGCCTGCGGAATGGCGCGGGCCCGGCGGCCGGCCTCGTCCTGATCGCGCCGGCCCTCGATTTTACCGAGGATCTGATGTGGGCGCAATTTCCGCCGGAGGTGCGGGCGACGCTGGAGCGCGACGGAATCTGGCTCCGCCAGAGTGCCTATGCGCCCGAACCCGATCCCATCACCATGGCGCTGATCGAGGATGGCCGGCGCAACAGCCTGCTCGGCGCGCCGCTCGATCTCGGCTGCCCGGTCCACATCCTGCAGGGGATGCAGGATCCGGACGTGCCGCATCCTCACGCCTTCAAAATCCTCGATCGGCTGCCGAGAGCCGGCGTCGTGTTGACCCTGATCGCGGATGGGGACCACCGCCTGTCGCGTCCGCAGGATGTCGCGCGGCTGATCGCGGCGGTGGCGGAGATGGCCTGACGGCGAAGCGCCCGCGGGATCGCGGGCGCCGCTCCTCAGGCATGGATCGCGATGTCAGTGCAGGCTGACCGTGTGGAGATCATGCGCCATGGCGTTGGCCACCACCACGTCGCGCGAATCGGCGAGGAGGATCGGCGCCCCGCTGGCAGACAGGAGCGCGAACAGCGCGAGGCCGGGCGTCAGGTCCGGGGCCTGCGGGAAGAAGCGCTTCACCTCGTCCGAGCTGATCGGGCGCACGTAGGCGAGGTGTCCCTCGCCGAGTGCGGCGAGATCGGCGGGCTGAAATTCGGCCGGGTCGAGATCGGCGGCCGTGAGGGGATTCCGGCTCAGGTCGGTCATGTCATGCCCTCCTTTCGAGGCAGAGCGTCCGGTCGGCTGATGTCCCGTAGCGACGAACCGACCGAGGCTGGAGATGGTGTGTCCGGGCCTCGGATTCAATCGCGGGACGCGATGGCGATCTTGCGCACGACCCGCTCGGGATCGGGGCGGACGAGGTCGATCGAGAGCATTCCGTTCGAGAGGTCGGCCCCGAGAACCTTCATGCCGTCGGCGAGCAGGAAGGCCCGTTGGAATTGACGCGCGGCGATGCCGCGATGGAGGAACTGGCGCTCCCGCTCCTCGATCTGACGCCCGCGCACGATGAGCTGGTTCTCCTCCAGCATCACGTCGAGCTGGTCGAGGGTGAAGCCCGCGACCGCCAAGGTGATGCGGAGGCGCTCGGGCTCGCGCTCGGTGCGCGGCAGGCGCTCGATATTATAGGGCGGATATCCGTCATTGGCCGCCTTCGAGACGCGGTCGAGGGCCTGTTCGATCTCGTCGAAGCCGAGCAGGAACGGATGTCCGAACGGAGAAACGCGCGTCATCGGCAGATGTCAGTCCCTTGCGAAGCCCCAGCGTCGGCGGACAGGCACTTCGTGGTTGGAGCCCGCGGCTTGCAGCACTCCGGCCGGCGCGTTGACGCCCGCCTTCGAGATATGGAGCCCCGCCCGAACGCCATCAAGCCCGCCATCCACAGGTTGCGTCGGCGAGCCGGGGCGGGGCGCGCAGGATTTCGTCGGAAAAAAGGGAGCAAACGGCACCTTCATTCGGGATCATTCGGCAAGAGGCCAGACGGGTGCCTCAACGAGCGAGAGTAACAGTTTGGAATTACTCTCAAATTCTTCTCAGACCTTGATCCCGGGGCAGCACCTCGGATATTTCCGGCGCCAGGCGTCATGCGGGGTTCCGCCGAGCGGGACCGTCCGGCTGGGTCCTGCGCTTGACCGGAGGCCGTATGAACGCGTCGTCGAACCCGTCCGGGCACAACCGCATGCTGACGGTCGCCGAGGTCTGCGGGGACGATGCCGACGTCCTCGCTTTGTCGGTCGCCCGGTTCGTGGCGTCCGGCTACATGACGAGCGACGTCGCCTGCTGGGATGCGGCCTTCGACGGGGCCGAGCGCCTGCTCGGTTGCAGCGAGGGCGGCCGCCTGGTCTCCGGCATGGTCGGCATCATGCGGACCCTGCGGGCCGAGCGGGAGGGCGACTGGCAATTCATGCCGGCGACCTGCTGCCGGGTGACGGCACACGAATGCGCCCTCGTCGCCCTGATCGGCCGGGGGCGCCGGCGGTTGTGGGACGAGGTCGGGCGGGATGCCGCCGCGATCACCGGCCGCACCGAGGCGCCGCGGCTCGTCGCGGCGGTTCGCGACGCGGTCGAGACGATCAATGCAGCGGCGCGCCAGCTCGGCGAGGCGCGCCCGTCCGGAACGGCCCTGCACTGACGGGGCCGGCGCCCGGGTGGGCGATCACGATCCGGGGCGCGCAGGGAGCCACCGGGACCAGGAACGGTTGGGGAGAGCGGGACAGGTGATGGAGAAGGCGCAGGTGCTCACGCGGGAAAAGCCCCGGAATCGCGTCCGGATCGGCCGGCTCGCCCGCGGATTGGTGGCGGGCCTCGCGCTGACCCTGGCAACGGGCGCGCGCGCGCAGGACACTGCGCCGTCCGCGCCCGACGCCAAGGCCGCGCCGATCAAGCTGCAGCTCAACCGCCTGGAACCGGCCAGCGAATCCTGCCGCACCTATCTCCTCGTCGACAACAGCCGGGGCACGGCCCTGAAATCCCTGAAGGTCGACCTCTTCGCCTTCGACCAGGAGGGCGTGGCGCAGAAGCGGGTCGCGGTCGAGCTCGGCCCCCTGCCCGACCGGAAGACCATCGTGAAGATCTTCGATTTCACCGGGATCGCCTGCCCCAAGATCGGGCGGGTCCTTCTCAACGACGTCCTGGCCTGCGAGGGGGGCGAGGCGAGCCGCGAGACCTGCCTCGAACGCACCGAGACCGAGACCAAGACCAGCGTCGCCTTCGACCGCTGAAGGGCCGCGCGCCGGGCCTGACCGCCGCCCCGGCTCGTGCCGCGCGGGATCGGCCGACCTGCGGCCCGGCAGGCCGCGGCGGATATGTCACCTGCGGCCTCGAAGGCCGCGACCGGGATGAGACCTGCGGCCTCCGGGCCGCATCAGAGATGAGCCCCGCGGCCGACCGGCCGCACCAGATTTGAGCATGAGGGAGTCCGTCATGGATCCGACATCCGCGCCGGCAGAAGTGGTTCACGATTTCTCGTTCCTCGGGCTGTTCCTGCAGGCCGACCCGATCGTGAAGGGCGTGATGCTCCTGCTGGTCGTCGCCTCGGTCGCCTGCTGGACCATCGTGTTCGAGAAGCTGGTGCGCCTCGCCGCCGCCAAGCGCCAGGCCAAGGCCTTCGAGACGCTGGTGCGCTCCGGCGGCGCGCTGGAGGCCGACCGCAAGGGCATCTCGGCCCACGTGGTCAACGCCGCCCTCGAGGCCTGGCGCGACCAGGACCCGACCGAGACCCGCGCCGAGCGCCGCGACCGGATCGAGCGCGCCATGCGGGCGGCCCTCGGCCTTGAGGTGAAGCGGCTCCAAGGCGGCCTGCCGCTCCTCGCGACGGCGGGCTCCACGGCCCCGTTCGTCGGCCTGTTCGGCACGGTCTGGGGCATCATGAACTCGTTCTCGTCGATCGCGAAGAGCCAGGACACCTCGCTCGCCGTGGTGGCGCCCGGCATCGCCGAGGCGCTGTTCGCCACGGCGATCGGCCTCGTCGTCGCGATCCCGGCCGTCATGGCCTACAACAAGCTCACGAACGATGTCGGGCGCATCCAGGGTGCCTTCGTGTCCTGCATCGGCGTGCTCGGCAACCGTCTGGCCCGCGACCGCGCCGCCCACGGACGCGCCGCGGCGGCCGAGTAGGACCGGGGCGCGCTTCCACGCCTTCCGGGCCCGCCCGAGGGCCCTGCGCCACCTGAATCACGATGGACCTGTCCGTCGGCGGCCCGCGCGGCTCCCGGCGGCGTAGACAGATTGCGGCGGCGCGCCCGGCAGCGCCCGCCGACGGAGCCCCGGAGGGCGAACCATGGCCATGGGATCGATCCGCGCGAGCGGCGACGACGACGACGGACTCGACACGACGCCGATGTCGGAGATCAACGTCACCCCGATGGTGGACGTGATGCTGGTGCTGCTCATCATCTTCATGGTGGCGGCGCCCCTGATGACGACCGGCGTGCCGGTGCAATTGCCCAAGACCTCCGCCGCGAAGGTGGCGCAGGCCAAGAAGCCCCTGGAAGTCACGATCGATAAGGACGGGCATCCCTCGATCGCCAAGGAGGTCTTCACCCTGGAGACCCTGATGCCGCGCCTGAAGGCGATGGCCGCCGAGGACCCGTCCCAGGTGATGCTGGTGCGCGGCGACCGGGACGTGCCCTACGGCAAGATCATGGAGGTGATGGGCCTCGTCGGCCAGGCGGGCTTCACCAAGGTCTCCCTGATCGCGCAATCGCCGGGCGCTGCCGCGCCGGCCGCGCCGGCTGCCGCGCCGGCCGCGGCCCCCGCAAGCGGGGCGGCGCAGTAGTCTCATGAGTGCTCTCGTCTCGACCGGAAATTCCTCGACCGGTGATTCCGGGCGCGGGCCGTCCGGCCTGTTCGCCGCCTTCCTGGTGGCCCTCGCGCTGCACCTCGCGGCCCTGGTGGGCCTGGCCTTCTATCGCCTGTCGCCCCCGACCCCGCCGGGCGAGAACACCATCTCGATCGATCTCGCCCCGCAGATGACGGAGGCTGACACGCAGGCCCCGAGCGAGCAGATGGAGAGTCAGACCGCCCCGCCGGAGACCTCGACCGAGCCCCCGAACGAGGTCGCGGCGGTGCCCCCGCCCGAGGCGTCGCAGATCGTTCCCGAGGAGACCCTGACCGAGAAGCCGCCGGAGGCCGTGGAGCCGCCGCCGGTGCAGGCGTTCACCGAGCCGCCGACGGACGCGGTGCCGGTGGAGCCGGAAAGCCAGGTCATCACCTCGACGGCGCCCCAGGCCGAGCCCCTGGCGCCCCCGCCCCCCGTCCTGGCGCAGACCCCCGATCCAAAGCCCATCGAGGAGGTGAAGCCCAAGCCCGACCTCGCCAAGATCGCGGCCGAGCGCGAGGCGCGCCTCAAGGCGATTCGCGAGGCCAAGCGCAAGGCCCAGGCCGAGGAGCGCCGCCAGGAATTGATCGAGGAGCACCGCGAGGCCGTCCGCGAGGCCAAGGAGAAGGCCGCGCGCGAGGCCAAGGCCCGGGCCTCCGCGGCGAATGCCGGCCGCGCCGCGCAGAACTCCGCCTCGGCCTCGCGCCAGAGCAGCTCGGGATCCGCCTCCGCCGGGAACGACCCGAATGCGCTGCGTCAGTGGCAGGGCGCGCTCAGCTCCGCCATCCATGGCCGCATGAACAAGAACGCGGCCTCCGGAACGGCCGGCGGCGTCGCGACCGTGCGGTTCACCGTGTCGCGCTCCGGCCAGGTGCTCAGCGCCGGGCTCGCCGGCAGCAGCGGCATCGGGCCGATCGACAGCGCGGCGCTCGCGGCGGTGCGCGGGACCCTGCCGGCCGCCCCGCCCGGCGTGACGGTCTCCAGCCTCTCGGTCACCGTGCCGATGCGGTTTAGTCCAGGCCGCTGAACAGCAGTTGCATCCTGTACTTGTATTCATTCTACAGGTTGAAACCACCTCTTCACGCAACTGTTAATCCGGAGGGTGGAACCGCCGTCCCGGCAAGATGATTGCGCAGGGGTCGAGGCTAGGCCATTCGGTCGGTCCCGATTCCGCGACGCAGGACCGGGGAACCTCATGGCCGGGTTGAATCAGACGGACGCGCGCGCTTCCGTGCGCGCGCCTTCCGCCGCGGCCCTGCGCGGCCTCGACGCCCTCAACTTCTTCCTCGCCGACGTGCGGGACGGGCTCGGCCCCTATCTGGCGATTTACCTGCTCGCCGTGCGCGGACCGGAGCAGGGCTGGAACGAGGCGACGATCGGCCTGGTGATCACGCTGTCGGGCATCGCGGGCCTCGTCGCCCAGACCCCGGCGGGCGCGCTGATCGACCGGACCAGCCACAAGCGGATGGTCGTGATCGCGGCGGCGCTCGCCGTCACGGCGAGCTGCCTGATCCTGCCCTTCATCACGAACTTCACCCTCGTCGCCGCGACCCAGTCGGTGGCCGGCATCGCGGGGGCGATCTTCCCGCCGGCGCTGGCCGCCATCACCCTCGGGGTGGTGGGGCCGAAGATGTTCTCGAAGCGGATCGGCCGGAACGAGGGCTTCAACCACGCGGGCAACGCGGTCTCGGCGGCGCTCGCGGGGTCCACCGCCTATTTCTTCGGGCCGATCGTGGTGTTCTGGCTGATGGCGATCCTGGCTGCCCTCTCCATCGGCGCCATGCTGATGATCCCGGCCGAGGCGATCGACGACGACCTCGCCCGCGGCCTCGATCACGACGCCGAGGCGGCGAGCAGCGAGGCGCCCTCGGGCCTCACCGCCTTGCTGCAGAACCGCACCCTGATGGTCTTCGCGGGCCTCTGCGCCCTGTTCCACCTCGCCAACGCGGCGATGCTCCCCTCCGTCGGCCAGCTGCTGACGAAGCTCTCGGGCAAGGACCACGCGACCTCCCTGATCGCGGTCTGCATCGTGGCGGCGCAATGCGTGATGGTGCCGGTGGCGGTCTTCGTCGGCGCCCGGGCCGACGCGATCGGGCGCAAGCCGATCTTCCTCGCGGCCTTCGGGATCCTGGCGATCCGGGGCGTGCTCTACACGCTCTCGGACAACCCGTTCTGGCTCGTCGGCGTGCAGCTGCTGGATGGGATCGGGGCCGGGATCTACGGCGCCCTGTTCCCGGTGGTCGTCGCGGACCTCACCCGCGGCACCGGCCGCTTCAACGTCGCGCAGGGGGCCGTCGCCACCGCGCAGGGCATCGGCGCCTCCTTCAGCGCCACCCTCGCGGGCGTGATCATCGTCGGGGCCGGCTTCTCCGTGGCCTTCCTGTCGCTCGCCGTGATCGCGGCCGTGGGCTTTGCCGGCTACCTGCTGCTGATGCCCGAGACCCGGGGCAGCACCGCGCCGGATGCGCGGACCGGCGGACCCGGGCCGATGCCGCAGCCCGCCGCCGCCTGAGAGCCGCACCGCCCCCGCCAGCCCGAGGCCCGCGCGATGTCCGACCTCAACCCGAAAGCCTCGGCCAAGGCGCCGCGGCCCTTCGTCTTCGTGCATGTCGGCGACCTGCACCTCGACGGTCCCGACGCCGCGTCGGTGCGCGACCTCGCGGCGATCCTGGCGGATCTGGCCACCTTGAGCCCGTCGCCCGACGCGGTCGCGGATTTCCTCTACCTGCCTGGCGACATCGCCGAGGATGGCCGCGCGGCCCAATACGACCTGCTGCGCGGGGCGCTGCCGCGGGCGCCGCTGCCGGTCCGCCTCATCGCTGGAGACCACGACCGCCAGCACGGCTGCATGGCGGATTTCGCGGTCCTGTTCCGCGAGGTCATGGGTGAGGACCGGGTCGTTCCCCCCCGCACCGATCCGGTCCGGCGCCCGCTCCCGGAGCAGTATTTCTACGCCGAGGATATCGGGGGGGTACGCTGCCTCTTCCTCGATCTCTGCAGCGCCGGCTACGGCGAGAAGGGCAAGGGCCTCGATTTCCGCCTCGGCTGGGCGCAGGCGGAGTGGCTGACGCGCGAGATCCTGGCGACCCTCGACGCGCAGGGCGAGCCGACCCGCCCCTGCGCGGTCTTCATGCACGCCTATCCGGACGATCTCGACCCCCCGGACACGCGCGCCGAGACGGCGGGCCTGTTTCGCGCCGCGCGCGTGCGCCTCGTCGAGATGGGCCACACCCATTACAACGAGCTGGCGCAGGACGGCGTGACCCTCTACGCCGCCGCCCGCTCGGTCGGCCAGAACGAGGACGGCTCGGTCGGCTACGCGGTGGCGGCGATCGACCGGGACGTCACGAGCTGGCGCTTCAAGCCCCTCGACCAGCCCTGGCCCTTCGTCCTGATCACGAGCCCGGCCGACCGGCGGCTCGCCACCGCGGCCCGGGCGGACGAGCCGTGGCTGTGCGTGCGCGCCCTCGTCCTGTCCGGGACGGCGCCGGCCCTCGTGCGATGCCGGGTCGATGACGGCCCCTGGATCACCATGGACCCGCCGGACGGCGACGACCGCTGCTGGACGCGATCGATCCCGTGGCCGGCCGAGGGACGGCGCCTGAGCGTGCAGGCCGCCCTCGACACCTGGAACGGCGAGGGCCCGCAGGGCATGGATTTCGACGTGATCGAGCCGGTCGGCCGCCATTGGAGCGCGCCGCACCGGGCGGGTCGGCCCGGCAGCGACGCCTTCGCGTTGGGCCGCTGGCTCCAGAAGGGATTGCGCGGCGATCAGCTCGGACCGAACCGCAACGGGCGGCACTGGTAGGCGACGACGAACACAGGACGACGAACGAATTCATGGGCGCGCTCACCTTCTCACCGAACCTCGCCACCTGGGGTATCGCCGGCCTCGCCACCCTCGGGGTGATCCTGCGGCCCTTCTCCTGGCCGGAGGCGATCTGGGCCGTGGTCGGGGCCGCCTGCCTCGTCCTGTTCGGCCTCCTGCCCGTGGGCGCGGCCCTCGACGGCATCGCCAAGGGCACCGACGTCTACCTGTTCCTGATCGGCATGATGCTGCTCGCGGAGATCGCCCGGAAGGAAGGTCTGTTCGACTGGCTGGCCCAGGCCGCCGTGCGGCAGGCCAAGGGTTCGGCGACGCGCCTGTTCACGCTGATCTACCTCGTCGGCACCGTGGTGACGGTCTTCCTGTCGAACGATGCCTGCGCGGTGGTGCTGACCCCGGCCGTCTACGCCGCCGCCAAGGCCGCCAAGGCCGAGCCCCTGCCCTACCTGTTCATCTGCGCCTTCATCGCGAATGCCGCGAGCTTCGTGCTGCCGATCTCGAACCCGGCCAACCTCGTGGTCTTCGCCGAGCACATGCCGCCGCTGACGCGCTGGCTCGCGCATTTCGCCCTGCCCTCGGTCCTGGCGATCGGGGCGACCTACGCGGTCCTGCGCTGGACGCAGGCCGGCGCGCTCGCGAGCCAGGAGATCGCCACGGATGCCGACGCCGCCACGCTCTCCGGCACCGGCAAGATCGCCGGCCTCGGCATCGTGGCGACGGCGGCGGCGCTGATCGGCGCCTCGGCCTTCGGGCTCGATCTCGGCCTGCCCACCTTCGTCGCCGGCCTCGCCACGACGCTCGTGGTTCTGGCGATCAAGCGCGGCGGCCTCGTGGACATCCTCCGCGACATCTCCTGGGGCGTGCTGCCCCTGGTGGCGGGCCTCTTCGTCCTCGTCGAATCGCTGGAGAAGACCGGCATCCTCGCCATGCTGGCCGACCTCCTGAAGCGGGCGGCGCAGGGCGACCCCGGCACCACGGCCTGGGGCTCGGGCATCCTCGTCGCGGTGGCCACCAACCTCGTCAACAACCTGCCCGCCGGACTTCTCGCGGGGGCGGCGGTTCAGGCGGCCCACGTCTCCGAGAAGGTCGCGGGCGCGATCCTGATCGGCGTCGATCTCGGCCCGAACCTGTCGGTCACGGGCTCCCTCGCCACGATCCTCTGGCTCACCGCCATCCGGCGCGAGGGCGAGGACGTGAGCGCCTGGCGCTTCCTCAAGCTCGGCCTCCTGGTGATGCCGCCCGCCCTGATCCTGGCGCTGGCCGGGCTGCTCCTCATGCCCTGACGCCGTCTCTGCCCAATCCCCGATCCCCGATCCTCGACCCCGAAGCCTCCGGAGGCGCCGCGCCGTGAACCCGCTCCTGCTCTATCCCTTCATCCTCGTGGCGGGGGCGCTCCAGGCCGCCGGCAACTCGATGAATGCGCGCCTGCGCAACGCCCTGGTCAATCCGTGGCTCGCCGCGACGGTCTCCTTCGCCCTGATCGTCTTCGTCTTCGCGACCCTGTTCTTCGTGATGCCGACGCCGCTCCCGAGCCTCGCGAGCCTGGCCGGGATGCCCTGGTGGGCGCCGCTCGGGGGGCTCGCCGGGGCGGTCGCGGTGTTCGGCGGCCTCGCCCTCGTGGACAAGGTCGGGGCGGGGCCGTTCAACGGCCTGCTCATCGCCGCCAACATCCTGACCTCCCTCGCCATCGACGCCTTCGGGCTGTTCGGCATGCAGGCGGGGGGCTTCAAGCCCCTGCCCTGGCTCGGCGGCGCCCTGATGGTCGGCGGCATCGTGCTGATCGCCCGCTCGAAGAACCCGGACGGCGAGAGCCGCCAGGATGGCGGAACCGAGGCTGCGCGATGAACGGCCGCCTGCTCTATCCCTTCGTCCTCGGCGCCGGCGCGCTCCAGGCCTTCGGCGTCGTCATGAACGCGCAGCTGCGCGGGGCGCTGGTCAACCCCTGGCTCGCCGCGGCGGTCTCGTTCCTGCCGATCGTGTTCGTGTTCCTCACCATGCTGGCGATCCGCCCGACGCCGCTGCCGAGGACCGAGGATCTCGCCAAGATGCCCTGGTGGGCCCCCCTCGGAGGGCTTGCCGGGGCGGTCGCGGTGTTCGGCGGCCTCCTCTTCGTCGACAAGGTCGGGGCGGGCCCGTTCAACGGCCTGCTCATCACCGCCAATCTCCTGACCTCGCTCGCCCTCGATCATTTCGGCTGGCTCGGCATGCCGCGGCACCGGGCCGGCCGCGCGCGCCTCGTCGGAGCGGTTCTGATGGTCGCCGGGATCGTGCTCATCGCCGTGTTCTGAGGGCACCGGACGGTCGGCTGAGGACAAAGGACGGGCCGCGTTGGCTTTGCGGTGCGCAGCCGTGCTACACCCGGGTTGATCCAGCCCGGAGCGATGTGCGTGACGGGTCTTGGGACCCAAGCCGACGGCCGCTCACATCCCTCCCCGAGCCGGCCGGGCCTGCCCCCGCCCCTCGCCCGGCCGCGACCGATGCGTCGCGCCGTTCCGGCCGAGTTCACCGCGGCCGGGCAGCGAGAAAGGATTGCGATGAGCCAGGACAGCGACACCCGGACCCGAGCCGAGGAGCGCGCCGAGCGCGCCGAGCGGATGGCCAAGGAGGGGGCTGAGGCCATGGCCGAGCATCACGCGCAGGCCAAGGCGATGGACGAGCGCACGGTCCGCCTGCGCGCCCTGCGCCTCGCCAAGGAAGCGGCCGATGCCGAGGCGAAAGCTGCGGCCCCGCCGCCCGCCCCGAAGAAGCGCAAGCGTTCCTGAGAGGGTCCGATGGCCTACGATCGAAGCCGCCGCACCAGTGATCCCCGGCAAGCCGCCGAGGCTGCCTTCAAGGCCGCGACCACGAAGCCCGCCGCGGCTGCGCCCGCCGCCCCCCGCGAGGCGGCGCCCGCCGCTGTGCCGGGCGCGCGCGAATCCGTGACCCTGCGCCTCGACAGCGCCGTGCTGGAGCATTTCCAGAAGGACGGCCCGGGCTGGCAGGACCGCATCAACGCGGCGCTGAAGAAGCTCGCGGGCCTCTAGAACATCAGGCCCCGCCCCGCCGGAGCCGGTTCACGGCCCGGTCGAGGGCCCCCAGGAAGGCCGAGCGGTCCCGGGCCGAGAACGGCTTTGGGCCGCCCGTGATCGTGCCCGCCTCGCGCAGGTCCTGCATCAGGTTCCGGGTCGCGAGCGCCATCCCGACGGAGGCATCCGTGAAGGCCTTGCCGGTCGGCGCCAGGACGGCGGCGCCCGCCTTCACGCAGCGGCTCGCCAGCGGCACGTCGGCGGTGATGACGATCGCGTCCGGCCCGGCCCGCTCGGCGATCCAGTCATCGGCCGCGTCGAGGGCGTCGCTCACCACGACACGCTGGATCCAGGGCTCGCGCGGGACGTTCAGGAAGCTGTTCGCCACCACGATGACGGGCAGCCCGTAGCGGGCCGCGACCCGGTAGGTCTCGTCCTTCACCGGGCAGGCATCGGCATCGACGTAGATCGTGATGCCCATTCAGCGTCCCGGCACGAGGCGTGCGCTGAAGCCGAGCGCGATGAGGATGATCCCGAGGGCGAAGCGGGCATGGCTGATCTCGCCGCCGATCGACGCCACGATCGCGCTCCCGATCACCACGATCCCGAGGATCGGCGGCCCGAAGCGCAGCACGAGGCGCAGGGGCGTGCGCCATGTCCTGGGGCGGGCGCCCGCCGGCGCGGGTGCGGATCTCGCCGCCGGCTCGGCCCCGGCCCTGCCCGAGCGCTCCGCCATCAGCGCAGGCCGGCCGCGACGCGCGGGGCGGCGTCCGCCGCCGGCCGATCCGGTTGGCTGAGCTCCGGGGCAGCCCGCTCCAGCGTCGCCACCGAGAGGGGCTGGCCGCGCCCGCGCACCGTATGGGCGCCCAGCGAGCGCGCCGTGATGCCGGGCGGCAGGGCATCGAGCCGCGCGAGGAGGTCCTCCGAGATCAGGATCTCGGTCTTCAGCGGGCGGCACAGGGCTTCGATCCGCGAGGTCACGTTCACGGCGTCGCCAAAATACGCGATCTTGTGCCGGTCGACGCCGACCTCGGCCGTGACCACGGAGCCGCCATGCAGGGCCGCGCGCAGGCGCGGCACCGTGCCGAAGCGGGCCCGCCACGCCTCGGCCTCCGCCTCGATCCGGTCGAGCACGTCGAACACGCAGGCGACGCAGCGCGCATCCTTGAGACCGCGCGCCATCGGCCAGGTGATCATCGCCATGTCGCCGATGTAATCGTCCGTCGAGCCGGCGTTGCGGCGCACGGGCTCCGCGAGGGTGGCGAAGACCGCGCTGAGATAGGCCTGCGCGCGCAGGTCACCGTGGGTCTCGGCGAAGGCCGTGGACCCGACCACGTCGAGGAACAGGAAGATCCGCTCCTCGCGGACGGGCTGGTGATAGCGCCCGACGAGGAAGTTCACGAACACCTCGCCGCCGATCAGGTCGCGCATGCGCACCACGAAGACGAGCAGCGCCGAGACCGCGAGCGAGTAGGCGAGCACCCGCGGGGTGATCTTCACGGCGGTCTTGAGATCGTCGTCGGTGAGGCCGAGCACCCAGACGACGAGGCCCCCGAAGGCGATGCCGAGGGCGATCATCAGCACGTAGGCGAGTTCGGCGGCCGGCACGTAGAGCATGGCGGGCAGGCGCCGCATCCGCGTCTGCAGGCCCGCCAGGATCAGCCCCCGGTCGAAGCCGAGCCCGGCCGCGCCGACCGCGAGCCCGTAGACCAGCCCGGCGAGCGGCGTGGCGCCGGCCGCGAAGATCACGTTGTAGAGGAGCCCCGCGCCGCCGCAGGCGACGATCATCAGGATCCAGAACCAGCGGTGCTGCGGCAGCATCAGCACACCCCACGGCGCGTGCGGCGACCCGGCCGCCGGTCCGCGCGTGATGGGATCGGGGCGGCGGTGAACACGGCGCGTCCTTGGTCTAAAGTCCAGCGCCGCTCCGAGCGCCGCCCCCATTGCTCATTCCCCCATGATGGCGCGAATAAGGCATCGGGAGAGACCGCGCCGTGATCGCGGGAGCCAGGCCGCCAACGTCCGGGCCCCGAGGCGCTCGTCGCCCGACGGGCCCGGCCCAACCAGAAGCGGGAGACAGCCATGCGGGTGCGCAGCTTCGGCGCGACCGGCCATCGCGTACCGATCATCGGCCAGGGCACCTGGCGCATCGACGCCGCCGCGCGGGCGGAGGTCCTCGCGACGCTGCGCGCCGGGATCGATGCCGGGATGACCCATATCGACACCGCCGAGATGTACGGCGAGGCCGAAGCCATCCTGGGCGAGGCCCTGCAGGGGCTGCGCGAGGAGATGTTTCTGGTCTCGAAGGTGGTGCCCAGCAACGCCACCCGGCGGGGCGTCGTGCGGGCCTGCGAGCAATCGCTCGCGCGCCTGCGCACCGACCGGCTCGATTGCTACCTGCTGCACTGGCCGGGCAGCCACAGGCTGGAGGAGACGATCGCGGGGTTCGAGGACCTGCGCCGCGCCGGCAAGATCCTCTCCTGGGGCCTCAGCAATTTCGACGTCGACGACCTCGACCGCGCCCTGCGGATCGCCGGCCCCTACAGAATCGCCTGCAATCAGGTCCTGTACCATCTGGGCGAGCGGGCGATCGAGCACGCGGTCCTGCCCTGGTGCGCCCATCACGGGGTCGCGCTGGTCGGCTACTCGCCGTTCGGCAGCGGGGATTTCCCGCACCCGGACAGCCCGGGGGGGCGGATCCTGGCCCGCATCGCGCAGGCCCACGCCACCACGCCCCACGCGGTCGCCCTCGCCTTCCTGACGCGGTTCGAGCACACCTTCACGATCCCCAAGACCAGCCGGCCCGAGCGGGCGATCCGCAATGCCGGGGCCGGCACGCTCGTGCTGACGGGCGACGAGGTCGCAATGATCGAGGCGGAGTTCCCGCGCGGACCGCGCCCGCGGACGCTGCCGATGCTGTAGCGCCCCGAGTTCGTCAGGCGCGCAGGGCCGGCACGCGGTCCGGCACCGGGGCCTCGACCATGCGGACGCGGTTCCGGCCGCTGCGCTTGGCCTCGTAGAGGGCGGCATCGGCCTCCGCGAACAGCGCTTCCGGCGTGTCCTGGGCGCCCGGCACCACGTGCGCGACCCCGATGCTGACGGTCACGATGCCGCCCATCTCCGGGGCATGCGGGATCTGCAGCCCGACCACGGCGCGCCGGATCCGCTCGGCCGCGGACCAGGCCTCGGCGGCGGAGGCCCCCGGCAGGACGATGCCGAATTCCTCGCCGCCGATGCGGCACGCGATGGCGTCGAGGGGGTTGAGCGTCTCCTCGAGGCAGCGGGCGAGCGCCTTCAGGACCACGTCGCCGCTCTGGTGGCCGAAATGGTCGTTGTAGTGCTTGAAATGGTCCGTATCGAGCACGAGCAGCGACAGGGGCGACCAGGACCGGCTGGCGCGCCGCCACTCCCGGCCGATCACCTCGTCGTAGCGCCGCCGGTTGGGCAGGCCCGTGAGGCTGTCGGTGGCGGCGAGCGCCGCGAGCTCGGCATTGGCCGCCCGCGAACTGGCCTCGGCGGCCGCGCGCCGCACCACCTCGCGCTGCAGCAGCACCGTCAATCCGAGGGTCGCGAGGCAGAGCCCGAGGATCAGGGCGCCGACCGTGACGGCCTTGGGCAGCCACACGGCCCGGATGCTCTCCGTCCCGAGGGCGACGTCGACGATGAGCGGCACCCCGGCGATATGCGTGTAGGCGTAGAGGCGCTCGGCGTCGTCGATGGCGGACCGCTCCACGAAGGTGCCGCGGGGGCTCTCCTTGAAGCGCCGGAAGGTGGCGCCGCCCGCGATGCTGCGCCCGACATTGGCGGCCACGAAGGGCTCGCGCACCAGGAGCGTGCCGTCCATGTGGAACAGGTTGATGGAGCCGCCCTGGCCGATATGCAGCTTGGCGAAGAGGGATTGGAAATAGGCGAGCTCGATCGTCCCCGTGACCATGCCGCCGAAGCTGCCATCCGGCTCGGTGATCCGGTGGCTCAGCGTCATCACGGTCCGGCCGGTGACGAGGCATTGCCGCGGGCCCTCCACGACGACGCCCGTCCCGGGCTTGCCGCGCAGGGTGGCGAGGGACGGCATGGTCTCGAGGGTGAGGTCGCTCGCCACGGCCGGATCGGAGGCGGCTTTCAGGCGTCCCTGCGCGTCGGTGATCAGGATGGCGCCGAGGCCGGAGGCCTTCGCGGAACTGTCGAAGAGGGCGCTGTCGCGGATCTGGTGCGGGAGCGCGGCGAGGTCGGCGCGCGGTGCGGCGGCGGCGGCCGAGCGCAGCGAGAGATCGTACATCTCGACGCTGCGGGCGACGCTCTGCTCGATCAGCGTCAGCAGGTTGAGCGAATTCTGCTCAGCCTGCCGCCAGGCCGCCTCGCGCATGTCGGCGACGAGATACAGGCCGAGCATGCACGACCCGGCGGTGACGCCGAGGCCCAGGCAGGCGATCAGCCGCGAAGCCCGATCCTGCCAATGCCGCGCCACGGAATGCTTCCAGACCGACTTCACGCCCCTGCCCTCGCCGAACCCTGATCAAGGACATTTATCGCTCAGAGGTATGTGCCGAAGCCTACCGAGCAGGCCTAACGCCGGCTTACCGCCCGGCATGCTCAACGGAACGGAAATCGGATCGCGCGATTTTTGCGCGACGGCGGGCCCGGATGGGCGCCGCCGGCGCCCGTCACTCGCCGATGCCGAACAGCTTCTCGAGGAAGTTGCGGTCGTCCTGGCTCGGGCCGCGGGCGCGCGTCCCCGCCGACGGGCGCGGTTGCGCGACGGGCGGGGCGGCGGCCTGAGGCGCCTCGCCGATGAGCGTCCCGAGGAGGCCGCCCGGGCTCGCGCTCGCCACCGAGGCGGTGGTCTCGGGGGCCTTGCGCCAGCGGTTCATGCCGGGCAGCGGCACGGGCGTCTGGCCCTTCAGGGCCACGCTCATGTAGGTCTTCCAGATCTCTACCGGCAAATTGCCGCCCGACGCCTTCTTGGTCGGCTCGCTGTCATCGTTGCCGAGCCAGATCCCGGTCACCAGGGTGCCCGAGTAGCCGATGAACCAGGCATCGCGAAAATCCTGGCTGGTGCCGGTCTTGCCGGCGAGGTCCCAGCCGGCGATGTCGCCCTTCTTGGCGGTGCCGATCACGAAGGTCTCGTGCATCATGGCGTTCATCATGCCGACCGCGTTGGCGTCGATCACGCGCCCGAGGCCGCCCTCGCCGCGCTTGTAGAGGACCTTGCCGTCCGCGGCCTTCACGGTGGAGACCACGTAGGGGATGACCCCGATGCCGCCATTGCCGAAGGCCCCGTAGGCCCCAACCATCTCGAGCGGCGTCACCTCGGAGGTGCCGAGAGCGATGGAGCCGTTGGCCTGCAGCGGCGAGGTGATGCCGAGCCGCTGGGCGGTCTGCACCACGGCCTTGGGGCCGACCTCCTGGCCGAGGCGCACCGCCACGGTGTTGAGCGAGAGCGCGAGCGCCGTGCGCAGCGTGACCGCGCCCTCGTATTGGTGCGAGTAGTTCTCGGGCTGCCAGGTACCGATCCTGATCGGCGCGTCCTCGCGCACGGTGTCGGGCGTCGCGCCCTTCTCCACCGCCGCCAGATAGACGAAGGGCTTGAACGAGGAGCCGGGCTGACGCTTGGCGCTGGTCGCCCGGTTGAACTGGCTCTGCGCGTAGTCGCGCCCGCCGATCAGCGCCCGGATCGCCCCGTCCGGGCGCATCGAGACGAGGGCGCCCTGGCCGACATTGTAGCGCCCGCCCTTGGTGTTCAGCTCGTCCACGAGCGCCTTCTCGGCGACGCCCTGGAGGGTGGTGTCGACGGTGGTCTGCACCACGATGTCGCTGTCGAATTTTGGCACGAAATCGTCGAGGACATCCATGACGAGGTCGGCGACGTAGTTGGCCGAGCCGCCGCCGCGGCTGCTCGCCGGTCGGGCCGGCTGCGCCAGCGCCACCTTCACGTCCTGCGGCTTGGCGAAGCCGAGCTCCTGCATGGCCGCGAACACCTGGGCGGCGCGCGCCTGGGCGGCCGGCAGGTTGCGGTTCGGCGCGAGGCGCGAGGGCGCCTGGACGAGGCCGCCCAGCATCGCGGCCTCGGCGAGGCTGACACTCTTGGCCGGCTTGCCGAAATAGCGCTGCGCGGCCGCCTCGACGCCGTAGGCGCCGGCGCCGAAATAGACCCGGTTCAGGTAGAGTTCGAGGATCTCGTCCTTGGTGTATTTGTGCTCCAGCCACAGCGCCAGGATCGCCTCCTGGATCTTGCGCGAGGCCGAGCGCTCGGGCGTCAGGAACAGGTTCTTGGCGAGCTGCTGCGTCAGGGTCGAGCCGCCCTGCGCCACGCCGCGCCGCGTCAGGTTCTGCCCGATGGCGCGGGCGATGCCGACGGGATCGACGCCGAGATGGCCGTAGAAGCGCCGGTCCTCGATCGCCACGAAGGCGCGCGGCAGGTAGGGCGGCAATTCCTTGATGCTCACGACGCGCCCGCCCGTCTCGCCGCGATTGGCCAGAAGCGAGCCGTCGCTCGCCAGGATCGCGATGTTGGGCGGGCGCTTCGGAACGCTGAGCTGGTCGATCGGCGGGAGCTGCGAGGCATGATACGCGACGAGGCCCGCGAGCCCGATCACACCCCAGAGGCCGAGCACCACGCCGGCATAGGCGAGGCGCCCGAGGAAGGAGCCCCGGCGCTTGCCCTTGCGCGGCGCCGGGGACGATGCCCGCCGCCCATTGCCACGGGGCGCCGGCGCGCTCGCGCGGCCACGCTGATCCTGTCCACCACCACCCGCGCGCTTCGCCACACCGCCTCCCGGGCGATCCTCGCGCGACAGGCGCAGGTCGAGATCGCCCGCAACCGCGGCGCGCCCTTCCGGCACGTCGAAGTTCGGCTCGCCTCGGCCGGCCCGTCCGCGTCCGTTCGCCATGCGTCCCGTCTGTTCCCTGGGCCTCGCCCGGCCGGTGCCGCGGTCGCGGCGTTCCCGTTCCGGTGGGGCCCGGTTCGGCACCGTAAATGCGGCGGGTTTAAGAGTTCTTGACCATGTGAGCCCGCGCGCGAGGGGGTGGCTCGCGGATGACCGGGGCAGGCGGATCGTGACGCCGTGGCGGCCTCACGCTCACGCCTGCGCGGGAGCCGGGGCCCGAGGCATTCGGTGCGACCCAGTTCCTGCACGGGGGGCGCTTCAGCACGCAAGGCCTCCTCGTGCGGGCCGGCCTCAATGATCACTTCGCCGAGTTCTGAGGCGCGACCGATCGCTCCGGGCGCTTCGCGCCCTGCGGCGACGGGTCCTCCGGCCGGCGCGGAACGGCGCCCCCGATCCCCCGTTTGGTCAGGCCGCCAGCGTGGCGGGACCGCCCAAACGGATTCGAGATCGATGCTGAACATCCTCGTCGCGGACGGGAATGCCCGCGATGGACGTGCGGGCCGCATCGCGGCGACCGGGCAGAGCTCGGCGCAGGCCTATGCGGCGATCCTGAAGGCGCTGGCGCCCGACATCGTGGCGACGATCCTCAACCCGGCCGATGCGGATGCGGCCCTGCCCGGCGGCGTCGGGCTCGCGAGCTTCGACGGCGTCATCGTGACCGGATCCGAGCTGCACGTCACCGACGAGACGCCGGCCGTGCAGCGGCAGATCGCGCTGATGCGCGATTGCCTCGCGGCGGGCCTTGCGGTCTTCGGCTCGTGCTGGGGCGTGCAGGTCGCGGCCGTGGTGGCGGGGGGCCGGGCGGGCCGCAACCCGCGCGGGCCCGAATTCGGCTTCGCCCGCCGCATCGTGCCGACGCGGAGCGGCCAGGCGCACCCGCTCCTGAGCGGCCGCCCGGCCGCCTTTGACGCGCCCGCCATGCATCTCGACGCGGTGATCGAGCCGCCCCCGGATTGCCGGGTTCTGGCGGAGAACGGCCTGCTCGCCGTTCAGGCGATCGAGATCGTGCGGGGCGAGGGCGTGTTCTGGGGCACGCAGTATCATCCGGAGCTCGACCTCGACGCGGTCGCGGCGATGCTGCGGCTCAGCAGCGCCGAGGTGGTGGAGGCGGGGCTCTGCCGCACGCCCGGCGAGGTCGAGGCCTACGCCGCGGAACTCGACGCCTTGCACGCGGATCCGGAGGGGCGCCTCGACCTCGTCTGGCGCCACGGGCTCGGGCCCGAGGTGATGGCGCCGATTCGGCGCCGGCGCGAGATCGCGAACTTCCTCGACCGGCTGGTGCGGCCCCGCGCGCGGCGCTGAGATCAGGCCGGGCGGAGCACCGGACGCGCGGGTGCCTCCACCGCCGTGCCCACGAGGTGGAAGGCGGGCGGACGCCGGAACAGGAAGGACAGGACCGTGCCGCGGATCGCCCGCTCGAGGGCGAGCGGCACCAGAACCGCGACACTTGTCACGATCAGGCTCGCGAGTCCGATATCCGGCACCCATCCGGTCTTGACCAGGAGCGTGCGCGTCGCCGCCATCGGCAGGAAGAAGGCGAGATAGATCACGATCGAGCGGCTTCCGCAGGCGCGGAGAGCCGCCGTCACCGGCCCGCCGATCCGGGTCAGGAGGGCCGCGGCCGCCACGATCGCGAGGGCGCCCGCGCCTCCGAGGACGAGGCTGACCAGGGGCAGGCTCGCGAGGGTCGGGAAGCCCGGCAGGCCGGATGGCGTGAAGGCCAGCCAGGCCTCGGCCAGGGCCCAGAGCGCAAGCCCCGCGAGCGCCGGGACCGGCCGGCTTCGCACGAACCCGGCGAGCGCGAAGATCCGGGGCGCGAACAGGTAGCCCGCCACGAAGTAGACGTAGCGCGCGCAGAACTCCTCCAGGAGATAGGACGTGGTCGCCAGCGGCACGATCTGGAGCAGCGCCGCGCCCGCGAGCAGCACGGGCGCCGGCAGGCGCCGCAGCAGCTTCGTCACCACCGAGAAGACGGCGAGCAGGTAGATGAACCAGAGGGTCGAGTAGGGCTCGACGAGGGCGTGGGCGAGATGGGCCAGGAAGGCCGAGGGTCCGGCGCCGTCGGTGATCTGCCCGTATTTGGCGAGCGACTGGAGCACGACCCAGAGACCGTAGAAATACGCGAAGTGCACGACGCGCCGGTCCGCGAACAGGCGCCAGTCCCGATCGATCACCCGACCGACGAAGAGGCCGGAGAGCAGGAAGAAGTCGGGGATCCGGAACGGCTTGGCGAAGGCCACGACCGTGTGCAGGAAGCCCTCCCCGCCCAGGGCCTCGCCGGTGCCGAGCGTCGCATGCATCATCACCACGAGCAGGATGCAGATGCCTTTGGCCACGTCGACCCAGGCGAGGCGCATGGCCTCGTCGGGCCGCCGCGCCACCCTCTCCGCCCCTGTCGCCATGATCGCCGCGCCCTCTTCGAACCCGCCGGAAGGGTCGCGCCGCGACCGTAAAGGCCGGGCTACGACGGCGGCGCGATCGCGCAACGTGCCGAAGGCCGCGTAAACGCGCGGCCCTCGATCCGGGCCTATTTCTGGCGGCGGGCGCCGCGCCGGTCGCGGGTCATGCGCGTCGCGGCGTGGAAATCATCGGGCTTGGTCCGGACCCAGGTGACGAAGCGGCCGATCTCCGGGTCGGCCCGCAGCGCCTCCACGTCGGCGAGGCGACGGGCGATCTCGGCCTCGCTGTAGCGGGCATGGATGGCGGAGTGGCAGATCTGGTGCAGGCGCACCGTGCCCTGGTGCGTGCCGCCCTTCAGCTTGGGCGTGAGGTGGTGCAGGCTGGACCTGGCGCGCGCCGGAATCGCCCGCTCGCACAGGGGACAGATGATCGGGGCCGCGCCCTGGGGGCCGTGCGTCGTCGGATCATCGTCGCGCCAGCGGCGGGTGCGTCGGGCCAAGCGTCGATCCTCGGTGGTCGGCTCCCCGATATGAGGCCGAGCCCAGGCCCCGGCGAGGCGGCGCGTCATCGTGCCGGAGGCCCGGGGCCGGGGTCACTCGACCAAGCTGTGGGCGATCTCCGCGCAGGCCGCCCCGATCCGGCCGCGGAAGAACGGCTCGGCCGCCGCGTCCCGTTCGCCCAGGATCAAGACATGGTCGCCCGCCAGGGCCTCGAAGCGCGCCGCCGGCCCGGCCGCCGCCGCGAGCCGATGCGCGAGCTTCACCGGAACGATGCCGTCCTGCAGGCCGTGGACGATCAGCACGGGCTCCCGGCTCCCGGCGATCCGCAGGTCGGACCGGTAGGTGTCGCGCAGGAGGATCGCGGGCGCCAGCGGGAAGCGAAGCCGCACCAGGGCCGCCAGCGAGTCGAAGGGCGCTTCGAGGTAGAGCCCGAGATGGGGCACCCGCTCGGCCTCCGCGACCGCCACCGCCGCGCCGAGGGAATGCCCGTGCAGCAGGATCGGGGCGCCCGGGGCCCGGCGCGCCGCCTCCCGAGCGGCCGCGACCCCGTCCGCGATCAGCCCCGCCTCGCTCGGGCTCCCGCTCGACCCGGCATAGCCCCGGTAGGCGATGGCGAGAACGCCCCAGCCGCCCTCCGCCCACGCCCCCGAGGCGAAGCGCGCCGCGTGCGGCTCCGGCCGCGAGCCGTTGCCGTGGAAGGTCAGCACGACGCCGCAGCCGGGACGGGGCGCGCGCCAGAGGGCGTGGAGGCTCTCCCCGTCACGGGTCGTCAGCGAGACGGGCGCGGTCCCCGGCGGAGCCATCCCGGCGGGAAGTGGCGGACCGGCCCGGACGGCGCCCGGATAGATCAGGTGACGCTGGAACAGGAAGAGGAGGCCGAGGACGAGGCCGTAGCAGAGGGCGACGGCGAGGAACCCGAGGGCGATGATGCGCATCTCGCCCCAACGCATGAAATGTGGGAATCGGCGGCCGGGCGATGGCGCGAATGGGCGCGCCAGCGCAATGCCCCCGTCCATCGCGCCACGACGGATCATTTCCAAGCCAAACACCGCACAGTGTGGATTTGATACTGAACATATCAGCTTCAAAAACAGTATAAAGGCTGTCGACGTGACCGCTGTGTCGTTCAAGGCCAGAATTGCTGTGTTTTCCCGCTTTCAGAGAATATTTTTTTCAGTTCTCCGGCCGGTTCGTGCCTTCGGATCGTGGGACCGTCAGCCGAATAGGCTCTCGGCGTCCCGGTTGTCCCGGAGCGACCGAGGGAAATCGAGATCAATCGAAAACATCCAGCTATTCCCAACCTCAAGTTGCAATTACGAGGATTGATTAACTTCGAGTTAACAAGATATCCCGTGGTGGCCGACGAACGGCACGCGAATCTCGGGAAGATCATCATGCAGATCAAGGTGAATGCGGACGACTGGAACGGCATATCGGAGGAGGACCGCAAGGCGATCCAGGAGATCCTGTCCAAGACCTTCAAGAACGATCCGCAGGTCGTGACGGACCCGCAGGCCACGGCCGCGGCCCAGTCGGGCGAGGCGGATCTCGGCGGCATCTGCAACTCGCTCTGCAACATGGCCCAGTCGGCCGCGGAGGCGCTTTGCGGCAAGATCGGCAACGCAACCGCCAAGCAAGTCTGCCTGGTTGCCGCGCAGACGGCGGGCGACGTCTGCCGCAGCAAGTGCTGACGCGGCCCGCGTCCTGATTCCGTGCGCGGCCGCCGACCTCCCGCCGCGGAGGAACGCGGCCCGCTTATCCCCGCTGATTGACAAATGCGCCCGAGCCGTGAAGATTCGAACCGTTCCGAGGGGAGCCCCATGACAGGGGGCTGAGATTGGGCCTGAAGCCCTGACCCTTGAACCTGATCCGGCTCATACCGGCGGAGGGACGGGAACTTGCGGCTCGGGACGTATTGGCCGCACCCATTCTGACCTGTGACGAGTTCGGATCGCTCCAACGCCAGGAGAGATCCCTCATGAACGCACCCGTCCTGCCCAAAGATCTGCCCAAGGGCAGCCCCCAGAGCGTCACCACCGGCCCGGTCACCGGCTCGCGCAAGGTCTACGCGAGCGTCGCCGGCCGGCCCGACATCCGGGTGCCCTATCGCGAGATCGTGCTGACGGATGCGAACGAGCCGCCGGTGCGCGTCTACGACCCGTCCGGGCCCTATACCGAGGCGGAGGCCCGCATCGACCTGAGCCAGGGCCTGCCGGGCGTGCGCGAGCCGTGGATCGCCAAGCGCGGCTACGCGGCGGTGGAGCCCCGGGCGGTCAAGCCCGAGGATAACGGCTTCGTGGGGGCCGACAAGCTCGTGGCCCCCTGCCCGGCCGAGCGCGTCATCCGCAAGGCGGCGCCGGGCCAGATGGTGACCCAGTACGAGTTCGCCCGCGCCGGGATCATCACCGAGGAGATGATCTACGTCGCCCACCGGGAGAATCTCGGCCGCGAGCGGATGCTGGAACAGGCCGAGGCCAAGCTCGCCGACGGCGAGAGCTTCGGCGCCGCCGTGCCGCCCTTCATCACGCCGGAATTCGTGCGCGACGAGGTGGCGCGCGGCCGGGCCATCATCCCGGCCAACATCAACCACACCGAAGTCGAGCCGATGGCGATCGGCCGCAACTTCCTGGTCAAGATTAACGCCAATATCGGCAATTCCGCCGTCACCTCCTCGGCGGCCGAGGAGGTCGAGAAGCTCGTCTGGTCGACGCGCTGGGGCGCCGACACGGTGATGGACCTGTCGACGGGCCGCAACATCCACAACATCCGCTCGTGGATCGTGCGCAATTCCCCGGTGCCGATCGGCACGGTGCCGATCTACCAGGCGCTGGAGAAGGTCGGCGGCGATCCGCTCAAGCTCGACTGGGAGGTGTTCAAGGACACGCTCATCGAGCAGGCCGAGCAGGGCATCGACTATTTCACGATCCATGCCGGCGTGCGCCTCGCCCACGTGCCGCTGACCGCGCGGCGCGTCACCGGCATCGTCTCGCGGGGCGGCTCGATCATGGCGCGCTGGTGCCTCGCCGGGCACCGCGAATCGTTCCTCTACGAGCGCTTCGACGAGATCTGCGACATCTGCCGCGCCTACGACGTGTCTTTCTCGCTCGGCGACGGCCTGCGCCCGGGCTCGATCGCGGATGCCAACGACGCGGCCCAGTTCGCCGAGCTCGAGACCCTGGGCGAGCTCACCAAGATCGCCTGGCGCAAGGGCTGCCAGACCATGATCGAGGGCCCCGGCCACGTGCCGATGCACAAGATCAAGGTCAACATGGAGAAGCAGCTGCGCGAGTGCGGCGAGGCGCCGTTCTACACCCTCGGCCCGCTGACCACCGACATCGCCCCGGGCTACGACCACATCACCTCGGGCATCGGCGCCGCCATGATCGGCTGGTACGGCACCGCGATGCTCTGCTACGTCACCCCGAAGGAACATCTCGGGCTGCCGAACCGCGACGACGTGAAGACCGGGGTGATCACCTACAAGATCGCCGCCCACGCCGCCGACCTCGCCAAGGGCCACCCGGCCGCGCAATTGCGCGACGACGCCCTCTCGCGCGCCCGCTTCGATTTCCGCTGGGAGGATCAGTTCAACCTCTCCCTCGATCCGGATACGGCGCGGAGCTACCACGACGAGACCCTGCCGAAGGACGCCCACAAGGTCGCGCATTTCTGCTCCATGTGCGGGCCGAAATTCTGCTCGATGAAGATCACGCAGGATTTGCGCGCCGAGGTTCTGGCGATGGAGGCGGCCGGCGAGGTCATCCACACGGCGCCCATCCTGACGAGCGCCGAGCGCGAGGCCGGGATGCAGGCGAAGTCCGAGGAGTTCCTGGCCGAGGGCGGCAAGCTCTACGTCGACGCCGCCGAGTAAGCCTCGGATTCAGCCAAGGCCGGAAGGGCCGGGTTCCTCGGGAGCCCGGCCCTTTTTGTATTTGCAGCCAGCCCCGGCATCGCGCGGCGGGAGCCGCCAGCGCCGGCGGCGCGGAGGTTACCATTCCGTCGAGCCGGGAGCCGCCGGAGCGCGAAAAATAAAGAAATTTCGGGCATTCGGGTAACCCGATATTCACGCTCGATCCGGGCAGGTCTGAGCCATTAAGGCTCAGGTAAGCACCAGGGGCCCAGTCTGACGCGGTGTCTCATGCGCAGGAGTTCAGCCGTGAGCGAGATCAGTACCCTGCGGCCGATCGAGCGACCCGCAATCCCGGCCGTCGACCCCGTTCCGGTGGCCACCCCGTCACGCCCGGTCGAGACCGATCCGGGCCGGCGCCGCCTCGACCCGGCCGTGACCCTTGCGCTCGGCAGCGGGTCCGGGCCGGCGACGCGGCAGGACAACGAATATCGCGACCAGTTCATCCGCGACCCGGATTCGCGCCGGATCGTCTACCAGGTGGTGGATCCGGCAACCGGCGATATCGTGGTGCAGCTGCCGACCGAGACCACGCTCAAGGCCCGGGCCTATGCCGACGCGGCGGCGCTCCGCAGCGCCGAGCCAAGCCAGGAGCGCGCCGCGCCGGTTTCGGGCGAGTCCTACAGCATCGACCGCAGCGCCTGAACCGATCCGGGCCCGGGTGACACGCCGCGCGCGAGCGCGGCTGTCGGCGTTTGCCGCGACGAAGGCCGGCGCCCGACGGTTGCGCGAGGCCAAAAACGCGAGAAAGCCGCGCTCGCGCGCGGCTTTCCCCGGTCCGGTCCGGCCCCGGAGGGCCGGAGCCTTCCCCTTAGCGGAGGAGCTGCAGGATGCCCTGCTGCGCCTGGTTGGCGAGCGACAGCGCCGAGATCGCCAGCGAGTTGCGGGTCGAGAGCGCCTGCGAGTTCGCTGCCTCCTCGTTCAGGTCGGCGCTCGTGAGGTTCGAGGAGCCGGTGTCGAGGATGTTGATCAGGTTCTTCGAGAAGTCCTGACGGTTCTGCACCACCGAAAGGTTCGAACCGAAGGTCGAAGCCTGGCCGCGCAGCTGGCTGGTTGCCGTGGTGATGGCCGAGAGCGTCTTGGTGATCTCGTCATCCGACTGGAAGCCGCCCGTCACCGCGGTCAGGCCGAGGCCGTCGGCATCGAGCTTGACGCCCTTGATGTTAAGGCTGGAGGAGCCGTTCTCGTTGAAGGTCACCTTCAGGGTGTTCTCGTTCTCGTCGGCGCTGTTGCGGTAGAGCAGGTTGACGCCGTTGTAGCTCGAGTCCTTGGCCTGCTGGGTGATCTGGTTCAGGAGCTCGTTGAACTGCTTGGCCAGAGACGCGCGGGTCGAGTTGGTCGAGCCGGTGCTGTCCTTGCCGGAAGAGGTCAAGGCTGTCGCCGGGCCTTGTCCAGCGACGCCAGAGGTCTGGAGACCGAAGCCGACGTCGACGTTGTTGCCCGCCGTGGCACCCTGAGCTGCCTGAATGGTCAGCTTCTGGCCTGCACCCGCAGTCGTCGTGTTGATCACGAGCTTGTCGTTGGCGTCAAGGCTCGCCGTGACGTTGCCGGCAAGACCGGTATCGGCAGCGATTTGCTTGTTGATCGCAGCCAGGATTTCGGTCTTGCTCGTCGTGGCCGCCGCTGCGCCGGTCGTACTGTCGAGCTTGATCGTCTTTGCCGGACCGGTTCCGAGCTGGAGGGTGAAGCTCGCAACCTTTGTGCCGCTCAAGTCGGTCGCGCTGGTCAGCGAAACGTTACCGTTGATGACAGCCTTAGCAGAACCGTCGGTGGCGTCTGAACCCGTTGCCGAAAGGCCGGTCACGGCGCTACCAGCAGCGCCCGCCGTGAGGACCGTCGTTCCAGCGCCGGTCGTGGTGCCGAAGCCGGTATCGGTCTGCGTGCTTCCGCTCGGAGCAGCTCTGACATTCACCGAAACCGCAGCGCCCGAACCGAGATCCGTGGAGTCGAACTCGATCTTGGTACCACCGTTAGCGACCGCCTTCAGCGAAGAACCCGCAGCCGTAAGCTGGACGTTGATCGCGTCGGCCAGGTCAGTCGCACTTGGGCCTGTTCCGAGAGCAGTGCCATCGGCTTTCAGGCTCGCAGAAGTCAGCGAGATATCCGTGCTGTTCACACCATCGCCAACGGTGAGGAACGCGCCGGCGGTGGCGCTCAGCGTGACCGCGCCAGAGGCGGTGCTGGCCACTGCCTTCGCTGCGGTCGGGGCGGTCGCCGGCTTTCCGAAACCGAGATCGTAGGTCGCGCTGGTCGCGCCGGAGACGGTGAGCTTCTGAGCTGCGCCAGTGTTCGTGGTGGAGAGGTTGAGGCGGCCATCCGCACCGACGGAGGCCGACACTTTGCCCTTGAGAGCAGGGCTGCTTGCGATCTGGCTGTTGATGGCCGAGGCGACCTGATCAGCCGTGACCTTGGTGAGATCGGCGACCGAACCCTTCAAGGTCGCAGCATCGAGGCGGACTGTCGTCTTCGTGACGCCACCGTCGAGAGAGATGTCGAGCGAGCCGTCTTTGCCCAGCGACGAAAAGTCCTGGGTGCCGTCGGGCGTGCCGGCGAGACCCTGGAACGAAACGGAGCCGGAGACGGTCGCGGCGGTCGCGGCTTTGCCGCTCGACACGGCGCTCTTGTCCGACAGCGCCTGGTTGGCGGTGGACTTGGCCGAATCGACCAGCTTCTGGATCGAGGTGATGCCCTGGTTGGCGGCCTGGATCGTCTGGACGCCGTTCGAGATGCCGTTCAGGAGCGCGCTCAGGTCCGACGAGCGGCTGGTCAGGCTCTGCGAGGTGAAGAAGCTCGTCGGGTCGTCGAGGGCCGAGTTGACCTTCTTGCCGGTCGAGAGACGGTTTTGGGTGGTGGAGAGGAGGCTGGCCGTGTCCTGCAGCGAGAGCAGGTTCTGACGCGTGGCAGCCGAAAGCGTAATGCTGGAGGACATTGTGGCGATCCATTCTGATCGGTACGTCTCCGATTTTGGAGACGGGCCCATGTCACCCCGGATATCTTGCAATCGGCTTAAGCCGCGTCGGTAAAGCGCCGTTAAGAGAACTGGACAAATCCTGAATACTTGAGAGCGGGCCCAGTTGTTTCAAAGACTTAAGCCAGGTCAGCCCGGGAAACATTTACCATCCGTTTACCATACCGAAGGATGGTGGCGGCAACCCTGGAGATCGCGCCCGTGCCCCTGAAGATCGAACTCAAGCCGTTCGAGCGCCTGCTGATCGGCGGAGCGGCGATCCGCAACGGATCGCGGCGCTCGAGCTTCGTCATCGAGACGATGACGAAGTTCCTGCGCGAATCGGACATCATCACGGAGAGCGAGGCCGACACGGCCTGCAAGCGACTCTACCTGACGCTGACGGTGATCTACCTGACCGACAACGCGCCCGAGGCGGAGAATGCCTTCGTGCTCCAGGCCAACGAACTGATCTCGGCGGTGCCGACCACGGCGCCCTACGTCAAGGACATCTGCGCCCTGATGGCGGCGCGCGAGTTCTACAAGGCGCTCAAGCGCGGCAAGGAACTCGTCCAATACGAGCGGGCTCTGGCCGACCGGCTCGCCGGCACCCTGGCCGCCGGCGAGACCTCGGCGAGCCAGGCGCCCTGACGGGCGCTGCCGGACGATCCGGGAATCGAGAAAGGGCCGGGCGCGGGAGGGCGGAACCTTCCCTCGCCCGGCCCTTCGCGCAATCGCGGGATGCGTGTGCGCCGGCCGGGTCTCAGCCGCGCAGGCCGGCGGCGAGCTGGTGATTGATGTTGATCAGCGCCGAGAGCTTCTCGGCCTGCGGCTCGACCATGGTGTCGATGCTGCGGCGGAACACGAAGATCGAGAGCTGCGCGATCTCGTTCTTGACCGTGACGGGCAGCGGGCTCTCCGGCGCGGTCGCGGCACCGGCCAGGACGGTCCAGACCTTCTGATTGAAGTTCAGGGCCTCGTTGATGCCGGCACTCTGGTTCGCCCAATCCGACTGCACCGCCTGCAGGCGGGTCGCGGCCTTGATCAGCACCGCGGCTTCGGCTTCACGCGGCGACAGGGCCACCTGCGAAACCTTCGCGTAGGCGCTCGCTCCGTACGACATCGACGTCATTCCCCCCAGGCCGCGGCGCGAATCGTGACAAGCCGCTGGCGCAGGCTAGGCGAGACTGTCTTAAGACAAGGTAATCCGCAGCCCTGCCGCAATCGTGCCGAGAAGCGCGCTCAGGGACCGCGGCGCGATCGTGCGGCCGTCGCATCGGACGGCCTGGGGCGGGATGCCTGCGGGATGATGAATTTTCTGTTGGGGATGGTCGCCGGCGGACTGATCGCCTGCGTGGCGACGATCGCGGCGGCCCGTCACCCGGAAGTGCAGGCCCGGCTCGGCCTGAGGCCGGCGCCGGTGCCGGCCGTCTCGATGCCGGCGGCCCTTCCGCGACCCGAATCCTGCCCGCCGAGGGCGGGCGATCCGCCGGTGGTCGGCAATGCCGAGATGCTGTTCTCGAAGCGCCGGTTCTGGTCCGTGACGCCCCGGTAGGGCGCGATTCAGACGCTGCTGAGCAGGAACATCAGCATGGTCGTGGCGACCGTGGTGCTGAGGAAGCCGCAGAGCGCCGCGGCGAAGGACGGGCCGGTGGCCGGCAGGGTCTCGGCGGCATGGGTGTTCAGCGTGGTCATGGCGTTCGGCCTTCATCGCGACTCGGGCGCCGCGGCTTGAGTGAAGATGTCGTGAAAGCGGGTGGGCGGGTGTGCGTGGCCGCACCCGCTCAATCGCAGCGGTTCACGCGCTTGGCGACGCGCAGCGCCCGCAACTCGCTGCGGAGGTCGATGGCGATGACGCCGGCGCCGCAATCCTCGAAGGCGTCGCGGGCGTCGTTGTAGCGGTCCCCCACCTCGTCGAGGGTGTCGCAGACCCGGTCGTGGTTGCCGATGCGGGCCTCCTGGCGGGCCTGGAAGCGCAGGGCGTTGGCCTCATCGACCTTGCGCTGCGCCTCGAGGCAGGACGGCAGGGCAGAGGCCGGCGCCGCACAGGCGAGCAGGCTCAAGCCCGCGAGAGCGGAGAGCGAGAACTTCAACATGGGACACCGTTAACGCGGTCACTCGATCGTGAGCCAAGGGCGCAACCAGAAGTGAAGTAACTTCGGTCATAGCCCGTTCAGGTCCTTGAAACGGGACAGCGTACGCGATGGTTCCGTTCATCGCTCAAGCTTCGTCCGGGGTCTTCGCGAGACCAGGATCGCCGCCAGCGAGACGGGCGCGAAACCCTGCGCGTCGACCCCGACATCGTATTGCCGCGGGATCGGCTTCAGCTGTCCGTGCGAATGCCCGTGCAGGTTCAGGGCCCCGCGCCCCATCCCGTTCCAGGTCCGGAAGGCGTAGTGGCAGAGCACGAGGCGGCGCTCGTCGAGGCTGATCTCCGCGTAATGCCCGACGAAAACCCAATCCGGCGCATCCAGCGTCGCCGGCCCGTCATTGTTGCCGATGATCAGGCGCTTGGTGCCGTTGAGGCCGGCCAGGATCTCCCGCACCCGCTCCGCCGGCGGCCCGAGGGCGAAGTCTCCGAGATGCCAGACCTCGTCCTGCGGTCCCACCACGGCGTTCCAGTTGGCGATCAGGGCGGCATCGTGCGCGGTCAGATCCGGGAACGGCCTGCGGTCGAGCCGCAGGATCCGCGGATCGCCGAAATGGGTGTCGCTCGTGAAGTAGGTCGCCATCCGGTCGCGCCTCGCTGGTCCGCGCGGGGCAACGCGGGGCGGCGCCAAGGGATGCTCAGGGGCGCGCGGCCGGCATCTCCACCGTGAAGCTCCGCTCCAGCGCGACCGCGCCGGCGCGCAGGACGCGGAAATGCGCCGTGTAGGAACCGGGCGGCCAGCCGCCCGGCGGGCGCTTCCGGCCGCCGAAGAGCAGGGACTGGGCCCGGGGCCGGACGAGGGCCGGGTCGTTCGCCTCGGCGAGGACGCGTCCGTCCGGGCCCCGCAGGACGAGGCTCTGCACGTCGCCGGCATCGAGGCCGATCGCCCGGGCCCAGGCCACGAGGGCGTCCGGATCGCGGCCGGGCGGCCGAGTGGTCCCGGTCTCGATCGCCGGCATCGTGACGGCGCCGTCGGCAAATCCCGCGTCGAGGAGGCTGCCGGCCCGGTAGCTCAGGCTCTCGTGCAGGGCGGGGTCCCACAGGCTCGCCTTGAGCGAGGCCGCGCCGGGCGCTGAGGTCTCGGCGCCCGGCGCGAAGGGGTCCAGGGTTCGGCCGTCGCGGCGCAGGGTGAAGTGCAGGTGCGGGAACTCGCTGGCGCCGGAGAGGCCGGCCCGGCCGATCGGCTGCCCGGCCATCACCGCGGTGCCGGGGCGCAGCGTCACGCTTCCCCGGGCGAGGTGGCAATACTGGGTCTCGTAGCCGTCCGGATGGGCGATCACCAGGCCGTTGCCGCACTCGACGCCCGCGACCTTGGCGAGACCCGTCTCGCGCACGGAGATGTCGGGGGCGTCGTTGCGGCTGCGCAGGATGGTGCCGGCGGCGGCGGCTCGCACTACCCCGAGCGGGCCGGCCTCGGCGGCGAGCGACGGCAGCCGGATATCGGTGCCGTCATGCCCGTCATAGGCGCGGCTGCCGCCCGTATAGTCGCGCGCGCCGGGCCCCGGGTCGCGGTCGACGTAGTACTGGATGAAGCAGGTGCGGCCGGGCTCGCAGGCGAGCGGAAATTGCAGGACCGGCAGCTCGGCGCGCGCCGGGCCCGCGAGGAGCAGCAGCGGCACGAGGAGCGGAGTGAGGCGGGGTCGGGTCGCCATAATGCGCGGGTCTCCACCGGGTCCGGATGGGCAGGCCCGCAGCCGCGGGCACCCGCATGTGCGGGCACCTGCATGTGCGGGCAGAGGGGATCAGTTGAGATAGGTCCGGATCCAGACCGGCGGGAGCAGGTCGCCCTCCGCAGTGGTGATCCAGGGCTGCAGGGCCGGGTCGGCCAGGAAGGCCCCGGCCGCCGCGATCGCCTCGCGCAGGCTCGCGAAGCGGGCCGGATGCTCCGGGGAGAAGCGCGCCGGGAGCGCGTGCCAGACCTTGAGGGCGGCCGGGCGATCGAGGATGTCGAGATCCATCGGAAGCATCCTTGTGCGCCGCGCTCAGCGGGTCTGCGGGTGGGGTTGGGCGGGCACCCGGATCTCCACCAGGCGGCCCGTGATCGGATCGAGAATCGTGAGGGTCATGGCGAGCTCCGGAATGCCGATGCGTCGATCCTCGCCGATCGGGGGGCCTATGACTGTGACGTCCCTCACGCCCCCCCGGATGGCGGCCCGCGCCGGCCTTCTGTGACCGGCATCACCGAGCCCCGGCCGGCGCGCCCCTACAACGGGACATCCCCGCCGGGGCCCAGCCCCGATCCCGGCGGCCCTCCCCCGGCTTCCTGTCAGGAGCGCGCCCGATGCCCACGACCCTTCCGCTCCGCGCCGACACCCGCCTCGCCGGCAGCCGCAGCGCGGATGCCGCCAGGATGGCGATCCGGCGCCAGGTCCGCATCGCCGTGCTGGTCGTCCTCGCCCTCGTGGGCGGTGTCGGCGGCTGGGCGAGCCTCACGGTGATCGGCGGCGCCGTCATCACCTCGGGCCAGCTCGTGGTGGAGAGCGACGTGAAGAAGGTGCAGCACCCGGTCGGCGGCATCGTCGGCGAATTGCGGGTGCGCGAGGGCGACCGGGTCAAGGCCGGCGACATCCTGGTGCGCCTCGACGAGACCCAGCCGCGCGCCAGCCTCGACATCGTGCTGCGGGCCCTCGACGCGCTCAGCGCGCGGCGCACCCGCGAGGAGGCCGAGCGCGACGGCGACATCGCCCTCAACTTCCCCTCGGACCTCCAGGCCCGGGCGGCTTCGGACGCGGCGGTCGCCAGCCTGATCGACAGCGAGACGCGCCTGTTCCTCGCCCGCTCCAAGGCCCGCAACGGCCGGAAGGCCCAGTTCCGCGAGCGCGTGGCGCAGCTCGAACAGGAGATCGCCGGCCTCAACGAGCAGATGGCCGCCAAGACCAAGGAGAGCGCCGCCGTGAACCTGGAGCTGAAGGGCATCCGCGAGCTCTGGCAGAAGAACCTCGTGCAGCTGCCGCGCCTCACCGGGCTCGAGCGCGAGGCCGCGCGGCTCGAGGGCGACCGGGGCAAGATCCTGGCCGGGATCGCCCAGACGAAGGGCAAGATCAACGAGGTCGAGCTGCAGGTCATGCAGGTCGACCAGGACATGCGCAACGAAGTCGCCAAGGACCTGACCGAGATCCGGGCGCGCTGGTCGGAATTCGAGGAGAAGCAGACGGCGGCCCTCGACCAACTCCGCCGCACCGACCTGCGCGCTCCCCAGGACGGCATCGTCCATCAGATGACCGTGCACACCGTGGGGGGCCTCGTGGTGCCAAGCGAGCCCGCGATGCTGATCGTGCCAGAATCCGACGAGCTCGCGGTCGAGGTGAAGATCCAGCCCAAGGACATCGACCATGTCCGCGTCGACCAGCACGCGACCCTGCGCTTCTCCGCCTTCAGCCAGCGCACCACGCCGCAGGTTGGCGGCACGGTGGAGCGCGTCGCGGCCGACGTCACGCAGGATTTGAAGACCGGCGCCAGCTTCTACAAGGCCCGGATCCGTGTCTCCCAGAGCGAGCGGGCCCGGCTCGGCACGGTCCAGCTCGTGCCTGGCATGCCGGTCGATGCCTTCCTGGAAACCGGCGAGCACACGGTGATCGCCTACCTGACGAAGCCGCTCACCGACCAGATCACCAAGGCCTGGCGCGAGCATTGAGGTGCCGGATCATCCGGCCCGGGTTCAGAGCCGGGGATGCGTCCGCACAGAGTCCGGACTCGGCGCCTTCGGTCGGGATCATCCGCGCTTCGTCGATGCCTTTCGCGAAGCCTTCGGCGCCCGGTTCGAGGTCGCGCCGTGGCGCGCAGACCTGCCTGTCCGTGTCGGGCGCGCGGGACGAGCGAGGTCAGGGCGCGGGCTCCCGCCAGGCCACCAGTTCATAGGCCGTGACCGGGCGATGGAAGCCCTTGAGGCCGAGCGGCCCGAGGGAGCGGACCTCCGCCCAGGCTTCCGTCAGGTGCTGGGCGCGCTGGCTCACGACGATCTGGCCGGCCGCCGCCTCGTCGCAGAGACGGGAGGCCAGATTGGTGACGCTGCCGAGCGCCCCGTACTCAAGCCGGCCCTCGAACCCGAACTGACCGAGCGTCGCGTACCCGACCGCGATCCCGATGCCGAAGCCGATCTGGTGGCCGCGCCGCTCCCACGCATCCGAGAGCGACCCGACGGCCTCGCGCATCGCCAGCGCCATGCGCAGGGCCCGCTGCGGATGGTCCGGGCACGGCAGCGGGTCGTTGAAATAGACCATGATGCCGTCGCCCGCGAAATGCTCCAGGGTGCCCTCGAACCGGGCGATCACCGCCCCCATGGCGGCGTGGTACTCGCGCAGAACCTGGAGGGCATCCTCGGGCGCGGCCGTGTCGGTGAAGGCCGTGAAGCCGCGCAGATCCGCGAACACCACCGAGATCTCCCGGCGGTGGCTCTCCAGCAGCGCGCTGCCGGTGCCCTCCGCGGCGACGAGGTCGGCGATCTGGGGCGAGAGAAAGCGCCGGAGGCGGCCGATGCGGGCGATCTCGTCGACTTGTTCGGCGACCCGCGCGGCGAGCTCCGCGTTGCCGCGGGCGAGCTCGGCGGCCTGCGCCTCCAGCCGCTCGGCCTGGGCCCGCACCGTGTCGGTCAGGCTCTTGATGCGCAGCATCGAGCGCACCCGCGCCATCAGGGCGGCGTGCTCGTAGGGCTTCGTCAGGTAATCGTCGCCCCCGGCATCGAGGCCCGCCACGATGTCCCGGGTCTCGGCGCGGGCGGTGAGCAGGATGACGGGGACGAATTGCAGGTTCGGGTCCTGCTTGAGCGCCCGCAACACGTCGATGCCGTTGAGCTTGGGCATCATGATGTCGAGGAGGATCAGGTCGAAGCCGTCCTCCCGGGCCCGCGCGAGCCCGTCCTCGCCATCCACCGCCGTCACCACCGCGTAGCCGCTCGCTTCGAGGCGGATCCGCAGAATCTCGAGATTCTCGGGTGCGTCGTCCACGGCCAGGATGCGGGGCGGCATGGTGCGGGACCCTTCGGGCTCAGCCATCCTGCAGGATCTGGCGCACCAGCCCCAGGATCTTGCGCGGGCTGAAGGGCTTGGCGACGTAGCCGTCGCAACCGGCCGCGAGCGCCTTCGCCTCGTCGCCCGAGAGCGCGTAGGAGGTGACCGCGACGATCGGGATGTGGCTTGTCGTCGGGTCGGCCTTGATGTGCCGGGTCGCCTCGTACCCGTCCATGACCGGCAGCTGGATGTCCATCAGGACGAGATCCGGGATCTCCTGCTGGGCGAGGCGCACGCCCGCGCCGCCATCCGTGGCCTCGATCAGGCCGTAGCCCGCGCAGGTCAGGAGATCGCGCAGGATGCGGCGATTGTCCTCGGTATCCTCGACCACCAGGATTCGCTTCATCACGCGGCCTGCCTTTCCTCGCTTGCCCGAACCGGCAGGATGACCCGGAAGGCCGCGCCCCGGCCGAGCTCGGACTCGACCTCGATGCGCCCGCCATGCAGCAGGACGAGCTTGCGGGCGATCGACAGGCCGAGCCCGGTGCCGCCCTGCTTGCGCGTGCTCGAACTGTCGATCTGCTGAAACTCGTCGAAGATCCGGCCCTGATCGGCCGGGGCGATGCCGGGGCCGGTATCCGTCACCGTGACGGTGAACCAGCCGCCCTCGGCCTCCGCCTCGATCCGGACGGCGCCGGTCTCCGTGAACTTGATGGCGTTGCCCACGAGGTTCATCAGCACCTGGGTCAGGCGCCGCTCGTCGCCCTGGCCGAGGGGCATGTCGTCCGCGGCCGAGACCGTCAGGGCGAGGTTCTTGTTCTGCGCGAGCGATGAGGCCGCGGCCGCCACCGACTCGATCACCGCCCGCATCGAGTAATCCTGGAAGCTCAGCGTCAGCGAGCCCGCCTCGATCTTGGTGAAGTCGAGAACGTCGTTGATCAGGCTGAGAAGGTGGCGCCCGTTGATCTGGACCCGCTCCAGGGCGTCGAGGGCCCGGTCGCTCAGCGGCCCGTAGAGCCCATCCACGAGAAGCTCGGAATAGCCGAGGACCGCGTTGAGGGGCGTGCGCAATTCGTGGCTCATATTGGCGAAGAACTGGGTCTTGTGCAGGTCCGCGATCGCGAGGGCGCGGCCCTTCTCGTCGACCTGATGGAACAGGCGCGCGTTGCGGATCGCCAGGACGGCCTGATGCGCGAAGGTCTGCACCACCTTGGCGGAGGCCTGCGCGAAGCTCCCCGCCTCACCGCGCAGGAGCAGGAGCAGGCCGAGCGGTCCCTCCTTGTCGGCCAGCGGCACGACGAGGCCGTTGCGGAAGCCCGCCCGCTCGAGTTCCGCGCCGGGGAGCCAGGCGGCCTCGCCGAGTTCCGGGAGGCTCAGGGTGTCCCGGCGCTCCGTCACGGCGAACAGGGCCATCGCACCGGGCGCCAGTTCCCCCGGGAAGGCGCCGCTCCTCTGCGCGCCCGCGAGCGTGAGGCTCTCATCGGCCTCCGCGATCAGGTAGACGGCGCCGGCCTCGGCCCCGGTCAGGGCCACGGCCCTGTCCGCCACCGCCGCCACCACGGCATCGAGGTTGAGGGAGGCGACGATGGCGCGGCCCGCCTCCTCCAGGGCCTTCAGCTCGTCCACCGAGCGGGCGAGCGCCCGGGTCCGCTTCTCGATCTCGTCCTCCAGCCGGCCATAGGAGCCCGAGAGCTGGTCGGCCATGTGGTTGAAGCGGTCGGCCAGGTGCTCGAACTCGTCGCCCGTCTTCAGGTCGATGCGGTGGTCGAAGCGGTTCGCCGCCAGGTGCTCGGCCCCGGCATGGAGGGCGCGGATCGGCACGATCAGCCGGCGCGCCAGGACGAGGCTCGCGCAGATCGCCACGACGAGGCCGAAGGCGAGGAGCGAGGCGAGGCGAAACAGCAGGTCCCGGATCGGCGCCATCGCCTCGAGGAGCGGCTGCTCCACCAGGATGCTGGCGGGCAGGGTCGAGATCGCGGCCGGCGTGGCGATCACGAGGCCGCCGGCGGAATCGCGCCCGAACATCCCGGGCTCCCCGCCGCCCGCGACGATCGCGGCGACCTGCGGCAGCGCGGCGACCGTGGCGCCGACCTCAGGCATCGCGCCGGCCGAGCGGGCGACGACGCGCCCGGTGCCGTCAACCAGGATCGCGCTGCCGCCCTGGCCCGGCGGGCCGGGCGGGAAGGCGCCCGACAGGGGCTGCAGGCTGACCTGCGCCAGGGTCACCCCGGCATTCGCCCCGGAATGCCGGATCGCCAGGGCCGCGTAGGGCTCGTTCCCGATGAAATAGGGCTTGCCGAAGCCCGCGCCGCCCTCCGGCGCGGGGGCCTCCGGCGCCGGATCCGCCGCCCGGGCGCCACCGCGGCGGGCGCGCACCTGCTCGCGCCCGGTCCCGTCCAGGAAGGCGACCGCCAGCACGCCCGGTACCTGGCGCAGCAGCAGATCGTAATCGTCGCGGTGCTGCGCCAGGGTCACGGCGCTCGCCCGGGTGACCCAGCTCACCTCGCGCTCGATCTCGCTGAGCGCCGCCTGCATGGCCGCGACGGCGGCGGCCGCGTAATCCGCCTGGGCATGGGTGACGCTCGCCCGGGTCTGGCGATAGAGAATCCAGGTCTCGACGCCGGCATTGATCGACAGGACCAGGGCCACCAGGCTCACGAGGGTCAGGACATATTTCCGGAAGAGGCTGGCGCGCCAGGAGGACCGGTACAGGACCTGTTTGGCGATGCGGGCGCGCAGGCTCACGGGGCTGCCCGCCGACGCGGGCGCGGCCGCTCCGATGCGCGGGACACCATCATCCCCTCCTCCGCGCGACGCCCACACGCCCTGGTTGGGCCTGAGCCGAGGCAGCAGTGTCGGCTTAGCCGGAGAGCCGCGATATAACATTCGTGAAGGAGGCAGGGCGGGAGCCCTCCTAGGATCGGAACAAATCCGCACGTTGGCTGGGGGCGGAAGCGGCGGGTCCGTTCATGAAAAGTTCCGACTTCGAGGTCCTCCTTCGCCTCAACCCGCTCTTCTCCGACCTCGGTCCGGAGGTGGTCGCAACGCTGGCCGCCATGAGCCACACCCGGTCGCTGCGTGCGGGCGAGGTTTTGTTTCGCGAGAACGACTTAGGTGATGCGCTCTACGGGATCCGACGCGGCGAGATCCTGATCGAGACGGGCAGCGCCTCGGGCAAGCGCGTCGTGCTCAACACCCTCGGGGCCGGCGACATCTTCGGCGAGATCGCCCTCCTGGACGGCCAACCCCGCACCGCCGATGCCCTCGCGGTGGAGCAAACCGAACTCTTCGTGCTGCGCCGGTCCGATCTTCTCAGCTATCTGTCACGGGAACCGGCCATCGCGATCAAGTTGATCGAACTGCTATGCGCCCGCGTACGCTACATTGCCGGGCAGATGAACGAGATGACCGTCCTGCCGCTCTCGACGCGCCTTGCTCGGCGCCTGACTGTCCTTGCGGAAGACTTCGGAAGCGAGATCCAGATCTCTCAGGAACAGCTCGGCGCCTATGTTGGCAGCACCCGCGAGAGCGTCAACCGCCAGCTCCAAGCCTGGCGCAAGGCCGGCCATCTCGATCTGAAGCGCGGCTGCATCATGCTCCGCGACAAGGAAGCCCTCTCCCAACACGCCGGCTTCCTCAACGCCGCGGACAGCGATTGGTGAACCGCCCCGTCAGGGCATCGCCCGGACAACCCTGAAGCCATTGGCGTAGTAGCGAACATCCGCATCGTAGCGGAAGCGCGCCGATGGCTTCACGTAAGCTGCTGAACTGTCAAAGGAACCACCGCGCAGGACCCGCTGTCCGCAATTGCCGCGCAAGGACGCGGACCCGTCCTGAGGCGCGCCCCGGTAATCGTCGGACCAGCAATCCTCCACCCATTCGGCGGCATTCCCGGCCATATCGAACAGGCCGAATCCGTTC
Organism: Methylobacterium soli; assembly: GCF_008806385.1. GTDB lineage: Bacteria > Pseudomonadota > Alphaproteobacteria > Rhizobiales > Beijerinckiaceae > Methylobacterium > Methylobacterium soli. Next base: position 306,103 of record NZ_VZZK01000001.1, read on the forward strand.
GGCGGAAACTGCCCGGCTTCGACGATCTGCGGATTCGTGCCCGAGCGGCAATCCCGGCAATTCGCCTTGCCGGCCCCGACTTGCTGCCCCCATGCAAAAGCTGAGTTCGCCCCGCCGTGAGCCGCGTATTCCCACTCCGCCTCGGTCGGAAGGCGATACGTCTGGTGTGTCTTGGCCGTCAGCCAAGCCGCGTATTCCTTTGCATCGTACCAGCTCACATTGGTAATAGGCTTGTGGCCCGGACCTGCGTCAGTGGACCGATACTTGCACGCGCCGGCCTCGACACACCGGTTCCACTCGTCGAGGGTTATCTCATAGCGTGCCATGGCGAAGGGTTTCGCGATGGTGACACGTCGCACGGGCCGATCAAACGGCGTGCTCGCCGACCCCATCTCGAAGGATCCGGCGGGGAGGACCACCATCTCCGGGCAATCCTCGCAATCGCGGATCGGCTCAGCGCCCCTCTGTTTCGGCACCACAGCCGGAACGGGGGGAATGGCCGCGACGACCGTCGGTGGCTGAGCCGGCACCGGCGGAGCCTGGGCGGGGACCGGCGGACCTTGTGCGGGGGCTGGCGCCGGGCTCGTCTGACGCGGACGGCTGATCCGGGGCGGAGCAGCTTCGCTCTCAGGAATTCTGGCAGCTTGTGCGGTTGACGGGAGGGTGCCCGATGTCGCCGGCTTGGTGAACTGGAACTCTTCGATCAGCGACGAGGCCACCCACGGGACCTGCTCCGTGTTCGAAGCGCGTGAAACGCCCATCCGCGTGTGGGCAAAGACCTCCTCGGCCGTCAGATTCGGAGTCCGCAATTCCTTCAGGAGTTCTCCCATGAAGAGGCTGACGTCACTAGTCCCGTCACGAAGCACTTTCCCGGGCGGCGCCGTGAAGAGCACGAGCGTTCCTTCCGGAGCATCGACCGGCGCAAGGCCAGCCGACGATGCACGAAAGCGGCGTTCGTAGGGATTTGCTCGAGCGGCATCCACAATACCGATTTTTACTTTTGCACCGCGGCGATTCATTTCCGTGAGAACAGCGTCCAGGTTGATGCCGTCCCTCCGCGTCTCGGTCTCTGACCAGACCTGAGCGTTCACCGGCAACAGGTAACTTTGGCGGCCAACCTGGATCCCCAATCCGCCGAAATAGAAAAGTGCCGCCGATCCGGCGTTGATCTTCGAATAAAATCCATCAAGGACGAGCTGCGTGTCTTCGCGAGTAAGATTTTCGCGGAGATCGACATCGAAGTCGTTGCGACGCAGTTCCTCTGCGAGGAGTCGCGCATCCTTGCCGATGCTGGGTAATGGTGCGTTGGCATCGGGGTAGCGAACGTTCGCAATCAGAAGCGCGAAACGACGCCCGACGCCGATATATCCTTGCGCGGTTGCGGCGTCGATCACCGACAGAAGAGCCAACGCAGCTCCCAATGCTATCGCGATTGCGCGAAGATTCCTCGACGGAATCCTCAGTGGCACGGTGAGTCTGCGTGACCCAACCACCGCAAAGCTATGGATCGGTACGGCACCAAACACATCACGGAACGAAAATCCTGTCATCAAGAGCTGGCCCAGGAACCGTAAAACCTAACGCCGTGTCTCCGAATCGGGCACCAGCGACGGCACAAAGTTTCCTCCGAAGCGGATTCAGATGCAAATCATACGCTTGATCTGAAGCGATACATCCGCAAGGTCATGGCGTTCGCCCGAAAGAGTACGGAACTAACACTCTTGCGCTTCTGCGCCCGCCGCCGGATCATGCGCGTATTGGCGGGGAATGACGCTTTGCTTGGGAGCAGGAGGCCTCTGATGCGGGCTTGGACACGGAGGACCTGCACGCAGCTGGCGATCCCGCTGGTTTTGGCCGCTGGCGCGAGCCATGCGCAGGACAACAAGACGACCCGGACCCCTTCGGCTCCCGGAGCCGCCGTCTATTTCATCGACATCAAGGATGGCGCGGTCCTCCCGCGTAAGGCCATGATCCGCTTCGGCCTCCGCAACATGGGCGTGGCGCCGGCGGGTTCCGATCGGATCAATTCGGGCCATCACCATCTGCTGATCGACGTCGCGGCGCCGGCGCCCGATCGGCCCATTCCCAATGACTTCAATCATCTTCACTTCGGAGCCGGGCAGACCGAGGCGGAGGTCGACCTTCCGCCTGGAGAGCACACACTGCAATTGCTCCTCGCAGACAAGGATCACGTCCCGCACAATCCGCCGATCGCGTCCGAGGTTGTCAAAGTGCGCGTGGTCGAATCCCCAACCCAGAGCCCGACTGTGGCAAACACCTCGCCGCAGACCCGTCGGTCATCCCCACCGGGCGCACGCGTGTATTTTGTCCAGCCGCGCAATGGCTCTGTGATCGCTCGCAAGACGACCATTCGATTCGGCCTTGTTGGGATGGGTGTTGCGCCGGCGGGCTTCGACAAAGCGAATACCGGCCATCATCATCTCTTGATCGACACACCCATGCGGTCGCCCGACGAGCGCATTCCCAATGACTTCAATCATCTGCATTTCGGCCTCGGCCAGACCGAAGCGCAGGTCACCTTGCCGCTGGGCACACACACGCTTCAGCTTGTCCTCGCGGATGCCGATCACGTCCCGCACAATCCGGTCGTGATGTCCGATCCAATCAAGGTTCTGGTGACACGAACCGGGCGGCGGTCTCGCGCCAAACACGCTCGCGCACGCTGAGCCCGTTGGGTCGTCAATCGACCCTCTCCTTCGGGCGAGCGCGACAGATGGCCAAGGCGTGCCCGACATCGCCCCTGCGCAGTTGCGGCGCGACGGCTGGTTCGCCACGAGATCCGCTCATCTCGTCAGCCTGCAGGTAGGCCGGATTTTACCGCCGCATCGATCTCTGCGCGACTTCATCGGCACGAGGAATGACGGGAGCACATAACGAGTGACGTTAGGTGCTCGAACTCGACCTTGCCGACTTCGTCACCTGTGCGCCTGTGAACGCCGCGCCCAATTGCGGAACTGCCAGAACGCTAGCGAGGCCGCTCAAACAATGCAGACACAGGGACAGACCACCCCGGCAATCGGCCAGGTTGGGTCGCTGGATCTATCGCTGGAGCTACCCGCATCAAGACAATCCGGCGCTTGAAACTCAATGGAAGCGACCAGCCGAACTACGGCATTCGCACCTCAAAAAACACGGTGTCGCGCCATGGACGCGACACCGGGACGAAGGTGAAGCCTTCCCTCCCGGAAGAGGGAAGCCGAGGGATTTTGCGCTCGACGAGGCGGGAGCATCTTGATGCCAGCGCCGCGCTACGAGCCTTGACCGCATGGCCTGAGCCAAACCGCCAAATCGAAGCCCGGTGCAGGTCACACGCGATCTGCACCGGGCGAACGGGACTGGTCAGCTATGGATGATCCAACCCGCCTCGATCTTGCCGATGAGGTGCGAATGCGCCTCAGGACTTTCGGCAATGCCCACCGCGATGTCTGCCCGTGATGCGCCGTGAGCGAGCGCGTTGGTCCACCCGTTCAGGCCGCCCGGATCCGCGTGCCGGTCCAGGGCACCCTGGTACACGAGGTCCACGAAAGCTGCGTCACTCAGCCCAACGTGACTGGCTGTGAACTCGGGCGAGGCGATGATCGTCTGCGCGACCTGCGCCAGTGATTGCACGCCGTGTGAGACGGCATTGCTGTAGCTTTGCAAGCCGCTGACATCCGGAGCGCGGTCGAGGAGCCCGTAATAGAGCCGCGCGATATCGCTTGCCGTGTGATCAGGGGCGAAGACACCGGCGGTGAACGCATCCTGGAGCACGTGCTGCGCTTCGGACGAAAGGGCGATCTGGGAGGCGACCTGCGCCTGTGAGCCCCCGTGGTCCAGCACGCCGGTCCAGTACTTTAGGCCATCCGGATCCGCAGCCCGATGCAGAGCGGATTGATAAAGACCCTGCACGTAGCTCGCATTGTCCGAAGTGGGATGACTCGCCTTGTATTCCGCTGAGTCGAGCAGGGCTTGGGCGAGATCGGCGAGGCTCAGGCCGGATTGTAGTTTGGCTGCGTAGAACTCCTGACCGGTGACATCCGGGTTACGTCCAAGAAGAGCGTGGAAGAGCGCGTAGACCTGCCCGTCCGCCCCCGAAGCATCGTGCACGACGTTCCCGAAGAATTTTGCGTTGGCTGGGTTCGTCGTTGTTGCTGTTCCGCCGGACCCCGCTTGGGCATCGCCGCCCGAGGTGCCGTCGCCGCCGGAGCCAGCGGAGCCGGGAGAGCCACCTGATCCGGGCTGGTTGCCACCGCCCGAACCTCCTGAGCCGGGCTGATTGTCGCCGCCCGAGCCACTTCCCGTGAAGGCATCGACCGTGAAGCTGAATGTGGCGGAATCGGAGACGTTGCCGGCAGCATCCGTCGCGATCACGGTGATCGTGTGGCTGCCGACCGCGAAGGTATCGCCGGGTTGAACGACCGTGTTGCCATCCTTGTAGATGACCCCATCCGCTGTCCCGTCGATGTTGTCGGTGGACAAGCCCCCGAAATCGACCTCGGCACCGCTCGCCGATGTCGCAGCAACATGCTGCGGCACATCATCGACGAAGAGATGCACCACCGGTGGCGTGGTGTCGATGGCGAGGAAGCCCGGCAACGCGACGTTGACGGTAAGGGGCACGCCCGCACCGTGCGGCCCGCTGATCGTGCTTCCGTTCGGCTCGAGATTGGAGACCTCCAGATGCGCGATGTCGTGCCCTGCCTGCACAACGTATTTGAAGGTCAGGGTGTTGGTGCCTGAGCCGCCGCTGTAGCTCGCGATGGCACCGGATGAGAGAAGGAGGTCGGGCTTTTGCGCAGCTTGGCCCACCGTGACGGTGTCGGAATACTGGACCGTGAAGGTAATCTCCTTACCGGCTCCGATGTGACCCGAACCGTTTATATCGATCCCATTGCCGGAGACCGAAACTTTTTGAACCGTTAGCGGCGCGACATCGTGCAGCCCGAGATTGACCGCCTGAGCATCGGCTCCGACGCCCAGGGTCTGGCTGACACTCGGGTTGATCGCGACCTTGCCGTCCGGCGGCACGACCTTGACCGTGTAGGTGTCCGGCGCGAGGTGGTAGAAGCTGTAGACGCCGGATTTGCCTGGAAGTCCGGCATCGTGGTTGCTGGTCACGGTGGTGCCGGCGAGGTTGCCCTTGCTGTCGTAGAGTTGGACCGTCACCCCGTCATGCAGCGCGTCGCTTCCGCCGAGGCTGCCGTTGCCATCGGTATCGTCGTAGACCACACCGCGAATGTCGGCGCCCGGGATGACGCCCTCGTTCAAGGTCGTCGAGTTGGTACCGTCGACCTTGATGTTCTTGACCCAGCTGAACCCATCCGCCGTCACCGTACCGTCATTCGTGCGGTAATTGCCGAAGGTGTCGAAGCGGACGCTGTAGGTACCGGCTGCCAGGCTGCCGAAGCTGTAATTGCCGCCGGCATCCGTGGTGGTAGACTTGAGGAGCTGTGTGCCGTCGGCGCTGTAGAGCTTGACGGGGAAGCCGGCGAATAAGTTGGCCTCGCCCGGTCCCTGCGCGTTGTCGGCGTTACCGTCAAAGAAGAGATGACCGCCGATGCTCGACGTGTTGGCCGCGACCGGCGCGTCGCGCAGCCCCAAAGTGATCCCGTATACGTCAGCGCCGCTGGTCACATTCAGGCTGACGCTCGGGTTGACCGCGACCTTGCCGTCCGGCGGCACGACCTTGACCGCGTAGGTATCCGGCTTGAGGTGATAGAAGCTGTAGACGCCGGATGTGCCTGGAAGTCCGGCATCGTGGTTGCTGGTCACCGTAGTGCCGGCGAGGTTGCCCTTGCTGTCGTAGAGCTGGACCGTCACCCCGTCATGCAGCCTGTCGCTTCCGCCGAGGCTGCCATTGCCGTCGGTATTGTCGTAAACGATGCCCTTGATGTCGCCGCCTGGGAAGATGCCCTCGTTGAAGGTCGTCGGGTTGGTGCCGTCGACCTTGACGTTGCTGACCCAGCTGAACCCGTCCGCCTTCACCGTCCCGTCCGTGGCACCACTGTTGCCGGGGGTGTGGAAGCGGACATTGTAGGTGCCGGCCGCGAGGTCGCCGAAGCTGTAATTGCCGTTGAGGTCCGTCGCGGTCGTCTTGATCAGCTGCGTACCGGCAGCATCGTAGAGATCCACGATGAGGCCGAGGTCCGGAGCGCCTTCACCGGTCCCCTGCACGCCGTTGGCATTTGCGTCGTTGAAGGTGTGCCCGTTGATCCGGCCCGTGCTCAGGACCGGCACCGCCGGCGCGGCCACCTTGGTGTCGCCGATGCTCACCCCGTACGGGCTGGTCCAGACCGGCACGTCGTTGTTGTCATAGATCGCGTTGCCGTTACCCGGGCCACCGGGCAGGGCCAGCCGCTGGCTGCCCCAGGCGTAGAACAGCTGGTCGGCGGGGGACACGTCGTGGTCGAAGGTGACCAGCACATGCGTACCGTCGACGATCTCGGTCTTGGCCCCCGTCGCGTTGAAGGCGTGGATCGTCGCCCCGGGGAAGAAGCCTTCGTTCAGCGTGGTCGTAGTCGTGCCGTCGACGTGGAAGCCCTTGACCCAGCTGAAGCCGTCGGCGGTGACTGTGCCGTCGTTGGCGCGCTTATTGCCCGACGACTGGAAGCGCACGGCGTAGTCGCCCGCCGCCAGACTGCCGAAGCTGTAGTTGCCGCTGGCATCAGTGGCGGTGCTGGCCAACTGCGTCGTGCCGTCGGCGGCGTAGAGGTCGACCTTGAACCCGGCCCCGAGTGAGGCCTCGCCGCTCCCTTGCACGCCGTCGGCGTTCGTATCGGAGAAGAGATGACCGCTGATCTGGCCGGTCGAGATCGATGTCGTCGGCGTGACGACGACGGCCGTCGGGTTGACCGCGACGCCGCGGGGATCGGCCGAAACCGGTACGTTGTTGCTGTCATAGACGGCCGCACCGACACCAGATGCGCTCTGGGAGGTCGCAATCCGGTCGCCGCCCCAGTCGTAGAAGAGCTTGTCGGTGGCGGCGTTGACCGCGTGATCGAAGGTTAGCAGCAGCTTGTCACCACCAATGATCTGCGCCTTCGTAGCCTGCGCGTTCGCGCTGTCGTCCTGATAATCGGTCCGCAACGACCAGCTCGTGCCGTCTGCGGCAGGCCCGCTCAGAGCACCCAGTTTCGTCGCTACGTCGTACTTGAAGGTCAACAGCAATTGATCCGGATGCCCTGCAACAGTCTCCACCTTCGAAACGGTCGGACCTTCGTTGTCTATGTTGCCGCCTGCCAGCGCGATCGGAGACCCCGAAATAGCTGAATCCTTGAATTTTTCCGCAATGGATTTGGCAACACGCCCAAGGAGGGTTTGCGCATCCGCAACATTGATGTGGAAGCCGTTGATGGCGCCGTCACCGGACATGTCGACATCACCGGCTTGGCGCGTCGCGTAGGCTGCGTTGAAATCCGGGTCTTCAGTCAACGTGGCCTGTCCAACGCGGATATTCTGGTTCTGGATGGGTTGCGGTCCATATCCATTGGTCGGAAACGGGATCGCGTTGACAAACATATACGGGACGGAACCGACGTCCTGCCCCAGGACTGCCCGCGCGAGTCCTGCCTCGTAGCGCGCACCGCTCATCCACTTGTCAACCGTCGTGCCCGGCCGATAGCTGTCGGTTTCGTTGTGCAACCAAACGAACGCAGTCGGCGCCGCCTTCTGGGCATCGGGCAGTTTGCCCAACGCGCTCAAGAAGCCCAGTTCGTAGAACTTGGCGTTCCATCCGTTCTTGTAATCTCCGCCGACCGGATCGAGCCAGTCCGTGAGAAGCCCCGTGCCGCCGCGTTCCGTGTTGGCGCGATCGGCACCCTGCTCAGTTCCGATGACATTGACCTTCTGATTGACACCGTCGAAGCCAAGCAGCTTCTCGATCTCGCTCTTGAGGTAAGGATTGAGGCCGTAATAGTCCGACGCGTAAACGGTGTTGGATTGTCCTCGTATAACGACGTTGATTTCCTTCACGTTCTTCGGAATGTCATCGGTCTTAACGACGTCCGGATCTTTGACGAAGCCGACATCGAACCCACTGACCTTAGAGCCGGGGGTGAGTTGTCCGGTGCTGATGCTCGTGTCAATCTTTCCCGAGCCCTTCATATTGGCGGGCGACGCAAAATAGACCTTGTATTTCGCTGCGTCGATATTATCGAAAGTGTAGTTGCCATTCTTGTCGGTGAGCGTGGTGCGGACGACATACCCCTTGTCGTTTTGCAAGGCGACGCTGACGCCTTCAATTCCGGCCTCGCCGGCCGTTCGCACATGGTCGTTGCTGGAATCAACGTAAGCCGTGCCGCTGATCGAGACAGCGCTGGCCTTGTCGCGTGCGCCGAGGTCAACGGTGGTCGCTCCCTGACTGACCCCAAGCGTCACAGCCTTGTCGCCGGTGGTGCTGACCATGCTAGAGTCAACAGCCGTCTTCACGACATAGTCGCCCTGCTTCAATCCATAGAAGAAGTAGGCGCCATTCGCGTCCGTAGTGGCCGACGAGAGAAGATTGCCCACTTTATCGTAGAGTTGGACCGTTTCGCCTGCGAGACCCGTTTCCCCGGCCCATTTGATGCCGTTTCCGTCAAGATCGTTTGCGACGGTGCCCTCGATATACGAATGCGAGAAGACGCCTTCGTTCAATTGAACGTTGGCGCCCGCGTCGACCTTGATGCCGCTGATCAGGCTCTTGTTGTCGCCCGGTGACCGCATGATGCCATCGAAGGCACGATAACCGCCGGATGTCGGAAGAAGGATGGAGTACGTTCCGGCGGCCAGATTGCTGAACTGGTAACTGCCCCCGGCATCGGCGCTGGTCGTCGCCACGACAGCACCGGTTGTGTCCAGCAGCTGAATACCGGTCGGCGTCCACGGACCTTCGCCCGGATCCTGCACGTTGTTCGCGTTGAAGTCGAAGAACAGCTTACCGGTGATCGTGGCCATCTGACGTTCCTCCCAATGCTTCCAGCCGCCGTTATCGGCGTGCAGGCATGCAGCCAGCGACGTTCTTAGGGTGACGCTGTTCTGGGCAGTTGAGCCGGCCGAGGGCCGATCCGCCTCTTCGCTGCACTCGTGGTGGGAAGGCTTTAATCCGGAAATGGCCGATCATGAAACGATTAAAACAACGTAAACGGAATTTTTCCAGATTTTTGTAACTGTATGCATCTCAAATCTAGGAGTTACAACGCAAAAATACAGTCAAACCTCATCGGTTTGACTGTTAAACATTCATTTCAATCTGTTCAGTGCGTTTGCTCGCTCCTCGGAAGCGACGCTGGCGCGACCCACTCAGCAACCCCGACATGACCCATCATATATTGGACGGGCCACCGCAGATGGACTGACGGCAAAGCCCTCGCGCCCTGCCTATCAACAGAACAGAAATTACAAGTTGTATTCAGTTTTATTTATAACCTTTAGATGCAATATAGTAATATCCGACACGGTTCGACTCTGTCAAGCGCTTTAAAAACAGCTGGATATTATAGTGTGCACGATCATTATTCCTAAGCTGCCACGATTTCAACACAGATTCACGTACGCAATTTGCTCAATATGAATTTTCTGCAGAAATTGCTGTAAATTTGCTCACCATTAGAGGCGCCAGAGAGAAGGCCTACGCCGCCGATAAGCACTTTGATCGCGAAACGCATTCCACCTTTCCTCAATGTGAATGAAATTTGCTTCATGAGACCGGACATGTATCTGTCATCGCCAACATGTCCCGAACCAAGGAGATCGGTCGGGGTTTCCTGGCCCTTGCGCAATCATTGCCCATGATTGTGGAAGCTGAGCTGAGGGTCGAGCCAAGGAAGGGAGCGTCCTCGGGCCGCTTCAACGACTTTGACAGTTGGCCTCGCAGGGTTTTGGACGCGGCTCTAACCGTCATGAATCTGTGAACTGGAAAAGCCACCTGCGGAAGGCTCCGAGATCCAAAGCGGCGGAGCTTCGGGTTCGATCTCGGCAGCTGGGCGGAGGGCAGTTCAGCCTGCCGAGGGCATCCTGTCTGCACGAACAGGTTCGTGCCCAGCACAATCTCCGAACTGCAACAGATGGTTCGGGGGATTGGTGGAACGCCGGCGAATGCAGGCAACGCAGTTCGAAGCCCGCATCGTCGCGGCCTATCATTGCCGCGCATTCCCGGTTCATCGGTCATCAGCGCGCGCCGGTTGGCCGCCGGCCTAGCCCGGCCGACCCGAGTTGACGGCCAAGCCTCCCTTGCAGAACACTTGAGGAACGTTTAACGTGTTCGCGGTTTGTTTCTATGACTGCCCGGTACGGTGCAGCGAGAGGGATGGGTTGCCGGATGCTGACGCGTAAACAGCTGGATCTGCTCCGCTTCATCCAGCAGCGGATGCGTGAGAGCGGCGTTCCCCCCTCGTTCGACGAGATGAAGGATGCTCTCGACTTGAAGTCGAAGTCGGGCATCCATCGCTTGATCACCGCGCTCGAGGAGCGAGGTTTCTTGCGGCGTCTGCCGAATCGTGCACGAGCCATCGAGGTGATCCGGATGCCCGAGAGTCTCGCGGCGCCGACGGTGGGACAAGGTGAGGTGCGCCGCTTCACGCCGAGCGTTGTCGAAGGCGGTCGCGCGAAGGCTCCCGCGTCCAAGATGCCGCTCACTCAGGCCACCGACGAGAACGGCCGGGCCATGACGATCCCGGTGATGGGCCGGATCGCGGCAGGGACGCCGATCTCGGCGATACAGAATCAGAGTCATTCGATCACGATGTCGACCGACTTCCTGGCAGGCGGCGAGCATTACGCACTCGAGGTCCGTGGCGACTCGATGATCGAGGCAGGCATCCTTGACGGCGACCTCGTTGTCATCCGCAAGCAGGAGACGGCCAACACGGGCGATATCATCGTGGCGCTGATCGACGACGAGGAAGCCACCTTGAAGCGCCTGCGTCGCCGCGGTTCGTCGATCGCCCTTGAGGCTGCCAACCCGTCCTACGAAACGCGCGTGCTCGGTCCGGACCGCGTCCGGATTCAGGGGCGGCTCGTGAGCTTGGTTCGTCGCTACTGAAGGCTTTCTGGGCTCGGTTCAACGAACACATCCGGCTCCTCCGGTCCATTGGGATTCAGCGGAACTTGGTTGGCCGTGCGCGGGATTGCTCCACCCGTGTCTTCGGCCTCCAGGCGGCCCCGTGAACGCCACGGCAGAGATCTTCGGTCGGCTCTCGCATGCGCAACCAAGGGCGTGCCTTTGGTCAAGCGCAGGGCTGTCGCGCCGTAACGACCGAGATAGGCACGGTCGATGACGAGGGCAGCAGCGCATGGTTGCGGTGCAAATCGTGGAGTCATGAGAAGATCGGCCCGCGCGCAATCCTCCGGGAATGCGCGCTTGTCCTTGACCCAAGCGATCTTGCGTCCATCGAAGGCCTCCACGGTGCAACCGAGTCGGTCGCACGAAGCGCCGCCCGCAAGATCGGCAGGCTTGCGCGGGTCGCCATCCGCTTTCAGCCATTGTTCGAGGACGAAAGCGGGCGGCTTCCCGAGTGCGACCAAGCGACCCGATCGATCCCGGACCGCGGCGCCATTGCCGTCTCGATCGATGTAGATGTCATATCGCTCGGAGGCCGCTGCGAAACCGACACCCAGGATGGCCGGACCGACCGCCAGCCAGCGCAGGCGCGAGACGGGCAGCGTGGCGAGCAGCAATCCCGTTGCGAGCAGCATCATCGCGCCGGCGCCGAAGGCGGGCACCACAAGAGTGGCTTGTCCAAAGCCTGAGATCCAGGTCGAGATCATCAGCATGCCGCGCACGGCGAGGCCCATCGTCCACCAGATCGGGAGATCGAGGGCGAAAGGGTAGGCCAGAATGCCGATCACGGCGGACGGCATCACGGCCAGCGAGACCAATGGTAGCGTGAGCGCGTTGCCGATCAGGCCGAAGGGCTGGATCGTCTGGAAGTGGAACGTCGCGAAGGGCGCGGTCGCGATCTGCGCCACCAAGGTCGTCAGGAGCGTGCCGAACACGGCCGAGAGGGCGAGACCGATGTTCCGCGCCAGCCATCCGGTACCTTCACGTCGAAAGAAGCGTCCATTGAGCCAGCGCGCACATGCGATCAGGCCGGCGACGGCCCCGAACGACATCTGAAAGCTCGGCCCGAGCAAACCCTCCGGTTCGCGTGCGAGGGCGATGAGTGCCGCGAGTGCCAGGTTCCGCATGCTCAAGGCGGGCCTGTCCACCAAGATCGCGCCAAGCATGATCAATGTCATGATCAGAGAACGCTCCGCGGCAATATCCCAGCCTGAGAAGGCGCAGTAGGCCGTGACCCCGACCATCGCGACAGCGGCCGCGTATTTCTTGATGGGCAGATGCAGAGCGGCGTACGGGATGAGTGCCAATCCTGCTCGCAGCAGCCAGAAGACAACGCCCGCGGCGAGGACCATGTGGAGGCCGGAGATCGACACCACGTGGTAAATGTCCGCGGCACGGAGGACGTCGTTCGTTTCCTGGGTGATCAGACCGCGCTTGCCCGTCACGAGAGCTGCCGCGACAGCCCCCGCTTGGCCTCCATTGGCATCCGTGATGCGGCGCGTGAGGCCATTCCGCGCGTCGTCGATCGCCGCCGCCAGGCGCAGATCGAGAGGCACGGGAACCGGTGGCGTCCGCACCTCGATCTTGCCGAGGAGAGATCCGACTGCACCGATGCCGCGAAAGAAGGCGTCACGGGCAAAATCGTAGCCGCCTGGGCGGGCCGCTTCGGGCGGAGGCAGAAGCCGCGCGGTCGCTGCGATGAAGTCGCCCGGCTTCAAGGCATGCGGCTTACGGAACGAAACCCTGACCCGTGCTGGCCGGTCCTGCGCACCGAGCGTGCCGAATGTGGAGACGCGCACGATCAGACGTGCCCCCTCTTCCCGCTCGTCCAGGGCTTCGATGAAGCCGGTCAGCGGAGCGATGCTGGTCCGGCTCAAGATCGGGCTTGCGACCTGTGCGACGCGCCACGTTCCGCTGGCGAAGCCCGAGGCGACGGCGCAGAGGGCGATCAGAGCCGCGCGTCCGAGAGGATGAGCACCGAGAAAAGGCAGGACGGCGAGGCATGCCACGGCGGCGATGAGCGGCGCCCACACATTCGGCAGGCCGTCGGTCGCCGTGAAGAAGATCAGGATCCCGCACCCGAACGCGACCGCGATCCAGGGGAACAGCCGCCTCTGCTCAGCTTCCTGCGCCAACTCGCCGATCACGAAGGCGCGGGCCGCCGGCATCCACGCGACGGGTGTCGCCAGGCGAGCGGGCGCCAGGACCGCGAGAGCCCGACCGGAGAAACGCGTGCGCAGCTCGCCCATCGGTTGCCACATCAGTTCTACGCAGAGCGGCTGGACATGCCGGCCTGCGCGACGATTCCTTAACGCATTCGCTCCCGCATGCTACAGGCGCCAGACCGGGCCGGTCGATCCGCCCCCGCTTGTCAACCCGCACGCCCCTCCACTCGAACGTTCAACTGGATCGATGTCGTCAGCCGTCGTCACGCGCTTTGCGCCCTCCCCCACCGGCTACCTCCATATCGGTGGTGCCCGCACGGCCCTGTTCAACTGGCTCTACGCGCGCCATTTCGGCGGCCGCATGCTGCTGCGCATCGAGGATACCGACCGTGAGCGCTCCACCCAGGGCGCGATCGACGCGATTCTCGACGGAATGCGCTGGCTCGGGCTCGAATGGGACGGAGAGGTCATCTACCAATTTGCGCGGGCCGCGCGTCATCGCGAGGTCGCCGAGAGCCTCCTCGCAACGGGACACGCCTATCATTGCTACGCGACGCCGGAGGAGCTCGCCGCGATGCGCGACAGCGCCCGCGCCGAAGGGCGCCCCATGCGTTACGACGGCCGGTGGCGTGACCGGGATCCGGCCGAGGCGCCAAGCGGCGTCAAGCCGGTCATCCGGCTGCGCGCTCCCGCCGAGGGAGAGACCGTGGTGGAGGACGGTGTCCAGGGCCGGGTCACCTGGCAGAACCGCGACCTGGACGACTTGGTCCTGCTGCGCTCCGATGGCAACCCGACCTACATGCTCGCGGTCGTCGTTGACGACCACGACATGGGCGTGACCCAGATCATCCGTGGGGATGATCACCTGACGAATGCGGCGCGGCAGAGTCAGATCTATCAGGCGCTCGGTTGGGCGGTGCCGGCCATGGCGCATATCCCGCTGATCCATGGATCCGACGGCGCGAAACTCTCCAAGCGCCACGGTGCTCTCGGCGTCGACGCCTATCGCGATCTCGGCTACCTGCCGGCAGCTCTGCGCAATTACCTGGTTCGCCTTGGCTGGAGCCACGGCGACCAGGAGGTGTTCTCGACGGACGAGATGGTCGCGGCGTTCGACCTGAAATCGATTGGGCGCTCGCCTGCCCGCTTCGATTTCGCGAAACTCGAGAACCTGAACGGACTCTATATCCGAAATTCGGGGGACGCAGCGCTCGTCGACGCGATCGAGACCATCGTTCCGGCGATCGGGCCGGATCGCGGGCTGGCCCTGCCCATCGCCACGGACCTTCGCGCGAAGCTGATTGCCGCCATGCCGGGGCTGAAGGAGCGCGCCAAGACCCTCGTCGAGCTTGTCGACAGCGCCTACTATCTCTACGCCGCGCGTCCGCTCGCCCTGGACGAGAAGGCCAGGAGCCTTCTCGGTGACGAGGCGCGGACGCGCCTTGGGGCCATCGTGCCGGTGCTCGACACGCTTCCGGAATGGTCGGCGGCGGCGACCGAGGCTGCGGTGCGGCAATTTGCGGAGGGAGCCGGATTAAAACTCGGCCAAGTTGCTCAACCTCTCCGCGCTGCACTGACCGGTCGTACAACCTCGCCACCGCTCTTCGACGTTATGGACGTGCTCGGTCGAGACGAGTGCCTTGCGCGCCTGCGCGATCAGGCGCAGAGCGCTCCGGTTGTATGACCTCGAAGCTGATCCGGACCGAGCTCGGCCCGGATTTCGCTTGGTGTTCGGTAGCGGATGTCACCCGCCCCGTTGATGGCAGGGTGCTGATCCGCTAACCCGATGGTCCTGTGAGCAACTGCAGCAAAGCTGCCGTTCCGCCCCGGACCCGGGCCAAGGCTCACGTCGCCGCCCGGGCCGGCGCCGTCCTGTTGCTAGGAAAGGGTCCACGTCTCCATGAGCGCATCCAGCACCATTACCGTGGACGACAAGCAGATCGACCTTCCGGTCAAGACTGGAACGATCGGCCCGGACGTCATCGATATCGGCAAGCTTCACGCCAAGACCGGTGTCTTCACCTTCGATCCTGGGTTCACGTCGACGGCGTCCTGCGAGTCGAAAATCACCTATATCGACGGTGACGAGGGCGTGCTGCTCTATCGCGGCTATCCCATCGAGCAACTCGCGGAGCAGGGCGACTTCCTCGAAACCTGCTACCTGATGCTCTTCGGGGAGTTGCCGACGCCTGCCCAGAAAGCGGATTTCGATTATCGCGTGACGCGCCACACGATGGTGCACGACCAGATGAACCGCTTCTTCCAGGGGTTCCGCCGCGACGCTCATCCCATGGCAGTGATGGTGGCCTGCGTCGGTGCCCTCTCGGCCTTCTATCACGACTCTACGGACATTTCCGACGAGAAGCAGCGGATGATCGCCTCGCTGCGCATGATCGCCAAGATGCCGACGCTCGCCGCGATGGCTTATAAATATTCGATCGGCCAGCCATTCGTTTACCCGAAAAACGAACTGGATTATACATCTAATTTCCTCCGGATGTGCTTTGCTGTTCCGTGCGAAGACTATCAGGTAAACCCAATCTTTGCACGCGCGCTCGATCGGATCTTCATCCTCCACGCCGACCATGAGCAGAACGCCTCGACCTCGACGGTTCGGCTCGCCGGCTCCTCCGGTGCCAATCCGTTCGCCTGCATCGCGGCCGGCATCGCCTGCCTGTGGGGACCCGCCCATGGCGGCGCCAACGAGGCGGCGCTCAAGATGCTCATGGAGATCGGCACGCCCGACCGCGTCAAGCACTACGTCGACAAGGCCAAGGACAAGAACGATCCTTTCCGTCTGATGGGATTCGGCCACCGGGTCTACAAGAATTACGACCCGCGGGCGCGGATCATGCAGAAGACGACGCACGAGGTTTTGGGTGAACTCGGCATCAAGGACGATCCGCTCCTCGAAGTCGCGATGCAGCTGGAGCAGATCGCTCTGAAGGACGACTACTTCATCGAGAAGAAGCTCTACCCAAATATCGACTTCTACTCAGGCATTACCCTCAAGGCGATGGGCTTCCCGACCGATATGTTCACGGTGCTCTTCGCGCTCGCCCGCACCGTCGGCTGGATCGCCCAGTGGGCCGAGATGATCGAGGATCCATCTCAGAAAATCGGCCGTCCGCGTCAGCTCTATATCGGACCCGACAAGCGGGAATATGTGCCGATCGGCCAGCGCGGCTGAGACTGCACGATGACGAGGGGACGCTGCGCCCCCTCTCACGTCAGGATCTCGTGATCGGGAAGGCGGACGTCCTCACCGGACGGTGGCGAGCACGATCCGAGCGGCGCTCCGGCTCGGTTCATCGCCATCGGGCAGGCGCATCAGACCATCGATCCGCTGAAGCGAGCGAAGCTGCGCTTCCCGCGCCGGACCGCCCTCGACCAGCGGGACGAGCGCGCCTGACAGGGCCTCGGCGGTGCAATCCGCCTGGATGAATTCCGGCATCGCGTTCTCGCTGAGGATGAGGTTCGGCAGCACGATGGTCGGCACCTGGATGAGGCGCCGAGCAACCGCTTCTTCGATGCGCGAGACCTTGTAGGCCACGACCATCGGGACGCCGGCGAGTGCCAGTTCGAGGGTCACGGTCCCGGAAGCCGCGAGGGCGGCACGTGCGCGCCGAAAGGCCGCGTGCTTGGCAATCTCTCCGTGCACGATCTCCACTGGGCTCTCCCACGCTGCCGCAAGCTGCTCGATCAGCGCGCGGTGCCGCGTGACCGCCGGCAGAATGGCTTCGACCGCGCAACCTTGGGCGCGAACACGCCTCAGGGTCTCGCCGAAGACCGGCATGAGCCGCTCGATCTCGGATCGACGGGAGCCGGGCAGGATCACGAGGGGACGCGGGCTCGCCTCGCGGAGGGCAATTTCCTCCGGATCCGGACGCAGCTCCGCCAGCCGCTCGATCAGAGGGTGGCCGACATAGGTGCAGGCTGGCCCGTTCAGGCGACGATGCGCGTCCGGCTCGAAGGGCAGAAGCGCCATGACATGATCGATGAATGGCCGCATCCCGGCCGCACGCCAGGGCCGCCACGCCCACACGCTCGGCGAGACGTAATCGACTATAGGTATGTTCGGAGCCGCCTTCCGAACCCGCTTGGCCACCGCGTGCGTGAAGCCCGGGCTATCGATGATCACCAGAACGTCGGGCTGGGCGGCCACGATATCGGCAACCGTCTGCCGGATGCGCCGCAGCAGCGTGCGCAAGCGCGCCAGAACGGGCAGATAGCCCATCACCGCGACGTCATCGAGCGGAAACAGGGAGGTGAACCCGTGCGCTATCATGGCCTCCCCGCCGACACCGCCGAAGTGAATCGGCGCCGGGGCCAGTTCGCGCAGGCTTCGCATCAGCTTGGCCCCGAGCTGGTCTCCCGAATCCTCACCGGCTACCAGCCAGATCTTCACGCATGCGCTCCCAATCCGACGAGGAACAGCCCGTGGCGATCCGCAGCGGCGACCGTCTCAGCCCGGTCGATCACTAGCGTGTGTGCCGCCTGGATCGCGAGACCGACACAACCAGCGCCCGCGGCCGCCTGGATCGTCCGCGGCCCGATCGTCGGGAGATCAATGCGGAGATCCTGCCCGACCTTGGCGATCTTCACGAGGACCATCCCGGGCAGTGGACGTCCGTATCCGAAGGGCTTCCGGGCGATCGAGCGTGCTCGAGCCAGCATCCGGTCGGTCCCCTCGGGGCCCTCGACGGCGACGATGCGATCGGCTGCGACAACGGCCGCCTGACCGACATCAAAGGGCGAGAGTGCGGATAGGAGGGCTCGTCCCGTTGCAATCGATGCCAGCGCCGCCGCATCCGGCTCGTGGCGGCCGAGGCGGCCCTCCGGGCTCAGCAGATCGGGCGCGACCTCGTGAATACCCAGAACGCTGTGGCCATTCTCCTCGAGGAGCGCGAGCACAGCACGGAGCAGCCTGTCATCACCGCCGCCCGCGATCGCCCGAAGAGCCTCGCGATTCCGCACGGCAGCAGCCGCGTTGAAGATGGCAGCCGGGCTCGGCCGGGTCACACCCCCGGCGGGCACGATGGCCGCCGGTCCCCATTCCTGAAGAATCCGCAGGGTGCCGGCAACATCGAGTAGATCGACGACCGCGTCCGAGCGCGCGCGCAGCGGCCGGTCCGTGAATCCCCTCACGCCAAGAACCTTGAAGGTATGTCCCGATCGTTCCAGGGACGCAGCCACCAGTTCCGGCAACCGACCGGCACCTGCCACCAGCACGAGGGTTCGTTCGGGCTCGATGGGTGTGGCCGGTCGCGACGATGCTGGCACGGCGGCGCTCAGGCCGCGCTCGCCGGGGTCTCGCGCGGCGTGCAGATCGAGCGTTTGCCGCCCGCGCGGATGAAGTCGAGGATCTCCGTCACGGCCGGATGCTTCTGGAACTCGGCGGCAACGTCCTCGACCCGCTCCATCAAGGTGCCTTCCGGCGCGAAGAGTGCCCGATAGGCACGCCGCAAAGCGTGGATGTCCTCACGGGCAAAGCCGCGCCGCTGGAGGCCGATGATGTTGAGACCCGACAGGTAGGCGCGATTGCCGAGGACCATGCCGTAGGGAATGCAATCATTCTCCAGGCCCGACAGACCACCGACAAAGGCGTGCGCGCCGACCCGCGCGAACTGGATGACGGCGGCGCCGCCGCCGAGAATGGCATAATCGCCAACGCTGCAATGGCCGGCCAGCATGACATTGTTCGAGAAGATGACGCCGTGTCCGACATGGCAATCATGGCCCACATGGGCGTTCGCCAGGAAGGTGCACCTGTCACCCACCACCGTCTCAAGGCCGCCGCCGGCAGTTCCGGGGTTCATGGTGACCCCTTCCCGGATCAGGCACTCGGCACCGATGCTCAGCGTCGAGGGCTCCCCGCAATACTTCAGATCCTGAGGCGGATGCCCAATCGACGCGAACGGAAAGATGCGCGTACGCGGCCCGATGCGCGTGTCGCCGGCCACGACCACATGGCTCACGAGCTCGCAGCCCTCGCCGAGGTTGACGCTCGAGCCGACATGACAGAACGGCCCGATGCGCACGCCATCCCCGATCGTGGCACCGTCCTCGATCACGGCACTCGGGTGGATCATCCCCGCGCTCACTCGGTCACCAGCATCGCACCGATTTCGGCCTCAGCCACCAGCGTGTCGCCGACGCGAGCCTCGCCACGGAACCACCACATGGTCCGCCTCTGGTTGAGCTTCTTCATGTGGTACTGGACCGTGTCTCCGGGAACGACCGGCTTGCGAAACTTGCATTTGTCGATCGTCATGAAGAAGACCTGCTTCGTGCGCAGCTCGTCCGTCATGATATGGCGGCAACAGATGGCTCCGGCGGTCTGCGCCATGCCCTCGATCAGCAGCACACCGGGGAATACGGGCAGATCCGGGAAATGCCCGGTGAATTGCGGTTCGTTGATGGTGACGTTCTTGATGCCGATGCAGCTCTCGTCGCGATCGATATCGATGATCCGATCGATCATCAGGAAGGGATAGCGGTGGGGAAGAAGCTCAAGGACCTTCTGTATGTCGGCCGAGCCGAGCTCACGCGCCATCTCACTCATCGATTCCCGCACCTTTTCAATCCGCTGCCTCGGCTCGCTCGCCGGCCGCTGCTTGCTTCATCATCCGGCTGATCCGTCCTCTTCGACAGAAAAATGGGCGGAAGCAAGCCCTCCTGGATCGGCCAAGGCGGCAGTTCTCAATTCGGTGCCCGAACGTCCCAGACCTTGCTGACGAGATTTGCGGCCGTGATCGGGATGGATTTGGGGCGTGACGGCTTCAGCAGCTCGGCTGCTGGATCACTGCAATGCGAGTCTTGCGTGGCACAAGGCCAGGAGCCCCACCTCTTTTGGTGAGCCATCGACCCGCAAATCAGTCCGCCGCCTCACCCGTTTCATTCCGGCCGGACCGTTCCGCGAGGCGCGCGAGCGTCGTCAATTCGCGGAACCACGCACGAACCGGCTTTGCTGGCGTGCCGCCCCATCGGCTGCCGGGGGGGACATCGCGATTGACGTTGGACGACCCTGCGATCTGCGAGCCCTTTCCGATGCGCAGGTGACCGACCACACCGACCTGACCGCCGAGAACCACGTAGTCCTCCAGAGTGGTCGAGCCCGAAATTCCCACACCGGAAACGATGACGCAGTGGCGTCCGACCACGACGTTATGAGCGATCTGCACCAGGTTATCGATCTTGGTGCCCTCCCCGATCACGGTGTCCCGGCTTGCGCCCCGATCGATCGTGGTGTTCGCCCCGATCTCGACGTCGTCCTGGATGACCACGCGGCCGATCTGCGGCACTTTCAGGTGGCTCACGCCCATGGCGAAGCCGAACCCGTCCTGCCCGATGCGAGCTCCGGGATGGACGATGACGCGATTGCCCACGAGCGCGTGGATGAGAGTGGTGCCGGCGCCGATGGAGCAATCGCGACCGATCCGCACATTCGGTCCGATCGCCGCGTTCGCGCCGATAATCGTACCGGAGCCAATCTCCGCCCCGGGACCGATCACCGCGCCCGGATCGACTTGAACCCCCTCCTCGAGCCGGGCCTGCGGATGGACATGGGCGCCCGGCGCAACCCCCTCCGTGCCGAAGAGGGCGGCTGGGCGCACCGCCTCAGGGTGCATTCGGGCAAGAAGGCCCGCATAGGCCCGGTAAGGATCCCGCGTCACGAGGGCGATCGTCTCCGCCGGGACCCGGGCGGCGAAGCGCGGCGAGATCAGGCAAGCCCCGGCTCGCGTCGCCGCGAGTGCGTCGCCGTAGCGGGCATTGTCCATATACGCGAGATCACGCCGCCCGGCACTTTCGAGGGGTGCGGCCCCGGTGAACATCGTTGCCGGATCGGCACCGGCGGGCAGTGAAATGCCTGCAGCCTCGGCGATGTCGCCGAGGCTGAGGCTGTGATTGGTGGAGAAGAAGACGGTATCGGACATGCGGGACAACGCGCCGGCCGCTCTCCCGGCTCGGCGCGCGACCTCTTTTCTTAGAAGCGGGAGCCGCCGGAGAAGCGGAACGCCTGGGTCTGATCCTTGCCGACGCGGAAGTTCGTACCGGGCACGCGGACGCCTTCATCCTTGGTGAGAGCGTAGGCGTAGTCGAAGCGGATCGGGCCGAGCGGCGAGTTCCAGAGGATCGAGGCGCCGATCGAGGAGCGGATCGTCGCGGAGTCGTGAACGTTCACGCATTCGGGTTCGACGCCGAGGGTAAAGGCATTGAAGCTGCAGGCGCCGCCCGGTGCCACGCCGTTGATGAATGAGTCGCCGTTCACGTTGAAGGTGCGCCGACCGTGATAGCCGAACAGCGTACCGGCATCGGCAAAGACCGCGCCCTTCAGGCCGAGATCGCGCGGAATTCCCCAGATCGGGAACTGCACCTCGACAGTACCGCCGACATAGGTCGAACCACCGATGGCGTTCGAACGGCTGTCGGCGATGCCGACGTCGCGGGGACCGATGCCGTTCGGCGCGAAGCCGCGAACCAGCGACGGGCCGAGGAAGAACTGGTCGGTGATGCGAAGCGGGTTGCCGTCGAGGGCCTGGACGTTACCGCCCTGGATGCGGACGAAGCCGACCACGTCCTCCCAAAGTTCCTTGTAGTAGCGGGCTTCACCCGTCACGCGGAAGAACTTGGAGTCACCGCCGAGACCCGCGACGTCCGGCTTCAGCTCGGCATAGAGGCCATTTCGCGGCGAACCGACATTGTCGAGGGTCGAGTACGCGAGCGTCAGACCGGCCAGCGAGGTCAGGGTGTTGCCCTGCGAGCCCTTCAGCGCGATCGAAGCCTCGCCGTCATAGGCGCAGAGCGGGTACTGGGAGAGGCCAGCGACGTTCTGCCCGTTGATCACCGTACCTGCGCCGTAAACGGACGTGTATCCCGGGATCGGCACGGAGCAGTCGTTGTACGGCTTCTTGAGCGTGTTCGGGACCTTGAGCTCGGTATTGTAGAGCGAGTACCGCATCGTGATGCCGAACTCTTCCGTGATCGGCAGACCGACGCGCAGCTGACCACCGTAAACGGTCGTCTCATAGCGCGAGTACCGGGTCAGATCGCTGTACTTGTAGAAGGCATCGAAGCCGGCAGCGAGGCGGTAACCGAGGAAATACGGCTCCGTGAACGAGAAGTCGAAACCGCGGGAGTACTGGCCGCCGGTGCCTGCGACGCGGACGTACTGGCCGCGACCGAGGAAGTTCGACTCGGAGACCGAGACT
Source organism: Methylobacterium soli (assembly GCF_008806385.1). GTDB lineage: Bacteria > Pseudomonadota > Alphaproteobacteria > Rhizobiales > Beijerinckiaceae > Methylobacterium > Methylobacterium soli. The sequence goes on from NZ_VZZK01000001.1 coordinate 328,518, forward strand.
TCGCCGATGATGCCGTCCTGCGTCGAGTAGCCACCGGCCACCGAGAACGAACCCGTGGGCTGATCCTCGACATCGATGTTGATCACGACACGGTCGGGCGAAGAGCCCGGCTCGTTGGAGAAGCGCACCTTCTTGAAGAAGCCGAGGCCGTTCAGGCGCCGCTCCGCGCGATCGGTCAGGACGCGGTTGTAAGCATCGCCCTCGGTCAGGTCGAGCTCGCGCCGGATGACGTAGTCACGAGTCCGGGTGTTACCGCGGATGTTGATCCGCTCGACATAGACGCGCGGGCCGTCCTCGACGACGAACCCGAGCGCCACCTGGTGGGTCGCGCGATCACGCTGGCCGGTGGGCCGCACCTGTGCGAACGGGTAGCCCTGGCGCGCCACCTGCGTGGTCACGCCGGTGAGGGTCTTCTCGACGTCCTCGGCATTGTAGACATCGCCGACGGCTGCCCGGACCTCGCCGTCCAGTCTCTGGGTGTCGAGACCGGGCAGGCGCGAATCGATGGCCACGGCCCCGACCCGGTATTGCTCGCCCTCCTCCACCGTGACGGCGATGACCCAGCCGCTCTTCTCGCCCTCGACATAGCGCGCGTCGGCATTGACCACCCGGAAATCGGCGTAACCGTTCTTCAGGTAGAAGCGACGCACGAGGTCGAGGTCGTTCGTGATCCGATCGGGATCGTAGACGTCCGAGGTCTTGATGAAGCTCAGGAAGTTCATCTCGGAGGAGCTCATCAGATCCTTGAGCTTCGACTCCGAGTAGGCCTGATTGCCCACGAAGTTGATGGCGACGATGCCAGTCTTGTCACCTTCGTCGATGGTGTAGATCACGTCGACGCGGCCGTTCGGCAGATCGACCGTGCGATAGCTCACCTTGGCGGTCCCACGCCCGGCGCGACGGTAGATCTCGCGGATGCGCTGGAGATCGGCGTTGACGATGCCTTCGCTGAAGGAGCCGCGGGACTTGGCCTCGACCTCGGCTTCGAGCGTGGCCTTCTCGACCTTCTTGTTGCCCTCGAACACGACCCGGTTGATCAGGTTGTTCTCGCGCACGCTCACGACGGTGCGGCCGCCGGCCTGAGAGACCTTCACGTCGGAGAACATACCGCTGGCGAGGAGGTTGCGCCGAGCTTCCTCCGCCGAACCCGATGCCGTGCCCGTCACGTAGGACCGGATCGTGTCCGAATCCACGCGCTTGTTACCCTGGACGACGATCTGCTGCGCCTGCGCGGCACCGCCCAGCACGACACCGACGGCTGCGGCGGCGACTAGGACGATGGTCCGTTCCACCGACTTACGCCGGCGCTTCCCCGTCATCGAGATCATGTAATCGCCCGTCTGTTTTATTGTCGGCACGGGTTCGCACCCGTAGGAAGGCGGCCGTTAACCGACCGTCCTGCCTCTGGTCCCAGCCCAGCTTCTAGCGGGATTCCCCTCGGAAGCAAACGCTCCGAGGGGGCCGCGCCTGGGGATTTTGGAGGGACGTGGCCTTCGCGCCACTTAACGCTGTCGCGGATATCTGGAGGATCGCCAAACAGGGTGAATATCCCGTAAAGGTCGGCAGCTATGGGCCTTTTCAGAACGGGTCTAACCTGCGTTCAGTTCTCGTTATCCCTGATCGCCGCGATCCCGTTGCCCCGCTCGACCGTCCGCACCGCGATCATGGTGAGATTGCGGCAAGGCTCCGCCGGAAGGGCAATCCGCCTCGGCAGGGAAAGTATTCCGCGCGGGCAGCATGCATCCAGCTCGGGCGGCCGGCAGGCTCCGGTCCCGGGCTACGGCCCTCAGGTCCCACGCCCCCACGAAGCGCCGAGATTGAGAATGTCGTTCCAGGCGGCGAACAGCATCAGCATGAGCACCAGAGCGAGGCCGATCCGAAATCCGATCTCTTGAGCGCGCTCGCTGAGGGGACGCCCGCGCACCACCTCGAACGCGTAGAAGAGGAGGTGCCCGCCGTCGAGAAGCGGAACCGGGAACAGATTCAGAAGGCCGATCGACACCGACAGCAGGGCGACGAGGCCGATGAGGCCACCGACGCCGCCAACCTTGGCAACCTCGCCGGAGACCCGCGCGATCCCGATCGGACCGGAGAGTTGATCGGCGGATTCACGCCCCGTGATCAGCTTGCCGAGATAGGAGAAGGTGCGATCCACGACAAAGTAGGTCTCGGACACGCCGAGGGAGAGCGACTGGACCGGCCCGTAGGAAACGAGCTTCGCCTCCGATCCCTTGGGACCCTGGATGCCGAGGCGGCCGAGACGATGCCGGCCGAAGGGCGTGCGCTCCTCGTAGACCTCAGGCGTGGCCGTCAGCGTCTTCTCCTCTCCGGCGCGCTCGATCGTGAACTGCAGGGTGGAGTCCGCGCTTGCCGAGACGGTGCGCTGCATCGCGATGAAATTCGTGATCGGGCTGCCGTCGATCGCCTTGATCGTGTCGCCCGGCTCGAACCCGGCGCGGGCCGCCGCGCTGTTCGGCATCACCGCCTCGACGCGCGGCGGCAATTCGTAGCGGCCCCCGAACCAGATCGCGCCGCTGAACAGCGCGATCGCCAGAATGAAGTTCGCGATCGGGCCCGCGGCGACGATGGCCGCGCGCTTGGCGACCGGCTGCGTCGGGAAGCTGATCGCCCGCTCCGCAGGACTCATCCGGGCCACGACCTCGGGTGCCGGCACGCTCGCGCCGTTGGCGTCCCCGAAGAACTTGACGTACCCCCCGAGCGGGATCGCGCAGAGCTTCCATCGCGTTCCGTGGCGATCGTTGAAGCCGAAAATCTCCGGCCCGAAACCGATCGAGAAGGCGTTCACGCCGACGCCGCACCAGCGGCCAACCAAGAAATGTCCCATCTCGTGCACGAACACCACGATGGTGAGCACGATCAGGAAGGGAATGACGGCGCCGAAGAAGCCGGCGGCGGTGCCGCCCATGGCGTTGAGGAAGTCCATGCGTCGATCCTTGGGGCCGCTTGAGCGACCATCGCAAGCGTCCTAGCAGATTGGGAGGCTGCCAAGCCAACGCAAACCCGCGTCATCGAGCACCATGGTCGCACACCCGCCTGCCGCAGGCGACCCGGCCGGTCCGCGCGCGCCCGCTTTCCCCGCTTTCCAGGCCGGCTCAATGGCCTCCGCCGGACCCCGCTGCCGCTCGGGGACGCCGGATCAGAGGCGTTGCGCAGGCCATGGCGAGGAAGAGCAGGGTCAAGACCAGAAATACATCCGAGAAGCTCATCAGCAGCGCCTGCGTCCGGACGGTGTTGGACATGGCCTTCAGGGCCATGCCGTTGGCATCTCCACCGAGCACCTCGAACTGCCGGCGCATCATGTCGAGTCGCTCGAGCACGGCCGCGCTCGTCCAGGTGAAGCGCTCGTGCATACGCGCGAGGTGAAGGTCCCAGCGGTCGTTCAGCAGCGTGTTGATCAGGGCGAGCCCAACCGCGCCGCCGAGGTTGCGCGTGAGATTGTAGAGGCCCGAGGCATTCTTCAAGCGCGTGGGCGCAAGGGTGCCGAGCGCGATATTGTTGATCGGGATCATGCACAGCATCAACGAGCAGCCCCGCAGAACCTGCGGCAGAAGAAGCTCCCAGAAGTCCCAATCCTTGGTCAGTCCGGTCACGATCCAGGTCCCGGCCGCGAACCCCGCAAAGCCGATGGCCATCATGATGCGGGGGTCGGCTTTGCCCGAGAGCCGTCCGACGATCGGGGCAGCCGCGAACATGCACAGGCCCGAGACGAACATCGTCTCGCCGATCTGCAGGGCCGAGTAGCCGCGGACGCGCCCGAGATAGACTGGATAGAGGTAGGTCAGGCCATAGAGGCCGATGCCCATGACGAAACTGAAGACGCAGCCTCCAGCGAAGTTGCGATCGGAGAAAGCGCGCAGGTCGACGATGGGCTCGCGTGCCGTGAAGGCGCGCCAGAAGAAGGCAGCCCCCGAGACGACGCAGATGATCGCGCAGGCAAAGACTGCCTCGTCCGCGAGCCAATCGTGGTTCGGGCCCTCCTCGAGCACATATTCGAGGCACCCGAGGAAGCCGGCCATGAAAGCCAAACCGAACCAATCGAAATGCTTGAACAGGTCGAGATTCGGCTTGTCGAAATCGACGAGGAGATATGTCGAGATCGTTACGAAGATGCCCGGCACGATGTTGATCAGAAACAGCCAGTGCCAGCTGAACAGATCCGTGAGGTAGCCGCCGACCGTCGGGCCGATCGTCGGCGCGAGCGTGGCCACGAGACCGATCATCGGTGACACGATCGAGCGCTTCGACGGGGGAAAGATCGTGAAGGCCGCCGCGAAGACGGTGGGAATCATGCCGCCGCCGATGAAGCCCTGCAGGGCGCGCCAGAGGATCATCTCGTTGATCGACGTCGACGTCGCGCACATCAGGCTCATCAGCGTGAAGCCACAGGCCGCGATCGAGAACATCCAGCGCGTCGAGATCACCCGCGACAGGAAGCCCGAGAGCGGGATCATGATCACCTCTGCGATCAGGTAGCTCGTCTGAACCCAGGGGATCTCGTCAGCGGAAGCCGAGAGGCCGGCTTGGATCTCGGCAAGCGAGGCCGACACGATCTGGATGTCCAGGATCGCCATGAACATTCCGAAGACCATGCACAGGAACGCCACCATCCGACGGCGATCGAGCGGCGGCTCCTTCGGTTCGGCGATGCTGGCGGCCGTGGCGGCCATGATCGCGCTCCTACTCGTGCCCGGCCGTGCGCAGCCGCCCGTCGGGAGCCGTTCCCGGCACTCGCGTGTCGACGCGCACCGTCGCCGACAGGCCCGGCCGCAGGAGACCTTCGCGGGCAACGGCTTCCGGAACATGCACGCGCACGGGGAGGCGCTGAACGATCTTGGTGAAGTTGCCGGTCGCGTTGTCAGGCGGCAGCAGGCTGAAGACCGAGCCCGAAGCGGGTGACAGGAACTCCACCTCGCCGACGATGTCGCGATCGGGATAGGCGTCGACCGCGATGTGGACCGGCTGCCCGGGCCGCATCCGGGCGAGCTGCGTCTCCTTGAAGTTCGCGTCGATCCGCACGCTCTCCAGTGGGACGAGGGCCGCGATACGGGATCCTGGCGACACGTAAGCCCCTGCCTCCACGGCCTTATTTCCGACGACGCCGTCGAAGGGCGCGCGGATCGTCGTGAAGGCGAGGTCGCGCGCGGCGCGATCCTCGGCGTTCTTCAATTCGACCGCGAGGCTCTCAGCCTCGCGTTGCTGGGCGCGCAGGACCTCGACATTGGCATGGGTCGCGATGAGAGCGGCCTCCGCTCCCTTGACGGCTGCCTCGGTGCGGTCGCGGTCGGCGCGGGCTTGCTCCATGCGGGATTTCGCAACGAAATCAGACTTTTCAAGCTGCTGCTGGCGCAGGTAATCGGCCGCGGCTCGGACGGAATCGGCCTTGTTGGCCTCGATCTGGGCCACACCCTGGGCAATCTGGGCCTGAGCGGCCTCGACCTGGCGCCCGATCCGGGTGATCGTCGCCTGCTGGGTCTGGAACTTTTCATGAGCGGCCTCCAACGCGAGGCGGTAATCGCCGTCGTCGAGGCTCGCGATCACGTCACCCTTGCGCACGGCCTGGCCGTTCTTCACGGGCACCGACGCGAGGTAGCCGGACACCTTCGCGGCGAGAACGGAGATGTCGGCCTGAACGTAGGCGTCGTCTGTCGCGACGAAGAAGCGCCCGACCGTCCACCATTCGAGCCCCTGATAGGCGCCGGCCGCGAGGGCCGTCGCTAGGAGGCCGAGGAGAACGAACCCACGAAGGCGCTTGCGCGGCGGCTTCGGTAACCTGTCTCCGGCAGGATTTGGCCGTGTGGTCGGAGGCGCGCTCTGCGCGGCTGATGCGGGCGCAGGAACACGATTGGTCGGCATAGGGTCCGGAAAGTCGGCGCCGTCAGCTTTGATCGCGCCATCGTCACGGAAGGACATCGCTCGAACCTCGACGGGATATTGACTGAACGGTTCGGTCAGTTCGCGGCGGACATTGACGCGCGGCTGATCTCGGGCATAGATAAAATGACTGAACGGTTCGGTCAATCGAGATCACGACGATGACAGGCGACCCGCCGACCCTCGAGCGCCATCCAATCCGTCCGGGAGCCGAGAGCGACAAGCGACGGCAGATCCTCGATGGGGCGCGCGCCGTCTTCCTCGCCGCGGGCTTCGACGGGGCGAGCATGGGCGAGATCGCCAAGACGTCGGGCGTCTCGAAGGGAACGCTCTACGTCTATTTCGACAGCAAGGAATCGCTGTTCGAGGCGCTGACGCTCGAGGAGAAGCGTGGTCTCGCCGAGGCGATGTTCCGGCTGGACGCCGACGATCCGGACGTCCGCGCTGTCCTGACCCGCCTGGGGCAGACCTATCTCGTCGAGATGATGCGGCCCGAGCACGTCGCGGTGATCCGCATGGTGATCGGGGCCACCGAGAAGTTTCCCCGATTCGGACAGGCCTTCTACGAGGCCGGCCCGGCCCAGGGGGTCGCGCGGCTCACCCGCTACATCACGGCCCAGGCCGAGGCCGGGCGTCTGCGCGCCTGCGACACGGAGCTGGCCGCCAAGCACTTTTTGCACCTGTGCCAAGCAGGTTTGCTGACGGGCCTGCTCTTCGCGGCCGGCAACCCCGTCTCGGCGGCCGAGACGGCTTACCGGGTGGAGGAGGCGGTGCGGGTGTTTTTCGCCGCCTATGGTCCAGAGGCCTGAGGCTACTCCGCCGCGCGAGCGCGCGGCAGCGACGCGGTACTCCAGGCCCGCACGTCTGCGTCGATCGCCAGCGCCTCGTCCATGTCGGCCGGTGCCGCGCGGTGCCGGCCGGCAAAGTGCGTGCAGGCCCGCTCGACCAGCTCAGCGATGCCATAGAAGGTGATCTCGCCGCGGATGAAGGCCGCGACCGCGATCTCGTTCGCGGCATTCATCACGGTCGGCGCCGCGCCACCCTCGGCCAGAGCCGCGCGGGCGATCCGGAGGCAGGGAAAGCGAGCCTCGTCCGCCGGCTCGAAGGTGAGGCTGCCGGCGGCCGCGAGATCGAGGTTGCGCCCCCGCGCGATGCTGAGCCGGTCTCCGAGACCGAGGCAATGGGCGATCGGCACCCGCATGTCCGGCATGGCGAGCCCCGCGGTGACCGCGCCGTCACGCCAATGGACCAGCCCGTGCACGATCGATTGGGGATGCACGATGACGTCGAGGCGCTCCGGCTCGATGGTGAAGAGGTGATGCGCCTCGATCAGTTCCAACCCCTTGTTCATCAGCGAGGCGGAATCAATGTTGATCTTCATGCCCATCGACCAGGTCGGATGGGCGGCGGCCTCGGCCGGGGTCGCTGCCGCGATGCGCTCGCGCGTCCAAGTCCGGAATGGGCCGCCCGAGGCCGTGATGGTCATCTTGGCCACGTCCGAGACGCGTCCGTCACCGAGCGCCTGCGCGAGGGCGTTGTGCTCGGAATCGACCGGGAGCAAGCGTGCGTTGTAGCGGGCGGCGTCCCGCATGAAGGCGTCGCCCGCACAGACGAGGCTCTCCTTGTTGGCGAGCGCCACGGTGCGGCCGAGCCGAAGCGCGGCGTGGGTCGGCTTGAGACCGGCGGCGCCGCTGACGGCCGCAACCACGATGTCGGCGTCCCGCGCCACGGCTTCGAGCACGGCGGATTCCCCGGCCCCGCTCGGAATGCCCGATCCCGAGAGCGCCTCGCGCAGGGCTGGGCCGGCGCTCTCGTCGGCGAGGGCCGCGAACTGCGCCCCCATCTCGCGGGCAAGCCGCCCGAGCGCGGCGGCATCCTTGCCGCCGACGAAGGCGCCGACTCGGAAGCGCCCGTCATGCTGGGTCAGCAGATCGGTGGTCGAGCGGCCGATCGAGCCGGTCGCGCCGAGAACGGTGACGGTGAGAGTCACGGAATTTGCTCCGTCAGGCCGCGATCAGGCGGCGAAGGATGAGGTAGAGGCCGGCTAGGAGGGCCACCGCGAAGAACCCGTCAAGCCGGTCCATGACGCCGCCGTGACCGGGAATCGAGCGGCCGGAATCCTTGACGCCGTGACTCCGTTTGAGAGCCGATTCCACGAGGTCGCCCGCCTGGCTGAGGACGGATGCCGCGCCGCTGACCAGCGCGACGAGGACGAAAGGCGTCTCGGCGAGGCTGCTCCAGCCGTAATGGCGCGCCAGCGCCACGATGCCGACGCCCATCAGCATGCCGGCCGCCAAGCCCCCGAGGGCCCCCGACCAGGTCTTCTTCGGTGACACGCGGGGCATCAGCTTCGGGCCGCCGAAGGTGCGGCCGGTGAAGTAGGCGATGATGTCCGTCGACCAGACCACCGCGAACATCCAGGCCGGCCCGAGGATGCCGATGCCCGGATCGTCCCGGAGCGCGGTGGGCACCAGGGCGATCACCACCGCGCCGAGGAGCCCACAGACGGCGCGCAGCCGCCCGCGCCCGCCCTGCGCCAGAACCACGAGACCGAGCAGGCCGAGACCGAGGAGAGCGAGGGCGGCGGCCGGAGGAGCACCGCCCTGCGCGCAGAGGACGAGAGCCGCGAGGGTCGCGGCCGTGATCCCGGCCACGGGTTTGACCGGCGTGATCCGGCTCATGCCGATCCACTCGGCCGCGCCGACGATCCCGGCGGCGAGCCAGATCAAGGCGAACGGCCAGCCGCCGAGGATGAGGGCGGAGACCACGATGACGGCCAGGATGATGCCGGAGAAGACGCGCAGGCCGAACTCGCGGCCGCCGAAGGGATTGCGACCCGGCATGGGCGAAGGCGCGGCCTCGCCGCGGGCCAACATCAGCCGGCCTTGTCGCTGAGACCGCCGAAGCGGCGGTCGCGGCGATGGTACTCGTCGATCGCCGCCGCGAAGGCGCGATGATCGAAATCAGGCCAGAACTCCGGCACGATCACGTATTCGGAGTAAGCGGTCTGCCAAGTCAGGAAATTCGACAGGCGCTGCTCCCCGGAGGTCCGGATCACGAGGTCTGGGTCCGGGATGCCGCTGGTGTCGAGGGCCCCCGTCACCGCCTGCGCGTCGAGTTGATCCGGCCGCATCCGCCCGTCGGCCACCGCCTCCGCGAGCTGCCGGACGGCGCGCAGGATCTCCTGGCGGCCGCCGTAATTGAAGGCGACCACCAGGGTCAGGCCGGTATTGGCCTCGGTCTTCTCCTCAGCCTCGCGCAGCACGCCCGCGATATCGGGGCTGAGGCCGTCGCGCTCACCGATGATCCGGATGCGAACGTTGTTGCCGTGGAGTTCCGCGAGGTCGCGACGCACGAACAGCTTGAGGAGCCCCATCAGGTCGGCGACCTCCGCCGGCGGGCGGCGCCAGTTCTCCGACGAGAAGCTGTAGATGGTCAGGTAGCGGATCCCGAGATCGATCGCGGACCGAACGGCCCGACGCACGGCTTCGAGGCCGCGGCGATGGCCTTCCACCCGCGGCAATCCGCGATGGGCGGCCCAGCGCCCGTTGCCGTCCATGATGATCGCGACGTGCTGAGGCGGGCTCGGATGCGACGAGAGCCCGCGTGGCGCGGCTGGCGCCGCACCCGATCGGGCGGCCGTCTGGCTCTCGCTCGTCATGCCTGCCTCGCGACGCGGGTGCTCACAATGCGCCACGCGTCTCTCCAAACTTCGTGCCGATACCGTAGCGGCGCGGTTCCTCGTGCCCAATCCCCGCCCTGCCCGCCAGGCGGGATCACGGCGCTGCTCGCGCCCCTGGCCGGGGCCGGGACGAAGCCGCCGCGGCGGAGCCATGCAGGCTGCTCAAACCTGCATGATCTCCTTCTCCTTCGAGGCCAGCACGCCATCGATCTCGGCGATATGCTGATCGGTGGCCTTCTGCACCTCGCCGGCCTGCCGCTTCTCGTCATCCTCCGAGATGGCGCTGTCCTTGAGGAGCTTCTTGAGGTGGTCGAGCCCGTCGCGGCGCACGTGCCGGACAGCCACGCGAGCCTCCTCCGTGTATTTGTGCGCGACCTTGACCATCTCCTTGCGCCGCTGCTCGTTCATCTCGGGGATGCGCAGGCGAATGGTCTGACCCTCTGTCTGAGGGTTGAGGCCGAGATCGGATTCGCGGATCGCCTTCTCCACCGCCGAGATCATGCCCCTGTCCCAGACCGAGATGCTGAGGAGGCGCGGCTCCGGCACGCTGACGGTCGCGACCTGCGACATCGGCATGGCGGCGCCGTAAGCGTCGACCTGGATCGGGTCGAGGAGGCTTGGCGTCGCGCGCCCCGTGCGCAGCGAGCCGAGATCCTTGGAGAGTGAGCTGACGGCGCCCTGCATACGGCGCTTGATGTCGTTCAAGTCGAAGTCCGGTGTGGCCATTTCCTGCGCTTCCCGACACGTCCCGGTTGATGCGTGGGCCGGGACGAGACGCCCGGCGTGTTGCGGTTTCAATGAACGAAAAACTCCAGAGCCGCAAATGCCGTTCTGGCGAACGCAACCGCGCGTCGAACCGCCCGAAGCGCGGGCGGCGGTCCGACGGCGCGACGCTAGGGCACCACGTGAGTGGACGGGGCGGCGCCCGTGAGGATCGCGGTGATCGAGCTCGGCGCGTGGACCGAACCCACCACGATGGAGAGGCGGCTCTCGCGGGCGAGCGCGAAGGCCGCCGTGTCCATCACCTTGAGGTCGCGGGCAATGGCCTCGTCGTGGGTGATGCGATCGTAGCGGATCGCCGACGGGTCGCGCTTCGGGTCCGCCGAATAGACGCCGTCGACCTGGGTCGCCTTCAGGACGGCGTCGCAACGCAGTTCCGCCGCCCGCAGCACCGCCGCGGTGTCGGTGGTGAAGTAGGGGTTGCCGGTCCCACCCGCGAGCACGACCACCTGCCCCTTGTCGAGGTGATGCAGGGCGGGCTGGCGGGCGTAGGTCTCGCAGATCGTCGGCATCGAGACCGCCGACATGGTCCTCGCCGTGACGCCGGCCGCGTTCAGGGCAGTCTCGAGGGCGAGCGAATTCATCACGGTCGCCATCATGCCGAGAGAATCGCCGGTGGCGCGGTCGATGAAGCCCGCCGCCGAGATCCGGGCCCCGCGGATCATGTTGCCGCCACCGACCACCAGGGCCACCTCGATCCCGGCCTCGATGGTGCGGGCGATGTCCTCGGCGAGGCCGGCCAGGGTCGGGGGATGGAGCCAGTAGCCGTCCGGTGCGGCCAGCGCCTCTCCGGAGAGCTTCACGAGCACGCGGCGAAACGGCGTGGTCTCCGGCATCCGGCGATCCCCTTATTGCCGGCCGCGACACGCCGGCCTGAACTGCAACCGAGGCGCTTCTACTTAAGCGTCGTGGAGCCGTCGAGGGGTCTGTCGCCGGTCCTCGGCCATACCTCATTCCGGGCAGTTGCTGACGGATGTCTGCGAAGGACGCGATGCGAGGGAATTTACCCTCGACGCGGCGCTCGGAAGCGGAGGCAGTCCACCACGCCGTCGTTCCGGGATGTTGCCGGCGAGCCCGGCCCCAACGATGCCGCGATGTTCAGTGCGCATCGCCGAAGATCCCGGGCCCGTCTGCGCAGCCCCGGAAGCGCGCTGAGCGGCATCAGTTCCTATGCGCGCGACGCGCCCCACCGCCCAAATGGGGAGGGTGGAGCGCGCCACGACAGGACATGGTTCGTGGGGCGGTTGCCCCGCTCAGGCGCGGCCGGCCTGCTGGGCGACTTCCGTGGCGAAGTCGGGGCCCTCTTCCTTCTCGATGCCCTCGCCGAGGGCATAGCGCACGAAGCCGGTGAGCTTCACGGGCGCGCCGACCTTGGACTCGGCCTCCTTGAGGACCTGCGTCACGGTCTTCGAGCCGTCATGCACGAAGGGCTGTTCCAGGAGGGTGACCTCCTTGTAGTAGGTCTTGAGGCCGCTCTCGACGATCTTCTGGAGGACGTGGTCCGGCTTGCCGGCGTTCTTCTCGCGCAGGATGTTGCTCTCGCGCTCGAGGGTCGCCTGATCGACGCCGGACGCATCGAGTGCGACCGGATTCGTCGCGGCCACGTGCATGGCGATCTGACGGCCGAGGGCCGAGAGCCCACCGACGTCGCCCTCGGATTCGAGCGCGACGAGCACGCCGATCTTGCCGAGGCCATCGGTGATCTGGTTGTGCACGTAGGAGGCGATGACGCCCTTCTGCACGTCGAGCTTGGCGACGCGGCGCAGGTTCATGTTCTCGCCGATGGTGGCGATGAGGGTCTGCAGCTTCTCGGTGACCGTGGTCGACTCGCCCGGGAATCGGGCGGCCTGCAGGCCCTCGAGGGTGCCGTCGGTGTTGAGGGCGAGCTTGGCCGCCTCGCGGACGAAGGCCTGGAAATTGTCGTTGCGGGCGACGAAGTCGGTCTCGGAGTTCACCTCCAGGATGGCGGCGTGGTGGCCGGACGACTCGACGGCGACGAGGCCCTCGGCGGCCACGCGGCCGGCCTTCTTGGCGGCCTTGGCGAGACCCTTCTTGCGCAGCCAATCGACGGCGGCCTCGATGTCGCCGCCCGTCTCGTTGAGGGCGCCCTTGCAATCCATCATGCCCGCGCCGGTCGTCTCGCGGAGCTCCTTCACCATCGCGGCGGTGATGTTGGCCATGGCCGGTCCTTCCTTCAGGTCGTTCAGAGAGGGGTCGTTCAGATGATAAGGAGCCCGGCGCTCAGGGGCAGAGCACCGGGCCCGAAGGGTCTTTCAGATCCGTCCGGTGCGGCCCGATTTCAAGCCGCGGGACGGGAGGCTCACGCGGCGGCGGCGGCCTCGACGAAGCCGCGGGCCTGGTCGACCCAGCCGTCGCGGCCGAAGCGGCCGTTGAGCTTGAGGTCGGCATCGACGCGGGCGACGTCCTCGGGGCTCATCGCGGCGATCTGCCAGTAATGGTAGATGCCGGCATCGTTGAGCTTCTGCACGATCTGCGGACCGGCGCCATTCAGCTTGGTCAGATCGTCCGGCGCGCCGCGGGGGGCGGCGAGCAGCTCGAAATGCTCGGTCGACTCGGCGAGCGCGGCGACATCGGCGGCGTTGAAGTCGCCGGATTCGACGGAGGCCGCGAGGTCGTCGTTGGCCGGCAGCTCCTCGGCCACCGGCTCCTCGGAGGCACCGAGGTCGACGCCCGACGAGCCCTGACCGCGCGAGATGCCGTCGATGGCGGCGCGGGCGATCAGGTCGCAGTAGAGGGCGATGGCGCGGCCCGCGTCATCGTTGGCCGGGACCACGTAGGTGATGCCGTCCGGGTCGCAATTCGTGTCGACGATGGCGGCGACCGGGATGCCGAGGCGCTGGGCCTCCTTGATGGCGAGCTGCTCCTTGTTTGTGTCGATGACGAACAGGAGGTCGGGCACGCCGCCCATATCCTTGATGCCGCCGAGCGCCTTCTCGAGCTTGTCCTTCTCGCGGGAGAGCATCAGGCGCTCTTTCTTGGTCAAGCCCTGGCCGCCGCCCTCGAGGGTCTCGTCGACCTTGCGCAGGCGCTGGATCGAGCCCGAAATGGTCTTCCAGTTGGTCAGCATGCCGCCGAGCCAGCGGGAGTTGACGTAGTACTGGGCCGAGCGCTTGGCGGCCTCGGCGATCGTGTCGGCCGCCTGGCGCTTGGTGCCGACGAAGAGCACGCGGCCGCCCTTGGCGACGGTGTCGCTCACCGCCTGCAGCGCTTGATGCAGCGCCGGCACGGTCTGGGCGAGGTCGATGATGTGGATGTTGTTGCGGGTACCGAAGATGTAGGGCTGCATCTTCGGGTTCCAGCGGTGCGACTGGTGTCCGAAATGGGCGCCCGCCTCGAGGAGCTGACGCATAGAGAAATCGACGGCCATGATCTGGTTCTCTCCGGTTGATACCGCCGCGGAGGAAGCGACCCGCTCGCGCGAGCAGGCCACCGGAAACGCCTCATTCAGGCATGAGGCCGGCTCCGCGTGTGGGATGGGCGGGGCCTTAGCAGAGGAGCCCCCGGAAGGCAAGGCGGCCGAACCGGCGGCACCTATCCCTCGGCGAAGACGCGCGCGATCTCGGCCTCGCTCATGATCCGGTGGGCGCCGGGCGCGAGATCCGCGGGCAGATCGAGGCCGCCGACCCGGTCCCGGTGCAGGGCCGTCACGTGGTTTCCGAGGGCGGCGAACATCCGGCGCACCTGATGGTAGCGCCCCTCCGTCAGAGTCACGGCCACGCGGGTCGCATCGTGCACCGTGAGGGTGACCGGCAGGAGCGGCCGCTCCTCGCCCTCGAGCATCAGCGTACCGGAGGCGAGAATTGCGCCCTCGTCGCCCCTCAGCGGGCGGTCGAGGCTGACCTGATAGCGCTTCGAGACGCTCGCCTTCGGCGAGATGATCCGGTGCAGGAGCGCCCCGTCATCGGTGAGGAGCAGGAGGCCGGAGGTTTCCTTGTCGAGGCGTCCGACGGTGGAGAGGGCTGGTTCGCGGCGGCGCCAGCGCGTCGGCAGCAGGCCGTAGACCAGGGGCCCCGCCTCCTTGTGCGAGCAGGTGACGCCGAGCGGCTTGTGCAGCATCAGTGCGAGGCCGGGCGGCGGGTCGAGGGGCTCGCCGTCGACGATCAGGCGCCCGGCGAGGTCCGGCGTGACCGGGATGCGCTGATCGGCGTCCCGCAGGGGCCGACCGTCGAGGACGACGAGGCCGGCGCGGGCAAGCCCGCCGATCTCGCGCCGGGAGCCGTAGCCCATATTCGCGAGCAGCCGGTCGAGGCGAAGGTTCGGGACCTTGCTCTTGCCGTCCGCGCTCACGCCTTGGCCTCGTAGACCTTGTAGCCGTGGGCGGACGCCCTGAGCGTCACGGCCTTGAAGGTCGCTTTGAGGACGGCCTCGTAGGGCAGATGCGCGTTGGCGGTGAGCCAGAGCAGGCCGCCGGGCCGCAAGCTCTCGGCGGCACGGCGGATGAAGGCTTGGCCCAGCGCCTGGTCCTCGGCGCCGCCATCGTGAAAGGGCGGGTTCATCACCACGAAGTCGAGGCGCGCCAGCGTTGGGTCGGGCTCGCGGATGTCGGCCCAGCGGAAGGCCGCGCGGGCATCGGCGACGTTGCGCTCGGCCATCTCGACGGCGCGACGATCGATGTCGATCAGGGTCAGGGCCGTCACCTTAGGGGATGCCAGGACGGCGCGCGCGAGGATGCCGAGGCCGCAACCGAAATCGGCGCCCCGCCCCGCCTGGGGCGGGAGGTTGGCCAGGAGCAGCGCCGTGCCGGGATCGATCCTGTCCCAGGAGAAGATGCCGGGCTGGGTGCAGAGCGCGAGGTTCTCGATATGGCGCGGGGCACCCGCCGCGATCGGCTCGGCGAGGGGCAGCGCGGCCTCGGGCCGAACCAGCGTGCAGATGCGATGGTGGCGCCGCGGCTCCTCGGAGAAGCTGCAGCCGAGATCGCGCAATTCGCGGCCGAGGCGCGCGCCGCCGCGGTCCTTCGGGGCGAGCAGCACCATGCGCCCGCCAGCCTTCACGGCCCTCAGGGCATGCGCCACGGCGAAGCGCCGCTCGACCGTGCCGGGGGGCGCGAGCATGACCAGCGCCTCGAGGCTCTTGTCGCCGGCATCCTCGAGACGGATCGATCCGGGAATCAGCGGCGAAACCTGGGCGGCCCCATCCGGGATCTCGGCGAGTTCGGCAGGCGGCAGGCCGTAGACGGCAGCGTGCATCATCAGTTCGGGCATGAAGGAATCGGGTGGATCGACCGCGTTCTGGACGTCGTCGGGCGAAGTCTGCGAGACAGCAGGCAGAGTGCGGAGCAAGTCGAGCCCCCGCGTCTCAGCCACGGGGAAATTCGAGGCCCATCTCGCGATACCGGGCCGGATCATCGGCCCAGTTCTCGCGCACCTTCACGTGCAGGAAGAGGTGGACCCGGGTCTCGGCCACCTCGGCGATCTCGGTGCGGGCCGCCTGCCCGATCGCCTTGATGGTCTGGCCGCCCTTGCCGAGCACGATCGAGCGCTGGCTCTCGCGCTCGACGAAGATCGTTTGCTCGATCCGGACCGACCCGTCGGCGCGCACCTGCCACTGATCGGTCTCGACGGTGGAGCGATAAGGCAATTCCTCGTGGAGCCGGTCGTAGATCTTCTCGCGCGTGATCTCGGCAGCGAGCATCCGGATCGGCGCATCCGAGACCTGATCCTCGGGATAGAGCCAGGGGCCGTCCGGCATCATCGCGGCGAGCGTGCGCTTCAGGTCCTCGACGCCGTCCCCATTGAGGGCCGAGATCATGAAGGTGTGGGCAAAAGGCATTCGGGCATTCAGCCCGGCCGCGAGGTCGAGGAGCTTCTCGCGGGGGATGAGATCGATCTTGTTGAGGATCAGCACCCGTTTGCGCTTCACCTCCGGCAAGCGCTGCAGGATCGCCTCGACCTCGTCGTCGACGCCCTTGCGCGCGTCGATGAGGAGACAGACCGCATCGGCGTCGGCCGCCCCGCTCCAGGCGGAATGGACCATCGCCCGATCGAGGCGGCGCTTGGGCGCGAAGATGCCCGGGGTGTCGACGAGGATGATCTGCGCCTTGTCCTCCATCACGATGCCGCGCACCAGCGCCCGGGTCGTCTGCACCTTGCGCGAGACGATGGAAACCTTCGTGCCGACGAGGCTGTTGAGGAGGGTGGATTTGCCCGCATTCGGCACGCCGATCAGGGCCACGAACCCGGCCTTGGTGTCGCTGGGCATCGGCGCCAGCGGTGGGATCACCGGCAGCGCCTCCTCCGCGCGATCCGGCATCTGGTCGGTCTCGTCCTGAGGCTCACGGGCCATCACGTCACTTTCCTCAGGCCGCACGCCGGCCCTCATTCCGATCGTCAATCTGGTCGCCGGCTCCGGGCGCGCTCCTGAGCCACCGCGAGGGGCGGAGAAACGGGCGCGGAAGGCACTCGAATCAACCGGGCTCGGCCTCGTTGGTTTCGATGCCGCTCTCGACGATGCCCTCCCGCTGCAGGATGGCGCGGGCGGCCTCCTGCTCCGCGAGGCGCTTGGAGGACCCCTCGCCGATTCCGGGCTCGATGCCCTCGACCCGGGCCGCGATGCGGAAGAGCGGCGCGTGGTCCGGTCCCGAGCGCTCGACCACGTCGTAGACGGGGATCGGCAGACCGCGGCCCATCGCCCATTCCTGGAGGGCCGATTTGGCATCGCGCCCGCGCGGAGCAGCGGTCTTCCGGGCAGGCTGGAAAGCCGCCTCGACGAGATCCTTCGCCTTGGCAAATCCGGCATCCAAAAAGACGGCGGCGAGGATCGCCTCGCAGACATCGGCGAGAATGGTCTGGTTTCGGCGCCCGCCGCCCATGACCTCGCCGGGGCCGAGGATGAGATGAGGACCGACATCCCACGTCGTCGCGACGGCCGCGCAGGTCTCGCGCCGGACGAGGCCGGCAAGGCGCCGGGAGAGATCGCCCTCATCGGCAATGGGGAAAGCCGCGTAGAGCAGGTCCGCGATGGCGAGGCCGAGCACCCGGTCGCCGAGGAATTCGAGGCGCTGGTAGCTGCCCGCCCGCCCGCTTGCCTTGCTGACATGGGTCAGCGCCCGCACCAGCAGGTCCGGATCGGCGAAGCTGTGGCCGATCCGCTCCTCCAGGTCGCCGAGGGCGGGTTTGGGACGATGCGCGCGCCGCGCGCGGCTGGAGGGACGCGCGGCGTCGTTCAAGGGATCATCCTCAGTGGATGGTGTTGAAGATGCGGTTCCACCGGACCTTGGCGGGCCAGTTCCAGATCTGCCAAGCCGGCGTGCCCTCGTCGATCGAGAAGAAGATCATCTCGGCGCGACCAACGAAGTTCTCGAACGGCACGTAGCCGACATTGGCGAGGTCGCGGGAATCCGTGGAATTGTCGCGGTTGTCGCCCATCATGAAGAAGTGACCGGGCGGCACGGTGTAGAGCTCGGTCTTGTCCCAGAAGCCGTTGTCGCCGTCGCGCTCGATCACCCGGTGGGCGACGCCGTTGGGCAGCGTCTCGAGGTACTGGGGCACCTTCGTGGCCTGACCGTAAGGGTCGATCGTCTCGTAATCGGCGATGCGCTCGCGCTTGACAGCCTTGCCGTTGATGTTGAGCACGCCGTCGATGACCTGGATCTTGTCACCGGGCAGACCGATCACGCGCTTGATATAATCGGTGGCGTTGTCCTTCGGCAGCTTGAACACCGCGATGTCGCCGCGCTTCGGCTCCGCCGCCCAGACGCGCCCCTCGGATTTGATGGGAATGTATTCGCTCAACGGCAGGGAGTATTTCGAGTATCCATAAGAATACTTCGAGACGAACAGGTAATCGCCGATCAGAAGCGTCGGCACCAGCGATCCCGACGGAATGTTGAAGGGCTGGAACAGGAGCGTCCGCACCACGAGCGCGATGAGCAGCGCCTGGATGCCGACCTTCAGGGTCTCCCGGATGCTGGCCCAGGTGCCGGGGGCGCCGGTATCGGCCGTCCGCAGCTCGTGCTTGGTGTCGTGATCCACGCGTGCGCGTTCCATGGTTCGTGACGTCCTCGGCTCGGTGCCCCCCGGCTCCGGTCCACCGGCACCCACCTCGGGGAGCGTGCCGCAATCCTGTCCGCTGTGAGCGGCGGTCTAGACTAAGCCGGGACTGCCCGCAACGCGCGACCGCCGCCGCCTAATCCGGAAATGTGCCGAGCGGCACAGCCTCGATGATCACGAAGGCCTGCGCCAGGGGTGGGTCGTCCGTCAAGGACACATGCACCTTCGGGGCGTGGCCATCCGGCATCATGGCTTTCAGGCGCGCCAGCGCGCCGCCGGTGAGCCGAAGCGTCGGCTGGCCGCCCGGCAGGTTCACGACCTCCATGTCCCGCCAGAACACGCCGTGGCTGAGGCCAGTGCCGAGGGCCTTGGCGCAGGCCTCCTTGGCGGCGAAGCGCCGCGCGTAGGAGGGCGCGCGCGCCGCCCGCCGGTCGCATTTCAGCCGCTCGCCGTCGGTGAAGATCCGGTGGGTGAAGCGATCCCCGAAGCGGCCGAGGGAGCGCTCGATCCGCCGGATGTCGCAGAGATCGGAGCCGATGCCGAGAATCATGCGCCGGCCATCCGCGTGCCTGTGCCCTCGCTTGCGTCCCCGCGCGCCGCATCCATGGCGGCCCGCATGTCGCGCAGCGCCTGCGGCAGGCCCACGAAGACGGCCTCGCCGATCAGCGCATGCCCGATATTCAGCTCGGCGACCTGCGGCAGGCGCGCCACCGGCCCGACATTCTCGACCGTGAGGCCGTGACCGGCATGAATCTCGAGACCGATGCCGGCGCCATAGGCGGCGGCTTTTCGGAGACGTGCATACTCGGCCTCGACCCGCTCGGCCTCGCCGGCCACGAAGGCGTCGCAGTAGCTTCCGGTGTGCAACTCGACCACCGGCGCACACAGGATGCGCGCCGTGTCCATCACGGCCTCCTCGGGCTCGACGAAGAGCGACACCCGGATGCCCGCTGCCGCAAGTCTCGCGATGCGGGGCGCGAGATGCTCCCGTCCCCCGATAATGTCGAGGCCGCCCTCGGTCGTTCGCTCCTCCCGCTTCTCCGGCACGAGGCAGGCCGCATGGGGACGCAGGCGCTCGGCGAGGCAGACCATCTCGTCGGTCGCCGCCATCTCGAAATTCAGCGGGACCGTCAGGCTCTGCATCAGCGCGACCATATCGGCGTCGCGGATGTGCCGACGGTCCTCCCGGAGATGGGCCGTGATGCCGTCGGCGCCCGCCGCGACAGCAAGATGCGCGGCCCGGACCGGATCCGGATAGGCACCGCCGCGGGCGTTCCGCAGGGTCGCGACGTGATCGATATTGACGCCCAGGCGCAGGCGGGAAGCGGACATGGCACGGGTTTCCGGTGGCCGAATGCGCGCGGGTCTAATCGAGGCGCGCACGGGTGGGAAGCCGAATGCCCGAAGGGAAGACCGGCGCATCGGGGGCGAGGCCCGCCATCGGCCTGCCGGATCCTCTGCTCGCTGGCTGGACTGATGACTTGGCCGGAACGCGCCCCCACATCAGCCCGGACCAGGGAGAAGCAGGACAATGGGAATTCTCGACGGCCTCTTCGGCCATGGCAGCGATCTGAGCGCGGCCGAGCTCGGCGAACAGCTCGCGGGTGTCCTCACCGAGGGCGAGTCGGTTCGCGTTGCCTTCACGGTGATCCGCGACCTCTTCGTCTTCACCGATCGACGCCTGATCTTCGTCGATCGCCAGGGCCTGACGGGGCGGAAGGTCGAGTACCTGACCATACCCTACCGGGCGATCACGTCGTTCTCGGTCGAGACGGCGGGAAGCTTCGATCTCGATTCGGAACTCAAGATCTGGGTCTCGGGCAGGCCGGACCCGATCCAGCGCACCCTGAAACGGGGCGCCAACGTCCTTGGCATCCAACAGGCGATCGCGGCCTCGCTGAAGTGAGGTCCTGGTGCCCGGGCCCTCAATGTCCGCCCGGCCCGTCGCGGCCCTCATCAAGGAATTCCGAGACGATCAGCAGCGTGGCGGTTAGCACGCGCTCCCCCTCTCCGTCCCGCACGTCGGCCCGGATCTGAACAGCCCCGCCCCGCTGCGACTGGTGGCTGACCAGCTCCGCCAGCGCCCGGTGGGCCTCCGCCCGGACGGCAATCATGTCGGGAAGCTCGATCCCCTGATCATCGCGCACGTCGATGCCATCCTGGATATCGAAGAAGTAGCGCGGCATGAATTCCGTTCATGGTTTCGCCGACTGCCTGGCCTCGGTCAGGAACCGAGCGGATCCGGTCTACAATGTGACAGACCGTAAAGACGCCAGGATCGCAAAATTGATCCATGACAATAATCACGGATCCGTGAACAGCGTCGGCCGGTCGGGGCGAGCCGAGCATTCTGCCGGTGGCTCGCCGGCCAAGAGCCGACGCTTGAGGGTTCGGCTCGGCTCGAGAGGCCCGCGTGGCTTGCGGGCCGTCTCGCGGACCCGCGCTTCTTGCATATCCGCTCTTGCGATCCTGCGCGAAAACCGCTATGCGCCGCCCTCGCGTTCGCTCCGGCCGGGGGCTGAACGGACGGTGCCCATCGGGGCACAGGACGGGTTTCGACCCGCTCTCCGTCGTCCGGTGTCTCCGCCTTCGATCAACCGCTCGGGCCTGAATACGGCTCGAAGGGCTTGGCGCCGGGTGACGCGGAAACGAACCGGCCCGACCCTCAACGCACCCTGCGTGCCGTCGGGCCCCATTCAAGCTGAAGGGCCCGCAATGCCTTTATACGAGCACGTCTTCCTGGCGCGCCAGGACGTGACGTCCCAACAGGTCGAGACCATGGTCGAGGCCTACAAGGGCGTCATCGAGCAGAACGGCGGTAAGGTCGAGAAGATCGAGATGTGGGGCGTGAAGTCCCTCGCCTACCGCATCAAGAAGAACCGCAAGGCGCATTTCACGCTCCTGAACATCGAAGCGCCCCCGGCGGCACTCGCCGAGATGGAGCGCCAGATGCAGATCTCGGAAGACGTCCTGCGCTTCATGACGATCCGCGTCGAGGAGCTCGAGGGCGAGCCGTCCGCGATGATGCAGAAGCGTGACCGCGACGACCGCAAGGATCGCGATCGCGGCCGTCGTCGTGACGACGAGGGCTTCGGTGGCGGCTTCGGCGGCGACCGTGATCGTGGCGACCGCGGTGACCGCGGTGACCGCCCTGAGCGCAGCTTCGGCGGGGAGAACTAAGTCATGGCATTTGGTGCTGGTGGTGGCGGCGGTGGCCGTCGTCCGTTCTTCCGTCGTCGCAAGACCTGCCCGTTCTCCGGCGCGAACGCTCCGAAGATCGACTACAAGGACGTGAAGCTCCTGTCCCGCTACGTCTCGGAGCGCGGCAAGATCGTTCCGAGCCGCATCACCGCGGTCTCGGCCAAGAAGCAGCGCGAGCTCGCCCAGGCGATCAAGCGCTCGCGCTTCCTCGGCCTGCTTCCCTACGTCATCAAGTAGGGCGTCGGCGCCCCGGCCCATCCGGCCGGGGCGCTACTCTGGACCGGGTTTCGCCTACGGAAATCCGGGATCGTTGGGGCAAGCCTGCCTCTAACCCTGCTCCCAGGTCGGGACAGCGGGACAGCGGATTGTGATGGTTCAGTCTCTCGGCATCGGTATCGGCGCGGGTCTCGTCTCGGCACTCCTGTTCGGCGTGCTCCTGAAGGCGACGCCGCTCGCCATCGTGCTCTACCTGCTGGCCCCGCTCCCGATCCTGATCGTGGGCCTCGGCTGGAGCCACAAGGCCGCCCTCACGGCCGCCGTGACCGGAACCCTCGCCCTCGCGCTCGGCGTCTCCCCCTTCCTCGGCCTCGGCTTCAGCGCCTACCTGGCGGTGCCCGCCTGGTGGCTTGCGTATCTCGCGCTCCTCGGGCGGCCTCGCGCCGACGGCTCCCTCGAATGGTACCCGACCGGCCGGCTCCTCGGCTGGACCGCCGCCACCGCGGCCCTGGCCTTCGTGGCCATCGCGGTGATCGCCTCCCCGAACTACGACGCCTTCCAGACGCAGCTTCGCGAGATGAGCGGCTCCCTCGTCCAGCTCCAGACCCGCAGCGCCCCCGACACGCCGCCCGCCGGCACCGGGCAGACCGAGACCCCGCCGAGCGACCAGAAGACGGAGGTCGCGAATGCGCTCGCCCGGATCGCGCCGGCGCTCGCCACGCAGGGACTCGCCCTGCTCCTGACCCTCTATCTCTGGGCGGCGGCGCGCATCGTGCAGGTCTCCGGGCGCCTGCCCCGTCCATGGCCCGACCTGCCCTCCACGATGATGCCCCGGACCGTGCTGGTGCTTCTGGCCGCCGCCGTCATCCTGGGCTTCCTGCCGGGCTACGCGGGCGTGCTCGGGATGGCACTCGCCGGCTCGCTCAGCGCCGCCTTCGCCCTGCAGGGGCTTTGCGCCTTCCACGACCGCAGCCGCGGGCGAACGGGGCGGGGGGCGCTTCTGTTCGGACTCTACCTCATCGTCTTCGTGACGCAGGGCATCGCCCTGTTCGCGCTCACCCTGTTCGGCATCGCCGACACCGCCCTCAACCTGCGCCGTCCCAAAGAGGGCGCCGGCAGATCCTGAGAGACCCGCCGCCCCGGCGGCTCCCTAGATAAGGAAGACCACGATGGAAGTGATCCTGCTCGAACGCGTCGCCAAGCTCGGCCAGATGGGCGAGACCGTGAACGTGAAGCCGGGCTTCGCCCGCAACTTTCTCCTCGCCCGCGGCAAGGCCCTGCGCGCGACGGAAACCAACAAGAAGCACTTCGAGGGTCAGCGCGCCCAGCTCGAGGCCCGCAATCTCGAGCGCCGCAATGAGGCCCAGGCCGTTGCCGACAAGCTCGCGGGCCAGAGCTTCGTGCTGATTCGCCAGTCCGGCGAGACGGGCGTGCTCTACGGGTCGGTCTCGACCCGCGACCTCGCCGAGGTCGTCACCAAGGAAGGCTTCAGCGTCGGCCGCGACCAGTTCGCCCTGAACCAGCCGATCAAGACGCTGGGCCTGCACACCGTCCCGGTCGTGCTGCACCCCGAGGTTGAGGTCAGCATCACCGTCAACGTGGCGCGCAGCCCGGAGGAGGCCGAGCGTCAGGCCCGCGGTGAGTCGGTCACCGAGCGCGAAGCGTTCAACCTCGACGACCTCGGCCTTGAGGTCGGCGCAGCGCTCGCCGAATCCGGCGAGGGCGACGAGGGCTGAACCGCCCGCGGGACGCAATCCCGGCCGGGATTCTCCGTTTGATCCAGTGAAGAACGGGGATCCTGGCCGCCAAGGCTTGACACGTTCCACGTTTGTTCCAGCATAGACGCCCGCCGCTCTCCGGAACGGCGGGCGTCTTGCGTCTCGGGGTCGGCCTTGTCGGCGCCGGAAGCCGGCCGCAGCTAAGCTTCGGCTAACCATGCCGATGCCATGGTTGTCGGGTGTTTTTGGACAGCGGCCGATCGGCCGCGAGACTCGGAGCGATCCTGCCGATGGCCCTGCCCAATGCCCTGACGGCGAAGCTCGAAGCGGTGCAGGCCGAGTACCGCGTCGCGCCCCATAACATCGACGCGGAGCAGGCGCTGCTCGGCGCGATCCTGGTGAACAACGACGCCTATTACCGGGTGTCGGACTTCCTCCTGCCCGAGCACTTCATGGAGGAGGCGCATCACCAGATCTTTCAGGTGGCCACCAGCCTGATCAAGGCCGGCAAGCTCGCGACGCCGATCACGCTGAAGACCTATCTGGGCGACGCCGATTTCGGCGGTCAGACCGTGATGCAGTACCTCGCGCGCCTCGCCGCCGACGCGACGACGGTGATCAACGCGGGCGATTACGGCCGGGCGATTTACGATCTCGCCATCCGCCGCCGCCTGATCACCATCGGGGAGGATCTGGTGAACGGGGCCTACGAGGCCCCCGTCGAGGCCGCGCCGCGCGACCAGATCGAGGCGACCGAGCGGCGGCTCTACGAGCTCGCCGAATCGGGCAAGTACGATGGCGGCTTCCAGAAATTTTCCGATGCGCTCACCGCCGCCGTGGACATGGCGGCCAAGGCCTATCAGCGCGACGGCAAGCTCTCGGGCATCGCCACGGGTCTGTCCGACCTCGATGCCAAGATGGGCGGCCTGCAGCCCTCGGATCTGATCATCCTCGCGGGGCGCCCGGCCATGGGCAAGACCTCGCTCGTCACCAACATCGCCTTCAACATCGCCAAGGCCTATCAGGGCGAGAAGCGGCCCGACGGCACAATCGAGACCAAGAACGGCGGCATCGTCGGGTTCTTCTCCCTCGAGATGTCGGCCGAGCAATTGGCGACCCGCATCATCGCCGAGCAATCCGGGGTGCCCTCCTACAAAATCCGCCGCGGCGACATCCGGCCCGAGGATTTCTACAAGATCACCGACGCCGCCCGGGACATGCAGACGATCCCATTCTACATCGACCAGACCGGCGGCATCTCGATCGCGCAGCTCGCCGCCCGCGCGCGCCGGCTCAAGCGCCAGAAGGGGCTCGACCTTCTCATCGTCGATTACCTGCAGCTCCTATCCGGCTCGTCCAAGAAGGGCGACAACCGCGTGCAGGAGATGACCGAGATCACCACCGGCATGAAGGCCCTCGCGAAGGAGCTGAGCGTGCCGATCATCGCCCTGTCGCAGCTCTCGCGTCAGGTCGAGAACCGCGACGACAAGCGTCCGCAGCTCTCGGATCTGCGTGAATCGGGCTCGATCGAGCAGGACGCCGACGTGGTGATGTTCGTGTTCCGCGAGGAATACTACGTCAACAACAAGAAGCCCCGCGAGGGCACCGAGGAGTTCTTCGCCTGGGAAGCCGAGATGAACCGCGTCCACGGAAAGGCCGAGGTGATTCTCGGCAAGCAGCGCCACGGTCCCACCGGCACCGTCGAACTTCAGTTCGACGCCAACATCACCCGGTTCTCGAACCTCGCCCAATCGGACCGGATGCCCGAGCAGATGTGAACGGAGCGGTCGGAGGCGCCGGGCCTTTCCGGAAGCGTTTCGCTCCGAGCCAGCCAAGTCCCCGCAGGGCCCCGGTCCGAGATCGCGGCGGTGAGGATACGGTTTCGCGCAAGAGCCCGGCCCGACGGCCATCGATCCGCCGTGGATCGGCAGTATTCCTGCTGCGGCGAGGGACCGCGGCCGGGGACGCTCTCCCGGCCGAGGCCTGTTCCGGCTACGAAGGGCCGGCGGCTGTAGCTAGGCCGCCCACAGCGGAGGAATTCGAGCCATCTCACGCCCGACACAGGCCATGGACCAGCAACGCACGCCAGAGGACACGCTGGCCTTTCACGGAGCCCGTCTCACCGTCGATCTCGGGGCGATCGTCGAGAACTGGCGCCGGCTCGGATCGCAGGCACCGGGCATTCCCTGCGCCGCGGTGGTCAAGGCGGATGCGTATGGCTGCGGCCTTGAGGCCGTGGCGTCGGCACTGTGGAGGGGTGGCTGCCGAACCTTTTTCGTGGCGCATCTGAGCGAGGCCGTGGCGGCACGCGCCGCCTTGCCCGAGGCCACGATCTACGTCCTCAACGGCTTGCTGCCCGGCAGTGGGCCCGCGCTGGTCGCGCACCGCCTTCGGCCGGTGCTGGGCGCGCGCGAGGAGTTGGAGGAATGGGCGTCCCTCGCTGTCGAGGCCGGCCGCACGCTTCCGGCGGCGCTCCACGTGGATACCGGCATGAACCGGCTCGGGCTCTCGGTGACGGACGCCCTCGCCTGCGCGGGCGATCCGCTCCTCGATGAAGCCGGCATCGCGCTCCTGATGAGCCATCTCGTCAGCGCCGAATTGCCGGACGATCCCGTGAACGCGCGCCAGATCGCGGATTTCGCCCGGGTGCGGGCGGCGCTGCCCGGCATTCCCGCCTCCCTGGCCAACTCGTCGGGCATCTACCTGGGATCGGGCGCGCACCACGATCTGTTGCGCCCTGGCTACGCGCTCTTCGGCGGCAACCCGACCCCCGGCCGGGCGAACCCGATGCGCCCGGTGGTTCACCTCGAAGCCCGGATCGCGCAGATCCGCGACATCGCGGCTGGCGAGAGCGTCGGCTATAACGGGCGCTGGACCGCGCCTGCGCCGCGGCGGCTCGCGACGCTCTCCCTCGGTTACGCGGACGGCTATCCGCGTGCCGCGAGCGAGCGCGGTCACGCCCTCGTCGGCGGTGTGTCCTGCCCCATCCTCGGCCTGATTTCGATGGACCTGATCATCCTCGACGTCACCGGTGCGCCCGGCGCCCGGCGCGGCGACACCGCGACGCTGATCGGCGACGGGCTGGATGTTGATGCGGTGGGTCGTGCCGCCGGCACGATCGGGTACGAGATCCTGACGGGCCTAGGTTCTCGATATGTTCGTCATTATGTAGGAACCGAAGGTTAGTCGCCACGCGCAGCGCTCCCGACCGATCCGATGGCCGCGCGTCATCCCCGGCTGCCTCGCAGGGTCCGGGATGACGCGAAGTGTCGACGGTGCGTGGCGCGTCCGCTCCCGAACACGACGGTGCCATGGCCAAGATCCAACAGACCTTCGTCTGCCAGTCCTGCGGGGCCGTCTATAACCGTTGGCGCGGGCGCTGCGAGGCCTGCAACGGCTGGAACACGATCGTCGAGGAGACGCCCGGCGGCACCGGTCCGCAATCCGGACCCGCCGCGACGCGGCCCGGGCGTGCGCGGGGCCGCGTCTTCCCCCTCGAAGGCCTGACCGGCGAGGCGAAACAGGCACCGCGCATTCCCTCCGGTATCGCCGAGCTCGACCGCGTCACCGGCGGCGGCTTCGTGCGGGGTTCGGTGATCCTGCTCGGTGGTGACCCCGGCATCGGAAAGTCGACCCTCCTGATGCAGGCCTCCGCCGCCATGGCAGGCACGGGCGAGCGCGTCGCCTACATCTCGGGCGAGGAGGCGGTCGGGCAGGTGCGCCTGCGGGCCGAGCGCCTCGGCCTGTCCGCTCAGCCGGTGGAACTCGCAGCCGAGACCAATGTCGAGGATATCGTCGAGACCCTGTCGCAGGGCCGCCCACCGGCCCTGGCGATCATCGACTCGATCCAGACGATGTGGACCGAGACCGTCGAATCGGCCCCCGGCACGGTGACGCAGGTCCGCTCCTCCGCCCAGAGCTTGATCCGCTTCGCCAAGACCTCCGGCACCGCCGTGATCCTGGTCGGACACGTGACCAAGGACGGGCAGATCGCGGGGCCGCGCGTCGTCGAGCACATGGTCGACGCCGTGGCTTCCTTCGAGGGCGACCAGGGCCACCATTTCCGCATCCTGCGCGCGGTGAAGAACCGCTTCGGCCCGACCGACGAAATCGGGGTGTTCGAGATGACGGATGGGGGCCTCGCCGAGGTGCCGAACCCCTCGGCGCTCTTCCTCGCCGGGCGCGACCACGCCGCACCCGGCACGGCGGTCTTTGCCGGCATGGAGGGCACGCGCCCGCTTCTGGTCGAGATCCAGGCATTGGTGGCGCCCTCCGCGCTCGGGATGCCGCGCCGCGCGGTGGTCGGCTGGGACCCGAACCGGCTCTCGATGGTGCTCGCGGTGCTGGAAGCCCACGGGGGCATCCGGCTCGGCACCCACGACGTTTATCTCAATGTCGCGGGCGGCCTGCGCATCAGCGAGCCGGCGGCCGACCTCGCGGTCGCGGCGGCACTCGTCTCCTCCCTGTCCGGGGCGGTCCTGCCGAGCGAGAACGTGTATTTCGGCGAGATCGGGCTCTCCGGCGCGATCCGTCCGGTGGCGCAGGCAACGGCCCGCCTCAAGGAGGCGCAGAAGCTCGGCTTCGGGCGGGCGTTGACGCCGCAGGGGCGGGGCGAGGCCGGGACGCAGGCGCTGCCGACCGAGGCCTTGCGCCACATCGCGGATCTCGTCTCCGGCATCGCCGCCAACGCCCCCCGCCGGGCGGGTTCCGGGCGCGGCTCCCGGAGCTACGACGACGAGGATTAGGCTCGGCCATCGCGTGCCGAGCCGCGGCATCGCACGCGGGGCGGCGCCCGTGATTAACAGGAAAAGGAGGCGCCGGCCCGACACGATCGCGCGAGATCTCCTCGCCTTCTCGCTCTGGAGACGCCTTCGCGACATTGCGCGAGATCGATGCCGATGCGCGAGGGTGACGCCCGAGTTTCGGCACGGTATACAAGCCCCGCGGTCCGGGGGAGCCGCGATACTTCCAGATGCCACCGCATCTCCCCGTGTGACCTATAGGGCGCGATGCCGTTCTCCATTCTCGACCTCGTGGTGCTCGGTATCGTCGTGATCTCCGCGCTGCTCGCAGCCGTGCGCGGCGTCACCCGCGAAGTCCTTGCTATCATCGCTTGGGTGGCCGCCGCCGCAGTGGCATGGTCCTTCCACCCACTCTTGCTGCCGACCGTGAAGCAGCACGTCACCAGCGATACGGTGGCGCTCGTCGCCTCGATCGCGGCGATCTTCCTTGGCACACTGATCGTGGTCTCGATCATCACCGTGAAGATCTCCGACGTCGTGCTCGATTCGCGCATCGGTGCCGTCGACCGCTCGCTCGGCTTCGTGTTCGGCGCGGGACGCGGCTTCCTGATCTGCGTGATCGGCTGGGTGTTTCTCGCTTGGCTCGTTCAGGGCAAGATGCCCGAATGGGCCGCGCAAGCCCGCTCCCGTCCCATGCTGGAGAAATCCGGCGACGCTCTCGTGGCGCAGCTTCCGGAAAATCCCGAAGGCTTCCTGAAGCAGTTCAAGAAGCCGAAGATCGAGACCCCTCCGAACGAGCCCGTGGATGCGCCCGCCGAGACCGACGCGCCGGCGCAGCGCCGGAGCGATGTGGGCGGCCAGCCCGCACCCGTGCCCGCACCGCGACGCTGATCTGCTCGCGGCGCCGCTTGGTTGCCGCGTAAACACCTCTTAGATACCGGCCACGTGACGATGCCGGGTCAAGGCTCAAGGCGCGATGGGTGCAGGTGACTGCCCCGCCGCGCCGCGCGTGACGTCGAGCCGACGGCGACGAGGGATCACCATCAGCATGTCAGAGAGCTCCGCGCCCGTTCAGCCCCATTCCGGCTTCGCCGATGGGCTCGACTGCGATGGGGATACGCTGCGCGAGGAGTGCGGTGTCTTCGGGATCTTCGGGCACCCGGACGCCTCGGCGGTCGTGGCGCTCGGTCTCCACGCGCTTCAGCACCGCGGCCAGGAGGCGGCGGGCATCGTCTCCTTCGACGGCGAGATCTTCCATTCCGAGCGCCGGCCCGGCCTCGTCGGCGATTCATTCTCCGACCGCTCGACGATCGAGCGGCTCCGGGGCCGCTCCGCGATCGGCCACGTGCGCTACTCGACGACCGGCGGCACCATCCTGCGCAACGTGCAGCCGCTCTTCGCGGAACTCGCCGGAGGCGGGCTCGCGGTGGCGCATAACGGCAACCTGACCAACGCGCTCTCGATCCGCCGCGATCTCGTCCGGGACGGCGCCATCACCCAGTCGACATCGGACACGGAGGTCATCCTCCATCTCGCCGCCCGGAGCCGTTCGCCGCGGATCATCGAGCGCTTCATCGACGCGCTTCGCCAGATCGAGGGGGCCTACGCCCTCGTCGCGTTGACGAATAAGAAGCTGATCGGCGCTCGCGATCCGATGGGCATCCGCCCGCTGGTGCTCGGCGAACTCGATGGCCGCTACATCCTGGCGTCGGAGACCTGCGCCCTCGACATCATCGGCGCGAAATTCGTGCGCGACGTCGAGAACGGGGAGATCGTGGTGATCTCCGAGGAGGGTGTGGAATCGATCCGCTTCGCCGAGGTGCAGTCGGTCCGTCCCTGCATCTTCGAGTACATTTACTTCGCCCGGCCCGATTCCATCGTGAACGGCAAGAGCGTCTACGCGGTGCGCAAGAACATCGGCACCGAATTGGCCAGGGAGGCCCCCGCCGCGGCCGATATCGTGGTCCCGGTGCCGGATTCCGGCGTCCCGGCAGCGCTCGGCTTCGCGCAGAAGACGGGCATTCCCTTCGAGATGGGAATCATCCGCAACCACTATGTCGGGCGGACCTTCATCCAGCCGACGCAATCCGTGCGGGAACTCGGCGTGCGCATGAAGCACTCGGCCAACCGCGCGGCGATCGAGGGCAAGAGCATCGTCCTCGTGGATGACAGCCTCGTCCGCGGCACCACCTCCGTGAAGATCGTCCGCATGATGCGGGAAGCCGGCGCCAAGGCCGTGCACTTCCGCATCGCATCGCCGCCGATCACCTATCCGGACTTCTACGGAATCGATACGCCCGAGCGCGAGAAGCTTTTGGCGGCAACCCACGATCTCGAAGGGATGCGCCAGTATATCGGCGCCGATTCCCTGGCCTTCCTGTCGATCGGTGGGCTCTACCGGGCCATGGGCGAGGAAAGCCGCCACGAGGCCTGCCCGCAATACACCGACCATTGCTTCACGGGTGACTACCCGACCAGCCTGACGGACCTTGCCATCGCGGGCCCGCGCCGGCTCGCGATGCTGGCCGAAGCCGACTGAGCGCGCACGATGGCGATCTCTCCCGACAAACCCCTCGACGGCCGCGTCGCCGTC
The DNA here is from genome assembly GCF_008806385.1 of Methylobacterium soli. Taxonomy (GTDB): domain Bacteria; phylum Pseudomonadota; class Alphaproteobacteria; order Rhizobiales; family Beijerinckiaceae; genus Methylobacterium; species Methylobacterium soli. Next base: position 359,354 of record NZ_VZZK01000001.1, read on the forward strand.
GTGACGGGCGCCTCGCGCGGCATCGGCCGCGCCGCGGCCCTCGCGCTCGCGGGCGCTGGCGCCCACATCATCGCGGTGGCACGGACCCAGGGCGCCCTCGAGGAACTCGACGATGCGATCCGGGACACCGGCTCCGGCGCGACCCTGGTGCCCCTGAATCTCACGGATTACGACGCGATCGACCGGCTCGGCCAGGCGATCCACGATCGCTGGAAACGCCTCGACATCTTGGTGGGCAATGCCGGCATTCTCGGTAACCTGATGCCGATCGGGCACGTGACCCCGAAGGTCTGGCAGCAGGTCATGGACATCAACGTCACGGCAAATTGGCGGCTGATCCGCTCGTTCGACCCCCTGTTGCGGATGTCGGATGCGGGCCGGGCGATCTTCGTGACCTCCGGCGCCTCCACCAAATGCCGCGCCTATTGGGGGCCTTACTCCGTCTCCAAGGCGGCCCTCGACGCGCTGGTGCGCACCTACGCGGCGGAGACCGAGACCACTCGGGTTCGGGCCATGCTGCTCAATCCCGGTCCTCTGCGGACGGCGATGCGCCACGCCGCGATGCCGGGCGAGGATCCGGAATCCTTGAGGACGCCCGAGGATCTGGCTCCGCATTTCATCCAGCTGGCCAGCCCAGACTGGGCGGAATCGGGCAAGATCTACGACTTCCCGCAGGATCGCGTGCTGACGCCGCAGGCGCCGGCCTGAACGATCGCGCGGGCACGGATCCGCGCCGCACCACGCTGGTTTTCCTCACATCGGCAATCGGGAGAGACGGACCGGGATGATCGACGTTCGCTGCATCTGCGCCATCGGCCAGCGCGGGCAACTCGGCCTCAACGGGCATCTGCCCTGGGAGGGCAACACCGATCCGCTCTTTGTCGAGGACGTGACCCGGTTCTTCGCGCTGACGATGGGACACGTCCTGATTGCAGGCCCGAAGACCGTCGCCTCGGTTCCGAGATTCGCCTTCGAGGACCGCACGATCGACGTGATCCGCTCGCACGAGGATCCCGAGGCGGTGCTGAAGCGCTATCCTGGCCGCCGCATATTCGTTGGAGGCGGCATCACGGTCTGGAATGTCTACGCCAAGTACATCCAGCACTGGGATATCACCCGCCTGCCCTATGACGGCGAGGCGGATCGCTGGTTCGATCCGGCTTGGCTTGTGGGGGGGCCTTTGCGAAGCTGAAGGCACCAGACGGGCCCCGGCGAGTTGACGCGGACGTGTCCTCGCGGGGTGATCATGAGTGACCACAACTATCGGTTCGGTATCGAGGAAGAGTACTTTCTGGCCGATGCCGAGACCCGGGGGACGCCGCGGCGGTCGGTGAAGCCCTTCCACGCGGAAGTCGGCGAGAGCCTGCCCGAGGCAGGCCGCGAACTTCTGCAATGCCAAGTTGAGGTTTGCACACCGCCCTCCTGGGATTTTGCCGAGGCGCGCGCGGTGCTGGCCCGGCAGCGCGCGACGCTGGCGGAAATCGGCGCCCGGCACGAACTCCTTGTTTTCGCGGCAGGAACCCATCCGGTGGCGGATTGGTCGCTGCAAGTGCCGACCAAGGGCGACCGCTATCGCGGCATCCTGCGCGATGTCGGCCTGGCTGGCCGGCGCAGCCTGATCTGCGGCATGCACGTCCACGTTGAGGTTCCGGTGCCGGAAGCGCGGGTCGGGCTCATGAACCGCCTGCTGCCGTTCCAGCCCTTGCTGTTCGCCCTGTCGGCTTCGTCGCCGTTCTGGCAGGGCAAGCCGACGGGCCTGATCGCCTACAGGTTGAGTGCCTTCGGGGAACTTCCGCGCACGGGTCTGCCGGAACTCTTCATGCACGATTGCGACTACGAGCGGTACGTCCGCATCATGACCAAGGCCGGCGCGATCCAGGATGCGAGCTACCTGTGGTGGTCGCTGCGCCCCTCGATCAAGTTCCCGACCCTGGAGTTGCGAATCGCCGATTCCTGCACGCGGCTCGAGGATGCGCTGACGATCGCGGCCCTGTTTCGCTGCCTGGTCCGCCTGGTGGTGCGCCGGCCGGAGCTGAATGCCGGGATCGACGGGGTGACGCGGGCGCTCGCCGGCGAGAACCTCTGGCGGGCGCAGCGCAGCGGCATCGTAGCCGAGATGATCGACGAGGCCCGGGAGGAGGCCCTGCCCTATGGGGAGGCCCTGGAGGGCATGCTGGCGCTGATCGAGGAGGACGCGGCGGCGCTCGGCTGCACGGCGGAGGTCCGGAACGCCCGCGCCATCCTCCAGGACGGAACGAGTGCCGACCGGCAGATCGCCGCCTTCGAGGCCGCGCGCGAGGCGGGGCTGACCAACCGGCAGGGCCTCGACGCGGTGGTGGATTGGCTCGCGGCGGTCTCGCGCGGCACGGATGCCGGAACCGGTTAGGCCGGCGTCCCGGACGACCGGAGCGCCGGCCGCTCTCAGCCCTTGTCGAACGGGTTCTTCGAGGTCCTGAGCGAGAGCCGGATCGGGGTACCGGGCAGGTCGAAGGCCTCGCGCAGAGCGTTGACGAGGTAGCGGGTGTAGGATTTCGGCAGGGCGTCGAGCTGGTTGCCGAAGAGGGCGAAGTGCGGCGGGCGGCTCTTCACCTGGGTGGCGTAGCGGATCTTGATGCGCCGGCCGGAGACGGCGGGCGGCGGGTTCCGGCTGGTCGCCTCGCTGAGCCAGTCGTTGATCCGCGAGGTCGAGACGCGCCGGTCCCAGACCTCGGCGGCGTCGACCACCGCCTTCATGAGCTTGTCGACGCCCTCGCCGGCGAGCCCCGACAGCGGCACCACCCCGATGCCGCGCACCTGCGGCAGCAGGCGGGTGCAATCCTCGCGCAGCTTCTTCAGGAGGCCCGGCTGGTCGGCCACGAGGTCCCACTTGTTGAGGCCGATCACCACGGCGCGGCCCTCGCTCTCGACGAGGTCGACGATGGTGAGATCCTGCTTCTCGAAAGGAATCGTGGCGTCGAGGAGCACCACCACGACTTCGGCGAAGCGCACGGCGCGCAGCCCGTCCGAGACCGCGAGCTTCTCGAGCTTGTCGTCCATGCGCGCGCGGCGGCGCATGCCGGCGGTGTCGTGAAGCTTGATCCGGCGCCCGCGCCATTCCCAGTCGAGGGAGATCGAATCGCGGGTGATGCCGGCCTCGGGCCCGACCAGCAGGCGCTCCTCGCCGAGCATGCGGTTGATCAGGGTGGATTTGCCGGCATTCGGCCGGCCCACGATGGCGACCTTGAGGGCGCGGCCCGCCGGGTTGTCGGCGTCCTCGTCCTCCTCGATCTCCGGAAGCGTCGCCTGAAGGGCGCTGTGCAACTCGCCGACACCCTCGCCATGCTCGGCCGAGAACGGGATCGGGTCGCCGAGGCCGAGGGCGAAGGCCTCGTAGGCGCCGCCCAGGCCGGCGCCGCCCTCCGCCTTGTTGGCGATCAGGATGACGGGGCAGCCGGCGCGGCGCACGAGCTCCGCGAAGGGCTGGTCGGCCGGCAGCACGCCCGCGCGGGCGTCGATGACGAAGAGCACCACATCGGCTTCGAGGATGGCGGCCTCGGTCTGGGCGCGCATGCGGCCGAGGAGCGAGGCGGAATCCGCCTCTTCGAGGCCCGCCGTGTCGATGACCCGGAAGACCAGGCCGCCGAACTGGACATCGCCCTCGCGCCGGTCGCGGGTGACGCCCGGACGGTCGTCGACGAGGGCGAGCTTCTTGCCCACGAGACGGTTGAAAAGGGTCGACTTGCCGACATTCGGCCGTCCGACGATGGCGACGGTCGGCATATTCATGGTGGTCTCGTCCGGTCGGCCGGCGGAAAGCCGGCAAGTGCCGCGCCCGCCTTGCGGGAACGGTTCCAAGGTATTGATCGATCGCGTTTCTTCAACCGGCCGGCACGGCCGGCTGGGCTATCGCGTGATCGGCGGGGGCGGCGCGGCCGGCTCGGGCTTCGCCTCGGTGACGGTGACCGGGCCGCCGGCCACGAGGGCAGCGTAGACCTCGATGCGCTGGCGCAGGTTCTGCGGCGTCTCGGGGTCGGTGGTCAGCTGGTCGAACCAGCGGCCGGCCTCCTCGTACTGCCCGCGCTTGAGGGCCGCGAGGCCGAGCATCTCGCGGGCGGTATGCCGGAAGGCGCTGCCGGCGGCGAGGCCTTGAAGGCTCGCCAGCGCGGGCGCCGGATCGGCCGCATCGATGCGCAGCAGCGCGGCGCGCAGCCGGGCCAGGTCGCGCAATCCGCTCGCGAGGCCGGTATCGTTCGCGATCGCGTCATAGGCAGTGGCCCCCGCCGCGGGATCGCGCTTGGCCGTCTCGGCCGCGGACCGGAACTGCGCCAGCAGGCGGTACCCGGCCGGTCCTTCCGCCTCGATCGCCGTGAAGGCCTTGTCGGCCTCGTCCGTCTTGCCCTCGCGGACGAGGCGGTTGGCGGCGTCGAAGCGCTCGGAGGCCGTCTCGGCGGCGGCGCGCTGCGCGCTCTGCCAGTAGCGCCAGCCGCCGACGCTGGCCACCACCAGGATCGCGAGCGCGATGATCACGCCGCTGTAGCGCCGCCAGATCTGCGCGACCTGATCCCGGCGATAATCCTCGTTGACCTCGCGGATGAACTCGTTGTTTTCAGCCATGGTCTCTCAGGCCGGTCCCGAACGGGACGACCGCCTCACGGAGTTGGAGCGCCCGCGCCTAGCACAGACCTTCGGGCTTGGCGACCGGGCTCCTTGGCGACCGGCCTCTTGGGCGACCGGCCTCCTGGGCGACCGGCCTCCTGGGCGACCGGCCTCCTGGCCGACCCGCAGGTTCGGGGGCCGGTCGAGCCGAGCCCGCCCGGTCGACGCCCGTTCAGGCCATGCCCGGCCAGGCATACACGCCGATGACCGGGTAATGCAGGTAGCGGCCGAACACGAACCACACGGCGACGCCGATCACGACGGCCAGGATGTCGTTGCGGTAGCCCGACGGGCGGGCGGCCTCGCCGCCATGCTGCGCCGCCACCTGTCCGGCGGTGAGCGCCCGGCGCTTGGCGCTGATGCGGGCGGCGACCGCCCAGGCCAGGAAGCTGCCGAACAGCAGGATCGAGCCGAGATCGCCGTTGGCGAGGAGATGCGCGGTCGCCCAGATCTTCACCGCGAGCAGCATCGGATGCTTGGCGCGCGCCCGGATATGGCCGGGCAGGTAGGTGGAGGCCAGGGCGATGAAGGCGAACAGGTTCAGGAGGACGGCGAGGTGGCGCGTCCAGACCGGCGGATCCCAGACCGCGATGTAGCCGGAGGCGCGATATTGGTGGAAGCCGTAGGCGATGAGGACGAGGCCGGCCAGGGAGGCGAGCGTGTAGGCAAGCTTGAAGCGCTTCTCGCCGAGCTGCCCGATCGCCTCCGCGCGCTTGGCCCGGGCCATCGAGAAGGCATGCGTGCCGAGAAACAGCACGAGCCCGAGGATCAGGATCAGCATGGATGGCCCTTGAGGACAGAATCTTGGGGATGGGAATTTTGGGGACGGGAAACTTGAAGAGGGAATCTCGGAGACAGGAATTTCGGGGAGCGGCCGAACCGATGCCGGTCCGGGCAAGCACTCTGTAACGGTTCTGAAGCGAATCTGGCGGCCTTGTCCAGGCTGCCCCGATGACGCGCCCCCTCCGGTACACCGCTCTCCTGCTTCTCGGGCTGACGGGGGCCGCCCAGGCCGCGCCCGAGCCGCCGCTCTCCAGCCTGACCCTGGTGGGACCGCCGACCGCGATCTTCCGGGCCGGGCGCGACGCCTGCGACGGCGCCGACGTGCCGGATGCCTCCGCCCGGGCCTTTCGGGATGCGCGCGGGGCCGTGGCTCTCTTCGGCATGCATTACCGCAACCGGGCGCTGCGCGGGCCGGATCTCGACCACCTGACGCTCGATTGCAGCATCGTGCTGGATTCCGGCGAGAAATCCGATCCGGCGCTCTATGACGACCGCTCCTGGATCACCGCAACCTGGACCGAGGACGGGCGCGCGGTCGCGGGCCTCCTGCACCACGAGTATCAGGCGAACGAGCATCCGGGCCGCTGCCGCTCCAAGCTCTACCTGGAATGCTGGTACAACACGCTGACCGCCGCGGCCTCGACGGATGGCGGCCGCAGCTTCACCCGCGCGGCGCCGCCCGCGGTAGTGGCCGCCGCCCCCTTCCGGCAGGAGGTGGACCAGGGCCGGCACCGCGGCTTCTTCAACCCCTCGAACATTTTCGGCGCGGGGCGCTGGCGCTACATTTTCGCCTCGACCACGGGCTGGGACCGGCCGGGCAGCGACCAGGCGGGCGGCGTCTGCCTGTTCCGGACCGCGACGCCCGCCGACCCGTTGAGCTGGCGGGCCTGGACCGGCACGGGCTTCACCGCCGCCTTCCCGGATCCCTACCGGCAGCCTGTGCGGATCCCCGACACCTGCAAGCCGGTGGCCCCCTTTCCCACCCCGGTGGGCGCCGTGGTGCGCCATCGCGGCACCGGCGCCTATATCGCGGTGTTCATGGCCAAGCAGGCGGAGGCGTTCCCCCAGTCGGGCTTCTACTGGACCAGCTCACGCGACCTCCTCACCTGGGACACGCCACGCCTGCTTCTCGCCGGCGCCACCCTCTACGACGATCCGTGCCAAGCGCCGGGCGGCCTCATCGCCTACCCGTCGCTCCTCGATCCCGCGGCCGAGGGCCGCAACTTCGACGATGTCGGCGACACCGCGCGCTTCACCTACGTGACCCTCAGGACCGAGGGCTGCCGCATCACCTCGGATCGCGACCTGGTGCGCCGGCCCGTGGCCATCACGGTCTGGCCGTGAATTGACGCCGGGCTCACGCGATGGATTCTGGCCCGAGAGGGAGACGCCCGATGCCGCCGCATTGCCTGACTTGGAACGACCTGCCGGAGACGCGTGCGCCGAGCGGCGTCGCCAAGCGCGTGCTCGAAGGCGCCGGCGCGACGCTGGTGCGGGTGCTCGTGCCGGCCGGCACCTCGGCCGAACGCCACAGCCACCCGCACGAGCAATGCGTGCAGGTGCTCTCCGGCTCCGGCACCCTGGAGACCGCGCAGGGCCGGACGGCGTTCGGACCGGGCAGCCTGTTCCACTTCCCGCCCGGCGCCTGGCACGCGGCCGAGTTCGACACCGAGACCGTGTTGGTCGAGACGAATGTCCGCGCGTGACGGCGGTGCGTCGATGGGCCGGGCGGCCCAATTCTATAATCAGGTACGATCGAGGTCGGGCGATGCGTGACGCTGCGCAGAAACGTTCGATCCGTCGGTACCGGGCACGCCTGGGCGAGCGCGGTCTGGCACGCTTCGAGGTGATCGGTCTCGATGCGGACCGCGCGCTCGTGCGGATGCTGGCCCGCCGACTCGCGGAGGACGGACCGGAGGCCACCGAGATCCGAGATGCGGTCAGCCGCACCCTGTCCAATGAGCCGTCGCGAACGGGCGGTATCCTCGATGCCTTGCGTCGATCGCCCCTGGTCGGCTCCGACATCGACCTCGACCGGTTGCGGGTCGAGGGCCGCTCGATCGACCTGTGACGCGCTATCTCCTCGACACCAACATCATCAGTAACGTCATCAAGCCGCTCCCGTCGCCTACGCTTCTCGCCTGGCTCGGATCACAGCGGGACGACGATCTCTTCATCGCCGCGCTGACGCTCGCGGAGATTCGGCGAGGCATCCTCGAGATGCCCACCGGGCGGAAGCGACGCGCGCTCGAAGCGTGGTTCGTCGGTCCCGAAGGTCCGCAGGCCCTCTTCGCCGGGCGAATTCTGCCGTTTGATGCGAGCGCCGCATTGTTATGGGCCGAGTTGATGGCGGAGGGCCGAGCCTCAGGCCGGCCGCGCAGCAGCCTCGACATGATCGTCGCCGCAGTCGCCCTCGCCCATGGCTGCGTCGCGGTGACCGACGACGCATCCGACTTCGCCGGTTTCGCCCCCGTCAATCCGCTTCGGGCCGGGATGGGTCGGAGCCGCTGAGGCTCACTCCCACTCGATCGTGCCGGGGGGCTTCGAGGTGATGTCGTAGGTGACCCGGTTGATGCCCTTCACCTCGTTGATGATGCGCGTCGCGACGCGGCCGAGGAACGCCATGTCGAAGGGGTAGAAATCCGCCGTCATGCCGTCGACGGAGGTCACGGCGCGGAGCGCGCAGACATGGTCGTAGGTGCGCCCGTCCCCCATCACGCCCACGGTCTTGACCGGCAGGATGACCGCGAAGGCCTGCCAGATGGTGTCGTAGAGGCCGGCCTTGCGGATCTCCTCGAGATAGATCGCGTCGGCCTTGCGGAGCGCGTCGAGCTTCTCGCCCGTGATCGTGCCGGGGCAGCGGATGGCGAGGCCCGGGCCCGGGAAAGGATGGCGGCCCACGAAGGCGTCGGGCAGGCCGAGCTCCCGGCCGAGGACCCGGACCTCGTCCTTGAACAGCTCGCGCAGCGGCTCGACGAGCTGCATGTTCATGCGCTCGGGCAGCCCCCCGACATTGTGGTGGCTCTTGATGGTGACCGAGGGGCCGCCCGTGAAGGACACGCTCTCGATCACGTCCGGGTAGAGGGTGCCCTGCGCCAGGAAGGCGGCGCCGCCGATCTTCTTCGACTCGGCCTCGAACACGTCGATGAACAGGCGCCCGATCGTCTTGCGCTTCTGCTCGGGGTCGCTGACGCCCTCGAGCTCGCCGAGGAACAGATCCTGCGCCTCCACGTGGACGAGCGGGATGTTGTAGTGGTCGCGGAACAGACGCACCACCTCCTCGGCCTCGCCGGCGCGGAGCAGCCCGTGATCGACGAAGACGCAGGTGAGCTGCTCGCCGATGGCCTCGTGGATCAGCACCGCCGCGACCGCCGAATCGACGCCGCCGGACAGCCCGCAGATCACCCGTTCCCGGCCAACCTGGGCCTGGATCTTGGCGATCGCCTCCTCGCGGTAGGCGCCCATGGTCCAGTCGCCGGAGCAGCCCGCGATGTCGCGCACGAAGTTGCGGATCAGGAGCGCGCCGTGGGGCGTGTGGGCCACCTCCGGGTGGAACTGCACCGCGTAATAGTTGCGCGATTCGTCCGCCACCGCCGCGAAGGGCGCGTTCTTCGAGATCGCCACGGTGGTGAAGCCGTCCGGCAGCTTCGTCACCCGGTCACCGTGGCTCATCCAGACCGGGTAATGCTCGCCCACGTGCCAGACGCCCTTGAACAGGGGGCAATCGGCCAGGATCTCGATCTCGGCCCGGCCGAACTCGGCATGGTGCCCTCCCTCGACCTCGCCGCCGAGCTGGGCCGCCATGGTCTGCTGGCCGTAGCAGATGCCGAAAACCGGGACGCCGGATTCGAACACGAGCTGGGGCGTGCGCGGCGAGGCCTCGGTCGTCACCGATTCCGGGCCGCCCGACAGGATCACGCCCTTGGGCCGCGACTCGGCGAAGGCCTCGGCGGCCTTGGTGAAGGGCACGATCTCGCAATAGACGCCCTCCTCGCGCACGCGCCGCGCGATGAGCTGCGTCACCTGGCTGCCGAAATCGACGATGAGGATCTTGTCGTGGTCGGTATTCATGAGGTGGAGTTAGACGAGCACCCGCGCGCGTGCAACGCGCAAGGCCCGCGGGGCTGGCCGGATCCGCGGGCAGGATCGCGGACGCGCCGGCCTGAGGTGGTGTTAACCGGAGGTTCACCGGAGCGGGGCGACACGGTCCGCCCAGTCCACGCAAGCAGGAGGCTTTCCCATGAGAGCAGCTATTTTCGGACTCGCCGCCGTCGCGTTCGCGGCCCTTGCCGCCCCGGCCTCGGCCCTGCCCGTCGCGGGCGGATCGCTCGTCGGACCGGAGAGCGGCATCGCGCAGGCCCGGGTGGTCTCGCGCAGGGTGGTCCGCGGTCCGCGCTGCCGGACCGTCGTCGAGCGCCGCCGCGGGCCGATGGGCCGCGTGGTGGTGGTGCGCAAGCGCCGCTGTTTCTAAGACGCGCGCCCGTATTCCGGGCGGTTGCACGAAGACCAGAATGGCCCCGCTCCGGGGCCATTCTCCTGTCCGGGGTCAGCCGCGCCGCTCCAGCGTGGCGAGGTAGAACCCGTCCGTGCCCGTGAGGCCCGGGCTCATCTGCAGGCCGTGCCGCGTGAAGCGCACCACCGGCGCGAGCGCCGGGCTGATCTCCGCGACGACGCGCTCGGCCGGGATCACCGCGAAGGCCTTGCCGGTCCGCTCGAGCAGGCCCGCGATCGCCCCGTCATTCTCCTCCGGGAGCAGGGAGCAGGTGATGTAGGCGATGCGGCCCTTCGGCCGCACCAGAGCGGCCGCCCGGTCGAGGACGGTCGCCTGTTCCGAGAGCCGCGTCGCCAGGCTCCCGGGCCGCAGGCGCCACTTGGCATCGGGGTTGCGCCGCCAGGTCCCGGTGCCGGTGCAGGGCGCATCGACCACGACGCGGTCCACACTCCCATCGAGGTCGGTCAGAACATCGACGCGGGCGCGCCCGGCTCGCGGGGTGCGCACCTCGGCGCGCGCGCCGGCGCGGCGCAGGCGCTCGTGGATCGGCGCGAGGCGGCGCGGATCGCCGTCCGTGGCGATCAGGCGCCCGGCATTGCCCGTCAGGGCCGCGAGCGCCAGGGTCTTGCCGCCGCCGCCCGCGCAGAGATCGACGATGGTCTCGCCGGGTATGGCGCCGCTGAGGCGGCTCGCGAGCTGGGAGCCCTCGTCCTGGATCTCGTACCAGCCGTCGAGGAATTCGGGCTCGACATGGAGCGCCGGTCCGCGCCCGTCGGCGCCGATCGGGATGCGCAGCCCGTCGGGCGCGTGCGGCGTCGGCTCGGCGTTCAGATGGCCGAGCGCCGTGAGCGCGTCGGCGCGAGTCTGCTTCAGCGCGTTGATGCGGATATCGAGGGGCGCGCGGCGCGCGAGGGCGCGCAGCTCCGGCAGCAGATCCTCGCCGAGGATCGCGGCAAGCGCGGGCAGCACCCAGTCCGGCGCGTCGCCCGCGATCGCCGGAGGCGCATCGCTCAAGGTTGCCTCGCCGAGGCGCGCCTGCTCGGCCGCGCTCAGGGGCGCCGGCGCGAAGCGGTCGCCGGTGAACAGGGCCGCGATGGTCGGGGCGGCCAGCCCCTGCTGCAGGCGCAGCGAGCCGATCAGGATCGCCCGCGGGCTGTCGGAATCCATGATCCAGGCCGCGGAGGCGCGCCGGCGCAGGGCGTCATAGACGAGGCTCGCGATGGCGGCGCGGTCACCCGAGCCCGCGAAGCGGTGGCCGAGGCCCCAATCCTTGAGGGCATCGGCGGCCGGACGGCGGCGCTCGGCGATGTCGGACAACACCTCGATGGCGGCGGAGCAGCGGGCGGCGGGGGTCAGATCACTCTCCTGAATTCCATTAACGCTGCCGCGATACGGCCACGCTTCCTGCGCAGGCGGGCCACATTACGGCCGAGCTTCCGGCGGGATCGGTCTCCAGAACGGCAATCCCCGAACCCCGTCAACGTTCAAGGCTTCGAGAGACCACATGTCCCCCGTCATCCATCTTACCCTCGCGGGTCTCCTGACGCTCTGCGTCGCCGCCTGCTCGACGGCCCCGGCCGCTCCCGACCTGACGCCCCCGCTGCGCCGGCCGGTCGATGCGAAGACGCAGCTCGAATACGGCAACCCGCCGCCCGCGCCGCCGCCCGGCCAGCGCTACTGAGGGGTTGAGGCAGCTCAGGCCGTCTCGCGGGCGCGCCGCCGCTCATAGGCCTTGAGATGGGTGTAGGCGCGCGCGAGGCCGGGACGCGGTGAGTCCGGCGCGTGGGCATCGCCCCGCGCGATCAGATCGCCGATGACATGGTCCGCCTCGATCCGGGCCTTCCCCTCGATGTCGCGCAGCATCGAGGCGGTGATCGGGGCGCCCTCCTGGGTCAGCATCGCGCGGGCCTGGGCCGACACCGCCTCGCGCGGCGCGAAGCCCGCCGCGGTCGCGACCGCCACGCACTCGGCGTAAACCTCCTCGATGGCGGCGCGGCCGCCCGGTGCCCCGACGATGTCGCCGATGCTGGCCCGCATCAGGCAGGTGATGCCCGCGAGCGTCGCCAGGAAAACCCACTTCTCCCACATCTCCAGCACGATCGTGCTGCTCAGCTTCGGCTGAAAACGCGCATCCCGCACGAGCGCCTCGATCGCCTCGACGCGGGGCGAGCGGCTGCCGTCGCGCTCACCATAGGTCAGGGTGGCGAACGCGCTCATGTGGCGGATCTCGCCGCCGGCCGCGACCGTCGCCACGATGGAGCAGGAGCCCCCGAGCACGCGCTCCGCCCCGAACCGGGCATCGAGGGCGTCGAGGTGGCGCATCCCGTTGAGGACGGGCAGCACCAGGGTGCCCTCCTGGACGGCCGGCGCGAAATCCGCGATGGCCGCGTCGAGGTCGTAGGCCTTGCAGGACAGGAGCACGAGATCGAAGGCGCCGCCCTGGCCCTGCGCCAGGGCATCGGCCGTGACGGTGGCGGGCGCCGGAAGATGCACATCGCCGAGCGGGCTCTTCACCGAGAGGCCCTTCGCCGCGAGCGCCTCCGCCCGGGCTGGCCGTACCAGGAAGGTGACGTCGCGCCCGGCCTCCCCGAGGCGCGCGCCGTAATATCCGCCGGTCGCCCCCGCCCCCACCACGAGAACCCGCATGTCGAACGCCCCCTCCCGAATCTGGACGGGCCCTCCATGCGCGCGATGGCGCCGCGATGCAACGCGGCGAGGCTCAGACCGCCAGCGGCGTGAGGAGAATACGGATGGCGAAGATCAGCCACATGATGCCGAGCACGGCCACGCCCGCCATGTAGAGGCGGAAGCGGGTCGGGACATGGTTCGAGGTGACGTAGACGGTGGCGTGCGCCGCGCGGCTCGCCACGAAGATCCAGGCCAGCACCACGAAGAGAAGATCCGCCTTGCGAGTCACGAGCGCGAGCGGCACCAGGGCGAAGAACAGGATCGGGATCTCGAACTGGTTCGAGAAGGCGTTGGCGGCCGCCTGCACCTTCGGCGGCCAGTTGCGCTCGCCGAGCGCGATCTGGCCGATTCGCACCCGCCCGGCCCCGATTTCGGCAAAGCGCCGGCGCCCGAGGACGATCAGCAGGCCGAAGGTGAGGAAGACCTGCACGAAGACGGGCGCGAGGATGGCCGGGACGGTCATGGTTGAGTTTGCTTGCCCCAGTTCGCGAGCGCGACGAAATTGCCAGCCCAGGGGCTCGCGGCACAGGATCGGATGAGACGCAGATCCGCCGTGACCAGAGTCGCGTTCCACTGCTTGGCAGCCGCGACATACAGCGCATCGTAGAACGAGGCACCCGTCTCGAACGCCAGACGTGCCGCGTCCCGGTGCAGGCCAGCGAGCGGGATCATCGCGACGGTTCGTGCGAGCCCGGTCAGTGCGTCTTCCATCGCGGAAAGCGGCAGCAGGGTCTCCCGGGCACGCCGCGCCAGAACCTGTCCCAACTCGGCCGGCGCGTGGGCAGGGGCCGCGAGGAGACGGTCCTGGCTCAGGAGCATTCGAGCCTGATCCGAATGCTCCTCGGGGTAGAACCACTTCGCCATGACGCTCGCATCGACGATGAGCATCACTCCCCGTCACGCAGACGGCGGATCAGAATCGTGCTGTCCTCGAAAGGCTGCCCATCGCCCGGCGGACGCGCGACCGCCCGGATCCTGTCCGCATGCGCGACGCGCTCGGCGGGCGACCACATCAGTCCCCGCAGCATGGCCTCCTTGGCCACGTCCTCAGGCGATCGGCCCGTCTCCGACGCCCGCTCCATCAGAATGGCCATCAGCATCCCGCCGGTGTCGTGCAGGGTCAGATCACCCACGGATCCCTCCAGATCGGCATCGCCCCAAGCGTTCGATGCTATGCCAAGGGTGCGCCGCGGCCAAGGCGAGCCGCGGCGCCCTGTCCGACCGGCCTCAGGTCCGCGACGGGTAGTTCGGGCTCTCGCGGGTGATCGTCACGTCGTGGACGTGGCTCTCGCGCAGGCCCGCATTGGTGATGCGGATGAACTGCGCCCGCTCCTGGAACTCCGGAACCGTGGCGGCGCCGACATAGCCCATGGCGGCGCGCAGGCCCCCGGCGAGTTGGTGCAGCACCGCCGCGACGGGCCCCTTGTAGGGCACCTGCCCTTCGATGCCCTCGGGGACGAGCTTGTGGGTGTCGTTGACCTCGGCCTGGAAGTAGCGGTCCGCCGAGCCCCGCGCCATGGCGCCGACGGAACCCATGCCACGGTAGCTCTTGTAGGAGCGGCCCTGGTAGAGGAACACCTCGCCCGGCGCCTCGTCGGTGCCGGCGAGCAGCGAGCCGAGCATCGCCACCGAGGCGCCGGCCGCGATCGCCTTGGCGAGGTCGCCCGAATACTTGATGCCGCCATCGGCGATGACCGGCACGTTGGCGTCGTAGGCGGCCTCCACCGCCTCGATCAGGGCGGTGAGCTGGGGCACGCCCACGCCCGCCACGATGCGGGTGGTGCAGATCGAGCCCGGGCCGATGCCGACCTTGATGGCGTCCGCGCCGGCATCGATCAGCGCCTGCGCACCCTCGCGGGTGGCGACGTTGCCGGCGATGACCTGCACGGCGTTCGAGAGCTTCTTCACCCGCGCGACGCTCTCCAGCACCTTGATGGAGTGGCCGTGGGCCGTGTCGACCACGATGACGTCGCAGCCCGCATCGATCAGGCGCTCGGCCCGCTCGAAGCCGCCATCACCCGTGGTGGTGGCGGCGGCGACCCGCAGGCGCCCATGCTCGTCCTTGACGGCGTGCGGGTAGGCGACGCGCTTCTCGATGTCCTTGACGGTGATCAGGCCGATGCAGCGGTAATGATCGTCGACGACGAGCAGCTTCTCGATGCGGAACTGGTGGAGCAGGCGCTTGGCCTCGTCCTGGGTCACGCCCTCGCGCACGGTGATGAGGCGGTCGCGCGTCATCAGCTCGGCGACCGGCTGGCCGGAATTGGTGGCGAAGCGCACGTCGCGGTTCGTCAGGATGCCCACGAGCTTGCCGCGCGAGCCGTTGGGCCCGCGCTCCACCACCGGGATCCCGGAGATCCGGTTGGCCTTCATCACCTCGAAGGCGTCCGCCAGGGTCTCGTCCGGATGGATCGTGATGGGGTTCAGCACCATCCCGGACTCGTATTTCTTGACGAGGCGGACCTGCTCGGCCTGCTCCGGCGGCTCGAGGTTGCGGTGGATGACGCCCATGCCGCCGTTCTGCGCCATGGCGATGGCCATCGGCGCCTCGGTCACCGTGTCCATGGCAGACGCCAGGATCGGCAGGTTCAGGGCGATCGAGCGGGTCAGCCGGGTCGCGACATTGACCTCGGTCGGCATCACCGAGGAGGCGGCGGGCCGCAGGAGGACATCGTCGAAGGTCAGGCCTTCGATGATGGAATTCGTCGTGATGCGGGCCATGTGCCAACTTCCTTGCTGGGCGATTGCAGGCCCGAAAAGGGCTTGCCGCGTGAGCGGGTTGGCACGGGCCAGTAACACGCGGAGGACGCCTGCGCAAAGCGGCTGCGCGGGCCTGCATACAGGTTTTCCCCGCAGGTCCGCCCTGCGCCGCGCGCGGGGAATAAACTGGTCGGCCGGGTCCCGGCCGTCAGTTGATGCGGGGCGAGGCGCCCTTGTCGCCGAATTCCGGCGGCAGGCCGATGTAATCGCCCAGGATGCCATCGACGCCGGGCGCGCGACCGAAGGCCTCGCAATCGGGATCGAGGGGCGCCTCGCCCAGCACCGTGATGCGCAGGCGGTCGTAGGTCGGCAGCGTCAGGGGTGCCTTGAAGGGGTCCTGCCCGGTCGCGAGATAGAAGCCGAAATCCTGCCCGAACTCGCCCGCGAGGTCGTAGGCGTCGCTGATCGGCGAGAAGCGCGGCTGGCTGGTGAAGGAATTCGCCGCCCCGCCCCAGATCATCGCGGCGCGCTGCTCGTGGCGCCGGTCGAGGGCCTCGGCCTCGACCGTGAGGCTGCCGAGACCGATGGGAACGCGCGGCACCGGGATGCGCCCGACCGCGTCCGCGAAACCGACGCCGAGCTGCGACGCGATGGTGATCGCCCCGGAGGCCGCGATCGTGGCGCCGGCGCCGGGCAGGCCAGTGAGCTCGACGCGGGTCACAGCCGCCCGGACCGTCAGGTCGGCGTCGCGCCCGGAGACCACGTCGTAGCGCAGCGACAGCTCGTAGCAGAGGGCCCGGTCGGCGGCGTTCGCCACGAGCTTGCGCTGCTTGGCGGTGATGGCGGGGCCCGAGATCGATTCCGGGAAGGCGGTCGGGATGATGCGGACGGTGCGGGTGCGCGCGAGCGCGGTCTGGTCGGCGTAGAGGCGGGCCGTGGTGGTGGCCTCGTCGCTGGTCTTGAGGCGGTCGTAGCGGGTGAGAGAGCCGGTCTGGTTGAGAAGCACGGTGCCGCAGGCGGCCACGCTCAGACAGAGCGCGAGCCCGGCCGAGAGCCGGGTCAGCGAGCGGGTCTTGGTCAGCCGAGGACGCATCCTGTCACTTTCACGCAGCGGACATGGGGCACGCGGTCGGGGTGCGCCGGCCGCGCCGCGGCCGCAGGAAGGCGGCCGTCCCGACGCATGCCGAGCGCGCGGCGGGCCGCGGCGTTGCGGAAAGCTTAAGGGTGAGGCCGCGGCCGGGGAAGGGATCCGGCCCTGGCCACGGCCGATCGTTGCTGCGTGTGTCCGAGGGGACACGACTCCCGCCCCGGGCCGGAACGCCGCGATGCAACCGAGCGCCGCGTCAGGGTTTGTTGAGGCCGATGCGCAGCTCCCAGATCGTCCCCCTCGTCGTCGCCACCGCGCTGTTCATGGAGAACACCGATTCCACCGTGATCGCCACGGCCCTGCCGACGATCGCCAGCAGCCTGGGCGAGGACCCGATCGCCCTGAAGCTCGCGCTCACGGCCTACCTCGTCAGCCTCGCGATCTTCATCCCGATCAGCGGCTGGATGGCCGACCGCTACGGGGCACGCACGATCTTCCGGGCGGCCCTCGTGGTGTTCATGGCGGGCTCGCTCGCCTGCGCCTTCTCAGGGGGGCTGACGGGCTTCGTCGCCGCCCGGTTCCTTCAGGGGGTCGGCGGCGCCATGATGGTGCCGGTCGGCCGCCTCGTTATCCTGCGCAGCGTGCCCAAGGGCGAGCTCGTCTCGGCGCTGGCCTACCTGACGATCCCGGCGCTCATCGGCCCGATCATGGGGCCGCCGCTCGGCGGCCTCATCACCACCTGGCTCGACTGGCGCTGGATCTTCTTCATCAACATCCCGATCGGCCTCGTCGGCATCGTCCTGGCGAGCCTCTACATCGCCGACATCCGGGAGCCCGAGCGCCCGCCCCTCGATCTCGTCGGCTTCCTGCTCCTCGGGCTTGGCCTCGCGACCCTGATGCTCGGCCTCGCCTCGACCGGCCGCCACCTGCTGCCGGCCTGGGTCACCTGGGGCTGCCTCGGGGGCGGCACCGTGCTGCTCGCCACCTATTTCCGGCACTCGCGCGCGGTGGCCCACCCGGTCCTGCGCCTCGATCTGCTGCGCTACCCGACCTTCCGGGCCGCCGTGACCGGGGGCAGCCTGTTCCGCATCGGCACCGGCGCGATCCCGTTCCTGCTGCCCCTGATGCTGCAGATCGGGTTCGGACTCGACCCGCTGCAATCGGGCCTGATCACCTTCGCGGCGGCGGCCGGGGCGATGTTCGTGAAGATCGTCGGGCCGCGCATCCTGCGCCTGCTCGGCTTCCGCCGGGTGATGGTGACGAACGCCGTGCTGGCGGCGGCATTCCTGGCCGTGAACGGGCTGTTCACGGCCGGGACCCCGCACGGGCTGATCGTCGGGGTGCTCTTCCTCGGCGGCTGCCTGCGCTCGCTCCAGTTCACCTGCGTCAACGCCATCGCGTATGCCGACCTCGAGTCGCGCGACATGAGCGCGGGCACGAGCCTTGCCAGCGTGGCGCAGCAGATCTCCCTCAGCCTCGGCGTGACGATCGGGGCGCTGGCGCTGGAAGCGGCGGCGGGCTGGCACGGCCGCAGCGCCATCGCGGCCGCGGATTTCGCGCCGGCCTTCGTGACGGTGGCGCTGATCTCGGGCGCCTCGGTCCTGGCCTTCCTGCGCCTCGCGCCCGATGCGGGCGCGGAGGTGTCGGGCCAGCGCCTCGCCGCAGCGCCGCCGGCGGGGGCGTCGGGCCGGAACTAGGCGGGCCAGCCGGATGCGCGGCGAGCCCGTCGGCTCACGCCGCGGCGCGGGCGGGGGCGCGGCTGCCGGAGCGCTTCGCGGGCGCGCCGGACCGCGCGCCGGCCTTGGCAGCGGGTTTCGCCGGCTGGCGGGCCGGCGCGGCGCGGTCCACGCGCCAGCCCTGCCAGCTCCAGGCCCCCGGCCCGGTGAGCGCGTAGAGCAGGAAGCCCCCGGCGAGGCCGAGATCGGCGAGGAACAGGGTCCGCTCGGCCACGGCCGCCGGGCCGGAAAAATGCCAGAACGGGTGGATAAGCACCGCGGTGACGGCCGCGAAGGCCCCCAGGGCCAGCCCGGTGAGGCGCGGCAGGACCCCGAGGATGAGGGCGAGCGGCCCGAACACCTGCACGATCACGGCCGCGGTCGCGACGGCGTTCGGCGCCGGGAGCCCGGTGCCGGCGAGCGTCAGGGCGAAGCCCGAGACGTTGAGCGCCCGGGCAATGCCGGTGGGCAGGAGCGCGGCGGCGAGGAGCAGGCGCGACGAGAGAAGCAATCCGTCCTGGGCGCGGGCGATCACGGTTGGGCTCCGGTGGCATGCGGGAAACGCCACCACCCTCGCGAGCGGGCCTGAAGACGGGGTTAAGCGCGGGGCGTTCTCAACCGGAGACGCCGCCGCGGAACAGGCGCCCGCGCTCGGTCCAGGCCACCACGAGGAGCGCGAGGCCGCCGAGGCCGGCATAGCCGAGGCCGATCGGCAGCGTGGTGCCGTCGAAGGCATGCCCGATCAGGAAGCCGCAGAAGGCCCCCAGGATCGTGGTGTAGAACCCCAGGAAGGACGAGGCCGTGCCGGCGATCTCGCCCAGCGGCTGCAGCGCCAGGGCGTTGAAGTTCGGCATGGCGAAGCTGATCAGGAACTGGTTGGCGGCCAGCACCGTGAGGAACAGGGCGAGCGGCGGGTGGCCCTGATAGGCGAGCCCGATCCCGACCTGCAAGAGCGCCACGAGCACGAAGGCGCAGAGCCCCGCATGCGAGAGCGCGCGCATGCCGAGCCGCCGCACCACGCGGGCATTGACGAGCGTCGCCACGCCCATCGCGCCGGCGACGAGCCCGAAGGCCAGCGGGAACAGGGCGCCGAGATGGTAGAGCCCCGTGTCGAAGACCTGCTGGGCGGAGCCGACATAGCCCATGATGCAGCCGGTCAGCAGCCCGAGGGCGGTGGCGTAGCCGATGGCGACGCGGGTGCGCAGGGTCAGGCCGAGCGCCTGCCCGACCGCGCGGGGCGAGAGGGGCCGGCGATAATCCGGGTGCAGGGTCTCGGGCATCCGGGCCGTGAACCAGACCACCAGGATGCCGGCCAGGACCAGCATCGAGACGAAGACGTAGTGCCAGGAGCCGAGCGCCAGCATCATGCCGCCGATGGCCGGCGCGATCATGGGCACGATCAGGAAGACCATCATGATCAGCGACATGACGCTCGCCATCTCGCGCCCCGCGAAGCGGTCGCGGACGATCGCGGTGGAGAGGACGCGCCCGCCCGCCGCCCCGAGCCCCTGGACGACGCGGGCGGCGAGCAGCCAGCCGAAGGACGGCGCCACCATGGCGAGGAAGCAGCCCGCCACGTAGACCGAGAGGCTGAGGAGCAGGACCGGGCGGCGGCCGAAGCGGTCGGAGACCGGCCCGTAGACGATCTGCGCGAAGCCGAAGCCGATCATGTAGACGTAGACGAGGAGCTGGAGGCTGTTCGGGTCCGCGATGCCGAAGCGGGCCTGGATCACCGGGAAGGCCGGCAGCAGGTTGTCGATCGAGATCGCCGTCACCGCCATCATCAGGGCCACGATGGCGACGAACTCGGCAAAGCCCGGCCTGGTCCAGGCCGGTACCTCACGGGTGGACGCGCCTAGGGTCGAGCCGGGCCGGATCGGTGCTGTCACGGAATGCCTTCGGTGAATGGGCGCGGGTGATCGGGAAACGCGCCCGGGCCTCTTCGGTACCGTTCAAGGCGGCGGTGTGACGCCGCGCATGACGGGGAAGCAGGGCCGCCACGCGACGCGCTTCGGCCGCAAATCCGGTCTAGCTCGGCGCTCGCTCCCCGTGCGGAGAGGTGCCATGCGTCCCTGCCTCCACGTCGCCATCCTGCTCCTCGGCCTCGCCGTTCTCGGCGCGCCGGCCACGTGGGCACAGTCCCAGCCCCCGACGCGGGCGGGCTTCGCCCAGCGCGCCGACGCGCTGGTGAAGCCCTATCTCGAGGCGAAGCTGTTCTCGGGCGCGATCCTGGTGGCCCATCGCGGCCGGCCGGTCTTCCGGCGCGCCTACGGCCTCGCCAACCGGGAATGGGGCGTGGCGAACACCCCGGAGACCCGCTTCCGCGTCGGCTCGATCACCAAGCAATTCACCGCGGCGGCGATCCTCAAGCTCGCGGAAGCCGGACGCCTCAACCTCGACGACCCGATCCGCCGCTTCTACCCGGAGGCGCCGGCGGCCTGGGACCGCGTCACCATCCGGACGCTGCTGACCCACAGTTCCGGCATCCCGAGCTACACCAACCTGCCGGATTACTACGCGCGCATCCAGCGCCTCGAAATGGCGCCGCGCGAAATCGTGGCGCTCACGGCGGACAAGCCGCTGCTGTTCGAGCCCGGCAAGGGCTTCGACTACGACAATACCGGCTACATCCTGCTCGGCCTCGTGGTCGAGGCCGCATCCGGCCAGTCCTACCAGCGCTACCTGCGCGAGACGATCTTCGAGCCGGTCGGCCTCAAGGATACGGGCTACGACGATGCCAGCGTGATCCTGCCGCGCCGGGCCTCCGGCTACCGGCTCGGCAACGGCCAGTTGCGCAACGCCCTGCCGATCGCCTCCAGCATCCCGTACGCGGCCGGCGCCCATTACTCGACTGTGGACGACCTGCTCGCCTGGGACCGGGCCCTGTTCTCGGGGCGCGTCATCTCGGACCTGTCGCGCCGGGCGATGTTCGCGGATGCCGGCTACGGCTACGGCTTCGGCTGGTACATCGGGCAATCGCACGGGCACCGGCTCTGGTCGCATGGGGGCGGCATCAACGGCTTCCTGACCATCAAGGACAATTACCCCGACGACGACCTCATCGTGCTGGCGCTTGCCAACACCGAGACGGCGCCGGTCCAGGCCATGGCGCGGGAGATCGCGGCCCTCTGGTTCCGCATTCCCGATCCCGGCAGCGAGATCGTGCTCGAGCCCGAGATCATGGACCGCTATGCCGGGCATTACCGCCTCGGGCCCGGCCGGCTCCTGACCCTGACCCGCGAGGGCGACCACCTCATGGCGCAGGTGACGGGCGAGCCCGCCCTCCCCTTCGTGCCGGAGGGCGACCGAACCTTCGTGTCGAAGGCGCGCAACGCCCGCATCACCCTCGACACCGAGCCGGATGGGCGCCCGACCGGCCTGATCCTCTACCGCGACGGGATCGACCGGACCGCGCCCCGCATCGAGGAGACGCAGTAGGATCGGCACGCCACCGTACGGTGCAGGGGCCGGCGATCCGTCCGTGCGGGATCGCGCGGGTGTCGCCATCCTGGTCATTCGCGCGTATTATCGTCACCACACCGCAAGTTGCGATGCCATAAAACGACGTTGCAACGCCGCTGAACTTCGCAGCTCGGCCGTGTGAGACGGGTCGTTTTCTGCACTGCATCATCGCTATGGCCAAAAGTCCAACTTGATTTGGCGGGCCATCTGCCATTGGCTGCGGCCGAGCGGTCAAAGAGCCACCTGAGGAGACGCCAATGAACAAGCCGGAATTCCTGGGCGCCAGCACGAAGGCGCCCTTCTCGGCGCGCTACGAGAATTTCATCGGCGGCAAGTGGGTCGCCCCGGTCGCCGGGCGCTACTTCGAGAACACCTCGCCGATCACCGGCAAGGTCGTCTGCGAGGTCGCCCGCTCGGACGCGCAGGACATCGACAAGGCGCTCGACGCCGCCCACGCCGCCAAGGACGCCTGGGGCTGCACCGCGCCGGGCGAGCGCGCTCGCATCCTCAACCAGATGGCCGACCGGATGGAGGAGAACCTCGATCTGATCGCGCTGGCCGAGACCTGGGACAACGGCAAGCCGATCCGCGAGACGACCCACGCCGACATCCCGCTCGCCATCGACCATTTCCGCTACTTCGCGGGCTGCGTCCGGGCGCAGGAAGGCTCGATCTCCGAGATCGACCACGACACGGTGGCCTACCATTTCCACGAGCCGCTCGGCGTCGTCGGGCAGATCATCCCGTGGAACTTCCCCATCCTGATGGCGGTGTGGAAGCTCGCGCCCGCGCTCGCGGCCGGCAATTGCGTGGTGCTCAAGCCCGCCGAGCAGACCCCGGCCTCGATCCTGGTCCTGCTCGAGATCATCGGCGACCTGCTGCCGCCGGGCGTGCTCAACGTCGTCAACGGCTTCGGCCTCGAGGCCGGCAAGCCCCTCGCCTCCTCGCCCCGCATCGCCAAGATCGCCTTCACGGGCGAGACGACGACGGGCCGGCTGATCATGCAATACGCCTCGCAGAACCTGATCCCGGTGACGCTGGAGCTCGGCGGCAAGTCGCCGAACATCTTCTTCGCGGACGTGGCGAACGAGGATGACGACTTCTTCGACAAGGCCCTCGAAGGCTTCACGATGTTCGCCCTCAACCAGGGCGAGGTCTGCACCTGCCCGAGCCGCGCGCTCGTGCACGAGTCGATCTACGACCGCTTCATGGAGCGGGCGATCAAGCGCGTCGAGGCGATCACCCAGGGCTCGCCCCTCGATCCGACCACGATGATCGGCGCGCAGGCCTCCTCCGAGCAGCTCGAGAAGATCCTGTCCTACGTCGATATCGGCCGGCAGGAGGGCGCGGAATGCCTCACCGGCGGTGAGCGCGGCACCCGCGAGGGCGACCTCGCCGAGGGCTTCTACATGAAGCCGACGGTGTTCAAGGGCCACAACAAGATGCGGATCTTCCAGGAGGAGATCTTCGGCCCCGTCCTCTCGGTGACGACCTTCAAGGACGACGAGGACGCCCTCTCGATCGCCAACGACACCCTCTACGGCCTCGGCGCCGGCGTCTGGACCCGCGACGGGACCCGCGCCTACCGCTTCGGCCGGGCGATACAGGCGGGCCGCGTCTGGACGAACTGCTACCACGCCTACCCGGCCCACGCGGCCTTCGGCGGCTACAAGCAATCCGGCATCGGGCGCGAGACCCACAAGATGATGCTCGACCATTACCAGCAGACCAAGAACATGTTGGTGAGCTACTCGTCGAAGAAGCTCGGCTTCTTCTGAGCGAGACGCTCCGCGAGAGCCCCGCGCGCCCCGGCCGAAAGCCGGGGCGTTCTCGTCTCGAGACCGCTTCACGGCGCGAGGCAGGCCTTGGCGATGGCGTTCGACCGCTCGGTCCGGAACGCGCCGGCGACCCGCGCCTGCGGGGGCCGGACCTCCTGGCCGGGATTGGCCTCGGCCCGCTCGAGTTCCGGCAAACCCGCCTTCACGGCGGCGTCGGCGTAGCAGGCGCAGAATCGGTCCGGGTCGGCGACCGTGCTGCCCGGCGGGATCAGGTCGGCGAGGTCGGTCAGGCAGGTCCGCAACTCGGTCCGGCGCCCGCCCGTATCGACGTCCGTGCGCGTCTGCGCCGCGGCCGGGAGCGCGGCGAACAGAAGGGCGGAGAGTATTGCGGGGCGGATGGCGGGCGGCGGCGTGCGGCTCATGGCATCGATTCTCCGGGCCGCGGCGAGATCGCGCGCTCGCGCCGTCAACGCGGACAAGGCCCAAATGTCCCGGCGGCCGATCGGACGATTCCCGCCGATCTGCCGCCCTTCGGCCGCCCCTGCATTTCCGGCGCCCGCGCGCCACATTGCCCTTGACCCCGCCCCTGGAGACAGCGCGCCATGACCGAGACCGCAGCCCCCGAAGCCACCACCGCCGAGCAGGCGGGCGTCGACGGCACGCCGCTCCGGGTCACCGCGACCCCGGCGGCCCTCGCGCTCATCGACGAATTGCGCGCCGAGCACGGCCCGGTGATGTTCCACCAGTCCGGCGGCTGCTGCGACGGCTCCTCGCCGATGTGCTACCCGGTCGGCGACTTCATCACGAGCGACGGCGACGTGCATCTCGGCCAGGTCGGAGGCGCGGATTTCTTCATCAGCCGCTCGCAGTTCTCGGTCTGGAAACACACCCACATCATCCTCGACGTGGTGCCGGGGCGCGGCGGCATGTTCTCCCTGGAGAATGGCCGCGAGAAGCGCTTCCACATCCGCTCCCGCCTGTTCACGGATGCGGAGAACAAGGCGCTGGAAGGCGCCTGCCGGTTGTAGGTCCGTAGCCCAGGCGCTTCGCCAACCCCCGACGTCCTGCGCACCCGGTCTCACAGGCCTCGCCTCGGGGAGGATCGATCGCGCGGGAACGCCCGGCTCAGTCCTCTTCTGGCTCAGACTTCCTCGGGCTCAGTCCTCTTCGGGCTCAATCCTCTTCGGGCTCTTGCGCCGGGGCGCCGCGATAGCCCGTGGCCAGCACGTAGAGCTCGCTCGAATCGGCCCGGCTCGCCGGCGGCTTGACGTGGCGCACGCTCGCGAAGTCGCGCTTGAGGTCGGCGAGCAGCGTGCCCTCGGTGCCGCCCTGGAAGACCTTGGCGACGTAGGCGCCCCCCGGCGCCAGGATCTCGCGCGCGAAATGGGCCGCGGTCTCGGCGAGCCCGATGATGCGCAGGTGGTCGGTCTTCTTGTGGCCCGTGGTGTTGGCCGCCATGTCCGACATGACGATGTCGGCGGGGCCGCCGAGACGATCCGTCAGAAGCTCGGGGGCGGACGGGTCGAGGAAGTCGAGGGTGATGAATTCGACGCCCGTCATGGGCTCGATCTCGAGGAGGTCGATGCCGACGACGCGCCCCTGGGGCCCCACCACCTTGGCGGCGACTTGCGACCAGCCCCCCGGCGCCGCCCCGAGATCCACCACCCGCTGCCCGGGCTTCAGGATGTGATAGCGCTCGTCGATCTCCAGGAGCTTGAAGGCGGCGCGGGAGCGGTAGCCCTCGCGCTTGGCGCGCGCCACGTAGGGATCGTTGAGTTGCCGCTCCAGCCAACGCTTCTGGGACAGGGTGCGCCCGCGCCCGGTCTTGACCCGCTGCTTGAGCTCACCCCGGATACTGCCGCCGCCCCCTGCCCCACGCCGCTCGCTCACCGATAGCCTCCACGGCGCCAGACGCCGTCCTCGCGCATCATGTTCATCAAGAGCCCCTCGCGCAGGCCGCGATCGGCGATGCGCAGGCGCTCGGAGGGAAAGGCGCGCCGGATCGCTTCCAGGATCGCGCAGCCCGCCAGTACCAGATCGGCGCGATCGCGTCCGATGCAAGGGTTGTCGGCGCGCTGGTCGAGGCGGGTGTCGAGGAGATCGTCGATCGCGTCCGAGACCTCGTCGTCGTTCATCCAGAGCCCGTCGACGCGGCGGCGCTCGTAGCGCGGCAGGCGCAGGTGCATGGCGGCCAGCGTCGTCACCGTGCCGGAGGTGCCGAGCAGGTGGAAATGCGGGGCGGTGGCCGCCGCCGCCGCCCGGATGGCGAAGCGCGACAGCATCACCGCCACCTCCTCGACCATGCCCTCGAACATCATCCGGGTGACCTCGGCCCCGCCGTGGCGCTCGGCCAGCGTCACCACCCCGACCGGGAGCGAATCCCAGGCGCGGATGCGCAGGGTCGGATCGGCCGAGGGGTTGGTGGCGGCTCCGTCGAGCCAGGCGATCTCGGTGGAGCCGCCGCCGATGTCGAAGATCACGACCGATTCGGCCTGCGGGTCGGCGAGCGCCGCGCAGCCCGTGACCGCGAGATAGGCCTCGGTCTGGCGGTCGACGATCTCGAGATCGAGCCCGACGTCGCGGCGGACGCGCTCGACGAAATCGGCCCCGTTCACGGCGAGCCGGCAGGCCTCGGTGGCGATGATCTTGGCCCTCACCACCCCGCGCGCCTGCATCTTGCCGCGGCAGATCCGCAGGGCCTCGACGGTGCGCTCCACGGCGGCCTCGCTCAGGCGGTCCGAGCTGCCGAGGCCCTCGCCCAGGCGCACGATCCGCGAGAAGGCGTCGATGACGCGGAAGCCGTGCGAGGCCGGCTCGGCGATGAGCAGGCGGCAATTGTTGGTGCCGAGATCGAGGGCCGCGTAGGCGTTGCGGCGGCCGTAGCGGGCCGGCTGCGCGGCCGGGGACGCGCCCTCGCGGTGGCCGCCCTCACGTTGGCCCGGGGGGCCGGCCGCAGGGCGGGCCGGCACGGCAGCGGCACTCTCGTCCCTCATCGGCGGTGCCGAAATCCTCAACGCGTGGCCCCGGCAGACTGCCCGGCCACCATTCATCGGGAAGCGTACAAGGTCGGGTGGGAACTGCAAAGCCTCGAATCGGCGACGCAGCCGATCGCGGCGCCGCCCCGATCGTGTCAGCCCGGGAACGGCTTGCGGTCGAACTCAGGCCATCGCCTTGGCGCCGCCGGCCATCCGCACCGTCGGGCGCAGCAGGCTCTTCACCTGGGAATAGGGCCGAGGCCGGTTGATCACCTCGTCGAGGCGCGACCACAGGGTCTTCGGGGAGAATGGCTTGGCGATGATCTCGTTGACCCCGAGCGAGATCGCCCGGTCCACGACGTTGCGGCGGGGCTGGGCCAGCATCAGGATGATCGGCACCGTCGGGCAGGGCGAGGTGGTCGGGGTGCGGGCGAGGCGGATGAACTCCTCGCCGGACAGGATCGCGAGGTCCCAGTCGATGATGGTGAGGTCGGGCTTGCTCTCCGCGAGGACGCCGAGCGCCTCCGCCCCGTCGGGGGCCTCCAGCACGCGCTTGATGCCGACGCGCATCAGCATGTCGCGCACGATGCGGCGGATATACAGGCTCTCGTCCACCACCAGGGCGGAGAGATCCGGGAAGGTCGGAGTCGCGATCATCGCTTGCGGAATCGGGCCGGCCCGGAACGTCCGGCGACCCGGAGCCTACGCCGGCGACCTTTTCGCTTCCCTAACGTCCTGTGGGCCGAAGGGCGCCCAGGCGGGCAGGCCGGCAGTCCCATTGCGTACGCGGACGCCCCTGAAGCGGAGGGTCCGGGCTTGGCCGCCCGGGACCCGAACCGGGTTTCGAGGCCGTAAAAACGGCCCGCGGCACCCGGGAAGCGTGAGAAGGTCCTTGCGGTAAGGCCGGGATTGCGTCAGGACTGAGGCGTTATTCTTGGTTACCGCGACCAGGAGTAATGATAGTGCGGAGCGTGGGCTGTCTGGGATGGCGCGCACGCGGTATTCGAGACGATGGTCGGCGGACGGTTTTTGCGAGCTTTCGATGGGACGTGGTCGTGATTTCAGGGGGCCGCAGAAGCGCGGCTTCGATGACGGTGCCGAGCCGCGGTGGCCGGATCAGGCACCGCCGAGCGGCGGATACGGTGGCGGCGGCTTCGGTGGCGGTGGTGGATACGGCGGCGGTGGCGGCGGTGGTGGTTTCGACCGCGGACCGGCGCGTGCAGCCGCTGCCCCGACTGGCCCGGAGCGCGATGCCACCGTCAAGTGGTTCAACAAGGAGAAAGGCTTCGGTTTCGTCGAGCTCGGTGACGGCTCGGGCGATGCCTTCCTCCACATCCGCGCGGTCGAAGCGGCAGGACATGCCGACCTGATGCCGGGCACGCGCCTCACGGTCCAGACGGCCCAGGGGCAAAAGGGTCCGCAGGTGACGAACGTTACCAGCGTCGACACCTCGACGGCCGAGGCGGCTCCGCCCCGGCGCGACGCTCGCCCACCTCGGACCGGCGGCTTCGGCGGCGACCGTTTCGGGGGCGGTGATCGCTTCGGCGGCGGCGGCGGCGACCGCTTCGGTGGCGGCGGCGGCGACCGCTTCGGCGGTGGTGGCGGCGGCGGTGGTGGCGGACGTTTCGCGTCCGGTCCCTCGGTCGAGATGTCCGGAACTGTGAAGTGGTACGACCCGGCCAAGGGCTTCGGCTTCGTCTCGGTCAATGATGGCGGCAAGGACGTCTTCGTGCACCGCTCGGCGCTGTCGCGGGCCGGCCTCGATTCCCTGGCCGAAGGTCAGCAGGTTACGCTTGCCGTGATCGAGGGCCAGAAGGGCCGCGAGGCCCAGAGCATCAACGTCGAGGATTGAGGCCCGGCGGCCTTGCGGTCGCCGTGTTCCCTGATGAGATTGAGACGGCGGTCCCTGGCGGGCCGCCGTTTCGCGTTTCACGCCGCTCCGGGAGCCCCCATGCGCGTCGCTTTTCTCCTCGTCAGTGGCCTCCTGCTCGCGGCGCCGGCTGCGGCCGAGGATTTCACGGGCTTCTACGCGGGGGTGAATGCCGGCTACGGGTTCCAGCGCGACCGGAAGTCTCGCGAACCCGTCTGGGTCCCGGCCCCCGGCCCCGGAGCCTCCGCCGCCGACGGGCTGCCCCCGAGCGCGGCCGGCGCCCTGCGGGCCATGGCGGGGAGCCGCCCGAATGCGCGCCAGGGCGCCGTTCTGCCGCAATAGGCTCCGCCGGCGGTTCGGCCGCGAAGCGGGCAGGCGCGATCAGGCCTCCTCCTGCGCGAGCGGGGAGGCGCCGGCCAGCGGCCGGATCGGCGCCGCGTACTGGAGGGCCCCGGATGCATCCTTGACCTCGATGCTCCAGCCCGCCACCGGGCGCCCGCCGAATTGCGCGTAGCTCTTGCAATCATCGGCCCGGCGCCGCGCGACCACGATGGCCGCCTCCAGATCGGGGAGGTCGAGACCGTCGGCATCCTTGAGCACGAGGTCGTCCGGGGACAGGACGTCGAAGAAGAAGATCGCCACGATGCACCTACGGTCGCGGGCCTCGTCCAATGCAGCGGCCCGCTAAACCATAGATCGTTCTCTTACCCAAACACAGGGGTCAGGTGCACACGAACGGTTGTATTGTTGATCAAGTCGAGGGGTGATGAAACCGGCGGCTCGTCGGTGATCGTCAAGCTCAGGCCCGTCACCGGAGGCCGTCACGCCACGGCGCGCGTCTCCGACTGATGAGAGCGCCGGTCCGGGGCGGCGCTCCGGTCAGCATCCCGGTGGCCTCGGAGGGATTGCTCCTCGGACGGCGGCAGGTTGATGATCACCGGCTTGCCGGACACCGGGTCGAGGATGATGATCGCCATCAGGAACTCCTACGCTCCCCCGTGAGGCGCAGTCCGCACGCTCGATGTGGCGGTTTTGTGATTCCCGGATAGGCCTCGGCGCCGGGCTGGGAATTGCGGGGACTGGCGCCCTCCGCCCCGTGAATGCAACTCAGGCTGGTTTCAAGCCAGCGCGCCTGTGCCTCGCGAGGGCGGGCGGGCCCTGTCCTTTCCGGGCCGAAGCGCTTAACGAGCCGCCTGAGGGCCGGGGCTCGGATCCGCGGCGCACCGTGAGGGATGCCGCGCCGCGCGGCCGCAGATGGATTGCCATGAACGCCGTCACGATCATCGTCCCGATCTTCGGGATCATCCTGATCGGCTGGGCGGCGGCGGTGACCGGCCTGCTCTCGGACCGGGTCAGCGACGGGTTGTCGGAATACGTCTTCGCGATCGCGGTGCCGGCCCTGATCATCGGGACATTGACGCGCCCGGGACTCACCGGCGAGATCGCCTGGTCCTACTGGCTCGCCTATTTCGGCGGCGCGGGCTTCTCCTGGCTCTGCGGATCGCTGGTGGCGTGGCGCCGACACGGGATCGGACGCCAGGGCGCCATCCTGCACGGCTTCGCGGCGAGCCAATCCAACACGATCTTCGTCGGCGTGCCGACGATCCTGCAGGCCTATGGGGAGGCCGGCGCCTACCCGCTCTTCCTGCTGCTGGCGGTGCACCTGCCGCTGATGATGGGCTTTGCCACCTTCCTGATCGAGGCCGAGGGTGACCGCCCCCTCCTGCACCGATTGCGGAGCCTCGCATGGGTGCTCCTGCGGAATCCGATCTTCGTCGCGTTGGTCATCGGGATCGCCATGAAGACGGTCGGCATCGTCCCGGGGGGCCCCGTGAAGGCGCTGCTCGACGCGTTCTCGGTCACTGCCTCGACCTGCGCCCTCGTGGCGCTCGGCGCCGGCCTGAAGCGCTACCGCGTCCTGTTCGATCTCCCGGGCGCCCTCGTGGTGGCGGGCCTGAAGCTCGTGGTGCACCCGCTCATCGTCTGGCTCCTCGCCTTCCACGTCTTCGCGATGCCGGCGGCGTATGCGGGAGTGGCGACCCTGTTCGCGGCCATGCCGGTCGGCATCAACGCCTATCTTCTCGCGGTCCGGTACAAATCCGAGACCGGTCTCGTCGCGGCCTCGGTCCTGGCCTCGACCCTGCTCGCGCCGGCGACCACGATCGCGTGGCTGATGATCCTCGGCCGGGCCTGATCGCGCAGAGCCCGGCGCTCACTCGACGCACAGCGTCGTGAGCACCGTGCGGTCGCCGTCACGCACGATCATGCGCCAATTGGCGTTGTCCCCGAGCTCGCCGCTGCTGAGCAGCTCCGCGACCGCCAGCTTGGCCTGCTGCAGGGCCGCGTCGAGGTCGAGCACCTCGACCCCGACCTCGTCACGCAGGGTGGTCAGCCCGTCGGTCAGGTCGAAAAAGATATGCTGGGTCAAGATCAGTCCCCTGGCAGTTTACTGAAAAATTCCAGACAATTACTTAAATGACTACGCATTTAGACTGCCATTTGGCGGACCGTACACATTTAACTTTTCTTGGAAAGCACGAAATCGCACCTTCATAATAACATGTTGCAATAGTAAGGACTTCGCGCTAGGAATTCAGGATAGATCGTTAACTATTCATTGATCAATCCGAAACACAGCCCGACTCAAAGGTACTAACACCAAGCGTCCCGGAGGAAAATCATGTCAACCGGGTACGATATCGAACAGATGCCTGGGCGTCTTGCTTCGGAACTTACTGAACCGCAGGAGACACGCATTCTCGCACATCTTCGCGCGATTTTCTCGAAGATCGCCGATTCAGCGACGAAGCAGCTTGGTCTCCCTGAAGTACGCGTCGCCGATCCTCGTCTCGACGGCTGATCGATCGGCACATCCGACACCGAATTCGTTCAAAATATGCAGCCACGCGCTGGCATCTGTGGGGAGCATCGCCATGTCGATCGTCGGGGACGTGCCGACTGCCCTGGTGGCGTCGAGTTCGTTCGTGCGGGAGGGGCTGACCTCCTTCCTGGGCGGGACCCGGTTCCGGGTCGTGGAGATCGCCGCGGACCTCGATCGGGACGACGGGCTCGCGCCGGTCCCGTCTCGTCCGGCCCTGGTTCTCGCCGCGCTCGACGACGCCGCGAGCGTCGAGGCGGCCCGCCGCGTCCGCGATCGCTGCCCGGATGCGAAGCTCGTCGTCTTCGGGCGGGCCGACGCGCCCGGCAACCTGCCGAAGGACCTCTGCTTCGGCGCGCAGGCCATCCTCGACCGGGACATCGGCCGCGACACCCTGGTCAAGGCCCTCGACGTCGTGATGTCCGGCGTCACCGTGCAATCCTCGGGCTTGTTCTCCTGGCTCCTCGAGCGCTCACGCATCGCGGCCGACGGAGCGGGCGACCGACAGCAGATCCTGATCGGCGGCCCGCCGGACGCGGAGGAGATGGGCGCGGCCTCCGGCCATCCCCTCTCGAGCCGCGAGCTCAACGTTCTCCGCTGCCTCGCGGACGGCGCGTCGAACAAGGTCATCGCCCTGAAGTTCGATCTTGCCGAGGCAACCGTGAAGATTCACGTGAAGAACATTCTTCGCAAGCTCAAGACCCAGAACCGCACCCAGGCCGCGATCTGGGCCAGGGAGCATGGGATCTATCCGAAATAGGCCACGCCCCGGGGCCGGGGCCGGGGCCGGCAGCCGCGACCAGGCCGGCGATCCGCCGGCCGACCCCGAAACGCCTCCTCCGAAGCGCCTCCTCCGAAGCGCCTTTCCCGACCGCCGGGCTCGCGGGCCTCAGAGCCCCGCCACGTGCAGCCGAGCGCCCGCCTCGGCGAGCAGCCGCCGCTGATCCGCCGGTGCGCCGTAATCCGTCACCAGGGTCCAGGTCCGGGGAAGGGGCGCCCAGGCGGTCTGCTCGGCACGGCCGAGCTTGCTCGCGTCGGCGAGCACGATTACCTCGCGGGATTGCCGGATCATCAGCGATTTCAGCGTGGTCTGATCGAGGCTCGCTTCGCAGAGGCCGCGCCCGGCCACCACGCCGTCCGCGCTCATGATGGCGCGGTCCGCCGTCATCAGGCGCAGGGCCTCGACGGCGAGCGGCCCCACGGTGCTCATGCTGGTCGTCCGGACGCCGCCCCCGAGAACGACGAGTTCGAGCCCCGGCGCCTCCGCCAGGAAGGGCAGCAGGGCGAGGTTGTTGGTGATGATCCGAAGCCGGCGCCGACGCAGCAATTGCCCGAAGGCGGCGACCGTGGAGCCGGCATCCAGGATCAGCGTGTCGCCATCCTCGATCAGGGCGATCGCCACCTGCGCGATGGCGCGCTTCTCGGCGCCGTTCACGGCATGCCGCTCGGCCAGCGTGGTCTCGACCGGATGCCGCGCCAGGATCGCGCCGCCATAGGTCCTGCGCACCGCGCTCGTGGCGGAGAGGTGCTGCAGGTCGCGCCGGACCGTCGAGGCGGAGACGCTGAAGCGGCGCGCGAGATCGTCCACGTCGATCTCGCCGGCACTCAGCGCGTCCATGAGCAGCGCCCGACGCTCCCTGCTGCGCATCGACATCGCCCCCTCGGCTCCCCCACCCTGTCGGCGCCTCCGCGTCAGGCGGCCTGCGGCTTCGGCGCGAGATCGACCGCCTGACGCAGCGCTTCCACCAGGCTTCCCTCGTCCGCGATTCCTTTGCCGGCGATGTCGAACGCCGTGCCGTGATCGACGGAGGTTCGTATCACCGGAAGGCCCACGGTGATATTCACGCCGGATTCGAGCCCCAGGACCTTGATCGGGCCGTGACCCTGATCGTGGTACATGGCGACCACCATGTCGTAGTCGCCGCGGCCGGCGAGAAAGAACAGGGTGTCGGCCGGCAGCGGGCCGCGCACGTCCCAGCCCCTGGCCTGGCAGGCCTCGACGGCCGGCGTGATCTTCTCGGCCTCCTCGCCGCGGCCGAAGAGCCCGCCTTCGCCCGCATGCGGGTTGATGGCGCAGATGCCGATCTTCGGGTTCGCGATCCCGGCCTTCACCAGGACGTCGTGCCCGCGCGCGATGACGCGCTCGACGAGACCGGGCTCGATCTTCGCGATGGCATCGAGCAGGCCGATATGGGTGGTGACGTGGATCACCCGCAGCTTCGGCGAGACCAGCATCATCGAGACTTCCGGCGTCCCGGTGAGATGGGCGAGAAGTTCGGTGTGGCCGGGGAATCGGTGGCCGGCGGCGTGCAGCGCCTCCTTGGAGAGCGGCGCGGTGCAGATGCCCTGCGCCTGGCCCGCCTGCACGATCTCGACGGCCTTCTCGATATAGCGGTAGGCCGCCTCGCCGGCCGTCGCGGAGACCCGGCCGAAGGGCAAGTCCTCGGGCACGACCTTCAGGTCGATGCATTGCACGGACGCGGTCTCGAACGTCGCCGCGCCGGCATCGCTCAACGCCTCGACCGGGATCTCGATGCCGACGAGGCGGCCCGCCTGCCGCAGGCGCTGCGCATCCCCGACCACGAGGGGCCGGCAGAGGGCCTGGACGTCCGCGCGGGCGAGCGCCTTCATGACGATCTCGGGGCCGATTCCGGCCGGATCGCCCATCGTGATCGCGAGGGTCGGGCGGGTCATGTGAAACGTCCTTCGGTTCTGACGGTGCGCAGGCGCGCGCCGATGCGCAGGAGGCTGTCCGCGTCGCCGAAGGCGCCCGCCTTCGTGGCGACCGGGATGGAAAGGCGGCCCAGCGTCAAGCCGAGCGAGACGCCCGGCTCGATCTCGTCGAGGAGGCGGATGCCGATGACGCCGAACCGCGTGAGCAGGGCCGCGGCGGTCTCGCCGCCCGTCGCCGCGAAGGCGCCGATCCGCGCGGCCACGGGCTCGAGGACATCCGCGAGCCCCTGGACGAGGCGCGGGCCGAGCGACATGTCCGGCGCGCCGTCCATGGCGATCTCGACCAGCACGTCGCCGCCGGCGGCGGTCACCCCGGCGATGCGCGCGGCGAGCGCCGCCTTGCCGGCCGCATCGCCCAGCAGCGTCCCGGGCGCGACCGGGAGGTGGGTCACGCGCCCCTCCGCCGCGAGATTGCGGGCCGCCGCGCGGGAGGCCGCCGCGAGGGACCCGACCACGATCAGGGCGCCGCACCGGCTCGGCGTGATGCGGACCGGCTCGGTGGGCGGCGCCCTGTCGATGGCCGCGAGGGCGTGGGCAAGGCCCGCGCTTCCGATGAAGAAGGTCGCGGGCGTGCCCGGCAGGCTCGCCCGGGCGATCCGGCCGAGATCATCCTCCGTCTCGGCATCGCAGATGGCCACGACGTCGCCCAGCGTGGCCACTTGCGCGAGCGCGCCCGCGAGGTCGCCGCGCACACGCGCGAGCGGAATCGTCTCGGCCCGGATTTCGGCCGAGGCAAGGACAGCCGACAGGTCGGCAGTCGCGTAGGTGTGGTCGCGATGCCAGACCTCCGCCTCCTCCAGCGGACGGCCGCCGACGCGGACGCAGCCCGCGACTGTGGTCCGGCCCGTTGCCGGGAAGGCGGGCGCGAAGATCCCGAAGGCCGTCCCGGCCCGCGCCTTCAGGGCCGCGATCGCCGCCACCGTCTCGGCGGCCGGCTGTCCCCGCAGGGTCGAATCGATCTTCTTGAAGAGCACCCGGTCCGGCTCGAGCAGCCGGCCGAGTAACGCGGCGTGGCGCCGCGCGGCCGCTTCCGCCGACAGCCCGCGGCTGTCGGCATCGTAGGACAGGACGGTCGGCCGGTCCGGCCCGACGAGGCCCGCCTCACCCCAGGTCACCGCCGCGTCGCGCCCTCGGCGCCCGAACGCGATCGCGCAATCGGCAGCCCCGGTCAGGTCATCGGCGAGGATGAGCCAGCGGCCGGCCATCTCAGTGGTGCCCGGCCCGCTGCGCCGGAACCGCGTCCGAGGCGGCCGCCGGCTCGACCACCCTCTCCGCCTCCTCGGCACGGCCGAAGACCCGCGCGGTCCAGGCCGTGGCGACCGGGACCAGGATCGCCGTCACCACGACGCAGGCCGCGACCAGGATCGTGGCGGGGCCGGCCGCATCCGCATAGGCCGGGTTGGCGGAGGCCACGATGGCCGGCACGGCCGCGGCATTGCCGGCCGTCGAGGCGGCGGCCACGCCGGCGACGCCCGTTCCCCCGGTCAGCCGGTCCGCGAAGAAGAGCGGGATTCCGGTAACGACGACCACCGCCACGCCCATCCCGAGGCCGAGCAGGCCCGCCTGCCAGACCTTCGACAGGTCGAGCCCTGCCCCGAGCGCGAAGGCGAAGAACGGGATCATCACGGGAATCGCGCGGCTCAGGAAATCGCGCATCTCGCGGTCGAGATTCCCGATGATCATCCCGACGAGCAGCGGCAGGATCGCGCCCACCAGAGTCTGCCAGGGGAAGGCCGAGAGCCCGGCGACCCCGAGGGTCACCATCGTCAGGAAGGGGCCGCTCTCCAGCGACATGATCGTGTAGGCGCCGACGTCGCGCGGGCGGCCGTACTGGCCCATCAGCGCCATGTAGAGGCCGCCATTGGTGTCGTTCATGCTGGCGACCACCGCCAGGGTGGAGAGGCCCGCGAACATGCCGGCCGCCACCGGCGCCTCGCCGAGCAGGCGGCCGAAGATCAGGCCCAGGACGATCGCGATCCCGACCTTCACGGCGAGGAGCGTGCCGCCCTTCTTGACGATATAGGGCGTCGCCCGGAAATCGATGCTCGCGCCCATGCAGACGTAGAAGACCGCAAGGATCGTCAACGCGCCGGAGAAGAGCGCGCCCGTGAAGGAGCCGAAGAACTTCGGGGTCCCGGGAAAGAACGTGGCGATCAGGGCGCCGGCCAGCAACGGGACCACCATCATGCCGCCGGGCACGGCTTCGATGAATCGCTTGATCGGGACCTGCATGGCGGCTGCCTCCCTGCGCGTTGTGCGCAATCTTATTACTGTGACGCGCGCACTCGCTCGATCATCGATGGAGAGAACCCGGGTCTGCCGCCTAATCTGCGCAAATAATGCATTCAGTCAACGACTTTGCGCAATCTGCGCAGCTTGCGGCGGCCCCGAATACTGGCCGGGCCGGGAAGCGCTTCGTTGCCTGCCCCCCGCGCACGGCCCTTACCACTGGGCGGTTCGTGCCCTAGTTTGACGCCCCCGAGCAGGCGCCTCGGCTTGGGGCGGCGGGTCGTGCCGGCTGACCGCATGGGCGCGCGACGCGCCTCCTCGGATCCGCCGCGCGGGCGCCCGCACCGGCCCCGAGGCAACGATCGGGCCTCACCAACACCGGATGACACGCATGCAGTACCGCAATCTCGGCCGCTCCGGCCTCAAGGTCTCGCAGATCTGCCTCGGCACGATGATGTTCGGCGGCCAGACCGACGAGGCGACCGCGTCCCGCATCATCGGGTCGGCCGGCGCGGCGGGCGTCAACTTCATCGATACGGCGGACGTGTACAACGAGGGCCGTTCCGAGGAGATCACCGGCCGGGCCATCGCGGCGGAGCGCCGTGCCTGGGTGCTCGCCACCAAGGTCGCCAACCCGATGGGCCCGGGGCCCAACGATGCGGGCCTGTCGCGCGCCCGGATCATGCTCGCGGCGGATGAGAGCCTGCGCCGCCTCGGCACGGACTACATCGACATCTATTACCTGCACAGGGAAGACCACGGAACGCCGCTCGCCGAGACCGTGCGGGCCATGGGCGACCTCGTCCGGCAGGGCAAGATCCGGTATTTCGGAGTGTCGAACCACCGCTCCTGGCGGGTTGCCGAGATCTGCCGCTGGTGCGACGAGCTCGGGATCGACCGGCCGGTCGTCAGCCAGCCCTATTACAACGCCCTCAATCGCATGCCGGAGACGGAGCACCTGCCGGCCTGCGCGTATTTCGGCCTCGGGGTCGTGCCCTACTCGCCCCTGGCGCGCGGCATTCTCACGGCGAAGTACGACCCGGACGCGCCGCCGCCCGCCGATACCCGGGCCGGCCGCCAGGACACGCGCATGATGCAGACCGAGTGGCGGCCGGAATCGCTGCGCATCGCGCGCCTCCTGCGGAGCCATGCCGAGGCGCGCAAGATCACGGCCGGTCAGTTCGCGACGGCCTGGGTCCTGAACAATGCCCTCGTGACCTCCGTCATCGCCGGGCCGCGCACCGAGGCGCAATGGAGCGACTATATCGGGGCGCTGGAATACCGCTTCACCGCCGAGGATGAGGCCCTGGTCGATTCCCTCATCGTCACCGGCCACCCCTCGACGCCCGGATACAACGATCCCGCCTACCCGATCGAAGGACGCATCGCGCGAAGCGGCCTCTGATCCTATGATCCCGGTTCGCCCGAGCGCGGCGAGCCGGCATTCGACTGCGGCCGCCCCGCCGGGGCGGCGCGATCGGCAAGGCGAGCCACCGCGTCCGGCCGATCAGATCGCGGCAGGCCGCGATCGAAAGCCGTCCACGCCGCGGTTCCGCGCGCGCCAGGACCGGGCGATCAGGTGATCGAGCGAGAGCGCGCCCGGCCCCTGCGCGACGATGACCAGGAGCAGGCCGAGCCAGTAGGCGTGCACCGTCCACCACGCATCCGGATAGACGAAGATCTGGATCACCATCGTCATGCCGATCAGGCCGAGCGCGGAGAAGCGGGAGGCCAGACCGAGAAACAGCAGCACCGGCAGCAGATGCTCGGCGAAGGTCGCCAGATAGGTCGAGAGGCCGGAGGGCAGGACCGGCACCTTGTACTCCTCGGCAAACAGCGTGAAGGCGGAATCGCGGATATGCGTCGGGATGATCACCGACAGGTCGAGACCAGCGACCTCGCCGCCGATCACCGGCCCCTCGACCTTGGTCTGCCCGGAGGCGAAGAAGGCGTGCGCCACGACGATGCGGGCGAACAATGCGACGAGTGCGTACGGAATGGCGTCGAGGAGCCGGATCACCCGGTCGGTCAACGCCGCGAGCAATCCGGCCCTCTCCGTGTGGGTCGACATGACGAGACTCTCCTTCAGAGCGGCGCCGCGCCGATCCGGGCCGTCGCGGCGACGCCCGACCGGAACAGGATGACGAGGTTGGCGGCGAGATCGAAAGCGGGGACGCGCGCGGCAGCCTCCTCGGCCGCGCGGGCGAGCGGGACGCCGGTCGCGAGCGCGCTCAGGAAGGCATGCCCGCCCGGCGGCAGAACCGAGACCGCGGCCGCGAGATGAGGCCGCACGACGAGCGCGTCCTCGGCCTGCGCGACCGCGACCGGCCGAACGGTCGCGTCGCGCGTGTTGGTCTCCCAGAGCGAGACGATCGCGTGAGGCGACGCGACGAGGTTCACGGACGGGTGCAGGCCGACCACGAGTTCGCCCCAGGCGCCCTGCGGAAACCGCCCGAAGGCCGCCGGCCCCAGCGGCTCGGCATCGGCCGCGTGATAGGCACGGCCGAGCGCGACTTCGAGGCGGGCGACGTCGGCGAGATAGGGCAGGCCGCAAGCCGGCGGGAACTCCGCCACGAAGGCCGGGAAACCCTCGCCATACGCGGACATCACGGCCGATCGCGGCGGCGATTGCAGGGCGAACAGGCTGGCCATCGCGTCGAAGAACGCGTCGCCGACGAGGCGCCGGCAGACGGGAAAGCGCGCCGCGAGGGTCGCGACCAGCCCCACCGCGACGTTGTTCCGATAGACCGAGAAGCGCCGATCGGCGCTGCCGCCGGCCGGTACGCGCAAGCCGCGCGGCGCGGCGCAATCCGGATCGAGCAGGCGGGCCGCGAAGGCACGCTCGCCGCCCGCGCCACGCTCAAGCGACGCGGGCATGGTCGCTCAGTCCCGCCGCCTCGCGCAGAACCGCGTCGGCCCGGCGCACATCCGCATGGAGCACGGCCCAGGCCGGCACGTCGTTGTCCCACTCGATCAGCGTCGGCACGGGGCCGCAGCGGGCGAGCGCGCGGCGGTAATACGGCCAGACCGGATCGGAAACCCTCGCCACATGCGCGTCGATCAGGAGCGGGATGCCCCCGTCCTCATCCTCGGCATAGCCCGAGAGATGAATCTCGCCGACATGCCGCATCGGGAAGGCGTCGAGATAGGCGCCCGGATCGCGGCCATTGTTGATGCCCGAGATGTAGACGTTGCTGACGTCGAGGAGCAGGCCGCAGCCGCTGCGCGCGGCGATTTCGGCGAGAAAATCGACCTCGCTTATCGTCGAGGCCTCGAATTCCGCGTAGCTCGCCGGGTTCTCGAGCAGCATCGTGCGGCCGAGCCTGGTCTGGACCTGATCGATATGCATGACGACGCGCGCGAGCGTGTCGGCATTGTAGGGCAGCGGCAGGAGGTCGTTGAAATACTTACCCTCATGGGTCGACCACGCGAGATGCTCGGAGAACAGGCCGGGCTCGAAGCGGCGGTTCAGTTCGCGGAGCCGGTCGAGATGCGCAGCATCGAGCGGGCCCTCGCCGCCGATCGACAGGCCGACGCCGTGGAGCGAGAGCGGGTAGGCCTCGCGGATCCGGGTCAGCCAGGCGAGCGGCGGGCCGCCCGCGCCCATGTAGTTCTCGGCGTGGATCTCGAAGAAGCCGAGATCGGGGCGCGTCTCCACGATCTCGGCATAATGCTCGGGCTTGAGCCCGGCCCCGGCGCGCGCCGGCACCCTGCCATGTCCGTTCGGGCGCGCCGGGTTCGGAATCGGCGGCATGGTGGGGGGCTGCACCGGGCGCGTCCTTCAGCGGCTCGCGACGGGCGAGAGGCTGCCCTTTCCGGTCGGCGTGACGGTCGCCTCGCAGGTGCCCTTGGGGACGAGCTTCCAGGCATTGCCCTGGTAGTTCTTCTTCGAGGTCCCGGCGCAGCTCGTGCCCGCGCCGGCGGCGCAATCGTTCTGACCTTTCAGGGCGACGCCGTAGCACTTCTCGGTCGGCTTATCGTCGGCCGAGGCCGCGACCGTGAGGGCCGCGCTGAACGCCGTGGCCAGAGCGGTCGCGGCGATCAGATGGGGCGTGAGATTGTTTCGCATCGTCTTCACTTTCCTCTGGGTTGAACTGGTTTCGGTCTACCCGCCATCCGGCTGCGAC
The DNA here is from genome assembly GCF_008806385.1 of Methylobacterium soli. Taxonomy (GTDB): domain Bacteria; phylum Pseudomonadota; class Alphaproteobacteria; order Rhizobiales; family Beijerinckiaceae; genus Methylobacterium; species Methylobacterium soli. The sequence continues at coordinate 399,506 of NZ_VZZK01000001.1, forward strand.
GCGGCAACACGGTGATGGCGGCCCGCGCGCGGACCCGTTCCCCATTCGGGGAAGCGGGCCGAGCGGTTACGCTGCGCCGTCACGCGGGTCGGCCCGCCGTGAGCGCCGCGCGGATCGATGCGAGCGGGGCGGCCTCGTCGAAGGTGACGCCGCCCGCGGCGGCCCACACCCCGAGCTCACGCCAGAGCGCGAGAAGATCGGGGGCGATCGGCCGCGCGCCCATCGTTGCGTAGAGTTCGGAGAGCACGCGCGCGCCGACCGCGCGGTCGGCCGCCGCGAGAATGCGCCGGATCGGCCAAGCGACCTCGTGGTTGCCGCCGGCGGCGAGCACGGCGCGCATCGCGTCCTGAAGCCCGAGGCGGTTCTCCGTCCGGCGCCGGATCGCGATGTCGGCGCAGAGGCAGAAGATCGCCCCGCCCCAATAGGTGCGGGCCCAGCTCCGCGTCCCGTCGAGCCCGCCATCCGGGCGCCCGGGCAGCCCCTGCGGCATGTCGCGGACCATGTCGGCCCAGATCGTCCGGGCCTGGAGTTCGCCTGCCTGCACCCGCGCGATCGGCTCGACATAGACGGCGAGCCCTTCCGACAGCCAGGCGTGGGGCTCGTCGAGGTCGGGGAGCGCGAGATGCACCATCTCGTGCACCATCTTCCAGTCGCGCTGGAGAGCGGCCTCGTCGGCATCCCGGCCGAGCAGGATGCGGATCGCGGCTCCGCGATAGCCCCAGGTGGTGGCGCCCGGCACGTCCGCGCCGGCGACCGGAACGATCAGGAGGCGTGCCGCATCGACGGGGAAGCGCCCGTAATAGGTTGAGACAGCCGTGGCGGAGCGGCGCACCCAGTCGAGGATCACGGGTTGCGACACAGCGAGCGCGCCCGGGGCGATGCCGACGCAGATGCGGCCGCGCGGGGCGGCGACCTGCGTCTGCGGCAGACGATCGAAGGCATCGTAGGGAAAGCCCTGCCCGGCGAGGAACTCGGAACGCGCGGCGATGCCGCCCCCGAGCGAACCGAGCGCCAGCGCGCCGCCGCCGAGTGCGAGAATGGCCCTTCGCGTGCGTGCGCGTCGCAGCATCGGTTTCCTTCGCTCGAGGAATGCGGCGTCAGCGGCCGATCGTGAACCCGCCGAGCAGGCCCGCGCCGACCCAGCCCTGGAGGTAGCCCACGACGCGGCCCGCCGCGCCGTCGGGATCGTCATAGGTGGCGGCCAGGTCGCAGAGGACGCCGAACGGGAGGTCTCCGCACGCCTCGTCCCACAGCATGGCCTCCTCGACCGAGAGCGGACGCACCATCGCGGTGTCCTCCTGGCGCCAGACGATGATCTTGTCCGATGCCGGCAGCGTCTCGACGACGGGCGGGCTCTCCTCGTCGCGCAGGGCCGACCAGAGCGTGAAGGCGTTCGTGCGGAGATCGAGCCTGCGGGCGCTCGCATGCGGGCGGAAGACGAGCGCCGTGAAGGAATCCGGTGGCACCCCGGCGAAATCCGCTAGACCGAGCACGGCCTCGTCGGGGGCATCGAACGCGTCGGCGAGCGCCGTCTCCAGAGCGGACAGCTCCGCCACGGCCGGATGATCGCCGTAGGGCGGCGTCGCGGCCAGGAAGGCGGGCAGGTCCTGGCTGAACCAGCGCAGATTCGGGTGGCGCGAGGGCCGCGCGGCCACGTAGGCGCGCGCCATCGCGTCGAAGGTCTCGTCGCCGAGATAGGCGTGGAGCAGGGGGTTCTCGCAGCGCATCGTCTCGACGAGGCGCAGCACGTAGGCGTTGCGGTAGACGTCGAGCATGACGCCGCGCGCCTCGCGCGGGCCATCGAGGAGGTCTGCGAGCACGCCCGCGTCGCCATCGAGAACGGCCCGCTGAAACGCGCCCTGAAGCCGCGCGAAGTCGCTCATGCCGGGCGCGGCCTTGCCTGAAGCGGCCGCGCCGCATCGCCCAGGATGTCCCGGGCCATGCTGCGGGTCTGCTCCATCTCGACGAGAAGCTCGTCGAGGGGCGGAATGTTGTCGTCGCGCTCGATGATCGTCGAGACCGGGCCGAAGCGCCTGAGTGCCGCCGCGTAGAGATCCCAGACGTCGTCGCAGACCGGCTGGTCGTGCGTGTCGATGATGTGGGTGCCCATATGGCTGTGGCCGGCCATGTGGAACTGCACCACCCGGTCCCGCGGGATGCCCTCCAGGAAAGCGTAGGGATCGTAGCCGTGGTTGAAGGCGCTGACGTAGACGTTGTTCACGTCGAAGAGCAGCCAGCACCCCGTCCGGCGCGACAGCTCGGCGATGAACTCCCACTCCGTCATCTCGGAATTCGAGAATTGCACGTAGGTCGAGACGTTCTCGAGCGTCAGCGCCCGGCCGAGGGTCTCCTGCACCAGATGCACCCGGCTCACGACGTGGTCGAGCGATTCCTGGGTGTAGGGGATCGGCAGGAGGTCGTGCAGGTTCTTGCCGTGGACGCCCGTCCAGCAGAGGTGGTCGGAGATCCATTTCGGCTCGACGCGGTGGGCGAGATCCTTGAGCGCCTTGAGGTAGGCATGATCGGGCGGGGCCGTGGAGGCGATCGAGAGGGAGACCCCGTGCATCACCACGGGGTAGCGCTCGCAGATCCGGTCGAGGATCTGAAGCGGCTTGCCGCCCGGCACCATGTAGTTCTCGCTGATCACCTCGAACCAGTCGATCGGCGGATCGCCTTCGAGGATGTCGGTATAATGCTCGGCGCGCAGGCCGAGGCCGAAGCCGAGGAATTCAGGCTTCTCGGAACGGATCGGTCCACCGTCGCCCGCGCGGCTCTGCGCCGGGCCCTGCCCGGACGCGCATTCCGTCTCGACCGTCATCGTCGCTTCGTTCAACGCCATGATGGATCACCCTCGCATCCGTTCGGTCACCGGCGGAGCGGGCCCGGCGCCGAGCGCCGGACCCGTCCCCTCGGGCGCGGCTCAGGCCGGCTCGAACTTGCCGCCGGCCTTGGCGCAGGAGCCCTTCGTGGTCACCGTGAAGCCCTGGCCCTTGCAGGCGTTCTGGCCCTTGCAGGCATTGGTCGCGGTCTTGCAGGCGCTGGTGCCCTTGCAGGCGTTGACGCCCACGCAGTGACCCTTGGCGGCCTTCGCGTCGGCGGTGGGCGCGAGCGCCGCGCCGGCGAGGAACAGCGTGGCGGCGGCAGCGGCGACGGTCGCGCCGGACTTGGTGTTCATTTTCATGATGGCATCCTCTCTGGAGCACGGGCCGCGTCGTTCGGGCGGTCGTGGGAGCGCTTGTGTGCGTCCGCGAAATCCTTCGCAGCGCATCGACTGGACGATGTTGGGTCGGCGATGTCGGGCAGGGCCGCGGCGCGGTGACCCCGTCGGATCGACCTCGCCAACTCCGTCCGGATGATCATACGGGGTGCCTATACCGATGGTTACGGTCGATCCGGAAAACATTCGGCGGCAAGCCCGGAATTATCGCAATATATCCGCCTAAGCTCCGGATTTATGGAAGATTTGTCGTCTCGCTGATATTTTCGTGAACGGATGACCCGCGAAACCGCTGGGCGCGCGGAGGCGTCGCCGCTTCGGGCGGCCTCGGCGGACTCGCGCCTAACAGGAGGGAGACGGAGGGGCGGCGCTCTCCGCCGATCACGAGACAGTGAGAGGCGTAACGCGGGGTTTCGTCCGGCGTATCCGAGCGGAGCCCCGTTCAGGCCCGCGGAGAACTGACCATGCATACCCGTCGCCCCGACCTTTACGCCATCGCCGCCGGCTTGGCGCTGTCCGCGTCCCTGGTCTGTCCGAGCCCGAGCCGGGCGGTCGAGCGCGTTGCCTTCACGCCGGCCGCGCTGGCGGCGGCGAGAACGTCGGGCAAGCCGGTGCTGGTCGACGTCTCGGCGCCCTGGTGCTCGGTCTGCAAGGCGCAGAAGCCGATCCTGTCGCAACTCTATTCCGACCCGGCTTATAAGGACCTCGTGGTCTTCGATGTCGATTTCGACAGCCAGAAGCCGGCGCTCACGGCGTTGCGCGTGAACGCCCAGAGCACCCTGATCGTCTATCGCGGCGACAGGGAGATCGGGCGCTCGACCGGCGACACCGACAGGTCCAGCATCAAGGCCCTGATCGACAAGGCGATCTGAGCGCGGGTAGGACCGATCCGAGGAGAGCGTCAGCATGATTGGCACGATCGGATTCGCCTTCCTCGCGGGCCTGCTCTCGACGCTCTCGCCCTGCGTTCTGCCGCTGATCCCGATCGTGCTCGGCACGGCCGCCTCCGAGCATCGCCTCGGCCCCGTCACGCTCGCGGCCGGCCTTGCCGTGTCGTTCACGGCAATCGGTCTGTTCGTGGCCACCCTCGGTTTCGCCATCGGCCTCGATGGCGACGTCTTCCGATCGGTCGGCGCGGTGATGATGATCGGGCTCGGACTCGTCCTGATGCTGCCGCGCCTCCAGGCCCAGTTCGCGACCGCGGCCGGCCCGGTCGGCAACTGGGCGGAGGAGCGCTTCGGCGGGTTCTCGACGACCGGCCTCGGCGGGCAATTCGCGGTCGGCCTGCTGCTCGGCGCGGCCTGGAGCCCCTGTGTCGGGCCGACGCTCGGGGCCGCCTCGCTGCTCGCCGCGCGCGGCCAGAACCTCGCCAGCGTCGGGCTGACGATGCTCGCCTTCGGCATCGGCGCGGCACTTCCTCTGGGGCTGCTGGGGCTCGCCTCGCGCGAGGCGCTGTTGCGCTGGCGCGGCAATCTCGCGGCATCGGGCAAGATCGCGAAGATCGCGATGGGGGCGGTGCTGGTGACGCTCGGCCTGCTGGTGCTGACCGGCATCGACAAGCGGGTCGAGGCCTGGGCCGTCGAGGCCAGCCCCGATTGGCTCACGGCGCTGACGACCCGCTACTGAGCTCGTTCGCCGCGGGAGCGTCTCGCAGGCTCAGCGGGCCTGCCCCGCCACGGCACGTCGCCGGCGCCCGGACGCTGAAGGCGGTGACGCAGATCCCACCTGCGCGTCCGTCATCCAGGCGCGGTCAGGCCGATGCCTGGATCTGCCGATCGAGCGGCAGGCAGCCGCGCGCCTCCAATTCGGCCTGGACGGCCTTCTTGGTGATCTTGCCGTAGCCCGATCGCGGCAGCGCGTCCCAGAAGAACACGCGTTTGGGCAGTTTGTAGCGGGCGACCTTGTCCGCGAGCCAGGTCAGCAGCTCGCGCTCGCCCAGTCCTTCCCCGGGCCGCAGGACGCAGACGGCGACCCCGACCTCCCCCCAGGTCGTGTCGGGGATGCCCAGGATGGCGACCTCGGCCACGGCCGGGTGCTTGAGGATCTTCTCCTCCGTCTCGCGCGGATAGACGTTCGAGCCGCCCGAGATGTACATGTCCGAGGCACGGCCCGTGATGAACAGGTAGCCCTCCGCGTCGAGATGGCCGACATCGCCCGTGCGGAACCAGCCATCGCGAAACGCCTTCGCGTTCGCCTCCGGGTTGGCGTAATAGCCGGCAAAGACCGCCGGGCCGCAGGTACAGATCTCGCCGGTCTCGCCGGGGGCCATCTCGCGGCCGTTCTCGTCCTGGATCTGGACCTGCATGCCGGTGCGCTCATAGCCGCAGGTGCCGACGCGGATATCCGGCCCATCCTCGATCTCGTGCTGGTCCGGCGGCAGCACGGTGATGTTGCCGGTCACCTCCCCGAGGCCGAAATATTGGACCAGGACCTTGCCGAGTTTCCGGAGCGCGTGCTTCTGGTCCTCGCGGTACATCGGTGCGCCGGCATAGATGATGTACCGCAACGACGCGTGATCGTGTTCATCGACGGCAGCGTGCTCAGTCAGCATCTTCACGATGGTGGGCACCGTGAACATGTTGGTGATGCGCCAGCGCGCGACGAGGGCCCAAGCCTCATCGATATCGAAGCGGTTGCTCGTGAGCAGCACCGTCTTCGCCGCACGGGCGACCTGCGCGAGCTGGTGGATGCCGGCGCCGTGCGACAGGGGCGCCACCACCAGGGACGCGTCCTGGTGTGTCGTGCCGGGCATCAGGTCGCAGAGATGGTTGGTGGCCACGAACGCCATCTGGCCATGCGTCAGCACGGCTGCCTTCGGGCGCCCCGTGGTGCCCGAGGTGAAGAAGAACCAGCACGGGTCGTCATACGCGACCGACGCCGTCGGCGCCGCCTGCCCCGCATAGGTCTCCACGAGGGCGTCGTAATCCTCGCCGAAATCGGACGCGCCGATCGAGATGACGCGTTGGATGCCGGGCGCGGCCTCGCGTGCGGCGCTGACGTGGCCGGGAAAGTCACTGTGGCAGATCATGGCGGAGGCGCCGCTCGCCTGCGCCAGATAGGCGACCTCGCCCGGCATCTGCCGGAAATTCGTCGGCACCCAGACGGCACCGAGGCGGAAGCAGACGAACATCGACTCGAAGAGCTGGTGGCAGTTCTTCGACTGGACCAGCACGCGGTCGCCCTTCGTCACTCCGCGCGCCGCGAGGGCCGCGGCCATCGCGTCGATGCGCCGGTCGAGCTCAGCCCAGGTCCAGCTCCGCTCGCCCCAGACGAAGCCGATCGCATCGCGGTGGCGGCGGGCCGCCTGCCGCATGAAGTGGGAAAGGTTCATCACCCGCTTGGAGAACGGCGCGACGCCGCCCTTCGGGTCGGGCGCGAGGCCGGTCATTTGCGGCGCTCCAGGATCGAGACGTAATTGGCGACGGCGGCCCCGCCCATGTTGAAGACGCCCGCGAGCGCCGCGCCCGCGACCTGCATGCCGCCGGCCTCGTTCATCAGTTGCAGGCAGGCCATGACGTGCTGGGACACGCCGGTTGCGCCGACCGGGTGGCCCTTGGACTTGAGGCCCCCTGAGGGATTGATCGGTAGCTTGCCGCCCATCTCGGCGATGCCTTCGCGGACGACGCGGTAGCCCTCACCCGGGGCCGCGAGGCCCATCGCCTCGTATTCGAGCAACTCGGCCACCGTGAAGCAGTCATGGGTCTCGACGAAATCGAGGTCGTCGAGGGAGATTCCGGCCGCCGCGCGGGCCTTGTCCCAGGCGAGGCGCGCGCCCTGGAACGCCACCGGATCGCGTCGCGACAAGGGCAGATGGTCGTTGACGTGCTGGCGCGTCCGGAACCCGATGGCACGCTCGAGGGTCTCGGCCGTCTCGGCATCGGCGACCACGAGGGCGGCCGCCCCATCCGAGATCAGCGAGCAATCGGTGCGCCGCAGAGGCGCGGCGACGTAGGGGTTCTTGTCGGAGATGCGATTGCAGAACTCGAAGCCGAAGTCGCGGCGCATCTGCGCGTAGGGGTTGGCGACCCCATTGCGGTGGTTCTTGGCCGCGATGCGGGCCAATTCCTCACTGCGGTCGCCGTATCTCTGGAAGTAGGTGGCGGCGATGCGCCCGAACACGCCGGCAAAGCCGCCGTCGATATCGCCCTCCTCCTTGCGGTACGAGGCGCTGAGCAGGATGTCGCTGGTCTCCACGACGGACTTGGCCGTCATCTTCTCGGCGCCGATCACGAGCGCGACGCGGCCCCGACCGCTCTCGACGAAATCGAGCGCGGTGTAGAGCGCCGCCGATCCGGTGGCGCAGGCGTTCTCGACATGGGTTGCCGGGACATGGGCGAGGTCGGGCCGGTGCAGGGCGACCTGGGCCGCCTCGAAGCCCTGCTTCGAGAAGCCGTTATTCATCACCCCGACATAGATCCCGTCGACCTGATCGCTCCCGACGCCCGCATGGGTGAGAGCCTCGCCGGAGACGCGGGCGATCAGGCTCTCGACGTCCGGATCCTCGAGCTTTCCGAAGGGCGTGTGAGCCCAACCCACGATGCACGCGCGCGTCATGTTCGATCTCCAAGTGAATCGTTACGGTCGGACGGGTCGAGCGACCGTGTATTCCTCGCGAAAGCCTCCTGAGCGACTGTCCCCGGGGATCGCGGAGGCGGATCGGTCGCGACAGCCGGTCGATATCCACGCCACGGCCGCGATGATCACGGCTCCGGAGGACAGCGCCGCCACACACAGGCGACAGCCTCGAACGGGCGGCGGAGTGCGATGTCGCGGGCGATTGCCGGGGCGCGGCGACGGGGCGAGATTCCCGGCTCGGCGCCCTTTGCCAGGGCGAGGGGCTGGAGCGGGGCCGTGGTCACATCAGCTTGCCGGTGGTCCTCTCCAGGATGGCCCAGGCCTCGTCGCCATAGCGCCCCTTCCACTCGGTGTAGAACCCGGCCTTCTGCAGCTTCTCTCGAAATGGAGCCGGATCGGGCTGGTTGAAGACCAGGCCCTTGGCCGTGAGGTCCTGCTGCACGGTGGCATTGAGCTGAGCACAATCTTCGCGCTCCTTCAGGCCGGCGGCGTTGATGTGCTGGGCGACAACCGTGCGGAGATCGGGCGGAAGCCGCTCCCAGGCGCGCCGATTGGCCAGGAACCAGTACCCGTCCCACATGTGGTTGGTCAGCGAACAATATTTCTGAACTTCGTACAATTTCGCCGTGGCGATCAGGGCCAACGGGTTTTCCTGCCCATCGACGATCTTCGTCTGCAGCGATGAGTAGACCTCGTTGAAGTTGATCGATGTCGGCGCAGCCTCGAATGTCCGGAACATGGACGTCCAGAGCGGCGAGGGAGGCACCCGGATCTTGAAGCCGCGCAGGTCGTCGGGGGTTTTGATCTGCCGGGTGGAGGAGGTGGTCTGGCGGAACCCGTTGTCCCAGATCTTCTCCATCGCAACCAGGTTGGCCTTGGCGATCTGTTGCCGGACATGGGCGCCGAGGTCGCCATCGAGCGCCTTCCATACGGCGTTATAATCCGGGAAGACGAAGCCGATGCCGCTGATCGAGGCGCCCGGGACCAGCGTCGACAGGATCAGGGGCGAGAGCGTGAAGAACTCGACGCCGCCCGCCCGGAGCTGGCTCAGCGTATCCGTGTCTGAGCCGAGCTGGCTCGACGGAAAGATCCGCAACTCGAAGCGCCCCTGGGTCTCCGCCTTGAGGGCCGCGGCCATCTCGCGCGCCCGCACATTGATCGGATGAATATCGGGCAGGTTGTTGGCGAACTTGTAGGTGAACTCGGCCGTCTGGGCGCGGGCGATCCACGGCGCACCGACAAGCCCTCCCGCAACGAGCGACGAGCCGGCCGCCAGAAAGCCGCGACGGGAATGACGCATGGAGGTTCCCTCTCGGTGCGAGTTCGCGTGAACTCTTGCTTCCTCAACCCATCTGGTCCATTTCGTGGACCTATTCGTCTGTTATTCTCGACTGTATGACGCGAGAAACCGGTGTCAAGCAAGTTTTCGGGATCGGCGTTCGGCGCCCTGAGAAGCAAATCATCGCGATCAGCATAAGGTCCACGATATGGATCATCCGAAATCAGTCTCGGCCCGCAAGGCTGTCCAGGCAACGGCCGGTGTCGGTGCTGGCGGAACACAGAGCGTCGATCGGGCCGCGACGCTCCTGATCCTTGTCGGCCGCGCAGGCCCCGCGGGCGCGCGCCTGGCGGACCTGATCGTCGAGACGGACCTGACCAAACCGACCGTGCACCGGATGCTGACGGCCCTGGTTCGTGCGGGCTTGCTGGACCAGGACCCGCAGACGCGACGCTATCATCTCGGTCCCGAGCTCTACGTGCTCGGCACGCTGGCGAGCGCGCGGTTCGGCCTGCACCCCGTGTCGATGAAATCCCTGGTTCGGCTGAGTCAGGAATCCGGTGACACCGCCTTCCTCTCGGTGGCGCACGATGTCTACGCGATCTGTCTCCACCGCGAGGATGGTCCCTACCCGATCAGGGTCCATTCCCTCCAGGCCGGCGACCGTCACCCTCTCGGGATCGGGGCGGGGAGCCTCGCGCTCCTGTCCGCCCTGTCCGATGCGGAGATCGATCAGATTCTCGACGTCAACGCGGATGTCCTCACAGGAAAATACGAGGCTTTCTCAGGTCCGACCTTGCGCAGGCTCGTGCAGGAGACCCGGCAGAGAGGATACGCGCTGAATCCCGGGATGCTGCTCACCGGATCCTGGGGGATCGGCGTGGCGATCCGGGGTGAGGCCGGCAAGCCGATCGGCGCCTTGTCCATCGCGGCGATCGAGGGACGGCTTGGCGAGAACCGCCAACGGGAGTTGGCCCAGATCTTACGGCGCGAAGCGCGCTCGATCGAGACACGCCTGCACCAGTTGGGGCGCCGATCCTGAGGAATACGACAGGTCGTCGGATCAGGCGGACGGTCGGGGGTTGGTCTGCGAGCCCCCCGCTTCATGCCCAAGTCCTTCGGTCCCGACGGATTCTTTCCAGCAGCCGGATCCAGAGCCGGCGATCGGGTCGATTGATCGCTCCAACATGGCCTGAGCTCTCGGACAGGCTTGCGTTGATGACATTCTGATCAAGGCGATATCTCTGCCTTGCCACTGCGAACGGATGATGAAGCGCTGCTCAAACATCGGACCATGATCCGAAATGATTGAAAAACATTCAGCTATCATCCAGTAGAATGCTGATATGAATCTCCATTATTCAGTATATTTCCGATTGCGACAAACATTTATGAGCATTTTTCAATCATAGACGTATCATTAACCAAAGACTGATCGAGGCGAATAGCACGGGAGAATTTAACGCGACATACAGTCAGGACGGTCCAGCATCGCTCTATTCGCTTTCTGATCGTCCGGATGCCATGCTCAAGGTCGTCGGTTGTTTTGTCAATTCACACGACCTGTGGTTGGTCGCCCTCGCGGCGGCCATCTGCACCTTGGCGGCGATCACCGCAATCGAGCTGCTGCATCACGCGCGCAAGGCCACGCAGCAGCTCCGGGCCGTCTGGCTCTGCATCGCCGCCGTGGCCTGCGGTTCGGGAATCTGGGCCACCCATTTCGTCGCCATGCTGGCCTTCGAACCGAGTCTTCCCAGCGGCTACGATGTCAGTCTCACGACGCTCTCCCTCGTCTACGCGATCGTCTTGACCGGCATCGGCCTCGCGGTCGCCCTCGCGCGTAACATCCCGTTCACGCCGGTCATCGGCGGCACGATCCTGGGCGGCGGCATCGCGGCGATGCACTACACCGGTATGATGGCCTTCGAGATTGCGGGGCACATCCGCTGGGACCCGATGCTCGTGGCCGCCTCGCTCATCCTGGGCGCCGTGCTCGGCAGCGCCGCCCTGCCGGTTGCCCTCGGCCGGCAGGGCTTCCGCGCACGGGCGACGGGCGCTCTGCTGTTGCTCGTGGCGATCTGCAGCCATCACTTCACCGCCATGGGTGCGGTCACGATCGTTCCGGATCCGAGCCTCGTGATCTCGGAGGCCGCGATTCCGGCGCGCTGGCTCGCCGTGGGCGTCTCGCTGGCGAGCGTCGCCATCCTGATGTTTGCCTGCGCGGCGCTCGCCCTCGATGTCCGCGAGCGTCGCCACGCGGCGCTGGAACGGGAGCGCCTGAATAGTCTCGCCAACGCCGCCGTCGAAGGCCTCGTCGTCTGCCGGGGCGACAGCATCGTGAGCGCCAATGACAGCTTCGGCAAGCTCGTGGGCATGCCGGCCTCCGACCTGTCCGGATGCCTTCTCTCCCGCTTCCTGCCGGAGGCGGCGACGCGCTTGGCCCTGGCCAGCCAGTCGGACCAGGCGATCGAGGCGGAGCTGTGCGAAGCCGGAGGGGGCACGATCCCGGTCGAGCTGATCATGCGGCCGGTGACCTACGGCGACCAACCCCATTATGCCGTCGCCGTGCGCGATCTCCGATCCCGGCGCCGGGCGGAAGGTCAGATCCAGTTCCTCGCGCATCACGACGCGCTCACGGGTCTCGCCAACCGGACGAGCTTCAATCAGCGGATCGAGCAGGAATTGAAGCTGGCCGAGGCCGGCGGCCGGAAGCTCGCGATGCTCTGCCTCGACCTCGACCGGTTCAAGGAGGTCAATGACCTGTTCGGTCACACGGCCGGCGACACGATGCTCGTCAACGTGGCGCGCACCGTCACGGAGATCCTCGACGAGACGCAGATGATGGCGCGGCTCGGCGGCGATGAGTTCGCCATCCTGATGCCCTGTGATCACGCGGTCGCGGCGGGGCGCCTGGCGGAGCGGATCCTGGAAGCGCTGTGCAGCCGCAACGGTGATGCCGCCGGTCCGGTCATCGCCACCAGCGTCGGGATCGCGCTCTATCCCGACGACGCGACCGATCGGGCCATGCTCCTGAGCTACGCCGACACGGCCCTCTATCGGGCGAAATCCGAGGGCCGCGGCACCTATCGCTTCTTCGAGGCCAAGATGGGCGCGCAGGTGCGTGACCGCCGGCTGCTGGAGCACGACATGCGCCACGCCATCGCGCGGGGCGAGATGCATCTTGTCTATCAGCCCCAGACCGATGTCACGACCGGAGCGGTGATCGGCTTCGAGGTGCTCCTGCGCTGGCAGCATCCCGAGCGCGGCGCCGTCTCCCCGGCCGTATTCATCCCGATCGCCGAGGAGAGCGGCATCATCCTGCAGATCGGCGAGTGGGTGCTGCGCGAAGCCTGCCGGGAGGCCGCGAGCTGGGCGAACCCGCTCTCGGTGGCCGTCAACGTGTCGGCCGTCCAGATCCTCGCGCCGCATTTCATCCAGATCGTGCATGAGGTCCTGTTCCAGACCGGGTTGAAGCCCGGGCGGCTCGAGATCGAGATCACCGAGACGGCCCTGATCCGGGATCCGCCGCGCGCCCATTCGAACCTGCACCAGCTCAAGGCCCTTGGCGTGCGGCTCGCCATGGACGATTTCGGAACGGGCTATTCCTCGCTCTCGAACCTGCGTTCCTATCCCTTCGACAAGATCAAGATCGACGGCTCCTTCATCAAATCGGTGGACACGAACGCGCAGACGGCCGCGATCGTGCGGTCGGTGCTGGGCCTCGGCCGCGGCCTGGGATTGCCTGTCCTGGCGGAGGGCGTCGAGACCGAGGGTGAACTCGGCTTCCTCGTCGCGGAGAACTGCGAGGCCGCCCAGGGCTATCTGCTGGGTCGGCCGGCTCGGATCGGCCAGTTCTCGGAGCATACGCACGGTCTCCGGACCCCGGACCGGCCGGCGCTGGTGGCGTGAATTCGCCCCTGTGAACAGCACAGGATTCCAGCAACCGAGACGACGGCAACGGAGGCAAGCTTTCCCGCCCGAGGGGATCCCGGCCAAAACCACCCACCGATGAACGGCCAGGCGCCTCTATGCTCGTCGGGATTGATGCGCCCAGAAACAATTATCGATCGAACTGTCCGAAACCTGCCCAGAACGAGCTTCGCCGCAAACGCGTTTCAGTCCAGGGAGGGTGTTTGTTCGGAGGTGCGACCATGAAACGTTTTGCGCTTTCAGCAGCAGCGATCCTCGCCGCTCTGGCATTTGCACCCGACCCCGCGGATGCGCGCGGCTTCGGCGGTGGCGGCGGGTTCCGTGGAGGCGGCTTCGGGGGTGGTGGGTTCCGCGGAGGCGGCTTCGGAGGTGGTGGGTTCCGCGGCGGCTTTGGCGGCGGCGGCTGGCGCGGCGGCTTCGGCGGAGCAGGGTTCCGAGGCGGCTTCGGTGGCTGGCGCGGTGCGGGCGTCGGCTGGCGCGGTGCAGGCGTCGGCTGGCGGGGGGCGGGCTGGCGCGGTCCGGGCTTCGGTTGGCGAGGCGCCGGCTGGCGTGGCTATGGATGGCGTGGCCATGGCTGGCGCGGCGGCTACGGTTGGGGCCTGGCCGGTCTTGGCCTCGGCCTCGCGGTCGGCTCCGGTCTCGGCTACGGCTACGGCAGCCCCTGGTGCAGCGCCTACGATCCCTACTGCAACGGGTACGGCTACGGGTACGCGCCGGCGGGCTATTACGGCTACGGCTATTACGGACGCCCCTATTACGGCTGGGCCTACTGAGCGCGCACCGCCGAACTGGAGAGCGGTTCGGCGCGCGAGCGCGTCACATCGAGGACTGAGCGCCGCTCCCGGTAGCAAGGCAATCGGGAACGGCGCCAGAGCGCCAGCCTGCTCCAGCACGCACGCGAAGGGGTCCCGGTCGGGATTGTCCCGCCGCGCCCCCGTCCGCATCGTCGCGAGGCGTTGCGCTTGAGGACCAACGCAGCGACACCAGCGCAGGTCGTTCGGTGATGACGCTGCGCTCTACTTGAGGCTCAACGGCCCCAGTCTGCCCCGGAGCGGCATCGCCGCGCGCGGATCCCGGGTCAGCCCTGCCCAGCACCAGGACAGGCCGGCCGCGAGCAGGTCGCAGGAGACGAAGAGGCCGATCGCCCAAAGGCCGGACAGGGGCCATTGCTGGATGATGGCGGCTCCGAGCAGCACCGAGACCAGTGCCAACAGAATGACCGCGGTGCGGGAGGTCCTCACCTCGTGGATGACGGCCCAGACAGCCCGGGCGATACCCGATGCGATCAGCACGAGGCCGAGCACCAAGGTGAGAGCCACCGAGGCCTGCACGGGCTGCGTCACCGCGAACAGGCCGCCAGCGACATACAGCGCGCCGGCCAGGACCCGGGCCGCGCGCGAATGCCACGGCTCGCTCTCGCGCGTCTGAGCCACGGCCTCGATGATCTCCGCGGCCCCGGCCATCAGCAGCAGGACGCCGTACCAGAGGGTGCTGGCGACGGTGAACACCGCGCTCATGTACAGGCCCGCGAGCCCCAGGATGAGGAGAACGATGCCCGCGGCGAGGAACCACCACCGGCTCGGCCGAGCACCGAAGGCCGGATCCTTCGAGGCCACATTGTCGCCCATGCGCCGTCTCCCTGGACATCGGCACGGTAGCCTACGCCGACGGCGATCCGAGGCTTGATCCGATGAGACAGTCGCGCGGGTCAGGCCCTTGGGTGCGATGGATACGCAAGGTGCGAAGCGACGGGGCGAACGTCCTCCGATTGCCTGGATACGGTATCCGACGATGAGACAGGCGGCCTCGCTTCGGAGTGGAGCGCCGGTCCGCTCATGCTAGACTGGCGCCTCATCACGGAGTCGACGCAGGGGAGACTGGAGACCGGCATCGAACGCGCGCTTTCCATTCCGTCGTGACCTGACCTCACCGATCGGACCTGCCCGTGCTTCCGATCCTCGAGAGGCGGATGCGGGATCGCGCCTCCTGGTGCTCGGCGCGCCGGCCAATGCCGGAGATCCATCGGCAGGGCGGAACGGTGTCCTTGTCGTCCGCGCAGGATTCGGCTGGGGCGATCGCCACCGGGTTCGCGGTTGGCGCAGAACCAGCACCTCTGAACCGTCACGGCGAAAGCGCCCGTGATGGGCTCGATGGCTGAGGAGGCCGGACATGGGTGTGGGCATTGCGTCCGAGCGGCGGCTCCTCTCGGAAGACGAGTTCGAACGGGTCAAGCTCAGCCATTACCCGGATCTCGGCAAGCTCGCGCCGGACGAGACGCTCGCCTTGGCCCGGTGGCTGCGCGAGCGCCGTCATCGCATCCGGGACATCGTCGCGGCGCGACGGCGCGCTCGGCGGGGCAAGGCCGCTGCATCTGGCATCGGGGCGCCCGAGGCCAGCGAGCGCGGCCTGTCCGAGAAGAAGCAGGTTTTCGCGCGCGCCATTCGGCGGGTGAACGCGCGTCTCGATCAGGGGCGGGCCGAACGCCGACGCGAGCGGATACGCACGAATTTCGACGCGGCTCTGGGGCGCAAGCGCGCCGCGATCCGGCACCATCCGGAACCGGGCGAGACCTCGGTCGACGGCATGCCGCCGATCGGGAGCGATCGACGTACCGTCACGACCGAGCGAAGTGAGATCGGGCGCGTTTCGCAGGCGGTGAAGGACGCACAAGCCCGGCGCGACAGCTGACGACGCCCGGACCTGCTTTCGCGGCCGGCGCCTCGAAGCTGCGGGCCGGCCCCGCATCGGAGGCACACATGGCTCCCGCCCGCGACCGGCTCGATTCCGACCCGCTTCTGATCGACCTTGCGCTGCAGGGCGGCGGGGCGCACGGCGCCTTCACCTGGGGCGTGCTCGATCGGCTGCTCGAAGAGCGCCAGTTGGAGATCGAGGCCATATCCGGCACCTCGGCCGGAGCCATGAACGCCGCGGTGCTGGCTCACGGCTATTGTCAGAACGGGCCGGCTGGGGCGAAGGCCGCGCTCGAAGGGTTCTGGCGGCAGGTCTCCGATGCCGCGCGGTTCAGTCCGTTCCGCCGCGGCCCTTTGGACGTCCTGCTCGGGCGCTGGTCCCTCGATCATTCGCCGCTCTTCGCCGCCATGGACATGATGGCGCGTGTGGTCTCGCCCTATGACCTCAATCCCGCCGGCGCCAATCCACTCCGCGCGATCCTGGCGGACACGGTCGATTTCCCCGGCCTCGCACGCAGCCCGATCAAGCTGTTCGTCACGGCGACGAATGTCCGGAGCGGCCGGGGACGCGTGTTCCGCAATGCCGACTTGAGCCCCGATGTGCTGCTGGCCTCGGCCTGCCTCCCGACGCTGTTCCAAGCCGTCATGATCGAAGGCGACGCCTACTGGGATGGCGGATATGCCGGCAATCCGACGATGACGCCGCTCATCCGCGATTGCGAATCCCAGGACACGCTCCTGGTTCAGATCAATCCGATCGAGCGGCCGGGACCGCCGACCTCGGCCAGGGAGATCACCAACCGCCTCAACGAGGTCTCGTTCAACGCCGTCCTGATGAAGGAACTCAGGATGATGGCCCTGCTCGGGCGTGTCGCCAGCCCGACCGACGAGGAGGGCGCACGATGGGCCGGGATGCGGATCCATCGGATCTCCAGCGCGATGATGCTGGATCTCGGCTATTCCTCCAAGCTCAATGCCGAGTGGCCGTTTCTCGTCATGCTGCGCGACGAGGGGCGACGCGCGGCCTCCGAGTTCCTGGACCGGCACCGACTGGATCTCGGCCAGCGCTCGTCTCTCGACCTCGATGCCTTCCTCCACGGGATCTGACCGATGGGGCTGCTCGGCATCGCGATCGGTCTCGGGCTTCTGGTCGGCTTGGCGTATCGCGGATGGAGCATCTTGCTGCTCGCGCCGGCGGCGTCCCTGGTCGCCGCGCTCTTCGCGCGGGAGCCACTCCTGGCGCACTGGACGCAGACCTTCATGGGCGCGGCCGCCCACTTCGTTGGGCAATATTTTCCGCTCTTCCTCCTCGGGGCCCTGTTCGGGAAACTGATGGAGGATAGCGGCTCCGTGACGGCCGTGGCGGACGCGATGACCCGCTGGTTGGGTCCTGGCCGCACGATCCTCGCCGTGGTCCTGGCTGGCGCGCTCGTCACCTATGGCGGCGTCAGCCTCTTCGTGGCGTTCTTCGTGCTGGCACCGATGGCACAGAAGATGTTCCGGGCTTCCGGCATTCCGCGTCGCCTGATGCCGGCGGCGATCGTCCTCGGCACGTCGACCTTCACGATGTCGGCCATGCCCGGGACGCCCTCGATCCAGAACGCGATCCCGATGCCGATTTTCGGCACGACGCCGTTTGCCGCCCCCGGCTTGGGGCTGATCGCCTCAGCCATCATGCTGGCCTTCGGGCTCTGGTGGCTGAGGCGAGCCGAGACCCTGGCCCGCGGCGCCGGGGAAGCCTTCGGCGAGGGGTCGCCACCCTCCGCACAGGTGCTTGCCGCCGACGACAAGCTGCGCGAGCGGGCCGTCATCGCCCGGGAATTCGATCCGGCCGAGATCGATCATGGCCCTCCGGCCTCCCGGCCTCCTGGCGTCGTCGTCGCCATGCTTCCCCTCGCGATCGTGATCCTCGTCAACCTCACGCTCTCCCTCATCGTGCTGCCACGCCTCGATTTCACCTATCTCGGCGAGGCCCGTTGGGGCGCCACCTC
This sequence comes from Methylobacterium soli, assembly GCF_008806385.1. GTDB lineage: Bacteria > Pseudomonadota > Alphaproteobacteria > Rhizobiales > Beijerinckiaceae > Methylobacterium > Methylobacterium soli. The sequence goes on from NZ_VZZK01000001.1 coordinate 417,188, forward strand.
CTTCGCGGCGGTTGCCGGCGTGTGGTCGGTGGCCGTGGCTCTTGCCAGCGCCTGCATCACCGTCGTCCTGCTCAACCGGGCCCGGTTGCCCAGCTTGCGCGAGAGCGTGGATGCGGGCGCCAACGCTTCGGTGCTCCCGGTTCTCAGCGTCGCGAGCCTCGTCGGATTCGGCGCCGTCGTGGCGGCGATGCCCGCCTTCGCCGTCGTGCGTGACGCGGTGCTCGGGGTCGGCGGCGGTCCCCTCGTCTCGCTGGCGGCATCGACCAACGCCCTGTCGGCCCTGACTGGCTCCGCCTCCGGCGGCCTGACGATCGCGCTCGATACCCTTGGGCCGACCTACCTCGCACGGGCGGCGGAGATCGGGCTGAGCCCGGACCTCCTCCATCGGGTCGCGGTGATCGGAGCCGGAACCCTCGACAGTCTGCCGCATAACGGCGCCGTGATCAGCCTGCTGTCGGTCTGCGGCGCGACCCATCGCGACAGCTACCGCGACATCGTCCTGGTTGGCATCGCCGGCCCGATCGTCGCGCTTCTGGGCGTGATCCTGCTCGGCTCGATGCTGGGTTCGTTCTGAGAGCCGGCACCCTGCGGGCGACATCGCGCAGGATGCCTCCGAGCCGCCGATCGATACCGGAGCGCGTCAGCCCTCCTACCAGCGCCACGCGCATACGCGGCGTCCGCGGCGCCACCAGCAAACGCGCCGGCGCCGGCGCCGGCGATGGCGCGGATGCACCACCACGACGCGGGCCTTCTCGACGAGGTTGTCGGGGTTTGCCGGATCGGCAGCGCCTTGAGCGGACGCGCCCAGTGCCGGCACCATGGCCTCGGCGGCCTTCGGCAGGAACGCCAAGCCCAGGGAGGCAGCCAGAACCCCGGACGACATGCCCCGGAGCATCGCGCGGCGATCGAGTGCTGTCATGGGGCACTCCCCTGCTTCGAATCGGAGCCTGCCTGACTGTCACGTCAGCATTTGCAAGCACAAGTTCGGGACCGATGAAATCCGTCTCCGATCCGGCGGCGACCAGCATTCGAGCGGTCGCATCAGGCGCGCGCGATCGGCCTCTTGGAGAAATTCAGAGTCAAATCCTGCGCCTATACCAGCATGGCGTCAAGATGATGCGCACATCATTGAGCGCAACTGGACACACTGTACCATCACAGAGTGACAGGGCCGCATCGGTATGTGATCATCCACGCATTGATCTCTTGGAGCCGGCGATGAAAGCTCGCCCGCGATAGCGCGCGTCGACGTCGCGTCCGTCACATAGCCGAAGCGTCACGGGAGGCCGCGATGAAAGCTCTGATCGGAGCGCTTGCAATCCTCGTCGCCCTCGGCTTCGCTGCCGCTCCGGCGCAGGCCGCGAAGCCCATGCGCGGCGAGCACGCCGCCAAGCGGGCCGAGTGCCTCCAGCAGGCCAAGCTCCAACGCTTCGGGAGGCAGTTTGCCGCGCGCAACCGCTTCATGAGGACGTGCATGGCACGATCGTAAGATCAGACGGATCGGTCTGACGGGCTCGCGATGCGGCGGGCTGGCCTCGGAGGCGCCAGCATGGACGAGCCCACCAATCCCATCCGTCTCCTCATCGCCATCGGTGCCTTGATCCTGATCTGTGGTGCGCTCGCGCTCGCCCGCTCGGTCTTCGCGCCTGTCGCCTTCGCGATCTTCATCATCGCCATCGTGTGGCCGGTTCAGAGGGGGCTCCAGGCGGTTCTTCCCAAAGTCCTGGCATGTGCGATCAGCGTCGTCGGGACGGCCGCGATCATTCTCGCGTTCGGGTCCTTGATCACTTGGGGATTCGGCAGGGTCGTTCGGTCCGTCATCAGCGACGCGACGCGCCTGCAAGGCCTCTACGCTCAGACGGCCGACTGGCTCGAGACGCACGGGATCGTGCTCGCCGGGCTCTGGGCCGAGCACTTCAATATTCCATGGCTGCTGCGCCTGCTGCCAGAGTTGACGAGCCGGTTCAACAGCACCTCGACCTTCCTGTTCGTGATCCTGATCTACGTCATTTTGGGCCTGCTCGAAGTCGAGGATGTGGCGCGGAAGCTTTCCGCCGGCGGCGCGCGCGGGTTCGGACAGGTTCTTCTCGCCGGGAGCGCGCGAACGGCGGGCAAGCTTCGCCGGTTCATGCTCGTTCGCACGCTGATGAGCCTCATGACGGGCGCACTCGTCTGGGCATTCGTCGCCATGATGGGCCTCGACCTCGCCCTCGAATGGGGCGTGATCGCGTTCGTCCTGAACTACATCCCGGTGATCGGGCCACTCATCGCGACCGTCTTCCCGACCCTGTATGCCATGGCCCAGTTTGCCTCCTGGCAGACGGCGCTCCTGGTCTTCGTCTGCCTGAACCTGATCCAGTTCCTGGTCGGCAGCTACCTGGAGCCTCGGGTCGCCGGAAATGCCCTCGCGATGTCGCCGTTCATCGTGCTGTTCGCGGTCTTCTTCTGGACGTTCCTGTGGGGATTGTCCGGCGCCTTCATCGGCGTGCCGATCGTGATCGCGATCCTGACGATCTGCGACCAGCATCCCTCGAGCCGCTGGATCGCGGATCTTCTGGGCGCCCCGCGGGATCGCACCGACGAGGCGCGCACGCCCCTCAGACAACCCCGAAATTAGGCGGGGTCGCCCGGTTGCTCGCCGACGAACTGGCCTGGCGTCGGTCGATCGATGGCGTGCGCGCCGATGAGCCCATTCTCAGCATTCCACGCTCCCCCGGCCTCGAAGTTCGACGCGCTCAGGTTCGAGGAGCCGCAATCGATGATCCGGATCTGCCTCAAGGGTATGGATGTAGAAATAGCTGTCGCTGCCCTCGACGGATTCCATGACCGGCGAGGGCGCCGACACGATCAGGAGTCCGCCGCATTCGCCGATCCAGTCCACATGCCGATGCCCATGCATCACGACGACGTGGTCGGCCATCCGTTGCAGCTTTCGGACGAACCAGCTGCCATTGACGAGAGCGGTTCCGATCCGTTCCGACAAGGCCTTGGCGGGTTTGGGATACTCGACAGGATGATGGTGGAGCGCAACGATCCAGGCGGCATCGGGGTATTGGCGGACGGCAATCTCGAGCGCGCCGATCTCCTCGGCCGACACGATCCCGAGGGCATTCGTGAAGGAGAAATGCGTCTCCGCATTCGAGTTCAGCGCGATGATCCCGAGCCCGTCGGCCGAGGCCGGCGGTCGGATCATCGGGAAAAGGCCGCGCCAAAGCTTTGCGAGCGCCAGAGGCCGGCGTGGGCGGCCGCAATCGGCGAAGGTCCGGATCGCCTCGATATGGGGCCTCAGCGCTTCCGAGAGTGAAGCACCCATTCGCCCGGCCTCTCGGTCAACGGTCAGGACCCTCGATCCCTGCAGGGCCTCCAGCGCAGACAGGGTCCGAAGCTGTCGCAGACGCTTCTTCGGACTGGTCGGCAGTTCGAACCGCGCCGGATTGGCTCGGTCGATGACGTTCACGTCGTGATTGCCCGGGAGCGCGACGATCAACCTGGACAAGGCCGGGTACGGCGCGAGCGCATCGAAAAGCTCGGCCCATTCGCTCGAACGGCCTGCATCCGTGAGGTCGCCCGTGACGATCACGGCATCAAGGGGGCGCGCCGCATGAATGGCATCCAACCGAGCGAGGACGCCGCGCAGGCGCTCGTTGCCTTGGACGCCCGCCCGTCCGCTCTCGATGCGAAAGCCGTATCGCTCCCCGACGACATGGAGGTCGGACAGGTGAGCGACGCGCCACCGACGCGCATTCATCCCGGACCGATGGAAGGAAGCGAGATCCCTCGGTTGCGGCGTCACCGCGTCGGCAACGCCCCAGAGAAGGCCAGCCAAGCCGAAATAGACGGCAATGATCACGACGGCATTCGCGATCGAGGGTGAGACCAATTGGTGGGGTGTGACCAGGTCCGCCAAACCCGCACTCCATCGCGTGGCCGGCCAAGCAAGCGAGGCCACGGACAGACCGATCGCTCCCATCACCAATCCGGCTGCGGCCGCCAGGGCGGCGCGAATGGACGCGACCGTCGCCCTGCTGGCTCCGGCCGGGAGAAGGCCCTCGACGAGGTGGCGGAAGGTTTCGCGCGCGAGCGCGTAGCCGGGCTGAACCACGAGCGCGTTCAGGGACCAGAAGCTGCTCTCGGCCAGCCGAAACAGAGGCCGTCCGCCGAACCAGCCGACGACCGCAAACCCCGAGAGCAGCAGGACCGGCCAGGTGCCGCTCAGCACGGCCGAGAGCTTGGCGGAAACACCCATGATCCAGATGGACGCGATGAGAGGCGCCGCTCCGAGCATGAGGCCGGGCAGGACAATGAGCAGGAGGCAGGCGACGATGAGCTTCGGAAGGCTGACCTCCGCGAGCAGGTTGCCCGCGAGTGACAGCATCGAGTGCCGCTTCGTGCTAGAGCGGTCGTCCTCGGTATCGCCGAGGCGTGGATCGATGATCGTCACGCTGCGCCCCCTGAGTGAGTTCCAGGACGCGCAACTGCGATGCCTGAATGCGTCCTTGACGAATGGCGGCTGCCGAGGCGAAGCGATGCTGGGGCGCCCTCCGCCGAAGTGGAGACCGGTTCGGCGAAAGAGAGCGCGTCCCATCAAAGACTGAGCGCCGTTCCCGATCGCAACGGGATCGGGCGCGGCACTAGGCGCCGCGCGTGAAGCCGAGATTGTCGCCGATGACGGCCCTCGGTCCAATCGGCAGTTTCTCCGCGGTTGCGCCCTCGAGCTTGACGAAGTCGATCTTGTCGCTCCAGACCTTCCTGAGGAAATCCTCGAACACCTGGATCGTCAGTTGTTCGCCAGGACAGCGGCGATATCCGAATCCGAAGGGCGCGAAGCCGGCATAGTCGCAGACGGGCAGAGGCTTGCCCTGAGCGATTCCGTAGACGGTGCCGTAGGCGCTGTTGTGCAGGGCGGCCTTTCTGCCGTCCTTGACGTCGAAGGACGTCCTGTCGAACGGACATCGGGCAAAGCCGATCTGGTGCATCCGGGCTTCATCGATGGCGTGGCTCGTCGGCACGCCTTGGTAGCGCGACGGATCGAACGTCTTCGGATCTTTCCAATGAATCGGATCCAGGCTCGTGGCCGTATGCGGACTGATGATGTAGCCGTGCCGCTCGAACACGGGCGTGCTGACTTCCTCGACCGCGGAGATGCTTCCGCCATTAGGTGAGATCGTGCGGAAAAGCTCCATGACGAAGCATTCGAGCGGCGTGAAGGCGGCCCCGTTGGCGTTGTCGAAATCGCCCGACATGGTCTTCTTGAACGAGGCGCGCGCCTCCGGATCTCCACCAGCACGCTCCAATTTGAGCATGATGTTGTAGATCGTGTTTCCCCATTGACTAAACGCAACAAAATTGTGGAAGCACTCGAAGACGACATCCTTGTGCCGGAAGTTTTCACCTTCCTCGCCATTCTTGATCCAATAATACGCGAACGTCTTCTCGGGATCGGGCGTCTTGCCCGTCACCACGTCCGCGAGCTTTGTGTCGATCCAGGATTTGAGGAAGCCGAGATTCGCGCGCACGGCCATGTAATGGTCGTACACGATCCGCTGGGTCGGATCGCGGTGGGCGAGCACCGTGTTGAAGCTCTCCCCGATCTGGCGGACCCGCGTGGGGATCGCATCGCCCTTCACTCCGAGATGCAGGTCCCAATACAAGTCCCAGTAATTCTCCAGATACGACCGCATCAATGGCTTGCCGGAATTTTCCGTGGCCAGAAGGGCGCTGAAGAACCGGGTGACCTTGTCGCCATACATGGAACGGTAAAGGTTCGGCGTCAGAGCCGACATGTAGATCCGCTTTCGCCGGTTGTCCGGACCGCGCTTCTCCAATCCCTGCAGGAAGACGGTCACGCCCTGCTCCGGATCCGGTCTCCAGGTTTCGCTGATGAGACCCCAGAGATCAGCCGGAAGTGCATCTTCCTTCGTCAACGTCACATCGATCATCGGGAGCGCCGGCCGCTCGCCGGCGTAAGTGCTGACCAGGAAGTAGGGCAGGATGACGTGTTCGACGTAGGCGGGATCGTAGACCTGGAGAAATTGCCGCCGCAATCTGGCTGCGTTCTCCGCGAGCTCGCCAGGCGCCAAGGTCTGACCGGTCGTCGGTGGGGAATAGTGAGACAGGGCCATGTGGGGCACTGCTGCCGCGGCTGCGCCGCCGGCCAAGAACGTTCGTCTTTTCATGACAAAGCCCTTCGCCTTGAATATTGGCCACACCCATAAAGAGCGCAACGGAAGTCAGGCGCAAGCGATCCTGTCATTTCGTACAGAACTGTCTTCAGACTTGGTCCGAATGGCGACAGTTTTATCTTCGGATCAACGCCGGGAAAGCGGATTCCATGACCACGAAGAGAGCCGGATTACACGCCGGGCTGCAGCGTCCGACCCTGTCGGACCGTGTCATTGGTAGGGGTAATCGAGCGCCGCGACGGCTAGGGTCTCGACCGAGCCAAGCCAATCAGGCCGGCCGCCGACTCGAAAGAAGGGAGTGGCGGAGAGGGAGGGATTCGAACCCCCGATGCCCTTGCAGGCATGCCGCATTTCGAGTGCGGTGCATTCAACCGCTCTGCCACCTCTCCGCGAGGTGTCTCGACGAGACGGGCGGTGCCTAGCACGAGTGGTCCGGCTTTCACAAGCGGCTTGAGGCGGCGACGTCGCGCGCGATCCGCGCCACGTAGCCGCGAAGCTCCGCGTCGAACCGGGCCGGGTCGTAGAGCGTGCGAATCCGCGACGCGAGGGCGGGATCCGGCGGGCGTGCCGCGGCCCTCAGGATCGTCTGAGCCAGGGCCTCGGGCTCACGGGGGCTGAGGAGCGCCGTGTCGGCGCCGGCCTCCACCAGCATGGTGCGATGGGCCGGGATGTCGGTCGCGGCGACGGGCAGGCCCCGGGCCAGGGCCTCGGCGAGCGCCAGGGGCTGGGTCTCGGCGCCCGAGGGGAACAGGGCGACGCCGACTCCGGAAAAGGCCTCCGCGGGCCCGCGCTCGCCCGTGAAGGTCACGGCGGCGGCAAGGCCCAGTTCGGCGATCCGCGTGCGCAGGCGCGCCGCGAAGGCGGGATCGAGTTCGGGGCCGATGAGCGTCAGATGTGTGGTCGCGCCGGCGTCGAGGCCGCGCAGGTGGGCGAGCGCCTCCACGGCGAGGTCCTGGCCCTTGCGCGGCACCACCGCGCCCACCACCGCGAGGCCCGGGAGCCCGCCCCCGGGCGCTGGCTCGGCCGGCCGCAAGGGCCCGCCCGGCGGCAGGACGAGCGGGTTGCGGATCAGCCGGCTCGGCAGGCCAGCGGGCGGGGCGACATGGGGGCTGATGACGATGCAGGCATCCGCCAGGGCCGCCCGGAGGCGCGCGGCGCCGCCCTGCCCCGCTCCCGCATGCAGGTGCCAGAGCAGGCGCGGCCGGGGGCGCAGCGCCTCGGCGGCCACGCCGTAGACGTAGAGCGACGGCTCGTCGTGGACGTAGATGAGGTCGGGGCGCAGGCGCCGGAGGGCGGCGGCCTCGCGCCAGAGGATCGCGCCGAGCCGCGGCAGGATCGCGAGCTTGCGTCGGAAACCCACGAGCGGCTGGCTCGGGAACAGTGCGCGGACCGGCTCATCCGCCTCGGCGATCGGCGCCCGGACGGTGACGGCGTGCTCGCCTCGCAGGGCCTCGGCGGCGGCGAGCAGCACGCGCGTCGAGCCGCCATGGGTGTCGTAGAGCGTGGGGATCAGGATCTTCATGCGGGCCGCACCCTCCACCGGGGCGGTGGAGGGTGCAAGCGAGGAAGGCTCAAGCGTCGGGCGGCCGCCCGGCGGGCTCACTCCGCCCTGCGCCCGCGAGCGCCGCCGCGATGGTGCGCGCGAAGGCGACGGGGTCGCGCGGCGTGTCGCCGTCCTGGATGCGCGCGAGGTCGAGGAGCGTGCCGGCGGCGGCCGGGACATCGCTCTCCGGTCCCTCCGCGAGCGCGCGGATCAGGGCATGGTGCGGGTTGATCTCCAGCACCGGCAGGCTGCCGCCGCCGCGCCCGGCCCGGCGGAGCAGGCGCTGCATCTGCAGGTCCGGGCCGCTGCCGGAGGCGGAGAGCACCACGGCGCTGTCCACGAGGCGATCGGTGGCGCGGACGTCCGAGACGTCGGCGCTCAGCGCGGCCTTGAGGCCCGCCACGAGGGCATCGATCCCGGCCGGCACGTCGCCCGGGTCGCCCTCGCGCGCGAATTTCGACAGGTCGAGGCCGCCCTGCGTCACCGAGCGCAGGGGCTTTTCCGCGAAACGGTCGAGGGAATCCGGCCAGAAGGCGTCGACGTGGTCGGAGAGCAGCAGCACCTCGACGCCCCGCGCCCGGAAGCCTTCGAGCTGGGGCGAGCGCGCCAGCGCCTCGGCATCGTCCGCCACGAGATAGTAAATGGCCTCCTGCCCGTCCTTCATGCGGGCGACGTAGTCGGGCAGCGAGGTCCAGCCCTCGACCGCCGAGGACCGGAACCGCAGGAGCGGAGCGATCTCGCCGCGGCGCTCATGGTCCTCGTAGATGCCTTCCTTGAGGACGGGGCCGAAATTTTCCCAGAACGTGGCGTAGTCGGCCGAGTCCTTTGCCCGGTTGGTCAGCTCGGAGAGGACGCGGCCCGTGACCGCCCGGCGGATCCGGGCGAGAACCGGGGTCGCCTGCAGCATCTCCCGCGAGACGTTGAGGGGCAGGTCCTCGGTGTCAACGACGCCCTGGACGAAGCGCAGCCAGGACGGGAGCAGGTTCGCCGTGTCGGTGATGAACATCCGGCGCACGTGCAGCCGCACCTTGCTCTCGCGCTCGGCCTCGAAGGCCTGGAACGGCTTCATGCCGGGCACGAACAGCAGGGCGGTGAATTCGAGTTGCCCCTCCGCCCGCCAGTGCAGGGTGGCCCAGGGCTTGTCGAAATTCATGCCGACCTGGCGGTAGAACCCTTCGTAGAGTTCGGGCGTGATCTCGGATTTGGGCTTGCGCCAGAGGGCCGTGCCCTGGTTGGCGGCCTCCTCCCTGCCCTCCTGCACGACGGCGATCGGCACGGTGATGAAGTCGGCCCATTTGCGCACGACGTGGTCGAGCCGATGGGGCTCGAGATACTCGTCGGCATCCTCCTTCAGATGCAGCACGATGTCGGTGCCGGGCTCGGCACGGTCCGCCCGCTCCAGGGTGTAGCTGCCCTGCCCGTCGGAGGTCCAGGTCCAGGCCGCCTCGGCCTCCGCGCGACGGGAGGTGACGCTGACCCGGTCGGCCACCATGAAGGCCGAGTAGAAGCCGACGCCGAACTGGCCGATCAGGCTCGGCCGCGGATCCTGGCCGTTCTCTCCGGTCTTGGCTTGCCCGGCTCCGCTCTCGCTGAGCGATTGCGAGAATGCACGCGTGCCGGAACGCGCGATGGTGCCGAGATTCTGCGCCAGATCCTCCTTCGACATGCCGATGCCGGCATCCGAGATCGTCAGCGTCCGGGCTGCCTTGTCGGGCACGATCCGCACCTTGGCGTCGGGCGGCAGGGCGCTCGCCGCATCAGTCAGCGCCTCGAAGCGCCGGCGGTCCATCGCGTCGGCGGCGTTCGCCACCAACTCGCGCAGGAAGATCTCGCGGTCGGAATAGAGCGCGTGGACGACGAGGTCCAACAGGCGCCCGACCTCGGCACCGAATTCATGCCGCTCCACCGTGTCGCTCAAGGGAATGCCTCCGCGTGGCCGTCGAAAATCGCTCGCGATATGCATCCGGCCCTGCGCGAATTCAATGCCGCCGACGCGGCGCATCCCGGGACCTCGGCGCGTTGGGAGTCCGGGCACGCCCGCAGCGCCCTGGAAAGACAACGTGCGGGTGACACCCATCGCCGGCAGCACCGGGCGAAGCCTGGATCAGCCCGGCGATGACCGCGTGATTCGGGCCGCAGGCGCGACGGATCGCGCGGTCGCGTTCAGCGGCTCACAGGAAGCCGGCGAGATGCGGGAGCTCGGTCGCCAAACCCAGCACCTTGACGTCGGCATGCGCCTCCGCAGGGGCGCTCTCCGGCCCGACGTGACCCGGGGCTTCGTGTCCTGCATCGGCGGAGAACACCAGGGTGCCGTCCTGCGACACCATCGCGGGCAGATCGGCGGCTCGAACTGCGGGAGGCGTCGGCGGCACGACGCTCGGGCCGGGCGGCGTCGCGGCCGGATCGGTCGTCGCCGCGGGACCGGAATCCGCCGCGGCCGGCGGTGCGCCGGGGGCCTGCGCCGCAGGGGGCTCGACGGGCGCGGCCGGATGAGGCGGCGCCTCGATCGCCGCCCCGGTCTCGTGCGTGGGCGAGGCCTCCGTTGCACCGGACGTTGCGGGAGAGCTTGCCGCAGCCCCCGGATGCGATTCCGGCGCGAGATACGGCGCCCGGACGAGGGTCGCCGAAGCCTCGACGGGCGCGGCGGCTAGCGGCTGAGCGGAGGCGTCGCCCGCGCCGGCCGCGTGGGCCATCGGCCCGACTTCCGCGGACGCAGCGTGGAGGGGCGATGCGGCGTCGGCGGCGGGCTGGACCGCAACGGGTTCGGCCGATCCGTGCTCGGCAGTCATCGCCGCAGTCGGTGCGCAGGAGACCGACAGGACCCCGGGATCCACCGCATGGAGCGTCGCCGGCGGCTGCGTCGCGTGCGCCGTGGCCGCGGGCGTGGGATCGGCCTGCGTCACTAGGTCGGGCGTCGCTTGCGGGGATGTCGATTGCACCACCGTCACATGGGGCGCCCCGGCTCCTGTCTCGGGCAGGTTCGTGGACAGCTCCGGCATTGGCGGAGCGGCCGACGCTGTCGCGGTGGCCCCGACGGCGTTGCTGACGCCAGCCGGGTGCGTGTCGTTCGCCGAGTGCGCATCGGTGTCGATTGCCACGATCGAAGCGGCATTGGCGGAACTCGGGACCGCCGCCGGAACAGGCGCCGCGGCCTGCACCACCGCCGAGAGCGTCCCCGCGACCGCGGTGACCGGGTTGATCACGGCTTCCAGGACGGGCGATGCGGATGTGGCGCCGGTGCTGACCGTATGCGCGAGGCTCGCCGCATCCGTCGCCGTGCTCGCCACGACACTTGGGACAACACTTGGGATAACACTTGGGATAACACTTGGGATAACACTTGGCACGACACTCGGCACGACGACCTTGACGGGCGCGACGGCCGTCTCGGTTGCCGGGACGGGTGTGGCGCTCTCGCTCGATGCGGGCAGACCTGCCTTCACGACGATTGTTGGGGCAGCCGCGGTTGCGGCGACGGTCGCCGCGATGGTCACAGTCGCGACGACGGTGGCTGTCGCCGCGCCGGTCGTCACCGTCTCGGTGGCCGCGTGCGCGATGGGGGCCTCCGGCGCGAGCGTCGCGGGCAGGGTTGCGGCGGCGATCGCGCCCGCATCCTTGATCAGTTCCTTGGCCGCCGAGACCGGCGCGACGACGGGCGCGCCGTCCGTGGTGCCCGGAGCCACGACCTTCGCCTGGATCAGGAGGCCGGTGCTCGCCGCGGCCGCCCCGGAGGCGGCGACGGCCGGGGCGGCGGACGGCAGCGCCGCCGCCGACAGGGCGCCGGCCGTGGCGGCCGCGACAGGTCCGTCGGAGGCAACCACCTTCTCGGCCGAGGCCTGCACCGAGGGCTGAACCGACGCGATGGTCGCGCCGACATCGGCACTTTGGGGCTGGATCGCCGTGGCCCCGGCCTTCGTTCCGCTCGCCGGGCTCAACACGTCGGGGGATGCCTGATGGGCGTTCGGGGATGTGGCCTGGATCACCGATGCGGCCGCCGAGGGCGCGGCCGCAGTCGCGGCGCTCGCCCCATCCCGGTGCTCGGGCAAAGCCGCCTTCCTCGCCGACGGCGTGGACGCCGCGGCTGCGGCACCGGACTCGCCGCTGCTGCCCTGGGCCGCCGGGGTGCTCGGGGCATCCGAGGACGCCGGTGCTGGGCGTTTCTCCGCTTGAGACCGGCTGATCAGGGCCACGCTCGAGCCGACCTCGTAGGCCTGGATCGCGCCGAGATTGCCGGGGCTCAATTGCAGGAACTGAAGGAGGCTCGTGGAGGTCAGGGTTCCGAAATCGTGGAATGTCGGCGTCACCTGACTCGGATGCAGGCAGACCGCTCCCGTCCCCGAAAGGCTCGGCGGTTGGCCGGCGCAATCCGCGGCGGAGTTCAGGGTGGCGGCCGTCTCGGCGGATCGGCCTGCGCTACCCCCGCGCTCCGCTGCGGCAGCGGCTGTGGGAACGGAGGCGTCGGTCCGCGCCGCATGCGCCGCGACCGTGGCGCCGTCGTCGGTCGACAGCAATTCCGGCTCGAGCTTCTGCGTCAGGTCGGCGAACGCGAAGGCCCCCTCGGCGATCAGCATCGCCGAGAGGATGATGGTGTCGAAATGCTTCCGGTGGTCGTCCTCCCCGCCCTCCCGGCCGCCCTCCGGCTTCGTCGGGGCCGGCGGCGGCGGCCCGTCGAGAAAGCCGGCCGACGCGCCGCCATCGGGGAGATCGGCCCCGGAATGCGTCCCGAATCCGTCGGAAGTCAGCTCGTGTGCGACCGCATCCTCCGAGAAGAGGCTGAACGCCGCGCTCGCGACGATCGCGGCCAGCAGGGCGGCCGGGTGGATCACGAGGCGTGCGCCGCTCTTGGCGCTCGGGATCGGCAGGAGCGTCGGGTATTGCGAGGCCAATTGGTTGAGGAGTGAGCGGAAGTCCGGGCCCCATAACGGGGTTTCCAGCGTCTCCGACGCGATCACGTAGCGGCCGTCGATCCGTGCGAAATGCATGATCGTCTCGCCATCGGAGCGGCAGAAGACGAACCACGGATCATCCTCGTCGCTCGACCCGCATTCGCTGGTGATGCGCATCCCGGCTTGGACGAGCGCGGCCTCGACCCGATAGAACTCGGCGAGTTCCTGCTGTGACCATTGTCCGCGGGCCGTGGGGGCAGGCCGGAAGAATGAGATCACCGCACTCATGAACCCACCTCGACCCCCGTCATCGCGTCCCTGAGAAGAAGATCCGAAGATCTCGCCTGCCTGATCCGTCCCGGGGGTTGCTAAGCTTTGCGGATATCCAGTCTCCGCGGATGCTGATCCGAACGCGATGCCTAAGCAACCGCAGGTAGCGTACCAAAGGACCGCGATCCTCGTGCGGAACCGCGCGAGCGACCGGCCCAGCGCTCATGTCAGCGCTCATGGAAAGCGCGTCCCATCGCCTCGAAGAGGGGTGCCACCATGTAGTCGAGCGCCGTGCGCTCGCCCGTGGTGACGACGATCTCGGCCGGAAGGCCCGCCACCAGGCGATGCCGGATCGCGTCCGGAACCTCAACTTCGCTGATCTCGATGATGCCGAGGAAGTAGGGCTGCTTCGTCGTCTCATCGATCAGGCGGTCGCGCGACACCGAGGTGAGATGGCCGAGGAGGGTCGGAATCCGCCGTGAGTGGAAGGTCGGGAACCGGATCTCGGCCGGCATGCCCGCCTGGACCGTCTCGAGGTCGTTCGGGGTGAACTGCACATGCACCACGAGCTTGTCGCTGGTCGGCACGATTTCCATCAGGGGTTCGCCCGAGCGGATCACCTGCCCGATCGTGTAAACCTTGAGCGCCTGGACCACGCCGTCGCGGGGCGCCGTCACCTCGAGCCGCCGAAAGATGTCCTGCGCAACCAGAAGCTTCTCTCGCACTTCGGAGATCTTCTGGCGCGCCTCCAGCAATTGTCCGGCGATGTCCTCCTGAAGCTTCTGCTTGAGCTGCGCGACCTGCATACCGGCTTCCCCGATGGCGTTCTGCGCCTTGGCCGTATCGGCGACGGAACGGCCGAGAATGCCTTCGAGCCGCGTCCGCTCGCGCTCCATCACGAGCAGGCGCGAGAGCGGGATCAGGTTCTTGTCACGCAATTGCCGGAGTCCGGTCAGTTCCTGATTGATGAAGCCGACCTGCTCCTGGACGGAGGAGCGCTCGACCGCCAGCCCGCTGATCTCCGTCTTCAGCTGGGTGATGCGGGCCGCCAGGAGATCGATCTGCGCCCGCAGGGAGGTTTGCCGCTCCTGGAGCTGGTTCAACTGATCGTTGATCACCCGCGCGACGTTCGGGTCGGCGACGCGCTCGGAGATCTCCCGCGGCAGGTCGAGACCGCTCTTGCGGTCCCGCTCGGCGATCAGCCGCGCCTCGAGGATGAGGGCGGCGTCGAGTTGGCCCTGGAACAGGTCGACGCTGGCGCGCGACTGCAGGGATTCGAGCCGCAGGAGGATGTCGCCCTGCTGGACGGATTGCCCTTCCTTCACCAGCACCTGACGGACCATGCCGCCCTCGAAGTGCTGGACGACCTTGCGGCTCGATTCCACGTTGATCACGCCGGGGCTGACGATGGCGCGATCGAGCCGCGCCACCATGCTCCAGCCGCCGACCACCCCAAAGGTGAGGACGATCAGCGTATAGCCGGCGATCGCGTGGTATCGCCAGGTCGTGACGGGAACCGGACCTCGCGCGGCCTGCGGCGCGATCTGCCGAGGACCTCCCGGTGCCACGGCTTCGCGCGGGAAGGGCCGCAAGCTCGACGATCCGGCCAGTGTCGGTACCATGGCTCACCCGACCGCGCGCTGGGCGGGAACAAGGACGGGATCCTCGTTCCTGTCGCCCGGAAAGCTCGGGACGGGACGGGGCCCCGACACGCTCGGCAGCACCTGCTCCGGCGGCCCGGAGATTTGGACGATCCCCGCATCCATCGCCAGGACGAGGTCGGCCTCGACCAGCACGTTCACCTTGTGGGTGATGATCATGACCGTGGTGCCGCGGCTCTTGAGTGCGGAGACGGCGCGCATCAGCGCCGCCTCCCCCTCCGTGTCGAGGTTCGCATTCGGCTCGTCGAGCACGACGAAGCAGGGATCCGCGTACATGGCCCGGGCGAGCGCGATGCGCTGCCTCTGCCCGCCGGACAGGACATATCCGCCGGCCCCAATCTGCGTGTTGTACCCGTCGGCGAGTTCCTGAATCATGGCGTGGCAGCCGGCCGCCTGGGCGACCGCGATCACCGCCTCCGCGTCGATCTCCTGAAACCGGGCGATGTTCTGGGCTACCGTGCCGGAGAATAACTCGACATCCTGGGGCAGGTAGCCGACATGGCGCCCGAGGACCTGCGGATCCCAGTGCGCGAGATCCGCCCCGTCGATCCGCACGGTGCCACGCTGCACCGGCCAGACCCCCGTCATCGCGCGCGCCAGGCTCGACTTGCCGGCGGCGCTCGGCCCGACGACGCCCAGGACGGTTCCGGGTGCGAGCCGGAAGCTGATCCCGCGCAGGATCGGATCGTGCTGGCCGGGGGCCGCCGCGAACAGGTTCTCGGCCTCGATCGCACCGTGGGGCCGCGGCAAGGCGAGGCTTTCGCGCCGCGGTCTGGCCAACGCGTCGAGGCGCCTCAAACGCCCGTAGCTGAGGCGGGCCGAGACGAAGCCCTTCCAGTTCGCCACCAAGACTTCGACCGGCGCCAGCGCGCGCCCGCTGAGGATCGAGGCGGCGATCATCGAGCCGGCGGTGATCTCCCGGTGGATCGCCAGATAGGCGCCGGCGCAGAGGATCATCATCTGCAGGAGCATGCGGATGAACTTCGACAGGGCGACGATGAGGCCGGCACGGTCGCTGGCGCTGGCCTGAGACGCCAGGACGGCGCGGTGGCACCCGCTCCAGAGGTTGCGCAGGGCCGCCAGCATGCCCATCGCCTGAATAACGTCCCCGTTCCGGAAGGTCGCCTGGGCGGTGCGACCGGCCGCGCTGACGGCCTGGCCCGCCGCCGCGAGGGCGCGACGCGTCACGCACTCGTTGACGAGGGCGAGGACCAGGATCGCGGCGCCGCCAGCAGCGGTCATCCAGCCGAACCAGGGATGCAGGACGAAGCAGATGCCGAGGAAGATCGGAGCCCACGGCGCGTCGCAGATCGCGAGCAGGCCGGGGCCGGTCAGGAACTCCCGCACCGTATCGACGTCCCGCAACGCGATACCGTGACCGGCCTCGGGGCTCCGCAGGTTGCCGCGATGCACGGCGCCGAAGATCGGCTCCGCGATCTGCTGATCGAAGGCCAGCCCGCCGCGCACCAGGATGCGCGCGCGCAGCATCTCCAGCACCGCGCAGACCAGGAGCGCGAAGGCCGCGATCACGGTCAGGCCGATCAGCGTCACCTCGTTCCGGCTCGACAGCACACGATCGTAGATCTGCAGCATGTAGAGCGGGCTGACGAGCAGCAGGACGTTGATGAAAAGCCCGAACGTCAATGCCGTGACGAGAGCGGGCATCATCGAACGAACGCCGTGATCCAATATCAAGGAATCCTTGCTTGAGATCATGATGCTCATTCTGAACACGAGAACCAACGCCCGAATGCAGCGATGAAACGTTCGGGATGCCACCCAGGCGTCGGAGCTATCGAGCTGTACCCACCGAATTTCTGCGGCTTACGACCTGCACAAACGGCAGGAGGCGAGATCTACGATTATGCTCTCGATTTTACACGTGGCGCCCGGACGCGGACCACCACGATTGCTGAACGTGCTTTTGTCGAGACTGCCAGTCTGCAATGTCACGCGGACATCGCAAAGATATCCCTTGGAACCACACATGTTATGTTGCGAATGATACTACACCAATAGGGCTTCGTGGCACCCCCAATGACCCCGATGGTCTGAGATCGCACCCTCGTTCTGCTTGCGGACCCGGCCCGTTTGATGGGCCTGGAAACCGTCGCGGTCAGCGCCACCGAGATCCCGGCGCCATGCGGCGCGCCGACCCGCTGCGGGACCACCCATTGGCCGACATGGATTGGCCGGCACGGACCTGATTGGCACGGGCGGGAGAGGTCATCGGCTCCACGGCGGCCGGGCGCCCGATCAATGGGGCGTTTCCCGCAAGGGCGCCGCGGGCCACGACATCCCGATCGATTGTTGCAGAATCCGGAAGCTGGCCTTGCCGATTGCGGCCATTCTTACATCCGGCGCCAGCCGTTACATCGAGGCGACACAGAGCGTCGATGCCGGCCCGTTCTCCGTCCGCTGCCCGGGGTGATGCGGCCAGCGTGGCGCGGACGGCGCATCCCGCCAACAGGAGGGACACCATGCGACACCGCTTCTTCGATCTCGCCTTCACCCCATCCGTCCAGTCCGAGCAGGCGCGCCGGGGATCGCGCGCAGCCTACGCCTCGGCGGCCGCGGCATCCGAAGACGACGTCTCGGGCGATCGTCTCAGCGACCGCGAAGCCGGCTTCGTCGGGGCACGGGACAGCTTCTACCTCGCCAGCGTCTCGGAGACGGGCTGGCCCTACGTGCAGCATCGGGGCGGCCCGGTGGGCTTCGTCCGCCAGGTCGACGACCGGACGCTCGGCTGGAGCGAGTTCGTGGGGAACCGCCAGTACGTCACGCAGGGCAATCTCGCGGCCGACGACCGGGTCGCCATGATCTTCGTGGATTACCCGAACCGGCGCCGCCTCAAGGTCCTGGGGCGCCTGCGGATGCTTGAACCCGGCGAAGCGCCGGATCTGGCCGAGCGCTTCGGCGTCGCCGCGTATCGGGCCAGAACCGAGCGCCTCGCCGTCGTCACGGTCGAGGCTTTCGACTGGAACTGCCCACAGCACATCACCCCGCGCTTCAGCCTGCCGGAGATCGAGGCTGCGGTTGCGCCCCTGCATGCGCGGATTGCCGAACTCGAAGCACAGGTCGCCGCCCGAGGGGCAGTGCCTGCCTGAGATGTCGGTGGGAGCCGGCGCGCATGCGGCGGATCTTGCCGGTTGGCCCGGGGCCTGCCTCCGGGACGGACCGAGGCGGAGAGGATCACCTGCCCGGCTTGTCGAAGCGGCCGGTCCACGACGCTGCCGGCGCGATCGCGCGACGGGAGCGCTCCGGCAGCCCATCCTCCCGGATGACGCGGCGGCTATCGCCCGGGGTCGGGCGAAGGCCGCGCGTCGATGCGTCCGGAATTTGCCGCGCTACTCGCGCGAAGCCATGAGGTCGTGGCTCAGGACGCTGAGCTTGCCGATCAGGCTGACGATGTCGCCGTTCGTGCAGGACCATTGCGTGCCGACCGCACCACCATCGGCCGTCACCGACACGATCGCGACGGACCGGAGCTTGCCCTCACGCGCCAGGTTCAGTTGCTCCTGAAGGACGGCGATGATCGAGGCGATGTTCTCGTCGGGCTCGACATCGGCAGCGCGCGCAGGGAGCCGAACGACGTTGGTGGTGTCCAGGGAGTAGCCAATTGCCGACATCAAGCAGCCTTTCGCCGGGGAGTACGCCGCGGACGACTGAGGGGGCCGACCAGCAAACGCTGGATCAGCGAATCGAATTCGACGGGCAGCGCCTCGTTGGGAGACACCGAGTAGGTGTCCCCGAGGGCGAAGGTCACGCCGCGGATCACACGCTCGACGGCCTGTGGGTCGAGGATATCGGGCGACCGCCCATCGGTGAGTTCTTCATCGAGGCACAGCGTGCCGGAAGCCGTGGGTGAAGCAGACATGACGCGCTCACTGAATTGCCCCGGATCGCGATCAGCCTGCACCCTGCGACGTGGAGGGAATATGGCCGGCCAGCGACGCAAAGCGTTTTCCGGAACGACTGTGTTCGATGGGCCACAGATCCGCCGCAGCCCTCGCCACTGCCGCGAAGGTGACAAGATCATTCGAAGAAGAACGGAGGAATTTTCGCCGGTTCTGTCCAGAATGGTACGAATACGGGATCTCTTGACGATGTTGAGATCGGTCTTGAGACCTTTCCGCTTGCATGACAGCATTTGCGGCGAGCGCGGCGATCGGCATTTGTCGGATCTTCGCCGTCCGGTGAGCGCGGGATGCCCGTCAACGCAGGCTCGGAGATGCACCTCCGCCGAAGAAGCGTGCAGGAATACCGCGCCGCCGTGATGCGGCGCGCGCTCCGGCGGGCGGCCTATCGCGCCGTCGTGAACCGCGCCGTTGCCACCCTGGCTCTGGTCGCGGCCGGCCTCGTCCTCGACCCCGTCTCGACCGCACGCGACGATGCGCATCATCGCGGGCTTGGCACGCGCGCGGGGATCGATGCCGACACGGCCGCCACGCCCTGGATCATCTCCGCCACGATGCAGGGAGGACCGGCGCATGCCTATGCGCGGCAGGCCGCTTCGACGGCGAGCGGCGTGGACCTCGAAGCGTCAGCGTTCCGAGCGATCGAGGATGCATGGTCGCGCGCCTTCTACGGCGATCGGCAGCGCATGGCGGAATTCATCGACCACGCGGCGGTGATCAACGGGTTGCCGGTCGCGTTCCTGATGCGCCTTCTGCGGCAGGAGAGCGGCCTCAACCATCAAGCGGTGAGCCGGGCGGGCGCCCGAGGGGTCGCCCAGTTCATGCCCGCGACGGCGCGTGAACGCGGTCTCGTCGACCCCTTCGATCCCTTCGAGGCCATCCCGAAATCGGCGGAGCTCCTGAAGGCGTATCGGGACCGCTTCGGCAATCTCGGCTATGCCGCCGCGGCCTACAATGCCGGCCCGCAACGCGTGCGCGACTGGCTGTCGGGACGCGCGACCCTCCCCGCCGAGACACGCGACTACGTCGCGAAAATCACGGGCCGGAGCGCCGAGGATTGGCGCCGGAGCGGAGACATGCCGACGCTTGCCGAGGCGTGGATGCCCTTGACGGCGCAGGCCGATTTCCCCAAAGGATCGAGGATTGGCGGTATGTATCCGACCCGCTGAAGCCTTGCTCGCATGATGCGCAAGCGGCCGCGCCGTGGAACGCGCATCGTTGCGCCGTCCGACCTTCAGGCCGCGCGCGGCGTCAGCGTGGCGGCTTGAGCGGCGAGGCGCGAATTTCGATAATCCGGGTCGGCCGTGACCTCGCGCCCGATCCAGGGCGGCAGCGTGATCGCCTGGTCCTCGCTGGTGAGCTCGACCTCGGCGAGAATGAGGCCGGTCAAGGCCCCGCCGAACACGTCCACGTCCCACACGGCATCCGCATGCGCAATCCGGTATCGGGTCTTCCGAAGGCGGCGGCCCGGCGGGACGAAGGCCAGCAGGAAATCGCCGACGCCGCGCGATAGGGCATATTCGTACTCGGTTCGGCTGGCGCCGCGGCGGCGGCCCTTCCAGGTGAACAGCGTCCGCTCGCCGGCACGACGAATCCGGACCGTGTTCTCGGCATCGGTGTAGAGATACCCTTGGACGATGCTGACGCCGAAGCTGCACTGCTCCAGCACGCTGCGGCTCGCCAGGAACTTTCGCTCGATCTCAAGGGCCATGCGGCAGCTCGGCTGTCGTGATTGCGGAGGTGTCATGTCGAAGGCGGGCAAGACACGCAATGGCATCGGCTCGACGCAGCCAACGCCCACACGCATGGCTCGATGGCCCGGTCGCGCCTGCGCGTCGGCATCGATCCTCTGACCGGATCCCGGGCAGCACGGTGATAAGATGGCGCAAACCGCCCGGTTGCAATGGGGCTGACCGGAACATTCCGCATCGTCCCCGGGGAAGCGAACCCGACGCGGAGGCAGGCTTTCGCGAAAGCGGGCCGCGCCAGCGACACTCAGCCTTCAGCGAAGAGGTCTTGCGCGGCCCTCATCGAGATGGTCGCGCGCCGACAAGCTCCGGCCCGACCGCTTCGACAGGGCCGGCGCACAAGGCCCCCCAGCTGTCGAGAAGGCCCGGCTTCGGATCGTCGCCGCGGGCGGCGAGGCCTTGCGGCCACGATTGCGAACGCTATCCTGGCGTTGGAACAAATCTGGAACGACTCATGCCGCGCCGCCCTCGACGCGACTTCGATGCGCTCACCGAGGCGCAACTCCTCGCCGGCCGTACCACGGCCCGACGGATTGAGCTCGACCGGATGCCTCGGCGATCGGCCGCAGGCCGGGACAGCCCGAGCGTCGCAGATCTGCTCGACACGATCGCCGCCGTCGCCGAGGCGGCGACGGGCGACCGAAGCTTTCTGCACCTGAAGGCATTCCCCCTCGGGGACGGACCGATCCCTGAGGCGCAGCCGCTAGAAATTGTAGCCGATGCGCAGGCGCGCCTGATGCCGGTCGAAATTCGTCAGGTCCAGGCCTCCCCCCTCCCCGGCGGCGCGTCCGGCGACCTGGACGCTCCAGGCGACGGAGAGCCAGAGCTGCGCTGAGAGACTCGCGTAGAGGGTCGGCCCGAGAAAGACGGCCTCGCCGGTGAACCGGTCCAGACCGAGACCGTCATAGGCGCGCAGGTAACGCAGCTCGCCGCCCAGGAAGGTGCCGGGCTGCACCTGGTAGGCCAGGGCGCCAGAGACTTCGAGACCGGAACTGAGCAAACGGTCGTCGAGGCGGTGGAGGCGCGTCGCGGCAAGGGCGTAGCCGAGATTGATCGCGCCCACGAGCTTGCCGGGGATCAGTTCGCGATCGGCGAGCAGACCCGCCTCCGTTCCGTAGCTGCTGGCGCGCAGGCCGGAGCCCGTATCGATGCGGCCGACGCTCGAGACGATGTTCAAGGTCAGCCCGAACGGCGCCTCGCGGCGGTCCTGCAGGCGCAGCCTCGTCTCGAGGAAGCCGGCGCTGAGCCCCCCGACGGTTCGGGTCTGCCCGCCAGGCGGCCCGACCTCGTACGCGTTGAACGCGACGCCCGGGGCGAGACGGAAATCGTTGCTCAGCGGGACCTTGAGGGCGAGACCGCTATCGACGGCGCCGAAGGTGCCGGGTCGGCGGCCGAGCCGCCCGGTCGTTTCCCATTCGAGTTCGGGCTCGCCCGGAATGCCGAGATCGGAACCTTCGGTGAAGCCGAACAGGTGCTCGGTGTCGAGATCGCCGGGGGTGAGGTTCTCGGCCGCCGTCGGCAGGCCCTGTCCGAACGCCGCCGATACCGGCGTGAGGCCTGTCGCAATCAGGCAGGCCGCGAAGGGCATGAAGCGACGGGGCAGAGGCATGGCAGCTCGGGCTATCTGTTATAGCTAATGCTATAACAGATAGCGTCGCCGCGTCCGCCCTGTCAACGAACCGCGCTGCGGCCGCGGTTCGTCGTCGAACCCGATATCTCCGCGGCACGCGCGTTCGCAGCAGCGTTGCTGCAATGGGGAGCAATTTTTCTGAGCGTAAACAGGCTTTGCACCTGTGATCTACGATTGTTTATTGGCCCGCGCCCCTTGAACCGAATCGCCTCACGATGATTTATGCCCGCAAGGGGACAAGCATTTCATCAGCAACTGGATCGAACACGTGTCAGAAGAAGCTCAGGGCGTTTCGCCCGAATTGGTCACGCTCGCGGCCGATATCGTCTGCGCCTATGTATCGAACAACTCCGTTCCGGTGGCGGAGTTGTCGACGCTCCTCGGCAGCGTGCATGCAGCCCTCAACGTGCTCGCTGCCGGTCCGAGCCAGACAGCCCACGCCGAGGATGTCGAGAAGCCGACGCCGGCGCAGGTTCGTAAGTCGATCACACCTGACGCGCTGATCAGCTTCCTCGACGGCAAGCCCTACAAGACGCTGAAGCGGCACCTGACGGGCCACGGCCTCGATCCGCACAGCTACCGGCAGCGCTACGGTCTCTCGTCCGATTACCCGATGGTGGCCTCGAACTACGCGGCTCAACGCTCCGCCCTTGCCAAGCAGATCGGTCTCGGCCGGGCCGGTGCGCAGGCCAGTTCCGACGACCCGAAGCCCCGGGGACGCCGCAAGGCCGCGTGAGCACTCACGGCTCGCCCGGATCAGGGGCGAGTCGCCGCAAGGTCTTGGGCCAACGATCGCCGTCCGGGCGATGGAGTGCGGACGGTAGTCATGTCGGCGATCCTGGCGCAGGATTGCGCAGGGTGCCCGTCCCCGCGAACAGATGCCCGGCCGTTCCGGCCAGCCAAGGACGAAGCCCTCATCGGCACGCGCGAGCAGGCTGCCGCCCCGTCGTCGAGATCGCAGCGCATGGCCATGCTGACCTGTATCGCAGCCATGCCGCCTCGCGGCTCAGATCAGAAATCGCTAGACTTCAATAGAAACGCAAACTCGGCTTTACTGGTGGACGTATTTAACATTTGTCTATGATATCATAAGTAAATTTTTCAAAACAACTGCAATACATTGCATCATAAGCACTTGGCAGCAATCGATTTATTGCCTTCAAACAAATCCATTAACGCATGTAAGGGACCCGTTCGACTTAGCCTCTCAGATTGATTTCTGGCTGATTTCCAGCTTGACAATATCAAGAGGCATTCGATGGCAACGATCTTGGGCTCGAACGGCAACGATGTCCTGACCGGCACGGCAGCTGACGACATTATTCTCGGACTTCTCGGCAACGATGCCATTTCCGATCCCGGCGGTTTCAACCGGATTGATGGACAGGACGGCAACGACATCATCACGGGCGGTGTCAATCTCGACTACATCGCCGGCGGTCCCGGTGATGATACCATCTACGGCCAGGGCGGGAACGATCAGATCATCGGCGAGGCCGGCAACGACATCATCTACACGCAGGACGGCGACGACTACGCCGCTGGTAATCCCGGCGACGACATTCTCTACGGCGGCAACGGCAACGACTTCCTGGTCGGCGAAGCCGGACGTGACCAAGTCTATGGTGAGGCCGGCAACGATTTCCTCGCCGGCGGCGACGATGACGATGTTCTAAACGGTGGCGCTGGTGACGATCTCGTCGATGGTGATGCAGGAAACGACAGTCTCCTTGGCGGTGCCGGGGCAGACGTGCTGTTCGGCGACTATGGTGACGACATATTGAATGGCGGCGTGGGCAACGACACCTTAGACGGCGCACTCGGCACCGACACAGCGGTATTCAACTTCAACTTCCTTCAGGGGACTGTGACCTCGGCTGGCGCTTTGGTGACAATCAGTGGCGCCGACGGCACCGAAGTTGTCAAGAACACTGAGGTGTTCTTGTTCAGCGGCCGGTCTATCGTTCAGGGTGACGGAAACCAGACCGTTGACGACCTTTTCTACCTGAGCAATTACTCGGATGTCTTCAACGCGGGCGTCGACCCCGAGGCGCATTACGCCGCGATCGGTTGGCGAGAGGGCCGGAACCCGAACGCGTTCTTCGACACAAAGGGCTATCTCGCAGCCTATACCGATGTGGCGGCAGCCGGCATCAATCCCCTCGAACATTATCTCACCTTCGGGTGGAAGGAGGGCCGTGATCCGTCCACCGCCTTCGACACCAAGGCCTATCTGGCGGCCAATCCGGATGTCGCGGCGGCAGGGATCAACCCGTTGCAGCATTATCTCGAATTCGGCAGCGTCGAGGGCCGGGCCGTCGTGAGCGACGGCGCTTTCTTCCACTGAGCGGATCATCATTACGGAAAAGGGCCGCGCGTGCCCTGCGGCGCGCGCGGCCCTGACGGATCGCGGTGCTCGGCTTACTCGGCCGGCTGAAGCACAGGTGCCGCGAGGGGCGCGGGCCGGCCCGCAAGGGCGGCTGCGAGCTTCGCCTCGTCGACCTCGCCCTCCCAGCGGGCGACCACGATGCAGGCCACGGCGTTGCCGATGAAGTTCGTCAGCGCGCGGCATTCCGACATGAAGCGGTCGATGCCGAGGATCAGGGCCATGCCGACGACCGGCACGGAGGGAACCACCGCGAGCGTCGCCGCCAGGGTGATGAAGCCGGACCCCGTGACCCCGGCGGCCCCCTTCGAGGACAGCATCGCGACGAGGAGGAGGAGCGCCTGCTCGCCGAGGGAGAGCGGGGTATCGGTGGCCTGCGCGATGAAGAGCGCCGCCATCGTCATGTAGATGTTGGTGCCGTCGAGGTTGAACGAATACCCGGTCGGGACCACGAGGCCGACGACGGGACGGGAGCAGCCGGCGCGCTCCATCTTGTCGATGAGCGAGGGCAGCGCCGATTCCGACGAGGAGGTGCCGAGGACGAGGAGCAGTTCCTCCTTGATGTAGCGGATCAACCGCACGATCGAGAAGCCGTTGTAGCGGGCGACGGCGCCGAGCACGACGAAGACGAAGATCGCCGAGGTCAGGTAGAAGGCGCCGACGAGGTAGGCGAGGTTGGCGAGCGAGCTGATGCCGTACTTGCCGATGGTGAAGGCCATGGCCCCGAAGGCGCCGATCGGCGCGACCTTCATGATGATGTTCACCACACCGAACACCGCCTCGGACAGGACCTTGATGATGTCGAGCACCGGCTTGCCGCGGTCGCCCATGAAGGCGAGGCCGAAGCCGAACAGCACCGAGAAGAACAGCACCTGAAGGATCTCGCCGCCCGCGAACGCACCGACCGCCGTTGCCGGGATGATGTTCATCAGGAAGTCGACGATGCTCTGCTCCTTGGCCTTGCCCGCATAGGTGGCGACCGCCTTCGGATCGAGGGATTTCGGATCGATGTGCAGGCCGTTGCCGGGCTGGAGCACATTGGCGACGATGAGCCCGACGATGAGGGCCAGGGTCGAGAAGGTGATGAAGTACAGGAGGGCCTTGCCGCCGACGCGGCCGACCTTCTCGAGGTTGGTCATGCCGGCGATGCCGGACACGACCGTCAGGAAGATCACCGGCGCGATGATCATCTTGACGAGCTTGATGAAGGCGTCGCCGAGCGGCTTCATGTCCGCGCCGAGTTGCGGATACAGATGTCCGAGCAGGATGCCGACCGCGACCGCGACCAGCACCTGGAAGTACAGGGTCCGGTAGAGCGGCTTCGGCGGGGGCGGCGCATGGGGCGCGGTGAGTGGCGATGGGACGGCGTGCATGGCGTTCTCCCTGTGGTTGCGATGGTGATGGGTGGGTCTGTCCCGCGGCGGCCTCTCGGCTGCGCGCGGCGTCCACTCTCGCTGTTGGCCCTTGGGGCGAGCAGGCCCGCCTCAGAGGCAGGGCCGAACGACGCCTCCCGAATGGCAACCGGCGTGCCAGCCGAGCGGGCTCGCAAAGTTTTTGTTATCCCTCTGATGGAGCGAGGGTTTTTCGGATGACGCGCGGCACTCCGCCGGGCGCCCTGGCGATCCGCCGCACGGCGCGCGCGAGATCTGTCCGGAAATCCGCACAGGCCCGTTGCCCATGAATCTGCCCGAGGCCCCGCAGGCGCCTGACCGCAATAGCGCCCGCCCGCGCGCCGGACCCGGCCGGTGGCGCACCAGCCTCGCGATCCTTGCCGGAACCGTCGCGGTCCTCATCGTGATCTGGGCGGCCGGGCGGATTGCCGAGCGCTGGGCGCTGGGCGACCTGCGCCGCGCGGCGCAGACCACGCTCGGCCTCCAGATCGGAGCCCTGCATGCCGAGATGCAGCGCCAGAGCGCCCTGCCCCTCGCCCTCGCGGCCGATCCGGAGATCGCCGCCCTCCTGGCCCCGGACCCGGCCGCGGGGCTGGCGGAGCGCGTGAACGATCGCCTCGCCGAGCTTGCCGCCGCGACGGGGGCTGCGGTGATCTACGTAATCGGAGCGGACGGCCTTACCGTGGCGGCGAGCAATGCCCGCGAAGCCCGCAGCTTCATCGGCCAGAACTACGCCTTCCGGCCCTACTTCCGGCGGGCGCTGGCCGAAGGCTCGGGCTCGCAATTCGCTCTCGGCACCATCAGCGGCCGGCCCGGCCTCTACCTGACGCGCCGGCTGCCGGAAGCCAGGGGGATCGTCGTGGTGAAGATCGAGTTCGACGCGGTCGAGGCGGTGTGGCGGGCGGGGCGCGAGACCGTCTTCGTCACCGATCCGCGCGGCATCGTCCTGGTGGCGAGCAACCCGGATTGGCGCTTCCGCAGCCTGCGCCCGATCGCGCCGGACGAGCGGGCGCGCATCCGCGAGAGCCTGGAATTCGGCGAGGCTCCCCTGGCGGCGCTTCCGCTCCACCCCGTCGAGGACCACCAGGACCTCGTGCGGATCGGCAACGGCGCCCTGCCAGCGCGCCCCGCCCTCCTCCTCGCGAGCCCGATCCCCGGAACCGACTGGCAGTTCCACACCCTGACCCCGGTCGGTCCGGCGGTGGATCGGGAGCGGATCCAGGCCCAGATCATCGCCCTGCTCGGCGCCGGGCTCGCCGGCTTCGGCATCGTCGCGGTGGCGTCGCGCCGGGCTCGGACGCGGGAGCGTCTCGCGGAGGCCGCGGCCCAGCGCGTCGAGCTTGAGGCCCGCGTGCGGGAGCGGACGCGGGCCCTCAGCGACGCCAACCGGCAATTGCGGGCCGAGGTCGAGGAACGGCGTCGCTCGGAGGCGGAGCGCGAGCGCCTCGGCCGTGAACTGGCGCAGGCGGGGCGGCTCGCGGCGCTCGGCCAGTTCGCCGCCAGCATGGCCCACGAGATCAACCAGCCCCTCGCGGCGATCCGCTCCTACGCGGACAACACCGCCATCCTGGTCCGGCGCGGGCGCGTGGAGGATGCGGCCGAAAACGTGAATGCGATCGGGCGCCTCACCGAACGCATCGCGGGCCTGACGCGCCAGCTCAAGGGTTTCGCCCGGCGCGCCTCCGGGCGCCGCGAGCCCGTGCTCCTGGCGGATATCCTCGGCAACAGCCTCGAACTCGTGGAGGCGCGCGCCCGCGAGAGCGGGATCGTCCCCGCGGTGGAATTCCCTGCCCCGGACCTCGCCGTTCTGGGCGATGGGCCGCGCCTCGAGCAGGTTCTCGTCAACCTGCTGCAGAATGCCCTCGATGCGGTCGGCGACGCCCCGGCACCGCGCGTCACGGTCACGGTCGCGGATCTCGGCGAGCGGATCTCCGTCGCGGTCGCCGACAACGGGCCCGGCATCCCCGAGACGAGCCGCGCGCAGATCTTCGATGCCTTCTTCACCACCAAGGCCGACGGGCTCGGCCTCGGGCTCGCCATCGCCCGCGGGATCGTCGAGGATTGCGGGGGCCATCTCACGGTGTCGGCGGGCGAGGCCGGCGGCAGCGTCTTCCGCATGGAACTGGCGCGCGCGGCCGTGCCGGCAGTGGACGAGCGAGCGGAGACGATGACGTGAGCGGTTCAGGCGAGGCGGCGCAGGATCGGTCGGAGCGCATCGTCTTCATCGACGACGAGGAGGATGTCCGCCGGGCCAACCGGCAGAGCCTGGAGCTCGACGGGTTCACCGTCGAGGTGTTTCCCGCCGCCGAGCCGGCGCTCGCGGCAATTCTCGCCGATCCGCCCGGCGTCGTCGTCAGCGACGTGCGCTTGCCGGATCTCGACGGGCTCGGCCTGTTCGAGCGCATCGCCCGTGCCGATCCGGACCTGCCCGTCATCCTGATCACCGGCCACGGCGACATCCGGATGGCGGTCGGCGCCATGCGCGACGGCGCCTACGATTTCCTGGCCAAGCCCTATCCGGCCGATGCCCTCGTGGCCTCCGTCCGGCGCGCGCTCGACCGGCGCCGGCTCGCCAACGAGAATCGGCGGCTGCGCGCCCGCCTCGACGCTGCGATCGAGGCGGATCCGGCCTTCCTGGGCGTTTCGCCGGAGATCGTGCGGCTGAGACGCCTGGTGCGCGAGGTGGCCCAGGCCGATATCGACGTGCTCGTGCTCGGCGAGACCGGTTCGGGCAAGGAGGTGGTGGCGAATGCCCTGCACCGCTGGAGCCGGCGCGCGAGCCGGAACTTCGTGGCGATGAATTGCGGTGCCCTGCCCGACAGCGTCGTGGAGAGCGAAGCTGTTCGGGCACGAGGCCGGCGCCTTCACGGGGGCGCTGAAGCGCAGAATCGGCCGCATCGAGCACGCCCATGGCGGGACGCTGTTCCTCGACGAGATCGAGAGCGTGCCCCTCGCCCTCCAGGTGAAGCTCCTGCGCGTGCTGCAGGAGCGCTCCGTGGAGCCGCTCGGCACCAACGAGGTGCGGGCGATCGACATGCGGGTCGTGGCCGCCACGAAGGTCGATCTCGGCCAGGCGGCGGCCCAGGGCACCTTCCGAGACGACCTCTTCCATCGCCTCAACGTCATCACGATCGCGATTCCGCCCCTGCGCGATCGGCGGGAGGACGTGATGCTGCTGTTCCAGCACTTCCTCGGCCGCGCCGCCTCCCGCTTCAACCGCGAGCCGCCGCCCGTGACGCCCGCGATGCGCGACCACCTCATGCGCCATGCCTGGCCCGGCAACGTGCGCGAGCTCGACCATTTCGCCGAGCGCTGCGCCCTCGGGCTTGCTCCGGAGAGTGAGGTTGGCGAGGCGCCCGCTCAGGGGTCGACGAAGGGGTCGAGCCTCGGAGAGCAGGTCGACCGTTTCGAGCGCGGCCTGATCCGTGACGAGCTGATCATGGCCGGCGGCGATGTCCGCCTCGCCGCGGAGGCACTCGGGACGCCGCGCAAGACGCTCTACGACAAGATCGCCCGCCACGGGCTCACCCCGACGGATTACCGGTAGGACCAAGGCGTTCGCGTCACCCTGGACTCGGCGCCCGACCGAAGGGCCGCGCATGCGATCGGGTGAGCGGGGCGGCAGCGCCGCGCGCGGACGCCCCGCCTCCGCGGCCGAGGTCTGTTCCGGCCATGCGACGCCCGCGCTCTACGGGTTCGGGCGGCACGAGGACTGCAGGAAAAGACATCGAAGCGCTTTAATCCCGAAAAAGCTGGAGAAACGCGAAAAAATATCGATTGCAAAGATTACTGGCACACCAAATTATGAGTTCTCGCGTGCCCGAGAATAAGCATCATCAAGACGCTTCGGGGCATGCTCGAAAGCATTGCGTCACTGGGCGAGCCAAGATTCACGGCGGCCTCGAGACCTCAATGCGGGGAAAGAGGAAACGCCCGATGACGTCATCGACTGCTGTTCACGTGGAATCGCGCCCCCTTGCGGGCCGCTGGCTTCAGATCGTGCTGGGTGTTGCCTGCATGGTTGCGGCGGCGAACATCCAGTATGCCTGGACGCTGTTCGTTCCGGAGATCCAGAAGACCTTCGGCTGGGACCGGGCCGCCATCCAGGTGGCGTTCACGATCTTCGTGGTGGTCCAGACCTGGCTGACCCCGATCGAGGGCTACTTCATCGACAAGTACGGTCCGAGCCGGGTCGTGCTGTTTGGCGGCCTGATGACGGGCCTCGCCTGGATCATCAACTCCTACGCC
>NZ_VZZK01000010.1 GCF_008806385.1 Methylobacterium soli
GGTGCGCGTTATCCGGAGAAGTCGCATCCCTCACCCGGTCGGCTCGCGCCGACTCGACCTCTCCCGAACGGGAGAGGTGGGGCGCACGGGCCTCGGTCATGCCGCCGGTCCGGGACGCCAGAGGCGAGCCCAGAATGCGCGGCGGCTGTCGGAACTGGCGCAAATGACGCGACGCGCCCCCTCTCCCGTGCGGGAGAGGGTTGGGGTGAGGGGTGCGCGTTATCCGGAAAGGCCGCACCCCTCACCCGGTCGGCTCGCGCCGACTCGACCTCTCCCGGACGAGAGAGGTGGGGCGTATCGTCGTTCAGGGCTCCGCTTCGCGGTCTCGGGATGCGGGCGCAGGTGGCGCAACGCGCTCCCGTGCGGAAGAGGATGGGGGTGAGGGCTGCGCGTTATCCGGAAAAGCCGCATCCCTGCCCCGTTCCGCTATCGCGGATTCGACCTCTCCCGGAGGGGAGAGGTGAGGTGCCCCGCCGCGGGTGCCCGTCCCTGCTGCGGCAGCGCGCGTGGGCTCAATCCCCCTCGGGCCGGAAGACGTAGCCGAGGCCTCGCACGGTGCGGATGAAGCGGGGATTGGCCGGGTCCGGCTCGATCTTCTTGCGGATGCGGTTGATGCGCACGTCGATGGCCCGGTCGAAGGCGTCGGGGTCGCGGGCATCCGCGAGGTCGAGGAGGCGCTCGCGGGTGAGCGCCCGCTTCGGATGGTCGGCGAAGGCCTTGAGGAGGTCGTACTCGGAGCGGGTGAGGGGCTGCTCCAGGCCCGCGTCGTCGCGCAGCCGCAGGGAATCGGTCTCCAGCCACTTGGTCCCGAAGCGGATGCGGCGGGAGGGCGCCTCCCTGGGGGCCGGATCGGGCGCGGCGTCGGGCCGGGGCGCCGGCCCCTGCGCCCGGCGCAGGACCGAGCGGACCCGCGCCACGAGCTCGCGCAATTCGCAGGGCTTCGACAGGTAATCGTCGGCCCCGAGCTCGAGGCCGACCACCCGGTCGATGGCGCTCGCGGTCGCGGTCAGCATGATGATCGGGATCGTGCTCCGGGCCTTGAGGTCGCGCACGATCGAGAGCCCGTCCTCCTCCGGCATGTTGAGGTCGAGGACGATGAGGTCGGGGCTGCGCCCGTCGAGATGGGCCCGCAGGGCGCGGCCGCCGTCGCAGAGGGCCACGTCGAACCCGTGCAGGCGCAGGTAGTCGCCGATCATCGCGCGCGCCTCTGCCTCGTCGTCCACCACGACGATGTGGGTCGGCCCGGTGCTCATCCCCCGCTCCGGGCTGATCGATTGAGGAACAGGCACATCATCTCGGGAGCCGGAGGATCTCGCATCACGGGCCGCGCCGCCGGGCGGCTCTCGGTGCCATTACGCGGCAGGATTGTACAGTGCACCATTCATGCCTCTCTGGCGACGCGGCACCGCCATCTATCAACGACCGGTTTCCGGGCGGCGCGAGATCGGCGGCCCGGGCCGGCGAGCTTGACGGAATCATCGGAGGCCCGGCGCCGACCTGCCGCTCCAAGATTGCAGCAAGATTTCGTCCCGATCACCACCGGCGTGACCTTGCCGCGCACGGGCGAAAGCACGCGCGGATCGGTGCAGTTCCGCACGCAATCCACCGCAGATGGGCCACAATGGGGATTCAACTTCAGGGCGATTCAGGGCAAACCCTGACGCGCCGCCCGCGCCAGTCGCCGCAGGGCAACCGGGGCCTCGGAATGGACGACGACATCCTCCACCTCATCCCCGACGAGGTCGGCGAGCCCCCCCAGCGCGGCGGCGCCTGGACGATCGCGGTGGTGGATGACGACCCGGCCGTGCACGAGGGCACCCGCTACGCGCTGGCCGATTACCGGCTCGACGGGCGCGGCCTCGAGATCCTCTCGGCCCATTCCGCCGCCGAGGCACGCGGGCTCCTCGCCGCGCGCCGCGACGTCGCGGTGGTGCTCCTCGACGTGGTGATGGAAACCGACGATGCGGGCCTCGCCCTCGTCGACTACATCCGCCGCGACCTGCGTGAGGAGACCGCCCGCATCATCCTGCGCACGGGCCAGCCGGGCCAGGCGCCCGAGCGGCGCGTCATCGTCGATTACGACATCAACGACTACAAGGCGAAGACGGAGCTGACCGCCGACAAGCTCTTCACCAGCCTGACCGCGGCTCTTCGCGCCTACCAGCAGCTGAAGCGCCTCGACGAGACCCGGCGGGGCCTCGAGATCATCATCGACGCGGCGCCCATGCTCCTCGACCACAAGTCGATGCAGCGCCTGGCCGAGGGCATGCTGACCCAGGTCGCCTCCCTCCTCAACGTCGCCTGCGCGGGGATCCTGGTGCTCCGCGAGAGCGGCGGGACGGACGAGCGCTTCTGCGTGCTGGCGGGCTCGGGCTGCTACCACCACTACGTTGCGCGCGAGCCCGCCTGGCCCCTCGACGACGACGTGCACCCGATCGTCGCGCGCACCTTCACGGAGCGCCGGCACAGCTTCGGCACGCCCTGCTCGACCCTCTACCTGCAGACCTCGACGGGCAGCGAGATCGTCGCCCTGATCGACGCCGACCGCTCGCTCTCCGAGACCGACCGGGCTCTGATCGACCTGTTCACGAGCCGGCTCTCGATCGCCTTCGACAACGTGATCCTGTACGAGCAGCTGCAGCGGGCCAATGTCGGCCTGGAGCAGCGGGTGGTGGAGCGCACCGCCGAGCTGATCCGGGCGAACCGGCGCCTCGCCATGCAGCGCTCGGACCTGCGCCGGGCCAACGGGCTCAAGACCGAGATCCTCGGCACCATCGCGCACGACCTCAAGAACCCGCTGGCGGTGATCCTCGGCCGGGCCGAGATGCTCACCGACATGACCGGCCTGACGCCCCCGCCCCTCGAGCAGATGCGGGCCCAGGTCGACCATGTCCGCAGCTCGGCCAAGCGCCTGACCGGGATGATCGAGAGCCTGATGGCCGATGCCATGACGGATGCCCTCGACATCACCCTGCGGCGCGAGCCCGTCGACCTCGCCGCCCTCGTCCGCGAGGTCTGCGCCGCCAACCAGCCGCTGGCCGACCTCAAGGACCAGGGCCTGGAGGCGGTCCTGCCCGAGGAGCTCTATCTCTGCGGCGACGGCGAGCGCCTGCGCGAGGCGATCGACAACCTGATCTCCAACGCCATCAAGTACAGCTTCCCCGGCGGCGCCATCACGGTCCGGGCCTGGCGCGACGGGGTCGAGACCGTCTGCGCCGTGAGCGACCAGGGGCCGGGCCTGTCGCCCGAGGATGCGGGCCGCGTCTTCGGCCGCTTCCAGCGCCTCTCGGCCAAGCCCACCGGCGGCGAGGGCTCCACCGGGCTCGGCCTCTCCATCGTCAAGCGCATCGCCGAGCTCCATGGCGGCCGGGCCAGCGCCGAGAGTCCCGGGCCCGGCGCGGGCGCCACCTTCGCGATCCGCTTCCCCAACATCGCGGTCGAGCTGCTATAGGCTCGGCCCTCACCATTCGCGGCGGCGCCCGGAATCGGTACCCGCGGCCGGAAGCGTAGGCCCTCCGACCCTGCGGGAGCCGTGCCGCGGTACGGCCGGCGAAATCGTTCATGACTTGTTCAGTTCGCAGGGAGACAGAGCGCGAGACTGAGCGCTTG
The DNA here is from genome assembly GCF_008806385.1 of Methylobacterium soli. Lineage (GTDB taxonomy): Bacteria > Pseudomonadota > Alphaproteobacteria > Rhizobiales > Beijerinckiaceae > Methylobacterium > Methylobacterium soli. The sequence continues at coordinate 3,610 of NZ_VZZK01000010.1, forward strand.
CGTACTCTCCCTTGCCGGCGCCCGCAGGAGGCGGTTCCATCCAAAGACTTATCCGAGTCGGGCCCTGCCCGACCCTCGCGCCGGCCCCCGCCATTCGGGCCGAATCGTGCCGAGGAGGGTCGTCAAGATGTGGACGGCCCCGCGACCCGAAGGTTACAAACGTCAAGCTTGGTGAGTCGTCGCGCGGCCTCAACCAGGCGTTCGTTGCAGCCTTAGGGGAATAAAAGACCCATGCAGAACATAACCGTGACTGCCCGCGAGCGTGACACTGTTCTGGCAGCGTTACGCTATTATCAATTCTATCGGATGCAGGGTCATCCCTTCGATCCTCGCCAGGATCATCTTATCGATGCGATCGCCAGCGAGACCGGCGAGGCGCTCGACATTGCTGAGGTCGACGATCTGTGCGCCGGCCTGAACGGAAATAAGCACGCGCTCTGCGCTTCCGCTTGAAGCGTTCAGCGGGGCGGAGCCGATCCGCCCCGATCCCGCACCGCGTTGGCTTCGTTCAGAAAACGCCCGCCAGCCGCACCACCGCCCGCTGCGGATCCGGCTTGCCCGGCAGGTCGATCAGGCCCGGCACCAGAAGGGCGTAGCCCGTCAGGATCGTGCCGGCCGCGAAAATCTTGATGATGTCCCGCATGGTTGTGTCCCCTCGTGTCGAGCCCGGTGGTCCGGCGTCTCTCGTTGAGGCGGTGATGTAAGCGCGGCTTTTTGCCTGCGGATTTCGTCGAACGCCTCGAATATTGCGTTGCGGGCGCAACCTTGAGCGTCTCGTTCCGCGCTCGTTGAAACTTCCGGGCGCCCGGATCCGTAGCGCGCCCTGTTCCCCTCGTGGGAGCGGGTGTGGGTGCGGGAAGCCGGCGGGCCGAACCTTGGCTCTCGCGCCAGCCAACGGGAGACCGGCGTCCGACCGGCTGACACGGCGTGCCAATGCGCCGGCGGGCGGTGGCCCAGGCCTTGACGCTCAGGGCCTGGAACGCGGGTCTCAGGTCTCGGGAACACCCATGGAGCGGGCGGGGCGTCCTTGCGGGCGCTCCGCCTCTTCGACTTTCCCACGTTCTCTTCGGCTTTCCCGCGCTCCGAAAAATGTCCTAAGCAGGACCAGCACCGGCGCCGAAGACCGGCCGCGAGGACGAGGGGAAATGGGTTCGATGTCGCTCCGGCGCCTCCCGCATCCGGCCGGATGGGGGGCGCTCGTTCTCTTGCTCGTTCTCTTGCTCGTTCACTTGCTCGTCTTCTTGCTCGCGGCCCTCGCCCCGGCCCGGGCCGCGGAGGAGAGCGCCGCGATGGCCCTGGTCGTCTCCGTCGACGTCTCCCAATCCGTCGACGAGGCCCGCTTCCGCCTGCAGATGGAGGGCATCGCCGAGGCCCTGGAGGATCCGGCCGTGCTCGCGGCGATCACGGGCAATCCCGGCGGCATCCTGTTCTCGCTCGTCACCTGGGCCGACAAGGCGGCCCTGACGCTACCCTGGACCCGCATCGCCACGCGGGGCGACGCGGCGGCGGTCGCGGGCCGCGTGCGCGCGCTGCCGCGCCAGGCCGGCACCTTCACGTGCCTCGGCCAGATGCTCCGGACGGTCTCGGCAAGCGTGCTGCCCGCTCTCCCGGTCCCGGCCGACCGGGTGGTGATCGACGTCTCGGGCGACGGGATCGACAATTGCGCCGACCCGGAGGCGATCCACGACGAGCGCGACGGCCTGCTCGCCGCCGGCGCCACCATCAACGGCCTGCCGATCCTGGTGCCGGGGGAGAACGACGTGGTCGGGGTCGGGGCCTTCCGGGCACCGGGCTACGGCCTGCGCGCGTTGCGGGAGGGCGGCGAGACCACCCTCGACCGCTGGTACAAGGCCCACGTGACGGGCGGGCCCGCCGCCTTCGTCCTGGCGGCCCGGGGCTACGGCGATTTCGCGCGGGCGCTGCGCCAGAAATTCGTGATCGAGATCAGCGCCCTGTCGTCATCCCCGCGCTGACCGGCGCGCGGCACCGTGCCCATCAGGGGGCCGCCTGGAGCTGCTGCTTGGCGCGGCCGACCGCCGCCTCGCAGGCGCTCGCATCGCCCTTCTTGTCGGCGGTCCTGGCCTCGTCGAGCGCGACCTTGGCTTGCTGCGCCTTGTCGCCGCCCTGGCCGGCCTGGGCGGATTTCTCCGGAGGCGCCTCGGGGACGGCCGGGGCGCTTCCGGTCGAGCCCGTCACGCCCTGTCCCTCGCGCGCGCCCGCGGTCGCCTTGCCGCTGGTGGAGGCCGAGATCGCCTCGGTGGCCTCGGTCTTCACCCGCTTCTCCAGGGTGGCGATCTGATCGCCGCAGGGCGAGGCCAGGGCGGGGCCCGCGAGCCCCGCGGCCAGGAGGGACACCAGGGGCCAAACAATACGCGTCATCGAAACATCCTCGGCTGGCGGCCGCGCGGTGGGGCGTCGGCGCGCGACGTGTCGGAGAACGCGTCGGGCGGGATCGCGATCCCTTTTTCACCGTCGCGCGTCCCGGCCGATGCACGGCAGGCCGGGCTCCTTTCCCCGGCATGACGAAGCCCGGGATCGCGCAATGCGGCACCGGGCTCGATCGGGTTGGGCAGGCCCGCCTCCGACCCGTCGGATCGGAGGCGGGCGCGAGGCTCACGCGCTCAGCTGGTCGCGGATCGGCAGCTGACGGACCCGCCGTCCCGTGGCGGCGAAGACCGCGTTGGCGATGGCCGGCGCCACCGGCGGCACGCCCGGCTCGCCGACGCCGCCGAGCGGCGCGTTGTAGTCGGGGTTCGGCAGCAGGTGCACGACGACTTCCGGCGAGGCATCGATCCGGATGATCTCGTAGCCGTCGAAGTTGTTCTGCTGCGCACGGCCGTCCTTGAAGGTGATCTCGGAGGTGAGCGCGAGGCCCATCCCCATGACGACCGCGCCCTCCATCTGCGAGCGGACGCGCTCGGGGTTCACCTGCGGTCCGCAATCGATGGCGATGTGGACCTTCTTGACCGAGACCTGGCCCTTGTCGCTCACCTCGACCTCGGCCGCGACCGACGTGTAGGTGACGAAGCTGTAATGCCCGGCGATGCCGAGGCCCCGGCCCTTGGCCAGCTTGCGGCCCCAGCCGATGCCGTTGGCCGTCGTCTCGATGACGCGGCGCAGGCGGCCCGTATCGATCGGGTAGAGCTTCGGGTCCTCGCCGTGGTTCCAGACGTCGCCGATGGAGGTCGGGTCGATCGTCCGGGCCGGCCCGATCAGGTCGAGGAGGTAATCCTTCGGATCGCGTCCCGCCTCATGCGCGAGCTCGGCCACGAAGGACTGGATCGCGAAGGCGTGCGGGATGTTCGAGACCGAGCGGAACCAGCCGATGCGCACATGCGCCGCGGCCTCTGGGTTCTCCAGCCGGATGTTGGGCAGGTTGAAGGGCGTGTTGACGAGGCCCATGCCGAGCTCGAAAGGCAGCTCGTGCTTGGGGTCGGGCGCGAAGATCGAGCCGATCGTCGGCGCCGCGCTGCGGTGCAGCCACGCCACCGGCATGCCCTTCTCGTCGAGGCCGGCCTCCAGGCGCTCCACCGAGATGGTGTGATAGTAGCCGTGGTGGATGTCGTCCTCGCGCGTCCAGGTCAGCTTGACCGGGACGCCCCCGACGGCCTGGCTGCAGAGCGCGGCCTCGACCACGTAATCGGGCTTCGACTTGCGGCCGAAGCCGCCGCCGAGCAGCGTCACGTTCACCTTGACCTTGTCGGCCGGGAGCTTGAGCGCCTTGACGAGGCGGTCATGCGCCGCCTGCGGCCCCTGAGTGCAGGCCCAGGCCTCGCAGGCGCCGTCCTTCACCCACGCCACCGCGGCCGGGGGCTCCATCGGCGCCTGGACGAGGTGGGGCACGAAATACTCCGCCGTGACGCGCTTCTTGGCCTTGGCCATCGCGCCGTCGACGTCGCCCTGGTTGCGCACGACCTTGCCGGGGGCGCGCACCGCCTTCTCCAGCTCCTGGCGGAACGCGTCCGTGTCGTACTGGGCGTTCGGGCCGTCGTCCCAGGTGATCTTGAGGGCATCGCGGCCCTTCATGGCGGCCCAGGTGTTCTTGGCCACCACCGCGACGCCGCCGAGCGGCATGAACTCGGAGGGGATCTGGCCGCCGTCGATCTTGAAGATCTTCACGACGCCCGGGACCTTCTTGGCCTCGGTGTCGTCGAAGCTCGCGACCTTGCCGCCATAGACGGGGGGGCGGGCGACGAGCGCGTAGAGCATCCCGTCGAGGCGGGTGTCGAGGCCGTAGATCGCCTTGCCGGTCGTGATGTCCCGGTTGTCGATGAGGCCGATCTTGCCCTTGCCGATGTAGCGGAAATCGGAGGCCGGCTTGAGCTTGACGCTCTCGCGCGCGGGCACCGGGAGTTCGGCGGCGGCGGCCGCAACCTCGCCGTAGCCGAGCTGGCGCTTCGACTTGGCGTGGGTGAGGACGTGGTTCTGGGCCGTCACCTCGGCGACCGGCACGCCCCATTGCTTGGCGGCGGCCTCCCGCAGCATCAGGCGCGCGGCGGCGCCTGCGTGGCGGAAATGCTGGAAGAAGTGGCGCAGCGAGCGCGAGCCGTCGGTGTCCTGGTTGCCGAAGCGCTCTTCGTCGCCCCAGGCCTGCACGACCTTGACCTTGTCCCAGTCGGCCTCGAGCTCGTCGGCGACCACGAAGGCCACGGAGGTGCGCACGCCCTGGCCCATGTCGGAGCGGTGATTCGTCACCGTGACGGTGCCGTCCTGCGCGATGGCGACGAAGACCTTCGGATCATCGCGCCAGCCATGCGGCATGCCGTCGGCGCCGAATTTGGGGGCCTCCTTCTTGGCCTCCTCGGCCCTGGCGTGCTCGGGCAGCGAGAGGGCGAGCACGAAGGCGCCCAGGCCGCCGAGGATCGCGCGGCGGCTGACATTGGCGAGAACGGCCGGAACCTCGGCCGCGGGGGTCTCGGCCGCGAGTTCGGCCATCAGCTTGGCGTCGTGGATCACAGGCGCTCTCCCTTGTTGGCGGGCGCGGCGGCCGAACCCTGGCCGGCGGCCTGGTGGATCGCGGCGCGGATGCGCGGATAAGTGCCGCAGCGGCAGAGATTGCCGCTCATGGCCTCGTCGATCTGCGCCTCGGTGGGCTTCGGGGTGTCCATGAGCAGCGAGGCCGCCTGCATCATCTGCCCGCACTGGCAGTAGCCGCACTGGGAGACGTTGAGGTCGCGCCACGCGACCTGCACCGGGTGGTTGCCGTCCGGGGAGAGCCCCTCGATCGTCACCACGGCCTGTCCCTCGGCCGCCGAGATCGGCGTGACGCAGCCGCGCACGGCGGTGCCGCCGAGATGGATCGTGCAGGCGCCGCAGAGGGCCGCGCCGCAGCCGAACTTGGTCCCGGTGAGGCCGAGCTCGTCGCGCAGGTACCAGAGCAGCGGCATGTCGGGATCGCCGTCGAAGCTGCGCTCAGCTCCGTTCACGGTCAGTTTGATCATCAGCATCGTCCTATCCATGGGTCGCTCGCGCCGGGCGGATCGGACCCGCTGCCGCCACGCGACCAAGTACGGTTCGGCCTGGCTCCCACACCGGATTCAACCGGCCTGCGAGCGCTCCTGTTCGCCTGATGTACGGGCAGGGCGACGGGATGCCGCCCGGAAGACTACGAGAACGCGACGCGGGCCCGCGATGGCTGCCCCATCCCGGACGGCGCGAGGGCCGGCCAGGATTGAGAGCCGCCCCCGGCCCGCATTCTTTCCTCAGAATGACTTCAATCTATGACAGAGGCCTCGCGTCGTGCAACGCGGGCATCGCCCCAAAGGGCGCTTCGCCTTGCGCCGGGTGCATGGCGCGTAACTTTTCGCACCAAGCAGGCGCTCAGACGGTGACCTGCGTGCCGACCTCGACCACGCGCCCGGTCGGGATCTGGAAGAAGTCCGTGGCGTCGTTGGCGTTCTTGGCGAGCGTGATGAAGATCCGGTCCTGCCAGAGCGGCATGCCCGAATGCGCCGCCGGCCTGATCGAGCGCCGCGACAGGAAGAACGACGTCGCCATGATGTCGAACTTGAAGCCCTGCTTGCGCAGCAGCGTCAGGGTCTTGGGGATGTTGGGCGTCTCCATGTAGCCGAACTTCATCACGACCTTGGAGAAATGCGGCCCGATCGGCTCGATCCGCACCTTGTCGGCCAGGTTCGAGCGCGGCGTGTCCACGGTCTCGACCGTCAGGATGACGTTCTTCTCGTGCAGCACCTTGTTGTGCTTGAGATTGTGCAGGAGGGCCGCCGGCGCGATCTCGGGATCGCTCGTGAGGAACACCGCGGTGCCGCGCACGTGGTGCGGCGGGCTCTTCTCCAGCATGCCGACGAGCTCGGTCAGCGGCACGTCGGTCTTGCGGGTCTTGTTGAACAGGATCGTGACGCCCCGCACCCAGGTCCACATCAGCACGATGAGGCAGCCGGCCACCAGGAGGGGCACGTAGCCGCCCTCGAACACCTTCAGGAGGTTCGAGAGCATGAACAGGAACTCGACCACGATGAAGGGCATGATCACCGCCGCCGCCGCGATCGGCGACCAGCGCCAGTAGCGCCACAGCACGATGAACGAGAGGGTGGCGGTGAGGAGCATCGTGCCCGTGACGGCGATGCCGTAGGCGGAGGCCAGGGCCGAGGACGAGCGGAACATCACCGCGAGCACCACCACGCCGATCAGCAGCAGGGTGTTGATCTGCGGCAGGTAGATCTGGCCCGAATGCGCTTCCGAGGTGTGGCGGATCTCGAGGCGCGGCAGCAGGCCGAGCTGGATCGCCTGGCGCGAGAGCGAGAAGGCGCCCGTGATCACGGCCTGGCTCGCCGTGACGGTGGCGAGGGTGGCCAGGATCACCATCGGGATCAGGCCCCACTCCGGCACGAGCTGGTAGAAGGGGTCGGTGGTGTCGGGCTTGGCCAGCACCAGGGCGGTCTGGCCGAGATAGTTCAGGACGAGGCAGGGCGCGACGAGGCCGAGCCACGCCACCTGGATCGGGCGCCGCCCGAAATGGCCGAGATCGGCAAACAGCGCCTCCGCCCCGGTGACCGCCAGGAAGACGGCGCCGAGGGCGACCAGCGCGCCCGAGCCGTGGCCCAGGAGGTAATGCACCGCGTACCAGGGATGGAAGGCCCAGAACACGCTCGGATTGGCGATGATGTGGGGCAGGGCCGCGAGCGCGAGGGCCAGGAACCACACCACCATGACGGGCCCGAAGAAGGCCGCGACCTTGCTGGTGCCCCGGCTCTGGACCAGGAACAGGGCGGCGATGATCGCCACCGTGATCGGCAGCACCGAGTTCTCGAAGGCGGGCGTGACGAGCTTCAGGCCCTCCACCGCCGAGAGCACCGAGATCGCCGGGGTGATCACGGCGTCGCCGTAGAACAGGGAGGCGCCGAGGAGCCCGAGGGTCAGGACGACGCGCGAGCCGCCCAGCGATTTGCGGGCCAGCGCCATCAGCGAGAGGATGCCGCCCTCGCCGTTGTTGTCCATGCGCAGGAGGATGGCCACGTACTTGATCGTGACGATGAGCAGCAGGGCCCACAGGATCAGCGAGGCGGTGCCGAGCACCTCCTCGGCGAGCAGGATGTTGTCGCTGCGGGCGGGCCCCAACGCCTCCCGGAAGGCGTAGAGGGGGCTGGTGCCGATATCGCCGTAGACCACGCCGACCGAGCCGACCACGAGGGTCCAGAAGCTGACGGGCGGGTGCGCCTGCGCGCCGTCGGGAAGGTCGAGGGCGCCGGCCGGCATCGGCACGGCGCCGCCGCCCTCGCCCGCCGCCGGGCCGCCGGCCGCAGGGGCGGCCGCTGTCTCGGCAGGGCCGGCCGCGGCCGCGGGTTGAGCGCCGGGGGCGCTCGATGAGGCGGATTGCGTCATGGACTGCGATCTGGGGTGATGCCGGCCCGGAGGCTCGCGACGCGGCGCATGGGGGACGCGTAGGCTTCCAAGGCGCGCGAGGCGGCTTGGGGGCCGGCCCGCTCGAGGGATCGTGGGGGCACGCTAGCACGGGCCCGATTCGACGGAAACAGCGACCTTTCGGCAGGCGGGCCGCCCAGGATGGCGGGCGGCCCGGCCTTTCACGCACGCGTTGTCAGGCGCAGCGCCGTCACTCGGCGGCGTTGCGGGCACCCTGGCCGAAGCGGCGCTCGATGTAGTCGATGACGATGGTCTCGAAATCCTTGGCCAGCGTCGCGCCGCGCAGCGTCATCGCCTTCTTGCCGTCGATGAAGACCGGGGCGGTGGGGCTCTCGCCGGTGCCGGGAAGCGAGATGCCGATATCGGCATGCTTCGATTCGCCGGGCCCGTTCACGATGCAGCCCATCACGGCGACGTTCAGCCCCTCGACCCCCGGATAGGTCTTCTTCCATTCCGGCATCGAGGTGGTGATCCAGTTCTGGATGTCGCGGGCGAGCTCCTGGAAGGTCGTCGAGGTGGTGCGGCCGCAGCCCGGGCAGGCGGCCACCAGCGGCACGAAGGTGCGGAACCCCATGGTCTGCAGGAGTTCCTGGCTCGTCTTGACCTCGAGGGTCCGGTCGCCGCCGGGCTCGGGCGTCAGCGAGTACCGGATGGTGTCGCCGATGCCCTCCTGGAGGAGGACCCCGATGGCCGCGGAGGCCGCCACGATGCCCTTCGAGCCCATGCCGGCCTCGGTCAGGCCGAGATGGATGGCGTAGTCCGAGCGGCGCGCCACCTCGCGGTAGACCGCGATGAGGTCCTGCACGGCCGAGACCTTGGCGGACAGGATGATCCGGTCCTTGGGCAGGCCGAGATCCTCGGCGCGCCGGGCCGAGGTGAGGGCCGACTGCACCATCGCCTCGCGCATCACCGCGCGGGCGTCGATGGGGCGGGGCAGCTTGGCGTTCTCGTCCATCAGGTGCGTCAGGAGCTCGCCGTCCAGCGAGCCCCAATTGGCGCCGATGCGCACGGTCTTCCCGTAGCGGATCGCCTGCTCGATGATGGTCGAGAACTGGGTGTCCTTCTTCTCCTTGAAGCCGACATTGCCCGGGTTGATCCGGTACTTGGCGAGCGCCTCGGCGCAGGCCGGATGGTCGGAGAGGAGCTTGTGGCCGATATAGTGGAAGTCGCCCACGAGGGGCACGTGCACGCCGATCCGGTCGAGGCGCTCGCGGATCTTGGGCACGGCGGCGGCGGCCTCGTCGCGGTCGACGGTGATGCGCACCAGCTCCGAGCCGACCCGGGCGAGCTGCGCCACCTGCGCGACGGTGCCGTCGATGTCGGCGGTGTCGGTGTTCGTCATGGACTGGACCACGACGGGCGCGCCGCCGCCGACGATCACCGCCCCCTCGCCCTCGCCGACGCGCACGCCGACGGTGCGATGCCGGGGTGCCGGCCCCGCGATCTCGGGGCCGGTTCCGCCGAGGGTCTGGAGATCGGCTGCGGCTTCCATGGCTTCCATCGGGGACCTTGCGTGGGCCTTGAGATTCTTAGACGGGGTCGGCCGGTCTGCGGCCTGAAGAGACAAATACATCGATCCCGGCCGCCGGTCCCGCCCTTCGGACTTCGGCCTGACACCCGGATCAGCGCTCGCACGCGATCGTTTAGCTGAGATTGCCGCGCGGTGGCGTCAAGTTGATGACTCTGCATGGCAGCGTCGCGCGTGTCATGTCGCATCGCCGCGCGATTGTCGAGTTTGCCTCCACGCCGCTCCCCGATCCGAGGCGCGGCGCGCCCGGTCCGGCGCGGTGATTCGGAAAATCGGACGGAGGCGTGAACCCTTCGGCACTGCCCAACAGTTGTTACCGCGGTGCAATATCCCATTTTGATGCCATGATGAACCACGATTCACACCGGCCCGAGCCGCATAATCCCGCCACCGCGGTCCCTGCACAAGTTCCTGCCCCAGACCCCGCTCCGGACCGCGACGGCATCGGCAACGATCCGGATCGCCATCCGCCGCTGACCATCCTGGCGGGGCCGCGCGCGGAGAAGAACGTGGCCCTGGCGCTGCAGGGCGGCGGCGCGCACGGCGCCTTCACCTGGGGCGTGCTCGACGCGCTGATCGAGGACGGGCGCCTCGGCTTCGAGGCCATCACGGGGGCGAGCGCGGGCGCCATGAACGGCGTCGTGATGATCGACGGCTGGCTCAAGGGCGGCCCGGAGGGCGCCCGCGAGGGGCTGGAAACCTTCTGGCGCGAGGTCAGCCTCGACGGCGATCTCGGCCCGACCCAGCGCAGCGTCTTCAACGGCTTCCTGGGTTTTTGGGCGAACAACCCGGTCGCCGAGTTCTGGACCAAGGCGCTGGCGCCCGGCCCCTACGTGTCGAACCCGCTCAACATCAATCCGCTGAAGAAGGCGCTGGACAAGCAGGTCGATTTCGAGCGGCTGCGCGGGGCCGACACCGCCGGGATCTTCGTCTCGGCCACCAATGTCTGGACCGGCAAGCTCGCGGTCTTCGAGCGCGGGGCCCTCACGGTCGACCACCTGATGGCCTCGGCCTGCCTGCCCACCGTGTTCCAGGCGGTCGAGATCGACGGCGTGCCCTACTGGGATGGCGGCTATCTCGGAAACCCGCCGCTCTACCCCCTGCACCGGGGCGCGGTGACCCGCGACATCCTCCTGGTCCAGATCAACCCGGTCGAGCGGCGCGAGACCCCGCGTACCCAGGGCGAGATCCAGGACCGGCTGAACGAGATCACCTTCAACGCCAACCTGATGCGGGAATTGCGGGCGATCGACTTCGTGGACGGCCTCATCGACGAGGGCGTGCTCGGCCAGGGCCGCTATCGCCGCGTCCTCGTCCACCGCATCGACGGCACCGACGCGCTGGAGGATTACAACACCGCCTCCCGGCTCGATGCCCGCTGGCGGGTGTTCCAGCGGCTGCGCGACAAGGGCCGCGCCGCCGCGCAGTCCTGGCTCGCGGAGCGCTATGCGGAGATCGGGCATACCTGCACCCTCGACCTGCCCTCGGCCTATCAATGAGGCGCTCGGGCGGGTCATGATGCGCCGGCGAGATTCCCGGGACGCGTCCCGGGATTAAAGGCACCTGCCCGCGCGTTGGCACCTGTATGATGGCCGACAAGACGAAGCGACCCGACATCGTCGATCTGCTGGTGCCGCTGCGGCGCTACGCGCGCTCCCTCACCCGCGACACGCTCCGGGCGGACGATCTGGTGCACGACACCCTCGTGCGCGCCCTCGAGTCGCAGGCGACCCTGCGGCCGAACACGAATCTGCGGACCTGGATGATGACGGTCCTGCACAACGTCTTCATCGACGACCAGCGCCGCAAGCGCGTCGAGGCGCGCCACGCCGACGTGCTGGTGCAGATGAGCGAGGAGGTGGCGCCCCCCGCCCAGGAGGGGCAAGTCCGGCTCGCGCAGATCCGCGAGGCCTTCCTGACCCTGCCGGAGGAGCAGCGCGCCGCGCTCCACCTCGTGACCCTCGAGGGCATGGCCTACGCGGATGCGGCGGCCGTGCTGGGCATCCCGATCGGCACCCTGATGTCGCGGCTCGGCCGCGGCCGGGCGGCGCTCCGGGCCTTCGAGGAGGGCGAGCGCGCCGGCAAGGCGGCGGAGCCGCGCGGCGGCCCGGAGCGGCCGCACCTGCGGCTGGTCTCGCGGGACGGCCACTCGCCCGGCGACGGCCCGCCCGCCTACGAGAACCGGGCTTTCGGGACCCAGTAATCCCGGACCGCAGGCCGAGATCGGCAGTCCTTTGCGGGACCCCGGGCCTCCCCCTGCAACAGATCGCGATGATACGAGATATACGTGCGACGACGATAGGACGTGGCGACATGGTCGACCCGATTACAGACACCGATCTCACCGCCTATGTCGACGGACAGCTCGACGTGATGCGGCGCCTCGACGTGGAGGCGCATCTCGCACGCCACCCCGAGGTGGCGGCCCAGATCATGGCCGAGCTGCACGATCGCGACGCCCTGCGGGAGGCCTTCGCCCGCCATCCGGGGCCCGGCCCGGAACGCAACCGTATCGCGGCGCGCCGGCTCGACCGGAACCTGCGCTGGCGCCAGGTGGCCTCGCGCCTCCGACGCGTCGCGGCGATCACGATCCTGGTCGGCGCCGGCTGGCTGGCGCACGCGGAGGTCGGGGGCTTCGGCGTGCCCGATACCTTCGCGTCCCCGGTGGACCCGACCCTGATCGAGGATGCGGAGCAGGCCCGTCAGACCGCGCAGATCCGGGCCCGGATGATCTCGCAGCGCGCCACGCCGGCCTATGACCGGGCCGATATCGAGGCCGCCACCGGCATCCGCCTGCCCGACCTGCCGGCGGATTGGACGGTGCGGGACGTGCAGGTCTTCCCGGCCCATCGCGGCGCCGGAGTCGAGGTGGCGATCAACGCGGGCGATCTCGGCCCGATCGAGCTCTTCGCGACGCACCGCCGGACCGTCGGGCGCCCGAACGAGGTCACCGGATCGAGCGACGGCACCACGGCCTACTGGACCGCGGGCGGTTCGTCCTACGCGGTGAGCGGCACCCGCAACCAGACCGGCCTGCGCCAGGTGGCGCAGCAGCTCGCCGCGTCCATGACGGCGACGGATCCGGCGAGCCGCTGAGGGGCCCCGCCCCTCAATCGAGGATCGACGGCACCCTGTCGCGCGCCAGGCGCGCCCGCGCCTCGGCGGCGTCGACATCCATCCGGGCGATCAGCGCCTCGGCGCTGGCGAAGCGTTCCTCGCCGCGCAGATAGGCCACGAACTCCACCGCGATGGCCTGCCCGTAGAGATCCCCCGAGAAGTCGAACAGGTTGACCTCGAGGAGGGGCGCCCCGTCGTCGAAGGTCGGGCGCCGCCCGTAGCTCGCGACCCCGTCGCGGATCGTGCCGTCGGGCAGGCGCACCCGCACGGCGTAGATCCCGTGGGCGAGCCCGCAATCGGGCAGGGCCATGTTGGCGGTGGGGTAGCCGAGGGTGCGCCCGCGCTTGTCGCCGTGGCGCACCGGCGCCTGCACGAACCAGCGATAGCCCAGCAGCGCGTTGGCCCGGTCGATGTCCCCGGCCGCCAGCGCCGCCCGGATCCCGCTCGACGACACCGGCAGGCTCTCCGCCGCGAGGGAGACGGGCGGGATGATGCGGCAGCTCAGGCCCGCCTCGCGGCACAGGGCGGCGAGCAGCGCCGGGGTGCCCTCGCGCCCCCGCCCGAAATGGAAGTCGTGGCCGATCACCACCCCGGCGAGCCCGAGCTCCCCCTTCAGGAGATGCGCGACGAAGTCCCGCGCGCCGGTGCCCGCGAGGGCCGCATCGAAGCGGCGCACGATCAGCCCGTCGAGGCCGAGGCGCTGGAAGACGATCTCCTTGGCACCCGGCCCGGTGAGGCGGAACATCGGCTGGCCGGGGGCGAAATAGGCGCGCGGATGCGGCTCGAAGGTGAGGATGACGGCCGGCCGGCCCAGGGCCGCGGCGGTCTCGCGCACGGCCTCGACCAGGACGCGGTGGCCCTGGTGGATGCCGTCGAAATTGCCGATCGCCGCGATGGCCCCCGTGAGCTGCGGCGGGACCGGCTCATCCTCGCGGCACACCGTGAAGGGGCGTGCCGTCCTCTCGTCGCCTGACGACATCGAACTCATGAAGCTTGCAAGGGGATCGGGCCCGGATACGGCCGGCGGTTTCGCGCGCGGCGGACCCTGTCGAAAAGCGCCCGGAGGGTCAAGCGAGGCGCCCGCGCCGGGGCGGCAGGGCGGGTTACGCAAGGTCTGGTGCGGTTCCGTGCGCAGTTAACCGGTTTGAAATTCAGTGTCGCGTAATTTCGGAGGCACGAGGCGCCGCGAGGAGGTGGTGCCTCCCGCAATATGCATCGGGGGCCGCCGCCGCACCGGCCCTGTAGACGGAGCAGACCACCCATGGCCCTCGATCTCAGCATGCCGATCCTCGTCGTCGATGATTATCAGACGATGGTCCGCATCATCCGCAACCTTCTGAAGCAGCTCGGCTTCGAAGAGGTCGACGACGCCTCCGACGGCACCGCGGCCCTCGCCCGCCTCAAGAGCCGCAAGTATGGCCTCGTCATCTCCGACTGGAACATGGAGCCGATGACGGGCTACGAGCTGCTGCGCCACGTCCGCGCCGACGAGGGCCTGCGCACCACCCCGTTCATCATGGTCACGGCCGAGTCGAAGACCGAGAACGTCATCGCGGCCAAGAAGGCCGGCGTGAACAACTACATCGTCAAGCCGTTCAACGCCGCCACCCTCAAGACCAAGATCGAGGCGGTCTGCGGCGCCTGATCGGCGCCCGGACGGCTCGCGAGCGCGGCCTGCAGGCGGGAACCACCCCGGAGGCCCGCGACGAGAAGGAATACCGGCGCCGCTCGGGCGCGACGCCGGCGTGCAGGGAGTAGCGTGCCGATGAAATTCGCCCGCAAGCCACGGATTCCGGCTGCCGAGCCGGCCTCGCCGCGCGTGATCAACGAGCTGGTCGAGATCGCCGATTACATCAGCCACCTCCGCCAGGAGATCGCGGCGCTGCGCGCCAACGAGCTCACCCGTGACCGCATCCCCATGGCGCACGAGGAACTCGGCAACGTGCTGGCCGCCACCGCCGGCGCCACCAACCAGATCATGGCCTCGGCCGAGTCGATGCTGAGCCTGCCCCACGATGCGTCCTACCGGGAGAACGTCGAGGCGCATATCTACGAGATCTTCGAGGCCTGCGCCTTCCAGGACATCACCGGGCAGCGCATCTCCAAGGTCGTCGAGGCCCTGCGCCAGCTCGAGCTGCGCCTCGCGCGCTTCGCCAGCGCCGTGAAGGCGCGCGACGAGGCGGGCTACGATCCGACCGAGGCCGAGCGCCGCAAGCGAGCCGACGTGCTGCTCCTCAACGGGCCGCAGATCGACGGCCCGGCGACCTCGCAGGACGATATCGACGCCCTGTTCGCCTGAGCCGATCCGGGCCGGACGCCCGGCTCACCAGGCCAGGCGCTCGATCACCGCGTCCGGGCGCACGTCTTGGCGACTCAGCCACTCGGCCACGTCGCCCAGCCTGTCATGCTCGGCCACGACCCCGAGCTCCTCCGCGTGGATGCCCCGGGCCACGAGCAGGCACGGGATCCCGAACGCGTTCGCCCCCGCGATGTCGGTGCGCAGGGCATCGCCCACCGCGAGCACCCGGGCGGGGTCGGGCGCCCCGAGACCGTCGAGGGCCGCCGCCTTGGCGAGCGCCGCCTCGTAGACCGGCCGGTGGGGCTTGCCGGCATAGACCACCGCGCCCCCGATCTCCGCATAGGCCGCCGCGAGCAGGCCCGCGCAGGGGATGAGCTGCTTGTCGCGCTCCACCACGAGATCGGGATTGGCGCAGATCATCGGCACCGCGCGCGCCCGGAGCCGCGCCAGGCTGTCGCGATAATCCGCGGCGGTCTCGCGCGCATCGTCGAACAGGCCGGTGCAGACGACGAGATCGGACGCCCCCTCCTCCACCAGTTCCAGGTCGAGGCCCTCGAAGATGCCGGCATCCCGCTCCGGGCCGAGATGGTAGATCCGGGCGCCGGGGCGTTCGGCGATCAGGTCGCGGGTGAGGTCGCCCGAGGTCAGGATGGCGTCGTAGGCCTCCCGGGGCACGTCGAACCCGTCGAGGATGCGCTGCACGCCGGCCCAGGGGCGGGGCGCGTTCGAGACCAGCACGACCCGGCGCGGACGCGCGCCTTCCAGCGCCCGGAAGCGGATCAGGGCCTCGCCCGCCGCCCGGTGGCCGTTGGTGCCGTCGTGCAGCACGCCCCAGACGTCGCACAGGATCAGGTCGTAGCGCGCGGCGATCTCCGCGAAGCCCGCGAGGGTGGGCACGGGTCCGGCGGGGGTCATCCCGGCAGAGAGAGGGCGCGTCATGAGGGGTCCTGCGGCTGCGATGCGGCGGCCGGGTTAGGCGGGCGCGCCCGCGAAAGCAACGCCGGGGTTCAGCTCGCGCGGCGCAGGAAGTCGCGGAAGGGGCGCCGCTGCGGCGGCGGCTCGGGCTCCTCGGGGGCCGTGGGCGCGGCGGCCGGCGCCGCCTGGGCGGGGGCCGGCGGGACGAGCACGTCGGCCCGCACCGCGCGGGGCGCCGCGAAGACGCCGCCCTGCGCGAAGGGCACGTCGAGGTCGATCAGGTCGGGCACGTCGGTCTCGCGCTCGACGGCGGTGGCCACGAGGCGGATGCCGGCCCGCGCGAGCGCCGCCACGAGGTCCTCGATGGCGATGTCCGACAGGTTCTGGCGGGCGGAGGCCTGCCGCAGCAGGTCGGCCGAGGCTTTCACCTGCGTGACGCCGCGCTCGGCGAGCGAGAGGGCGTCGAAGCGCAGATCCGTCGGGCGGTCGAGGATGAAGCCGATCTTGCCCCGCATGGCCGCGAGCGCCCCGGTCTGCTCGGCGTCGAGGTTGCGCCAGCTCGCCTGCGGCAGGGCCACCACGAGGCGTCCGGCCAGGCCCGGCTCGGCCGCGACGAGGCGGGCCAGCCCGCGCAGGAAGCCCGGCTCGTAGAGGGAGAGCGGCGAGAGGCCGTAGCCCACCGCCGCCTCGCTGCCGCGGCCCGCGAGGTGGCGCGCGATGGTGGCGACGCGCTGGAGCATGCGCCGATCGAGGTCGGTGGTGCGGCCGTGGCGCTCCAGCACCGGCAGGAACGCCTCCGGCGCCAGAACCTCCCCCGCGACGCGCAGGCGCGCCAGGGCCTCATAGGAGGCGACCTTGCGCTGCGGCAGGGTGACGATGGGCTGGAGATGGACCTCGAGCCCCTCCGCGTCGAAGGCCGCGATCAGGGCGGCCTCGCGCGCTTGCTCCTGATCCGCCGGCGGTGCCACCTCGATCACGGCGCCCAGGAAGAGCTCGGGGTCGCGCCGCGGCGGCATCGGCCGGGGCGTCGGCGGATGGGGGGCCGGCGCCGCGACCGGGGGCGCGGCCGGGACGACGGGCGCCAGGATGGGCTGCGCCGGCATCAAAACGGGCTGCGCCGCTTGGGGAGCCTCGGCCAAGGCCTTCAGCCGGGCGAGCTCGCCGTCCTGCGTGGCCACCACGGCCGCGAGGTCGCGCACGATGCCGCTCAGGAGGCCGATCTCCACCGTGACCTCCTCGACGCCCGCCGCCAGCGAGGCCGCGTCGGCGCCCGGGGCCGGAAGCGCGCCCGCCTTGGCGGCGCCCTCGACCCGGAGCAGGCGCTTAGAGAGCACGTCGATCTCCCCCGAGAGCTTGTCGCAGCGCGCCGCCAGCGCCGTGGCGCGGCGATGGGCGAGGCCCGTGGCGAGGCATGCCAGGAGGGCCAGCGCGACCAGCGCGAGGATCGGCGAGTAGGCGGCGAGCGGCGCAAGGGCGATGAGCCCGAGGATGCCGAGAGCCACCAGGCTGCCACGCCGGCCGAAGATCCGGGCCATCGGATAAGCTCAACACCCTCGATACGCGGGACGGGTGCCCGCGAAGCCGGTCGCGGCGAACGGGCCGGCGGCGGCGAATCGGGGCAGCATCGGTTGTCGCCGAGGGTCACGGCCCCGGCAAGGCACCGGGGCCCCTTCTGGGTGGATTTCTCCGAACTGTGACATAGACTTCCCCGGCTCGCCGTTCCGAGACCGGAGACCACCGCATGGACGAGATCCGAACCGAGCTTCTGAT
Source organism: Methylobacterium soli (assembly GCF_008806385.1). Classification (GTDB taxonomy): domain Bacteria; phylum Pseudomonadota; class Alphaproteobacteria; order Rhizobiales; family Beijerinckiaceae; genus Methylobacterium; species Methylobacterium soli. The sequence goes on from NZ_VZZK01000010.1 coordinate 21,120, forward strand.
GCGGGTCGAGGGCATGACCTGCGCCGGCTGCACCGAGGCGGTGCGCCGCACGATCCAGCGGCTCGACCCGGAGGCGACGGTCGCGGTCGACCTGGAGCGCGGCCGCGTCGCCGTGACGACCTGCGTCCAGAGCCTCGTCGTCGCGGAGGCCCTGACGAAGGCCGGCTACACCGCGACGGCCATGACGGGCTGAGCAGCACGGACTGAGCAGGACGGCGCGGACCCCGCGCGCAAGAACGAAAATTTGCGCGCGCGTTGAAAAATTTCGACGCGCATTTCCCCCCGCCATCGCGCAAAGTGCGGCGATGGATCAGGCTTGGCCCTTGGCCCAACGACATTCGCACGGCAAAAGCCGGCGAGCCCCGCGGTGACCTCTCGCGCGTTCCCGGTCCCGGCCCCGGCCGGCCGCCGATCCCCGAGGCGCGATGTCCCGTGGCCCAGAATGGACGCCACACGATCCTGTCGTGCCACGAGGTGAGGAAACCATGCCCTCAGATATCGAGATCGCCCGCGCGGCGACCCTGAAGCCGATCAGCCAGGTCGCCGAGCGCCTCGGCATCCCGGATGACGCGCTGCACAATTACGGCAAGCACATCGCCAAGATCGACCACGCCTACATCAAGGCGCTGGAATCCAAGCCCGAGGGCAAGCTGATCCTCGTGACGGCGATCAGCCCGACGCCCGCCGGCGAGGGCAAGACCACCACGACGGTCGGCCTCGGCGACGCCCTGAACCGCATCGGCAAGAAGACCGTGATGTGCCTGCGCGAGCCCTCGCTCGGCCCCTGCTTCGGCATGAAGGGCGGGGCGGCCGGCGGCGGCAAGTCCCAGGTCGTGCCGATGGAGCAGATCAACCTGCACTTCACGGGCGACTTCCACGCCATCACGGCGGCGCACAGCCTGGCGGCCGCGCTCATCGACAATCACATCTACTGGGCCAACGAGCTCAACATCGACGTGCGGCGCATCTTCTGGCGCCGGGTCGTCGACATGAACGACCGGGCTCTGCGCGCCATCAACCAATCCCTCGGCGGCGTCGCCAACGGCTTCCCGCGCGAGGACGGCTTCGACATCACCGTGGCCTCGGAGGTCATGGCGGTGTTCTGCCTCGCGCGCGACCTCGACGACCTTGAGGAGCGCCTCGGCCGCATCGTCATCGCGGAGACCCGCGACCGCAAGCTCGTGACGCTCAAGGACGTGAAGGCCACCGGCGCCATGACGGTGCTCCTCAAGGACGCGCTGCAGCCGAACCTCGTGCAGACGCTCGAGGGCAACCCGGCCCTCATCCATGGCGGCCCCTTCGCCAACATCGCGCATGGCTGCAACTCGGTGATCGCCACCCGCGCGGGCCTCAAGCTCGGCGATTACGTGGTGACGGAAGCCGGCTTCGGCGCCGATCTCGGGGCCGAGAAGTTCCTCGACATCAAGTGCCGCCAGGCCGGGCTCAAGCCCTCGGCGGTGGTCATCGTCGCCACCGTCCGGGCCCTCAAGATGCACGGCGGCGTCAACAAGAAGGACCTCGGCTCCGAGAATATCGAGGCCCTGGAGCGCGGCTTCGCCAACCTCGCCCGCCACGTCAGCAACGTGCGCGGCTTCGGCCTGCCGGTCGTCGTCGGCGTCAACCACTTCCACGCCGACACCGACGCGGAGCATGACCGGCTGAAGGCGCTCTGCCGCGAGAAGCTCGACGTCGAGGCCATCACCTGCAAGCACTGGGCGGAGGGGGGCGCGGGCGCCGAGGCGCTGGCGCAGGCCGTCGTCAAGCTCAGCGAAGGCGAGCCCGGCGCCATCACGTACACGTACGAGATCGAGACCAAGCTCACCGACAAGATCAAGACCATCGCGACCAAGCTCTACGGCGCGGCCGACATCCAGATCGAGTCGAAGGCGGCCACCAAGCTCGTGGCCTTCGAGAAGGAGGGCTACGGCCACCTGCCGGTCTGCATGGCCAAGACCCAGTACTCGTTCTCCACCGACCCTGCCCTGATGGGCGCGCCGTCCGGCCACATCATCGGGGTGCGCGACGTGCGCCTCTCGGCGGGCGCCGGGTTCGTGGTGGTGATCTGCGGTGAGATCATGACCATGCCGGGCCTGCCCCGCGTCCCGGCCTCGGACACGATCCGCCTCGACGCGAGCGGCCAGATCGAGGGTCTGTTCTGAGCCTGCCATGCCGCGACCGGCTCCGGGCTCAGGATCGACCCGGAGCCGGTCGCGGATCCTTTTCGCGACACGCCCGCCCCTCCTCCCGGAGGCCCGCTCCGCAGGGCGTCTTCGCCGCGTGGCGGCCGATTCCCGATCTGGCGCGTTGATCAGCGACAGGTCCGTCTGCCCGCCGCGCGGGGCGGGCCATCCGCGCCTGGCGGCAAGAACCCTCACCGCTTCGAGGCTGTCGGCGGCACCCGTCGGCGGCACGAATCCGCGCCCGGACCGCGATGTCCCGCGGTCTCCCTGGCCGCTTGCCTCGCTCCGCGATGCCTCGCAGACGGGCAGGGCGCCCAGGCATGTTGCAATTCCGGCGGCGAGTCGTAAACAGGTATCTGGTATACCAGTACGCTGCGCCGAGAATTTCAGCAGATGCCTGCGGCGTAGACGGTTCGAGTCAGCGGAGGACGCGCCGGATGTCCAACACCATCGGCACAGGACCACAAGCCCGGACCCCATCCCGATTCCGGCTGTTCAGGCCGATCCTGGCGGGTGCGACCCTGCGCGAGCGCATGGTCGGCTGCCTGGGCGCCCTGGCCGGCATCACGCTCACCGGCCTGATCTGCGGGTGGTTCTTCGGCCAGGGGCCGCATATCCCCCTGATCGTCGCGCCGATGGGCGCCTCGGCGGTTCTCCTGTTTGCCGTGCCGGCGAGCCCGCTCGCCCAGCCCTGGCCGATCATCGGGGGCAATACGATCTCGGCGTTCATGGGCGTGCTGGCCGCCCACTGGATCCCGGATCCCGTGATGGCCATCGGGGTCGGCGTGTCGCTGGCCATCGCGGCGATGTCGGTCACGCGCTCGCTTCACCCTCCCGGGGGCGCCGCCGCCCTGACGGCGCTCATCGGCGGCCCGGCCGTGACCTCGGCGGGCTTCCTGTTCCCGCTGTTTCCGGTCTGCATCAACTCGGTGATCCTGGTCGCCCTCGGCATCGCGTTCCACAAGATCTCGCGCCGCAATTATCCGCACGTTCCCGTCGCGGCACCGGTGAACACCCATGGCACGGCGGATTTGCCCGCCCCGATCCGGGTCGGCTTCAAGCCGGAAGACGTCGATGCCGCGCTGGTCGCGCTCGACGAGACCCTGGACATCGACCGGGCCGATCTCGACCGGCTGCTCCATCAGGTCGAACAGCATGCCCTCGTGCGCACGCAGGGCGATCTCACCTGCAGCGAGGTCATGTCGCGCGATGTCGTGACCATCGGGCTGGACAGCAGCGCCGACCGGGCACGGGACCTGTTGCTCGCGCATAATATCCGGACGCTGCCCGTGGTGGACGGCGCCGGCCGGCTCGCCGGGACGGTCGGGTTGCGCGAGCTGACGCTGCGCGGCGACGTGCGGATCGCGCAGGCCATGTCCAAGGCCAGGACGGCCCGACCCGACGAGCCGGTGGTCAAGCTGGTCGCCGCCCTGAGCGACGGTCACACGCACGCGGTCGTGGTCACGGCCGAGGACCGGAGCATCCTGGGGATCATCACCCAGACCGACCTCCTCGCGACCCTGACGCGCCTGCTCTCGGCCAAGGCGTTCGCCCTCGCCGCCCCGGCCGCGGCTTAAGGCCCCGGCGGCGCGCTCCTGGCGGACAGGGTCCGCGGGTCGGCGGAAGGATGGTCTGCCCGTGCGCCGCGCCGGTCATTGGCCTGGTTGTTGCGTGGGCGATGGCTTTCCCGGACCGACAGGTCCGCAGGATCGAGCCGATGCACGACGGGCCGCTTCTTCACCTGCTGCACGCCGCCTTGATGGCGTCGAGCATGATGCTGACCTGGCAGGTCCATCGCCTCCGCAAGCCGTAACGGGCCTCCGCCGCGTGCGATCCGGCCGCGTGTTCGGCGGGCTGGACTCGCGTGACTGTCGCGTCCTCGCGGCCCGGAGCGCCCGCCCCGTTCAGAACTGCTTGCGATACTGGATGAAGCCCGAGCGGTCGCCGATGCGGTCGTAGAGAAGCATCGCCTCCTGGTTGGTCTCGTGCGTCAGCCAGTGCACGCGCGAGCAGCCCGAGGCCGCCGCCTCCCGGTAGACATGCTCGATCAGGGCGCGGCCGAGACCGAGGCCGCGGGCCTCCGGGGCGACGAACAGGTCCTGCAGGTAGCAGTAATCGCCGATCGTCCAGCAGGAGCGGTGCCGTATGGTGTGGACGAAGCCGAGCGCCCGCCCGTCCTCGTGGCACGCGAGGGCGGCGGCCATCGGCTCGGCCGGATCGAGCAGGCGCGCCCAGGTGACCTCGGTCGTCGCGGGTGAAATCGCGACGCGGTAGAAGGCCTGATAGCCCTGCCACAGGGGCAGCCAGGCCGCGAAATCGTCGGGCCGCACCGCGCGAATGGTCATCGGGCTCATGAAATCCGCCCCGACGGACCAAGGTCTTGGGCGGCATCAAGGCGCCGCAGGCTCGTGACGGCACCGTAGCTCGTCTCGCGGATGCGGGCGGCGGCGACGCGCAGGGGCTCCACCGCCACCGCCATGTGGTGGCCGTTGGCGTGGATCAGCCGCTCGTGGTCGAGCATCAGCCCCACATGCCCGCGCCAGAACACGAGATCGCCCCGGCGCAAGGCTTCGGTTTCGAGCGGCAGGGCGGTGCCGAGGGCGCGCTCCTGCTGGTCGGCGTCGCGCGGGCAGGGAATTCCCGCCAGATCGAGGGCGAGCTGGACGAGGCCGGAGCAATCGAGGCCGAGGCTGGTGCGCCCGCCCCAGAGATAGGGGGTGCCGACGAGGCGCTCGGCGGTCCCGGCATAATCGGGCGCGCGCCAGTCCGATGCCTCGCAATGGGGCGCGAAGACGAAACGGTCTCCGGGCAGGCGCAGGTAATCGCCCTCCTGGTCGAGGGCCGGGAGGGCCGCGCCGAGGCCGAGATGCCCGAGGGGCGGCCGCTTCAGGTCGGGGGCCGGGTACAGGAAGGTCCGCAGCGCCCGCACCCGGTGCGTCGGCGCGGGGTCGGCCGGGCCGAGGCTCGCCTCGGGGAGATAGCCGACATAGCCGTCATGGACGAGCTGCACGTAGGCGAAGCCGTCCCGCACCTCGTAGACCCGGACCGCGTCGCCCATCACCGCCTCGGTGTCGATGGCGGCTCCCTCCCGGGGTTCGCGGCGCAGGGGCGCCGCGGGGGCGACGAGCCGCGCAGGCTCCGGCGCGACGTAGCGCTCCGCCGCGACCGCGCCCGCCAGCGCGCTGTCGGCGAGATCCGGCCGGCCCGGCGTCAGGCGCGCGTCGCGGGGGGCGGGATCGGTCTTCGTGGGGTTTTGCATCGGCGTGACGGTATCGCGAGCCTCCGGTCGGCGGCAATCGCCGATGCGCCCCGGCCCCGTTGCGACGACGCGCCGCAGGCCCTGGCTCGGGGTCGGGAGACGGGCGTTCGACCGGCCGGAATGGCGAGGCCGCGCGACCCGGGCGCGGTAGGAACCGTACGATCGTGCCGAATTCAACCTCTGCGATAGCGAGCCGGACCCTGGAATGCATCCTGCATCGATCCCGACCATTGCTCTGCAGGGACGGGACGGCTGCGTTCTGATGCAGTGCACAATTTGACGCGATGCATTATGTTCGCGCCATGCCGATCGTGAGCCGCGCCGTGAAGAAGCCCTCGAAATCCCACGCCGATCTGCCGCCGATCCGGGTTCGGCGGGAGCCGCCGACGATCGCCGAGGCGGTGGCCGCCGCGCAGGACCTGGCCGACGACGTGGAGCAGCAGGTCGAGATCGCGGCCGGCCTGATCGGCCTCACCGCCGACGAGATCCGCCCGCACGTGCTGGCCGCGCCCCGGCCGAAGCCCGAATCCCGCTTCGAGCGGGCGCCCGAGCGCATCCTGAGCCCGTCCGCCCCGAACCGGGCGCCGCGCACGGTGATCGTCGAGCGCCGCACCCGCCCGCCCGTCGTGGTGGAGCGCCGCGGCCGCCCGCCCTTCGACGGGCGCCGCTGAGCCCGGGCTACCAGGCCAGGGTCTCGCCCCGGTAATCCCGGTAGGCGATGCCCGCGCGGCCGAGCTGCTCCTCGATCACGTCCGCCATGCCGGCGGCGCTGGTGGCGACGTCGAGATCGGCCTCGGCGCCGCCCATGTCGGTGCGGACCCAGCCCGGATGCAGCAGGAGCACGCCGAACCCCGCCGCGCGGTGGCGGATCGCGAAGCTGCGCGCGTAGGTGTTGAGCGCGGCCTTGCTGGCCCGGTAGGTCTCGAAGCCGCCGGATTCGTTCAGGGCGACGCTGCCGAGGGCCGAGCTCATGAAGGCGATGAGGCCGCCCGGCGCCACCCGGTCCGCGAAGGTCTCGGCGAAGCGGATCGGGCTCACCGCGTTGGTGAGGTAGACCTGGGCGGCCACCTCGCGCGGCACCGCGTGGAGGGGCGCGTGCGCCTGGGTGGCGACGCCCGCCACCACGAAGACGAGGTCGTAGCGTTCCCCCGCGAGGCGTTCGTGCAGGGCCGCGACCGCCGCGTCGTCGTCGATGTCGACGGTCTCGACCCGCACGGTCCCGGAGGCGAGGCGCGCGAGCCCGGGCGAGGCCGAGCGCTGCGTCGCGCTCACCCGCCAGCCGCGCCCCGCGAAGGTCTCGACGAGGCCGAGGCCGAGGCCGCGCGAGGCCCCGACGATGAGGGCGTTTCTCTGCGTGTCGGTCATGCTGTGATCTCCCGCGGCGCGGGCCGCGATGGCGTCCCCGCGCCGGCCCAGTCTGAAGCGGTCTTCGCGCCCGCGCATCCTCAATCGGCGGTCTGCACCGACCAGGTGGCGTGGCGGATGCCCGGCGCGCGGGCGAGCGCCGCCGTCACGGCGTCGAGCTCGGCCGCCTCGACCGCGGTGGCCACGAGGGTCGCCACCACCTCGACGGCCTCCTCGCCCCGCTCCACCACCTCGATCCCGCCGACCGGGTAGCTCGCCGCCTCCAGCCGATCGACCAGGAGGTCGCGGGCGGGACCGGCGGCCTCCGGGGCCGTCGTCACCTGGACCTCGTAGGTCGCCTCCGAGGCGCTCTCGTCGATGGGCGCCCGGTTGATGGCGTTGACGAGCGGCCGCAGCAGGGTGTTGCCGGCCAGCACCGCCACGGTGACGAACAGGGCCTCGACCGGCAGGTCCGCCCCCGCGAAGGCGCCGACGGCGGCCGAGCACCAGAGGGTCGCGGCGGTGTTGAGGCCGCGCACGTTCATCCCCTCCTTCATGATCACGCCGGCGCCGAGGAAGCCGACGCCCGAGATCACGTAGGCCACCGTGCGGGTGCCGCCGGCCGCCCCTTCGAGGCGCATGCCGAGATCCACGAAGGCGGCGGCGCCGATCGCCACCAGCACGTTGGTGCGCAGGCCCGCCGTGCGCTGGCGGTACTGCCGCTCCGCCCCGATCAGGGTGCCGAGCACGAAGGCCACGATCAGGCTGATCGCGGAATTGAGGGTCTCGGGGAGCGGGGAAGCGAGCAGGCCGGTCATGGCGCCTCCATTCATGGCGCCTCCATGTCGATCGCCCGTGACGGAACCGTGACGCTCCGGCCGCGCCCGGGCCCCCTCGGGCAAATTGCCCGGGGGGCGCCATTCGATGGGGCGCGGGATTGACGCCCGCCCCGGGCAACGGGCACACCGGGCCGCTTGAGGGTCCCTTAAGAACCCATTGAGGAGACGGACAGGATGCCGGTTCATCACCGTGGAATGGGCGTGCGCGCATGAGCGGCGGCGCCAGCAGCGCGACCCTGGCTGCGCCTCCGGGCGCGACTTCGGCTGCGCCTCCGGGCGGGCCCCGGGCCGAAGCCCCGGCCGCGAGCCGGACGGACGCGGCGCTCCGGGCCCGCATCCATGCCCTGCGGGAGGGCCTGGAACACGGGCTCATCGGCTGCACCGGCCTCGTCGAGCGCCTCCTGATCGGGCTGCTCACCGGCGGCCACCTGCTGATCGAGGGCGCGCCGGGGCTCGCCAAGACCCGGGCCGTCAAGCGCCTGTCGGACGGGCTCGACGGCTCCTTCGCGCGCATCCAGTGCACCCCCGACCTGATGCCGGCCGACCTCACCGGCACGACGGTGTGGCGCCAGGACAGCGGCAGCTTCGAGTTCCTGCCCGGCCCCCTGTTCCACTCGCTGATCCTCGTCGACGAGGTGAACCGCGCCCCCCCGAAGGTGCAGTCGGCCCTGCTCGAATCCATGGCGGAGGGGCAGATCACGGTCTCGGGCCACACCCACCCCCTGCCCGACCCCTTCATGGTGGTGGCGACCCAGAACCCGATCGAGCACGCGGGCACCTTCCCGCTGCCCGAGGCCCAGCTCGACCGGTTCCTGCTCCACGTCGTCGTCGACATGCCGGACGAGGCCTCCGAGCGGCGCATCCTCGACCTCGTCGAGGGCGAGCTGAACCACCATGCCGAGGCGATGCCGGTGCGGCTCACGGTGGAGGAGATCCTGGCGGCGCGCGAGGCCGCGCTGAAGACCTACGTCTCGCCCGCCCTCAAGGATTACCTCGTGCGCCTCGTGGCCGGCACCCGCAGCGACGCGGCGGCCCCGGACCTGCGCGCCGCGATCGAGCATCCGGCCTCGCCCCGCGGCACGCTCGCCCTCATGGTGGCCGGCAAGGCCCGCGCCTACCTGCACGGGCGCGACCACGTCATCCCGGAGGATGTCGCCGACCTCGCGGTCGACGCGCTCAGCCACCGCATCGGCCTCACCTGGCGGGCGGCGGCCGAGGGGCGCACGGCCCGCGGCATCATCGAGGGTCTCGTGCAGCGGGTGCGGGCCCTCTGACCGTGCCCCCCCTTTCGGCGCCCTCCCCCGAAGCCGACCCCCTCGCGAGCCCGGGCATCCACCTGTCGGGCGAGGTCCTGATGGGCTTGCGCCACCTCGCCCGGCGCGGCGTCTCGCCCGCGACCCGGACGCTCGCGGGCCTGCCCGGCGGCATCGTCACCCGGCGGCGCGGGCGCGGCTCCGAGCCCGACGACGTGCGCCTGTGGTCGGAGGGCGACGACCGCCGCCACATCGACCGCAACGCCACCGCCCGCACCGGCATCCTGCACGTGCGCACCCACCACGACGAGCGCGACCGCGCCGTGGTGCTGCTCGCCGATTTCCGCCCCTCCATGCTGTTCGGCACCCGCCGGGCGCTGCGCTCGGTGGCGGCGGCCGAGGCCCTGACGCTGCTGGGCTGGCGCGTCGTCGGCGACGGCGGCCGCATCGGCCTCGTCATCGGCAGCGCCGGCGAGCCGACGGCGATCCGCCCCGCCAGCGGCGAGCGGGCCATGACGGCGGTCACCGGGGCCTTGGCCCTCGCCCATGCCCGGGCGCTCGCGGCGAGCGACACCGCCGACACGCCCCTCGACGCGCTCCTGACGCTGGCCCAGAGCCTGCTGCCGTCGGGCGGGCACCTCGTCATCGCGAGCGCCCTCGACGCGCCGGGCCCGGATTTCGACCGCCTGCTCACGATCCTGGCCGAGCGCCTCTCGATCCGCCTGCTCCTCGTCAGCGATGCCTTCGAGCGCAGCCGCCCGCCGGGCTTCTACCCCTTCGCCACCGCGGATGGCCGGCGCGGCACCGTCCGGGCGAACCGGGCCGAGCGCCTCGACGCGGATGACCGCCTGGCCGACTACGCCCATCGCGGCATCGAGGGCCTGCGCCTCGACGTCGAGGCCGGGCCCGAGATGTACGCCCCCCTGATGGAGCGCCTCGATGCGATCCTGTGAGGCGGCGCGCCGGAATGCCTGCCCGGCAGCGCCCTCCCATCGCGTGGCCTTCCCTCGCGTGCCCTGCCCTCGCATGCCCTGCCCTCGCATGCCCTCCCCTCGCGTGCCCGCCGCGCGGCCCGGAGCAGCCTTGTGGGCGGCGGTCCGGGCGGAACCGGATGCCGCCCCGGGGAGGCCCGCATGAACCCGGCCGACCTCCCCGTCAGCCTGGACGGGCTGCGCGGGCTGCACCTGCCGAGCGCGGCCGGAACGATCCAGGGGGAGATCGTGGCGGCGGTGGCCCTCGGCTTCCTGGCCGCGCTCTTGGTCGGGCTCGCCCGGGCCCTGCGCGGGCGCCGGCGCGCCAGCCTGCGCCGGGCGGCCCTGCGCGAGCTCGACGCCGCGCGGGCGCTCGCGCCCGAGGCGCGGCTCGTGGCGCAGGCCCGCCTGCTGCGCCGGGTCGCCCGCACGCTGGAGGGCGATGCCGCCACGGCGGAACGCGGGGCGGCCTGGGCCGCCCGCCTCGACCGGATCTTCGCCACGGATTTCTTCGGCCAGGGCGCCGGCCGCGTGCTGGTCGACGGGCTCTACCGGCGCCGGGGGGAGGCGGAGACCGGCATGGTCGACGCGGAACTCGCCCGGCTCCTCGCCCGGATCAAGGCCTGAGCGCATGAGTCTCCTGATGCCCGGCTGGCTCACGGCCCTGGCCTCGTCCTTCGATCTCGCGGCCCCGCTGGCGCTGATCCTGCTGCCGCTGCCGCTTCTGGCCGCCCGGCTGATGCCGGCCGAGGCCGTTGGCAACAGCGGGGCCCTGCGGGTCCCGGCGTCCCTGGTCGGAGCGGCGCGGACGAGCGCCCCGGTCGCGGGCCGGGGCCGGGGCCGCACCCTCCTGACCTGGACCCTCTGGGCCGCCCTCGTGGGGGCGCTGGCGGGGCCCCGCCTCGTCCTGCAGGCCACGGCGCTTCCGGCCTCGGGGCGCGAGATCATGATCGCCATGGACCTGTCGGGCTCGATGGAGCGGCGCGATTTCGCCCTCGACGGCGAGACCGTGTCGCGCCTGACCGCCGTCAAGCGCATCGGGTCGGACTTCATCCGGCGGCGGGCCGGCGACCGGATCGGCCTCGTGATCTTCGCCGACCAGGCCTATGTCGCCGCGAGCCCGAGCTTCGACACCGCCACGGTGGCGCATGCGCTCGAAGAGGCGAATATCGGCCTCGTCGGGCGCTCCACCGGCATCGGCGACGGGCTCGGCCTGGCGCTCCGGCGCCTCGACCCCAGGGATGCCGGCCAGGATGCCGGCGCCGGCCAGCCTCCGCCCTCCACCGCCAAGGTGGTGATCCTGCTCTCGGACGGCGCCAACAATGCCGGCCAGACCAAGCCCCAGGACGTGGCCGAGCTCGCCCGCGACCTCGGCATCAAGGTCTACACCATCGCGCTCGGCCCCCGCGACCTCGCCAACGCGGATGGCGAGCAGGACGTGGTCGATGTGGAGACCCTGCGCGAGATGGCGCAGGTGAGCGGCGGCAAGGCCTTCCGGGTCAAGACCACCGAGGACCTGATCGCGGTGGCCGACGCCATCGACGGGCTGGAGGGGGGACGCGCCAAGGCGCCCCCGCTGCCGCTGCGCCGCGACCTCTGGCCCTGGCCCGCCGCCCTCGCCTTCCTGTGCGCGGCCGGCCTGCTGGCCACCCGGAGGGGCGCGTGAGCCTCCTCGACGCCTACGCCCTGCTGCGGCCCTGGTGGCTGGCCGCGATCCCGCTGGTGCTGCTCCTGGCGCTGCGCGCCGCGTGGCGCTCGGCCCCGCTCGGGGATTGGAACCGGGTGGTCGATCCGGCCCTGATGGCGCTCCTCGCCCGGCGCGGCGCGGTGCTCGGCGGGCGCCGGCAGGCGAACCTCGCCGCCGCAATCGTGGCGGGTCTGATCGCCCTGGCGCTGACCGGGCCCGCGATCGAGCGCCAGGACGCCGCGACCTTCCGCAACCTCGACGCCACGGTGATCGTCATCGACCTGTCCCGCTCGGTCGCGGAGGGCGGAAACCTCAAGGAGGTTCGCCAGGTCGCGCAAGGGGTGGCGGAGGCCGCGGGCACGCGCTCCGTCTCCCTCGTGGTCTATGCGGGGGACGCCTACCTGGCCATTCCGCCGACCACCGACCGCGACAGCTTCGCCACGACGCTGTTCGCCCTCGACGCCGACACCGTGCCCGATCGCGGCAGCCACCCCGAGCGCGGCCTGGCGCTGGCCCGGCGCACCCTGTCCGAGGCCGCGGTGGTGGCCGCCGACGTGGTGCTGATCACCGACGGCGACGGGCTCGGCGAGGCGGCGACGCGCGAGGTCGCGGCGATGCGGGCCAAGGGCTGGCACCTGCAGGGGCTGTTCGTGCCGGCCGCCCGCGCCCTGCCGCCGGGCTCGCCGAAGCCCGACCGCGCCGCCCTCGACACGCTGGTGCGGGCGGGCGGCGGCCTCACCGCCGACATCGCCACCCCGGGCGCCGTCCTCGACGCGGTCGGGGCCAGCACCGCCCAGCACCTCGCGGCCGGGGGCTACACCGTGCTGGCCTTCGCCGATCTCGGGCGCTGGCTCCTCCTCCTGGCGGCCCTGCCCGCCCTCGTCCTGTTCCGCAGGAGCGCGTGATGAGGGAGAGCGCGTGATGAGGGAGAGCGCGTGACGATGGAGAGCGCCCGATGATCCAGGCACGCATCGCCGCGATCAGTGGCCGACCGCTGCCGGGGCTCGGCCTCGGCCTCTCGCGGCGCTGGCGGCGCTGGGCCCGGCTCGGCGGGCTCGGCCTCGCCGGGGCCGCGATCCTCGGCCTCGCCCTGGTCTCGCAGCCGCGCACCGGCCTCGGCCGCCTGCTGATGGGGATCGGCCTGCCGGGCGCGGCGGCCGCGATCCTCGACGATCCCGCCTGGCGCGGGCCCGCCCTCTACGAGGCCGGGCGCTACCCGGAGGCCGCCGCGATCTTCCGCAATGGCGGGCGGCGCAACGCCTACAATCTCGGCAACGCGCTGGCGCGGGCCGGCGATTACCAGGCGGCGATCGAGGCCTACGATGCCGCCCTCCAGTTCAACCCGCGCGATGCCGACGCGCAGGCCAACCGCTCCCTGGTGGCCCGGATGCTCGCCGAGGCGATCGACCGCGGCAAGGGCGGCGGCATCGCCAACGGCACCGCCCAGTACGGCGCCCGCTACAACAACACCACGAACCAGGACCAGAGCGACGATATCCAGGCCAATTCGAGCGGCGAGGGCCTGGCCGGCAACAAGGAGGCGAGTTCGAGCGCGTCGCTGCCCGGCAACAGCAAGGTGGCGCGGCGCGGCAAGGCCGAGCAGCTCGCGATCGATTCCGGCCGCGGCGAGGCCCGCGGCTCGGCGAGCGACGCGGCGGGGCGCGGGCGCACGGGCGCGGGCTCCGCCATGGTGGCGGCAGCCCCGGAACGGGAGGTGCGCCGGGTGACGAAGAGCTTCGAGGCCCACGAGATCCGGCCCGACCGGCTCTGGCTCCAGACCCTGCCGGACGATCCGGGCCGCTACCTGAAGCTGCGCCTCAAGGCCGAGCAGACCCGGCGCATCGAGGCCGGCACCGCGATTCCCGCAGGAAGCAACCCATGGTGAGCGCGCGGTCCGGATTGAGCACGCGCCCCGTGGCGCGCCGGCTCGGCCCCGTCTTAAGGAATCCCGTCCTGGGGGGTCCCGTCCTGGGGGCGCTCCTCCTCGTCGCCGGCGCCCTGTCGCCGGCGCGCGCCGTCGAGCCCGGCGACCTGACCCTGACGGTGAGCCCGGAACTGAACGGCAACACCGCGCCCTACCCCCGCGAGATGGTGCTGCTCAAGATCCACGGGGTCTACAAGCAGCCGATCCTGCTGGAGGAGGTGGTGCAGCCGACGCTCGCCAATTTCAGCTGGACCCAGCTCGGCCGCGACGCCTGGAGCAAGACCAAGCTCCCGGACGGGCAGAGCGCCATCGCGTTCGACCGGGTCATCGCGATCTTTCCCCACCACCCGGGCGATTTCGTCCTCGACCCCTTCATCCACCGCCTGACCATCAACGATGTCGGGGAGCGCAAGGTGATCGATGTCCGCTCCGGGCCGATCCCGCTGCCGGTGACGGCCTGGACGCAGCCGACCGGGGGGCCGGACGCCAAGGATCCCTGGTGGCTGCCCGCCCGCGACGTCACGATCACGGATTCCTGGAACCCCGATCCCGAGACCGTGAAGATCGGCGAGACCACCCGGCGCATCGTCACCCTCGAGGCGCAGGGCATGGTGGCCGAGGGCCTGCCGCCCCGCCCGGTGATGCGCACCCGCGGCATTCTCACCTTCGCGGGACCGGTGACGCGGGAGACCATCATCACGCCGCAGGGTCCGATCGCCAAGGCGACCTACCAGTGGGACGTGCGGCCGGCGATCGACGACATCATTCCCCTCGATGCCATCGCGATCCCGTGGTTCGACACGGTCTCGCGCCGGATGCGCGAGGCCGAGATCCCGGCCCGCCAGATCGGCGGCGGCCTGCCCGACCGCGAGGAGGCGCCGATGCCGGCCGCCACCGCGCCCGCCGTGATCGCGGCCGCGGGCCTTGCCGCCTTCGGGCTCGGCCTCGCCCTGCTGGGCTTCGGCGCGGGCCGCCGCAGCCTGCGCCTCGATGCGGGCCATCGCCGCGCCCTCGCCCGCGCGGCCGCCGCCGGCGACGCGGCGGAATTCCGCGCGCGCCTCGCGGCCGCCGCGCAGGCGGAGCCGGAGCTCGCCCGGCGCTGGCGGGCGCGGGCCGACCTCGCCGCCGACCTCGCCGCCCTCGAACGCGCGCTCTACGCCCCGGAGGGCGGCGCGACGCCGGACCTTGCCCGCCTCGCCCGCGCCCTCTCGCGGCCCGAGACGGAGCCGGCCGCCCACACGCGGGAGGACCGGGAGGATCGCCTGGCGCCCCTCGACGGCCCGGCGCGGCCGGGCTGATCCCGCGACGAGACCAGGACGCGCCGCCATGTCCAAGACCACCCGCGCGACGCAGGCCCTCGACCGGGCCGGGATCGCCTACAGCGTGCACGCCTATGCGTACGACCCGGAGGCGGCGCGCATCGGGCTGCAGGCGGCCGAGGCGCTGGGCGTGGCGCCGGGCGAGATCCTCAAGACCCTGATGGCGGAGGTGGACGGGCGCCCCGTCTGCGTCCTCGTCGCCTCGGACCGGGAGATCGCCCTGAAGCGCCTCGCCGCCGCCCAAGGGGGCAAGTCCGCCGCCATGTTGAAACCCGCCGAGGCCGAGCGCATCACCGGCTACCATGTCGGCGGCATCAGCCCGCTCGGGCAGAAGCGCCGCCTGCCCGTGCTGATCGACGCGGGCTCGATCGAGGGCCGCGACGCGATCTACCTCAATGGCGGCGGGCGCGGCCTGCAGGTCCGCCTGCGCCCGGGCGACCTCGCGGCCGTGCTGGAGGCCCGCATCGTCCCGCTCGCGTGAGTTAACGCTTCGTTCACCCTGACTTGCCAGGGTTCGGCCCGGAATCCGGGGGTTTGCGCATGCGGGCGGGGGGAGCGGGGGCTTGGCGCGGCGCGCTCGCGCTCGGCCTGATCCTCGCGGGCATGGGATCGCGCGCCGCCGACCTGATCGAGCCCGGGCCGGGCCCGATCGACCTGGCGAGCCCGCGCTACTTCCCGCGCAGCGACGGCGACTCGGATCCGCCGCGCTTCGTCCGCCCCCTGCCGCGGCCCGTGGGCTGCCTGCCCCGCCGGGTGCCGGTGCCGACCAACGCGCCCGACGATCCGAGCTATGTCGGGTCGGCCTACGGCCTGTCGAAGCCGAGCTATTACGGCCTGACGCCCCCGCCCGGCATCGACGATCCCTACGGGCGCCCGCTCCGGCCCTATTGCCGCTAGCCGCCGCGCGGTCGTAAAGCTCCGGCCCGCACCGAAGGAGCCCGCCCGTGCGCCCGATCGACCCGCCCATCTCCCATGCGCGCCCCACCCGCTTCAGCGACCGCGCGGCCCTGCGCGCCGCGGTGGAAGCCTGGCGGCGCCAAGGCGAGAGCGTGGTGCTGGTGCCCACCATGGGGGCGCTGCATGCGGGCCATCTCGCCCTCGTGGCCCACGCCAAGGCGATCGGCCGGCGCGCGGTGGTGAGCATCTTCGTCAACCCGACGCAGTTCGGCCCGAGCGAGGATTTCGCCCGCTATCCCCGCGACGTCGCGGCCGACCTCGACCGGCTCGCCGAGACCGGCGCGGACGCCGCCTGGACGCCCGAGATCGACACCATGTACCCGCCGGATTTCTCCACCCGGATCGAGGTCGCGGGGCTCACCGAGGGGCTGTGCGGCGCGGTCCGCCCCGGTCACTTCGCGGGCGTCGCCACGGTGGTGACGAAGCTCCTCAACCAGGTGCGGCCCGACATCGCGCTGTTCGGCGAGAAGGATTTCCAGCAATTGCAGGTGATCCGCCGGGCGGTGCGCGACCTCGACCTCGGGGTCGAGATCCGCGGCGTGCCGACGATCCGGGAGGCGGACGGCCTCGCCCTGTCCTCGCGCAACCGCTACCTCGACGCGGCGGAGCGCGCGGTGGCGCCGCGCCTCCACGCCGTGCTCGCCCGCATCGCCGCCGCCCTGCGGGCGGGCGCCGCCGCCGGCCCGCTCCTCGCCGAGGGGGTCGCGGAGCTCACGGCCGCGGGCTTCGGCCCGGTGCAGTACCTGGAGGTGCGCGACGCCGAGACCCTGGCGCCGCTGGAGCGCGTCGAGGGCCCGGCCCGGGTGCTCGCCGCGGCCTATCTCGGCCGCACCCGCCTCATCGACAACGTGGCCGTCTAAGCTGCCGGGCCGCGCCCCGCCCCGAGCGGGTGCCCGGCGAAGAAGGCGAGCATCGCCCGCGAGGCGTCCGGCCCGCGCGGGTCGGTGTAGCTGCCGGCCGGGTCGCCGCCGAACCAGGCATGGCCCGAGCCCCGCACCAGCCAGCTCTCCACCAGAACCCGGCCCCCGGCATCGGCGTAGCGGGTGCGCGTGTAGGGATGTCCGTTCGCGCTGCCGGTCTCCTCGCGCGCCGCGAGGCCGGCGATGCCGGCCTGGGCCAGCACCTGATCGCCGTTGCGCGGGCTCACGGTGCCGTCGCCGTCCCCGTGGAACACGATGGTGGGGATGCGCAGGCCCTCGGGCGCCCCGAAGCCGTTCGGCTCGGCAAGGCCCGGCGCGCCCATCTGCATCGCCATCATGGCCGAGGACAGGTCGCGGGCGCAGCCCGCCGCCAGCCCCGAATGCACCCCGACGGCCGCGTAGAGGTCCGGATAGGCGCGGCCGATATTGGCCGCCGCCGCCGCCCCCGCCGAGAAGCCCGCGATGTAGACCCGCGCCGGGTCGATCGGGTGTTCGTCCATCACCGCCCGGGTGAGGCCCGCGATGATCGCCGCCTCGCCGGATTCCCGGCCCTGGTCGCGGGGCTCGAACCAGTTCCAGCATTTCTGGCCGTTGGCCCGCCCGCTCTGGGCCGGATAGGCGACGAAGAACCCGCCCGCCTCGGCCAGCCGGTTCATGCCGGTGCCCGCCGCGAAATCGTCGGGGGATTGGGAGCAGCCGTGCAGCATCACCACCAGGGTCGCGGCGGCGGCGGGCCGGCTCGGGATGAAGAGCTTGTAATCGCGCGCGCCCTCGCCGTTCGCGAAGCTGCGGGCCACGAACCCGCCCTTGCCGGGAACGCGGTCGCCGGGGCGCGCATCGTCGTTCAGGCCGCGCGGCGCCGGCACGACGCCGCGCACCCACTCGGCCGCGCCCCCGTCGAAGGTCTCGCGCAGGCGCTCGGCCACCGGCTCGGCCTTCAGGGGGGCCGATTGGGGGGCCGAGGGGGGGAGCGTGTCCTCGGCGGGCCGCTCCTGAAAGCTGCGCTGGATGAGAGCGGTCGCCTCCTGCAGACGCCCGACCCCGGTCAGCCGCGTCGCCTCGATCATGTCGGCGAGGTGCTGGGTGCTCCGGAGGAAGTGATCGGTCATGGGGTCGCTTTCATCGGGTCGAGGCGCGCGGCGCGGCTGCGGGGCACGTCGGGAGACGGACGCATGTCAGCGAAGGCGGTCGGCGAGCGCCGCCTTGACCTCGGGACTGGCCTGGAGGCCGCCCAACACTTCGAGGGACGCGATGGTCTCGCGGGCGAGTTCGGGCGTGACGTCGGGCCCGATGCTGGCGAGGCCGAGAACACGGATGTCGAGGGTGTGTCCCGCAGCCCGGACCGCCTCGAGATCGGCGCGGTGATACCGGCGCAGGCCGAGTTCCACGCTCTTGCGGGCCACCGATTGGCGGGTCAGCTCGGCGTGCCGCTCGATCTGGTTGCGGATCGCCGTGCGGATAAAGTCGCTCCGGTTGCCGTAGACCCCCTCGGAGACGAGGAGATCGACATGGCCGAGATCGACGAAGCCCAGATTGACCGTGATCTTCTCGCTCTCGGCGGTCTTCGCGGCGTTGTCCGGCCGCCGCGTCACCTGGAGCATCCGACCATCCCGCTACCATCTGCCCGGATGGTATACGGGCGGTTCATTGTGCAATGCAATAGAGGCCTATTGCATTGCGGGATTGCAGAGCGCGGTCAAGCATGCGCCGCAGGGGGAGAGGCCGCGCCGGGCATCTTTCACGAATCCGCGAGCGTCAGGATGAAACCCGAGAGGGGGCGCCGGCCGCCGCTCGCGAACGAGGCGGCGCGGGAGATGCCGAACCGGAGGCCGGGCCGCTCTCAGGCCGTGCCGTCCTCGCCGAGATAGTCGCGCCAAATCGCGTTCGGCCCGAGCGTCGCCAGGAAGGCCTCGTGCTGCTCGCGCTCGGTGGGTGTCAGGCGGGGGCGGATCATGCGCGGCCCGATCGCGACGGCGCCCTCCGGGCTCTGCGTCAGCGCCGGCCCGGCCGCGGCGGTCTCGACGGGAGCGAGGCCGAGGCTCGTCTGCTTGCCGCCGAGCAGTTCCATGTAGACTTCGGCGAGGATCTGCGCGTCGAGGAGCGCGCCGTGCTTGGTGCGGCGCGTCGTGTCGATGCCGTAGCGGGTGCAGAGCGCGTCGAGGTTGTTGGCCGCGCCCGGGTGCTTGCGCCGCGCCATCAGCAGCGTGTCGGTGACCGCCGCGAGGTCGATCGCCGGGGGCGCTGCCGCCCCGAGCCGGGCGAATTCCATGTTGAGGAAGCCGACATCGAAGGGCGCGTTGTGGATCACGAGCCGCGAATCGGCGCAGAAATCCCGGAAGGCGTCGACCACTTCGGCGAAGACCGGCTTGTCGGCCAGGAACGCGTCCGAGAGGCCGTGGACCCCGAAAGCCCCCTCGGACACGGCCCGCTGCGGATTGATGTAGCAGTGGAAGACCTTGCCGGTCTGGATGTGGTTCAAAAGCTCGACGCAGCCGATCTCGATCAGGCGGTCGCCCGCCTTGGCATCGGTGCCGGTGGTCTCGGTATCGAGGACGATCTCGCGCAGCATGTCGGGTCCGTGGCGTCGGCAGATCAACAGAGCGCCATTGGCCTAAGCGCGGGTTAACCGGCCGCCTGCGCGCGCCGCATCGAGGGTTCGGGGATGGAATGACCGAGTTCCTCGGCCATTTCGATCCAGGAGTCGATCGCGTCCAGCACGTTGTGCAGAGCGTCCTCGGGCGTCTCGCCGTCCGACATGCAGCCCGGCAGATCCGGCACGGTCGCGGCGAAACCGCCGCCCTCCTCGACGCTCAGAGGCGTGATCACGACCGGGTAGGTGAGCTGACTCATGACGCGGCTCTGACTTGCTCGACGAAGCGGACGAGGTCGCGGATATAGACAGCCTTGATGGGACGCCTGGCCGGGATCGTCAATTTCTCCGCCTGGGATGCGTGGCCGATCCGGTGATGCGAGCCGCGCCCCGGCTTTCAGAGAATGCCGAACTCGGCACCGAGCGCTTCCACATCCGCGATCGTCCAGCCAGCCTTCGGGTTGGCGCGCATCGCGGCCAGACGCTTCGACATGCGAATCAACTCCTGTCCATCGGAGTTAATTTTTCATTGATCGGCCTAAGCGTGGGTTAACCGCACCGGGGTCCCGCCCCCAACGCCGCGATGATCCGCTCGACCTCGGCCTCCGCATGGGCGAAGCCCAGGCTGGTATCGATCACGAAATCGGCGCGGGCCCGCTTCTCCGCATCGGGCATCTGCTTGGCCCGGATCGCCGCGAAGGCGGCCTCGGTCATGCCGGGGCGGGCGAGGACGCGGGCGCGCTGGATCTCGGGCGGCGCCGTCACCACCAGGACCGCGTCGCAGCGCCCCTCCCCGCCGGTCTCGTAGAGGAGCGGGATGTCGAGGAGGACGAGGGGCGCCTGGGCGTGGCGCAGCAGGAACGCCCGGGCGGCCTCCTGGACCAGCGGATGCACCAGGGCTTCGAGCCGCGCGAGGCGCTCGGGATGGCCGAGCACGACGGCGCGCAGGGCGCCCCGGTCGACGGAGCCGTCCGGCGCCAGGGTGCCGGGGAAGGCCTGCCCGATGGCCGCCGCCGCGGCGCCGCCGGGCCCGTAGAGGGCGTGGACCGCCGCATCCGCGTCGTGGACCGGCACGCCCCGGGCGGAGAACATCCCGGCGGTCGCGGACTTGCCCATGCCGATCGAGCCCGTCAGCCCGAGGACGCGCGGGCGCCCGCCGGCTCCGGCTCCGCCGGCGTCACGTCCGCTCGCGCCAGATCCGATCGTCGCACCGCTCATCGGGGCGCGAGATCCGCGACGATGCGGGCGCGCAGGGCCTCGGTGACCTGGGGCCGCCGGCCGAACCAGGCCTCGAAGCCCGGCACCGCCTGGTGCAGCAGCATGCCGAGCCCGTCGACCGCCGCGAGGCCGCGCGCCCGCGCGGCGGCGAGCAGCGGGGTCTCCAGCGGCACGTAGACGATGTCGGCGACCGCGGCCCGCTTCGGCAGCGCCCCGAGGTCGAGATCGAGGGCGGGCTGGCCCGCCATGCCGAGCGACGTCGTGTTCACCAGAAGCCCCGATTCGGGCAGGAGGCGCGGCAGGTCGGCCCAGGCGACCGATCGCGCGCGGGTCGGTTCGAGGGCGACGAGGGCCTCCGCCCGCCCGCGCGTGCGGTTGGCGATGAGGATGCGAGACACGCCCCGCTCGGCGAGGCCCACCACGATGGCGCGCGCCGCCCCCCCGGCCCCGAGGATCAGGGCGGTGCCGCCGGCGGCCTCCGGCCAATCGGCCCCGAGGCTCTGGTCGAGATGGGCGATGAAGCCCGGCGCGTCGGTGTTGTCGCCCCGGATCCGTCCGTCGGGTCCGACCACCAGGGTGTTGACCGCGCCGATCTTCTCCGCCCGCGGCGTCAGCGCGTCCGCGAGGCGGAAGGCCGCCTCCTTGTGCGGGATGGTGACGTTGCCGCCCGCAAAGCCCGCCGCCGGGAGGCCGCGCACGAAATCCGAGAACCCTTCGGGCGCCACGTCGATGCGCTCGTAGGTGCCGGAGATCCCGTGCTCGGCGAGCCAGTGCCCGTGGATCAGGGGCGAGCGCGAATGGGCGATCGGGTGCCCGACCACGAAGGCTCTCGTCACGCGCTCCATCTCCCCTCGCGTCCCGCCACGATCCTTGTCACGCCGCCAAGCCTTCTCACGCCGCGCAGCCTTTTCACGCTATGCAGCCTTCTCACGCGATGCAGCCTTGCGCGACCCGGCAGGGGGGCCCGCCCGCCTCCTCGATCTGCAGCGTCGCATGGGCGATGCCGAAGCGCAGGCGCAGCTCCGACGCCACCTCGATCAGGAAACGATTGCCCGGATGGCCCTGCTCCATCACCAGATGGGCGGTCAGCGCGATCTCGGTGGTGCTCATCGGCCAGATATGGAGATCGTGCAGATCGGCCACGCCGGGCCGCTCGCGCAGGTAGAGCCGCACCCGCTCGGGCTCAATGCCGGGGGGCACGGCCGCCAGCGCCATGCCGACGCTGTCGCGCAGGAGGCCCCAGGTGGCCCAGACGATGAGCCCCGCGATGACGAGGCTG
Organism: Methylobacterium soli; assembly: GCF_008806385.1. Classification (GTDB taxonomy): domain Bacteria; phylum Pseudomonadota; class Alphaproteobacteria; order Rhizobiales; family Beijerinckiaceae; genus Methylobacterium; species Methylobacterium soli. Next base: position 42,860 of record NZ_VZZK01000010.1, read on the forward strand.
ACGGCGGGATCGATCCAGTCGAGCCCGGTCGCCCAGATGACGAGGCCCGCCAGCACGACGCCGGCCGAGACCGCGGCATCCGCCGCCATGTGCAGGAAGGCGCCCCGGATGTTGATGTCGCCCTCGGCGCCGGAGGCGAAGAGCCAAGCGGTGAGGCCGTTGACCAGGATGCCGATGGCGGCGACCACCATCACGGTCCCGCCCGCGACGGGCTCGGGATGGATCAGCCGGGCCACCGCCTCCCACAGGATCGCGCCGGTGGCGATGAGCAGGAACACGGCGTTGAACAGGGCCGCCAGGATCGAGGAGCCGCGCAACCCGTAGGTGAAGCGCGCGGAGGCGCGCCGCTTCACCAGCACCGAGGCGATCCAGGCGACCAGGAGGCCGAGCACGTCCGAGAGGTTGTGCCCGGCATCGGCCACCAGGGACATCGAGTTGCTGGCGAAGCCGTAGGCCGCCTCGATCACCACGAAGGCGGTGTTGAGCCCGATGCCGATCGCGAAGGCGCGGCCGAAGCTCGCCGGGGCGTGGACGTGGCCGCCGGGCCCGTGCGCATGCGCGTGGCCCTGGCCATGATCGTGGCGATGGTCGTGGTCGTGGTCGTGGTCTTGGCCATGATGATCGTGCCCGGGCGGCGCGCCCGGTTCATGGTGGTGGTGCTCGTCTGCCTGGCCGGTCACGTCCCGCCGCCTTCCTGTTCGGGTCGATCCTGTTCGGGGCCGGTGGCGCGGCCGTCCTCAGAAGGCGAGGAGGCCGCGCGCCCGCAGCCGCGCCAGCAGCGGCAGCAGCGGCAGCCCGAGGATCGTCGCGTGGTCGCCCGCGACCGCGGCGAAGAGATGGATGCCGAGGCCTTCGAGCTGGTAGCCGCCGACGCTGCCCGTGACGCGGGCCTCGCCGGCGAGGTCCACATAGGCCGCGATCTGCGCCGCATCGAGGGGGCGCAGCGTCAGGTGCGCCGTCTCGACGAAGCTCTCGGCGACGCAGCCCCCCTCGGCGATCGCCACCGCCGCGTGGAGCGCGTGGGTGCGCCCGGCGAGCCGCGCGATCTGGGCGCGGGCCTCCGCGGCGGCGGCCGGCTTGTGGAAAATCGTGCCGGCGCATTCGAGCACCTGGTCGGCCCCGACCACGATCCGGCCGGGATGGCGCGCGGCGACGCTGCCGGCCTTCGCCTCGGCGAGGCGGCGGGCGAGTTCGGGGGCCGCGAGGCCGGCGCAGTCCGCCTCGAGCGCGCGCTCGTCGACCTCGGGCGCCGCCGTCTCGACGGGCAAAGCCGCGCCCGCGAGCAGGGCGCGGCGGGTCGGGCTCGTCGAGGCGAGGAGGAGCGGCGCGGCGCCGGTCCAGGCGGTCGGCGGAGGAGCGGTGGGTGGGGAAGCGGTCGAGGCGGCGGGGCGATCCATCGCCCCAGTGTCACCGATCGGGGCCGGCCCGCAAGCCGATCCTGCGCCGCGATCAGGCGGCGCGGGACCGGGGCGCGTCCCGCTCGGCCTGGAGGGCGGCGGCGAGAGCGTCCCGCGCCGCCTCGATCTCGGTCCGGGTCCCGCTCGCCTCGGCGACCACGAGCCGGTTGTAGACCTCGAGCCAGCGATGGCTGGAGCGGATCAGGGGCAGCCGTTCCCGCTCAACCAGTCGGCGCGCCTGAGTGAGGCTCTTCACCTCTTGCGGGAAACCGCTGCACCCGGCCGCCGGGACCGCGCTGGAAAAGGCGAGATCCCCCCGCGAAACGGTGGAATCGCTCATGATTTGTTCCATGACTTCGCTGCCGTTCTGGCTTCGGACACCCGGATTGGTCCCGCCGGAATGTGGCCGCGGCATGACTGGTTTTCGCTCAAGTCGCCGCCAGCAAAGCCCCGTGTGAGCCTGCGCACCAGCCCCCTAGACGGCGATGAACTTGAGCCGGTGCTCGCGATACAGGTCGAGAATGGCCGCCGCGGTCTCCTCGATCGAGCGCCGGGTCACGTCGATGGTCGGCCAGCGATGCTTGGCGCAGAGCCGGCGCGAGGCCGCGACCTCGTCCGCCACCGCGTCCCGGTCGACGTAGAGGGACGAGTCGCCGGCATTCAGGCTGAGCAACCGGTTCTGGCGAATTTGCACGATCCGCTCGGGACTTGCGAGCAATCCGACCACCAGCGGGCGCCGCACCGTCTCGAGCGCCGACGGCAGCGGCATCGCGGGCACGAGGGGAATGTTGGTGGTCTTGAGGCCGCGATTGGCGAGGTAGATCGAGGTCGGCGTCTTCGAGGTCCGGCTCACGCCGACCAGGATCACGTCGGCTTCCTCGAGGTCGTCCGGCAGGTTGCCGTCGTCATGAGCCAGGGTGAAGTTCATCGCGTCGATGCGCTTGAAATACTCGGCGTTCAGCATGTGCTGCGCCCCCGGCCGCGCCGTGGTCTGCGCGCCGAGATAGGATTGCAGCAGGGCATGAACCGGCTGCAGCACCGAGAGGCAGGGCGATCCGGTCTCCCGGCAGGCGGCCTCCAGGCGCTCCACGAGATCGTGACCCACGAGGGTGTAGAGCACGAGCCCCGGCGCGGCCTCGATCTCGGAGATGACGCGCTCCAGCTGCGGCCCCGAGCGCACCAGCGGGTAGACATGCTCGATCGCCGAGACGCCCTCGTACTGGGCGGCCGCGGCACGGCCGACATTGATCAGCGTCTCGCCGGTGGAATCCGAGACGAGGTGGAGATGGAAGTAGCTGCGGCTCATCCGGTCTCAGTCTCCTCAGGCCGCGCAGGAGGAGCAGGGACCGGGCCTTGTCCACCGCGCGCCGTCAGGGGAGTCGATGAGTGTGGATAAGATGCCGGGCGCGCAGGGTCCAGGGCGACAGGCCACCGCTCCGTCGACTCCGCCGTCAACAGGGCGTCATACAGGCATGGCGGATTCCGGATCCGTGGGAGAATCCGGGACGCCGGCAGGCTCCTGGGCCGCCAACCTCGGCCAAGCCGCTGGCGAGTCTGTCCTATCGCAGACATTAGACCGGATCTGTTAAAGCTCTCTTAACGCCGTCGCGGCTGGGACGGCCTGTGGACGCAGTTGCGATCCCGTGATCCAGCCTCCAAGAGAAAAAACAGAGTCCTAGAATCTCTCTTCTCTTTGAAGAGGGCCGGGGTGGGGATGGCGTCGTGGCGCCCATCCGGGACGGATTCCAAGGGGTTTTCGGGAAGCAAGCCCATCGTGCCGGGGGCGCGCATGGGATAGGGAGGGGCCATGGCCCAATCTGTTCAGGCGGACCGCAAGGTCCTGCGCGTGCTCTCCGGCGAGGCCCTGTCCCCGCCCCCTGCCTGGATCATGCGCCAGGCCGGCCGCTATCTCCCGGAATACCGCGAGACCCGGGCCGAGGCCGGCTCCTTCCTCGATCTCTGCTACAGCCCGGATTTCGCCGTCGAGGTCACGCTTCAGCCGATCCGCCGGTTCGGCTTCGAGGCATCGATCCTGTTCTCGGACATCCTGGTCGTGCCGCACGCCCTCGGGCAGAACGTCCGCTTCGTCGAGGGCGAGGGCCCGCGGCTCGATCCGCTCCACGGGCGGGAGGAATTCGAGCGCCTGCGTCAGGCCGACGATCCGGCGATCTTCGCGCATCTCGCGCCTGTCTTCGAGACCGTGCGCCGCTTGAGGGCGGAACTGCCCGCCGAGACGACGCTGCTCGGCTTCTGCGGCGCGCCCTGGACGGTGGCGAGCTACATGATCGGCGGTCGCGGCACGCCGGATCTCGCACCGGCGCGCGCCCTCGCCGAGAGCGACACCGCCCTCGTCGACGCGCTCATCGATCGTCTCGTCACGGTCCAGATCGCCTATCTCGTGCGCCAGCTCCAGGCCGGCGCGGACGCGGTGCAGATCTTCGAATCCCATGCCGGCACGCTGCCGAAGGCGGTGCCGCTCTCGAACGATGTCGTCGAGCCCGTGGGCGAGGTCTCCGAGAGCGCGCTTCCCGGGGCGCCCGAACGCGACGCCCTGAGCCGCTGGTCCTTCCGGCCGATCGCCCGGATGATCGCCGGCATCCGCGCGCAGGTGCCCGGCGCGAAGATCATCGTCTTCGCCCGCGGCTCCGGTCTCGACGGGCATGCCCGCGTGGTGCCTGAGACGGGCGCTGACGCCGTCGGCGTCGATTGGGCAGTGGACCTCGCGGAATTGCGGGCACGCGTCCCAGCGACCACCGTAACGCAAGGAAACGTCCATCCGGACACCCTGATCGAGGGCGGAGCGGCCCTCGACGCCGCGGTGGACGCCGTGCTGGCGGCGACCCGCGGGTTGCCGCACATCTTCAATCTCGGCCACGGCATCACGCCGCAGACGCCCATCGCCCATGTCGAGCAGATGCTCGCGCGGCTGCGGGGGCGCTGATCCGTGCTCTACGAGTGGATCAAGGCGGGGCACATCATCGCGCTCATCGCCTGGATGGCGGGGATGCTCTACCTGCCCCGCCTCTTCGTCTATCACGCAGCCTTGCCGGCCGGTCCGGCCTCGGCCGCGCAGTCGGCGACCTTCAAGGTCATGGAGCGGCGCCTCCTCAAGGCGATCATGAACCCGGCCATGATCGCGACCTGGATCTTCGGCCTGAGCCTCGCCGTCATGAGCGGCTTCTACGCGTCGGGCTGGCTCCAGGCGAAGGTCCTGCTGGTGCTGGCCATGTCCGGCATCCACGGCTGGCTCGCCCGGATGGTCAAGGATTTCGCCGCCGACCGGAATACGCGCGCCCCTAAATTCTACCGCATCCTCAACGAGGTCCCGACGCTCCTGATGATCGGGATCGTCATCCTGGCGGTGGTGAAGCCGGCCTTCGTCTGATCCTGTCGTCCTGTGATCCGCCAATGACGGGGGCGCGGCCTTGCCGCCGGGGCGGTTTCGGGCGAGCCTCCAGCCCATCTCCGGATCTGGATAAGCCCATGTCGCCTCGATGGATCGTGCCGATCGCCCTCGTCCTCGCAGCCGCGGGCGCCGGTTCCGCGCAGGCCGCGAGCTTCCCCTGCGCCAAGGCCGAGGCGCCCGACGAGAGAGCGGTCTGCGCGAACCTTCCCCTCAACGACCTCGACGTTGAGATGGCGGTCCGGTTCGAGATCCTGAAGGACCTGCTGCCCATGGGAGGCCGGGGCAAGCTGCGGGACGATCAGGAGGCGTGGCTCGCCGAGCGCCGCAGCTGCGGTGCCGACACGGCCTGCCTGCGGCAGGCCTACGAGACGCGGCTCAAGACGTTGCGCGCGGTCTTCTCGGAATTCGCCAAGCAGGGACCGCAGTGACCGCGAGCCTCACAGCCGCGCGAGGAGCCGCTCCGTGAGGGGGTTCTCCGCCGCGAAGGCGTAGTCGATGCGTCGCACCGTGACGGAGCGAGCCCCGGCCCTCACGAGGGCATCCGAGAGGTCGAAGACCGCGTCGACGGGGCAGCGCAGCACGATCTCGCCGTCGGGTCCGCTCGGCGCGCCGTAGGGCAACTCGGCCTCGTGCAGGCCCGCCAGGGTCGGGAGGTCGATCGCGCCGCTCTCCGGCAGGCCGGCCCGGACCTCGCGGGTGGTGCGGGCGCGCTCCTCGGCGGCGATCCGGCCGAGCACGGCCCGCAGGGCCTCGCGCTGGCTCTCGCCCCAGACCGCCTTCAGGGAAGCGACGAGGTTGGCCTCCGAGCGCAGGATCACCCCGTCCTCGAGGATCTTGAGGGCGTTCGCCGCGAGCGTCGCGCCGGTCGTGGTGATGTCGACCACGATCTCGGCCGAGCCCGCGGCCGGCGCGCCCTCGGTGGCGCCGAGGCTCTCGACGATCCGGTAATCGGCGACGCCCTTCTCGGCGAAGAAGCGGCGCGTGAGATTGACGTATTTCGTGGCAATGCGCAGCCGCTTACCGTGATGCGCCCGCATCGCGGCCGCGACCTCATCGAGGTCGTCCATGGCCCTCACGTCGATCCAGGCCTGCGGCACAGCGACGACGACCGTGGCCTGCCCGAAGCCGAGGGGCGTCAGCAACTCGACCTGACCGCGCACGTCGGGCAGCGTCTCGCGGATCAGATCCTCGCCGGTGATGCCGAGATGGGCTGCGCCCGAGGCGAGCTGGCTCGCGATCTCCGAGGCCGAGAGGTAGCGCACCTCGACATTCGGCACGCCGACAAGCCTGCCCCGGTAATCGCGGGCACCGGCGCCCTGCGCGAGCTTGAGGCCGGCCCGGGCGAAGAACGCGCTCGCATTCTCTTGCAGCCGTCCCTTCGAGGGGACCGCCAGCACCAGGGAGCCGCCGGCCGCGGTCTCGGCAGAACCCGTCATGGCCTGTGTCTCACTCACCGCGGTCTTCCTCCCGCCTGAACCACCCGGTTGAGCCAGAAGGCGCAGCCGACCGCCGGGAGCGGGACGGGGCTGCCGAGATGCGTCAGCAGCCCGTCGTAGCGGCCGCCGCCGACGAGGACGGGTGCGCCCGCGACACCCGCCGTCACTTCGAAGATGAAGCCCGTGTAATAGTCGAGATTGCGCACGAAGCCGCCCGAGAAGCGGAAGCGCTCTACCGGCAGGCCGCGCGCGGCCATGAAGCCGGTACGCTCCTCGAACAGGCTCAGCGCCGCCTCGAAGGGCGGGTGGTGGAGCCCCGCATCGCGAGCGAGCGCCCGCAGCGCCTTGGCCGCGGAATCGGGGTCACCCTCGATTGCCTGGTAGCGCTCGATGATCGCGCGGTTCTCGGTGTTGAGGCCCGCGCCGCCATGGGCCTGTGCCGAGGCCTTGGCGAGGAAGCGCTCGGCGATCTCGCCCGCGCTGCGCCCACCGACGCGCGAGATGCCGGCAATCGAGAGCACGTCCTCCACGAAGGCGCGCACGCCCTTCGGGTCCTGGCCCTGGATTGCTGCCAGGAGGCCCGCATGCGGATCGTCCGGGGTCGCGGCATTGGTCACGCCCTCGAGCGAGCGGCCGGCGGCGAGGGCCCGCAGGGTGCGCCGCTTGGCGGCGGGCGGAACCGACAACCCGTCGAGGAGCGCGACCGTCAGGCCCATGTCGCCGAGACGGACCGTGAGATCGGTCCGGCCGAACAGGGCAAGGCCCTCGAGGGCGAGCCCGATCACCTCGGCATCGGCCGCGGGCGTATCGGTGCGGCCGATCGATTCAATCCCAGCTTGCAGGAACTCGTCGGGCTCGTCGCCGGCGAGCCGGAAGACCGGCCCGAGATAGCTGTAATCGGCACTCTGCCCGTCGGCGCGGGAGCGGTGCAGGCGACAGACCGGGATGGTGAATTCGGGCCGCAGGCAGAGTTCGGTGCCGCCCTCGTCCTGGGTGACGAAGATCCGGCGCCGAATGTCCTCGCCGGACAATTCGAGGAACGGTTCCACGGGCTGGAGCACGGGCGGCGTCACGGTGCCGTAGCCGGCCTCCGCAAGATGCCGGGCGAGCCGCGCCTGTGCATCTTCACCCGCGCTCGGGCTGCCTGCCTCCGGTAACATCATGGGTTCACTCGCCGTCTCTGGCCGGCTCTCTAGCAACCGGGGCGGGCCTTGGCGACCGCGACCGGCAGGAATGATTGCGGAGAGGCCGGAAACCTCGCCCGCGTTCGGATCACGGCGCGGCGCATCTCAGGCCGTCGGACTGAAATGCCGCGCCAGCACCTCCCGGACCCGATCCACCATCTCGGCTTCCGGCACCGAGAACTGAGCCGGCCGGGCAGCCTTCCACTCGGCGTTGCTGGCGATCGTCTCGGCGGCGCGCGCGCCCTCGATCAGGTCCTTGATCTGGACCTCGCCAGCCTCGCGCTCGTTCGAGCCCTGGATGATCGCGACCGGCGCGCGGCGGCGGTCGGCATATTTCATCTGCGCCTTCATGCCGGCGCCTCCGAGATAAAGCTCGGCGCGGATATTGGCCGCCCGCAGATGGGCGACGAGGCGCTGGTAATCCGCGACGTTCTCCCGGTCGAGCACCAGCACCACGACGGGCCCGGGCTTCCGCGTCCCCTGGAGGAGCGGGCTCCTCACGAGTTGCAGCGCCGAGAACAGGCGCGAGACGCCGATGGAGAAGCCCGTGGCCGGCACGGGCTCTGCGCGGAAGCGCCCGACGAGACCGTCATAGCGCCCGCCCCCTGCCACCGAGCCGAAGCGCACCACCTGGCCCTCCTCGTTCGTGACCGGGAAGGTCAGCTCCGCCTCGTAGACAGGACCCGTATAGTACTCGAGCCCGCGCACCACGCTTGGATCGGCACGGATCTGGTCGTGGCTGTAGCCGGCCGCCGTGCAGAGCCGCATGATCGCGTGCAACTCGGCGATGCCCTCGCGGCCGGTCTCCGAATCACCCACCACGTTCCCCCAGGAGCGGAAGAACTGCTCCCAGAAATGGACCCGGTCGCCGCCGTCGCTGGGTGAGGCCTGGAACGACACGTAGGCGAGGATGCGCTCGATCGCGTCCTCGGGCAGGCCTGCGCCCTTGGTGAAGTCGCCGCTCTCGTCCTTGCGGCCTGCGCCGAGGAGGAGACGAACGCCGTCAGGTCCGAGCCGGTCGAGCTTGTCGATCGCGCGCAACACCGTGAGGCGGCGACCGGCCTGGTCGTCGCCTGCGAGCCCGATCGCCTCCATGACGCCGTCTAGCACCTTCCGGTTGTTCACCTTGATGACGTACTGGCCCTTGAGGCCGAGGCGATCCAGCGTGTCGGCCGCCATCATGCAGATCTCGGCATCCGCCGCGACGCTCGGCGCGCCGACGATGTCGGCGTCGAACTGCATGAACTGGCGGAAGCGACCCGGGCCCGGCTTCTCGTTGCGGAAGACGTAGCCCGCCCGGAAGCTGCGATACGGCTTGGGGATCGCGTCGAAATGCTCCGCGACGAAGCGGGCGAGCGGCGCCGTCAGGTCGTAGCGCAGGGAGAGCCAGGATTCGTCATCGTCCTGGAAGGAGAACACGCCCTCGTTCGGGCGGTCGAGGTCGGGCAGGAACTTGCCGAGGGCCTCGGTGTACTCGATGAAGGGCGTCTCGAGCGCCTCGAAGCCGTAGAGCTCGAAAGTCCGACGAATCTCCTCCAGCATCCTGTGCTGGGCGGCGATCTCCTCCTCGCGGCGATCGAGGAACCCGCGCGGCAGGCGCGGCTTCAGAGTGTCGGCCTTCTTCGGATCGGCCTTGGCCATCTGTCTTCGCTTCGTCTCGCGCTTCAAACAACCTGCCGGGCTCTATCCCGGGCCGGGAGAAGCGGCAAGCGGCGCGGGTCAGACACCGATCCTGAGGGCCAGAAGCGCGCCGAGGCTCAGGATCGCGATCGGGATCTGAAGCGGGCGGAGGCGCGCGAAGAACAGGGGCGCCTCGCCGCGCGCGGCCGCGATCGGATCGAGCACCGCGACCATCCCGTAGCCCGCGATGAGCAGGGCGAGCGCCGTGTTGGTCCAGCCGAAGGTCGTGGCCAGAAGCGCCGCGAAACCGAGACAGAACAGGCCGAGCATCGTGGCGATCTGCAGGACGGTCGGACCGCCCTCGGTGCGAAAGGAGACGCCACGGCGCACCCCCGACAGGAACAGCAGGATCGCGCAGCCCCACAGGATGGTCAGGGTGAGGGCCAGCTCGCTGGGATCACCGCCGAGCAGCCACGCACTGGCGGCACCGGCGGCGAAGGGCAGCATCGGGCCAAATCCGAACACGACGCTGAGCCAGGGTGTCTCGCGCGGCTCGTAGGCCGTGATGGTCCGCCCTGCCGCGTCGTCTCGCATCGCCGTACCCGCTCCTGGATTGCACGGGGAACGGGGAGAGGATGGCACGGTTCCGCAGGTCAGGCCGGATGGGGCTGCTCGGCCGGCCGCCTGGCCGCCAGGGTCTCGCGGCGGCGGGTGCGGCGACCGGGCTCGGTCGTCGCATCGAGCCAGATCACCAGAGCCAGGGCGGCGAGAGCCGGCGCGCCAAGCGCCAGGAACGAGCCGGTCCAGCCGAGGAGCGCGTAGGCAAGGCCGCCGTACCAGGCCGAGAGGGCGCCGCCGATGCCCTGGACGGCGTTGACGACCCCGAGCGCCGTCTGGGTCCGCCCCGATCCCCAGGTCAGGTCCGCCACCACCACCGGCACCGCCACCCCGACGATGCCGGAGGCGACGCCGTCGAGCACTTCCGCCGAGATCAGCCACATCGGGTCGTCGATGAAGCCGGAGAGCGCCGCGCGCACCGGCAGCACGGCAAACGCCACGAGCAGGAGCTTGCGCCGCCCGCGCTTGTCGGCGAGCGAGCCGGCGAACAAGGCCACCGGGATCATCACGAGCTGCGCCACCATGACGTAGCGGGCCGTCCAGGCGGTGGCATCATTGGCCGTGGCCACGAGCTTCTGGCCGAGCAGGGTCAGCATGCCGCCATTGCCGAGATTGAACAGCGCCAGCGCCACCGCCAGCACCAGCAGCTTGCGGTTCGACAGGATGCTGCGGGTCCTGGCGCGTTCCGGCTTGTCGTCGGCGTCGTCCTCCTTCCAGCCGACCGCCCGGCGCCCGTTGTAGCAATGGCCCGGCGTGGTCGCGGTTGCCACGATGGCGAGCACCGCCATGGCGCCGAGCACCCAGAAGGCGACGGCCGGCCCGAGATGGGCGGTGCCGAAGCTGATGATGCCGGCCGCGATCAGGATGCCGAGGTGGTTGAAGGCCTGGTTGCGGCCCTGCTGCTGCGGGAAGCGGTCCTTGCCCACGATGCCGAGGGTGAGTTCCGTCACGGCCGGCAGGAGCAGCACGCCCCCGGCCGCCGCCAGGAGCTGCGCCGCGAGCACGGTCAGGAAGCCGTGGGCTGGCAGGATGAGCAGGGTGCCTCCCAGGATGGCCAGGCAGGCCAGCCCGATCAGCAGGCGCGGACGGCCGAGGCGATCAACGAGGGCTCCCGCTGGGCCGCTCATGACCAGGGCCCCGATGCCGACGAGCGTGGTGACGAACCCGACCCGCGCCGGCGACCAGCCATTCGTCTCCGCGAGCCAGGTGCCGAGAAACGGTCCAAGGCCACCCTGGATATTGCCGATGAAGACGTTGATGAGGCCGAGATGCGTGGTCGCGTTCATGAATCCGGGGGGTTAGGCGGCCGACGCTTCCGCAGGACCCTTCGATCCGGGCGCGGAAGGCCGGCGGACAACGCGTTGCCGATCGACGAACGTCACGAAAAAACCCCGGCCGCACCTGCCGCGACCGGGGTTGTTCTCAGGGGAGCCGGCTTGCGCGCCGGCCCCGTAGACTTACGAGGCGAGCGGGCCGCCGGCTTCGGCCTGCGCTTCCATCGCCTTCTGGCGATAGAGCCCGACGAAGTCGATCGGATCGATGTAGAGAGGGGGGAATCCGCCGTTGCGCACGGCCTCGGCGACGATCTGGCGCGCGAAGGGGAACAGAAGCCGCGGGCACTCGATCATCACGGCCGGATGGAGCTGGTCCTGCGGGATGTTGCGCATGCGGAAGATGCCCGCATATTTCAGGTCGAAGGCGAAGAGGACCTCGTTGTTGACCTTCGCGTCGCCCTCGAGGGTCAATTCGACCTCGAAATCCGCCTCGGCGAGCTGCTGCGCATTCACGTTGACCTGAATGCTGATCTGCGGGCCCTGACCTTCCTGCGGCTGCAGGGAGCGCGGCGCGTTCGGGTTCTCGAACGAGAGATCCTTGGCGTATTGCGCCAGCGCGTTGATCGCGGGCATGTCGTCGGGCTGCGCCGTGGCGCCACCGTTGCCGTTCGGTGCCGGAGAGTCGGCCATGGCGGTTCTTCCTCCTCGAAGATCGTCTGGTGCGACCGGATCGGCGCGGGCGCCCAATCCCATGGGCACGCACGCGCCTCCGATCGCGGCAGGACAGGCCCGTTTCGGTGAGGCCCGGTGCGGGAGCGCGCTAACATGCCCGTCCGACAGGAACAAGCGAGAGCGCCGGGCCCCGGTGACCCTCTGGCTTGCTTGAAACGGATCGCTCGCGTCTCATCGATGTTCCTGCCTGGAACCCTTCGTCAAACCGCCCCATATGCCCGTTAGAGCGGGGATCGCGCCCGGTGAACTTCGGCTCGATCCTTGCGGCAGGGTCGGGTAAAGGGCGCTGCGACAGAATTTTGCGCCCCAGACGGCATGCAGCGCGGCGGCCACCAGCGGATCGGTGATGCAGGACAGCTTCGATATTACAACCATCATCTTCCTGGCGCTCGCGGTCTTCGTGATCTGGCGCCTGCGCTCGGTGCTTGGACAGAAAACCGGGGCGGAGCGTTCTCCCTTCAAGCCGGTCGATCGCAGCCGTACCGAGCCGCCTGCCGGGCGCACCGACGGCGACAACGTCGTGCGCCTGCCCGGTGCCGAGCGGGCTCCGGCGCCCGATCGTGCACAGGCCGCGACCGTGGCCGAGGCGCGCGACTGGCGCGGCATTGCCGAGCCCGGCTCGCCCGTTATCCGAGGGCTCGAGGCGATCGTGCAGGTCGAGCCCGCCTTCGACCCGCGCGCCTTCATCGAAGGTGCGAAGGGCGCCTACGAGACCATCGTGATCGCGTTCGCCAAGGGTGATCGCAAGACGCTCCGGACGCTCCTGTCGCGCGAGGTCGGGGAAGGCTTCGAGCGGGCGATCAGCGAACGGGAGAAGGCGCGCCAGAGCGTGGAGACCACCTTCGTGTCGATCGACAAGGCGGAGATCGTGTCCGTCGATGTGCGCAACCGCGTGGCGCAGATCACGGTCCGGTTCCTCTCGAACCTCATCACCGCCACCCGCAACGCCGAGGGAGTGGTGGTCGACGGCAGCGCCGAGACCGTGGTCGAGGTGCCCGATGTCTGGACGTTCGCGCGGACCCTCGGCAGCCGGGATCCGAACTGGCAACTCGTCGCCACCGAGGCCGGCAACTGAACATCGTGTTGTGCCGATTCTGACTGTTCATGCAGGCGCGGCCGGGTTCACGGCCGCCCTCCTGGTCCTCTCGCTGTTTCTGCCCGGCTCGGTCGCTCGCGCGGCCGAGCCTTTTCGCGTCGGCGAGGCCGTGCTGGAGCCGGTCTCCTTCTCTTCCCTGCCGGGCTTTCCGGGCCGCGACCCCGCTGGGGCGCTCGATGCCTTTCGGCGCAGCTGTGCGGCGTCCCCGCCGCCCGCTGCTGCAACCGTTGCGGGATCGGCCGAGGATCTCGCGGCGGCCTGCAAGGCGGCCGCGGGCATTGGGCCCGACGAGGCGCCTGGCTTCTTCCGCGCGGCCTTCGACGCCTACCGGGTGGTGCGCCCCGCCGACGGACCGAACCCTGAGCGCCGCAACGGCTTCCTGACCGGTTACTTCGAGCCGGAACTGGAGGGCGCCCTGGAGCCCGGACCCGGTTTCACGGCCCCGGTGCTTGCCCGGCCGGATGACCTCGTGACCTTCGGCCCCGGCGAGACACGACCCGGCCTCGATCCGTCCTTACGGGCGGCGCGCGTCGCGGGCGGCGTCATCGAGCCCTATCCCGACCGGGCCGCGATCGAGGACGGCGCGCTGGGAGACAGGGCCAAGCCCATTCTCTACCTGCGCGATGCGGTCGATTTGTTCGTCCTGCAGGTGCAGGGCTCCGGCCGGGTTCGGCTCCCGGACGGGCGCGCGGTGCGCGTGCTCTATGACGGGCGCAACGGGCGTCCCTACACGTCGATCGGCAAGCTCATCGTCACCGAGGGGCACCTGCCGCTCGAAGGTCTGACGCTCGCGCGCTGGACCGGGTGGCTGCGGGCGCATCCGTCCGAAGCGCGCCGCCTCATGCGGCTGAATGCCTCCTACATCTTCTTTCGCCGTGCCGAGATCGACGATCCCGCACTCGGACCGCCGGGCGCCGCCGGTGTCGCCCTGACGCCCGGCCGCAGCCTCGCGGTCGATGCCAATCTCTGGCGCTACGGCCTCCCGTTCTGGCTCGAGGGACGCCTTCCCGGTGCGGGTGCGGCGGAGAGCGGCCGGCTCGTGATCGCCGCCGACACGGGCTCGGCCATCGTCGGACCGGCGCGGGGCGATCTCTATCTCGGGACCGGCCCGCAGGCGGGAATTGCGGCCGGCAACCTGCGCGATGCCGTCGGCTTCGTCGTCCTGCTCCCCAAATCGCGCGCCGAGCCGCGCGCCGAGCCGCGCCCGGGTGATGCGCGATGAGGAGGGATCCGTGAGGCCGCCGCGCCGATCGCGTCCGCTCTCCGGCGAGGAGGCACGCCTCTGGGCCGAGATCGCGCGTCTCGTGACGCCGTTGCGGAGTCGTGCTCAACCTGCCCCGGCACCGACGCCGGCCCCTGCCAAATCGATCGCCCCGAACGCGGCGGTCAAACCCGGGAAGGCCGCCACCAAGGCCGCCGGGGCGCCTCCCCCACCCCCGCCCGGGCCGCCGAAGCCGCCCGGAAAGCGGGCCTCCAGGGCCATGCCGGTCCTGACCGCGGCAGCGATGCCGTACCGGGCCCCGGCGCAGGCGCCGTCCCAGCCGCCGAGCGGGCTGGAGCGGCGCGCCCGCCTCGCGCTCCGCCGTGGCAGCCTACGCGTCGAGGCGCGCATCGACCTGCACGGGATGTATCAGGCGGAGGCGCATGCGGCGCTGGTCGGGTTCCTGATGCGGGCGCGGGCGGCGGGGCATGCGCATGTGCTGGTGGTCACCGGCAAGGGCGGACCGAGCTTCGACGATGCCTTCTCGGAGCGCGGCGTCCTTCGGCGCAGCGTGCCGCACTGGCTGCGCGCGCCGGATCTTCGCGGTGTCGTGATCGGTTTCGAGGAGGCCGCGCGCCATCACGGCGGCTCCGGCGCGCTCTACGTGCGGTTGCGGCGGCGCTGAGCCTTTCCAGGCCGGGGCGCGCGGCCCGCGCCACCGCCCGTGGCCCGCTCCGGGACTTGAGCCGGGCCGGGAAACGCGGTATGCACGCACTGCCCTCCTATTAGCGCCGTATTGCATCCGTGAGCCGTGAGGGCTCAGCCAAGACGATGCACGGGTCCGCCAACCACGCGTGACCCGATCCCAGGTGCCTCAGGGCGCCCGGCGCCGCACAAGCTTCCCCGTCCCGTCCACCTTCGTTCCTCGTTGGTCTCACACTCCCCATGACGTCACACAACGATGCCCTGGCCCCCGCGGATCAGCCGATCGAGGGTACCATCGTCGCCGCCGATCTCGACGGCATGCGCGAGGTCAAGCTCCAGGACCTCAAGGCCAAGACGCCGACCGATCTGATCGCCTTCGCGGAGGAGGTCGAGGTCGAGAACGCCTCCACGATGCGCAAGCAGGAGCTGATGTTCGCGATCCTGAAGCAGCTCGCTGCCAAGGAGGTCGAGATCATCGGTTCGGGCACCGTCGAGGTGCTTCAGGACGGCTTCGGCTTCCTGCGCTCGAACGACTCGAATTACCTGCCCGGCCCGGACGACATCTACATCTCGCCGACGCAGATCCGCCGGTTCGGCCTGCGGACCGGCGACACCGTCGAGGGACCGATCCGCGGACCCAAGGACGGCGAGCGCTATTTCGCGCTGCTCAAAGTAAACACGATCAACTTCGAGAATCCGGAGAAGATCAAGCACAAGGTCCATTTCGACAACCTGACGCCGCTCTTCCCCACGAAGCGGTTCAAGCTTGAGCTGGACAATCCGCCCAAGAAGGATTTCTCGCCCCGGATCATCGACATCGTCGCGCCGATCGGCAAAGGCCAGCGCGCCCTGATCGTGGCGCCGCCGCGCACCGGCAAGACCGTGCTGATGCAGAACATCGCGCAGTCGATCACGATCAACCACCCCGAATGCTACCTCATCGTGCTGCTCATCGACGAGCGCCCGGAGGAGGTCACCGACATGATCCGCTCCGTGAAGGGCGAGGTCATCGCCTCCACCTTCGACGAGCCGGCCTCCCGCCACGTGCAGGTCGCCGAGATGGTGATCGAGAAGGCCAAGCGCCTGGTCGAGCACGGCCGCGACGTGGTCATCCTGCTCGATTCCATCACCCGCCTCGGGCGCGCCTACAACACCGTGGTGCCGTCCTCCGGCAAGGTCCTGACCGGCGGCGTCGACGCGAACGCGCTGCAGCGCCCGAAGCGCTTCTTCGGCGCGGCCCGCAACATCGAGGAGGGCGGCTCGCTCTCCATCATTGCCACCGCGCTGATCGATACCGGCTCGCGCATGGACGAGGTGATCTTCGAGGAGTTCAAGGGCACCGGCAATTCCGAGATCATCCTGGACCGCAAAGTCTCGGACAAGCGCATCTTCCCGGCGATCGACATCACGCGCTCGGGCACCCGCAAGGAAGAATTGCTGGTCCCGCCGGACGCGCTCAAGAAGACCTACGTGCTGCGCCGCATCCTCAACCCGATGGGCGTCACCGACGCGATCGAGTTCCTGATGGACAAGCTGCGCCAGACCAAGAGCAACGGCGACTTCTTCGATTCGATGAATACCTGACGGCCCGACCCTCAGGACGACGACGGGACAGCGCCGGGGCTTCAAGCTCCGGCGCTGTCGTTTTTGGCCGAGACGGCTCGCAAGTATCCGGCGCATGACGACCCAGACCACCATCTTCGCCCCCGCGAGCGGCTTCGGACGCGCGGCGATCAGCGTGATCCGCATCAGCGGACCGGCCTGCGCGCCCCTCCTCGCCGCGCTCGGCGGCCCGCTGCCGCCGCCGCGGCGCCTGTCCCTGCGGCGGCTGCGCGACCCGGCGGACGGCACGGTGCTGGACCAGGCCCTGGTGGCCTGGATGCCGGGGCCCGGCACCGTCACGGGGGAGGACATGGCCGAGCTTCACCTCCATGGCGGGCTGGCGGTGCGGGCGGGAATCATCCGGGTCCTGACGGCCTTCCCGGGATGCCGGGCGGCGGGGCCCGGGGCCTTCAGCCGGCGGGCCGTCCTCAACGGACGGTTGGATCTCACCGAGGCCGAGGGCATCGCCGACCTCATCGATGCCGAGACCGAGGCGCAGCGCCGCCAGGCCCTGCGGCAGCTCGAAGGCGCCCTCGGCCGGCAGGTGGCGGCCTGGCGCGCGCGGGCCATCGATGTCCTCGCGGCGACGGAGGCCGCCCTCGATTTCTCCGATGAGGGCGATGTCGACGAGGCGGCCCTCGGGTCCGCTTTATTCCAGCAGGCCAAGGACTTGCGGGACGAGATCGCGGCCGCCCTCGCGGATGGGCGCCGGGGCGAGCGCCTGCGCGAGGGCTTCACGGTGGTGATCGCCGGCCCCCCCAATGCCGGCAAGTCGACCCTTCTCAACGCCCTCAGCCGGCGCGATGCCGCGATCGTCTCGGCGGTGCCGGGGACGACCCGGGACATGATCGAGGTGCGCTGCGACCTCGGCGGGTTGCCCGTCCTGCTGGTGGACACGGCGGGCCTGCGCGAGACCGCCGACGCCGTCGAGGCGGAGGGGATCGCCCGGACGCGGGCCCGCATGGGCAGCGCCGACCTCGTGCTCCGGCTGACGCCGCCGGAGGGCGGCGAGGGGGCGCCGTCCGAGCCGTCGGGCCGGGTGCTGTCGGTGCGGACCAAGGCGGATCTGGTCGCGCAGACGAGCGATGGCCTGAGCGTCTCAGGCCTCACCGGAGCCGGGCTCGACCGGCTCCTCGAGGCCATCCAGGCGGAGGCGCAGGCCGCGTTCGGGCAAGGCGACGCCCTCGTGACCCGCGAGCGGCACCGGGAGGCGCTGACGCGCTGCGTCGCCCATCTCGACCGGGTGGTGCGGGGTGAGGAGCAGGCCCTGCCGGAACTGGTGGCCGAGGACCTGCGCCTCGCCGTGCGGGCGCTCGGCGAAGTCGGCGGCCATGTCGGCGTCGAGGAGATGCTCGATCGCCTGTTTGCGGGCTTCTGCATCGGCAAATGACGCGGGCTGGATGTGCCCGGGTCGCAGGCCGATTCCGGCGTCAGGACCGGCTCAGGAACATCCCGGCGAGCAGGAAGCAGAACCCCGCGAGCCCGAAGGCGCCTTCCTTTCGGCGGGTCCGGTCGAGGAAATGCGCGATGGCACCGCCTGCGCAGCAGGCTGCTCCCACCCCGATGGCGACTGTGCCCAATGCAACCTCCGATGGTCGCTGCGCCGGCTCCCTGACCGCCCGGACAGAATGCGGGAAGACGCGCGGATTGTGCGCGTTCACCTTTCGTTAAGCAAGCTGGATGCCAAGGCCAGGCTGCACCCGTAGACTGCAGAACGCGGTCCGGAAGCGGGCGAAACATGGAAGAAATCATGAACGATCTGCCGGGTTAAGGCGGTTCTGGGGTGATGGATTTGTTCCATGCTGCGAATACTGAATACATCCTGCGGCGGCCGCCCAAACCGCGTGCAGGGGCTGCGCGGCGGCGCGCCAGCCTCGGCCGAATCGCCGGTCGCGGCCAGGATGCGCCCGGGTGAATTGACGCTGCGCCGCGCCGGCGCGTAATCACCCCATGCCCGAGACACATTCCTCATCCTTCGACGTGATCGTCGTCGGCGGCGGCCATGCTGGCGTCGAGGCGGCGGCAGCGGCCGCGCGCTGCGGCGCCCGCACGGCGCTCGTGACCCACAATGCCGCGACGATCGGCGCCATGTCCTGCAACCCCGCCATCGGGGGGCTCGGCAAGGGCCACCTCGTGCGCGAGGTCGATGCCCTCGACGGGCTGATGGGGCGTGTGGCCGATGCCAGCGGCATCCAGTTTCGCCTGCTCAACCGGCGCAAGGGTCCGGCCGTGCGCGGCCCTCGCACCCAGGCCGACCGCAAGCTCTACGCGCAGGCGATGCAGGCGGCGGTCGCCGAGACCGCGGGCCTGCGGGTCGTCGAGGGGAGCTGCGAGGATCTGATCCTGCGGGACGGGCGGGTCGCCGGCCTCGTGCTCGGCGATGGCGCGCGCCTGTCGGCGCCGGCCGTGGTGCTCACCACCGGCACCTTCCTGCGTGGCCTGATCCATATCGGGGGGGAGCAGGTGCCGGCGGGCCGCGTCGGCGAGGCCCCGGCCCTCGGCCTTGCCGAGACCCTGGACCGGCTCGGCCTGCGGCTTGGGCGGCTGAAGACCGGCACGCCGCCCCGCCTCGACGGGCGCACGATCGACTGGTCGGGCCTAGAGATGCAGGAGGCCGACGCGGAGCCGGTGCCGTTCTCGGCCCTGACCGAGCGCATCACCGTCCCGCAGATCCGCTGCGGCATCACCCGCACCACCCGCGCGGTCCATGACCTGATCCGCGAGAACCTCCATCTCTCGCCGATGTATTCGGGCGGGATCGCCAGCCGCGGCCCGCGCTACTGCCCCTCGATCGAGGACAAGGTGGTGCGCTTCGGCGACCGCGACGGCCACCAGATCTTCCTCGAACCCGAAGGGCTCGACGATCCCCTCGTCTACCCGAACGGCATCTCGACCGCCCTCCCGGCGGCGGTCCAGCGCGCCCTCGTCGCGTTGATCCCGGGCCTGGAGCGGGCCGAGATCGTCCGGCCCGGCTACGCCATCGAGTACGATTACGTCGACCCGCGCGAGCTCGATGCCAGCCTGCAGGTCAAGCGCCTGCCCGGCCTGTTCCTGGCCGGCCAGATCAACGGCACGACCGGGTACGAGGAGGCGGCGGGCCAGGGCCTGGTGGCCGGCCTCAACGCCGCGCGCCGCGCCGGCGGGCAGGCGCCGGCCGTCTTCGACCGGGCCGAATCCTATCTCGGGGTGATGATCGACGACCTCGTCACCCACGGGGTCAGCGAGCCCTACCGGATGTTCACCTCCCGGTCGGAATACCGGTTGTCCCTGCGGGTCGACAATGCCGACGAGCGCCTGACCCCCCGGGGCCTCGCCCTCGGCTGCATCAGTGCCCAGCGGGCAGCCCACTTCGCGGCGTCCCAGGCGGAGTTGCTGGCCGCCCGCGCCCGCCTCGACGCGCTCAGCCTCACGCCGACGGAGGCGCAGGCGTCCGGCATCGCGCTGAACCAGGACGGCATCCGCCGCACCGGCTTCCAGCTCCTGTCCTATCCGGACCTCGACTGGCCGCGCCTCGCGGCGATCTGGCCCGACCTCGCCACGGTCTCGCCGCGCATCGCCGAGCGGCTGCGGACGGATGCCACCTACGCGGTCTATCTCGACCGCCAGCAGGCCGACATCGCGGCCTTCCGCCGGGACGAGGCGGTGCGGCTGCCCCCTGCCCTCGACTACGCCGCGATCGCGGGTCTCTCGACCGAGATGCGGCTGAAGCTCGAGACTGTACGCCCTGATACGTTGGGGCAGGCCGCCCGCATCGAGGGCGTAACGCCGGCAGCCCTGACGCTCCTGGCGGCCCATGCGCGGCGCGGCAGGTCGCTCGCTTCACCGGATGGGGGGGGTGGTCTTTCCGGGGTGGTCGCATCCTTCACCCCAACCCTCTCCCGGACGGGAGAGGGGGCTCGTCGCGGTGCCCGCGCCCATTCTGACACGCGCGCCAGTGCCCTGGACCAGCCGCTCGAAACCGACGGCGGAGCGCGTCACCTCTCCCGTCCGGGAGAGGTCGAGTCCGCGGCACGCGGACCGGGTGAGGGGTGCGACGGTTCCGGCGAGGTCGCACCCCTCACCCCTACCCTCTCCCGGATGGGAGAGGGGGCTCGTCGCGGTGCTCACGCTCATTCTGACACATGCGCCAGTGCCCTGGACCAGTCGCTTGGAGCGGACGACGGAGCGCCTCACCTCTCCCGTCCGGGAGAGGTCGAGTCCGCGGCACGCGGACCGGGTGAGGGATGCGACCTTTCCGGCGAGGTCACACCCCTCACCCTTACCCTCTCCCGGACGGGAGAGGGTAAGGGCCTCGCGAACGGGCGGGGATGCGAGCCGGCCGCGCTCCGCCTCGACCTCTCGAAAGGCGCGAGCGCCTGATGGCCGCGGATCGCGATCGCGTGCTGGCGCAGGCCGCTGTTTCACGTGAAACAGCGGCCAAGCTCGATCTCTACGTGGAGCAGCTGCGACGCTGGCAGAGCGTGAAGAATCTTGTCGGTCCCGCGACCCTCGCGGAGGTCTGGACTCGCCATGTGGCCGATGCGCTGCAGCTTCTCGCCCTGGCCCCTGAGGCGACGCGGTGGCTCGATCTCGGCTCCGGGGCCGGCATTCCGGGGTTGATCCTCGCCATCGCGGGGGCGGAGCGGCCCGGTTTCCACGTCGATCTCGTGGAAAGCAACGCGCGCAAATGCGCCTTCCTGCTCGAGAGCGCCCGCCTGACTGGGGCCCCCGTCCGGGTGCACAATGTCCGCATCGAGGACGTCATCGCGGGGTTCACCGGGGCTGAGGTCATCTGCGCCCGGGCGCTGGCGAATCTCGACCAGCTTCTCGCGTGGACCGAGCCGCTGTTGAAAATGGGCACCACCGGGCTGTTTCCGAAGGGACGGGACGTCGAGGCTGAATTGACCCAAGCTGCGCAACGGTGGAGATTCGTTTACGATCTCCACCCGAGCCGCACCGACTCGGCCGCGCGCATCGTGCGCGTCACCGACCTTTCCCGCGTGGATTCATGACCAGCGATCCCACTCCCCTTCCCGCTCAGCCCGAGCGGCCGCTGCGGATTTTGGCCCTCGCCAACCAGAAGGGCGGCGTCGGCAAGACCACGACCGCCATCAACCTCGGCACGGCGCTCGCCGCGATCGGGGAGCGCGTGCTGGTGTTCGATCTCGACCCGCAGGGCAACGCCTCGACGGGGCTGGGCATCGATCGCCGCCAGCGCCGGGTCTCCACCTATCACGTGCTCTCCGGCGATGCGGGCCTGGCGCAGGCGGTGGTTCCGACGGCGGTGCCGCGCCTGTCGGTGGCGCCCTCCACCATGGACCTGCTCGGGCTGGAACTGGAGATGGCGAGCTCCTCCGACCGGGCCTACCGCCTGCGCAACGTTCTCAAGGGCATCGGCGAGGCCGGCACGGCGACGGAGGGGGTCACCTACGTGCTGATCGATTGCCCGCCCTCGTTGAACCTGCTCACCATCAACGCCCTCGCGGCGGCCGACGCCGTGCTGGTGCCGCTGCAATGCGAGTTCTTCGCGCTGGAGGGCTTGAGCCAGCTCCTGCGCACGGTCGAACAGGTGCGCGGCGCCCTCAACCCGCGCCTCACCATCCAGGGCATCGTCCTGACGATGTTCGATCCGCGCAACAACCTCTCGGCGCAGGTGGTGGCGGATGTGCGCAGCTTCATGGGCGAGAAGGTCTACGAGACCATGATCCCCCGCAATGTCCGGGTCTCGGAGGCCCCCTCGCACGGCAAGCCGGTGCTGCTCTACGACCTCAAATGCGCCGGCTCCCAGGCCTATCTGCGCCTCGCCTCCGAGGTGATCCAGCGCGAGGGGCGCATGCCGGTGGCGGCCTGAACCGTCACCGGTTCGGCCTGAACCGGCACCGGTTCCCGAGTCCCCTCCCCCTGCCGGCCCTGCCCAGATCGATCGGGCGCCGCGGGCGGGTTCGACAAACGTGACAGATCGAGTAGCGTGAGCGTACAGGAGTTTGAGCGAGTGGCGGCGATGGCGGATGATGCGGCACGGCCGCGGCTCGGGCGCGGCCTCGCGGCCCTGATCGGCGATTTCGGCAACGATGCGGGGCCATCCACCTCGCAGGCCCAGCGCAAGGTCGCGGTGGAGTTCCTGCGGCCGAACCCGCGCAACCCGCGTCGCCGCTTCAACGATCCGGAACTCGACGAGCTCGCGGCCTCGATCAAGCTGCGCGGGGTGATTCAGCCCATCGTGGTGCGGGCGCTCGCCAACGTGCCGGACACCTACGAGATCGTGGCGGGCGAGCGCCGCTGGCGCGCGGCGCAGCGGGCCGGGCTCACCGAGTTGCCGGTCGTCACCGTCGAGATCGACGACCGCACCTCGCTCGAATTCGCCATCCTGGAGAATGTCCAGCGCAGCGACCTCAACGCCATCGAGGAGGCGGCGGGCTACGAGCGGCTGATGAGCGAGTTCCGCTACAGCCAGAGCGAGCTCGCCGAGATCCTGGGCAAGAGCCGCAGCCACCTCGCTAACACGCTGCGGCTGCTGCAGCTCAGCCCGCCGATCCAGGAGCGAGTGATCGCGGGCGAGATCACCGCGGGCCACGCCCGGGCTCTGCTCGCCGTGCGCGACCCCGAGACCGTGGCCCGCCGCATCGTGGAGGAGGGGCTCTCGGTCCGCGAGGTCGAGGCCCTGGCCTCCGCCGAGCTTCCCGACAGCGAAGGCCCCCGCCCCGGCCGCCCCCGGCGCGGCCCCGAGAAGGACGCGGAGATCCGCACCCTGGAGCAGAGCCTCGCCCAGGCGCTCGGCCTCGGCGTCGCCGTGAAGGCGAAGGCCACCGGCGTCGGCGAGATCCGGATCCGCTACGGCAGCGCCGAGGAGCTGGAGGCCCTGTGCCGCCGGCTGAACGCCGGATAAGCGCGTTGCCGCAACGGATCGCGCGGCCGGCCTGACGCCGAGTTCCGCGCCGGCCCTATCCGCGCCGGCGGGCCGCCTCGCCGGCGATCCGCAGCAGGGTCGCGAGGGCATGGGCCTGGGCGAGGTCCGGCCCGGAGCGGCGGCAGGCCAGCACCGCCTCCTGCAGGATCTGGATGGCCTGCCGCAGGGAAGCGGGCGACCAGCGGGCGAGCTGCGTCTCCACGATGGCCTTGCGGCGAAAATGCAGTCCGCGCCAGTTCGCCACCATCAGGCTCGGGCTCTTGCCCTCCCCGTCGAGGCGGGTCGACAGCAGGGTCAGGGCATGGCGCAGGCATGAGCCCAGCATCACGGAGGGGTCGAGGCCCTCGTGCCGGAAGCGGCGATAATCGCGCTCGACATCCGAGGCGCGGCCCGCGAAGGCGGCGTCGATCAGGGTGTTGAGTACGCTGCCGGCAACGTCGCTCACCACCGCGTCGACCGCGTCGAGGCCGACGCTGCCGGAACCGCGCGCATAGAGGGCGAGCTTCTCGATCTCCGACAGGCTGGCGCGCCGGTCGCCGCCGAGGCTCGCGACCAGCACCTCGCGCGCCTCCCGGTCGATGCGCAGGCCGTGGCCCTGCAGGGTGCGGTCGACGAGATCGGCGAGCGCGCGCTCATCATCCGGGTAGCAGGGCAGGGCGAGCGCCTTCGGCGAGCGCTCGCAGAGAGTGCGCAGGGGGGCGGATTTGCCGAGATCCCCCGCCTCCACCACGATGCGGGTGCCGGCGATCTCGCTCTTGAGGACGAGGTCGATGGCGGGCGCGTAGTTGCGGCTGCCGGGGCGGATCCAGATGGTGCGCTCGCCCCCGAACAGCCCGACCGTGCCGGCCTCGTCGGCGAGGCGCCCGGGATCGGCCGCCAAGACGTCGCCGTCGATCTTCACCAGCGCGAAAGGATCGTCCGGATCCTTGACGAAGCCCTCGGCCAAGCTCTTGGCGCGCTCGACCACGAGGCCGGTATCGGGCCCGTAGACGAGGATGACGGGGATGCGCGGATCGGGCCCGCGCCGGATCAGCCCCTCGACGTCGCCGGCCTTGACCGCCGTCATGGCCTCACGCTGTCCTGATGCTCACGGCTTCGTCACCAGCACGGAGGCAATGCGGGTCTTGATCTGCTCGGCCAGGACCTTGGAGAGGCGGATCTCGGCATCGCGGGCCGCGCGGAGCGAGGCGAAGCGCTGCACCGAGCGGTCATAGGTCGCCGTCGAGGTGGCGACGCCCTCGGTGATGATCTTGGTGCCTTCGAGATTCTCCAGCCTGTAGCGGATGTTCGCCACGATGGTGCCGGCCTCGGCGCGCCCGGTCTGCGAGGAGACGATCGGGGTCTGCAGGGACTCGCTGCCCTCCATCTTCAGCTTGTAGCGCTTGGGCGAGGGCTGGCCGGAGCCGTCGAGGTCGAAGATCAGCTCGCTGCGCAGGTAATGGCCGAGGCGCTCCTGGCCCTGCGCCATGTTGATGTCGTCGACCTGAATCCCGGCGAGGAGGGCCGCCATCGGCTCGCCCGAGGCGGTGGGACCGTAGAGGGGACGGAAGCAGGCGGAGAGGTTGACCGCCAGGGCAGCGATCAGCGCGAGCTTCGCCGCGCGGGCGACCGGCCGGCCACCCTTTTGCACTGCCATCCGCATCATGGTCCGCCGCAATCCCCGACTCCGTCTCATGTCCTTTAAGGGCAGGACCGGCCCCGGTCATCAGTCTGAACGATCAAGCTTACCGATTCCTGAGCGCTCTTCTGGGCAGGACCGGGGCAGGGGGCGCCGTCAGACCACGAGATTCACGATCCGGCCCGGCACCACGATCACCTTGCGGGGCGTCCTGCCCTCGAGTGCCCGCTGCACCGGCTCCAGCGCCAGCACCGCGGCCTCGACCGCGGCGGCGCCGGCCTCGCGCGGCACGGTCACGTCCGCGCGCTTCTTGCCGTTGATCTGGACCGGGAGGGTGACCTCGTCCTCGATCAGGAGCGCCCGGTCCGCCTGCGGCCAGGGCGCCTGCGCCACGAGGCCGGTTCGACCGAGCGCGCGCCAGCATTCCTCGGACAGGTGCGGCATCATCGGGGCGATGAGCTGCACCAGGATGCCGGCCGCCTCCCCGGCCGCCTTGGCCGGGACCCCGTTGCGCAAGGCCTCTTCGAGGGCGTTGGCCAGGGTGTAGATATGGGCGACGCATCGGTTGAAGCGCAGGCGCTCGACATCCTCCTCGACCGAGGCCAGCGCCTTGTGGGCGGCCTTGCGGAGCGCCGCGCCGGCCGCGGCGTCGCTCCCGTTGGCGCCCGCCGCCGTCGCGACGAGGCGCCAGACGCGCTGCACGAAGCGGGCGGCACCCTGCACGCCCTCCTCGGTCCAGATCACGTCGCGTTCCGGGGGGGAATCGGAGAGCATGAACCAGCGCGCGGTGTCGGCCCCGTAGCTCGCGATGATGTCGTCGGGGTCGACCACGT
Organism: Methylobacterium soli; assembly: GCF_008806385.1. Classification (GTDB taxonomy): domain Bacteria; phylum Pseudomonadota; class Alphaproteobacteria; order Rhizobiales; family Beijerinckiaceae; genus Methylobacterium; species Methylobacterium soli. Next base: position 68,468 of record NZ_VZZK01000010.1, read on the forward strand.
TCTTCTTCGACTTCGACATCTTCTCAATGGCGCCGATGCTGATCGGCGCCTGCGTTTTCACGTGAAATGCCTGCCGCTCCGCTCCTTGCGCCTCGATCCGCACCTCGCTCGGCTGCACCCAGGCGCCGGCCGCATCCTTGTAGGTCTCGTGCACCACCATGCCCTGGGTGAACAGGCCCGCGAAGGGCTCCGCCACCCCGGACCAGCCGGTCTCCTTCATGGCCCGCATGAAGAAGCGCGCGTAGAGCAGGTGCAGGATCGCGTGCTCGATGCCGCCGATATATTGATCGACCGCGAGCCAGTGATCGACGGCGGCGCGGTCCGTCGGGGCATCCTGCAGCCAGGGCGCGGTGAAGCGGGCGTAGTACCAGGACGAATCCACGAAGGTGTCCATGGTGTCGGTCTCGCGCCGGGCCGGCTTGCCGCAGGCGGGGCAGGGGACGTTGCGCCAGGCATGATCGCGCTCCAGCGGGTTGCCGGGCACGTCGAAGGACACCTCCTCCGGCAGGGTCACGGGCAGGTCGGCGACCGGGACCGGCACGGCGCCGCAATCGGCGCAATGGATGATCGGGATCGGGCAGCCCCAGTAGCGCTGGCGCGAGACGCCCCAGTCGCGCAGGCGGAACTGCACTTTGCGGGCCGCCACCGGCGCACCGCCGAGGCGTTCCTCCTCCAGCCGGTCGGCCACCGCCCGGAAGGCCTCCTCGGTGGTCATGTCGTCGAGGAAGCGCGAGTTGATCATGCGCCCGTCGCCGTCATAGGCCGTGTCGGTGATCAGGAAGCTCGCGGCATCCTGGTCCTCGGGGCAGACCACGGGCGTGTTGCCGAGGCCGTACTTGTTGGAAAAGTCGAGGTCGCGCTGGTCGTGGGCCGGGCAGCCGAAGACGGCGCCGGTGCCGTATTCCATCAGGACGAAATTCGCCACGTAGACGGGCAGCAGCCAGGATGGGTCGAGGGGGTGGCGCACCCGCAGGCCAGTATCGTGGCCGAGCTTCTCCGCGGTGTCGATCGCGGCCTGCGCAGTGCCGGTGCGGCGGCATTCCTCGATGAAGGCCTGCAGCCGCGCATCATGGCCCGCGAGCGCCGCCGCGACCGGATGGTCGGCCGCGATCGCCAGGAACTTCGCGCCGAACAGGGTGTCGGGCCGGGTGGTGTAGACCTTGATCGTCTCGATGAGATCCTGCGTGCCGACGGGATGGTCGAGGGCGAAGCGCACTTCCAGGCCCTCCGAGCGGCCGATCCAGTTGCGCTGCATCAGCCGGACCTTCTCGGGCCAGCGCTCCAGGCCGCCGAGCGCGTCCGAGAGATCCTGCGCGAAATCGGTGATCTTGAAGAACCACTGGGTCAGCTCGCGGCTCTCCACGAGGGCGCCCGAGCGCCAGCCGCGCCCGTCGATCACCTGCTCGTTGGCCAGAACCGTGTGGTCGACCGGATCCCAGTTAACCTTAGCGGTCCGTCTCGTGACGAGGCCGGCCTTCAGGAATTCCAGGAACATGCGCTGCTGGTGCTTGTAATAGGCGGGATCGCAGGTCGCGATCTCGCGGCTCCAATCGAGGGACAGGCCCATGGATTGCAGCTGGCCGCGCATGGTGGCGATGTTGGCGTAGGTCCAGTCGCGCGGATTGACCTTGCGTTCCATCGCGGCGTTCTCGGCCGGCAGCCCGAAGGCGTCCCAGCCCATCGGGTGCAGCACGTTGAAACCGCGCGCCCGCTTGTAGCGCGCGACCACATCGCCCATGGCGTAGTTGCGCACATGGCCCATATGGATGCGCCCCGACGGGTAGGGGAACATCTCCAGCACGTAGTATTTCGGGCGCGGATCGTCGTTCGGCGTGGTGAAGATTCCAGCCTCCGACCAGGCCTGCTGCCAGCGCGGCTCGGCATCCTTGGCGTTGTAGCGCTCGAGGGCGGCGTTCGGGGCGGCGGCATTCGTCATGGTCAAGTCACCACAGGGGCTGGGCGGACCCGGGCCGAGATCGTGTGTCGGGAGGAACGGTGCGGCGCCGGATCCTTGCCGGACCTTCGGTTCGACGCCGCTGCGAGGCCGGACTACCACAGGAGAGCCGGCCTCCGTCAACAAATGCGATGGTGCGCGGGCGGGCGCCGGGCAGGCCGGCGGGGCAGGGGAGGGGATGGCGCGAATCCAAACGGGAGCCCCGATTTGCCGCGCGCGTTCTCGGTGATACTCCGCTGGCGCCAGCCCAAGCCCGAGACACCCGAAGAGACCAGCCATGTCCGAGACTCCGAGCGAGACCGAGACCTTGCCGGCGGCCGTTGCGCCCCAGGCCGGCGCGCCCCAGGCCGGCGCGACTGGGGGCGCTGCGCCGGTGGGCGTGGCCGACGTGGCGGCGGGGCTGGCCGAGGTCCGCGCCGGCATCCGCCGGGCCGCCGAGGATTGCGAGCGGGCGCCCGGCGACGTCCACCTGATCGCGGTTTCCAAGACCGTGCCGGCCGACGCGATCCTGCCGGCGCTGGAGGCGGGGCAGCGCCTGTTCGGCGAGAACTACGTGCAGGAATCGAAGGCCAAATGGCCGGACCTCAAGGCGCGCTATCCGGACGTGGAACTGCACCTTGTCGGTCCGCTGCAATCGAACAAGGCCCGCGAGGCGGTGGAGCTGTTCGACGTGATCCACTCCCTCGACCGGCTCTCGCTGGCGGCCGCCCTCGCCAAGGAGATCGCCCGCAGCGGCCGGAATCCGACGCTCCTGATCCAGGTCAATACCGGCGACGAGCCGCAGAAGGGCGGCATCTCGCCCGCGCAACTCGACACGCTCCTGGCCGAGTGCCGCGACACCCATGGGCTCGCCATCAACGGCCTGATGTGCATCCCGCCGGCCGAGGACCCGCCCTCGGCGCATTTCGCCCTGCTGGCCCGGATCGCCCGGACGCATAACCTGCCGATCCTCTCGATGGGGATGAGCGCGGATTACCCGGCGGCGATCCAGATGGGCGCGACGCATGTCCGGGTCGGCACCGCGATCTTCGGCGCCCGCGCGCGCAAGGATTGATCGCGCGACGGGGGCTCAGGCGCGGCCGACCACCCGCGCCAGGGCAAGGCGCAGCCGCTCGGCCTCCGACGCGCCGTAATCGGCCTCGAAGGCGGCTTGCGCCCGGCTCCAGAGCGGGCGCGCGGTCTCCAGCAGCGCGCGGCCCTTCGGTGTCAGGTTGAGGGCACGGGTGCGGGCATCGCGCCCCGGCCCGATATGGACGAGGCCGTCCCGCTCCAGCGGCCGCAGGGCCCGGCCCGTGGTGGTCCGGTCCATGACGAGGTTCAGGGCGAGTTCGTGCACCGCCACCGGCCCGAGCCGCCCCAGCACCGCCAGGACGGAATATTGCGTCGCGCGCAGGCCGACCTCGGCGAGGCAGCGGTCGTAGAGCTGCGTCACCTGCCGCGCCGCCTGCCGGACCGCGAGGCAGTGACAGGGCGTGGCCGCGAGCGCTTCCATCTTGCCGAATTCTCCCAACATGCATCCACAGATCGCATGGAATGGGTTCTGTAAAGGCCAAGGTGGCGAGGACGGGGCTTCGGAACACCCCACCACGACGGACGGGCTTTGTTGCCGCCGCCGACGGGTGGGTGCTCCGACAGGCGCACCGGAACGAGACACGACGAAACCGGTGCTGCGAGCCGAGAAGAATTGCCGGCTACAGGAGTAGGTCGGCGGATATCGGCTCCGATGCGATGCGCCGCCAGGAATCTTGGTAAGTCGATCTAAAGACAGAATGAATAGCCGGCTTATCGATTATCCGATCAGCATCCTGGTGCGCGGCCCCAAGCGGCGCAACAGCCGCACCAGATCGGGGCGCTTGAGCGCCACGCAGCCCTCGGTCGGGCCGTAGCCGGGACGGGCCACGTGGAGGAAGATCGCCGAGCCGCGTCCGGGGCGGATCGGGCCGCGATTGTAGTCGAGATCGACGACGAGGTCGTAGAGGCCGTCCTCGCGCCACATCGCCTCGGCGCTGATGCCCGGGGCCGGGAGGAGAATCGGCCGATTGTAGCGGCGGTCGCGGGGCTCGTCGCACCAGCCGTCGCGGGGCTTCGTCGGCCGCAACGACAGGCGCGTGGCCGGGCGGGCGCCGAAATGGTCCGGGCGGTAGACGCCCCCGCGCAGGCGGAGGCGCCCGCGCGGGGAGGCGCCGTCGCCCTCGCGCTTCACCGGGGTGATCCCGGAGCGGCCGAGCGCGCAGGGGATGATGACGGGGCCGGCCAGGACTTGGCCGCGGCTGCGGTCGCCCACGCGGGCGCGCACCCGCAGGAGGTTCAGGGTCGTGCGTTTCATCGATTGGGCTTCATGCTTTGCAGGGTATGGTCCGGGAGTCGGGCAGGATTCGGGAGCGGCCGATTCGGTCCCGGTCGGCCGCCGCGCGATCGGCGGGGGATCCCTATGTCGCCGACAGCCCGGGATGCGGCCATGGTTGATGACATTCCCTTTCTGATTGCGCACAAGCGATTTCGCAGGCATGAGAACACCGGTACTTTGGTGCGTATGCCCGGATCGCGTCGCGTCGCGGCGAGCAGGCGGATAGGCCGCCCGCCCCTGCCGCCGGCCGCCGTCCCGGATCGTTCGGGCCGGAGCCGACGCACTGGCCGCCCGACCGTGCGTGTGCCTTGTTGAGAGTCCCTCGGACGATGTCGAATCCCCATCGCCTCCTGATCTGCGACGACGACGCGACCCTGCGCGAGACGCTGACGGAACAGCTCGACCTCTACGACGAGTTCATCGTGGTGAGCGACCCCGATGGCGCCACCGCGATCAACCGCGTCGCCGATGAGCGCATCGATCTCGCCGTGATGGATGTGGGCCTGCCCGACATCGACGGGCGCGAGGCGGTGCGGGTGATGCGCCGCAACGGCTTCCGCGGGCCCGTGATCATGCTGACGGCCCAGGATTCGGAGGAGGACACCGTCGAGGGCCTGGAGGCGGGCGCCAACGACTACGTCACCAAGCCCTTCAAGTTCGCGGTGCTGCTCGCCCGCATCCGGGCGCATCTGCGCCAGCACGAGGCGAGCGAGGACGCGATCTTCCAGATCGGCCCCTACACCTTCCGGCCGGGCGCCAAGCTCCTCGTCGGCGAGCGCGGCTCGAAGCTGAAGCTCACCGAGAAGGAGACCGCGATCCTGCGCTTCCTCTACCGGGCCGGCCGCGAGGTGGTGGGCCGCGACACGCTGCTCGCCGAGGTCTGGGGCTACAACGCCCATGTCACCACCCACACCCTCGAGACCCATATCTACCGCCTGCGCCAGAAGATCGAGCCGAACCCCGCCACCGCGGCGATCCTGGTCACCGAGGGCGGCGGCTACAAGCTGCTGCCCTGAATGGCGCAAGCCCCGCGAGCGTCGCCACGACGTGAGCCCGGCGAGCGTCGCCACGATGGTGCCCGCGCCGGGCTTCGGCTAAACAGGCGCCCCGCAATACCGGGCGCGCAGGGGCTGGGCTTGGGGCTCGACGACGACATTGCGGTCCTGGCCGCCGCGCCCCTGTTCGGGCTGATGGGCCGGGACGCCCTGCGGCTCCTTACCTTCGCGGCCGAGCGGCGCAGCCTCGCGCCCGGCGACCTGCTGTTTGCCCGCGGCGAGCGCTCCGATGGCGGCTTCGTGGTGCTCTCGGGCACGATCGAGCTCGCCCCGCGCGTGGCCGGGGCCCAGCCCGTGCGGGCCGGCCGCTCGGCCCTGATCGGCCAGCTCGCCCTGTTCCTGCGCGGCGAGCGCCCCTCGGATGCCCGCGCGACCGCCCCCGCCGAGGTGATGCGCATCACCCCGACCCTGATGCGCCGCGTGCTGGAGGAGTTTCCCGACGCGGCCTCGGCGATCCACGACGTCCTGGCCGACGACCTCGCGGGGCTGAGCCGGGGGCTCGACCGGGTGCGGGGGATGTTCGAGGCCGGCTGACGGGCCGGGTTCCACAGGCGAGGTGACAGGCTGGGCGGGCTTTTGTAAGCACGGGGCCGATTCCTCGACCGACCTGAACGGAAAGCGCCATGTCCCACGCCGACCTCGCCAGCACCATCGAGACCGCCTGGGAGGAGCGCGCCGGCATCGACACGGCCACCCGCGGCCCTGTGCGCGAGGCCGTCGACGAGGCCCTGAACCTCCTCGATTCGGGCCGCGCGCGCGTCGCCGAGAAGGTCGGCGGCGACTGGCAGGTGAACCAGTGGCTCAAGAAGGCGGTGCTGCTCTCCTTCCGCCTCAACGACATGGCGCCGATCGCGGGCGGCCCCGACGGCGCGCCCTGGTGGGACAAGGTGCCGTCGAAATTCGCGGGCTGGGGCGAGGCCGAGTTCCGGGGCGCCGGCTTCCGGGCGGTGCCGGGCTGCTTCGTGCGCCGCGGCTCCTTCATCGCGCCGGGCGCGGTGCTGATGCCCTCCTTCATCAATCTCGGGGCGCATGTGGGCAAGGGCACCATGGTGGACACCTGGGTGACCATCGGCTCCTGCGCCCAGGTCGGCGAGAATTGCCACATCTCGGGCGGCGCCGGCATCGCGGGCGTGCTCGAGCCGCTGCAGGCCAACCCGGTCATCATCGAGGACAATTGCTTCGTGGGCGCCCGCGCCGAGGTGGCCGAGGGCGTGATCATCGGGGAGGGCAGCGTCCTCTCCATGGGCGTCTATATCGGCGCCTCCACCAAGATCGTGGACCGCACCACCGGCGAGGTCATGTACGGCCGGGTGCCGCCCTACTCGGTGGTGGTCTCCGGCACGATGCCGGGCAAGCCCCTCCCCGACGGCAGCCCCGGGCCGGGGCTCTACTGCGCGGTGATCGTCAAGCGCGTCGATGCCGGCACCCGCGCCAAGACCGCCATCAACGAGCTGCTGCGGACCTGAAGGCCCCGGAACGACGTGTCGCGCAGCCGGAACGCCCCGGAACGCGCTACATCATCGGGGGCGCCCGCGAGCCGGGCGCCCAGGGCATGAGGCTCGGGGCATGAGGCTCGGGGCATGGGGCTCGGGGCACGGCGCACGGGGCATGCGGCTCGGGCCGCGGCGCGAGGGGAGGGGGACGCGAGAGATGGTCGAGCCGGCGCATGCCACCCGGACCCTGAACCTCGACGTCGCGGGCCGCCGGGTGCCCACCCCCTGCGACGTGGTGGGCCACGGGCCGGAGGCGCTGCTGCTGCCGGCCCTGTCCTCGATCTCGGCCCGCTCCGAGATGCGGGCGCTCGCCAAGGATCTCGGGCACGATCACCGCTGCCTCGTGCCCGATTGGCCGGGCTTCGGCGACCAGCCCCGCGCCCGGGTGCCCATGAATCCGGGCACGCTCCACGCCTTCCTGGACGCGCTGCTGGCCGCCGCCCCCGGGCCCTACGCCCTCGGCATCGCGGCGGGCCACGCCGCCGGCTATCTCGTGGCGGCCGCCCGCAAGGACCCCCGCCGCTTCGGCCGCCTGATCCTGATCGCCCCGACCTGGCGCGGGCCGCTCCCCACCGCCCTGGGGCCGGAGCGCCAGGGCCTGTTCCGGGCCCTGCGCCGCGCCGTCGAGGCGCCGTTCCTCGGCGACGTGCTCTACCGCATCAACATCAGCCCGCCGGTGATCGGCCGGATGATGCGCGCCCATGTCTACGCCGACCCGGCCCACGTGACCCCGGGCGTCATCGCCGACAAGCACGCCATCACGCGCCAGCCCGGCGGCCGCTTCGGCACCGCGGCCTTCGTCACCGGCGGCCTCGACCCGGTCTCGACGCGCGAGGCCTTCCTCGACCTGTTCACCGGCGCCTTGCCGCCGATCCGGGTGCTGCGGCCGGAGCGGGCGCCCCGCCGCTCCGGGGCCGAGATGGATGCCCTCGTGGCCACCGGACGGGTCGTCAAGGAGACGATTCCGGGCGCGCTCAGCCCGCACGAGGAATATGCCGGCGAGGTCGCGGCCGCGATCCGCGCCGCCGCCTGAGGCCCCCCGCCCGGCCACCGGGCCGCATTCCGCAGCCGCTCCCGAAGGTTCGAGACCCGATGCCCCGCCTGATCCCGACCCTCGCTCGCTCCACCCTCGCGCTGCTCCTGGCCGCCGGCCCGGTCCTGGCGGCGCCGCAAGGTTCGGCGCCCCAAGGCGCAACGACGCAAGGCGCGGGACCCGCCCGGGCGACACCGGGACAGGGCGATCTCGGGCCCGGCAGCATGGGCAGCGAGCGCTCGGCCCCCTCGGTCGGCGCCGAATCGCTGAAGCCGGGCCAGCCCGCGCCCAAGCCCTACCTCGCCGACGCCCTGATGCCGGATACGGTCGCGATCCTGCCCGCCCCGCCCGCTAGCCACTCGGCCGCCGAGAACGCCGACAAGGTCGCGTTCAACGCCACCCGGGCGATCAAGGGCAGCCCGCGCTGGGACCTCGCCACCGCCGACGTCGCCGAGGGCGCGAGCGCGATCCTGGACAATTTCGCCTGCGTGCTCGGCACCCGCCTCGACCAGGCCCGGGTGCCGGCCCTGATCACCCTGCTGGAGCGGTCCCGCCTCGACATCGCCCGCGCCACCCGCGGCCCCAAGGTGCATTACCGGCGCCTGCGCCCCTTCGTGGGCAACGAGGCGCCGATCTGCGTGCAGCGCTCGCAGGCCCTGGCCGACAGCTTCAGCTACCCGTCCGGCCACGCCACCCAGGGCTGGGCCTACGCCCTGATCATGGCGAGCCTCGTGCCCGAGAAGGCCACCGCGATCCTCACCCGCGGCCGGGCCTATGGCGAGAGCCGGGTGATCTGCGGCGTGCATTGGTTGAGCGACATCGAGGCCGGCCGCACCAACGGCGCCGCCATCGTGGCGGCCCTGCAGGGCGATGCGGGGTTCCGGGCCGATCTCGACCGGGCCCGGCAGGACCTCGCCAAGGCGCTGGCGGCCGGCGGCACGGCGCCGGACCAGACCATCTGCGCCCGCGAGCAGGCCGCCGCCAAGGAGCCGCTGCTCTGAGCGGGCCGTTCCCTTCATGGTTTGGATCGTCCTCGGGCCTGATCGTCGGTCTGGGCAGTTCCACGACAAGGCAACGGCGCAGCTGCCGGGCTTGAGCCTGACGCTGGATCGCCGGTTCGCGCACCCCTTCCTGGCAGAATACGACCGCAGCCTCACGGTGGAGCAGGAAGGCGCTGGCACGACAGGGCTGGACCTCGGCATAGACACCGGCGGCATGACCCATGTCAAAGTCTGCCGTTCCAGAACAGGCCGCATCCTCATCCACGACCCTTGGGAGACCGACGAGGCTACCCGAGGCAGGACGCGCCCCTCACGCATCTCAGAGCCATCGCTGAAGGATGATTGCCCGGAGTTCTTGGGGGCGTTCGACGTGGATGCGGAGCAGGATCTCAGCTTCAGACCCAGCTAGAGCTGTTCCCGATCGCGTTGCGACGGGACCGTTGGCCGCGCCCGTGCCGAAGCGGGCGCGGATCCCCTCTCCCGTGCGGGAGAGGGACAGGGTGAGGGTCGAGACCTTTCAGAACGAGGTGCGCCCGATCGGCGCCCGGTCGGCGATACGACCGCATGCTCCATCCTGAAGGCGCTCATCCCTCACCCCAACCTTCTCCCGCACGGGAGAGGGGGCCTGCCGCGCCGGCATCGACCGGGGAGTTGCGCAAATCCGCGCCTGCCCGGCTATGACGGGGGGATGCGCGTTCTCGGCCGTCTTCTGATCCTCAGCCTCGCTCTCCTGCTGGCCGTCCCGGCGGGCGCCCTGACGCTGGTCCTCGTCCTAGTGCTCGATCCGGCGGCGCAGGCCTGGCTCGCGGGCGGCGCGCTTGCCGGACTCGACGCGACCCTGTCGGATCTCGCAGCCGGGATGGCCCCCGAGACCATGCTGCTGGCGCTGGCCGGGCTGGCGCAGGCGCTGTCGGTGCTCCTCGTCGCGCCGCCCGTCCTCGTCGCCCTCGTGGGCGAGACCCTGCGGCTGCGCGCGCTGGCGTGGTACGCGGGCGCCGCCGGCCTCCTGACCGCGGCGCTGCCCTGGCTGGCGCGCGGCGCCGTTCGGCCGGGCGGGGCGGAGCGCCTCGCGGCGGAGGGGCATCTCAGCGCCATCCTGTTCCTGACGGGCGCGACGGCGGGCCTCGTCTACTGGCTCGTCGCGGGGCGCAGCGCGGCGCAGCCGCCCCGCGGGGCGCCCGGCGCCTGAGGGACGCCACGCTCCCGACCGCCGGAGCAGGCATCGCCGGGCCGACGCGCAGACCGGACGAACCCCAAGGCGAGCGAGACCGGGGCGCGGCGATGCCCTATCTGTGCGGGGATGACAGGTTTTCGACGTGCTGCCCTCGTCACGATCCTGACGCTCGCCCTCGCGGGGCCCGCGCCGGCTCAGATGCTTGCCCAGATCCTTGCCGAGCCCCCGGCCCAGCCCTCTGCTCAGCCCTCGCCTGAATCCCCGCCGATCCAGGCGGACGATGCCCGGATGCTGCCGGTCCTGGCCGCGCACGGGATGGTGGCGGCCCAGGAGGCGCGGGCGGCGGAGGTCGGGGTCGAGATCCTGCGCCGGGGCGGCAACGCGGTCGACGCGGCGGTGGCGGTGGGGTTCGCGCTCGCCGTGACCCTGCCGCGGGCGGGCAATCTCGGCGGCGGCGGCTTCATGCTGGTGCACCTGGCCGAGCGCAACGCGACCGTGGCGCTCGATTTCCGCGAGACCGCGCCGGGTGCCGCGACCGCCGACATGTTCCTCGGCCCCGACGGCGAGCCCGACCGCGCCGCCTCGGTCCGGAGCGGCAAGGCGGTGGGCGTGCCGGGCAGCGTGCGGGGCATGGCCGAGGCGCACCGCCTCTACGGCTCGGGGCGCCTCAGCCTCGCGGAGCTGATCGCCCCGGCCGAGCGGATGGCTCGCGCGGGGATCCCGGTCGAGGCGGGGCTCGCCGATTCGCTGCCCCGCGCGGCTGGCCTCCTCGGGCGCTGGCCGTCGAGCCGCACGATCTTCTTCCGAGGCGACCGGACCCTCGCCCGCGGCGAGACCCTGGTGCAGACCGACCTCGCCGACACCCTGCGGGCCATCGCCGAGGGGGGCCCGGACGCGTTCTACACCGGCGCCATCGCCGAGCGCATCGCGGGCGCGGTCCAGGGCGCGGGCGGCCTCCTGACGGTGGCCGACCTCGCCGCCTACCGGCCCGAGATCCGCGAGCCCGTGCGCGGGCGCTACCGGGGCGCCGAGATCGTCTCGATGCCGCCGCCGAGCTCGGGCGGCATCCACCTGATCGAGATCCTGAACGTGCTGGAGGGCTTCGACCTCGCCAGGATGGGGGCGGGGAGCGCCGAGGCCCTCCACATCCTGGCCGAGGCCATGAAGCCGGCCTATGCCGACCGCGCCACCTGGCTCGGCGATCCGAGCCGGTCGCGGGTGCCGCTCGAAGGCCTGATCGCCAAGCCCTACGCGGAGCGGCTGCGGGCGCAGATCGACCCGAACCGGGCGCGGCCCGCCGCCGAGGTCAAGGCCGGCGATCCGCTGCCCTTCGAATCCGACCAGACCACCCATTACTCCGTGGTCGACGCGGCCGGGAACGCGGTCGCCACCACGACGACCCTCAACTTCTCCTACGGGATCGGCCTCGTGGCGGAGGGGACGGGGGTGATCCTCAACAACGAGATGGACGATTTCGCCGCCAAGATCGGCGCCCAGAACGCCTACGGGCTGGTGGGCGGCAAGGCCAATCTCGTGGCGCCCGGCGCCCGGCCCCTCTCCTCGATGACCCCGACCCTGGTGTTCCGGGACGGACGCCTCCTCCTCGTCACCGGCAGCCCGGGGGGCAGCCGCATCATCTCGACGGTGCTGCAGGTCATCGTGAACGTCCTCGACTTTCACCTGAACCTCGCCGAGGCGGTGGCGGCGCCCCGCATCCACCACCAGTGGCGGCCGGACGTTCTCTTCACCGAGGAGGGGATCTCGCCCGACACCCTGGCGCTGCTGCGGGCGCGCGGTCACACGGTCCGGGTCGGGGCGAGTTCGGGCTCGGCCAATTCCGTGATGCGCGTGGACGGGCTCCTGGCGGGCGCCGCCGATCCGCGCCAGCGCGGGACCCTGGCCGTCGGCGATTGAGGCTTGCGCTTGGAGCGGGGCGCGGTGGCAGGCTAAAGGAGGCGCCGCCGCGCCGGACCCAGGTTCCTCATGCTCGCCCTCCGCTCGATCGCCTTCAACATCTGCTTCTATCTTCTCACCACCGTGCTGGCCGTGGGCGCGCTGCCGACCCTCCTGTCGCAGCGCTGGGTGATCCGGCTGGCGCAGACCTGGGCCGGGGCGACCCTGTGGCTGCTGCGGGTGGTGGGCGGCCTCTCCGTGGAGTTCCGGGGCCTCGAGCACGTGCCGCCGGGCCCGCTCCTGATCGCGGCCAAGCATCAATCGGCCCTGGAGACCCTCGCCCTCGTCACCCGGTTCGACGATTTCGCCTATATCCTGAAGCGCGAGCTGCTCTGGATCCCGCTGATCGGCTGGTACCTGTCGCGCAGCGGCATGGTGGCGATCGACCGCACCAAGGGCACCCGCGCCATGGCGCTGATGAACCAGGCGGCGGCGGGCGCGATCCGGGACGGGCGCCAGCTCATCATCTTCCCCGAGGGCACCCGGCGGCCCCCCGGCGCGGTGCCCGCCTACAAGCTCGGCCTGACCCACCTCTACGCGGCGCTCGGCGTGCCCTGCCTGCCGGTCGCCCTCAATACCGGCCTGTACTGGCCCCGCCGCAGCCTGAGCCGCCGCCCCGGCACGGCGGTGATCGAGTTCCTGCCCCCGATCCCGCACGGGCTCGGCCGCGCGCCGTTCCTCGAACTCGTGGAAGCCCGGATCGAGGCCGCCTCGAACGCGCTCCTGGCGAGCGGCCGGGCGGAGCTCGCCGCGCGCGGCCATGCCCTGCCGGCCACCGATTCCGAGGCCTCCGACCCCGAGCGCTCCCGCATCGCCTGAGCCCGCCCGGCTGCGGCAATCCGCGCCGGTTCGCATCCCTGTGGGAAGGCTCGAAATCGGGGCCGCGGCTTGTGGATAACCCTGCAAATCCCCATCTTGAGGGACGGAAGGCGGCGTCCTTGACGCTGCGGAATCGCCCGGGGTAGTATAGAACAAATGGCGAACAAGAGAGCATTGTCCTGGTCGGCCGCCCTGCGCGACCTCAAGGACGACCGGTCACGGAGGCAGGACGTGCGCGAGGAACGCCTGAGGACCGCCTCCGGCCTCGGCGGCGCGCCGGCTTTGGCGCTGAGCGCGTGGCGCGGCCGGTCCGGCAAGCGCTACGTGGTGGGCGTCCATGCCTTGAGCGAGACCGATCTCGACGAGGTGGGCGAGGCCGTCGTCATGGCGGTGCGCCGGGACGAGAGCGGTCTTGCCGAACTCGTGGCCGTGGCAACGGCCGGGATCGGCGCGGATCCGTCTCCCGCCTGGCTCGCGCGCGCGCGCGAGGCCGGCGCCAGCGAGATGCACGTGCACCGGCTGGCCGGCACCACCAGTGAGCGCAAGGCGATCGTGACCGACCTGCGCATCGAGACGGCGGACCCCGCCCGCGCCTGAGCGGCACCGGGCCCGGCGCCCGGCCGCCATGCTTTCGCCCCTTAATGCCCGCCATTCCCTTGCCCGCCCGCCGGGTGGCCCCCATGCCTTTTGCGGGACCATGATCCCGCGGGAATCGGGCGGCCCCGCCAGGGCCGGCGTGAGCTGAGGGAGCGGACGAGATGGCGCGTGACACCGGGCGGATCGACCCGTCCAACATCGAACCGCCCCAGGCCGGCCTGCCGCGGGCCGGCGCGCCCAAGCGCCGCGGGCGCCTCGGGCTGTTCCTTCCCTTCATCCTGCTCCTCGTCGTCGCGGCTCTGTGGACGGCGGGCTGGTTCTATATCCGCGACCGGGCGACCCGGGAGATCGACGGCTGGCTCGCCCGCGAGGCCGCGGCAGGGCGAAGCTGGACCTGCGCGGACCGCGCGATCACCGGCTATCCCTTCCGCCTCGAACTGCGCTGCGCCAGCCTCAAGCTCGCGCGCCAGGATGGCAGCTTCACCCTCGGGCCGATCACCGCCCTGGTGCAGGTCTACCAGCCGCGCCACGGCCTGCTGCAGGCCGCCGGCCCGTTCCACGTCGAGCAGGGCGGCCTCACCGGCGACGTCACCTGGAAATCTCTGGAGGGCAGCTTCCACGGCGCCGCGGACGGCTTCGTGCGTGCCTCCCTGGTGGTCGACGCGCCGAAGGGCAGCGTCAAGGGCGCGATGCTGGCGCCGATCGATTTCGACGTGAAGCATCTGGAGCTCCATGCCCGCCCGACGCCCGGCCGCTTCGACAGCGACGGCGCCGTCGATGTCAGCCTGCGGGTGGCCCAGGCCGCGGTGCCGATGCTCGATGCCTTCGTGGGCGCCGCGGCACCGGCCGACCTCGCCCTCGATGCCAGCGTCAACCGCGCCACGACCTTCCGCACCGGCCCCGTGCCGCAAGAGCTGGAGGCGTGGCGCCGGGCCGGCGGCAGCCTCGACATCGCGCTCCTGTCGATCGCCAAGGGCGACCGCCGGCTCCAGGCCCATGGCAGCCTCGATCTCGACGAGTCCCACCGCCTCGCCGGCCAGCTCGATCTGCGCGCGGCGGGCCTCGAATCCCTCGTCGGCCAGGTCATGGGCCAGCGCTTCGGCGCCGATCGGGGTGCCCTGATCGGCAACCTCGTCGGCCAGCTCCTGGGCGGCGGCCGGCGCCAGCCGCCGCAGCCCGACGCCGCCCCGGGCGAGGCGCCCCTCAAGGCCCTGCCGCCCCTGCGCCTCGCGGAGGGCCGCCTGAGCCTCGGTCCCTTCCCGATCCCGAACGTGCAGCTGGAACCGCTCTACTGAGGCAGCGGGCCCCCGCCCGGGCGGGCGTCAGACCTTGGCCCGGCGCTGCACCGGCAGGGCCTGTCCGGGCCTCGTGCTGCCCGGCGCCCCTTTGCCCGGCGCCGCGCTGACCGGCGCCCCCCGCTTGGCGCGCTTGCGCCGGCGGGCCAGCATGTTGAGGCCCTCGACGCCCGCCGAGAAGGCCATGGCGGTGTAGATGTAGCCCTTGGGCACGTGCGCCCCGAAGCCCTCCGCGATCAGCGTCATGCCGATCATGATGAGGAAGCCGAGCGCCAGCATCACCACCGTCGGGTTCGCCGCGATGAAGCGGGAGAGCGGGTCGGCGGCGATCAGCATCACCACGACGGCGACGATCACGGCGATCATCATGACGGGCACGTGGTCCGTCATGCCCACCGCCGTGATGATGCTGTCGATCGAGAAGACGAGGTCGAGGAGCAGGATCTGGCCGATCGCCGCCGCGAAGCCGAGGCTCGCGCCCGGCTTCTCCGCGTCGGCGTCGTGCGGGTCGACGCTCTCGTGGATCTCCTTGGTGGCCTTCCAGAGCAGGAACAGGCCGCCCCCGATCAGGATCATGTCGCGCCAGGAGAAGCCCTTGCCGAAGACCGCGATGACGGGCTCGGTGAGGTGCACGATGAAGGCGACGGTGCCGAGCAGGCCGAGCCGCAGGATCAGGGCGAGGCCGATGCCGATGCGGCGGGCCTTCTGCTGGTGCTCCGGCGGCAGCTTGTTCGTCAGGATCGAGATGAAGATCAGGTTGTCGATCCCGAGCACCACCTCCATCACGATGAGGGTGGCGAGCGCGGCCCAGACGGTGGGGTCGGCGGCGAGTTGAAGCAGGTGATCCACGGCGCGTCGAGGCCTACGCTTAGAGGGACAGGAGGCGGCTGCCGCCGGCGGCGCTCGGCCGCTCGGCCGGCGCCGGCGCGTAGATCCGCACCGCCTTCGGCACGACCTTGAAATGAGCCGGCGTGTGCGTGGTCAACTCGCCATCGGTGTTGACGGGGCGGGGCCGGCGCGTCGTGAGCCTGATCTCGGTGGTCTTGAAGGCGCGCACGTCGTCGGATTGCCCGTGCGTGCCGCGCCGGAGCGCCGGCAGCAGCGCGATCAGGCGCCACCAATGGGCCACTTCGAGGCTGTAGAAATCGAGCTTGCCGTCATCGACCGAAGCCCCTTCCTCCACCGTCATGCCGCCGCCGTAATGGCGCCCGTTGCCGACCGAGGCCTGGATCGTCACCACCTTCTCGGTGGTGCCGTCATGCTCGATCGTCACCGTGAAGGGACGCACCCGGCGCAGCACCCGCACCGCCGCGATGGCGTAGCCGAGGGTGCCCCATTTCTTCTTGGACTCGGCCGTGAGGTCGCCGGCGAGTTCGGCCGAGAAGCCGATGCTCGCCACGTTGAAGTAATAGTGGCCATTGACCCAGCCGAGATCGGCGGGCTGCGCCTCGGCCGTGGTGATGAGCTCGGCCGCGGCCAGGGGATCGAGCGGGATGGCGAGGGAGCGCGCGAGGTCGTTCGCCGTGCCGAGCGGCAGGATGCCGAGCGGCAGGCCGGTCTCGACCAAGGCCGGCGCCGCCGCGTTCAGGGTGCCGTCGCCGCCGCCCAGGATCACGAGGTCGCACGCATCGGCGTGGCGCTTGATCACGGCGGTGCAGTCGGCCTCGCCCGGGGGCTCGACCGGCGTGATGCCGCCGCGGCCCAGGATGTCGCGCACCGCATCGAGGGAGAAGCCGCCGTTGCGGGCCTTCGGGTTGGCCAGAAGGAGCGCCCGGCGGGGCGCCGACCCGGCCTTCATCGTGCGCCCTCCGCGGCGCGGGGACGGGGGAGATGGTCGGACACGGGGACAAGCCCTCCGGTGCGTTCGCGCCGCGTCAGCGCAAAGGCAGGGAAGGGGTCCGACATCACGATCGACGCCTCGATCGCCAGAGGGGCCCGGACCCGGGGTGAGCCGAACTTGGGGGTTCGCCCGGCGATCTCAACCCCGGCCCGCCTTCAAATCCCCGTTCGCGCGCCCCGGACTCGTGGGGGGATCGCGGTAAGGGCACGCTCGCGGGCCTCTGAATCCCTTGGATAGCGGGCACGGTTCCGGCGCGCCCTTGCCCCCGGTTCGGAACGCGTGGCATGCCATGCACAAGGGGCGGCAAGCCCGGATGGAACCCCCCGCCCGGGCGAGGGCGTTTCACCCGGTCGGCCGCGGCAATCCGGCCGGCCCGAACCGCCCCGTCCCGGCCGCGAACCGGTGGATTCCATGCGCCTTCTCGTCTCCGTGTCCGCCGCCGCTCTCCTCGGCACGATCCTGAGTATCGGCCCGGCAAGCGCCCAGGCGCAGCCCGGCTGGGTCGATCCGCCGGCCCGCGGATCGGCGCAGGGCCAGGCCGCCCCGCCGCCTCAGCAGCGCGAGCCCGCGCCGAAGCCCCAGGCCGCCACCCCGGAGGCGCCCGAGGAGGCCGCGGAGGCGCCGCCGCGGCGACGCGCCGAGCGCGCCCGCCCGTCGCGAACGGGCCGCCAGGCGGAGAGCCGGCACGAGCGCGGCGCCCGCCGGAGCCCGCGCCGCCTCGCCGACGTCCCCGCGGCCGCGCCGGCTCCCGTGCCCCAGGCCGCCCCGCCTCCTGCCCCGCCGACGGCCTCCGACGGCCGCGTCGCCGATTGGGCCCGCGCCTCCCAGCGCTTCGTCGAGGATTACCTGGAGAGCGTCTCGGCGCCGGGCGACGTCATGGTCGGCTCCGTGCCCCGCCTCTACGCCGAATCCGTGCGCTTCCACGGCCGCACCCTGTCCCTGCGCGCCATCATGGCGGAGAAGCGCAACTTCGCTCGGCGCTGGCCGGACCGCCGCTACGAGGCGCAAGGGGGCAGCATCCGCACCGCCTGCAACGGCGCGATGGCAAGCTGCGTCGTCTACACCCTCTACGATTTCCGGGCCCGCAACCCGGCCACCGGTGCCCGCTCGCAGGGCATCGCCGAGCTGCAGCTGGAATTGAGCTTCGCCGGAGGCCGCCCCGTGATCGTGTCCGAGAGGAGCCGGGTCCTGCGCCGGGACGGCGCCGTGAGCGCGGCGGCGGCGCCCGGGCGCGGCGCCTGAGCGGACGGAGCGACGCATTGCCCATGCCGACCCGCGCGACGACGATCTTCGTGACTTGCCGAGGCGACTCAACCTGGCGAGACCGTGGGACTTTGCGAGGCCGAGGGACTTGGCGAGACCGTGGGATTTGGCGAGACCGTGGGATTTGGCGAGGCGACTCAACTTGGCGAGACGATGTGACGTGCCGAAACCATGTGACTTGGCGCGGGATGATCCCTAGATCGGTCCCATGACATTGTCGGGAGACGCAGACCCCTTGGACGAGCGCCGGGTGCCCGAGATCGCTTCGAGCGCGCCCACCGCCGACGAGCGCGAGCGGCTGCGGGAGCGGATCCGGGCCGAGATCGCCCGTCGCCGCCCGCGGGCCGTGGCGTTGCGCACGCTGCAACTCCTCGCCGAGGCCGCGACCGAGCCCCTGGCCGTCGAGCCCGGCTACCGCGTCATCGACCGGACCGGAGCGCCGCGCCTGCGCCAGCCGGATTCCGGGGCGCCGGTGCCGATGACGCTGGCCGACCTCGTCGACGAGATCGAGGGCCGCCACCCGGCCCTGTTCCTGCCGCCGGAGCCTCCGCCCGCCCCGGAGCCCGCGCCGGCCGCCGAGGAGGCGCGCAGGGACGCGCGCAAGGGTTTCGGGTTCGGGAAGGGGACCGGGCGCCGAGCCGGCCAAACATCCGGCCCAACATCCGACCCGGCCTCGCAGCCCGGGTCCGCCGTGACGGCCCCCGACGGCACGCCCCCGGAGACGGGCACGGGTGCCGAGGTCCGCGCTGCGACGGCCCGGTTCGTCGAGACCCAATCCGTCCTGGCAAAGTCCCTCGCGGCGGATTCCGCCGCCCGCGGCCGGGCCTTCGCCGCCTCGGCGGCCGGAACCGTGGCGGGCCTGCGGGAGCGGCTCCGGAGCGCCCGGGCTGCAACGCGCCCCGACCCCGCCACGGATGCTTCGCCCCGGCCCGGGATGGCCGACGCGCTGCGCGGCACCGGCCGGCTCTGGGCCGGCGGCCTGTCGGGTCTCGCCGAGCGGCTGCGCGAGCGGACGGGCCAGGACAGCGGCGAGGGCCTGCGTCGGCGCTGGCTCGCCGGCGGCATCGCGGCCGCCATCCTGGCCATCGGGGCGGCCGCCCTGGTGACGGCCGGTCGCGCGCCCACCGGGGTCGGGTCGGCCCCGCAGAATCCGGTTGCCTCCACCGAGGCGCCGGCCACGGAGCGCGACGCCAAAGCCTCGCCCGAGGTAAAGCCCTCGCCCGACGCAAAGCCGTCGCCCGAGGCCAAGTCCCCGCCCGAGGCCAAGTCCCCGCTCGAGGCCAAGTCCTCGTCCGAGGGCAAGCCCTCGCCCGAGAGCGCCGCGCCGAACCCGGCGCCCGCCGCCAACCCGAACGAGATCACCGGCGCGGTCGAGGTGATCGACACCGCGACCCTGCGGGTCGGGGGCCGGCTCGTGCACCTGTTCGGCGTCGAGTGGGTGCGGGGGGGCCAGGCCGAGGAGCTGACCAAGTACCTCGCCGGCCGGGTCGTGATCTGCCAGTCGGTCACCGGCAGCCAGAACGTGCTCTGCCAGGTGGATGGCCGCGACCTCTCCGAGGTCGTGCTGTTCAACGGCGGCGGCCGGGCCTCGCCCGAGGCCACCCCGGATCTCGTGGCCGCCGAGGACCACGCCCGCACCGAGCGCCTCGGCGTCTGGAAGCGCTGACGGCTTCCTTGCGCCAAGCCGCGCCGCGCGGCCGGCCTACTTGCCAAGCCGCGCCGCGCGGCCGGCCTTTTTGCCAAGCCGCGCCTCCCCCTTGCGCATGACGCGAGGCTTCGCCTCAATGGCGGGGGCGCGGCTGCGCGCCTCTGGGGGCGAAAGATGGATCTCTCGATCGGCCTGAGCGCCTTCGCGGTGGCGCTCGCCGTGCTCGTCGTCGTCACGCTGGCGATCGGCATCAACATCGTGCCGCAAGGCCACGTCTATACGGTCGAGCGCTTCGGCCGCTACGCGCGCAGCCTCGAATCCGGGCTCGGGCTGATCGTGCCGTATGTCGAGCGCATCGGCCGGCGGGTGAACGTGATGGAGCAGGTCATCGACGTGCCGAGCCAGCAGGCCTTCACGCGGGACAATGCCGGCGTCACCATCGACGCGGTGGTGTTCTATCAGGTGCTCGACCCGGCCCGCGCCTCCTACGAGGTCTCGAACCTCGAAGTCGCCATGATGACCCTGACCATGACGAATATCCGCACCGTGGTCGGCTCGATGGACCTCGACCAGCTGCTCTCGCACCGGGATGAGATCAACGAGCGCCTGCTCCGGGTGATGGATGCCGCCGCCTCGCCCTGGGGCGTCAAGATGACCCGCATCGAGATCAAGGACATCGTGCCGCCCGCCGACCTCGCCGGCGCCATGGCGCGCCAGATGAAGGCCGAGCGCGAGAAGCGCGCCTCGGTGCTGGAGGCGGAGGGCGCGCGCCAGGCCGAGATCCTGCGGGCGGAGGGGCGCAAGCAATCGGCGATCCTCGAAGCGGAGGGGCGCCGGGAGGCGGCGTTTCGCGATGCGGAGGCGCGCGAGCGCGGCGCCGAGGCCGAGGCGCGGGCGACCGCCCTGGTGAGCGAGGCGATTGGCAAGGGCGATCTCGCGGCCGCGAACTTCCTGGTGGCCGAGAAGTATATCGAGGCGGTGCGGGCCATCGCGACCGCGCCGAACCAGCGCGTCGTCGTGGTGCCGATCGAGGCGGCGGCTTTGGCCGGGACGCTCGGCGGCATCGCGGAGATCACCCGCAGCGTGTTCGGGGAGGGCGGACCGCCGCGCACCCGATCGGGCCTGCCGCCGAGCGCCGGGCCGGGCTCGGGCGGGATCGCGTCCGGCGCAGGGGCGGGCACGGGCGGCACGCCCTGGGGCGGCGCGGCCCCGGTCCCGAAGGCCTGAGGCGATGCTGTCGGGGCTCGCGGCCGAGATCGGGTCGGCCTGGATCTGGATTCTCGCCGGGCTCGTGCTGATGGGCGCCGAGCTCGCCGCGCCCGGCATGTTCCTGGTCTGGTTCGGGCTCGCCGCTCTCCTGACGGGTTTCCTAGCGCCGGCCTGCCGCTGCCCTGGCAGGCGCAGGTGCTGATCTTCGCCGGCCTCGCGGTCGTCAGCGTCGCCCTCGCGAGCCGGCTGATGCGCCGGCCCCTGTCGGTCCTCAACCGGGCCGATCGCGGCCTGATCGGGCGCGTCTGCGTGCTCGCCGAGCCGATCGTGCGGGGGGAGGGGCATCTGCGCCTCGACGACACTCTCTGGCGCGTCGCGGGCCCGGACCTGCCCGCCGGCACCCGGGTGCGGGTGACGGGCCTCGACGGCACCGTGCTGCGAGTCGCGCCCGCAGGGGAGGGGCCGTGAGCCGCCCTCAGCGGCGCGGGTGCAGCTCCGCCACGGCATCGGCCAGCGCGTCGACCTGCGCCTCCGTGTGGGCGGCCGAGACCGCGACCCGCAGGCGCGCGGTGCCGGCCGGGACCGTCGGCGGACGGATCGCCACCACGAGGAAGCCGCGCGCCTCGAGCGCCGCCGACAGGGCCAGCGCCGCCTCCGCGGCGCCGACCAGCACCGGCACCACCGCGCTCTCGGCCTCCGGCAGGCCGAGGCGGGCGGTGAAGCGGCGGGCGAGCGCCAGCGGCCGGGCCGCCCGCGCGGGCTCCGCTTCCAGGATCTCGAGGGCCTTGAGGGCCGCCGCCGCGGAGGCCGGGGGCAGGCCGGTGGTGTAGACGAGGCTGCGGGCCCGGCTCGTCAGCAGGTCGACCACCGATTGCGCCGCGCAGAGATAGCCCCCGTAGGAGCCGAGGCTCTTGGACAGGGTGCCCATCTCCAGGGGCGCCCGGCATCCCGCCTCGACCACGCCGAGGCCGTGGGCGTCGTCCACGAGGGTCCAGGCGTCGAAGGCCTCGGCGATCTCCAGCAGCGCGGGCAGCGGCGCCCGGTCGCCGTCCATGCTGAAGACCCGCTCGGTCAGGATCAGGGCGCGCCTGTGCCGCCCCCGGTGCCGGTCGAGGAGGGCGCGCAGGTCGTCGAGATCGTTGTGGCGCACCCGCACGACCTCGGCGCCCGAGACCCGGGCCCCCGCCCAGAGGCAGGAATGCGAGAGGGCGTCGGCCAGGATCAGGTCGCGCGGGCCGACCAGCGCCGGGGTGATGCCGAGATTGGCGAGGTAGCCGCTGCCGAAGACGAGGGCGGCCGGCATGCCCTTGTGGCGGGCGAGGCGCGCCTCCAGCGCCGGGAGCAGCGGGTGGTTGCCGGTGACGAGGCGCGAGCCGCCGGCGCCCGCCCCGTAGGTCGCCAGCGCCTCCTGCGCCGCCGCGATCACCCGCGGGTCGTTGGACAGGCCGAGGTAATCGTTGCAGGAGAACGAGATCAGGTCCTGCCCGTCGCGCCAGGCGCGCCCGTTCGCGCCCCGCAAGGTGGGCCGCAGGGTGCGGCGCAGGGCGGCGGCGTCGAGATCCGCGAGCTTCTGCCGCGCGAAGGTGTCGAGGCTGGACATCGAGCCTCAAGGCCCCGAGGCCCGGTCCGATGTCAAGCGCGGGCGGCCTCAGCGGCCGAGGCCCTCCGCCCTGCGGATCCGGTAGACCGTGAAGCGCGGATCCGCCTCGCGGAACTCCAGGCGGTCCGGCATCGGGTTCGGCGCGGCCGGGCCGAGGACGTAGAGATCCGTGAAATCCCTCTGCCAAAACCGGGCATAGGCCGGGACGTCCGGCGGGCTCGCCCCCTCGGCGAGGTCCCGCAGCCGTGTCACCGGGATCGGGGCGCCGTAGGGCACGGCGAGCCGGAGATAGGGCTCGCGCGGGGCGAGGGGCTGCTTGCCCGCCGAGGTGAAGAGCGTCGGCACGAAGGCGTCGGCGTAATGCACCGCGAGGGTCGGCGCGTTGTACATCGGATAGGCGGCCAGGTCGGCCATCGGCGGATTGCCGCCCTCGCCGCTCTCGGCGATCAGCACGCGCGCGCCCTTCTCCAGCCGCCCGAACCCGGCGATCAGCGCCGCGTAGGTGGCGCGGTAGGAGAGCGCGACCGTGAGCGCGAGGCCGAGATTGGCGAGGATGACCGCCAGGACGAGGAGCGCCGCGCCGCGGGCGAGCCTCCGGCTCGGCGGGACCACGGTGAGGAAGGCCGGCAGGATCAGGGCCGCCGCCACCAGGATGCGCAGGTCGACGAAGGCGGTGTCGAGCAGGGTCGAGGGCACCGCCAGGTAGAGAAGGCCGAGCCCGACGAGGATCCAGGCGCCGGATTCCGCGAGGCGCAGGGCGCCCGCCCGGGCGAGGGCGTAGATCAGGATGGCCAGGGCGGCGCTGCAGGCGGCCGAGAGCGGCAGGCTGTAGCCGTTGAGCGAGGCGAACAGCCAGAACGGCTTGAGGGCGAGATGCCAGCGGTTGCCCGCCTCGCCGACCGTGCCCCCCGCGGCCAGCATCAGGCCGAGGAGCGCGAGGGCGGGAAGCGCCAGCGTCCCGAAGCGGAGCGCGCTCTCGCCGCGCGGCGCCCGCCGGCTCCAGGCCCGCCACAGCTCGTGCAGGCCGAGGGTGAAGCCGTAGATCCCGAGGGCGAAGAGGTGCGCGGCGAACAGCACCCCCACCACGAGGGCGTGGAGGGCGAAGCGCCGCAGGCGCGCCCGCTCCGGCAGCGCCAGCCAGGCCGCGATGCCCCAGAGCCCGACCCCGAGGCCGAACTGGAAATTCAGGAAGCCCCAGGCGAAGGGCACGCTGTAGAGGACCATCAGGGCGATGAAGCCGCTCAGCGCGAAGCGGCGCTTCACCGCGAGCTCGATCGCCACCGCCCCCGTCACCGTCAGGACCTGGCTGGCGAGGAGGAACAGCCGGGTCGCGGCCTCGACGCTCATGACGCGGGCGAGGCGGGGCACCACGAGATCGAGGGCGAGATTCGGCGCCAGCGTCCAGACGACCCGATAGATCGGGCTCTCGGCCGGCGTCCCGTCGCGGACCAGGAGATACATCCGGGCGAGATGGTTGGGGTAGTCGGCCATCGCGGGGATCGGCACAGCGAGCACCGGCAGGAGCGCCAGGACGAAGAGGCCTGCAAACAGGATGAGGGGAAGCGTGCCCGCGCGCGCGGGGCTGCGCGTCTCCGCCCGACCCGCCTCGATGCCGCTGCGCTCCACGCCTCGCCTCCGCTTCGCCGCCTGCCGGGGCCAAGCGGGAGGATCGCGCCGTCCGCTTAAGATCGGATGAGGAGGCGCGTCGGCTTGACCTCCCGCCCGCGCGCGCGCATCCCGCGCCGATGCCCGCGCATGACAGCCATCTCTGGCGGCCCTACACGCAGATGAAGGGGGCGGCTCCGCCCCTCGAGGCCGTGCGCACCCACGGCTCGCGCATCGTGCTGGCGGATGGGCGCGAACTCGTGGACGGCATCGCCTCGTGGTGGACGGCGGTGCACGGCTACAACCACCCCCACATTCGCGCGGCCGTCGCGGCCCAGCTCGACGCCATGCCGCACGTGATGTTCGGCGGCCTCACCCATGCGCCGGCCGAGAGGCTCGCCCGGCGCCTCGCCGCCCTGGCGCCAGGCGATCTCGACCACGTCTTCTTCACGGATTCCGGTTCGGTCGCGGTCGAGGTCGCCCTCAAGATGGCGGTGCAGCTCTGGCTCAACCGGGGCGTCGCCGGGCGCAGCCGGATCCTGGCTTTCCGGGAGGGCTATCACGGCGACACCCTCGGGGCGATGTCGGTCTGCGACCCCCAGGAGGGCATGCACCGGCGCTTCGGCGCCTACCTGCCGGCCCAGCTCTTCTGCGACCTGCCGCGGAGCCGGGCGCAGGAGGCCGCGCTCGAGGCGACGCTCGCCGGCCACGCCCACGAGCTCGCCGCCGTCATCGTCGAGCCCCTGGTGCAGGGGGCGGGCGGCATGCGGATGCACGAGCCCGAGGTGCTGGCCACGATCGCCCGCCTCGCCCGCCGCCACGGCCTGCCCCTGATCCTCGACGAGATCTTCACCGGCTTCGGGCGCACCGGCACGATGTTCGCCTGCGAGCAGGCGCAGGTCGTGCCCGACATCCTCTGCCTGTCGAAGGCCCTGACCGGCGGCACGCTGGCGCTCGCCGCCACGATCGCGACGCGGGAGGTCTTCGCGGGATTCTGGTCGGACGATCCCGCCGCCGCCCTGATGCATGGGCCGACCTTCATGGCCAATCCGCTCGCCTGCGCGGCCGCCCAAGCGAGCCTCGACCTGTTCGAGCGGGAGCCCCGGCTTGGCCAGGCGCGCGCCATCGGGGATCGCCTCGCCGAGGGGCTCGCCCCGTTGCGTGGTCGGCCCAACATCCGGGACGTGCGCGTCCTCGGGGCCATCGGGGTGGTGCAGTTCGGGCGATCACCCGACCTCGCCGCCCTGAAGGACCGGCTGGTCCGGCGCGGCACCTGGGTGCGCCCCTTCGGCGACATCCTCTACCTGACGCCGGCCCTCAGCATCGGGGAGGCCGACCTCGACCACCTCGTCGCGAGCGTGCGCGCGGAGGCATGGGGGGCCTGACGCGGCGAGGGCCCGCGGGCGCGTTCCGCGCGCCAGGGGTGCAACCCGGACGGCGTTTGCACAGTTGGGAATTCGACGCGGTTCGCGCCGGGGCCGATCCCTCCCGTGAACCGGCACGCTGGAGGACCCACATCGTGACGAACGAGATGCCGAGCCCCTCAGACGACCGGCCCGTGATTCTCCTCGTCGAGGATGAGGCCCTGACCATCATGGATCTCGGTGACGTCCTGGAGGGCGGCGGCTACGACACGGTGCAATGCGCCTCGGCCGAGCGCGCCCTCAGCATCCTGCAGGCCCGGCCCGACATCTGCGGCCTCGTGACCGACGTGGAGCTCTCGGGCCGCACCAACGGCTTCGACCTCGCGAATTCCGTCGCGGAGGCGCGCCCGCAGCTCCCCATCGTGATCGTCTCGGGCCGCGCCGCCCCCGACCCCGAGCGGATGCCCCCCGGCGCCCGCTTCATCGCCCGCCCCTGCAGCGGCGAGGACATCCTCGATCAGCTCAAGCGCCTGCTGCCCTGCTGAGCCGGGGCCGGCGCATAACCGGCGCCGCTGTCATCGCAGCTTCACACGATCGCGTCACATGCCATCCGGGTCGAGGCCCGGCGCTCCCTTGGGCGCCGGGGTTTCCGTTCTGGACGCGGCGTGAGAGGGTGAGTGCGATGGCAGCGGTTGAGGACCCTCCGGCTGCACCGAGCGGCGATGTCCTGATGCACGCGAACGGCAAGAGCCAGCCCGGCCCGATTCAGCCGGGCAAGACACAGCCGGGCAAGATACCGCAGAGCAAGACACAGCAGAGCAAGAGCAAGCCGGGCAAGAGCCATCCCGACGGGGAGGCCAGGGACGCCGCCCGGGAAGCGGCCAAGGAAGCGGCCAAGGAAGCCGCCAAGTCGGCCAAGGACGCCGCGCGGCGGATGCGCCCGCCGGGCGCCAAGAGCGTCGGCTGGGCGCTGGTCCAGGCTGCCCGCCTTCACCGCTCCCGCATCGGCGACCGCCTCGCCGCCCTCGATCTCTTCGCCGGCCAGGAGCAGGTGGTCCAGGCGCTCGCCGCCGCCGGCACCATGACGATGGGGGACCTCGCCGCAACGCTGCGGGTGCGCCCGCCCACCGCCTCGAAGACCATCTCGCGCCTCGCCGCCCTCGGCTTCGTCGAGCGCCGCGCCGAATCCGGCGACGGCCGCATCGTGCGGGTGCGCCTCACCGAGACGGGGCTCGCCAAGGCCGAGGCCATCGAGCGCCTGTGGGACGAGGTCGAGGCCGAGATCCTCGACGGCTTCGACAACAAGGAGCGTCGCCGCCTGCGCAAGCTCCTGCGCAAGGCCGCCCGCAACCTCGCGGACGCCGCTGGCGTCACCGGCCACGAGCCGGAGGCCGAGATCGACGGCGAGGACGACGAGGCGGAACCCGCCCTCATCGCGCCGGACGAGGCGGTCCTGCGCTCGCTCTGAGCGCATCGGAGCGCGCCGCCGCCTCGGGCGCGCCCGGGCTGGAACACCGGGCACCCACCTGTCGCGCAATCCTGCTCCCGCGGCCCTGCCACTGCCCAAATCCGGGCGCCAAGGCCTATGACGGGCGGCCGGGAATCGGCTCTGAGGCGCGGGGACGGAGCGTGGTTGCGAACCGGGAGGGGAGGGTGCCGATCGCGGCGGTCACCGAAGGGGCGCCGGGTCTGCCGGACCGGCGGCGCCTCGTCGGCATCGGGCTGATGTGCAGCACGGTCCTGTTCTTCGCCAGCCTCGATGCCTCGGCCAAGAGCCTCGCGCGCCTCGGCGTCGACCCGCTGCTCACCACCTTCATGCGCTACGCGGTGAGCGTCGGGTTGATCTCCCTCTTCGTGAACCCGATCACCACGCCCCACGTGGCCCGGACCCGCCGTCTCGGCCTGCAGGTGGTGCGCTCGCTCCTGCTGTTCGGCTCGTCGGCCCTGAACTTCGTGGCCCTGCGCCACCTTCAGCTCGCCGAGACCCTGTCGATCCAGTTCGCCGCGCCCCTGGCCGTGGCGCTGCTGGCCGGGCCCCTGCTCGGCGAGTGGTCCTCGCCCCGCCGCATGGCGGCGATCGGGCTCGGGTTCCTCGGCGTCCTCGTGATCGTGCGGCCGGGCGTCGGCACCATGCATCCGGCCGTGCTGTTCAGCCTCGGCAACATGCTCTGCTACGCCCTCTACATCATCACGACGCGCAAGCTCGCGGCCACCGATTCGACCGCCACGACGATGTTCTATTCGGGACTCTCCGGCCGCGCCCTGATGAGCCCGCTGCTGCCCTGGATCTGGACCCAGCCGGCGAGCTGGCTCGTCTGGGCGCTCCTCGTCGGGGTCGGGCTGTTCGGCACCATCGGGCACTGGCTCCTGGTGCTGGCCCATGCGCGCGCGCCCGCCAACGTGCTGGCGCCCTTCATCTACACGCAGCTGCTCTGGTCGGTGCTCCTCGGCTACCTGATCTTCGGCGACGTGCCGAATCGCTTCACCGTCCTCGGGTCGGCGATCGTGGTGGCCTCGGGCCTCTACCTCCTGGCGCAGGAGCGCCTGCGCCCGCCGGACCGGCCGGCCGCCTGAGGCGGACCGGCCGGGATCGCCTGACGCGCCAGCCGGCGCGCGGGCCGCCTCTCACCGGTAATGGCGGCGGTGGTGGCGGTGGTGGCGCGAGCGCATGTTGGTGCGGTAGGCGCGCCGGCCCGGATCGATGCCGAGCGCGCCGTTGACGGTGCCCACGGCACCGCCCACCGCACCGCCCACGATGCCGCCCACCGGGCCGGCGACCCGGTCGCCCTCGGCCGCGCCGCGGCGGATGCCGCCGGGCAGGCCCTGCGCCTCGGCGGCGCCAGACAGCGTGAGGGCGGACAGGGCCAGAGTGGCGGCGATCAGAACGCGTTTCATGTCGGTTTTCCTCAATTCTTCTCTTGGCTCATCTCTTGGCACCTCCTCGGTCCGCGCCCGAGGGCCCGCGACGGGAGGTTGCTGCAACAACGGTCGAGCTTGAAAAAGGTGGCAGCCGACGCAGGCGCGGCCGGTCTTCGTGATGACCTTGCAGATGATCTTGCAACGGCACGTGCGTGCGAGCCCGCTGGTATCCGGCGCGGGCCGCTGCTAGAAGCCGGTTCCATGCGCGCCGCCTGCCTCCCGCGCGGCCTGAGCCGCCTTCGAATTACGAGCCCGGCCTCCGCGTGAGGTCCGCGCCTGCGCGGGGCCTTCCGGATGCCGGGAGCGCGAACCCCGCCGGATCGATCGCACCGGCCCGACCGAGATTCCCCTTCGATTTCGCACCTGTCCGCGACCAGACCCGCGCATCCGGTGCCCAGACGAGCGCAAGACGCCTGACCCCATGAGCGACACCACCGACGCCGCAGCACCCGCCGCCCGCGACTATTCGCAGACCCTGTTCCTGCCGCGCACCGAATTCCCGATGCGGGCCGGCCTGCCGGTGCGCGAGCCGCAGCTCCTCGAGCGCTGGGCCCGCATCGACCTCTACGGCCAGATCCGCGAAGCGGCGGCCGGGCGACCGAAATTCGTGCTGCACGATGGCCCGCCCTACGCCAACGGCAACATCCATATCGGCACGGCGCTCAACAAGATCCTCAAGGACGTGATCGTCCGCAGCCAGGGCGCGCTGGGCCTCGATGCCAATTACGTGCCGGGCTGGGACTGCCACGGCCTGCCGATCGAGTGGAAGATCGAGGAGCAGTACCGCGCCAAGGGCAAGAACAAGGACGAGGTGCCGGTCATCGAGTTCCGCCAGGAATGCCGGACCTTCGCGGCCCATTGGCTCGACGTGCAGCGCGCGGAGTTCAAGCGCCTCGGCGGCACCGGCGACTGGGACCGCCCCTACGCCACCATGGCGTTTCCGGCCGAGGCCGCGATCGCGCGCGAGCTCATGACCTTCGCGATGACGGGCCAGCTCTATCGCGGCTCGAAGCCCGTGATGTGGTCGGTCGTCGAAAAGACGGCGCTGGCCGAGGCCGAGGTCGAGTACGAGGACCACGTCAGCGACACCATCTTCGCGGCCTTCCCGATCCGCGAGGGCGCCGAGGACGACCTCGTCGGCGCGCGCGTGGTGATCTGGACCACGACGCCCTGGACCATGCCGGGCAACCGCGCCGTGGCCTATTCGAAGAAGGTCGCCTACGGCCTCTACCGGGTCACGCAAGCCGCCGAGGACAACTGGGCGAAGGTCGGCGACACCTTTATCCTCGCCGACGCCCTCGCGGCCGGCGTGTTCGGGGCCGCCCGCGTCGAGGCTTTCGAGCGCCTTCGCGACGTCGCGCCGGCTTCGCTCGCTGGCCTGACCCTGTCGCACCCCCTCGGCGGCCACGTGCCGGGCTACGATTTCGCGGTGCCGCTCCTCGACGGCGAGCACGTGACGGAGGAAGCCGGCACCGGCTTCGTCCACACCGCGCCGGGCCACGGCCGCGAGGATTTCGAGATCTGGATGGCGAATGGCCGGGCGCTCGCCCAGCGCGGCATCGACACCCGCATCCCCTACACGGTGGATGCCGATGGGGCGCTCACCGCGGAGGCGCCCGGTTTCACGGGAAAACTGGTTCTTAACCATAAGGGCGAGAAGGGCGACGCCAACAAGGCCGTGATCGCCGCCCTGACGGAGGCCCGCAACCTCGTAGCGCGCGGCGTGCTGCGCCACAGCTACCCGCATTCCTGGCGCTCGAAGAAGCCGGTGATCTTCCGCAACACGCCGCAATGGTTCATCGCCATGGACCGGCCCGTGGACGCGCTCGGCAACCGGACCCTGCGGGAGGTCGCCATGCAGGCGATCGAGGACACCCGCTGGGTGCCGCCGCAGGGCAAGAACCGCATCAACGGCATGGTCGGCAACCGGCCGGACTGGGTGGTCTCGCGCCAGCGCGCCTGGGGCGTGCCCATCACGGTCTTCGTCCGGGCGGGCACCAGCGAGGTGCTGCGCGACGAGCGGGTGAATGCCCGCATCGTCGAGGCCTTCCGGAATGAGGGCGCGGATGCATGGTTCACCGACCCCGACGGCGCCCGCTTCCTCGCGCCCGATTACGATCCGGCCGCCTACGAGAA
This sequence comes from Methylobacterium soli, assembly GCF_008806385.1. GTDB lineage: Bacteria > Pseudomonadota > Alphaproteobacteria > Rhizobiales > Beijerinckiaceae > Methylobacterium > Methylobacterium soli. Next base: position 98,773 of record NZ_VZZK01000010.1, read on the forward strand.
GGTCACGGACGTCCTCGATGTCTGGTTCGATTCGGGCTCGACCCACGCCTTCGTGCTCGACGACCCGGAGGCCTTCCCGGGGCTGGCCGGCGTGCATCGCCGCCGCGACGGCGGTGCCGACACGGTGATGTATCTCGAGGGCTCCGACCAGCACCGCGGCTGGTTCCAGTCCTCGCTGCTCGAATCGGCCGGCACCCGGGGCCGCGCGCCCTACGACATCGTGCTCACGCACGGCTTCGTCCTCGACCCGAAGGGGCTGAAGATGTCGAAGTCGAAGGGCAACGTCGTGGCGCCCCAGAACGTCATCAAGGATTCGGGCGCCGACATCCTGCGCCTCTGGGTGGCGGCCTCCGACTATGCCGACGACCTGCGCATCGGCCCGGAGATCATCAAGACCTTCGCGGAGACCTACCGGAAGCTGCGCAACTCCTTGCGCTGGATGCTCGGCTCGCTGGCCCATCGGGTGCCCGGCGAGGACGTGCCGGTCTCCGACATGCCGGAGCTGGAACGCTTCATCCTGCACCGCCTGTCCGAGCTCGACGGCGAGATCCGCGAGGCCTATCGCAGCTTCGACACGAAGCGGGTGGTGGCGCTCCTCAACGGCTTCATGACGGGCGACCTCTCGGCCTTCTACTTCGATGTCCGCAAGGACACGCTCTACTGCGACCCGATCTCCTCGAAGGCGCGCCGCGCCGCGCTCCAGGTCATCGACGAGACCTTCCGGCGCGTCACGATCTGGATGGCCCCGGTCCTGGCCTTCACGGCCGAGGAGGCCTGGCTCGACCGCTACCCGTCCGAAACCGGCTCGGTCCATCTCCAGACCCTGCCCGACACGCCGGCGACGTGGCGCGACGAGCCCCTGGCGGAGCGCTGGCACAAGATCCGCCGGGTGCGCCGGGTCGTCACCGGGGCCCTCGAGATCGAGCGGGCCGCCAAGCGCATCGGAGCGAGCCTCGAGGCGGCGCCCACCGTCCATGTCTCGGACGCGGACCTGCTCGGGGCCCTCGACGGCGTCGACTTCGCCGATATCTGCATCACCTCGGCGATCCGGGTCGAGGCGGGCGAGGGCCCGGCCGACGCCTTCCGGCTCGACGACGTGCGCGGCGTCGCCGTCGTGCCGGCCCCGGCGCCCGGCCGCAAATGCGCCAGATCCTGGCGCGTCACCCCGGATGTCGGGATGGATGCCGCGTATCCCGACGTCACCCCGCGCGATGCCCGGGCTTTGCGCGAGTGGGACGCGGCGCAGGGCACGGCCGCCGCCGCGCAGTGAGATGCCCCGCGCCCGCACGCCTCTGAACGCCCCGCGCCCCGTGATGTCTGCCCGCGATCCGTCCGGTCGCGCGCGGCACCTCGGGGCGCGGGGAATTGAGGCGCGGCGCGGCCGCGGCATCATGGATCAAGCCCGTCCAGCGAGGCGCTCCCGATGACGCCGTTCCGCCTCGGCCTCGTTGCCCTCGTGGCGACCCTCGCGCTCGATCAGGCCTCCAAGCTCTGGCTTTATCTCGGCACCGACCTGGTGCTGACGCAGCCCTGGCGCTTCGGTCCCTACGCGGAGTTCGTCGTCGTCTGGAACCGGGGCGTGTCCTACGGGCTGTTCCAGCAGGAGGGCGGGCTCGGGCGCTGGCTGCTGGTGGCCCTCTCGCTCGCCGCCGCCCTCGGGCTCGGTCTCTGGATGCGCCGCGCCGGCACCCGCCTCCTCGGGCTGGCGCTCGGCCTGATCGCGGGCGGGGCCTTGGGCAATGCCATCGACCGGGCGGCCTACGGGGCGGTATTCGACTTCGTCCACCTGCATGCGGGCCGGTGGTCCTGGTACGTCTTCAATATCGCCGACGCCGCGATCGTCGCGGGGGTGATCGGGCTGATCCTAGACAGCTTGACGCCGGAGCGGGACGCCGCGCCGCTCGAGCCTCCGGGCGAGACGGTTCCGACCGAGAACGCACGACCCGATAATGCCTCGCGCCTGTGATCCGTAAACCACATCGGCGCTCTCTCGCCTCGGACGGCTGGTGCAGCGCGGTCAAGGCGCCATACGATCGCCCGAAACCGGGATCAGGCCGAGAGGGTCGGATCAGGTCGCCTCGCGTGCGATCGCCGGGGACCTCGAAGGCGAGGCCCGGGCCCGGCTGAAACCTGTGGGGCGCCATGACCCGGTATCGCCAGATCCTTCTCGCCGCCGGCCTCGGTGCTCTGATGGCCGGCCCCGTCCAGGCCCAGCAGCGCGGCGAATTGATGCGCGATACGCTGAGCAATCTCGGCCTCCTCGAGAAGGAGCAGCCCGCGATCAATTACCACGAGCGTCCGCCGCTGGTGATGCCGCCCAAGCTCGACGGCAAGGCCCTGCCGACCCCGCGGGCCCGGGCCGCCTCGCCGCAATGGCCGAAGGAGCCCGAGGTTGTGCAGCGCGAGCGCGACGACGCCGAGCGCCGCCTGCCCCGCGGCAACCAGATTCAGGGCCGCTACAACGACAACAACGCCACCGCCACGATCGACGAGATGCGCTCCGGCCGCCGCGCCGACGCGCAGATCCCGACCGCCCCCGAGCGCAAGCCCGGCGACAACAACCGCGATTCCTTCTGGGTCAACCCGCTGGAGCTGATGCGCGGCGTCGGCGAGACGAAGGCCGAGCCCTCCGTGGTCGAGCCGACCCGCGACACGCTCACGCAGCCCCCGACCGGATACCGCAAGGCGCCCCGCAAGGTCGTGACGACGAACAGCGATCCGATCAACAATGCGAGCCGCGAACGGGAAGAAGCGGATCCGGGTGCCTATCTACGCGGTCAGGGTCGCTGAGTGACGCCGGGGCTTCGGCCCCGCGCGGAGCGGCTCCGGTACGAGATTTGCCCGGCCTGAGCGCTCTTCGGAGCCTCGCTCCCGGGCATGGGCCAGAAACGGACGGTCCTCGACGCGAAGGGCCGCACCAAGGACAACGGAATGCATCTTTTCAGGAAGGCCACGCCCGCCCTCTTCCCGACCGGCCACACGGCGCATGCCGGCCGGCTGGAGGCCGCGCCCTTCGGGCGTTCCGAGGCCGGCGGTCCCGAGGTCTCCTCGTTCAGCCTCGACAACGGCCTCGACGTCGTGGTCGTCCCCGATCACCGCGCCCCGGTCGTGACTCACATGATCTGGTACCGCAACGGCTCGGCCGATGATCCGCTCGGCCGCTCGGGCATCGCGCACTTCCTCGAGCACCTCATGTTCAAGGGCACCGAGACGCATCCGGTCGGCGCCTTCTCGAAGGCCGTCTCGGGGCTCGGCGGCCAGGAGAATGCCTTCACCTCCTACGACTACACCGCCTATTTCCAGCGCGTCGCCCGCGACCATCTCGAGACCATGATGGCCTTCGAGGCCGACCGCATGACCGGTCTCGTCCTCGACGACGCCGTGGTGGCGCCCGAGCGCGACGTGGTGCTGGAGGAGCGCCGGATGCGGGTCGAGACCGATCCATCCGCCCAGCTCTCCGAGGCCATGGCGGCCTCGCTCTTCGTGCATCATCCCTACGGCATCCCGATCATCGGCTGGATGCACGAGATCGAGGAGCTGAACCGCGAGCACGCCCTCGCCTATTACAAGCGCTTCTACACGCCCGAGAACGCCATCCTGGTGGTGGCCGGCGATGTCACCCCGGACGCGGTGCGGCGCCTGGCCGAGGGCACCTATGGCCGCGTGACCCCGCAGGGCGCCCGCCCCCTGCGCCTGCGCGCCCGGGAGCCGGAGCCGAAGGCTCTGCGCCGCCTCAGCGTCGCGGACCCGAAGGTCGAGCAGCCGACCCTGCAGCGCCTCTACCTCACCCCCTCCTGCATCACCGCGCGGGACGGCGAGTGCCACGCCCTGGAACTGCTGGCCGAGGTGCTGGGCGGGGGCGCCACCTCCTATCTCTACCGCAAGCTCGTGATGGAGCTCGGCATCGCGGTGAATGCCGGCGCCTGGTACATGGGCTCGGCCATCGACGACACCCGCTTCTCCGTCTACGCGGTGCCGGCCGAGGGCGTGAGCCTGGAGCGGCTCGAGGAGGAGCTCGACCGGATCCTGCGCCGCGCCCCCGCCGAAGCCCTGGATGCCGAGGCGATCGAGCGAGCCAAGACCCGGCTCGTGGCCGAGACCGTCTATTCCTCCGACAGCCAATCCTCGCTCGCCCGCATCTACGGCTCGGCGCTCGCCATCGGCGAGACCATCGACGAGGTGCGCCGCTGGCCGACCGACATCGAGGCCGTCTCGAAGGAGCGCCTCTCGGCCGCGGCCGAGCGTTACCTGACGCCCGCCCGCTCGGTGACCGGCTACCTCATCAAGACCCGCGACCCCGACGCGCCGCGCGCGCTCGCCGCCGAATAGGGGCGGCGATCCGGGGTGATCGGCTCCGGGACGCCATGACCGGCCCGCGGCGTCAGCCGCGGACCCGCACAAGAACAAAGAGGTTCCCATGAACTTGGCCGAGACTGCCACCCGCACCGCGACCTCCCCGACCCAGGCGCAACCCGTCGCCACCACCGGGGGCATCGAGGCGTGGCACGTCGAATCGCCCATCGTTCCGATGATCGCGCTGGCCTTCACCTTCGAGGGCGGCGCGGCCCAGGACCCGGAGGGCAAGGCCGGTTGCGCCCAGATGCTGGCGCGCCTCCTCGATGAGGGGGCGGGCGATCTCCCCTCCGACGCCTTCCAGGAGCGCCTGGCCGCGCGCGCCATCGAGCTCAGCTTCCATGCCGGGCCCGACGCCATCGGCGGCTCGCTCAAGATGCTGCTGAAGCATGCCGACGAGGCCGTCGACCTGCTGGCGCTGGCGCTCGCCAAGCCCCGCTTCGACCCCGACTCGGTCGAGCGCGTGCGGGCCCAGACCCTCGCGGGCCTGCGCTACCAGCAGAACGATCCCGGCGTGATGGCCTCGCGCCGCTTCTTCAAGGAGGCCTTCGCGGCCCATCCCTACGGCCGGCCCTCCTCCGGCACGACCGAGAGCATCGCGGCGATCACGCGCGACGATCTCGTGGCGATGCATGCGCAGATCCTCGGCCGCGGCGCCGTGAAGGTGGCGGCCGTCGGCGCCATCGACGCCGCGCGTCTCACCGAGGCCCTCAACCGCTCCTTCGGTGCCCTGCCGGAGGCCGGGCCCCTGCGCGCGGTGCCCCACACCACCGTTCAGGATCTCGGCCGCCGGGTCGTGGTGGATCTCGACGTGCCGCAATCGGTGATCCGCTTCGGCATGGCGGGCGTGCCCTGGCGCGATCCCGACTTCATCCCGGCCTACGTGCTGAACCACGTGCTGGGCGGCGGCGCCTTCACCTCGCGCCTGTTCCAAGAGGTCCGCGAGAAGCGCGGCCTCGCCTACTCGGTCGGCACCTCGCTGGTCAGCCACCGGGCCGCCGCCATGACCTGGGGCTACACCGCCACCAAGAACGAGCGCGTCGGCGAGGCGCTCGCGGTCATCGGCGACGAGATCGGCCGCCTGATCAGCGATGGCCCCTCCGACGAGGAACTGCAGAAGGCCAAGGACTACCTCACCGGATCCTACGCGCTGGGCTTCGACACCTCGACCAAGATCGCCCACCAGCTCGTGCAGATCGCCTTCGAGGGCCTCGGCATGGATTACATCGCACGCCGCAACGACATGGTGGCGGCGGTGACGCAGGCCGATATCCGGCGCGCGGCGAGCCGCACCTTCGCGGACGGCAAGATGCTCGTCGTCGCCGCCGGCCGGCCGACGGATTTCTGAGGCTGCCGGGTCCGGCCGATCGCGGCCTCATCCCGGGGCGGCGCCGGCGCGGCCCCGGGATGAGTCCGGGGCCGGCCGATGCCCGGCGCGCCGGGCCCTTCCGCCTCCGTGCCCGCGACCCATCTGAGGGACGGGCCCCGTGACCGGAGACGCGCGATGCACCTGACCGGAATCCATCACCTCACCGCCATCACGGCCCGGGCCGCGGACAATTTCGCCTTCTACACCCGGGTGCTCGGCCTGCGCCTCGTCAAGAAGACGGTGAACCAGGACGACGTCTCGGCCTATCACCTGTTCTACGCCGACGGGGTCGCGGCGCCGGGCACCGACCTCACCTTCTTCGACTGGCCGGCGCCGCCCGAGCAGCGGGGCAGCAACAGCATCTCCCGCACGGGGCTGCGCGTCGCCGGCCCTGAAGCGATCGATTGGTGGCGCGAGCACCTGGCACGTCAGGGCATCGCGCACACGCCGCCGATCGAGCGGGACGGGCGCCTCACCCTCGATTTCGCGGATGGCGAGGGCCAGCGCCTCAGCCTCGTCGACGATGGCGGACAGGGGGAGGCGCATCCGTGGGCGCAGAGCCCCGTGCCGGAGGCGCACCAGATCCGCGGGCTCGGGCCCATCCGCCTCTCGGTGGCGCAGCCGGAACGCACGGAGGCCGTGCTGACGGAGGTGCTCGGGATGCGCCACGACCGCAGCTTCCTGCTGCCGGAGGGCGAGGTGCGCGTCTTCAGCATGGGGACCGGCGGCCCGGCCGCCGAGCTGCAGCTCCTGGCCGACCGCTCCGCACCGGCCCGCCAGGGCGCGGGGGCCGTGCACCACGTCGCCTTCCGGATCCCGGATGCGGATTACGGCGCCTGGGCCGATCGCCTCAAGGCGCGCCGGATGCCGTCGAGCGGGCCGATCGACCGCTACTACTTCCGCAGCCTCTATTTCCGCGAGCCGAACGGCATCCTGTTCGAGATCGCCACGGACGGCCCCGGCTTCACCGCCGACGAGCCCCTGGAGGCGCTGGGCGAGCGCCTGGCCCTGCCGCCCTTCCTGGAGCCGCGCCGGGCCGAGATCGAGGCCGGGCTGAAGCCGCTCTGAGTATCGATGACCAGTCGACCCTCGATTTAAGACTTGTTCCAGACAGAAGAGACATCCTGCGCCTGCGGTGCTGCCATGCCTTGACGGGGATGCCGCAGGTGCGAGAAGACGCCCCAAAAGGCCGTGAGATTCGGGACACCTTCACCGATGAGCAAGTACAACGAGGAGCGCGTTCTGTCGGTCCACCACTGGACCGACACGCTGTTCTCCTTCCGCACGACCCGCGATCCGTCGTTTCGCTTCCGCAACGGCGAGTTTACGATGATCGGCATCGAGGTCGAGGGCCGGCCCCTGCTCCGGGCCTACAGCGTGGTCTCGGCCAATTACGAGGAGGAACTCGAGTTCTTCTCGATCAAGGTCCCGAACGGCCCGCTCACCTCGAAGCTGCAGCACCTCAAGGTCGGCGACCCGATCATGGTCGGCAAGAAGCCGACCGGCACGCTGGTGCTCGACAACCTCCTGCCCGGCCGGCACCTCTACCTGCTCGGCACCGGCACGGGGCTCGCCCCGTTCATGTCGATCATCAAGGATCCGGAGACCTACGAGCGCTTCGAGAAGGTGGTGCTGGTCCATGGCTGCCGGCAGATCTCGGAACTCGCCTATGGCGAGACGATCACCCAGGACCTGCCCAACCACGAATTCCTGGGCGAGGCGATCCGGGAGGGGCTGATCTACTACCCGACCGTGACCCGCGAGCCCTTCCGCAACAGCGGCCGCATCACCGACCTGATGGTCTCCGGCAAGCTGTTCTCCGATATCGGCCTGCCGGCGATGTCGGTAGAGGCGGACCGGTTCATGCTCTGCGGCAGCCCGGAGATGATCCGCGACACCCGCGAACTCCTGACCAATGGCGGCTATGTCGAGGGCAACCATGGCGAGGCCGGCCATTACGTGATCGAGAAGGCCTTCGTGGAGAAGTAGCGCGGGCACGCATCGTCCCCACAAGGGCGCGCCCGGCATGGCCGGCGCGCCTTACCGCCGTTCTTGCCGGACCGGCCTTCCCCACGCCCGCGTAACCCCGCGATCCGGGAGACACAGCCCGGATCCAGGCTTCGCAAATCCGGATCTCGCAAGCCATCAGGCAGGTCCACACCATGACGCGGGCGCTGTTCGTCGCCGGGGCCGGCACCGAGATCGGCAAGACCTACGTCACCGCCGCCCTCGCGCGGCACCGGCGGGCGGGGGGCAGGGCGGTGCGCGCGCTCAAGCCCCTGGCGAGCGGGGTGCCGCCTGTCGGGGATCCGGCCTTTCCCGAGAGCGACACCGGACGGCTGCTCGCTGCGCAGGACCTGCCCCTGACGCCGGAGGCGGTCGAGGCCTGCTCGCCCTGGCGCTACGCCGCCGCCCTGGCGCCCGATCTCGCCGCCGCCCGGGAGGGCCGCAGCCTCGCGCTCGACGACCTCGTCGCGTGGTGCCGCGCGCGGCTCGCGGAGGCATCCGCCGACGAGATCGTGCTGATCGAGGGGGTCGGTGGGCTGATGAGCCCGATCACGCCGACGGCCACCGGGCTCGACTGGCTCAAGCGCCTGAACGACCCGCGCGCGGAGACCCTGCCGGTCGTCCTCGTCACCGGCAGCTATCTCGGGGCGATCAGCCACGCCCTGACCGCGATCGAGACCCTGCGGGCGCACGCGCTCCCCCTCGCGGCGGTCGCAGTCAGCGAGAGTCTCGGGGCGCCGACGCCCCCCGAGATCGTCGCCGAGGCGATCCGGTCCCGGACCGGCGCAGCCGTCGCCTGCCTGCGGCGCGGGGCGGACTGGTCCGGGGCCTTCCCGGGCTGAGGGGCGGGCTCGCACACGTCACCGTGACGGCGACGCACACGTCACCGTGACGGCGACGACGCCTGAATCCGCCGGGGACAGGGTCCGGCGCCCCTGGACGGCGTTTCCCCTCTTTCTACCTTCCTGAGAAACGGCCAAGCCCGCCCCGCCGGGGCCGCCCGCCGCACCGGAGTGCCAGCCCGTGAGCCATGTCGAACCCCAAGCGGGGGAGGGCGGTCCGCAGGGAACCGGGCGGGTCAAGCCGGCGCTGCTGCTCGGTGCGCTCGGCGTCGTCTACGGCGATATCGGCACGAGCCCGCTCTACGCCTTCAAGGAGGCGGTGCGGGCGGCGAGCGCCGGCGGGACGAGCGCCGAGCCGGCCGCGGTCGTCGGCGCGGTCTCGCTGATCCTCTGGGCGCTGATCATCATCGTCTCGGTGAAATACGCGGTGCTGATCCTGCGGGCGGACAATCGCGGCGAGGGCGGCATCGTGGCGATGCTGGCGCTCCTCGGCGCCCGCCATGCCAGGCCCGGGACTTGGCAGGCGCTGCTCCTCGTCGTCGGCCTCGTCGGGGCGGCCCTCCTGTACGGCGACGGCGCGATCACGCCCGCGATCTCGGTGCTCTCGGCGGTGGAGGGCCTGAAGGTCGATGCGCCGGCGCTCGGCCACTACGTCGTGCCCATCACCCTCGTGATCCTGATCGGGCTGTTCTTGGTGCAGAGCAAGGGCGTCGCCTTCATCGGCCGCATCTTCGGGCCGGTGATGCTGGTGTGGTTCGCCGTGCTGACGCTCCTGGGCATCGGCGGCATCGTCCACCATCCGGAGATCCTGGCGGCGGCCAATCCCTGGCGGGCGGTGGATTTCCTCACCCATGCGGGCTGGCATGTCAGCTTCGCGATGCTCGGCGCCGCCTTCCTGGCGGTCACGGGCGGCGAGGCGATGTATGCCGATCTCGGGCATTTCGGCGCCAAGCCCATCCGGGTCGCGTGGTTCGGCCTCGTGCTGCCGGCCCTCGTCGTCAATTACTTCGGGCAGGGCGCGGTTCTGCTCGCCGAGCCCGACGCCATCGAGAACCCGTTCTACCGCCTGTCGCCCGACTGGGCGCATTACCCGCTGATCGGGCTCGCGACGCTCGCCACCGTGATCGCCTCGCAGGCGATCATCTCGGGCGTGTTCTCCCTCACCCAGCAATCGATCCAGCTCGGCTTCCTGCCGACCATGCGGATCATCCAGACCGCGCAGGACGAGCGCGGCCAGATCTACGTGCCGGTGGTGAACTGGCTCCTGGCGGCCGGCACCCTGACGGCGGTGGTGATCTTCGGCTCGTCGGATGCGCTGGCGGGCGCCTACGGCATCGCGGTCTCGCTCCTCATGGCCATCACGACGCTGCTCGCCGCGCTGATCGCGCTGAAATGGGGCTACAACCCCATCGCGGTCGTGGCGCTGAACGGCTTCTTCCTGATGATCGACCTCGTCTTCCTCGGCGCCAACAGCGTCAAGCTCCTGGAGGGCGGCTGGTTTCCCCTGGTGCTCGCCGGCCTCGTCGCGCTGATGATGCTGACCTGGAAGAAGGGCACGGCCCTGGTCGAGGAGGCGCGGGTGGCCTTGCGCCTGCCGGAAGACGTCTTCCTCGAACGCTTGCGGGCGAACCCGCCGGTGCGGCTGCCCGGCACCGCCGCCTTCCTGTCGTCGGCGACCCACGGCATCCCCCTGCACCTGTCGCGCTTCGTCGAGCGCAGCCACGCGCTCACCGAGCAGATCCTGATCGTGACGGCCCTCTACGAGGAGAGCCCGACCGTGCCCCAATCGGAGCGCGCCGAGATCAGCCGGATCGCGCCCGACTTCTACCGGCTGACCCTGCGCTACGGTTTCATGGAGGATGCCTCGATCCCCGAGGGGCTGGCCTGCGCCGTCCGCAGCGGGCTCCTGCCCGAGCATTTCATCGACGATCTGACGATCTTCATCGGCCACGAGACCATCATCCCGAAGAGCGACCATCGCGGCATGTCCGATTGGCGCGAGAAGCTCTTCGCCTTCATGCAGCGCAACGGCGAGCGCACCGGCGCCTTCTTCTGCGTGCCGACCCGGCAGGTGATCGAGGTCGGGACCGAGATCGAGATCTGACCGCGCCTGCGGGCCGCGGGTGGCCTGGGCGCGGCCACGCGCGCCCGGGATCGCCCGCGCGGAGGCCGGGATGCCCGGCCCCTAGCCGAGGCCGAGCTTGCGGGCGAGGCCGATGCGCTGGAGCTTGCCGGTGGCGCCTTGCGGGATCTCGTCGAGGAGCAGGACCTTGGCCGGAACCTTGAAGCCCGCGAGGCGGCTCGCCGCGAAGGCCCGGATCTCCGCCTCGCTCGCATCCGCACCCTCGCGGAGCACGATCGCGGCCGCGACCTCCTCGCCGAGCTTGTCATGGGGCACCGCGAAGGTGACGCATTGGGCCACCGCCGGGTGATCCATCAGGATCTCGTCGACCTCGCGCGGGGAGATCTTCTCGCCGCCCCGGTTGATGATCTCCTTCAGGCGTCCCGTGATGGTGAGGTAGCCCTCGGGCGAGAGGCTGCCCTGGTCGCCCGTGCGGAACCAGCCCTGGCGGGTGAAGGCCTCGGCATTGGCGGCCGGGTTGTTCTCGTAGCCCGCCATCACGTTGTCGCCTCGGATGACGATCTCGCCGGTCTCGCCGGAGGCGAGGGGCTCGCCGTCGGGACCGACCACCGCGATCTCGGGGCCGGCGGCGAGGCCGACGCAGCCGGGACAATGCGGGCGCGGCGGCAGCGGGTTCGAGGCCATCTGGTGGGCCGCCTCGGTCATGCCGTAGGCCTCGATCACGGGGGCGCCGAAGGCCTCCTCCAGCGCCGCCATCACCTGCGGCGGCAGGGAGGAGGAGGACGAGCGGATCAGGCGCAGCGGATTTGCCGCGATGGTCTCGGCGTTGCGCCCGGCGCGGCCGAGGATCGCCTGATGCATGGTCGGCACCGCCGTGTACCAGGTCGGCCGCGCCTCGCCCATCCAGCCGAAGAACTTGAGCGCGCTGAAGCCTGGGGTGCAGCAGACCTGGCCGCCCGCCGAGAGCGGCGCCAGGATGCCGGCGATGAGACCGTGGATGTGGAACAGCGGCATGATGTTGAGGCCGCGATCCTGCGCCGTGAAGGCGAGGGCGTTCCGGATGTTGCGGGCCGAGGCGCAGACATTGGCCTGGCTGAGCGGCACGATCTTCGGGCGCGAGGTGGTGCCGGAGGTGTGGAGCACGAGCGCGAGGTCGCCGGGCGCGGAGGGACCGCCCTGCGGGGCCGGGGCGGCCGCGCCCTCGGGGAAGCGCAGCGTGAAGCTGCCGGCGCCCTGCTCCGGCGTCGGGCTCAGGCGCACCACCGCGATGCCGAGGCGCTCGGCGACGCGCACCGCCGGGGTCTCGTCGCCCTCGGCCGCCACCAGGAGCGTGGCGCCAAGATCGCGCAGGTAGAACGTGAATTCCTCGGCCGTGTAGGCCGGGTTCAGGGGCGCCGCGACGGCGCCGGCCGCGAGCGCGATGAAGGCCGCGGCCATGTCCGGGCCATTCGGGAGCACGATGGCGATGCGCGCCCCGCGGCCGGTCCCGTGCGCGTTGAGGTCCGCGACCGTGCGGGCGGTCAGCGCCCGAAGGGCCGCGAAGGTGAGCGGCACGCCGCCGGGGCTCGACAGGGCGGTCGCGTCGTCCGCGCCGGTCCGGATCAGGTCGTTCAGGGTCTGGGCAATGGTCGCGGCCATCAAGCGTCTTCCGAAAGGTCGGGGCAAAGCGCGGCCGGGCCCGCGCCGCTCTGGGCGCGCGGGATCCGGTCGGCTCGGGAAGGGGGAACGGGCGGCGCGGCCGCCCGAATGTCGGTCGGGCGGCGTCAGCCCGGCTGGATCGCCAGCCGGCCGTTCTGCCTCTCGAGGCTGCGGGAGAGGAGCCGCATCAGGGCGTAGACGGTGTCGATATGCGGCGTCGCCGTCCCGGTCAGGCGGCCGAGCTCGATCACCGAGCCGACCAGGGCTTCCAGCTCGATGGCCCGGCCGGCCTCGACATCCTGCAGCATCGAGGTCTTGTGCGCCCCGACCTTCTCGGCGCCCGCGATGCGGCGGTCGATGCCGACCCGGAAGGTGATGCCGAGGGCGTTCGCGATCGCCTGCGCCTCCTCCATCATCGATTGCGCGAGTGCCCGGGTGTCGGGAAACTGGCAGATGTCCACGAGGGTCGCGTGGGTGAGCGCGGAGATCGGGTTGAAGCTGAGATTGCCCCAGAGCTTGAGCCAGATCTCGGCCCGGATGTCCTCGAAGACCGGAGCCTTGAAGCCGGCCTTGGTCAGGCGCCCGGCGAGCTTGAGCACGCGCTCGCTCTTCGAGCCGTCGAGCTCGCCGAGGCCGTAGCGCTGGCCCTCCACCACCTCGACGACGCCCGGCTCGGTCAGGATCGCGGCCGGGTACACAACGGTGCCGATGACCTGGGCCGGATCGAGGTTGCGAGCGATGAGGCCGCCCGGATCGGCCGTCTCGAGCTGCGTGCCGGCATGGACGCCGCCATGGCCCCGCGTGAAGTACCACCACGGGATGCCGTTCTGCAGAGGCAGCACGATCGTGTCCGGCCCGATCATGTGGCGCAGATCCTCGGCGATCGGCCCGACCTGATGCGCCTTGACGGTGAGCATCACGATCTCGTGGACGCCCGCCTCCTTCATCGAGCTCGTGGCCCGCACGTTCCGGGCGTGGTAGGCGGTCCCGTCCTCGTCGACGAGGCGCATCCCGTTGGCCTTGATGGCCGCGAGATTGGCGCCGCGGGCGATGAAGGTGACCTGCTCGCCCGCATGGGCGAGCTTCACGCCGAGTTGGCCGCCGATGGCGCCGGCGCCGACGATCGCGATGCTCATGGGATACCTCCTCCTCTGGGGAGCCCGGCGGTGGCGCGCGGGCTCCGGACGCTTGCTGCTCCGCCGGGCGGTGGGCCGCCCGCCGGGTCCTATTCGAAGCGGTTCACCAGGACGCCGATTCCGGCGATCTCGACCTCGACGGTCGCGCCCTTCGGGATCGTGCCGGCGCCGTTGGCCGTGCCGCAGGCGATGATGTCGCCGGGCTCCAGGGTCAGGCCCTGCGAGATCATCGCGACGATCGCCCGGGGATCGTGGATCATGTCGGCGAGCGGGTAGTTCTGGCGCTCGCGCCCGGTGACCCGCACCACCACGCTCGCCTCCGCCGGGTCGAGGTCGGTGGCGATCACGGGGCCGAACGGCGAGACGCCGTCGAGGCCCTTCGAGCGGGTCCATTGCAGGAAGCTCGGATCCGCCCGCAGGATATCGAGGGAGGTCACGTCGTTGAGGCAGGTGTAGCCGAAGATGTGCGCGGCCGCCGTCTCGGGCGTCAGGTCGCGGCTGCGCCGGCCGATCACGATCCCGAGCTCGCCCTCGCAGAGCACGCGGCCCACGCTCATTCGGCGGATTCCTCGGATCGCGTCTTCATGGTGGTACCCAATATGCCACGGGCTTATTTTGAATTCAGGGACCATTGCAGGAAGCGATCCCTCAAGTCCTGCGCAAAATTTTTGGGGTGATCTCAGGAAAAATTTGAGCCTATTGCGCCGATCGTTTCCCGCAATGGTTGTATTGCGCTGCAGCATACAGGATCAGTCCCGGGCGTTGCTCGGCTCAAGCCTTCGTGAGCATCGGAACATTCGGAACGGATCACCGTTCAGCCTTGCCGAGAGCGAGCGGTCACGCTTCGTGGCCGCGGACGCTTCCCGACCGATGCAAGGAGAGTTCCGATGAGCAGCACCACCGACAAGATCAAGGGCCTGGCCAACGAGGCCATCGGCAACGTCAAGCAGGGCATCGGCAGCGCCACCGGCAACGAGAAGCTTCAGGCCGAGGGCAAGGCCCAGGAGCTGAAGGGCGAGGCCCAGAAGACCGTCGGCGACGCCAAGGACGGCGTGAAGAACGCGGCCCAGAGCGCGGCCGACGCCGTCAAGAAGATCTGACAAGGAGATCTGATCGAGGCGATCCGCGCCGACCCGGCAGGGTCGCATGACGATGAGGACGGGCTTGCGGGCGGCGGGCGTCGTGCCCGGCCCGCGGGCCGGACCAGGAAAGCCGGAGATGCCGGCCTTCCGGTTCCACAGAAAGGTTTCCAGCATGAACAGGGATCGGATCGAAGGCGGATTCCGCCATATTCGCGGGCGCGCCAAGACCGCCGTCGGCGCGGTGACCGGGCATCCGATGTCCCAGGTCGACGGCGCCATCGACCAAGTCGCGGGCGCGGCTCAGTACGCTTACGGGCAGGCGCGCGACACCGCGCGCGACCTGCGCCGCGATGGCGAGCACCTGATCGACGAGGCGCGCGGCCGCGGCCGGGCGCTCGCCGACGAGACCCGCGAGCGCGGCCAGCGCTACCGCGACGAGGCCGTGCAGCGCGGCCGGGCCGTGGTGCGGCGGGCCGAGGACAACAAGACCGCGACGCTGCTGCTCGTGGCGGCCGCGGCCTTCAGCTTCGGCTGGCTGGCGCGCAGGACCCACTGAGCCGGTCGCATCCGCGACGCGACAGGGCGTCCCGGTCCGCCGGGGCGCCTTTTTTTGCGGGGCGCGATCCCGTACAGGGCGGACGGGCCCGCAATGCGGGCGCGGAGGCGCGATGCCATGCCGGTCCGGTCCTGGGGTGAGCTGACGACGCGGGAACTCGGCGCGCGCGACCGGGACCGCACCATCGCGGTCCTGCCCGTCGCGGCGATCGAGCAGCACGGTCCCCACCTGCCGCTGGCCACCGACGCGATCATCGCCGAGGGCTACCTCGCGCGCCTCGCGCCCTTCGTTCCGGACGATCTCGGCGTGCTGCTGCTGCCCGTGCAGAGCATCGGCAAGTCGGACGAGCACGACGCGTTTGCCGGGACCCTCAGCCTCACGACGGAGACGGCGCTGCGGGCCTGGACCGAGATCGGCGCCGGCCTCGCCGCCGCCGGCTGCAACAAGCTCGTGATCGTGACCTCGCACGGGGGCAACAGCGCCCTGATCGACCTCGTGGCAGGGGCTTTGCGCGGGCGCCACCGCATGGTGGCGGTGACGACGTCGTGGAGCCGGCTCGGCTATCCGGCGGGCTTGTTCCCGGAAGCCGAGATCCGCCACGGCATCCATGCGGGCGGCATCGAGACCGCCCTGATGCGAGCCTTGCGGCCGGATCTCGTGCGCGAGGCCGAGATCGCGGACTTCACCCCCCGCACGGTGGCGATGGAGCGCGACTTCCGCCATCTGCGCGCCGGGCGCCCGGCGGCCTTCGCCTGGAAGGCCGAGGATCTCCACCCCTCCGGCGCGATGGGCGACGCGCGCCTCGGCAGCGCGGAGGCGGGCCGGGCCGCCCTCGACCACGGCGCCCGCGCCTTCGCCGAACTCCTGTGCGACGTCGACCGGTTCCGGCTGGAGACGCCCGGCGGCGCGTAACCGCGGGCCCGCGCCCGCCGAAAGGCTCCGGCATCGGACCGTTCCGGAGCCTCGAGACCCATGCGCTACGTCGCCTTCCTCGTCCTGCCTCTCCTCGTTCCCCTCGCGGCCACGAAGGTGGCGAGCCCCGCCGCCGCCGCGGAGCGGCCCGTCGTCGTCGAGCTCTTCACCTCGCAGAGCTGCTCCTCCTGCCCGCCCGCGGAGGCTCTCCTCGGGGAACTCGCGGAGAAGCCCGACGGCCTGTTGCCGCTCGCCTTCCACGTCACCTACTGGAACCGCCTGGACTGGCGCGACACCTTCTCGCTCCCCGCCGCCACCGCGCGCCAGCAGGCCTATGCCGAGCGCCTCGGCGACGGCAATTTCACGCCGCAGATCGTGGTCGATGGGCGCCGCAGCGTCGTGGGCTCCCGCCGGGGCGAGGTGAGCACCGCGATCGGGCAGGCGCGCGGGGAGGCATCCGCGGCCTTGCCCGTCAGCCTCAGCCGCGCCGACGGCAACCTCGTGGTCCATCTCGGCGCGGGCTCGGGCGCCGCCGACATCCTCCTGGTCGGCTTCGATGCTCGGCACGAGACGCGGGTCGCCCGCGGCGAGAATGCCGGCCGCACCCTCGTGCAGGCCAACGTGGTGCGCTCGGTGCGCAGCCTCGGCCGCTGGGACGGCAAGGCCCGGACCCTGTCCGAGCCCTGGCCCGCCGGCAGCGAGGCCGCGGTGATCGTCCAGGCGGCGGACGGGCGCATCCTCGGTGCGGGCCGCTCGTAACCGCTTGCGGGAAACCGCGAATAGGAATCGTCACCGCGGTGTTGGCCCGGTGCTCACAATCCAGGGACATCGAACCATGCGCAACGCCCTCCTCGCCGCCTCCGCTCTCCTCGTGCTCGCCGCGGCCGGCGCCCCCGCATCCGCCGCGGAGGAGCCGATGAAGAAGGATCCGATGGCCAAGGAAACCATGTCCCACGACTCCATGAAGTCTGATTCCATGAAGTCCGATTCCATGAAGAAGGACGCCATGAAGCCCGATGCGATGAAGGGCGATTCCATGAAGTCCGACGCCATGAAGGGTGACGCGATGAAGAAGGACGAGATGGGCAAGCACTGACGGCCGGTGCCCGGGCGGCCGCTCGAGCCGCCCCATCCGCCTCTCCCCGGAGCCCGCCATGATCCTCGCCCCAGCCTTCGGACCCGCGACCCTCGGACCCGCCAGTTCCCTCGCGAAAACGCGAGCCGAACCGCGTTTCACCGACGCTCTGGCGGGCGTAAGAGGGGGCGCGGCACGGGGCGGCGACAGGGCGCGGACAGTGATCGAGGCGAGGCTCTCGGCCGCCATGGCGGCGGCGCAATCCGGGGATGCGGCGGCCTATCGCCTGCTCCTGCGGGAGTGTCTGCCCGTGATCGCCAGCATGGCGCGGGCGCAGGGGGTTCGGGGCGAGGCGGTGGACGACGTGGTGCAGGAGACGCTCCTGACGATCCACAAGGCGCGGGCCACCTACGATCCGGCCCGACCTTTCCTGCCGTGGCTGCGCGCCATCACCCAGCGCCGTGCCATCGACCGCCTGCGCCGTGCGGGCCGGCGCCTGCAGGAGGTGCACGACCCCTTCGCCTACGAGACCCACGCCGATGCCGCGCCCGGGCCCGGCGCGCGCCTCGAGGTTCGCGAGCGCGATGCGCGGCTCGCCGAGGCCGTGGCGGGCCTGCCCGAGGGTCAGCGCCAGGCCGTCGAGCAACTCGCCTTCCAGGAGCGCTCCCTCGACGAGGCCGCGGCGCTCACCGGGCGCAGCAAGGGCGCCCTCAAGGTCAACCTGCACCGGGCCCTCAAGGCTCTGCGTGCGACGCTGTCGGGCGAGAAGGGGGATGGCGGTGTCTGAGTCGTACGGGCAAGATCGCGGCGGGAAGCACGATCATCTGGTCGAGAGCCTCGTCGGAGGCCTCGCGCCGGTGCGGCGCCTGCCGCCCCCGAGCCTGCGGGCCGTCGCGTGGTTCGCCGCCGCCCTCGGCCTCGGGATCCTCCTCATGCCGATGGCCGACATGGAGGGGATGCGCACGCGCATGAGCGTGCCCGACCTGCGGGTCGCCGCCCTCGCGGCCGTGCTGACCGCGGCGACGGCCGCCCTCGCGGCCTTCCAGATCAGCGTGCCCGGCCGCTCCCTGCGCTGGGTCCTGCTGCCGGTGGTGCCCGCGATCCTCTGGATCGGCGCGAGCGGCCTCGGTTGCCTGCGCGGCATCGTGGCGCCGACCACCGACATCCCCGGGCCCCGGGAGGTCGAGAGCTGCTTCGTCTTCCTGATCGGCGTGTCGCTGCCGCTCTCGGTGCTGCTCGTGGTGATGTTGCGCCGGGCCTGCCCGCTGCGCCCGAACCTCACGGCGGCTCTGGGCGGCCTCGCGGCGGCGGCGGCGGCGGCCGCGCTCCTGGTGCCGTTTCACCCCCACGACACGACGGTGACCGACCTCCTGATCCATATGCTCGCGGTCGGCGCCGTCATCGGCCTGAACAGCCTCGCGGGCGGGCGCCTGCTCACTGGCAAGGGCGCGCCGCCGCGTTAGAGCGCTCTGAGGCCGAACCGGAGACCGGTTCGGCGCCAGAGCGTGCGTCACATCAGAGGCCGGAAGCCGGCCCGGCTGGAGGCCGGCCCGATCCCGTCCTCACGGAACCGCGCCGGGTCGGCCGAGGGATCAGGCGGCCTTGCGGTTGACGTTCGCCTCCGCCAGGTCCGTCAGGATCTTGTCCGTCGCCCGCTCCTCGTCGAGGGTCTGACCGAGCAGGGTCGCGACGTTGTCGTGCCCGAGCTGCTTGGCATAGGCGATGATGGTGCCGTAGCGGGTGATCTCGTAATGCTCGACCGCCTGAGCGCCCGCGATCAGGGCCGCATCGAGCACCTTCTGGTCGCCGACATCGCTCATGATCTCCTTGGTCTCGGAAATGATGCCGTTGATCGCCGCGCACTCGACGCCCTTGGCGGGCTTGCCGAGCTGTTCGAAGGCTTGGTCGAGGCGCTTGATCTGGCCCTCGGTCTCGCGCAGGTGCTTCTCGAAGCTCTGTTTCAGCTGCGGCTCGCCGGCCTTGTCGATCATCTTCGGCAGCGCTTTGGTGATCTGCTGCTCGGCGTAATAGATGTCCTGCAGCATATGCGTGAACAGGTCATCCATCGTTTTGATCGGTGTGGTGAAAAGGCCCATCTCTCCCTCCCTGTCTGTTTGAGCTTGACCGGGCCGCAGCGGGATCTGCGCCGGTTGCCTGCACGGGAAACCGGGGGAGGGTCGCGCGGTTCCTGTCCGCGACCGGGGCTGAGCTTGGCTTTGTCTGCGCGCGTCTGATCGTCGCTGCGCGTTCGGCCGCGTCCGGATCTACGCCTTGCGCGCCCGCGGCGGCTCACCCGGCCATGCGACGATGCGCTCCGGCAACTCGTCCTCGGTGAATTCCTCCTCGTTGCCCGAGAGACGCCCGCGCACCGAGATGCCGGCCTCGTGCACGCTCGCGGCTCGGCCCGAGACCAGAGGGTGCCAGTCGAACAGATCCTCGCCGTCGCGCACGAGACGATAGGCGCAGGTCGGGGGCAGCCAGGGGATCGTCCGCACGGCTTCGGGGGTCAGGCGCACGCAGTCGGGGACGCGCTTCTGGCGGTTGGCATAGTCGCGGCACCGGCAGCCGAGCCCGTCGAGCAGGGTGCAGCCGACATCGGTGTGGTGGACCTCGCCCGTATCCTCGTCCTCGAGCTTCAGCAGGCAGCAGCGCCCGCAGCCGTCGCACAGGCTCTCCCACTCGGACGGCGTCATCGCGTCGAGGGTCTTGGTGCGCCAGAACGGCTCGGATGCGGGGGCGCCCGTGCGGCGCCCCGCCATGCGGTCTCCCATCGGGAGGGCCTCGTCGACAAGGAGTTGCGGATCGGCCCCCCTCTGCCGCAAGGCGGCCGGCGGAGCAAGCGGAGCCGGTCGCCCCGCCACCGGCGCGCCCCAATCCGGCGTCAAGGTTAACACAACCTTGCCGAGGGGCGCCGGGGCGGAAGCGACCCTGGCGCGTTGTCTTGGGGGCAGGACCCGGGCCCGAACGGTTCCTGGGATGTCGCCGCGTTCGCGGCGGGTTAAGCCTCGCGGTCGGGCGCGGGGCTTGGTAGAGATGGGCCGGAGGGGCGCAGGCGGAAGGCCGCGGCCCGCCACAACCCTGGGTGCCCGAGGAACCGGATCAGATCGTGCGCCTGCCGAACCTCACCTCCCTCGCGACGCGGATCCGGCACGCGGCCCTCGCCTTCGATGCCTGGGTCAATGCGAGCCTGTACGATGGCGGCCGCTCCACGGGCGAGGCCTATGGGCGCTTCCAGGAGCGCATGAGCGCCCTGTCGGTGCGCGGCTGGAAGCGCGTCGTCCTCGATCTCACCAGCGAGGGCGTCACCATCGGCACAGGCGGCGCCATCCTGATGCTGGCGCTGGCGCAACCCGCCTTCAACCTGACGAGCGACAACTGGCTGAAGCAGCAGGATCTCGCCGTCACCTTCCTCGACCGCTACGGCACGGAGGTCGGGCGCCGGGGCATCAAGCACGACGATTCGCTGAAGCTCGACGACTTCCCCGACATCATGATCAAGGCGCTGGTCTCCACCGAGGACCGGCGCTTCTACGAGCATTGGGGCATCGACCCGATCGGGACCCTGCGGGCCGTGGTCTCGAACTCGCGGGGCGGCGGCAACACCCAGGGCGGCTCCTCGATCACGCAGCAGCTCGCCAAGAACCTGTTCCTCACGAACGAGCGCTCGCTGGAGCGCAAGGTCAACGAGGCCTTCCTGGCGCTCTGGCTCGAGAGCCACCTGACCAAGAACGAGATCCTGAAGCTCTATCTCGACCGCGCCTATATGGGCGGCGGCACCTTCGGGGCCGTGGCGGCGGCCGATTACTATTTCGGCAAGCCCCTCCGGGATATCAGCCTCGCGGAGGCGGCCATGCTGGCCGGCCTGTTCAAGGCGCCGACGAAATACGCCCCCCACGTGAACCTGCCGGCGGCGCGCGCCCGCGCGGTGGACGTGCTGCACAACATGGTCGAGGCGGGCTTCGTCACGGAAGGCCAGATCCAGACGGCCCTGCGCAACCCGGCGACGCCGGTGACGCGCACCCGCGACATCACGGCCGATTACTACCTCGACTGGGCCTTCGGCGAGATCAAGGGCATGGCGGATGCGGGCAAGCTCCGCAACGACCGGGTCCTCACCGTGAAGACGCCGCTGGATATCGGCATCCAGAAGAAGGCCGACGAGGTCGTCGAGGGCGTGCTGCGCAAGTTCGGCGACCAGTACGACGTCGACGAGGCCGCGATGGTGATCCTCGATCCGGACGGCGCGCTGCGGGCCATGGTGGGCGGTGCCGATTACGGCGA
Organism: Methylobacterium soli; assembly: GCF_008806385.1. Classification (GTDB taxonomy): domain Bacteria; phylum Pseudomonadota; class Alphaproteobacteria; order Rhizobiales; family Beijerinckiaceae; genus Methylobacterium; species Methylobacterium soli. Next base: position 120,107 of record NZ_VZZK01000010.1, read on the forward strand.
GAGCCAGTTCAACCGCGCCACCGACGCGCTGCGCCAGCCCGGCTCCTCGTTCAAGCCCTACGTCTACGCGGCGGCGCTCGCCTCCGGGCAGTTCCGGCCGGACACGACCGTGGTCGATTCCCCCGTCTGCATCGGCAATTGGTGCCCGCAGAACTACGGGCGCTCCTTCTCGGGCCGCCAGCCCATGTGGCTCGCGGTGGCGAAGTCGATCAACACGATTCCCATCAAGGTCTCGATCGCGCTCGGCAAGGCCATGGGCATCAGCCACGAGGCGCGGGCCGCCAAGGCCGGGCGCGCCAAGATCATCGAGACGGCCCATGCCATGGGCATCACCACGCCGCTCACCGATTCGGTGTCGCTGCCGATCGGCTCGGCCGAGGTGAACGTGATCGACCAGGCCGCGGCCTACGCGGTCTTCGCCAACGGCGGCAAGCGGGCCAAGCCCTATGCCGCCATGGAGGTGAAGAACTCCGCCGGCGAGGTGATCTACCGCCACGACGACGAGAAGCCCGAGCAGGTGCTCTCGACCCAGGTCGTCGCCGACATGAACTTCATGCTGAACAAGGTGGTGGAGGAGGGCACCGGCAAGCGGGCCCAGCTCGAGGGCATCAAGGTCGCGGGCAAGTCCGGCACCACGAACGCCTACCGGGACGCGTGGTTCGTGGCCTATACGGGCAATTACGTGGGGGCCGTCTGGTACGGCAACGACGACCACACCTCGACGAACAAGATGACCGGCGGATCGCTGCCCGCCATGACCTGGCACGACGTGATGGAGACCGCCCACCAGGGCATCGAACTGAAGCCGATGCCCGGCCTCAAGGACGGCAACCGCCCGGCCGTGCAGGCGAGCAGCGCGGCGGGCGCCCCCGTCAACGCGGCGGCGAGCGCGGCGGGTAAGATCTCGCGGCGTTCCTTCGAGGTCATCGGCAGCCTGAACGGGCTGTTCCGCACCGTCGAGCCGGCCACCGCCGCCAACGCGCCGAAGCCGGGCCCCAAGCCCGCGGCGAGCGTGGTCAAGCCGGCGGCCAGCAACGCGCCGACCGGCACCGTTGCCGAGGGCAGCCGCTCCGTCGGCGGCCGCATCGGGATTCCGTGAGGCGCTGCGGGCTGTGGCAAACGTGAGCGAGACCTTGGGGCGGCTCTGGGCGCCGCGCGCCCGGGCGCCGGAGGGGCCAGGCCCCGGAGCCGCCGGACCCGCGGGCGGCGCGATCGGCCGGTCGGTCGGCGCATCGGTCGGCCGGTTCCTGCACAAAACCTCGCAGGTCGGCCTCGTCCTCTACGCTCTGGCGCTCGGGGCCGTGCTCGGCCTCGCCAGCGCCGATTGGGCGACGCGGGGCGGCTATCCCTTCGGCGGCGTCGCCATCGGCGCCTGGACGGCCTGGCCGCGCACCGGCTCCCTCGGGGCCGACCCCTATGCCCGCGCGGTCAACGCGCGCCGGGGCGAGATCCCCCTGGCGGTGGGCGAGGGCATGCTGGTCACGGCCGCGACCGACGATGCCGGCGAGACGCTGGACGCCACCTGCACCTACCGGCTCGCCGGAATCACCCCGCCGGCCCGCGCCTGGACCCTGACGATCGCGGGCCGCGGCGCCCGCGACCCCGCCCGCCCGCCGATGCGCGAGGGCTTCACCTCGACCGAGATCCTGCGCGAGCGGGACGGCCGCTTCGTCATCATGGTCGGCCCCGAGGTCGAGCCCGGCAACTGGCTGCCGAGCCCGCGCGCGAGCGGCCCGGTGCGGCTGGCGCTGCGCCTCTACGACACCCCCGTGGCCGCGAGCACCGGCTCCCTCGACCGCGATTCGCTGCCCGCCATCACGCGCCTCGGGTGCCGCCGATGAGGCTCCGCTTCCTCTTCGCGACCCTGTGCGGGCTGGTTCTCGCCGGCCTCGTCCACATCGTCACCGTGCTGGCGATCCCGGCGCTCTCGGAATCCGACGCGCTCACCCGCTCGGGCACCAGCGAGAGCCTCGACCACCCGCAGCGCATCTACACGCTCTCGACCGGCGACAACCCGGCCCCGGCCGAGGCCTGGCTGCCGATTCCCGATCCCTCCGTGGCGGTGGGCGTCTGCGCCTACAATCTCGATGACGGGCCGATGCGGGTCTCGGCCCGCACCGGGCCCCAGATGCTGTCCCTGGCGGTGCATGGGCGCCGGGGCGCCTTCTACGCCGTCACCGACCAGGCGGCCGTGCGCGGCGCCCTCGACCTCGTGATCCTGACCCGGGCCCAGTACGACGAGGCGCTCGCCAATGACGACGAGAACGAGCCGAGCCGCGATGTCCGCATCATCGCGCCCGAGCGCCAGGGCTACGTGGTGGTGCGGGTGATCGCCGCCCTGCCGAGCCAGCGTCCCGCCGCCAACGACGCCGTCCAGGCGGTCTCCTGCACCATCGACAGCCCGAACGAGGACGCGGCCAAGCCCAACGGCTGAGCAAGCCCAACGGCTGAGCGCGCCCGGTCAATCCTTGGTGACGCGGGGCCCCTCGGCCGGGACCAGCACCGTCACGGGCGCCTCGATCCCGGACAGGCCGCAGCGCAGGGCCGCGTCGGGGGGCAACAGGGGTTCGAGGAGGGCGCGGCGGCCGTCGAGCCCCGTGAGAACGCGCTCGACGCCGACCGCCTCCGGACCCGGCACCTCGATGACGAGATGCTCCAGGGCGTAGCGGTAGCGCGCCAGCCGCTCGCCCATCTCCAGGCGGACCCAGGCGATCAGGCAGCGGTTCTCGGCCACCCGCATGGCGGCGTTGCGCACGTCGAAATCGTCCAGGACCTTGACGAAGGGGAGGCTGCGCAGGCGCAGGGCGTCGGCATCGTTCACCCGCGCCGCCACCGCGGCGAAACCCGGGATCAGGCGCCCATCCGCGGTCGCGTCGTTCGAGAGGCGGCGGTAGCGCGAGACCGGCGAGCGGAAGCTCTCCGAGATCAGGGTGTCGTGGTAGGCCGCGATATCCGGCACGCGCCAGGCCGGCGGCAGCACGCGGGTGCGCGTCAGGTTGGCGAGCACGTCCAGGAAGGCGTCGTGGCCCGCGGCCGGCATCAGGAAGCGCCAGGCGCGGTCGCGCAGGGTGCGTTCCTCGTCGGTGAGGGGAAATTGGGAGGACGGCTCGCCGCGCTCGCGGGCCGCGAGGGCGCCGGTGGTCGCCACGAGGCTGTTCCAGGCGCCCGCCTTCGGCCGGCCGAAATCGCCCTCCTGGGCGCAGGAGCCGAGCAGGACCAGGAAGCCGAGGCCGGCGAGCCTGCGCGGCATCGCCGCAGGCGCGCGGCGCGAGGGTTCGGCGGAACGGGAGCGGGTCGGTCTCATGACGGCCGGACGGGTCCTCCGATCGGCAGCCGGCCGCCCGACGGTCGCGGCGACGCGGCGCGGGTGGTCAGGAGCGGCGGCGGCGCGGGGCGGCCGGGACGGCCTCCGGCTCGGCCATGCGCTCGTAGCGCACGCCGAGGAACAGCAGGATCTCGCCGCGGGGCTCGTCCGCGGCCGGGCCCTCGCGCCGGGGGCGCTGGGCGCCCGGAAAGGCCAGGATGGTTCCGGTGGTCCGTGGCGGTCTGGCCTCGCTCGGCGCGGTCTCTTGGGTTCTGGTCATGGCAGGTTTCCTGGCGGTGTCCCCGGCTTCGGGGCCGGGATGAGGCCGGCGCGTCTCGTTCGCCGCTCGGCTCCATCGACAAGGGCGTAAGCCGACATCAGCACGGCATGGTTAACGGAGGGTTTCCGGCTGTCCGTCCGGCCTTGCGGCGGGTTCAACCGCCGGTCGAGATATCGATTGGGGAGCAATCGGGGCGGGCTGGCGTGCGCCTTGCATCACCCCAGAAGCCCATGGCGGGCGTTTCCTCCCTTGCACTCGGCCCCGTTCGCCCGGCGAACGGGGCCCTTTTGTTTCGGGAGGCCCGGTTCCCGGACTGGCGCCGTTTCGCAACAGGCTTGGATTCGTGACAGGCCCGAGCGGAACCGCAACGGGCGACGACGCTTGCCTAGCCACCGGCATCCTCGATATGCCGTCTCTCTCATCCGACACTGAAGGACACAGCTGGATGCGACTGGATACGTCACGACGCCCGCGCGCCGCGCGGCTCGGCTCGGCCGCCCTGAAGGTCGCTCCGCTCGCCTTCCTGATGCTGGCCGCGAGCCCCGCTCTCGCGCAGCGCGAGGATCAGGGGCTTCAGCTCGGCTGCGCGAACGACTATTTCCGCCTCTGCGCGGGGGTCGATCCCAACAGCGACGACGCGGAGAAGTGCATGACGCGCAACCGCAAGCGCCTCTCCCCCGAGTGCCGCTCCGCGATCGGCGATTACGACCGCCGCACCGGCGCGAAGTCGATGCCGAACAACTGATCCGAGACGCCCGGGCCGAGGGACCGCGCCGCGTAGACCGGCCCGGGCCATCCGGCCAAGGCTGCCGAGGGTGACCGGAGGGGGCGGCCCTCGCATCCCGTTGCACCGAGGTAGATGACGCGCATGGCCCTCACCGTGGCGGTCCAGATGGACCCGATCCAGGCGATCCGGATCGCCGGAGACACCACCTTCGCCCTGCTCCTCGAAGCGCAGGCGAGGGGGCACCGGCTCCTCTACTACACGCCGGACCGGCTCTCCCTGCAGGGCCGGCGCGCCACGGCGCGGGTCGAGCCCCTGACCGTGCAGGACGTCGAGGGCGCGCATGCGAGCCTCGGCGCCAGCGCGCGGATCGACCTCTCGGAGGTCGACGTGGTGCTGATGCGCCAGGATCCACCCTTCGACATGGCCTACATCACGGCCACCCACATCCTCGAACACGTCCATCCGGGGACGCTGGTGGTGAACAACCCCTCGGAGGTCCGCAACGCCCCCGAGAAGTTGTTCGTCCTCGATTTCCCCGAGCTGATGCCGCCGACGCTGATCACCCGCGACAAGGCGGAGATCGAGGAATTCCGGCGCGAGCACGGCACCATCGCGATGAAGCCGCTGCACGGGCATGGCGGCGCGGCCGTGTTCCGGGTCTCGGAGCAGGATCCGAATTTCGGCTCGATGTTCGATCTGTTCAGCGCGACCTTCCGCGAGCAATGGGTGGTGCAGCGCTTCCTCGAGAAGATCACCGAGGGCGACAAGCGCATCATCCTGGTCGACGGCGAGCCGATGGGGGCGATCAACCGGGTTCCCGCCCTCAACGACATCCGCTCCAACATGGTGCGGGGCGGGGCGGCGGCGGCCTCCGACCTCAGCGCGCGCGAACGCGAGATCTGCGCGGCGATCGGGCCCGAACTCCGGCGGCGCGGCCTGATCCTCGTCGGCATCGACGTGATCGACGGCCACCTCACCGAGATCAACGTGACCTCGCCCACCGGCATCCGGGCGATCAAGCGCCTCGGCGGGCCCGATCTCGCGGTGTCGGTCTGGGACGCGATCGAGGGACGGCTCGGGCGCTCCGCCTGACCCGCGCTCAGGTCTCGGCGCGGGGGGTGGCGTTGAGCTCCGCCCAGTCGAACTCCTCTTCCAGGACGTAATAGGCGTCGTCGCCGATGCGGCCCTCCCGGCGCAGGCGGAGCACCGTGTCGCGGGCGGCCGCGATGGCCCGGCGCCGGACCGCGTCGGAGGGCAGGGTCTCGGGGGCGAGGCCCTCGTCATGGGACTTGGCCTCGTCGAGGGCCGCCACGAATTCCGCGCGCAGCGCCTCGGTCGCCGCAGCTTCCTGATCCTCGATCTCGGTGGCATCGAGGCTCTTGAGGGCCGCCGCGTAGGCCTCGGCCCGCGCCCGCCCCACCTCCCGGCCGACGGGATCGTCGTCCTGGAGCCCGAGCCGCGCGAGCAGGGGCCCGAGCGTCAGGCCCTGCACCACCAGGGTGCCGATGACGACGCAGAAGGCCGTGAACACGATGAGATCGCGATAGGGGAAGCCCCCGTCCGGCCCGCCCTGCGGCAGGGCGAGGGCGGTCGCGATGGTGACGATGCCGCGCATCCCCGACCACGACACCGCCACCGCGGCCCGGAGGCCGAGGCCCGGCGTCTGCGCGTCCTCGTCGGCCGCGCGGGCGGGGTGCCGGCCCTTGCGCGGCCCGGTGAATTCGAGCCGGTCGATGCCGCTCGCCGGCAGGACCCAGGCGATGCGGGTGAGGACCACCGTGAGGAAGACCATCCCGGCGAGCAGCATCGCGGAGACCTGCTCGGCCTGGTTCAGCCGGTCGAGGATCGGCGCGATCTGGATGCCGATCAGCACGAAGGCCAGGACGTTGAGGACGAACACCGAGGTGTCCCAGACGGCGTAGGACAGGATGCGGGTGCGGGGCGCCGTGATGCCGGGGGAGTAGCGCGCCACCGTGATGGCGAAGGTCACGATGGTGAGGACGCCGGAGAGCTCCAGCCCCTCCGCGGCGATCCAGATGCCGAAGGCCGCCACGAATTGCAGCACGATGATGCTCGCCGCATCCTGGAAGCGGCGCGTCAGGGCGACATACGCGAAGGCGAGGAGCGGCCCCGCCACGAGGCTGCCGACGACGCCGATCAGGAAGGTCGGGGCGATCTCGGCCGGGTTGAAGGACCCGGTGATCGCGGCCGCGACCCCGAGCCGGTAGATCAGGAGCGAGCCCGCATCGTTGAGCAGGCTCTCGCCGCGCAGGATCGTGCTGAGTCGGTGCGGCAGCGGGACGTGCCGCAGGACCGAGAGGGCCGCGACCGCGTCGGGGGGCGCCACCACGGCGCCGAGCACGATGCAGGCGGCGAACGGCATGTCGGGCACCAGCGCCTTGGCCACCAAAGCCACCGCCACCGTGGTGACCGCCACCGCCCCGAAGGCGAGGCCGGCGATCGGGCGCCAATTCGCCTTGAGGTCGCGCAGCGAGGTGTCGTAGCCGGCATCGAGCAGAACGGGGGCGAGGAACAGGGCAAGCGCCAGTTCCGGGTCGAGCTTCAGGTTCGGCACGCCGGGCACGAAGGCCAGCGCCACGCCGCCGAGCGCCAGGAAGGCCGGGTAGGGAGCCCCCACCCGCCGCGCCAGCGCTGCCAGCAATACGGCGCCCAGGAGGACGCCCACGACCCACTCGAAAATCAGCATCTGCCAGACGAGATAGGGCGGCGCCCGTATCTGGCCTGCGGCAATCGTGCTCAGTCAAGATCGAGGCGCGGCTGCGCCGCGCGGTCGCGCTCGCGCGCGGTGCGCTTGTAGCTCATCGTGTGGCCGAAGGGGATTTTCGGGCGCAGGCCCCGCAGCAGCTGCTCGACCGTGAGGATCTGGATGCGCGGCACCCGGTGATGCCCGGCATCGTAGAGGCCCGCGGCGGCGGCCTCGCGCTCCATCGGCCGGGTCGGGGGCGTCAGAGTCACGAACAGCCCCATCGGCTCCTGGGTGCGGATCAGGGTGGCGTGCAGGTCCTTGATCTGCCCGACGCCCACATGCGCGCCCCCCTTCACCGAGACGATCACGGCCCGCGTCGCTCCCCCGTCCGGCTTGAAGTAGATCAGCCCGTCGATGCCCCCGTCGGCGCCCTTCCGGCCGTCGCGGTAGGGCTGCGCGTCGACGAGGTCGACGCACCAGAGCTGGAACAGGTGCTTGTCGCGCAATGCGAGCTCCCGGGCCCCGTCCATGTCGCGCGGGATGCCCCGGACATTGAACAGGACCGCCGGGAAGGCCTCGCCGAGGCGCCGGGCGATCAGGTTGACGGCGAGCGGCGTCACGTCGATGCCGATCCATTGCCGGCGCAGCGCCTGCGCGGCGTGGACCGCCGTGCCGCACCCGCAGAACGGATCCAGCACCACGTCCCCGGGCGCGGTGGAGGAGGCGATGATGCGCTCCAGGAGCGCCACCGGCTTCTGCGTCGGGTAGCCAAGGATCTCGGCCGAGCCCGCATTGAGGGCGTCGATGTCCGTCCAGATGTCCTGAAGCGGCGTCCCGCGCGCGCGGTCGACGGGGCGCAGCACCCGCGGCATGCCGTTGCGGGTGTAGACGATGCGGCCCTCGGCGATCAGCCGGTCCCGCTCCTCCGGCGAGAAGCGCCAGTGGAAGCTGTGCCCGTTCCAATCGTAGAGCGGACCGCGGTTGCCGGGGGCGCGGCAATTGTCCTTCCGGTACAGCTTGCCGTCCGTATGGACGTAGAGGTCGTGGGTCGCCGGAGCATTCCCCTCCCGCTCCAGCAGAGTCGGGTTGAACCGGCGCGCATCCGACTTGCTGTAGTACAGGATGGTGTCGTGGATGGCGCCGAACTTGGCGAGCTTGCGGTCGTAATGCCCGCGGGCGCGGCGCCAGACGATCTCGTTGCGGAACTGCTTCACCCCGAACACCGCGTCGAGGATCAACTTCAGGTAGTGGCTCGCGGTGGGATCGCAGTGCAGGTAGAGCGATCCGGTTCCCTTCAGGACCCGGTGCATCTCGAGGCAGCGCACCGACATCATGGCGAGGTAGGCCATCATGTCGTTGTCGCCGAGGAACTGGCGCATGGACCGGAGCAGGTTTGCCACATCGGTTCGGCCCGCGCCCATGACGTCGTCGAAGGCCTGCTCCGAACTGTCATTCCACGACCAGGTGTCCTCGAAGGCCTTGATCTGCGAGGAACTCTTGCTGCCGTCCGGGGAGCGGAACAGGATCGCGTAGGTGGCTTTCGAGTTGAAGGGCGGATCGAGATAGATCAGATCGACGCTCTCATCGGCGACATGCTCGCGCAGGACATCGAGATTGTCGCCGAAATAGAGCGTCCCGGACATGGCCGACCTTCGTGTGCGGTGAGGTCCGGGCAATCTGGCGCATACCTGAGATCGCGGTAATCCGTAGAAATTTCCTCTAGGTTTATTTTTGCGGGATACAGATCGCTCTCACGCACTTGTGAGTCCGACGAAGTCCGGGCAAGGCCGCGGATCTTCCCGATCCCGGATGCGGCGCCTCCGCGGGGCCCCGCCTTTGCAGACGGCGATCCGTCCCGTAAGCCATCCGGGTTCGAGCCAGTCAGCGGATCCCCCATGCCCGAGACCCCGATCTTCGCCTCCGCCGCCGTCGCCGCGCCCCACAGCCTCGCGGCGCAGGCCGGCCAGAGCGTGCTGGCACAGGGCGGCAACGCGATCGAGGCGATGATCGCCATGGCGGCGGCGATCGCGGTGGTCTACCCGCACATGAACGGCATCGGCGGCGACGGCTTCTGGCTGGTGCGCGAGAAGAGCGGGCGGGTGCGCGGCATCGAGGCTTGCGGCCCGGCCGGGCGCCTGGCGACGCGGGAGCGCTACCGCCAGAAGGGCTACGACGCGATTCCCGCCCGCGGGCCCGACGCGGCCCTGACGGTGGCGGGCGCCATCGGCGGCTGGAGCCTCGCGCGCGATCTCGCGCAGGCGCTCGGCGGGCGCCTGCCCCTCGGGGTGCTCCTGGCCGACGCGATCCGGCATGCCCGCGAGGGCTGCCCGGTCTCGCCCTCGGAGGCGCGCTACGTCCCCAAGGAACTCGACACGCTGCACGATGCCCCGAACTTCGCCGCCGCCTTCCTGAAGGACGGCAAGCCCTGGCCCGCCGGCGAGACCCGCCGGCTGCCGGCCCTGGCCGCGACCCTGGAGCAGCTCGCCCATGCGGGTCTCGACGATTTCTACCGGGGCGATATCGGCCGCGAAATCGCCGCCGACCTCGAGCGCCTCGATGCCCCCGTGACCCGGGCCGACCTCGCATCCTACCGCCCGCGCGAGCGCCAGGCCCTGTCGCTCCGCCGGCGCGACGCGACGATCTACAACTTCCCGCCGCCGACCCAGGGGCTCGCCGCCCTCCTGATCCTCGGCATCGTCGACCGGCTGAACATCCGCGAGCCGGAGACGGCCGCGCATTATCACGGGCTGATCGAGGCGACGAAGCGGGCCTTCGCGATCCGCGACCGGGTGGTGACCGATTTCGACCGGCTCAGCGTCGATCCGGCCTCCTTCCTCGCGCCCGATCGCCTCGCCCGCGAGGCGGCGGCCATCGACATGACCCGCGCCGCGAGCCTGCCCCTGCGCAACCCGGGCGAGGGCGACACGGTCTGGATGGGGGCGATCGACCGCGACGGCCTCGCGGTCTCCTACATCCAGTCGATCTACTGGGAATACGGCTCCGGCACGGTCCTGCCGGCGACCGGGGTCCATTGGCAGAACCGGGGCATGTCGTTCAGCCTCGATCCCAAGGCCGTGAACCCGCTCGAGCCGGGGCGGCGGCCGTTCCACACCCTGATTCCGGCGCTGGCTGCCTTCGATGACGGCAGGGTGACGGCCTATGGCAGCATGGGCGGCGACGGGCAGCCTCAATTTCAGGCACAGGTGTTCACGCGCTATGCGGATTACGGGATGAGCCCGGCGGCGGCCGTGGACGCCCCGCGCCTGCTCTACGGCCGGACCTGGGGCGCGGAATCCCTGACCGTGAAGGTCGAGGACCGCTTCGACCCGGCCTGCATCGCGGCGCTCCGGCGGATGGACCACGAGATCGAGGAACTCGGGGGCGCCTATATCGATTCGCTCGGCCATGCCGGGATCCTGGTGCGCCACCCGGGCAACGGCCGCATCGAGGCGGTGCATGATCCCCGCTCGGATGGCGGCGCGCTCGGCCTCTGAGCGTTCGCAGCTTTCCTCTGAGCCGCGCCTGCGGCGTCGTCCGGTCGAGCATCCGGGCGCGCCCCGCGTCGATCGAGGCGCCGTCGGAGACCTCCGCGGCCCGGCGAGGCGCAGGCCCGAAAGGTGCGGGGCGATCCGCGCCGCGTGGGGCGGGACCAGGGGCTGACGCTCCGAGAACGGGCCGCTGCCGGGATTGTTCGGGTCCCGCAGGATCAGCAGCAATCGGTATCGATTACCCGATCCTGATGTTGGCGCTCTCGCAGGTCTGGCGGGGGCCGACACGTCGCGCAGCCGGCATGCAGGATTTTCCAGTTTGAAATCACAAAATCTTCTGGGATCGGCATAAAAGATCTGTCAATCATAGAGTTCGTGATCAGAAATGGTCTCGAATGCCCTGCGGTTTGGCCGTGGCATGGGCAAGATCTTTTGTGTGAGATGCGCGTGCAGGCCGATGACGCTGCCGGCGCCGCTCGATGCTCAAGCGTTACGTGACCGAGCGCCGCACGTTGCTCGGTCGTGGGTATTCACAACCATGGCATGGATGTTGCCATTGGCATGCCACCAAGAGGGGAGTGCCGCATGGATACCGAAAACCCGAAGCAGCGCTGGGTGCAGCTTCTGCTCGGGCTCGTCGTCATGATGACGATCTCGAGCCCGCAATATGTCTGGACGCTGTTCGTCAAACCCTTCCAGACCACCACCGGCGCCTCGCTCGCCGCCGTGCAGGTGACCTTCACGCTGGTCATCGTGCTCCAGACCTTCTTCTCGCCGGTCCAGGGCTGGCTGATCGACCGGTTCAGCCCGAAGCTCATGATCGCGATCGGCGCCGCGCTGAGCGGGCTCGGCTGGATCGCGGCCTCGAAGGCCGAGAGCCTGTTCGCCCTCTACGCCACCTACGGCCTGCTCTGCGGCCTCGGCACGGGCATCGTCTACGTGGGCATCGTCGGCCTGATGGTGCGCTGGTTCCCGGATCGCCGGGGCTTCGCGGTGGGCGTGGTCGCGGCCGGCTACGGCATGGGCGCGATGATCACCACCTTCCCGATCACCGATCTGATGGCGGCGACGGATTTCCGCCACACGCTGCTCGTGTTCGGCTGCATCCTGGGCGTCGTCGGCGTCCTGGCGGCGCTCGGCCTGCGCGCCCCGCAGGCGGGCGAGCTGCCGAACCTGCCCGAGGCCAAGGTGCTCTCCGCGGCCCAGGATACGGCCCCGCGGGCGATGCTGCGCACGCCCCTGTTCTGGCTGATGTTTGCCATGATGGCGATGATGTCGACGGGCGGCCTGATGGTGGTGGCCAACTTCGCGAGCTTTGCCCGCGAGTTCGGCGTCGCCGACGCGATCGTGTTCGGCTTCGCGGCCCTGCCCTTCGCGCTCACCTTCGACCGCATCACCAACGGCCTGACGCGGCCCTTCTTCGGCTGGGTCTCGGACAATATCGGCCGCGAGAACACCATGGCGATCGCCTTCACCCTCGAAGCGCTCGCGATCTGCCTGCTGCTCTATTACCGCCAGAACGCCTACGCGTTCGCGCTCCTGTCGGGGGTGGTGTTCTTCGCCTGGGGCGAGATCTTCTCGCTGTTCCCGTCGATCCTCACCGACACCTTCGGGACCAAGCACGCCACGACGAATTACGGCTTCCTCTACATGGCGCAGGGCGTGGGCTCGCTGCTCGGCGGCCCGGTCGCGGCGCTGATCCACGATTCGGCGGGCAATTGGGTCCCGGTCTTCTCGATCGCGATCGGGCTCGACCTGCTGACGGCGATCCTCGCCTATTTCGTGCTGAAGCCGATGCGGCGCAACTGGCTCGGCGCCGGCGCGGCGGCGCGGCCGGACGTGGCCCTCGCCAAGCCGGCGATGGTCTGACAGCGCCGCCGACAGAGCCCGCCTGCCGCCTCGGCGGCGCGCGGGATCCCCGAAGGGGCGGAGATGCGCGCATCTCCGCCCCTTCGCGTTCCGGGACGGCTCAGCCCTTGCTGGCGCTGACCGCGAGTTCCGGCTTGTGGTTGAGGGTCTGGAACACCACGCAGTAGCGCTCGGTGAGCTTGAGGAGCTGGTCGAGCTTCTCCTGGGGGGCATCGGTCTCGAGCGCGAAGGCGAGGCGGATGGCGCGGAAGCCCACCGGCGCCTCCTTGTCGACCCCGAGGGTGCCGCGGAAATCGAGATCGCCCTCGGCCGAGACGGTGCCGGCGCGCAGCGGAATCTCGAGCGCCGTCGCGACCGCCTTGAGGGTCACGCCCGCGCAGGCGACGAGGGCCTCGAGCAGCATGTCGCCCGAGCACAGCTCCGCGCCCGAGCCGCCGGTGGCCGGATGCAGACCCGCGACCGCCAGCGCCCGCCCGGTCTCGACCTTGCAGGCGATGCTGGTGTCGTCGAGGGAGCCCTTGGCCTTCAGGGTGATGACGGCGGAATCGGGGGTGCTGCGGTACTGGTCCTTCAAGGGGGCCTGGAGTGCGCGCAGGGCGGTGGCGTCCATGGGAGTTTCCTCGTTCGGGTCGATCGAGGGCGGTCTAGCCTGCCGCGCCGGCCTCCGCCAGCCGGCCCCGGGCGGGCCGGCGCCGGGCCGGGACCGGCGCGTTCCCAAGGAACCGAGACGTACTGTCTCTCGCCGAAGTTGTAGACTGGAAAACATTAGCGGAGAACGATATTAATTCTTGAGCTCTTCAATAATAACGAGAATGTTTAGAGATCATGACAGGAAATTCACGCAACGCCGGCAGCGATGGCGAGTTCTCCGATCAGCGTCGAGACAGGCGGCGGCAGACAGGCCCGATGTCTCGACAAACCAGCAGCGAGCAGGAGACTTCGCCATGAATCGATTCCGCATGTTCACCGCCGCCCTCGCGGCGACCACGATCCTAGCCGGCGCCGCCTACGCGGCCGATCAGGCCGCGCCGTCGGTTCCGCAGGAGACCGCGGCGCAGAAGGCGGCCGACCGGGACGTCGGCAAGCTCTCCAAGGACGGCGCGCAGGCCTTCCGCGACCTTCACCTGGCCCGGATCGCCATCTTCGGCGCCGATCCGTCCCAGGCCAAGACCCTGATCGGCAAGGCGCAGGCCGCCCTCGACAAGGCCAAGACGGACGAGACCGTGTTCCTGAAGGCGGAGGCCGACCTCCATCCGCCGGCCACCACCGGGACCGCATCCTCCGACAAGGCGGCCGCCGCCAAAGGGGACACGAGCAAGGGGGACACGAGCAAGGGCGACATGACGAAGCCCGTGGCCTGGCTGCCGGTCGACGGCCAACTCCTGCTCGGCGAGGATTTCGTGGCGACGCCCGCCAAGGCCAGCGCAGTGGCCGACGCCAACAAGAGCCTGGCGAAGGGGGACCGGAAGGGCGCCCTGGAGAAGCTGAAGCTCGCCCATGTCGACGTGAACTTCACCCTGGCGGTCCTGCCGCTCGCCAAGACCACGGCGGACGTGGACCAGGCCGCCAAGCTGATCGACGCGAGCAAGTATTATGAGGCCAACGCCGTCCTGAAACAGGCTGAGGACGGCATGCGCTTCGACATGATCGACGTGATCGCGCTGCCCCAGAAGGCCGCGGCGGCCGCCTCGAGCGCGGATCACGGCCACGATGCGGCGAGCACCACCGCCTCCACCAAGCCGGCCAAGTAGGCGTCGGCCAATTCACAGATCGGCCAAGTCAGGATTGGTCAAGTCAAGTCAGGTCAAGGCAAGATTGGCCTCGTCCGGGCCGCCTCCTCTGGGGCGGCCCGTCTCACGCTCGGGAGATCCCGCCATGATGCCCTCGTTTCCCGTCGGTCGCGCCCTCCGGACGGGCGGCGGCGCCCTCGTCCTCGCCGTGCTCCTCGCCACCAGCGCCTCGGCCGCCGGGCTCGAATGCGGCGCGCCGCCGGCCGGGCACCCGGCCGCGGACGCCGCCCTCACGGGGGTCATCACCTCCGCCCATCCCGATCCCGGCGCGCTGCGGGCGGCCATCGCCCGGCTGCGCCGGGACGGGGTGTCGAACGGAACGATCGTCGACCACGCGGTGGCGGCCTATTGCCCCCTCGTCGCGGCGGATGGCATCCTGCCCCTCGACCGGAAGCGCGAGGCCGTCCGGCGCTTCGCCGCCGAGGTCACGGCCAGCCTCTACGACCCGGGCCAGGACAGCGCCGTGATCCTGGCGCTGCCGCTCGCGCCCTCTCTCGTCGAGCGGGTCGACGCCGCCGCCGCGCGGGCGAAGACGACCCGCGACGGCTGGATCCTGGGGGCGATCGAGGCCGGCCTCGCGGGGCGGTGAGGCCCGCTACCACCAATTCGCGTTGATGGGCGCCGCCTCGGCCCGGCGCAGCGAGCGGTCGAGGGCCGCCAGGATCGTCCGCGTGGCGGCCTCGCTCTGCGGCGCCGCCGGGTCGCGCGGGCGGGGCAGCGCCAGCGCGACCGTGTCGTCGAGGCGGCCGGGCTTCGGGCGCATCACCACCGCCCGGTCGGCGAGCGCCACCGCCTCGCCGACATCGTGCGTGACGATGAGCACGGTCGGGCGCGATTCCGCCCAGAGGGCCAGCAGGTGGCCGTGAAGATCGCGCCGCGTGAAGGCGTCGAGGGCCGAGAACGGCTCGTCGAGGAGAAGCACCCGGGGGTTGGCCACGAAGGCGCGGGCGATCGAGACCCGCTGCTGCTGCCCGCCCGAGAGCTCCCGCGGCCAGCGGCCCGCATGCTCGGCGAGGCCCACCCGCTCCAGCGCGTGGGCGACCCGGGCGCGCCGCTCGCCCCGCGGCAGGTCGGCGAGCCCGAAGGCGACATTGTCGGACACGCTCAGCCAGGGCAGCAGGCGCGGCTCCTGGAAGACGAGGCCGACGCCCGGATGGGGCGCCGAGATCGGCTCGCCGTCGAGGCGGATCTCGCCCGCGCTCGCCCGGTCGAGCCCGGCCACGAGGCGCAGCAGGGTGGTCTTGCCGCAGCCGGACCCGCCGATCAGGGCGACGATCTCGCCGGCCGGCACGTCGAGGCCGATGCCGGAGAGCGCCTGCGTGCCGTCCGCGTAGGTCTTGGAGAGGTCCTTGATCGTCAGCACGCGTTGGGCTCCGCACGGCGCTCCGCATCCGGCGAAGGCGTGTCACGGGAATGGCATAGGGGTTCGGCGCCGCCCGATGCTACAGGCTTGGGCGGATGTCGACCGGAGAGATGGCGGCCGTGACCCTTCTGGTGAGATCGATCCGGGGCCTCGGCGGCCTCGCCGCGCTGGGGCTCGCCCTGTCCGCGATCCCGTTTCCGACGCGCGCCGCCGATCTCGGCGGCCCGGTGCCGGGGCGCTTCGCGGCCGTCTGCGAGGATCTCGGCCGGCTCTGCTTCGCGCAAGGCTGCGGGCGGGACCAGATCGACGCCGCGCTGGGCTGCCAGGCCCTCTGCCCGAGCGCCGTCGTGCTGCGCGTCGAGCCCGCCTCCTGCCTGATTCCGCACCCCCGCGCGGTCCTGCACGGGCGCCGCTGAGGCGATCAGCCGGCCTGCGACATTGCTGTGAAACGAAAACGTCCGCAACGCATTAACACCCTTGCATGGCGGCCCGAGGGCCGCCCCTCGGGTGACCCGCAATGGGCGGCAACGAGGCAAGCAAGCCGCGGGGGAAGGATTCGGGGCCATGTTTCGGAGCGATCTCGACCCACTCCGTTCGGGGCCGGCCTCGGACCCGGTCCTGTACGGGATCGCCGCCGGGCTCGCGGAGCTGTTCCCGCCGGTGGAGGGCGCGCGCCGCTCCCGGCGTGAGGCCGAGGCGAAGCCCGAGGCCGACCAGGAGGCCGACGAGCGGGAGGCCTGAGGAGGCATCACCGCCTAGAGGGTCTCCCGGGCCGTATCCTGCCAGCGCGCGAGGGGCCGGGTCAGGGCCACCAGGAGCGCGTCGGCGAGCTTGCCCAGGACCGCGAAGGCGATGATGGCGGCCAGGATCTGGTCCGGCTTGCTGAATTGCTGGCCGTCGACGAGCAGGTAGCCGAGCCCCTCGGACGCGCCCATCAATTCCGCCGCCACCACGAACAGGAAGCCGAGGCCGAGGCCCGTGCGCAGGGCCACCAGGGTCGCGGGCAGCACGGCCGGCAGCAGGATGCGCCGCGCGAGCGCCGTCCGCGACAGGCGGAAGATGCGCCCCACCTCGACGAGCTTGCGGTCGACCGACGCGATGGCGCCCGCCACCCCGACATAGACGGGGAAGAACACCCCGACGGCGATCAGCGTCACCTTCGGGGTTTCCAGGATGCCGAGCCAGAGGATGAACAGGGGAACCCAGGCGAGGGACGGCACCGCCCGCAGCGCCTGCAGGCTCGGATCGAGGAGGTCGCGCGCCAGGGGGAGGGTGCCGGTGAGCGCCCCGACGAGGATGCCGGCGAGCGCCCCGAAGGCGAAGCCGAGCCCGACCCGCAGGAGCGTCGCCCCCACATGCGTCGCGAGTTCGCCCGAGGCCGCGAGGCCGTAGAGCGTGGCGCCGATCCGGCTCGGCGGCGGCAGCAGGCGCCCCGGCGCGACGCCGTAGCGCACCGCCGCTTCCCAGCCGATGGCGAGCAGCAGCGGCAGAACCAGCCCGAGGGCGAGGCGCCAGCCCCGGCCGAGGCCGGCCGCGCGGCGGGACGCCTTTGGGGATGCCTCCGCGGCCGGAGCGGCCATCGCCGCCTCCGTGAGGGTCCGTGCGCTCATGCGGCCGGCCGCCACCGCGTCAGCGCGCGGGCGCCGGGTTGAATTGCGGGTCGATCAGCCCGTCGACGGCGGCCTGCACGTTGGTGTCGGCCGGGATCACCCCGGCCTGCTGCAGGGCGATGCCCGCCGCCCGGATCGCCTCGGCCTGGGTCGGGCCGATGGCGGGCTGGCTGAGATCCGTGCGCTCGATCTGGCGGGCGATCACGGGATCGGGCAGCTTCGTGGCCGCCACCAAAGCGGCCTTCAGCGCCTCCGGATTCTTGAGCGCGTAGGCGCGGGCCTCCTCGTAGGCGGCGATCACCGCCCGGACGAGGTCGGGATTCGCCTTGGCGAAATCCTCGCGCACGTCGAGGACGCCCCAGGTGTTGGCCGCCGGATCGCGGAAGAACAGCACGTCGTCGTTTTCGATCTCGGCCGCGGCCATCATCGGGTCGAGGCCCGCCCAGGCATCGACGTCGCCCCGGTCGAGGGCCGTGCGGCCGTCCGCGTGCTGCAGCAGGACGAGCTTGGCGTCCTTCTCGGTGAGCCCGGCCCCCTGGAGCGCGCGGATCAGGAAGATGTGCGGATCGGTGCCGCGCGTCACCGCGATGCGCTTGCCCTTCAGGTCGGCGACCTTGGCGATGCCGGTCTCCTTGCGGGTGACGAGGGCGGTCCATTCCGGCCGCGAATAGGCGTAGACGGCCTTGATCGGGTTGCCGTTGATGCGCGCGAGCAGCGCGGCGGCCCCCGCCGAGGAGCCGAAATCGATGGCGCCGCCATTCAGGAATTCGAGCGCCTTGTTGGAGCCGAGGGACTGGGTCCAGCGCACCTTGATGCCCTGCGGCTTCAGCGCCTCCTCGAGGTAGCCCTTCTCCTTCAGGACGAGGCTGACGGGGTTGTAGGTCGCCCAGTCGAGGCGGACCTCCTTGACGTCCGCCGCGCGAGCCGGGGCTCCGGCGAGCGCCAGCACGCCGCAGGCGATGGCTCCGAGGGCGGTCCTCGCCAAGGTCCGGCGATCGAGGCGCAGCGTCATGAAATCCCTCCGTCAGCCGTCGCCCCGGAGGGGCGCGCGCGTATCAGCTAGGCAGACGCGTTCTTTAAGTCAAACAATTTTTCCGCGGAAGAGAACGCTTCGGACGGGCTATGGCCGGTCACGGGCGTGTGTCGCCCCGGCCCGCTGGCAGCGTGGGCGTAACATGCTACGGGGGAAGCATGTTTGACGCCGTAGCAGCCTTCGACAAGGTTCTGGACAATCTCGACCGGGAAGCCCGCGAGCCGACGAAGCTCCGTGCCGTGCTGGTGCCGGAACTGCGCAAGGTTCTGGAGCGCGGCCACAAGGAGGCCGAGAAGCGCCTGCTGAAGGACCGCGACGGCATCGCCTGCGCGCGCGCGATCAGCAACCTCACGGATGCGCTCGTCAAGGCGATCCACGACGCGGTGGTCTGGCGCCTCTACCCGAACGACAATCCCTCCACGGGCGAGCAGCTCGCCGTCGTGGCGACGGGCGGCTACGGCCGGGGCACGATGGCGCCGGGCTCCGACATCGATCTCCTGTTCCTGCTGCCCTACAAGCAGACCGCCTGGTCGGAGAGCGTCGTCGAGGCGATGCTTTACGTGTTGTGGGACCTCAAGGTGAAGGTCGGGCACGCCACCCGCTCGGTGGAGGAGTGCCTGCGCGAGGCGCGCGCGGACATGACGATCCGCACCGCGCTGCTGGAAGCCCGCTTCGTCTTCGGCACCCGAATCCTGTTCGAGGAGCTGGTGACGCGCTTCGACATGGAGCTCGTGATCGGGACGGCCCACGAATTCGTCGAGGCGAAGCTGCGCGAGCGCGATGCGCGCGTCGCCAAGGCCGGGGCCTCGCGCTACCTCGTCGAGCCCAACGTCAAGGACGGCAAGGGCGGGCTTCGCGACCTCAACACCCTGTTCTGGATCGCGAAATACACCTACCGGGTGCGCGATCAGATGGAGCTCGTGGCGGCGGGGCTGTTCACCGCGGAGGAGTACCGCCTGTTCGAGCGCTGCGACGAGTTCCTGTGGCGGGTGCGCTGCCACATGCACTTCGTCACGGGGCGGGCCGAGGAGCGCCTGTCCTTCGGTCTGCAGCCCCGGATCGCGGAGCGCATCGGCTACGGGGCGCGGGGCGGCCTGTCCGGCGTCGAGCGCTTCATGAAGGCCTATTTCCTGATCGCCAAGGATGTGGGCGACCTCACCGCCATCGTCTGCTCGGAGCTCGAGGCGCGCCACGCCAAGCGCACCCCCGTGCTCGACCGCTGGATCGGCCGCTTCCGCGACCGCTTCCGCGCCACCGCCATCGAGGCGGAGGATTTCTGGCTCGACCACGGCCGGGTGAACCTGCGGGCCGAGGACGCCTTCGAGCGCGACCCCGTCAACCTGATCCGGCTGTTCTGGCTCGCCGACCGGCACAATCTCGCGATCCACCCGGACGCCAAGCGCCTCGCCAACCGGAGCCTGCGGCTGATCGGGCACTCGCTGCGCTCCGATGCCGAGGCGAACCGCCTCTTTCTCGAGATCCTGACCTCGAAGAACTCGCCCGAGACGATCCTGCGGCAGATGAACGAGGCCGGCGTGCTCGGCCGCTTCATCCCGGATTTCGGCCGCATCGTCGCGATGATGCAGTTCAACATGTACCACCACTTCACGGTGGACGAGCACCTGCTGCGCGCGCTCGGCGTGCTGGCGGCGATCGATTCCGGCCGCGTCGACGAGGAGTTTCCGCTCGTCTCGCGCCTCGTCGGCACGATCCACAACCGCACGGCGCTCTACGTCGCGATCCTCCTGCACGACATCGCCAAGGGGCGCCCGGAGGACCACTCGATCGCGGGCGCGGCGATCGCCGAGCGGCTCGGACCGCGCTTCGGCCTCAGCCAATCCGAGATCGAGACGGTGGCCTGGCTCGTGGAGCACCACCTCCTGATGTCGATGACGGCGCAGAGCCGCGACCTCTCGGACCCGAAGACCATCGAGAAGTTCGCGGATGTCGTGCAGACGCTGGAGCGGCTGCGCCTCCTCACCATCCTGACGGTGGCCGACATCACGGCGGTGGGGCCGGGCGTCTGGACCGCCTGGAAGGGCACGCTGATCCGCACGCTCTACGACGAAACCGAGGTGGTGCTCTCGGGCGGTCATTCTGAGATCGCCCGCACCGACCGGGTGCGCCTGATCCAGATGGCGCTGCGCGAGCAGCTCACCGACTGGGCCTCGGCGGATTTCGATGCCTACGCGTCCCGCCACAACCAGGCCTACTGGCTCAAGGTCGAGGCGGTGCGCCAGTTCAAGAATGCGAACTTCATCAAGCGCCTGATCGCGGATGGCCGCACCGTCGGCACCGAGGTCGAGACCGACCCGGTGCGGGGCGTCACCGAGCTGACGGTCTATTCCCCCGACCACCCGCGGCTGCTCGCCATCGTGACGGGCGCCTGCGCGGCGGCCGGCGGCAATATCGTGGACGCGCAGATCTACACCACGACGGACGGCTTCGCCCTCGATTCCATCTTCGTCTCGCGCGCCTTCGACCGCGACGAGGACGAGATGCGCCGCGCCCGGCGCATCACGGCGGCGATCGAGAAGGCGCTCAAGGGCGAGATCAAGATCGCCGAGCTCGTCGCCGACAAGCACCCCCCGACGAGCACGCGCGCCAAGACCTTCCCGGTCCCGCCCGACGTCTTCATCGACAACGCCCTGTCGAGCCGCGAGACCGTGATCGAGATCACCGGCCTCGATCGGCCGGGCCTCCTCTACGAGCTGACGACGGCGCTGAGCCGCCTCTCCCTCAACATCACCTCGGCCCATGTGGCGACCTTCGGCGAGCGGGCGGTGGACGTCTTCTACGTCACCGACCTCACGGGCACGCGCGTGACCCAGCCCGACCGGCAGGCCACGATCCGCAGCACGGTGATGGAGGTGTTCGCGGGCGACGTCGCCGCCCTGAAGGCGGAGGGCCTCGAAGCCCTCGTGATCGCGCCCCCCCCGCGGGAGGCGTGACCCGCCCGTGCCTTCGGGCCGGTCCGGCCAATTCGCCGGCGGCTACGCCCGGCAGCCGCCGTGCGGACCGGTTCCGGCGCGCGGCGCGGGTTGATTTCACGGCTCCGCCGTCTGATATCAGCGCCGACCCCCGAACCATTCCGGACGACAGAATCGCGATGATGGGCAACGACATGGAGCATGACGACCGGCGCGAGGAGCAGCGGGAGGACCGCGGCGGCGTGAACGGCGCCGCGCAGAACGGCGCCGCATCCGAGCCGCCGCCGGGCGCCGAGGCCCTGGCCGCGCTCACGGCCGAGCGGGACGAGCTCAAGGACCGGGTCCTGCGCACGCTCGCCGAGATGGAGAACCTGCGTCGCCGCACGGAGCGCGAGGTGGCCGATGCCCGCACCTACGCGGTGACGAACTTCGCCCGCGACATGCTCAACGTGGCCGACAACGTGCGCCGCGCCGTGGAGAGCGTGCCGGCCGAGACCCGCTCGGGCGCGGACGGCGCCTTCAAGGGTCTCCTGGACGGCATCGAGCTGACCGAGCGCGACCTGACCAAGACGCTGGAGCGCCACGGGGTGAAGCTGATCGAGCCGCAGGGCCAGCGCTTCGACCCGAACCGGCATCAGGCCATGTTCGAGGTGCCGAATGCCGAGGTGCCGACCGGCACCGTGGTGCAGGTGGTGCAGTCCGGCTACGTCATCGGCGACCGGGTCCTGCGCCCCGCCCTCGTGGGCGTCGCCAAGGGCGGGCCGAAGCCGGCTGCCGCCAACCCGTCCGACCCGGGCTGATCCGGCGCTCGTCCCGAGGGCCGCGTCGCGCGCCGTCCTCGGGGCCGCCCCGCCTCAGTCGAGGCAGGGCAGCAGCAGGGCCCCATCCGAGATGAACTTCGCCTTGTCGCGGATCGCCCGCGGCGCCGCGAGGTTCTGAGCCACGCGGCCCGCTTCCGCGTGCAGGCGGTCGTGGCAGGCACAATGCGGAAGATCGCCGGGGGGCGGGGTGCAGGCATCGTGATGCATGCAGGCGGCATCGAGGGCATCCACCGGCGGGTATCCCGGGCCGCGATTGCCCGGACCGCAGAAATTGCCGTGGATCAGCAGGGCGCCGCGCGCGGCATCGATCCGGATCGGTTCCTGCGCCGCGGCCGGCGCGACGACCGCGATGGCCGCGGCGAGGGTGGCCGCCCGCAGGCGGCCCAGAGGGTTTGCAGTCAAGTCAGGTCCTTCCGGGATCGTTGAGACGCCCCTTCGCCCGCCAAGATGGGTCGCCGCCGCGACGCGGCAACCGATCCGCCCTGCATCGCACCCAAAGCCTGGCCGTCGCCCTCAGAACCGGTCCTTCAGGCCCGCCCGCGCCACCGGGAAGCCGGAATCGATCCGGCCGAGGTGGGGGGCCGGGCGGCGCCCCCGGGGGCTTCGGCGGGCGCCGCCGAGGTCCCGCGCCTCAGGTCAGCATGTAGGTCAGGAGGGAGCGGAGCTGCGCCGGCTTGACCGGCTTGTGCATCAGCTCCGCCCCGATCCCGGCGACGCGCCGCTCGATCTCGGGGGCGTAATCGGCCGTGGTGACGATCACCGGCAGGGGTGCCTTCGTCAGGTTGCGCAGGTAGGCGGCGACGTCGAGGCCGCAGGCTCCGTCGTCGAGGTGGTAATCGAGGATGAGGAGGTCCGGGGCGACGCTGCCCCCGGCCATCCCCGCCGCCACCTCCGCGAGGTCGCGATAGGCGCTGACCTGCGCGTCCCAGTTCTGCAGGAGGCGCTTCAGGGCGTCGGCGGTCGCCTGGTCGTTCTCGACGAGGAGGATGCGGGCTCCGGTCAGCCGCGTCGCCACCGGCACCGCGCGGGCCGGCGGCTCGGCCTCGGCCGACCCCAGCGCCAGCCCGAGGGAGACCCGGGTGCCGTGGCCGGTGCGGGAGGCCAGAATCAGGGGGTGGTCGAGGGCCTGCGCCAGGCGCCGCACGATCGAGAGGCCGAGCCCGAGGCCGGGCTCCTCCGGCATCCCTCGCCCGGCGCCGCCCCGGTAGAATTCCTCGAAGACGAGATCGCGCTCGCCCGCCCCGATGCCGCGGCCGGAATCCACCACCTCGATCCGGCAGCCATCCCCTTGCCGCCGCGCGGCGAGGAGCACGCCGCCGCTCTCGGTGTAGCGGATCGCGTTCGAGACGAGGTTCTGCAGGATGCGCTGCAGGAGGGCGGCGTCGCTCATCACCACGAGGTCCGGCCCGCGCACCCGCAGGCGCAGGCCCTTGCGCGCGGCGAAGGGCTTGAAGCTGCCCGCGATCGTCGCGAAAAGCTCGTGCAGCCGGAAGGGCTTCACCTCCGGCCGGACGATGCCGGCATCGAGCTTCGAGATGTCCAGGAGGGTCTTGATCAGGTCCTCGATGGTCTGAAGCCCGCGCTCCACCTGGTTCGCGATGATGGCGGCCTCCGGCCCCAAGGGCAGGTCGGCCAGCGCCGAGACCGAGAGGCGGGCGGCGTTGAGGGGCTGGAGCAGGTCATGGCTCGCGGCCGCGAGGAAGCGGGTCTTCGAGCGGTTGGCGGTCTCGGCCTCCTCCTTGGCGGCCGCGAGCGCCGCGTTCGAGCGCTCCAGCCGGTGCATCAGCCCCGTCAGCTCCTCGGTGCGGGTGCGGACGCGGCCTTCGAGGGTGATGGCGGTCTGGAACAGCGCGTAGGCGCCGCCCTGCTGGTCCATATTGCGCTCGACATGGGCCATCAGGGCGGCGTTGATGCGCTCGAGCTTCTCGATGCGCCGCTCGAGGGGGGATGCGAGCATGCCGGCGCCGGTCAGGAGGCGGCCTGCACGGCGATGGGGGCCGGTTGCCGGCCGATCGCGATGCCCGTGAAGGTCTGGTTGAGATGCATCGCCCGGTATTGCTCGCCATAGGTCTCGAAGCCGACGACGTTGAAGCGCCGATAGAGCTCGGCGATCCCGTGGCGGACCTGCCGGCTCTCCGCATCGAGCCGGCGCAGCACGCATTCGAAGCCGATCACGAGGTCGATCCCCCCGAGCGCCTCGTCGAGGCGCGAGAGCTCGGCGCGCGTCGCCGCGACGATGTCGCAGGGCTGGGCCAGGGTCAGCACCACGCCCTCGTCGACGGCGCAGAAGAAGCTGAGCGAGCCGTCCGGGTTCATCCGCCGGATCGAGCGGCAGAAATACTCGCCGCCGATCTTCACCGCGAGCGGGTAGGCGGCAAAGCTCATCGGCGAGAGGCCCTCGGGGTCGAGCCCAACCGCCATGGCGTATTCGTGGGCGGCGGGCTCGGCGTTCAGCTCGTGGACGATGCGCCCCTCGTTGTCGGAGGCCGTGACCACGAACTTGGTCTGGGTCGGCTCGAAATTGTCGCTCTTGAAGATCTGGACCGGGAAATCCGTCTCGACGAGGAGCAGCACCGCGGCGTCGCGGTGGATCGCGCCGCCATGCAGCAGCACCGTGTCCCGGAAGGTGAGATCGTCGCCGGCCGAGCCGCCCACGAGGGGAATTCCGTCCAGGGCCCAGGCGATGGCCGAGACCACCGTCTCCTCCGCGTCCGTGAGGCCGTCGATCAGCGAGAGGGCGAAGCGCCGCTCCCGCAGATGGTCCGGCCCGTGCGGCTCCAGGGTGCGCCGGAGCGCGCGGACGGCGGAGGCCGTGCGCTCGACGTCGAGATGCCCGATGGCGTCGAGCACCGTCGAGACGATGCGGAAGCCCTTGGCCGGGAAGGCGATGACGACGAGCCCCCGGTCGAGGCCGCCCGCGGGCGAGAACCCGCCCGACATGGTGCAGCCGGCGGTCGCCGCGTCGGGGAAATGCGCGCCGAGCGCCCGATTGAGGGCGGCAGGCTCGTAATCGGGGGAGAAGAACACGACGAGCTGCGCGATCTCGGCCCCGCCGATCGCGTCCGCGATCTCGGCGACGGCCCGCGCGGCGTCCGTCGCCTCGGTCCATGCCGTCCTGATCCCGCACAGATGCGCGCGCATCTGCGTGCCCTGATCCACGTTCCGCTCCCGTCCAGCGCCGGGCTTCTGCGCCCGTTCTCTTATGAACGGGATTATGTCGGGCGAAGCGGTTGCGCGCAACTCGACGCCGCGCGAGCGGGATCGGCGTCCCGATCGTGCCCCCGGCGGCCGGACCGCGCCCGGCGGCGCAGCGGTAATGATCAGGGCTTCGCGGTGAACCGCGCCGCGCAGCCCGGAAACCCCGCGACGAGGCGCTGCCCGGCCTCCGCCCCGAGCACCATCGCGGCCGTCGAGAGGCCGTCGGCGAGGAGGCCGGTCGGGGCCGTCACCGTGACGGCGGACAGGCCGGCCGGCGAGCGGCCGGTGGCGGGATCGAAGATGTGGTGGTCGGCATGGTCCGGCGAGAAGCTCGTGGCATAGTCGCCGGAGGTCGCGGCAAAGCCCGAGAACGGGGCGAGCACCGCGGCGATCCGGTGCGGCTCGCGCGGGTCGGCGAGGCCGAGGCGCCAGGGCGTGCCGTCGGGATGCTGCCCGCGGGCGCCGAACTCGCCGGTGTCGACGAAGGCATCCGCGATGCTGTGCTGATCGAGGACGGCCATCACCCGGTCGGCCGCAAAGCCCTGCACGAGGCCGTTCAGGGTCAGGCCCATGCCGGGTTCGAGGCGGATCGCGGCATCCTCCACCCGGACGCGGCGCCAGTCGACGCGCCGGACGGTCTCGCGCAGATCCGGGTTTGCCGGGCGCTCGCCCCGGGCCGCCGCCGCGGCCCAGAGGGTCCAGAGGGGCTGCACCGTCGGGTCGAAGGCGCCCCCGCTCGCCGCCGCGAGGTCGAGGGCGAAGCGCAGCTGCGTCAGGAGGAGCGGGTCGGGCGCCAGCAGGATCCCGTCGCGGTTGAGGCGTGCCAGCGCGCTGTCGGGCCGGAACAGGCTCGCGGCGGCCTCGACGGCGCGGATCGCCCGGAAGGCCTCGTCGAGGGCGGTGTCGAGCCGGGCCGCGTCCTGCCCGGCGGCGGTCAGCGCCACGGTGGTGCCGAGGGCGAGGCCCGCGCGCCGGCGCGTGGCGAGCCCCTGCGCGGCGGCGAGGCTCCGGAAGGCCGGGAGGCCCCCGGCGAGCGCCGCCGCCGCGAGGGTGCCGGCCGCGCCGAGGAGAAGCTTGCGCCGCCGCATCCGAGGAAGCTGCCCCCTCATTCCGCCGCCACCGCTTGCGGCACCAGCACCCGGCCGCGCTTGCGCGCGACGACCTGCGGCACGCACTGGCCTGGATCGTGGATGATCGTGACGCAATCCATGCACTGGAAGCACTCGGCGTAATCGACCGCCCCCGAGGGCGCGATGGCGCCGTAGCGGCAGCGCACCTTGCAGAGCTGGCAGGGCGAGCCGCACTCGGCCCGGCGCGGGATCCAGTCGAGCATGCGCAGGCGCCCGGCGAGCGCGAGGCCCGCGCCGAGCGGGCAGAGATAGCGGCAGAAGCCCTTGTAGACGAAGAGGTTGAGGATGATCAGGCCGATCCCGTAGACCACGAAGGGGGTGGCGCGCAGGAAGTAGAGGGTGATGGCCGTCTTGAAGGGCTCGGCCTCCGCGAGGCTGTCGGCGAGCGGGGAGGCGAGGGCGGCGGCGCCGAGGATCGCGGCCAACAGGGCGTATTTCACGAGGCGCAGCGCGCGGTCGATCCGCGGCGGCACCGCGATCTGGCGGAGGCGGAGCGGCCGGGCGAGCCAGGCGGCGAGTTCCTGCAGGGCGCCGAACGGGCAGAGCCAGCCGCAGAAGGTGCCGCGGCCCCAGAGGACGAGGCTCACCAGCACGAAGCCCCAGAGCAGGAGCGAGGGCGGGTCGTAGAGGAGGAAGCTGAGGTCGTGCGTCGCCGCCGCGGCGCGCACGAGGCCGACGAGCGTCACGATCGAGAGCTGCGCCTGCGCGTACCAGCCGATGAACAGGAGCGTGAAGGCCAGGAAGGCGAGCCGGAAGGCCCCGAAGCGGGGCTGGTCGGCGACGAGCCCGCGCTGGCGCACCAGCACCGGCACGAGCAGGCCGAGGGAGGCAGCGATCAGCCCGAGTTCGACGCTCCGCGCCCGCCAGGATTCGGTCCAGCTCGGGCCCGCATCCGGGCTCTCGCGGGTGAACAGAGCCGCCGGCAGGGCGTAGCGCGTCGCGAAATCCCGGGCGACGCGCTCGACCAGGATCTGGCCCCGCTCGCGCACGATCTTCTCGCTGAGGCTCCAGAGGGCAGCCGGATCGAAGCCCGCCTGGCTGCCGATCCGCAGGATGGTCCAGGGCCCCGCCGGCAGGCCGTCCATGCCCGCGCCCCGGCGCTCGATCGCCATGTCGCGGGCGTTGATCGTCAGGCCCTCCTGCTGGATCGAGAGGCGATCCGGGACCGAGCCGAGCACGAAGTCGTCCCCGAGCGGGTTGAGGGGGCCGGCGCTCACGACCATGACGGCGTGGTCGCCCGGGCCGAGCTCGCGCATCAGGGCGGCGTGGCGCGCCTCGCCCAGGAGATTGCGCCCGATCGCGGGGGCGTTGAGATAGGCGATGACGAGGTCGGTGAGGGCCGCCTCCGGGGGGCTTTCCGACTGACCCTCGACGGCGCTGCCCTTGAACGCGGCCTCCGCCTCCCCGTTCGTCACCGTGAAGCGCGCGACGTAGCCGCGCGCGAGGAGCTGCGAGAAGCGCAAGGGCTCGAACAGGTCCGCCCTGGCCTCGACCTTGAGGCCGACCTGGGCGGGGGCCCCGAAGCCGAGCTTCCGGCGGGCCACCGCCAGGGAGGCGGCGAGGATCGTCTCGTTGATCACCCGCGTCGAGGCGGTCGCCATCGAGACCCCGTCCACCACCGCCTGCGGCGCGGCGCCGTTCGCCCGCGCGTTCGGTCGCCCGACCCGGATGGCGCGGCGGGCCGAGAGGCCGACATATTGCTCCACGAAGGCGAAGAGCGGCGCCTCGCCGAGGCCTTCGAGGAAGACGGGCTCGTGCTGCGCGATCACCCGCACGTCCCGGAAGCTCCCGTCGGGCGCGAGGGCGATCAGGAGATCGGGCGGCGTGCCGCCGAAGCCCGGGATCGGCGCGAGGTCGATCGATTCGAAGGCGTAGGCGAAGACCTCGTAGGCGCCGGCCTCCTGCTTCAGGATCGGCCAGACCGGTGCCGCCTCGTCCTTCTGGCCGACGACGAGGGGCGCGGGGAAGTATCGCTCCATGCCGGCCCGGTCGAGGGTGCCGGCGGCGGCGGGGAGGACCCAGAGGAGGACGAGGACGGCCAGGAGGCCCGCCACGCCGCCGGCGAAGGCCCCCGACGAGTCCGGCCTCACGGGGCGGCGCCGGCGGATCGGTGGCCCGCGCTCGGCCGCACGGCGGCGCCCCAGGGGAAGCGCCCGACCTTGATGCTCTTGATCGCCTTCAGGGCCGCGACGTCGATGACGGTGACGTCGCCCGAGGCGCCGTTCGTGGTCAGGAGCCGGCTCTCGTCCGACGTGAAGGCGAGGTGCCAGACCCGGCGCCCGACCAGGATGTAGTTCAGGACCTTGTAGGTCCGGGCATCGATCACCGCGACGCGGTCGGAGGGGCCGAGCGCCACGAAGGCGAAGCGCCCATCCCGGGTCAGGGTGATGCCCACCGGCTGGATCCGGTCGCCCGCGATGCCCTTGATCTCGAACGCGATGGTCTGCGCGACCGTGCGGGTGGCGACGTCGATCACCGCCACCGTGCCGCCGATCTCGGAGGAGACCCAGAGCTTGCTGCCGTCCCGGCTGAACTCGGCGTGGCGCGGGCGCTGGCCGACCGGGGTGGCGTCCACCGCCTTGAGGGAGGGCACGTCGATCCAGTGGACCATGTTGGTGGTCTCGGAGGTGGTCACCGCCGTCTTGCCGTCCGGGCTCACCGCCATGCCCTCCGGCTCGATCCCGACATCGATCTGGGCCAGCACCGTGCGGGTCTCGGCATCGACCACGGTGGTGGTGGCGTTCTCCTCGTTGGCGATGAAGAGCGTGCGGTTATCCGGCGCCAGCGCGAATTGCTCCGGGTCCTCCCCCGAGGGCAGGTTGTGCAGGAGCCGGCCGGTCTCCGGATCGATCACCTGCACGGCGTCGGAATCGCTCGCGCAGACGAAGAGCTGGCGCCCGTCGCGCGAGAACACGATGCCGCGCGGGCGCCGCCCCACCGGGAAGGTGCGGACCACCTCGAAGCTGCCGGTGTCGATCACCGAGACGGTGTTGTCGCGCTCGTTCGAGACGAAGATCTCCTCCGCCGGGGCGGGGCCTGCGGCGAGGACGAGCCCGATGATCAGGAGCAGGGCGAAGGGGAGCGGTCGCATCGGGGGCCTGCCGCGTCCTGTCCGTGAAGGGGTCATCCTGCGCCGCCTCCCGCGAAGGCCCGGCAGGCGCTCTCCGGCGCGTCGAGGCCGAGGGTGTCGAGATCGGTGCGGTGGTGCAGGAAGCCCTCCAGCGGCGCGCTCGCCACCACGGCGCCGGGCCAGAGCAGGAAGACGGGCTGGCGCAGCTGCCCGTTCCAGGGCCGGAAGCTCAAGGGGCGGCCCTTGAAGCCGCCGACCTCGAAGCGCGGCGAGAGCATCAGGGCCCGGATCGCATCCGGGTCGCGCGTCCTCAGCTGCACCGCCGCCTCCCCGATCGCGTGAACGGCGAGCCAGCCGGCATAATCGATCGGGCGCATGGCCCGGCCCGCGAGCTTGCGGAAGCGGCCCTGCAACTGCACCGCCGCCCAGGCCTCGACCGGGCGGCCCCAGGCGGCGGGGCTCAGCCCCTGCGTCCCGACCACGGGCCGGGGCGAGGCGGTGTTGTGGACGAGGTTCGTCCCGAAGCTGTTGGCCTCGTCGGCCACCGCCACCACGTCGTGCTCGGGCCCGCGCGTGACGAGGGCGAATTCCCGGAGCGCCGAATCGCGGATATCGGCCCCGTGCACGTCGAAGCGCGACTCGGCGACGACCCGCGCGCCGAACTTCTTCGCGCTGCGCCGCAAGGCCTCGGCGTAGAGCGCATCGGCCGGCTCCGGGCCCGAGACGAGGAGGAGCCGGGTCCAGCGCTTGAACACCAGGAACTCGACGAGGGCGTCGGCGAGCATCGCCCGCGAGGGCAGGACGTGCAGGAGCCGCGCCCGGCAATCGCCGTCGCGCAGGCGGGTATCGGGCGCGCCGATATTGAGGAGGAGGGTGTCGCGGGCCTCGGGCAGGTCGGCCAGCGCCAGCACGTCCTCGACCGGCGCGTTGACGACGAGGAAGCGCGGGTTGCCGAGCGCCCGGAAGGCCGCCGCCACATCCGCGCCGGGCTCCACCCGCTTGGTCGCGAGGCTGAAGCCCAGGGAGACGAAGCGGCCGGTGGCGTTCGAATCCTTGAGCCCGAGCTCGGCCCCCCGGGCGCCCTCGTCGTCGGGGATCGGATCCTCGTTGTTGAGGGGCGTCGGCCGCTCGATGCGGCGCTCGAGATAATGGATGGCGAGGTGCGGGGTAGGATCGGCCCGCGCCTCCCCGCCCGGAAGCGCCAGGCTCAGGAGGGCCAGGCCCAGGAGAGCCAGGCTCAGGAGAGCCGGGCCGAAGCGGGTTGCCGCGCGCGAGGCAGTGTGCGTCGAAAAATGGCGCGTCGAAAAATGCCGCGTCGAGGCCACGTGCCGCTCGGCCGGGCCGTGTCCACGCTGTCTCGCAGCCCGCATCGCGGCCGTTCTCACTTCCGCCCCGTCCTTCGTCGTTGCGGCGACGATAGGGGGGAGCGGGGGGCGCCGATATTGGACGAAGGTGCACCTTCGCGTGTCCGGGCGAAGAGCCGGATTCGGCGCGGCGCTGGGCAGTATACCAAAGCACAATGGGTTTGAGCGGGCCCGCTTGCTACCGTCCTCGCAAGAACAGGAGGAAACGGTATGTCGAAGGTCCCCATGCTGGCGGGGGGCGCGCTCGTCGCGCTCGGCCTCGTGCTGTCGGCGCCGGCCGTTCGCGCCCACGGCGACGTCCAGCCCCAGCCCGTCGACACCACCGGCCTCGACGCCCTCGGCGACGATTGGCGCGGCGAGAACCCCTACCGGGGCAACCCCAAGGCCATCGCGATCGGCGATTCCGGCTACAACCAGAACTGCGCCCGCTGCCACGGCCTGCAGCTGATCTCGGGCGGGCTCGCGCCGGACCTGCGCTACCTCGACAAGGGTCAGGAGGGCGATACCTGGTTCCAGGAGCGCGTGCGCCACGGCGCCATCATCAACGGCGTCACCAAGATGCCGGCCTTCGAGGGCACGCTCTCGCAGGAGGCCCTCTGGGCGATCCGCAGCTACATCGAATCCAAGCACGAGGATTGAGGTCTTCGGGGCGGATGGGCTGACGCGATGCACGCGAAACCACATATCGGCGCCCCAGGCGCCCTCCGGCGCCTCGCGCTCGCGGCCTGCGGCCTGCTGCTCGCCGCGCCGGCGCTGGCCCGGCCCCTCGACGCGGTCGTCGCCTCCGGCAGCGTCCGGGTGGCGCTCTACGGCGACAACGCGCCCTTCTCGAGCGAGGAGGCGGGCCGCCCGCGCGGGATCGACGTCGATCTCGCCAAGGCCATCGCCGAGAAGCTCGGGGTGAGCCTCGACCTGCGCATCGTCGATGCGGGCGAGAACGTGGATGGGGATTTCCGCCTCAACCTCTGGAAGGGCGACCTCGCGGGGTCCAGCCTCGCGGACCTGATGCTGAACGTGCCCCACGACCGGGACCTCGCGCTCCGCAACGAGCAAATCTTCCTGACCAATCCGTATTTCGATCAGCACCTCGCCTTCGCCTACCGCAAGGGCAAGCTGGAGGGCGTCGACACCCTCGCGGATCTCGAGGGCCAGCCGGTTGCCCTGGAGGGCGCCAGCGCCTCCGACCTGATGCTGCTCACCGCCGAGGGCGGCCGCTACCGCCAGGGCCTCAGGCATTTCCGCGCCTTCGACGAGGCGGCCAAGGCCTATCTGGCCGGCGAGGCCACGATCCTCGCCGGCACCCGCGCCCATATCGAGGCGGCGCTCAAGGCGGCCGGCGCCTCCCCGGAGGAGAACCCCGTCGTGGAGATCGCGGTGCCGGGCCTGGTCAAGACCCGGTGGGAGATCGGGGGCGCCGTGCGCACCGATTCCCGCGACCTCGCCTACGCGGTCGGCGACGCCATCGCGGCGCTGATCGCCGAGGGCCGGCTGGCGGCGATCTGCGCGGCCTACGGCGTCGGCTTCACGCCCCCGAAGGGCTACTGAGCCGGCACAGGACGCGCAAGGGCCCCCGGTCTGAGGCGGGGCCCGGCCATCCGCGAAGGTTCGTCGATCCGCCGCGATCGACTGATAAAACGCGCCCGATGCGGCTGCATCCCCGCCGGATCAACTCGCTCGACCTCGGTCGCGGGCACGGATTTCTATGAAAAAGCGAAGAACTTCGACCAAAGGCCAATAAGACATCGCCTCGCTTGGCCATAAGTTCTTCCTAAGGGGCTCCTTCGAATCGGGGGAAACAGGCCCCGACGGCGCCGAAACATCGGGCTGCGCGACCAAGTCGGAGGACATGCCATGAGATTGAGACACCGGTTCCTGACGGCTGTGGGAGCGATGGCGCTCCTCGCCGGCGCGGCCGCGACGCCCGCCTTCGCGGAGGGCGTGAGCGAGCAGGACATCCTCAACGACGCCAAGACCACCAACGACGTTGTCACCTACGGCCTCGGGCCGCAGGCCCAGCGCTACAGCCCCCTGAAGACGCTCAACCGCGACACCATCAAGGGCCTGGTGCCGGCCTACTCGTTCTCCTTCGGCGGCGAGAAGCAGCGCGGCCAGGAGAGCCAGGCGCTCGTGAAGGATGGCGTCCTCTACGTCACGGGCTCGTATTCGCGCCTCTACGCGATCAATTCCCGCACCGGCGAGAAGCTCTGGGAATACAACGCGCGCCTGCCCGAGGGCATCCTGCCCTGCTGCGACGTCGTGAACCGCGGCGCCGCGCTCTACAAGGACAAGGTGATCTTCGGCACCCTCGACGCCAAGCTCGTCGCCCTCGACCAGAAGACCGGCAAGGTCGTGTGGAAGAAGGACATCGACGACTTCAAGGCCGGCTACAGCTACACGGCCGCGCCGATCATCGTGAAGGGCAAGGTCATCACCGGCGTGTCGGGCGGCGAGTTCGGCGTCGTCGGCCGGGTCGAGGCGCGCGACGCCGACACGGGCGAGCTGGTCTGGCAGCGCCCGGTCATCGAGGGCCACGTGGGCACCCTCAACGGCAAGCCCTCGACCATGACCGGCAAGGTCAACGAGACCTGGCCCGGCGACATGTGGAAGTTCGGCGGCGGCGCCACCTGGCTCGGCGGCACCTACGACCCGGACACCAACCTGATCTATTTCGGCACCGGCAATCCGGGCCCGTGGAACTCGGCCCTGCGCCCGGGCGACAACAAGTGGTCGGCCTCGCGCATCGCCCTCAACCCCGAGAACGGCGAGATCGTCTGGGGCTTCCAGACCACGCCGCATGACGGCTGGGACTTCGACGGCGTCAACGAGTTCGTGCCCTTCGAGCTCAACAAGGGCGGCAAGACCATCAAGGCCGGTGCCACCGCCGACCGCAACGGCTTCTTCTACGTCCTCGACCGCACCAACGGGAAGTTCGTCTCGGGCACGCCCTTCGTCAGCAAGATCAACTGGGCCAAGGGCATCGACGACAACGGCCGGCCGATCTACGACGACGCCTTCCGGCCCGGTGATCCGTCGAAATCGGAGGACGGCAAGAAGGGCAAGACCGTGTTCGCGGTGCCGGGCTTCCTCGGCGCCAAGAACTGGATGCCGATGGCCTACAGCCCCGACACCAAGCTGTTCTACGTGCCCTCGAACGAGTGGGGCATGGATATCTGGAACGAGCCGGTGAACTACAAGAAGGGCGCCGCCTATCTCGGGGCCGGCTTCACCATCAAGCCGGTCTTCGAGGACCATATCGGCTCGCTCAAGGCCATCGACCCGGCCACCGGCAAGGTCGCCTGGGAGTACAAGAACAAGGCTCCGCTCTGGGCCGGCGTCCTCACCACCGGCGGCAACCTTGTCTTCACGGGCACGCCCGAGGGCTTCCTCAAGGCCTTCGACGCCAAGACCGGCGAGGAGGTCTGGAAGTTCCAGGTCGGCACCGGCGTCGTCGCCTCGCCGATCACCTGGGAGCAGGACGGCGAGCAATGGGTCGGCGTCGCGGCCGGCTGGGGCGGCGCGGTTCCGCTCTGGGGCGGCGAGGTCGCCAAGACCACCGCCGGCATCAACCAGGGCGGCAGCTTCTGGGCCTTCAAGCTGCCGAAGACCGTGGCCTCGCGCTGAGGCAATTCTTCCGCCATAGCGATCCGCCGCCGGGGCAGCCCTCCGGCGGCGGATATGCTAAGGTCGCGGAACGCGGTCGGTATCTCAACGCCCGCTCGCGTTCCGCGACCGCTGGCCCCGCCAGATTTCGCCTCGCGGGATGGTCCCCGGCCGGATTTTCGCACGGACCGGGCCCGCCCCGATCCGTGCCGACAGGAGCCCGTGTTGTGTTGGACCGAAGCTGCGCCCGGCAAGGCTCCGCCCGACAGGAATCCGCCCCGGTGGGCGTCGGGGCTTCGGGCGCGGAGGCCGCCCGCGGCGCGGTCCTGGGAGCGGCCATGCAGCTCTTGATCGTCGACGACCACCCGCTGTTCCGCGACGCGCTCGCCAGCACCATCCGTCTCACCTACCCGGACGCGACCCTGCACGAGGCCGACGGCATCGAGGGCGCCTGCCGGGTCCTGGCCGCCCATCGCGGCATCGACCTCACCCTCCTGGATCTCTCGATGCAGGGGGTCAGCGGCTTCGACGGCCTCGTCACCATCCGCACGCGCTTTCCCCGCGTGCCGATCCTGATCGTCTCGGGTCACGAGGATCCGCGCATCATGCGCGAGGCCCTGCATCACGGCGCGGCGGGCTTCGTGCCCAAGGCCGTCGACAAGGCCACCCTGACGCGCGCCATCGCGGTGGTTCTCAGCGGCGCCCTCGCGATCCCGCCCGAGCTGTCGCAGCCGGGCCCGGCAGCCTCCAAGAAATCGGCGCTCGCCGAACGGGTCGCGCGGCTGACGCCGCAGCAATTGCGGGTCTTGATGATGATCCGCCAGGGCAAGCTCAACAAGCAGATCGCCCACGAATTGCAGGTCGGCGACTCGACCGTGAAGGCCCATGTCTCGGAGATCCTGCGCAAGCTCGAGGTCATCAGCCGTACGCAGATCGTCATCGAGACCGCGCTCCTCGATTTCGACCAGATCCACAACACGCATGCGGGCTGAGGCCCGCCGCGCGGCCGCCCTCCGTCCGTCCCGCGTCTGAACCCCGCCCCCGCTCGGCCATCCGCCGGCCCGGATGATGTTTCCGGCGCGTCGACGGCTGCGCTCCCCCGGCCCTGGCCTTCGCGGGCCAGCGGTGACGGGGAGGCCCGGTCATCGACCTCGGGACAACCTTGGCAGTTGCGCACAGCGTTAACCCAATCTGAATCACCCCGATTGCGGTGGGAGCCCGGCCGTGAGAGCTTCGTTAACGAAAGCTTAACGGGTTGGGCCACGGCGATGCGGTTCGCGATTTCCACAGGTCGGGATGCGGTTTCGGGCCTGGGCCCGCACCTGCGCAAGGTTGTCGCCGGGCTCGCCCTCGCGGCCGGCCTCATGGCCGCCCCCGCCGGGGCCCAGACCTTCGCGGCGCTGCCGAGCATGCCGAGCGCCGCCACCGCCTCCGGCGAGGCCAAGCCGATCTCGGCCTGGGTCACCTTCTGCCAGGCCTACGCGGCCGAGTGCGCGATCGGCCGCAACGAGCCGACCAGCATCACCCTGACGCCCGCCCTCTGGAACACCATCGTGGCGGTGAACAAGCGGGTGAACAAGGCCGTGCAGGCCATGACCGACATGGACCACCTCCATGTTCCGGACCGCTGGGACCTCGCCGAGGACGGCATCGGCGATTGCGAGGATTTCCAGCTCCTGAAGCGCCATCTCCTGGCCGAGGCCGGCCTGCCGCGCCGCGCCATGCGGATGACCGTGGTGATCGACGAGAAGGGCGAGGGCCACGCCGTGCTCACCCTGATCACCGACCGGGGCGACCTGATCCTCGACAACAAGACCAACACGATCCTGCCCTGGCGGCGCACCGGCTACACCTTCATCAAGCGCGAGAGCCAGGACAGCGTGGCCTGGGTCGCCCTCGGCCGCAGCCTCTCGCCGGTGACGACGGCCAATCGCTGAGCCGTCCCATTCCGGCACGAGGCCGGGCGCGCGTCATTCAGGGAATATTAGGCCTGTGGGCGGGAGGATGCGGCTCTTCCGGAGCCGCCCGCGCATGACGATCCGTCCTCTGGCCCTGGCCGGCCTCGTCCTGGCCGGCACGCTGCCCGGCCTTGTCCCCCTGCCCGCCGCCGCCGGGGTCGCGGAGCTGCACGGGACGTGGCGCGGCTGCCTGCATCGCAGCTTCGGCCTCCAGGCCTCCCTTTCTGGCCGCATGATCGCCGCCGACGCGGCCCTGCGCCAGTGCCGCGAGGCCGAGGAAGCCTATCTGGCCGCCCTGTCGACCTCGCCTCTCCTCGACGCCGAGGATGTCGGGCGGGTGCGTCCGGCCCTGCTGATGCGGGCCAAGGACTGGCTTCTCGGCCGTCGGACCTCGCCGATCTAGAGCGCTCCCCGCCGGATGGGATCCCGGTTCGGCCCAAGAGCGCGCGTCACCTCGAAGGCTCAGGGCCGTTTCCGATGGCTAGGCGATCGGGAATGGCCCGCGGCGGCCACCGGGGACAGCACCGGGGACACTGGGTCACGCGAATCTGATCGGCCGCCTGGCCCGCGCCGGGCCGTGCCGGCGGCCGAACGGGCCGGGATCAGGCGGCCGCTGCGGTCTTGCGGTTTCCGCGTCCCTTGCCGGCCGTGCCGCCGCTGGTTCCGCTCCGGCGCCGGCCGCTCGTCTCCTTCGCTTCGGGGGCGACCTCCGGCTCCTCCGCCTCGGCGGCGCTGCGGCCGGGCTGGCCGAGGCCGAGGCTCTTGGCGAGGGCCGAGCGCTGGGCCGAGTAGTTCGCGGAGGTCGTCGGATAATCGTTCGGCAGGCCGAAGCGCTCGCGGTAGCTGTGCGGATCGAGGCCGTGCTTCGTCAGGTGGCGCTTGAGGGTCTTGTAGGACTTGCCGTCGATGAAGCTGACCAGTCCATCCGGCCGGATCGACTTGCGGACCTGGGCGGGCGACGGCTTCTCGACCGCGTCGACCTCGGGGCGCGCCGTGCCGGCAGCAAGTCCGTGGAGCGCTTCGTGGACACTGGTGATCAGGGCCGGCAGATCGGCCGTCGGAATCGAGTTGTTCGCAACATAAGCCGAGACGACATCGACCGTGCGCTCGATATGCGTGTCATGCTGTGTTTGTTCATTATCCGACATTTTCCATCATCCTCTGCCTGACTTCCCCTCCGGCGAGAAGTTATGACACTGTCGAAGGAATGCAAGCACGGAACCGACAACAGCTTGATGCAAGGCAGGATTGATCGCTGAAATGCTCGCTTTCCAGCCTGCTGGGCGGTCTTAAATTCCTCAAAAGTATCAGCAAAGCTTGGAAGAAAATGCCCGCAATGTTGTTCTATGTATGAATTTGGACCCATGGATCTGCCACAATAGTGCCCAGGCGCCCGTGCCGGCACGCGGAGACAGGCCTCTCTCGGAGATGGAGCCTGTTCTGATCCGCGCTAGCCTGCCGAGGCCGATGCTTCCACAGCATTCGATCG
The DNA here is from genome assembly GCF_008806385.1 of Methylobacterium soli. Classification (GTDB taxonomy): domain Bacteria; phylum Pseudomonadota; class Alphaproteobacteria; order Rhizobiales; family Beijerinckiaceae; genus Methylobacterium; species Methylobacterium soli. The sequence goes on from NZ_VZZK01000010.1 coordinate 157,838, forward strand.
AGAAGATGCCAGCGGCACCCCTGCAATCCAATGATCGACGCTCCGGCTTGGTCTTCGGTCTTGGCAGGATCAGGACGTCTGAACAGAAAATGCTCAAATAGAACCGTGATGAGCATTCTGATACCGTTGGGTTCCGCTTCGCGCGGAGTCGCGCGTTTCTCGCAATAACGCTCCTGCTCCTGTTCGGCCCACCCGCGTATCGGACCGAGACGTGGCAGCATTCGGCTGTGAATTTTTTAGCCGATGCTCGAAAGCAACCCATCAATTCGATCAGTGGTTGTGTTCACGCGCCCATCATCAGTCTCGCTCGGTCGGAGCGAGCGGGGCCGTTCGGAGGAGAACTTCCATGAAGATCCTTGCTGCCGCCAGTGCGATCGCCCTTCTGCTGGCAACACCGGTCCTGGCCCAGGGCCGTGACCCGCACAGCTCCTCGGGCGCGGCCGGCAATGCCGAGCAGAACAACAAGCCGCAATCGAACAGCGCGGGGGGCGGCGCCAGCGGCCGGTAAGGGCCGAAGCCCGGACCGGCGGGCCACGCCAAGGTTCGGCGTGGCCGGCCTCCGGTCGACCGGCTAGCGGAAGGTCTTGCGGGGGTCGAAGGCGTCCCGCACCGCCTCGCCCGCGAAGATCAGCAGGCTGAGCATCGTGGCGACGACGGCAAAGCCCGTCAGCCCGAGCCAGGGCGCCTGGATGTTGTCCTTGCCCTGGGCGAGCAGCTCCCCCAGCGACGGCGAGCCGGGCGGCAGCCCGAAGCCGAGGAAGTCCAGCGAGGTCAGGGTCGTGATCGAGCCGTTCAGGATGAAGGGCAGGAAGGTCAGCGTCGCCACCATGGCGTTCGGCAGCAGGTGCACCGCCATGATGCGGATGTTCGACAGCCCGAGGGCGCGGGCCGCCCGCACGTACTCGAAATTGCGCGCGCGCAGGAATTCCGCCCGTACCACGCCGACGAGCGCCACCCAGGAGAACAGCAGCAGGATGCCGAGCAGCACGAAGAAGCCCGGCGCGATGAAGGCCGAGATGATGATGATGAGGTAGAGGGTCGGGATGCCGCTCCAGACCTCGATGAAGCGCTGGAAGGCGAGGTCGACCCAGCCGCCGAAATAGCCCTGCACCGCCCCCGCGACGACGCCGATGACGGACGAGATCAGCGCGAGGGTCAGCCCGAACAGCACCGAGATCCGGAAGCCGTAGATCACGCGGGCGAGGACGTCGCGGGTGGTGTTGTCGGTGCCGAGCCAGTGCCACTCGATGTCGCGGCACCCGGTGCCCCCGGTCGCCTCGGCGACGGGCCTGCACTGCGCGTCGGTGAGAAGCCAGGTCGGTGGAGAGGGGGAGGGCGTCGGCAGCCCGGTCAGGATGGTGTCGTAGGAATAGGGGATCGGCGGCCAGATCGCCCAGCCGTTCTCGGCGATCTCCTTGCGGGTCTCCGCGGCGCGGTAATCGGTCCGCGCCAGGAAGCCGCCGAACTTCTCGTCCGGGTAGTCGATCAGGACGGGAAACAGGATCTCGCCCTTGTAGGAGGCGATGATCGGCTTGTCGTTGGCGATGAACTCCGCGAACAGGCTGAGCCCGAACAGCCCGACGAAGATCACGAAGGACCAGAAGCCGAGCCGGTTGCGCCGGAAATTGGCGAGCCGGCGCCGGTTGAGGGGCGAGAGCCCGCGCCGGGTCGTGGGCGCCAGCACGATCGGCGCGGCACCCGGCATCGGCGCCGAGAGGGCCTCCGCCTCGGCCTCCGCGGGGCGGGCGACCTCGTTCATCGTCTCCGCCCCCCGGTCCCCGACCACGCGCTCAACCGTCGATGCGGATGGCCGTGCCCTCGATCTCGCTCGGACGCAAGCCGCCGTGGCGCTCCAGGTGGCGGCGCAACAGGCGCACGTTGCGCCGGTTGGCCTTGAAGGCCGCGTCGAACAGGTCGCCCGCCAGCGGCACCGCGCCGACCATCCCGTCGAAGGCGACGTTGAGCGCCATGCGGGCGAGGAGCCAGCGCGGCACGCCGAGGCGGCGCGCCTCGTAGAGGATGTAGGACGACATCAGCATGCCGGCGAAATCGCCGACGATCGGCACGAGGCCGATCACCGCGTCGATGCCGACGCGGCGGTTGGTGCCGGGGATCAGGAAGGCCGAATCCAGGAGATGGGCCAGCTTCTCGAGGCGCGCGAGGCTCGCCTCGCGGCTCGTGTCGGCCACGCGGAAGGCCGTCGCGGGGTCCCGGGGGGCGGCGCGGAAGGACTCGTATGCGGTCATGGGGAGGGATGTGGCCCCGCCGCGGCGCCGCGGCAAGACGCGCGCGATCAGGACCTGCCTGATCCAGACCTGCCCGATCCAGACCTGCCCGATCAGACCCCGCGCGATCGAGGGACGCGCGATTCGGGCTTGCCCGATCGAGCCACGGCCTGCCGGGATGGCCCGGCCCCCTCACGCGGCCCTCCGGGCCAGGACGGACATCCGCTCCAAGGCCGTGTCGAGGGTCGCATCCGCCTTGGCAAAGCACAGGCGCACGAGGTTGCGCACCGGGCTCGCGGCATAGAAGGCGCTCACGGGGATCGCCGCGACGCCGTGGCGGCGGACCAGGGCCTCGCAGAACGCGACGTCGTCGCCCCAGCCGAGATCCGCGATGTCGATGTTGAGGAAGTAGGTGGCCTGCGAGGGCAGCACCGTCACCCCGAGGGCGCCCAAGCCTGCCGCGAGCCGGTCGCGGGCGCGGGCGAAGTCCCGGCGCATCCCGGTGAAATAGGCGTCCTCCCTGGCCAACCCGTAGGCGACGGCCTCCTGCAGGTTCGGGGGCGTCGTGAAGGTGAGGTACTGGTGCGCCTTGGCGAGCCCGCGCATCAGCCGCGCCTCCGCCATCACGAAGCCGACCTTCCAGCCCGTCAGGCTGAAGATCTTGCCGGCCGAGCCGATCTTCACCGTGCGCTCGCGCATGCCCGGCAGGGCGATCAGGGATTGGTGATGCCTTCCGTCGAAGACGACGTGCTCCCAGACCTCGTCGCAGACCGCGACCGCGTCGAAGCGCTGGCAGAACCCGGCCAGCAGCGCGAGATCCTCCGCACCGAACAGGGTGGCGCTGGGATTCAGGGGATTGTTGAGGAGGACCACCCGGGTCCGCGCCGAGAAGGCCTCCGCCAGGGCCTCCGCGTCGAGCCGGAAGGCGGGCGGGCGCAGGGTGACGATGCGCGGCACGCCGCCGGCCCGGCGCACCAGGGGCAGGTAGGCGTCGTAGAGGGGCTCGAACAGCACGACCTCGTCGCCGGGCTCGATCAGGGCGAGCAGCGCGCCGGCGAGCGCCTCGGTGGCGCCCGAGGTCACCATCACCTCGGTCTCGGGGTCGAGGATGAGGCCCTGATGATGGGCGTAATGCGCCGCGATGGCCCGGCGCAGGGCCGGCAGGCCCATCATCGGCGGGTATTGGTTGAAGCCGTCGCGCAGGGCCTCCGCCCCCCGGGCCCGGATGTCGGCGGGGCCCGGATCGTCGGGGAAGCCCTGGCCGAGATTGATCGCCCCGGTCTCGCGGGCGAGGCGCGACATCACCTCGAACACCGAGGTCGGAAGATCGGCGAAGACCGGGTTCATGTCTGGAATTCTACTTCCGCATCAGGCGTTTGGAAAATGAGCGCCGGCGCCGTGCCGCGGATCGCCCCGCCTGCCAGTATCACGGCGCTCCCACGCGGCGAAGCGTGCGCTTGCGCACGCGGGCAGCCCCCCGCCCGGCGCCGATCGAGTGACGAATGTTGACATTCATCACTCGTGAGATAACTCTTGGGAACACGGCTGGAACGGCCTTCGCCTGGACGGAACTCCGCCCCCTCGTTCAATCCAAGTGACAGTGCCGTTCCGGTCGTGGAGAGGGCCGCCAACCCCGTTGGCGGCCCTTTTCGCGTGCGCTCCACCGGAAATCCGCTAGAGGGGGGCGCGCGACCCTGAACTCACCGCGCGCAGCCTCTGCCTCCCCATGCGAACCTGCCTCGCCCTCGCCCTCGCGTTCGGCGCCCTCGGGGTGGCCCTGCGCTTCGCCGTCCCGGTCGCGCCGGCGGACGCGTCGTTTCGCGAGGTCTTGCAGCTTTATCGCTCCCTTGAGCGCCCCTGAGAGGCCCTCGCACCAGCAACACCCCGGAAACGTCGGTGCCGTACTGACGACGCATTGCGCGGGCATTGGCCGGACCCTGCGGAATCGCGCGCCGGGCTCCCTCACGAAGATGCCGCACGCGCGCTCGCACGGGGAACCTTGTACAGGACGAAATGCTCACGACGTCTGATCGGAAGGATATTTCGACGGACAACCGGCCCCCGCTCCCGATGCGGGGTGGACAAGGCCGGGGCCGGGCTGCGGAGATGCGGGCGCTGATGCGGAGCGGACCGCAGCCAAGCCTCCGCAAGGCTTTGGGCAAGGCTTCGGGCAAGGCTTCGGGATCGTCCACCGGCAGGTGTTCAGGTTAAGCAGGTATGAACGAGAGTTCACCCATCCGGACGGAGACGGCGCGCGAGATTCACGCGGCGCCCCCGCCTGCCCGCACGCGGCGGCGCAGCCGCCTCGGCCGCTGGCTGCTGGTGCTCCTCCTCCTCATGGGCGCGGGCGCTGTCGGACATCGCTGGTACGACGGCTCGAAGACCCAGACGGCCGGCGAGCCCGGCGCCACCAAGGGCCGGGGCGCCGGGCGCGGCGGGCGGCAGGGCGGCGGCGGCGAGCCGGCCCAGGCCGTCGGCATCGCGAGCGTGACCGCGGGCGACATCCCGGTGGTGCTCCAGGGCCTCGGCACGGTGACGCCGCTCGCCACCGTGACGATCCGCTCGCAGATCAGCGGCTATCTCACCGAGATCGGCTACCGGGAGGGCCAGATGGTCAAGAAGGGCGACTTCCTCGCCCAGATCGACCCGCGGCCCTACGAGGCGCTGCTGGCGCAGTACCAGGGCCAGCTCGCCCGCGACCAGGCGCTGCTTCAGAACTCGAAGCTCGACCTCGCCCGCTTCCAGCGGCTGGTGCAGCAGGACTCGATCTCGAAGCAGAACGTCGACACACAAGGGGCCCTGGTGAAGCAGAACGAGGGCACGGTCGCGGCCGACCAGGCCCTCGTCGACCAGCAGAAGCTCAACGTCGCCTACACGCGCATCGTCTCGCCGGTCGACGGCCGCGTCGGCCTGCGGCAGGTGGATCTCGGCAACTACATCACGGCCGCCTCGACCAGCATCGTGGTGGTGACGCAGCTTCACCCGATCTCGGTGCTGTTCACCCTCCCGGAGGACGACGTCTCGCGGGTGATGCGGCAGGTGCGGGCGGGCGCGAAGCTGGTGGTGCGCGCCTACGACCGGGGCGACGCCAACGAGATCGCCACCGGCGTGCTCGACACCGTCGACAACCAGATCGACACGACGACCGGCACCGTGAAGCTGCGCGCGATCTTCCAGAACGACGACGAGGCGCTGTTCCCGAACCAGTTCGTCAACGCCAAGCTCACGGTCGACACGGTGCGCAACGCCCCCGTCGTCCCGACGGCCGCGATCCTGCGCGGCACGCCGGGCACCTACGTCTACCTGATGGACGGGAACGACAAGGTCGTGGTGCGCCCGATCAAGGTCGGCGAGACCGACGGAACCCGCACCGCCGTCACCGAGGGCCTCAAGGTCGGCGACCGCGTCGTGACCGACGGCACCGACCGCCTGCGCGACGGCGCCAGCGTGCGCATCACCGGCGGACCCGCGGCCTCCCCGGAGGCCCCGGCGGGCGACACGGCGTCCGGCGACAAGGCTTCGGGCGACAAGGCTTCCGGTGACAAGGCTTCCGGTGACAAGACGGCGGCTGACAGGGCCGCGGCCGGCGAGGCGCCGCCCCGGGAGCGCAGGCAGGGCCGCCGCGAGCGGCAGCAGGCCCCGTGAGCACGCCCCGCCCGCTTCCGCTCCGACCCGGCCACCGCATGCGGAGCTGCGCGCCGGCCTTCGCAGCGCGTGCGGCGGCCGCTCGGGATGAGGGAGCCGGTCGGACGGGGCTTGCCGGCGGCCAAGTCTTGGCAGGGCTCTTGGCAGGGGTCTTGGTGGGTGTCTTGGCGAGGCTCAGCCCATGAACCCGTCGCGCCTCTTCATCCTGCGGCCGGTGGCCACGACGCTCCTGATGCTGGCGATCCTGATCGTCGGCATGGTGTCGTATCTCAACCTGCCGGTCTCGGCGCTGCCGGCCGTCGATTACCCGACGATCCAGGTCCAGACCTTCTACCCGGGCGCCAGCCCGGAGGTGATGACCTCGGCCGTCACCGCGCCGCTGGAGCGGCAATTCGGCCAGCTCGCCAACCTCAACCAGATGACCTCGCAGAGCTCGGCCGGGGCCTCCGTCATCACCCTGCAATTCAGCCTGGACCTGTCCCTCGACATCGCCGAGCAGCAGGTGCAGGCCGCGATCAACGCGGCCGGCAACCTCCTGCCCTCGGACCTCCCGGCGCCCCCGATCTACGCCAAGGTGAACCCGGCCGACGCGCCGATCCTGACGCTCGGGCTCACCTCGAAGACGCTCGCGCTGACGCAGGTGCGCGACCTCGCCGAGACGCGCCTCGCCCAGAAGATCTCCCAGGTGGCCGGCGTCGGCCTCGTCAGCATGGGCGGCGGCCAGCGGCCGGCCGTGCGGGTGCGCTTCAATTCGCGCGCGCTCGCGGCCTACGGCCTCAACATCGACGACCTGCGCACCACGATCACGAATCTCAACGTCAACACGCCCAAGGGCAATATCGACGGCCCCAAGCAATCCTACGCCATCAACGCCAACGACCAGATCCGCGACCCGCGCGCCTATAACGACGCGATCATCGCCTACAAGAACGGCGCCCCGGTGCGGCTCTCGGACGTCGCCGACGTGGTGGACGGGCCGGAGAACACCAAGCTCGGCGCCTGGATGGACGAGACGCCCGCCGTCATCCTGAACATCCAGCGCCAGCCCGGCGCCAACGTCATCGCCACCGTCGACAAGATCAAGGCGCTGCTGCCCCAGCTCCAGGCGACCCTGCCGGCGGCCATCACGGTGACGCCGCTCACCGACCGCACCACCACGATCCGGGCCTCCGTCGAGGACGTGCAGTTCGAGCTCGGCCTCGCCATCGCCCTCGTGGTGCTGGTGATCTTCCTGTTCCTCCGCAGCCTCTCGGCGACCCTGATCCCGAGCCTGTCGGTGCCGCTCTCCCTGATCGGCGCGCTCGCCGTGATGGACCTCTACGGCTTCTCTCTCGACAACCTGTCGCTGATGGCGCTCACCATCGCGACGGGCTTCGTGGTCGACGACGCCATCGTGGTGATCGAGAACATCGCCCGCCACGTGGAGGAGGGCGACGCCCCGCTGGAGGCGGCGCTCAAGGGCTCGCGCGAGATCGGGTTCACCATCATCTCGCTGACCGTCTCGCTGATCGCGGTGCTGATCCCGCTCCTGTTCATGGGCGACGTGGTCGGGCGCCTGTTCCACGAATTCGCCATCACGCTCGCGGCCACGATCGTGATCTCGGCGGTGGTCTCCCTCACCCTAGTGCCGATGCTGTGCGCGCGCCTCCTCAAGCACGTGCCGGCGGATCAGCTCCGCAGCCGCGAGGGCTTCCTGTCCCGCATGGGCCGCCGGGCCATGGACGGCACCATCGCGGCCTATGGCCGGGCGCTGCGGGTCGTGCTGAACTACCAGGGCCTGACGCTCCTCGTCGCCCTCGGCACCGTCGTGCTCACCGGCTACCTGTTCGTGGTGATCCCGAAGGGCTTCTTCCCCGTCCAGGACACGGGGGTGATCCAGGGCATCACCCAGGCCGACCAGACCGTGTCCTACGCGGCGATGGCGGAGCGCCAGCAGCGCCTCGCCGCGATCATCCTCAAGGATCCCGACGTCGCGAGCCTGTCCTCCTTCATCGGCGTCGACGGCCAGAACGTGACGCTGAATTCGGGCCGGTTCCTGATCAACCTGAAGCCCCGCGACGCGCGCACGGCCGCCGCGAGCGGCGTCATCGACCGCCTGAAGCAGGCCAGCGCCGGGGTCTCGGGCATCCGCCTCTACATGCAGCCGGTGCAGGACCTCACCATCGACACGGCGGTCTCGGCGACGCAGTACCAGGTCATCCTGGAGAACCCGAACCTCGAGGAATTCGAGACCTGGGTGCCCCGCTTCGTGAGCGCGCTCCAGCGCTCGCCCCTGCTCGCGGACGTGGCGAGCGACCTCCAGGGCAGCGGGCTCGCCGCCTACGTCACCATCGACCGCGCGACCGCCGGCCGTTACGGCATCACCCCGGCCACCGTCGACAACGCCCTCTACGACGCCTTTGGCCAGCGCATCATCTCGACGATCTTCACCCAGTCGAACCAGTACCGGGTCATCCTCGAGGCCGATCCCGACCTGCACCGGACGCTGGAGAGCCTCAACACGATCTACCTGCCCTCCTCGACGGCGACCTCGGGCCAGGTCCCGCTCTCGGCCGTGGCGCGGGTCAGCGAAAGGCGGGCGCCGCTCCTGATCAGCCATCTCGGGCAGTTCCCGGCCACCACGGTCTCGTTCAACCTCGCGCCCGGCGCGGCCCTGGGCCAGGCGGTGGAGGCGATCGAGGCGGCGCGGCGCGAGATCGACCTGCCGTCGAGCTTCCGCATCGTGCCCCAGGGCTCGGTCTTCGCCTTCCAGGCGGCCCTGGGCAACGAGCTGTTCCTCGTGCTCGCCGCCATCGTCACCGTCTACATCGTGCTCGGCGTCCTCTACGAGAGCTTCATCCACCCGATCACGATCCTCTCGACCCTGCCGTCGGCCGGCATCGGGGCGCTTCTCGGCCTGATGCTGTTCGGGCTCTCCCTCGACGTCATCGCGATCATCGGCATCGTGCTCCTCATCGGCATCGTGAAGAAGAACGCCATCATGATGATCGACTTCGCGCTCCAGGCGGAGCGCGAGGAGGGCATGAGCCCGCCCGACGCGATCTTCGAGGCCTGCCTCCTGCGCTTCCGCCCGATCATGATGACGACGCTGGCCGCGCTTTTCGCGGCGGTGCCCCTCATCGTCGGCACCGGCGTCGGCTCGGAGCTGCGCCAGCCGCTCGGCATCGCCATCGCGGGCGGCCTCATCGTCAGCCAGGTGCTGACGCTCTTCACCACGCCCGTGATCTACCTCGCCTTCGACCGCCTGGAGCGCCGCGTCACGGGCCGCCATCGGGGCGAGGCGGCGGCCGGCGAGGCGCTGCCGTGAACGTCTCGGAGCCGTTCATCCGGCGCCCGGTCGCCACCACGCTCCTGACCATCGGGGTGCTGCTGGCCGGCCTCTTCGCCTTCCTGAAGCTGCCGGTGGCGCCCCTGCCGCAGGTGGATTTCCCCGTCATCCTGGTCCAGGCGCAGATGGCGGGCGCGAGTCCCGACACCATGGCGACCACGGTGGCGGCGCCGCTCGAGCGCCGCCTCGGGGCCATCGCCGACGTCAACGAGATGACCTCGACGAGCTCCACCGGCACGGTGCGGATCGTCCTGCTGTTCGGGCTCAACCGCGACATCGACGGGGCGGCGCGCGACGTCCAGGCGGCGATCAACGCGGCGCGGGCCGACCTGCCGACGGCCTTGCGCCAGAACCCGACCTACCGGAAGTTCAACCCCGCCGACGCCCCGATCCTGATCCTCGGCCTCACCTCGGACACCCTGTCGCCGGGCCAGCTCTACGATTCCGCCGCCACCGTGGTGCAGCAGAAGATGTCGCAGCTGCCCGGCGTCGGAAACGTCGATATCGGCGGCTCCTCGCTGCCCGCCGTGCGGGTCGAGCTCGATCCGACGGCGCTCTTCCACTACGGCATCGGCCTCGAGGGCATCCGGGCGGCGCTCGCCTCCGCCAACGCCAACTCGCCGAAGGGCGCCATCGAGACGGGCGAGCGCCACTACCAGCTCTACGCCAACGACCAGGGCCGCACCGCCGCCGAGTACCGCGACATCGTGGTGGCCTACCGCAACGGGGCGGGCGTGCGCCTCACCGATGTCGGCCAGGTGATCGATTCGGTGGAGGACAAGCGCAATCTCGGCCTGATCAACGGCAAGCCCGGCGTCATCCTGTTCATCTACAAGCAGCCGGGCTCGAACGTCGTCGAGACCATCAAGGGCCTGAAGGAGGCCTTGCCGCAGGTCCAGGCGGCCCTTCCGGGCGACATCGACCTGACCATCACGGGCGACCGCAGCGCCACGATCCGCGCCTCGCTCGCCGAGACCGAGGAGACGCTGCTGATCGCGGTGGGCCTCGTGGTCTTCGTGGTGTTCGTGTTCCTGCGCTCCTGGCGCGCCACCCTGATCCCCGCGGTGGCGGTGCCGATCTCGATCGTCGGCACCTTCTCGGCGATGTACCTGCTCGACTATTCCCTCGACATCCTGTCGCTGATGGCGCTCATCATCGCGACGGGGTTCGTGGTCGACGACGCCATCGTGGTCCTGGAGAACATCCAGCGCTACATCGAGCAGGGCAAATCCCGGATCGAGGCCTCGCTCCGCGGCGCGCGCGAGGTCGGCTTCACGGTCATCTCCATGAGCCTGTCGCTCATCGCGGTGTTCCTGCCGATCCTGATGATGGGGGGCCTCGTCGGGCGCCTGTTCCAGGAATTCGCCGTCACGCTGTCGCTGGCGATCCTCATCTCGCTCGTGCTCTCGCTCACCACGACGCCGATGATGTGCGCGCGGCTCCTCAAGCCCGAGACGCACGATCCCTCCCGGCGCCCGAACCTGTTCATCCGCGGCCTGGAAGGGGCCTTTTCGGGCTCGCTGCGGGGCTACGAGCGCTCCCTGCGCTTCGGCCTGCGCCACAGCCGCCTCGTGATGCTGATCCTGCTCGCCACGATCGGCCTCAACGTCTACCTCTACGTCATCGTGCCGAAAGGCTTCTTCCCCGAGCAGGATACCGGGCAGATGATGGGCGGCATCCAGGCCGACCAGCGCATCTCCTTCCAGGCGATGGAGCAGAAGCTGCGCCAGGCCACCGCCATCGTGCAGGCGGACCCGGCGGTGGACAGCGTCGTGGGCTTCACGGGCGGGCGCGGCACCAACTCCGCCAATGTCTTCGTCGGGCTGAAGCCGCGCGGCGAGCGCCCGTCGATCACCGAGGTGATGAACCGCCTGCGCCCGAAGCTCGCCCAGGTGGCGGGGGCCCGGCTGTTCCTGTTCCCGCGCCAGGACCTGCGGATGGGCGGGCGCCAGAGCTTCGCCCAGTACCAGTACACCCTGCAGGGGGACACCGCCGAGGAACTCTACGCGGCGGCCCCGCAGCTGGTGCAGGCGCTGCAGAAGAACCCGATCTTCGCCGACGTGACCTCGGACCAGCAGGAGGGCGGGCTGGAGAGCCGCCTCGTCATCGACCGGGCCACCGCCTTCCGCTACGGCATCACCCCCGACAAGATCGACAACACCCTCTACGACGCCTTCGGCCAGCGCCAGGTCTCGACGATCTACAACCCGCTGAACCAGTACCACGTCGTGATGGAGATCGCGCCGCGCTACCTCCAGTCGCCCGAGACGCTCAAGATGGTCTACGTCTCGACCTCGGGCGGGAAGGCTCGGGGCTCGGCGACCACGAACGCGGTGGCCGGCACGGTGGCGGCGAACGGGGCGGCCAACACCAACGGCACCGGTTCGACCGCGGCCGCGCCCGACACCACGGCCACCGACCCCTCGACCACGGCCGCCGCCATCGCGAGCGATTCCGCCCGCAACGCGGCCTCCAACGCCATCGCGGCGAGCAAGGGCGGCGCCTCCTCGAGCGCGCCGGTCTCGAGCGCGAAGGAGACCATGATCCCGCTCTCGGCCTTCGCCCGCCTCGAGACCGGCAACGCGCCCGTGCAGGTGAGCCACCAGGGCCTGTTCGTCGCCACCACGGTCTCGTTCAACCTGGCGCCGGGCAAGAGCCTCTCGGACGCCACCGCGGCGATCGACGCCGCGATGGCGTCGCTGCGCCTGCCCGCCACCATCCACGGCGAGTTCGCGGGCGCGGCCAAGAACTACCAGGCCTCGGCCTCGCGCCAGCCGCTGCTGATCCTGGCCGCGATCCTGGCCGTCTACACGATCCTGGGCATCCTCTACGAGAGCTTCATCCACCCGATCACGATCCTCTCGACCCTGCCGTCGGCCGGCATCGGGGCGCTGCTGGCGCTCTTGGTCTCGGGCACTGAATTCACCGTGATCGCCCTCATCGCGGTGTTCCTGCTCATCGGCATCGTGAAGAAGAACGCGATCATGATGATCGACTTCGCCCTCGACGCCGAGCGCACCCACGGCGCCAACCCGCATGACGCGATCTTCGAGGCCTGCCTCTTGCGCTTCCGGCCGATCATGATGACAACGCTGGCCGCGCTGCTCGGCGCGGCGCCCCTGATCCTCGCCGGCGGCGAGGGCTCGGAACTGCGCCGTCCGCTCGGCATCGCGATCGCCGGCGGCCTGATCGTGAGCCAGATCCTGACCCTTTACACGACCCCCGTCGTCTACCTGTATCTCGACCGGCTCCGGCACTGGGCGAAGGCGCGCCGCGCCCGCCGCGCTGCGGGCGGCAGCGCCGCGCTTCCGGCCGCAGAATGATGCGGATCCGGGGATGGCTGGCGGCCACGGGTCTGGCCGCGCTCACGGGCGGCTGCATGGTCGGGCCCGATTACGCGCGTCCCTCCGTCGAGACGCCGCTCGCCTTCAAGGAAGGCGGCCAGCGGGAGGACAGCGCCGCCGCCGTCGCGTCGAAGAAGGGCTGGCGCCCGGCCCAGCCGAATGACGGGGCCGAGCGCGGCGACTGGTGGCGGGTGTTCAAGGACCCGGCCCTCGACCGGCTGGTGCGCCTCGTCGACGTCGACAGCCAGACCCTGCGCCAAGCGGTGGCGGGCTACAGGCAGGCCCGCGCCCTGGTGGAGCAGGCCCGCGCCGCCCTCTACCCCACGGTGATCGGGGCGCCCGGGATCTCGCGCGTCCGGGCGGGCGGCGTCGAGCGGACCAATGTCTCGCTCCAGGGGCAGGCGAGCTGGGAGCTGGACCTGTTCGGCGGCACCCGCCGCAACATCGAGAGCGAGGTCGCCGCGGCCCAGTCCGACGCGGCGCAGGTCGGGCTCGTGCGCCTCTCGGTGCAGGCGGAAGTGGTCACGAACTACCTGCAACTGCGCTACGCGGATGCCCTGCAGCGTCTCCTGAACGAGACGGTGGAGGCCTACAAGCGCACCCTCGCGATCACCGAGAACCAGTACAATGCGGGCGTCGCCGCCCGCTCGGACGTGATCACGGCGCAGACGCAGGTCGAGACGACGCGGGCCTCCGCCATCGCGGTCGGCCTGCAGCGGGCGACCTTCGAGCACGCCATCGCGCTCCTCATCGGGCGCCCGCCCTCGGAGGTCTCGATCCCGGTGGCGAGCCTCGGCGCCCGCCCGCCCGCGGTGCCGGTCGGCATCCCATCCGCCTTGCTGGAGCGCCGCCCGGACGTGGCCCAGGCCGAGCGCACCGTGCAGAGCCAGAGCGAGCTGATCGGCGTGGCGGTCGCGGCCTTCTACCCGACCGTGACGCTCTCGGCCTCCGGCGGCATCTCGGGCGATCCGCGCAACGGCCTGTTCTCGGCGGCCAACCAGGTCTGGTCGGTGGCCGCCGCCGGCACCGAGGTGCTGTTCGACGGCGGCGCGCGCTCGGCCGCGCTCCAGGCCTCGCGGGCGGCCTATGACGGGGCGGTGGCCAATTACCGGCAGGTGGTGCTCACGGCCTTCAGCGAGGTCGAGAACGGGTTGGCCGGCGTGCGCATCCTCGCCCGCCAGCAGGCCGCGCAGGACGCGGCCGTGGCCTCGGCGCGGCGCGCCGTCGAGATCACCCTCAACGAGTATCGCGCCGGCACCCAGAACTTCACCACGGTCATCACCGCCCAGGCGCTCGCCCTCAACAACGAGGTCGCGGCGCTCCAGGTCAGGCTCAACCGCTACACCACGGCGGTGTCGCTGATCCGGGCCCTCGGGGGCGGCTGGGACGTGCGCAGCCTGCCGGGCGGTCCGGAGCTCCTCGGCGCCCGCCTGCCGATCGACGGCGGCCAGGCGGTGCGCCCCGACGAGTAGGGCGGCGGGCGCCCCCGATTCCCAGCGCACGGAGGCGTGATCCGCCGGAACGCCCCGCCTCACCGGCCGTTTGACGTGCGATCCCGCCGGCTCAGCTTGCGGCGGGTCCGATCGCACCCGGAGCTTGCCGATGGAACGGACCGTCACTCTCAACGGGCCTGCCGCCTGCGGCACGAAGGCCGCCCCGCCCTGCACCCTCGTGATCTTCGGGGCCGCGGGCGACCTGACCAAGCGCCTGCTGATGCCCGCGCTCTACAACCTCTCCGGTGCCGGCCTCCTCGCCGAGGGCTTCAAGATCCTGGGCGTCGACCACAACGACAACAGCGACGAGGGCCTGCGCCAGGACCTCACCGCCACGATGGAATCCTTCACCAAGGACGCCACCTCGGAATTCCACGCCGACCACATCGACCCGAAGGCCTGGGGCTTCGTGCGGGACCGGATCCAGTTCCTGAAGGGCGATTTCGAGGATGCGGCTGCCTATGCGGCGCTGAAGGACCGGATCGAGGGCAGCGTGGTGTTCTACCTCGCGGTGGCGGCCCGCTTCTTCGGGCCGATCGTCGAGCATCTGGGGCAGGCCGGCCTGCTCAAGCAGCAGGACGGCGCCTTCCGGCGCGTCGTGATCGAGAAGCCCTTCGGTTCCGACCTCGCCTCGGCCCAGGCGCTCAACGCCCGCATCCTGAAACAGGCCGACGAGAGCCAGTTCTACCGGATCGACCATTTCCTGGGCAAGGAGACGGTCCAGAGCATCATGGCGCTCCGCTTCGCCAACGGCATGCTGGAGCCGATCTGGCGGCGCGAATACGTCGACCACGTCCAGATCACCGCGGCCGAGACCATCGGGGTCGAGGATCGCGGCGGCTTCTACGAGCCGACCGGGGCTTTGCGCGACATGGTGCCGAACCACCTGTTCCAGCTCCTCTGCATGGTGGCGATGGAGCCGCCGAACTCCTTCGAGGCCGAGGCGGTGCGCAGCGAGAAGGCCAAGGTCGCCGAGGCCGTGCGGCCGATCGAGCCGGGGGATGCCGTGCGCGGGCAGTACACGGCGGGCACCGAGAAGGGGACGGCCGTCATCGGCTACCGGGACGAGCCGCACGTGGCCAAGGATTCCAACACCGAGACCTACGTCGCCGTGAAGCTCCAGATCGAGAACTGGCGCTGGGCCGGGGTGCCGTTCTACCTGCGCACCGGCAAGCGCATGACCGATCGCCTCACCGAGATCGCGATCCACTTCAAGCCGCCGCCGTTCCGCCTCTTCAGCCAGAGCGCGGTGACGGAACTCGCCCCGAACGTGATGCGCCTGATGATCGACCCCGAGCAGGGCTCCAGCACGGTGCTGAACGTGAAGCGGCCCGGGCCGCAGATGCGGCTCGGCCGGGTCACCACCACGTTCCGCTACGGCGACTTCTTCACCGAGCCGCCGAATGTCGGGTACGAGACCCTGCTGTACGATTGCATGGTGGGCGACGCGACCCTGTTCCAGCGCGCCGACAACATCGAAGCCGGCTGGGCCGCGGTGGATCCGCTGCTGAAAGCCTGGAAGAGCGCGGGCGTCGAGGATTACGCGGCCGGCACGGACGGGCCGAAGGGGGCCGAGGACCTCCTCGCCCGCGACGGCCGGCAATGGCTGCCCCTCGACGGCACCTCCTGATCCTCAGGCGGGCGGCGCCGCGGCGCGGCCGCGCCCCGGCACCTGCCGCATCGGGTGCAGGTCGTCCAGATCGTCGTGGTGGAGGAGCGCCACGCCGGTGGCGGCCGCGAGCTTGCGGGCGGCCGGGGTGAAGCCCGCATTCGAGACCACCGCCGCCATGTCGCCCGACCAGTAGCGGCAGGCGGCGGCGACCTCCTGCACGGCGGCGTTGCCGACGGGCTTCGCGTAGCGCTTGCACTGCACCACGAGGCGGACGCGATCGCGTTCGGCCACGATGTCGGCGCCCTGGTCGCCGCTGGCCTGGGTGGCGTGCGCGCGCCAGCCCGCCGCCGTGAGGCGGGCGGCGCAGAACTGCTCGTAGGCGATCCCGTCCTCGGGCGCCTCGGCCGCGTCGGGCAGGATGACGGCCGCCGCGACCGCCTCGACGATGGCCACCATCGCGTCCCAGTGCGGCTCGGCGTAATCCGCAAAGCCCCTTGCCTCGATCTCCGGCAGGATCGTGCGCTCGACGAAATAGTCGCGCTCGCGCAGCCAGCCATCCTCGATCAGGTTGCCGTAGGGATCGACGAAGCTCTCCTGGCGCCGCCGCAGGGCCAGGGTGCGGGCGTGGCGCCGGGCGATGCCGCGCACCCGCTTCCGGAACCGGCGCGGCCGGTCGAGCGCCCAGATCAGGATCGCCGCCAGGGCGAGCGCCGTGAGGGCGAAGGCGGGGCGGCCGTACCAGAGCCCGAGCCCGCCCCCGATCACGCTGGTCCAGAACAGGCGTCCGACGATGTGGGGCTGGCCGGACATGAGGCGTCCTCGGATCGTCCGCGCGGGAAGCCGCGCTGCCCCTGAGAGCGCCCGGCCGAGGCCCCGACCCTTGGCAGCACCTCCTTGCCCCATCTCTAACGCCGGCGCGCGGCCCCCCGGGCGCGCCGCCCCGCGGCGGGCGGGGCCGCGCCCGACGCCGCCGCCCGGGGGAGCGGCATCAGCGCGCCGCATGCGGGCGGACGGCGGGGAGGGATGTCTCTAAGCCGTTGGGGCGCGGCCGTTATCCGGTCCGCTGAGGCGAGCCCCGCCCCGGCGCGGCCGCCCGGGCCAGGCCGGCCGCGCCGGGGCGAGATCGGGCCGCGTTCGGCTCGACGGGCGGGCTCGAGGCGGTGAACCGGCTGTGGATAGCGCCGGGACAATCCGGTGAAATGCGCCAGGGACGGCACCCGAGATCCTGTCCCGGATCTTGATGCGGAGGCCGGCCGTCGCGCGGCCGGATGTCCTTGCGGGGATCGCGCCCCGACTTGGCGAAACCTTCGAGCCTCGGCGCTCGGGCGCGGGATGCGACCCGCGCGCCCGCCCGTCCCGGGCCCGTCAGGCCTCGGCGGCGGCGGCCCGGGGGCGGCGGGCGCGGGCCGGCTTCGCCTCGACCGCCGGCTTCGCCTCGACCGGTGCCGCCTTGGAGCGGGACTTCCGGCGCTGCTGGCCGAGGCCCATGCTCTTGGCGAGTTCCGAGCGGGCGGCGGCGTAGTTCGGGGCCACCATCGGGTAATCGGCCGCGAGGTTCCACTTCGTCCGATACTGGTCGGGCGTCATGTCGTAGCGGGTGCGCAGGTGCCGCTTGAGCGATTTGAACTTCTTCCCGTCTTCGAGGCAGACGATGTAATCGGGCGTGATCGAGCGCTTCACCGACACGGCCGGCGTCAACGGCTCGACCTTCTCCTCCACGGGCGCGCTCGACAGGCGGTTCAGCGTGCCGTGCACGGACGCGATCAGGCTCGGAAGCTCGGTGACCGGCACGGAATTGTTGCTGACGAAGGCGGACACGATGTCGGCCGCGAGCTCGATGTAATCCGGCGAAACGCCGCTTTCGGTGGACATCGTGATCCCCTGTTGATCGATGGCAATGTGCCGCAAACGCTCGTGAGGCATAGGCCCTGAGAAAATCGGGCGGCGGATGTTCGTGATCTCCGAGCTACTATGGTGTTATAAATTATAAGGCAAGAGGCAAGTGCAATGACGAGCGATATCCAGATTGTTGACTGGATGAGTTGCCCTCAGGCCGGACTAACGACGCATAAGTTGCGAAACGCGCGATCGAACGGATGAAACGGTGGCATCAGCGCGTGCGGGTTGCGTAGGCATTGCCTGCAAGAGCGTCCTGGGTCCGGGAATTCTACAGGATCAGCCTCGACTTAAGGCCGGAAATGCCTGAATTGAGCCCTCTCAACCATCGGTTGAGGCGTCGTGGCCTCAGCGGGAGGCCCGAAACGATTCAGGCACGGGTGCAGCCAGAATACCCATGAAGGATCCGAAGCAAGCGTCGTAATATTTACGCAAAAGTCGGACGAGCGACGGAGGTTTCAAAGGTTGTTCTATCACATCTTCGCGAGGCGCCCGTGCAACGTGGCATCTCGGATGTTTGTGCGGAAGGGGACGGAGATGGGCGCCGCCGGCGCGCCGAGCCGATCGCCGAGACTTGATCTCCCGCGAAGAAATCAGGCCGGGTTTTCGTCGAAACCGAGGGCGGCAGGGGGCGATCCGGTCTCGTCGCCGTCCTGCGCGATCTCGGCGGGGCGGGGGCCGTAGGATTTGAAGCGCTCCACCGTCCGGGCGATCTCGGCATCGTCGAGGACGATCGGGGCGCCGACCTGGAGGGCGATGGCGTATTGCCGGCACAGGGTCTCGACCTCGAGGGCGAGCCACAGGGCCCTGGCGAGGTCCGGCCCGATCGCGATCATGCCGTGATTGGCGAGCAGGCAGGCCTTGCGGTCCTCGAGCGCCGCGAGGGCGGCCACCGACAGGGCCTCGGTGCCGTAGGAGGCGTAGGGCGCGCAGCGGATCGTCGGGCCGCCGGCCGCCGCGATCATGTAATGCACCGCCGGGATCTCGCGTCCGCAGAGCGCGAAGGCCGTGGCGTAGGTCGGGTGGGCGTGCACCACCGCGCCGATCTCGGGCCGGGCCCGCAGGATGTCCCGGTGGAAGCGCCACTCGGAGGAGGGCGGGAGCGCGTGGGCGTGGTGCCCCGCGAAATCCATCGGCACGATGTGCTCGGGCGTCAGGTCCTCGGCGGGAATGCCCGAGGGCGTGACCAGGAAGCCGGCCCCGGCCCGCACCGAGATGTTGCCGGAGGTGCCCTGGCTGAGCCCCAGCGCGATGAGCTGGCGCATCGCCGCCACGATGGCGGTCCGGAGGGTGAGGTCGGAGGACGGCATGATTCGTCTGGTAGCCGATGGCACCGGCCGGGGGAACCGGCCCGGGACACGCCGCCGCGAAACGCCCCCGGGCAGGAAACCCCCTTCCGGGCCAACCGTTGACGCGTCAGGAGACCTGAGGAGCATGACGATGCAGCCCGATTGGATCAGCATCGCGCAGGTGGCGCGGGAGCTCGGAATCGACGAGGCCGAGGCCCGCGCCCTGGCCGAGCGGATGCGCTGGCCGACGGTGTTCAAGGCCGACGACACCCTGGTTCTGCCGCCCCGTCCGCTCACGGGCGGCTGAGCCGGCGCGTCCGAATTTTGCGAAGGCCCCGGCGGCGCGTGGTCCCGCGCGTTTCCGCCCTCGGAGAATCCGGCTAACGCTTCCGGCCGGCGTTACCGCGGGCGCGTCCCGGTTGCCGCAGGCGCGTGCTAGTTGCCGCGGGCGCGTCCTGGCGGGCGCCAGGATTGCGCGTCCATCCGGGCGACGGGACGCCGCGCGTGGCAGGCCGCACGAGGGGCGCCGACCGGGATGAGCACCTACCGTTTCGAGGCGCTGCTGCGCCCGCGCTCGATCGCCTTCGCGGGCGCCGGGGCGCGCGAGGGCTCCCTCGGCCGCGCCGTGCTGGAGAACCTGCGGGCGGCGGGCTTTCCCGGGCCGCTCTGGCCCGTGAACCCACGCCATGACACGGTCGACGGCATCCCGTGCGTGCCGAGCGTCGCCGATCTCGCCGCCGCGCCCGACCTCGTGGTGATCGCAGCCCCCCCCGCGGCGGTGCCGGAGATCGTCGCGGAGGCCGGCCGCAAGGGCGCGGGCGCCGCCGTGATCCTGACCGCCGATCTCGGCGAGGCGCCGGGGGATGCGGGGCCGCAGGCCCGCGCCCTTGGCCGGCGCTACGGCCTGCGCCTCCTCGGCCCCAACAGCATCGGCCTCGCCGTGCCGGGCGCGAAGCTCAATGCCAGCCTGCTCGCCCGCGCGCCGGCGCCGGGGGATCTCGCCCTGGTCTCCCAATCGGGCACGATCGCCTCCGGCATCGTCGAGTGGGCGGCCCGGCGGGATGTCGGATTCTCGGCGGTGCTGTCGCTCGGCCGCGCCTGCGACGTCGATGTCGCCGATTGCCTCGACCATTTCGCGAGCGATCTCGGCACCCGGGCGATCCTGCTCTGCCTCAAGACCGTGCCGGATGCCCGCAAGTTCATGAGCGCGGCCCGCGCCGCCGCCCGGGCCAAGCCCGTCGTGGTCCTGCGCACCGGCCGCCACGAGGCCGCGCCGCGCCGGATCGAGACCCATACGGGGGCGCTGGCCAAGCCCGACGCGGTCTACCGGGCGGCCTTCCGCCGGGCGGGCCTCCTCGCGGTGGAGGATCTCGACGAGATGTTCTCCGCCGTCGAGACGCTGGGGCGCCAGCGCCCCTTTCCGGGCAAGCGCCTCGCGATCCTGACAAATGGGCGCGGCATCGGCGTGCTGGCGGCGGACCGGCTGGCCGACCGGGGCGGCACGCTCGCCGAGATCACCCCGGCGCCAGGGCTCGGCCCGGGAACTGCGCTCGGCCCCGAGGCGGGGCCCGGCAACCCGGTCGATCTCGGGATCGATGCGGATGCGGCGGCCTACGAGACGGCGCTCGCGCCGCTGCTCGCCGACCGGGCCAACGATGCGGTGCTGGCGATCCACGTCCCCACCGCCCGCTCGGACGGCACCGCGGTCGCGGCCGCCATCGCCGGCACGGTGCGCCGGGCCCAGGCCGCCTCGGGCCGCAGGAAGCCGGTCTTCGCCGTCTCCCTCGGGGAGGACGCCGCCGCCACCCGGCTCCTGACGGAGGCCGGGATCCCGCGCTTCGCCACCGATTCGGATGCGGTCGAGGGCTTCCTGCACCTCGTGCATTACCGGGAGGCGCAGGACGACCTGATGCGGACGCCGGATTCGCTGCCGCGCGACTTCGCCCCCGATGTCGAGGCCGCCCGCGCGATCGTGGCCCGCGCGCTCAAGCAGGGCGCCACCTGGCTCGACCCCCTCGGCGTCGCCGACCTCCTGAAGGCCTACGACATCCCGAGCGTGCCCCTGACGCTCGCCCCCGACATCGACGCGGCGGCGAGCGCCGCCTGGCCGATCCTGGCGCAGGGCGGCACCGTGGCGCTGAAGGTCGTCTCGCCCGACATCGTGCACAAGTCCGATATCGGCGGCGTGCGGCTCGATCTCACCAGCGAGGCCGATGTGCGCGAGGCCGCGCGCGCGATCCTGGCCCGGGCGCGCCGCGAGCGGCCCGAGGCCCGCATCACCGGCTTCGCGGTGCAGCCGATGGTGCGCAAGGGCCGCCGGCGCGAGTTGATCGCGGGGCTCGCCGAGGATCCGACCTTCGGGCCCGTCGTGGTGTTCGGGCGCGGCGGCACCGCGGTCGAGGTCATCGACGACCGGGCGCTCGGCCTGCCGCCCCTCGACCTCGCCCTCGCGAGCGAGCTGATCGCGCGCACCCGCGTCGCCCGGCGCCTCGCCGCCTACCGGGACGTGCCGGCCGCCGACACCCGGGCGGTCGCCCTCGTCCTGGTGAAGCTCGCCCAGCTCGCCGCCGACCTGCCGCAGGTGCGCGAGCTCGACATCAACCCGCTCCTCGCCGACGCCTCCGGCGCCGTGGCCCTCGATGCGCGCGTCATGATCTGCCGCGACCCGCGCAAGCCGGGCCGTCCGGCCCGCGGCCGGGGCCATCCGCGCTTCGCGATCCGGCCCTACCCGGTCGAGTGGGAGCGGACCATGATGCTCAAGGGCCGGCGCATTCTCGTGCGCCCGGTCCGGCCCGAGGACGAGGGCATGTTCCGCGCCTTCTTCCAGTCCGTGAGCGAGGAGGACCTGCGCCTGCGCTTCTTCTCGCCGGTGCGCGAGTTTAGCCACGCCTTCCTGGTCCGCCTGACGCAGCTCGACTACGCGCGCGCCATCGCCTTCGTGGCCATCGACGTGGAGACCGGCGCGATGCTCGGCGCCGTGCGCCTCCACGCCGACGCCAACCACGAGAGCGGCGAGTACGCGATCCTGATCCGCTCCGACCGCAAGGGCACCGGGCTCGGCTACGCCCTGATGCGCCTGATGATCGACTGGGCCCGGGCCGAGGGCATCCGCCGCGTCGAGGGCAGCGTGCTCGCCGAGAACCGGCCGATGCTCGCCGTCTGCCGCCGTCTCGGATTCACCGTGCACCCGGACCGGGAGGATATGGGGGTGATGAAGGTCGCGCTGGCGATGGCTTGATCCACCCAACCAGAGATTGAGCCTTTGGCCGTCCTGTCCCGAGCGCCGCAGGCCGGGCGACATTGCGTCAGACAGCGGAATATTAAATCAAGAGTTGCAGATCGGGCTGACTATTGCATCTGGATAGATTATTTGTATAGATTTGTATCATCAGCACAGTGCCGGATTTGAGCTTGATCTAGACAAATCGCGGAAATCCGACATCTCATCCCCGAGATGAGCGTGCCGTCTTTGTCGAAAAACGCATTTGAGATCGGCATATTGGGGAAGGTGGCCCGATGACGCGTATGAGTTGGGGCAAGCTTCTCTCCAGAACCCGGTATGTCTCTGATTTCAGTCGTCAGGCACCCGTGACCCACCCGGTCTCGCAAGTCTCGGTCTTCCTCGAGGATGCCGAGCGGATCATGTACTCGTCCCCGTTCCGGAGGATGCAGGGGAAGACGCAGGTTCATCCCCTGCCGGTGCTGGACTATGTCCGGACGCGCCTGACCCATACGATCGAGGTCGCGCATGCGGGCCGCATCATCGCGACGGAATGTGCGAGATCCCTGAAGGAGAGAGGCGATCTGACCGTGGACGCCGCGGCATTCGCCGACGTCACCTATGCCGGGTGCCTGGCCCACGATATCGGCAATCCGCCCTTCGGCCATATCGGCGAATTCGCGATCCAGACCTGGTTCGAGCGCAACCTCTCCGAAGGCCGCCTCACGGCGCGGCTCAAAGACATCGACGAGATCGAGGATTTCCTCAAGTTCGACGGCAATGCGCAGGGGTTCAGGATCCTGACGGCGACGACGGGTTGGCGCGTCGCCGGCGGGCTGCAACTGAGCTACGCGGCGCTCGGTACGTTCTCGAAATACCCTTGGGCCTCCAAGAGCGCGCCCGCCGACAAGAAGAAATTCGGATACATGGCCGCCGACGCGACGGCGGCGAAGAAGATCTACAGTGAGCTCGGCCTCATCGATCGCGGCGACGGACGCCTCTGCCGGCATCCACTCGCGTTCATCGTCGAGGCGGCCGACGACATCTGCTATCTCACGACGGATATCGAGGACGCGTTTCGGACGAAGTTCATCAAATTCGAATCCGCCGAAAGGCTGCTCAAGGACATCGCCGAAGCGGCCAGCCACGCGCCGCGCTACCCGGAGCTCAAGTCCGCCAACGAGCAGGACAGGATCGCGTATCTCCGGGGCGGTGCCGTCTCCGCGCTGATCGATGCGGCGACCCAATCCTTCATTACGGAGCACGACAACATCTTGCAGGGCAAGTTCACGAGCTCTCTGCTCGATGTCTCGAAGTTCAAGAGCAACGTCGCGGACATCAGAAATTTCTGCCGCGAGGTCGTCTACAAGGACATCGCAAAGATGCAGGTCGAGGCGGCCGGGTACAACATCATCATGACGTTGATGGATCTGTTTGGGGGGATGCTGGATCAGTTCATCGAGCGGGGAAAGGATAAACTCGACATGAGGAACGACGGAATCTACCAGCTCATGCCGAGGGAGTTCCGTGAGGCCTTGAACCAGGCCGATACCTATCGCTGCTACCTCGTCCTGGTGGACTACATCTCCGGCATGACGGACCGCTTCGCGCTCGACCTGTTCCAGAAGCTGACCGGATCGAGCGTCGGGCTCGGCAGGATGGGGTAGCGGCCGGGAGCGGGAGGGCGACCGGGTCCACAGGAGGCCAAGGCAGCGGATGTTGCCCCGCGATCGTCGCGCGATCCTGGCGGCTGGCTGGTCTACGTCGCGTTGCCGATCTGGTTTCTGACGTACAATTGCGCAATTTCCAGCAGCGGCGAGATGATGTCGCTCCGGCCGGACATGTCGCCGGCAATACTCAATTGGCCGATTGCGCGCTCGACGGCACGGTCAGCGGCCGAGTAGTCGCGTTCGCCGCCGCAAGTCTGGGCGGCTTGTATTCCGGCTTCGATGATCTGGCTCGCGGCTGGAGAAATCATGACTGTCATCCCTGACCTCGCAACACTATACTTTGTGCGATGCTCTGCCCGTTTATCTCGACAGTCAATTGTCTGGGATGCGTGTCCACAGGCTTAGACTTGCGGAAGAGTGGGTAAAATCTGAGTGAGGCCAGTCGCTCGGTCCGCCAAGTCGCTGCCATACCGGCAACAGCGTGGTCGGCCTGTGCCGGGGCCCGCAGAGGCTCCAAGGGTCGGGAGCCGGCTCCCGACCCTTGGCAATCAGAGCGTCCGGGGAGGTCCGAGGCTGTGGGCCTCGACCCGTTTCGGCAATCAGTGGCCGGACTGGGTGGCGTTCCGGGTCGATTCGTAGAGGAACCAGGTGCGCTCCTCGGATTGGTCGATCCACTCCTCGAGCAGGCTCGTCGTCGAGACGTCGTTGGCCTCGTCGGTGATCTCGTGCAGCTCGCGCATGTGGGCGGTCAGCGCCTTGTTGTCGTCCCGCAGCTCGACCAGCATGTCGAGGGGGCTGACATAATCGGCATTGTTGTCCGGCACGCGCTTCAGCTCGCTGGCCTGGCCGAGCGAGCGGAGGGTGGTGCCGCCGATCTTGCGGGCGCGCTCGCCGACGGAATCGATGATCGCGAAGATCTGCTCGGATTGCTCGTCGAGGAGCAGGTGGTAGTCGCGGAAGTTCGGGCCGCTGACATGCCAGTGGAAGTTCTTGGTCTTGATGTAGAGGGCGAAGAGATCCGAGAGCAGGACGGTCAGGCCCTCGGCGATCTTCTTGGTGTCGGCCGGGTCGAGGTCGGTCGGGGTGTTCAGACGGTCGCTGTCGACGCGCGGGCTGAGCTTGGCCTTGGCCATTGGGTGGTCTCTCCGTTGATGGTGCCGGGTGATGTCGTGTCCGGGCGCCTGCGCTCGCGCGGCGTCTCTCGCTCGGCAAAATGAACGGTGGCGCCGATTGTTCCGCTCCGCATGGCAGCGCTGCTGGCCGCGTGCAGCTTGGAGCGGTTCCAGGGTGCGGCATGGCACGCGGGGCCCCTGCCTGGGCTCGGGGGCTCAGGGGATCTCACCGCATCACCGTCGATCCGGGCGCGCGATGGGCCCGGACCCGCGGGTGCGCCCTGCGGCCTCGGGCGGACGGGGCGAGGCTCAGGCGCGGGGGCCGACGAGTCCGGGCGGCAGCATCACGGGCTCGCGCGCCAGAGCCTTGGGGGCTGGCGATGGCTTGGGGGCCGGCGGTAGCTTGGGTGCCGGGGTACGGGCCTCGGGCTTCGGCGCGGGGGAATCCGGGGCGGCCGACTTGGGGGCAGCGGACTTCGGAGCGAGAGACTTCGCAGCGAGAGGCTTCGGAGCGGAAGTCTCGGGGGCGGCCGGCTTGGGCGGGTCAGCCTCGGCGGCGCGGGCCGGAATCGGCGCCGGGACGGCCTTCGGGGGCGTCGTCCGCGGGGTGATGGCGCCCGTGATCTGCACGTCCGGGACGGCTGCGGCGGCGGGCGGGTTGTCGAGGGCGTAGATGTCGTCGCGAAAATGCGCCCGCCCGTCCGGCGTCGCGTAGCCGGTGAGATACACGAAGGCGACCGGGATCGGCTTGACCGGCTTGATGTCGCGGCGGTCGCCCGCGGCGATGCCGGTCTCGATCTCGATGGCCCCCCAGTTCGAGCCGGGGCCGTTCGGACCGGGCGTGCCCTCGAGCAGCCAGCCGACGAACTCCTTCACCTGGCCCACGCGGACGCAGCCATGCGAGTGGAACCGCACCTCGCGGGCGAAGAACGACTTCGCGGGCGTGTCGTGCATGTAGACCGCGTGGCGGTTCGGCATGTCGATGCGCACCTGGCCGAGCGAATTGTCGAAGCCCGGATCCTGCCGCAGCGTGTAGTTGACCGCCTTCTCGCCCTTCCAGTCGATCGCCGTCGGGTTCACCTCGACGCCGCCGGGGCCGAGGATGCGGATGTGGTTGCGGGCCAGCCAGCCCGCATCCTTGCGCATCTTCGGGATGATCTCGTTCTTCACCACCGAGACCGGCACGGTCCAGGTCGGGTTGAAGTTGATGTCGGTGATGCGGGTCTCGACCGCGGGCGTCGCCTTGTCGGGGCTGCCGACGACCGCGACGTAGCGGCGGGCGACCTGCCCCTTCTCCACCGCCTCGACGGTGGCGGAGGGGATGTTCACGATCACGTAGCGGTCGCCGAAGGGAAAGTGCGAGCCGATCAGGCGATTGGCCGAGGCCGCGAGCTGGCGCTGGCGCACGCGCGCCGGCACGTTGAGGGCCGCAAGCGTCTGGCGGCCGAGAATGCCGGTCTCGGGCAGGCCGTGGCGGGCCTGGAACGCCGTCACGGCGGCCACCAGCGGCGGGTCGAAGCGGTCGCTGGGCGGCGCGTCGGCCGGCAGATCCCCCGTCAGGGTGAGGTGATGGCGCAGGGACGGCACCGCCGGATTGCGGGCGCCGGGCTTGAGCACGAGGTCGGCCGGCAGGCTCTCCCAGCCGCCGGCCTCGACGAAGGCCTGGTAGCGCTCGGCCATGCGCAGGGTGTCCAGGAAGGTCCCGGGCGCCAAAGTCGGCACCGGGTCGCTGGAGACCCGGGCGTAGACCAGGGGGGCGGGCTCGCGCTTCTTCGCGGGTGCCGGCACGGGCGCCTCCGCCACGGGCAGCGCGACCGGCGGCGCGGTGGGCTGTGCGGATCCGCCGGGGGCGGGTTCCGCCGCCACCGGGGCCGGTGCGGCGGGCGCCAGAGCGGCGGCAGGCGGGCCCGGGACCTGATTCTGCGCTTGGATTTGGCCTTGGGTCTGGCCTTGACCCTGGGTCTGGCCTTGAGCTTGCGTCTGGCCTGGGGCCGGAGCCTGCGCGTGGGCCGGGCCCGGCGCGAGGCCCTGGACCGTCACCCCGAGGGCGAGGGCGAGGGGCGACAGGCTTGCGCCGAGGCGAAGGCGGGGCTTGGAGAAGGGCAGGCGCGCGGGCATCGCGGGTCTCGTCCGGAGAGATCGGCCGGATGATGGGACGCGATGGTTACCAATCCGCTCCCGCGGGCGCGGCCGTTCACCCTAGCGGCAAGTTGTCTGGGCGCTACAGGCGGATTGGTGATTTCATTCCGGGGCCGGACCGGGCCACATGCGCGGGCGGATGGGGGCCCTGCGTCCGGTACGGGACGGAGGCGGATCGGGGGACGTGATGGCGTTGAGCAGCGGCGGCCCGGAGGCCCCCGGGATCCCGGCCGCGATGCCCTACCTGCCGCAGCTCGACGGCGTGCGGGCGGTGGCGGCCCTCATCGTGTTCGTGGCCCATGCGGGCTTCAGCCACGTGGTGCCGGGCGGCTTCGGGGTCACGATCTTCTTCTTCCTCAGCGGCTATCTCATCACCACCCTGCTGCGCATCGAGCGGGCGCGGACCGGGCGCGTCAGCCTCCCGGCCTTCTACCTGCGCCGCACCCTGCGCATCCTTCCGCCGATGTACCTGACGCTCCTCCTCTCCGGCGCCCTCTACGCGCTGGGGCTGATGGACCGGCGGGTGGATGCCGCGGCGGTGATCGGCCAGGCGACCTTCCTGACGAACTACCCGGCCCTGTGGGGCACCGAGCAGGTCCTGCCCGTGCCGCTCTGGAGCCTCGCCATCGAGGAGCATTTCTACCTCGTCTTCCCGCTCGCCTACGCGCTCTGGCTCGGGCGCCGGTCGCCGGGCCGGGCGGCGCTGATCTGCCTCGGCCTCTGCGCGATCGTGCTCGGCCTGCGCGGCCTCAACGTCTGGCGGCTTCCCGATTACAGCCTGAACTACAGCTGGACCCACACCCGCATCGACGCGATCCTGTTCGGATGCTGCCTCGGCCTATGGCAAAACCCGGTCTGCCCAGGGCCGGGGGGCCGCGTCTGGGCGCCCCGGCCCTGGCAGGTCGCGGCGGCCGTCGCGGTCATCCTCGGCACGCTCCTGGTGCGCGACGAGGCCTTCCGGCAGAGCCTGCGCTACACCCTGCAGAGCGCGGCCCTTTTCGTGCTCTTCGCCTGGATCCTGCAGGGGCGCGGCCCGGTGGTGCGGATTTTCGCCGCCGCCCCGATGCGCCGGCTCGGCCTCTATTCCTACAGCTTCTACCTCGTCCACGCGAGCGTGTTCGACGTCGTCGCGCATCTGGCGCCGGGCCTCGGGCGGCTCGCCACCATGGCGGCGAGCTTCATCCTGACACTCGCCTACGCGGCCCTCATCCACGCCGCCGTCGAGCGCCCCTGCGCCCGGCTGCGCCGCAGCCTCCTCGATGACGGGGCGCGCCCGCCCGAGCCGAGCCTCGCGGACGGCGCGCGGGCCGGCCCCGGGGTCGCGCCGCCGCTCACCCGCGCCTGAGCCGGTCCCGGTGCGCCTTGTGGTCGGGCGCGTCGCGGAACGCCTTGTGGAAGGTGTGCCAGAGGGGCTTGCGGGCGAAATCCGCGTCGAGGGGCAGGGCGCGCTGGGGCAGCCCGTCCGGCCGCTTGCGGTTGGGATGGTCGTTGAGCCAGGTGTCGGGGTCGTAGATGTCCCAGGTCATCACGTTGAGCACGGCCTTCTCGGCGCAGACCACGTCGAGGTAGCGCCGCGCCATGTCGGTCACGCCCCGGTCGCGCGCGGCGATGTCGGCCGGGAAGGCGCGGTCGTCGAAATCGAGCTCGGTGATCTCGATGGCGAGGCCGAGGCCGCCGATCTCGGCGAGGAACCGGCGCAGGCGCTCCTGGTCGATCGGCAGCGTGCTGGTGAGGTGGGATTGCAGGCCGAACCGGCGGATCGGCACGCCGCGGGCGAGCATGCCCTCGAGCCGGCGCAGCACCAGGGTGCGGCGCGCCTCCATCCAGGGCACGTCCTGCTCCACCGCGTCCTCGTTCCAGGTGCCGGCGGCCGCGGGATCGACCTCGTGCAGGATGTGGAAGGCGAGGTCGATGTAGCCGGGCCCGAGTGCGGCGAGCCAGGGCGTCTCGCGCAGGCCGTCCGGGCGGCGCACCTCGCCGATGGCCAGCACCTCGTTGACCACGTCCCAGGACTCGATCTGGCCGCGCCAATGCCCGGCCGCCGCCCCGATCCAGCGCCGCAGGAAGGCCTCGGCCTGGGCGGGGCTGCTGCGGGCGAGGAGGGGCTGCACCCAGTCCGGCAGGGCGTCGTGCCAGACGAGCGTATGGCCCCGCATGCGCTGGCCGTTGGCGCGGGCGAAGCGCATCGTCGCGTCGCCCGGCCCGAAATCCTCGAGGCCGGGCTTGGCCAGCACCACCACCATCTTCATGGCCGTGCCGCAGACGAGCATGCCGCATTCGCGCGCGACGGCGCGCCGGTAGGCGGGCAGGTCCAGCCGGTAATCGGGCACCTCGGCCCCGTAGGTCAGGCCCGTGCGGGCGGCCGCCGCCTGCAGGCTGTCGGGCACCCAGGACGGGGGGCCGACCGGACCGAACCCGGACGGCTTGGCGGACCCGGAAGGCTTGGCGCCCGCGCCCGGCGCGCAGAGGATCGAGGCCGCGCCCGCCAGGAGGGCGCGGCGGGTCGGTTTCATGAGGCGCACGGCTGACGACGATCCCCCGCGGATGCCCCGCCAGTTAAGCACGCGGCCGCCGCCGCGGCGAGGGCCGCCGGCCCCGATCCCGCGGCGGGCGCTTGGATCTCCCGCCCCGCATGGCCATCTCGCGCTCCACAACCGGAGAGCGAATCATGACGACAGGCACTGCCCTCATCGCCGGCGCGAGCGGCATCGTCGGCAACAACCTCGCCCGCCACCTCGTGGCGCAGGGCTGGCGCGTCCTCGGCCTCGCCCGGCGCCCGGTCGCGCTGGAGGGCGTCACCCCGGTCGCGGCGGACCTGACCGATCCGGCCGCCCTCGCGGCGGCGCTCGCCGAGCACCGGCCGACCCACGTCTTCATCACCACCTGGATGCGGCAGGCGACGGAAGCCGAGAACTGCGCCGTCAACGGAGCGATGGTGCGCAACCTCCTCGATGCCCTCGGCCACGCGCCCCTGGAGCACGTCGCCCTGGTCACCGGCCTCAAGCACTATCTCGGCCCCTTCGAGGCCTACGGGCAGGGCAGCCTGCCCCAGACGCCCTTCCGGGAGGACCAGGCGCGGCTCCCCATCGCGAATTTCTACTACGTGCAGGAGGATGCGGTCTTCGCCGCCGCCGAGCGGCGCGGCTTCTCCTGGAGCGTGCACCGGCCCCACACCATCGTGGGCTTCGCGCTCGGCAACGCCATGAACATGGGCGTGACGCTGGCGGCCTACGCCACGCTCTGCCGCGAGACCGGCCGGCCCTTCCTGTTCCCGGGCTCGCCCCAGCAATGGAACGGGCTGACCGACGTGACCGACGCGCGCCTGCTCGCCCAGCACCTCGCCTGGGCCGCGACGACGCCCGCCGCCCGCGATCACGCCTTCAACGTCGTCAACGGCGACGTCTTCCGCTGGAGCTGGATGTGGGGCCAGATCGCGGCCTGGTTCGGCCTCGAGCCCGCGCCCTATCCGGGTGAGGCGAGCCCGCTCGAAGCCCAGATGGCCGACGACGGCCCGCTCTGGACCGGGATCGCCCGGCGCGAGGGTCTGGTCGAGCCCGATCTCGGGCGCCTCGCCTCGGCCTGGCACACGGATGCCGATCTCGGGCGCCCGATCGAGGTCGTCACCGATATGGGCCGCAGCCGCCGCCTCGGCTTCACCGCCTACCAGCCGAGCGACGACAGCTTCTTCGACCTGTTCGCGCGGCTGCGGGCCGAGCGCGTGATCCCGTGAGCGCCCCCTCGACAATCGGGGCGCCCGCCCCACCCTGATGCCGGCAGCCCCCGAGGAGAGACACGCCATGGCCGAGCATCCCGCGATCAGTCCCGGCCGGACGGCCGTCGTGACCGGGGCGGCGAGCGGCATCGGGCTCGCCGCCGCCAAGGCGTTTGCCCGCAAGGGCATGAATGTCTGGCTCGCGGACCTGCC
This sequence comes from Methylobacterium soli, assembly GCF_008806385.1. Lineage (GTDB taxonomy): Bacteria > Pseudomonadota > Alphaproteobacteria > Rhizobiales > Beijerinckiaceae > Methylobacterium > Methylobacterium soli. The sequence goes on from NZ_VZZK01000010.1 coordinate 188,736, forward strand.
CGGCGACGCCCTCGAGGCGGCCCGCGCCGAGGTCGCGGCGCTCGCCGCCGTCGAGGTGCGGGCGGTGCCGGCCGATGTCGGGCAGGCGCAGGCCATGGAGGCCCTGCGCGACGCGGTGCTGGCCCATGGCGGCAGCCCGGCGATCCTGATGCTCAATGCCGGGACCGCGAGCGGCGGCCGGATCTTCTCGGACCTCGCGACCTGGCACCGCATCCTCGACACCAACCTCTGGGGCGTGGTGAACGGGTTCAGCGCCTTCGTGCCCGGCATGATCGCGGGGGAGAAGCCCGGCGCCGTCATCGTCACGGGCTCGAAGCAGGGCATCACCACGCCCCCCGGCAACGCGCCCTACAACGTCTCGAAGGCGGGCGTGAAAGCCGCCACCGAGGCCCTGGCGCACGCCTTGCGCGAGCAGGCGCCGGGCCGGCTCAGCGCCCATCTCCTGATCCCGGGCTTCGTCTATACGGGGCTCGCCAAGGCCCGCGGCGTCGCCGAGAAGCCGGCGGGCGCCTGGACGCCGGAGGAGACGGTGGATTTCCTCCTGGCCGGCCTCGACCGGGGCGATTTCTACATCCTCTGCCCCGACAACGAGACGACGCGGGCGCAGGACGAGAAGCGCATCGCCTGGGCGGCCGGCGACATCATCGAGAACCGCCCGGCCCTGTCGCGCTGGCACCCGGATTACGCCGAGGCGTTCCGGCGCCACATGGAGGGGTAAGGCTGTACAGGAAGGGCTGAGGCCGCCGGGCGCGCCCTGCCGCGCTTCCACCCCGCCGCGGGGTCGTGATGGCCCCTCGTCTGGCGAAGGTCTTGCGAGGGGTATAAGCCGGACGCAGGGAGCCGCTGGCGCTTCGCGCCGGCATCCCGGACCATCCGCTTCGCGCCGGCATCCCGGACCATCACGCTCGGGACCCTTCGAGGCCGTCAGTCACACGGGAGCCGCCCTTGGCCACCATCATCCCCGTCGCCTCCTTCGACTGCGTCGTCTTCGGCGCCACGGGAGACCTCACGACCCGCAAGCTCCTGCCGGCCCTGTACTACCGCTACAAGGACGGGCAGATCCCGCCGACGAGCCGCATCATCGGCGCCTCGCGCTCCGAGATCAGCCTCGACGCCTTCCGGGAGCGGGCCCGCGACGCTCTCAAGCGCTTCGTGCCGGGCCACGACCTCAGCGAGGAGGCGCTGACCGCCTTCCTCGACCATCTCGACTACGTCGCGGTGGACGGCGCGGGCGAGGATGGCTGGGAGCCTCTCGCCGCCAAGCTCGCCGAGCGGCCCGATCAGGTGCGTCCCTATTACCTCGCCACCTCGCCCGACCTCTACGGGGCGATCTGCCGGAACCTCGCCAAGCACGGCCTCATCGGCGAGAAGAGCCGCGTCGTGCTCGAGAAGCCCATCGGCAAGGACCTGAAATCGGCCCGCGCCATCAACGACGCGGTCGGCGAGGTCTTCCCCGAGGAGCAGATCTTCCGCATCGACCATTACCTCGGCAAGGAGACGGTCCAGAACCTGCTGGCCCTGCGCTTCGCCAACACCATCTTCGAGCGCCTGTGGACCGCGGACGTGATCGACCACGTCCAGATCACGGTCGGCGAGACCGTCGGGGTCGAGGGCCGGGCCGGCTATTACGACACCTCCGGCGCGCTCCGCGACATGGTGCAGAACCACATCCTGCAGCTCCTCTGCCTCACCGCGATGGAGAGCCCCCTCAACCTCGACGCCAATTCCGTGCGCGACGAGAAGCTGAAGGTGCTGCGCGCCCTCAAGCCCATCACCCCGGCGGACGTGCAGCACGTCACCGTGCGCGGGCAATACGCGGCGGGCGCCGTCGAGGGGAAGCCGGTCGAGGGCTACCTCACCGATCTCGGGCCCGGCTCCCAGAGCCGCACCGAGACCTTCGTGGCCCTGAAGCTCGAAGTTCAGTCCTGGCGCTGGGCCGGGGTGCCGTTCTACCTGCGCACCGGCAAGCGCCTGCCCGCCAAGATGTCCGAGATCGTGGTGCAGTTCCGCGCCTCGCCCTTCTCGATCTTCCCCGAGGAAGCCTTCGGGCGCGAGCCGAACCGCCTCGTCATCCGGCTGCAGCCCCAGGAGGGCATGAAGCTCGAGGTGATGACGAAGGATCCCGGCCCCGGCGGCATGCGCCTGCGCCCGACCAATCTCGACATCTCCTTCGAGGAGACCTTCAAGCAGCGCTACCCGGACGCCTATGAGCGCCTGCTAATGGACGTGGTGCGGGGCAACCCGACCCTGTTCATGCGCCGCGACGAGGTCGAGGTCGCCTGGGCCTGGGCGGATTCGCTCCTCAAGGCCTGGGCCGACCGCCCCGAGGCCCCGCGCCCCTACGCCGCCGGCAGCTGGGGCCCCACCGCCGCCATCGCGCTGATCGAGCGCGACGGCCGCACCTGGCACGAGGACCTGCGCTGAAGGTGAGACGCCGGCATCCAGCCGAGCGAGCGCTAGAGCCGCGCCCGATCGCGTTGCAACGGGCTGGAAAATCGGCAGCCCCGGTCCGGTTCGACGCGACGGACCCCCTCTCCCGTGCGGGAGAGGGTTGGGGTGAGCGACTGTCTTTGCGGTCAAGCGCTTTGTGGCTGCCATGGCGTGCTGCTCCGGAGGATGGCGTTGAGGATGGTGAGGAGCTTTCGGGCCGTTGCGATGAGGGCGACCATCTTGGGCTTGCCGGCCGCCACGAGCCTGTCGCGGAAGGCCTTGAGGGTGGGGTTGTGACGCGTGGCCACCAGAGCGCCCATGAACAGGGCCGAGCGCACACTGGCCCGTCCGCCGGCGATGAAGCTCTTGCCGCGCCATTGGCCGGACTGGCGCGTGAAGGGAGCGAGGCCGGTGAGCGCCGCGATCTGGCGGCGGTCGAGGACGCCGAGCTCGGGCATCTCGGCCAGCAGGGTGCGGGCGATGGTGGGTCCGACGCCCGGCACGGAGACGAGGAGGTCCTCCTTCGCGCGCCAGGCGGGCGAGCCGCGCACCGCCCCGTCGATGTCGGCGTCCACGCTGGCCAGTTCCTTCTCCAGCGCCTTGACCAAGCGCCGGATGCTGGTCTGAACGCGCGCCGGCGCGCTCGTCTCGCGCTGGCGCTCGGCCCCGATCATCGCCACGATCTGGCGGCGGCGGGCGACGAGGTCGGCCAGGAACCGGGTCTCGGCATCCGGCAGCGGGCGGATCGCCGGACGGGTCGCCTGGGCAAAGCGGGCGATCACGG
>NZ_VZZK01000100.1 GCF_008806385.1 Methylobacterium soli
CGTTCATATAGGCATCGGCATCAGCGGCCGCTCTCGGGCTCTCGATCTCACAGTAAGGCAAGTTTATCCCCTTTTGTGGCATTATGTGGCCACGCGTGGTTAGGTTGGATCGCCCTACATAGCGCGCCTCCAACCCAATTGCCTACAACCTTCATCATGCAATTCGAGAGTGAAAAAGTTTCGTCAGCACAACGAAAAGTTGAACCTTGGCTGGTCGTTTGATAAGCGCCAAAGGTTCTGGAGAGGCTTACGCGTGCGCCACCGCACACACGACGATATGGACCAAAAACCTGGTAGCGCGCTCGTTAGGTCGAACGGCTCAGACGTCGTTGGCGCATGGGTCTGGACCGCCGCGAGCAATCTGCACGTGCTCGACCGGGATGCAGCTGAAATCCTGACCGGCGATCCCGATTTGGCGGACACCGAGCTGCCGCTGGAGACGGTGATCCAGCGGCTTCCCTTGAATGACCGAGCGATGTTCCTGGCCGCTGTCGAGCGTGCCGAGCACGAGAGCGGCCTTGTCGTCGTAGAGTACCGGGTGCAAACCCCAGAGGGCACTCGCTGGCTGTTGGACCACGGTCGGATCTACCCGGCGACGACAGGCATGCCGGCCCATGGTCACGGCGTGCTGATCGATATAACGTACCAGAAGTTGCGGGCTGAGGATGCAAGCCATTCAGCGCTTGCGCCAGAAGCCCCGCTGGACAGAGCAGCCCAGCATGCCATCGCAACTCGCGAAGCTATCGACGCGGATGGCAGCGCTTCCCTGCGCCTGCTGATCGACATGGTGCTGCTGGAGATCGGGCGTGTGATCGCGCGGCGCGCGCAGATGCATCGAGCGAAGGAAATGAACTAGGGTCAGCCGCCTGGTCCAGTCGCATGCAGCGGTCGTTCGCCTCACCTCGCGCCGCTTGCGGCTCCGACACTGTGATGAGTAACCGCACGCCCGTTCCCAAATCGCTGACGCTCATCTCAGCGGCACCATGAGGCAGCCCCGCACCACCGCATCGATTTCGGGTCGACAGAGCCTGTCGTGTCCGGATCGCCTCCGGCAGGTCTTGAGACCAACTGTTGCCCGGTTCGGTTCGCATCCACCAGCAAAACAGCAGCAAATCCGCAGATGGCCAGGGCTATGAGCCCTAAGGCTCCTATTGCGGCTTTCCTGCAACGCTTGGACGTGCCGAATGGTGGCCTGCCACGGTTAGTAGAGCCCTAATGTGGCGATGGCCGGGATCGGAACGATATGACGTTGCTGCTCTCAGCTGGAACACCCCCGGCGACGCTCTCTTGCCCGGCTCCGAAGGGTTCTGGCTTCGTACGATTGGTGGAGGCAGCGATCCATCGAACAACCCTGGGACGGCCTCCGCGAGCAAGCCGCCGCTGCATCAGCTTCTGGAGCCAAGCTGGCTTGTTATCTGGCGTTCGCACTGCAGCCCCGACCCGCGTTAGGGCTGCAACCTCTCTAATTCGGTTGCGAACTACCATCACCCTTCTGGCAGTTGCGCAGGGGGCAAACTACTCAGGCGCGGTCCCGCTGTCCTGAGCAGTCCGAGCAGATCAACCAGCCTTACGGCGCCCACGCGCTTTCGGCTGCTCCGTCTGAGCCTGCGCACCTGGTCGGCCCAGACCGATTGCGCGCGCCAGCTCGGAGCGCTTTGCCGCGTAGCTCGCTGCCACCATCGGGTAATCTCGCGGCAGGCCGTACTTCTCGCGGTAGGTGTGCGGGTCGAGCCCGTGGCCGGCAAGGTGGCGCTTGAGCGTCTTGTAGGGCTTGCCGTCGATGAAGCTGATGAGTGCGTCCGGCGTGATCGACTTGCGGATTTGGGCCGGGGTCACCTTCTCAACTTCTGCAGCCAAAGCGATTGAGGCCGATCCTGTCACGAGACCATTCAGGGCCTTGTGCACATTGCCGATCAGGGCAGCCAACTCAGATACAGGAAGCGGGTTGTTCGCCACGTAGGCGGAAACGATTTCGGCTGCGAGTTCAATGAAATCAGGAGCGGGCTCCTGCGCTTCTTCTAGCATTTCAATCATCCGAGTTGTGCCCCTCGGGAATGCCCAAAGCATCTAACCGCTCGGACTGCAAGGAATTTTAAATACCAGTTCGTGGTTATAGCTAATCGCCAAGCCATAGATTGCGTGCAACTTACTTGCGCTTGACGCTACGCTACTGAAAGTTGCAGAACAGGCGGTGCTTATACGTCGTTTCTGAGCCGAACGGTCCAGATTTGTAGCCGTTCCTTGCACCGCAGCCGCTATACCGCGGGGGTTCAATGGCCGCCGGAACCAAGCCATACTCACGGTATGGCTACCCTTGAACAGACTCTGCAGACCTTCGAGGCGCTCCTCGCCAACGAGCGTGCTGCCAGCGTGAGTGTGGTGGACGAGGCTGTCTGGGTCTACCTTGCACCCGTGCAAGGGCTCGACGCTCAGACCGAAGCGTTGAACGCCCTCAGCAAGGGCGTTGCTCGCCTGAATGCATCCTCGCCGTTCATGCCCGTGCTGATGGACACCATTGACCGGCATTGGCAGAGGCTAGCAGGACCAACGCCTTAACCGCAGCAGCGCCGGTGTCTGCACGAGCTGCCCCGCCGCCCGATCTGATCACGGGCTGGCGGGGCGGTCGTCCATCATACGTGTGAGCCGGTACGCAACTTGGCTCTGGGGTAGGATGGCGTCTGGCAGTTACTCAAGCATCAAGCCCTGCGTGCTCTGGGGATGCTAGAATGGAAATGCGAGTGAGCCGCTGTTGCCTTCCTATATAAAACCGCCCGAGGCAGTAGGGCAGGCTTGTCCATGCGTCAGAGCGCAAGAGAACTGAGCACAGCACTAACCGCTGCGGTCGCCATGGATGAACTGGCAGCGCGGGATATCGCTGCTGTCGCCGATGTTGTCGCTCAAGCTGGATCGCCGGCTGCTGCCGAGACATTGAGGGCACTCAGCGGCATCCATGAGCGCAGAGCAAGGGAGGCTAAGAGCCAGCTGGCTTTCCTCACGGAGAGATACGGCCCGCTCCTGCAAGGCGGCGAAGCCGCACCGCCCTGATCGTGGGTAAGGGTGTGCCGCGCTCCCACAACCTTGGGCTGGCTGCCAACTGCACCCACTGCCGGCGTGTGCGTTTCTCTGAGGAACCCCAA
>NZ_VZZK01000101.1 GCF_008806385.1 Methylobacterium soli
CCCGCCGCCTCCATGGCGGCGATCTTGTCCTCCGCCCCGCCCTTGCCGCCCGAGATGATCGCCCCCGCATGGCCCATGCGCCGGCCCGGCGGCGCCGTGCGGCCCGCGATGAAGCCCACCATCGGCTTCGACCGGCCCCGCCGGGCCTCGTCCGCCAGGAACTGCGCCGCCTCCTCCTCCGCCGAGCCCCCGATCTCCCCGATCATCACGATCGACTCGGTCTTCGGGTCGGACAGGAACAGTTCCAGCACGTCGATGAACTCCGTGCCCTTCACCGGATCGCCCCCGATCCCCACCGCCGTCGTCTGGCCCAGACCCGCCTGCGAGGTCTGGAACACCGCCTCGTAGGTCAGCGTGCCCGAGCGCGACACGATCCCGACCGAGCCCGGACGGAAGATGTTGGCCGGCATGATCCCGATCTTGCTCGCCCCCGCCGTCACGATCCCGGGGCAGTTCGGACCCACCAGACGCGAGCGCGAGCCCACCAGCGCCCGCTTCACCCGCACCATGTCGAGCACCGGGATGCCCTCCGTGATGCACACGATCAGCGGGATCTCGGCCGCCACCGCCTCGCAGATCGCGTCCGCCGCCCCCGGCGGCGGCACGTAGACCACCGAAGCCTCCGCCCCCGTGGCCTCGCGCGCCTCCGCCACCGTGTCGAAGACCGGCAGGTTGAGGTGCTTGGAGCCGCCCTTCCCGGGCGAGGTGCCGCCGACCATCCGGGTGCCGTAGGCGATGGCCTGCTCCGAGTGGAAGGTGCCGTTCTTGCCCGTGAAGCCCTGGCAGATGACCTTCGTGTTCTGATCGATCAGGATGGACATCTCAGGCTCCCTTCACGGCCGCGACGATCTTCTGGGCCGCGTCGTCCAGGTCGTCGGCCGGGATCACGTTCAGGCCCGAGCCGCGGATGATGGCCTTGCCCTCCTCCACGTTCGTGCCCTCCAGGCGCACCACCAGCGGCACCGTCAGCCCCACCGTCTTCACCGCCGCGATCACCCCGCGCGCGATCACGTCGCACTTCATGATCCCGCCGAAGATGTTGACCAGGATGCCCCGCACGTTCGGGTCGGCCGTGATGATCTTGAAGGCCGCCGTCACCTTCTCCTCGCTGGCGCCCCCGCCGACATCCAGGAAGTTGGCCGGGCTCTCGCCGTAGAGCTTGATGATGTCGAGCGTGGCCATCGCCAGACCCGCCCCGTTGACCATGCAGCCGATCGTGCCCTCGAGCGCGATGTAGGCGAGGTCGTACTTGGAGGCCTCGATCTCCTTGGCGTCCTCCTCGGTCTCGTCGCGCAGGGCCAGGATGTCGGGATGGCGGTAGAGCGCGTTCGAATCGAAGGCGATCTTGGCGTCCAGGCACTGGAGATGCCCGTCGCCGGTGAGCACCAGCGGGTTGATCTCCAGCATGCTCATGTCCTTGGCGGTGAACGCCTGGTAGAGCCTGGTCGTCAGATCCCCCGCCTGCTTGGCCTGCGCCCCCGTCAGCCCGAGGGCGCGCGCCACCGCCCGCCCGTGATGGGGCATGATCCCGGTGGCCGGGTCGACCGCGATGGTGTGGATCTTCTCGGGCGTGTCGTGGGCCACCGCCTCGATGTCCATGCCGCCCTCCGTCGAGACCACGAAGGCCAGGCCCCCGGTCTCGCGGTCGACCAGCATCGAGAGGTAGAACTCGGCCGCGATCTGCGCCCCCTCCTCGATGTAGAGGCGGTTGACCTGCTTGCCGGCCGGCCCGGTCTGGACCGTCACCAGCGTCTGGCCCAGCATCGCGGCGGCGTTCTCGGCCACCTCCGCCACGGACTTGACCACCCGCACGCCGCCCTTGGCGCCCGGCGCCGCGTTCAGGAAGCTGCCCTTGCCCCGCCCGCCCGCGTGAATCTGGCTCTTGACCACCCAGACCGGACCCCCGAGCTCACGCGCCGCCGCCTCCGCCGCCGACGCCTCGAAGATCGCAACGCC
>NZ_VZZK01000102.1 GCF_008806385.1 Methylobacterium soli
CGCCAGGTCCGCAAGGACATCAGCCGCCCACGCTTCTCTTTCTCTAGCCAACTTGTCAAAGAACCGCACCTTCACCAGAAGAGTGCTTCCACGTCGAGAGACAAGAACAACACTCAGCCTGAGCTGAATTTTGTTCGCGACTCTCTCGGTAAGATTGTCGAAGCGGCCCGCCTTTGCTCAGGCACCGCGTCGGGAGGCGTCGTATAGAGCCCCCCAACCCGCCTGTCAATCGCGATGATTGCGCGGATGCGAATGGGGTCCGTCACGGTCCAGTGGGTGCCCCGGAAAACGCGGGGGTGGCCCCTGCGTGACGCGGTTACTCGCCCGAGATCCGGCATCGCGCCCCTGGCCGCGGCTTACTCCTCGACCACGCCGATCCGGATTCCGAACTCGGCTGCACGCTCCAGCACCCGGCGCAGGCTGCTCCGGTGGCCGGTCAGCTGCCGGCGATCCCACGGCGTCAGGGGTTCCGGACGATCCGGGTCCTCCAGCAGGTCCATCTGCTCGAGGTGATGGCCGGCGCAAGCCATCAGGGCCTCCACCCGGGCGCGAAACGGCATGGCGCGCAGCTCGCTCTTGAGCGGCAGGCGGATCGAATGGGTGCACGCCGAGGCCGGACGATCGGCGGCGCCGCGCGGAGAGGGCGGGAGCGCCGGCGCACCCGCAGGGTCAAGGAGGGTTTCGGTCAGCATCGCGATCAGCTGAGATCAGTGTCGTCCGTCGGCGGACACGCGAAGCCGGTGACGATGTGCTTCCGATATAGCATGCTGGCTCGGCGGCTGCTGCCAAAATGCCGGGTCTCCCCGTCCACGTTCCCGGAAGGCTTCGGCGCTCGGCGCGGCCCGCCATCCCGCTGCCGGGCGGGCTTGCGTGCGGCGCATTTCAGGCGTTGTGCGCGCGGGTGCGATCGGCTAAACGCTCGCTCCCGTCAGGGGCTATAGCTCAGCTGGGAGAGCGCCTGCATGGCATGCAGGAGGTCAGCGGTTCGATCCCGCTTAGCTCCACCAACCCGATTCCCGTCATCTTCCGCGCCGGTTTTGGCGCTCGGTCACCGCGCTGGGGCCGAGCGGTGGTGCGAGATTCCTTCGCGATTGGCCGCGAAACCGTCGCGTCTTCCCGAATTCCGATCGACCGTGCCTCCGAGCCGTGACGGCCTGCGCCGACCCGCAATCGCTGCGGCGTCGCGGCCATCAAGGATTTCGACGCGCCGCGCCCGCGCGAATGTCAGCATTGGCGACGCGCGCGCGGCGATGCGCCGGCTCTACACAGCATTGGCAGAGTTCGGCCGATCTCACGCGCAAGGTCTCAGATTAATCCGCCCATTGTGCGCTTGAGGCCAGAATTATTCTGCTTGCAGGGCAATCTGACATACCAAATAATGCATACCATCTGCTCCTGAGATGGATCCCATGGTGAGATCCGTGGCGGCAGACCGAACGCATTGCACCGGCGTGCACGCCACTCGCCGATGACCTGCCAGTTCGATTTGGCCCAATCATGCGGCCGAACGATCGGATCGGGTGATCGGTCAAGCCACGCCCTCGGATGTCAGTGCCTGAACGAGGGAGGAAGTCCATGGCCATGTCCGCTGCCGCTCCAGCCGCGGTGAAATCGTCCACCAATCGCTGGCTTCAGATCGTGCTGGGTGTTGCCTGCATGGTTGCGGCGGCGAACATCCAGTACGCCTGGACGCTGTTCGTTCCGGAGATCCAGAAGACCTTCGGCTGGGACCGGGCCGCCATCCAGGTGGCGTTCACGATCTTCGTGGTGGTCCAGACCTGGCTGACCCCGATCGAGGGCTACTTCATCGACAAGTACGGCCCGAGCCGGGTCGTGCTGTTTGGCGGCCTGATGACGGGCCTCGCCTGGATCATCAACTCCTACGCC
>NZ_VZZK01000103.1 GCF_008806385.1 Methylobacterium soli
CAGCCGTAAAGCTGTTGGCACCCTGCGCCAGCGGGGTGGTGGGGGTGAAGCTGAAGACGCCGTTGGCGCCGGCTACAGCGGTGCCCAGCACCGTGCCGTTGTCGGAGATCGTGACGGTCGTGCCGGCTTCCGCCGTGCCGGTGATGATGGGGGTGGTGTTGTTGGTCAGACCAGGCAGCGTCGTGATCGCCGGCACGCCAGGCGCGACGCTGTCGATGCTCAAGGCCACCGTTGCGGACGGACCCGAGACGTTGCCAGCTGCGTCCTGTGCCACAGCCGTAAAGCTGTTGGCGCCCTGCGCCAGCGGGGTGGTGGGGGTGAAGCTGAAGACGCCGTTGGCGCCGGCCACAGCGGTGCCCAGCACCGTGCCGTTGTCGGAGATCGTGACGGTCGCGCCCACCTCCGCCGTGCCGGTGATGATCGGTGTGGTGTTGTTGGTCAGACCGGGCAGCGTCGTGATCGCCGGCACACCGGGTGCGACGCTGTCGATGGTCAGAGCCACCGCCGCGGACGAGCCCGAGGCGTTGCCGGCCGCGTCCTGTGCCACAGCCGTAATGCTGTTGGCGCCCTGTCCCAGCGGGGCGGTGGGGGTGAAGCTGAAGATACCGTTGGCGCCGGCCACAGCGGTGCCCAGCACCGTGCCGTTGTCGGAGATCGTGACGGTGGCGCCAGCCTCCGCCGTGCCGGTGATGATGGGGGTGGCGTTGTTGGTCAGACCGGGCGCCGTCGTAATCAACGGCACGCTGGGAGCGGTGGTATCGATGGTCAGGGTCACCGCCGCTGACGAGCCCGAGATATTGCCGGCGGGATCGCGTGCCGTTGCCGTGAAGCTGTTGCTGCCCGCAATCAGCGGAGTGGTGGGCGTAAAGCTGAAGCTGCCGTCAGTGCCCGCCACAGCGGTGCCCAGCACCGTGCCGTTGTCCGAGATCGTAACGGTGGCACCCGCCTCCGCCGTGCCCGTGACGGTCGGCGTGGTGTTGTTCGTCGGCCCGGCGAATGCGGCAAGAACCGGCGCGCCGGGTGCGCTGACATCGATGGTCAGAGCAACCGCCGCGGACGCAGGCGAAACGTTGCCCGCGGCGTCCTGAGCCGTTGCAGTCAGCGTGGCCCTACCTGCCGCCAGGGGAGTGGTCGGCGAGAAGCTGAAGCTGCCGCTCGGATCGGCAACCACCGTGCCCAGCACGCTTCCGCCGTTCAAAATTGTTACGGTAGTGCCGGCCTCGGCCGTGCCCGTGATGGTGGGTGTCGTGTCGTTGGTGATGCCGGACGTCGTGATCGTGGGCACACCCGGTGAGACAAAATCAATCGCCAGCGCCACCCCGAGCGAGGGCTGTGACGTATTTCCGGCCGCATCCTGAGCCGTTGCCGTCAGCGTGACGGTACCTGCAGTCAATGGGCTGACGGGGGTGAAGCTGAAGCTGCCGTCCGGTCCGGCCACGACCGAACCGAGCACGATTGCGCCGTTCGAAATCGTGACCGTCGAGCCCGCCTCCGCCGTACCGGTGATGGTGGGCGTGGTGTCGTTCGTCGGTCCTGAAGCGGTGATGATTACCGGTGCATCGGGCGCGGTGGTGTCAATGGTCAAGGCCACCGCTGCCGATGCACCCGAGACGTTGCCGGCCGTGTCCTGCGCGGTGGCGGTGAGGCTGTTGACGCCCTGCGCCAGCGGGGTGGTGGGGGTGAAGCTGAAGACGCCGTTGGTGCCAGCCACAGCGGTGCCCAGCACCGTGCCGTTGTCGGAGATCGTGACGGTCGTGCCGGCTTCCGCCGTACCG
>NZ_VZZK01000104.1 GCF_008806385.1 Methylobacterium soli
GGGATCGCGGACGCGGTTCGGGCCGAGATGATCGACGCGGTGTCGGTGACGGGCGGGCATCTGGGCTCGGGTCTCGGCGTGGTCGAGCTGACGGTGGCGCTGCATCACGTGTTCGACACCCCCGACGACCGCATCGTCTGGGACGTCGGGCACCAATGCTACCCGCACAAGATCCTGACCGGCCGGCGCGACCGGATCCGGACCTTGCGCCAGGGCGGCGGGCTCTCGGGCTTCACCAAGCGGGCGGAGAGCGTCTACGACCCGTTCGGGGCGGCCCATTCCTCGACCTCGATCTCGGCCGCGCTCGGGATGGCGGTGGGGCGCGACCTCGACGTGGCCGCCGCCCGGCGGGCCGGCGGGCCGGCGCCGAAGCGGCGCAACATGGTGGCGGTGATCGGCGACGGCTCGATGTCGGCCGGCATGGCCTACGAGGCCATGAACAATGCCGGCGCCATGCATTCGCGGCTGATCGTGGTGCTCAACGACAACGACATGTCGATCGCCCCGCCGGTGGGCGCCATGTCGGCCTATCTCGCCCGGCTCGCCTCGGGCGGCACCTATCGCAGCCTGCGCGAGACCGCCAAGCAGCTCGGCAAGCTCCTGCCCCGCGCCCTCTACCAGCGCGCGGCCCAGGCGGAGGAATTCGCCCGCGGGCTGATCGTGGGCTCGGGCACGATGTTCGAGGAGATGGGCTTCCACTATGTCGGCCCGGTGGACGGGCACAATCTCGACCACCTGCTGCCGGTGCTCAAGAACGTGCGCGATTCCGAGCAGGGCCCGATCCTGCTGCACGTGGTGACCCAGAAGGGCAAGGGCTACGCCCCGGCCGAGGCCTCGGCCGACCGCTACCACGGGGTAGTGAAGTTCGACGTGGTCTCGGGGGTCCAGGCCAAGGCCAAGCCGAACGCGCCGGCCTATACCCGGGTGTTCGGCGAGAGCCTGATCAAGTGCGCGGATGCGGACGACAAGGTGGTGGCGATCACGGCGGCGATGCCGGGAGGCACCGGGATCGACCTGTTCGGCAAGGCGCATCCGGAGCGCACCTTCGATGTCGGCATCGCCGAGCAGCACGCGGTGACCTTCGCGGGGGGGCTGGCGACGGAGGGCTACAAGCCGTTCGTGGCGATCTACTCGACCTTCCTGCAGCGGGCCTACGACCAGGTGGTGCACGACGTGGCGCTGCAGAACTTACCCGTGCGCTTCTGCCTGGACCGGGCCGGCCTGGTGGGGGCGGACGGGGCGACGCATGCGGGCGCCTTCGACCTCGCTTATCTCTGCTGCCTGCCGAACATGACCGTGATGGCGGCCGCCGACGAGGCGGAGCTGGTGCACATGGTGGCGACCGCGCACGCGCATGACAGCGGCCCGATCGCGCTGCGCTACCCGCGCGGCGAGGGGGTGGGGTTGGACCTGCCCGAGCGGGGCGAGGCGCTGGCGATCGGCCGGGGCCGGGTGGTGCGCCGGCCGGAGGGGGCGCGGGTGGCGCTGCTGTCGCTGGGCACGCGCCTGGGCGAGGCCCTGAAGGCGGCGGACGCGCTGGAGGCGGCGGGCATCGGGGTGAGCGTGGCGGATGCGCGCTTTGCCAAGCCGCTGGACGAGGCGCTGGTCCTGGATCTCGCTGGCAGCCACGAGGTGCTGGTGACGCTGGAGGAGGGCTCGACGGGCGGGTTCGGCGCGATGGTGCTGCACCTCCTGGCGCAGAAGGGCGCGCTCGACACGGGCCGGGTGCGGGTGCGGACGATGACGCTGCCCGACGCCTACCAGGAGCA
>NZ_VZZK01000105.1 GCF_008806385.1 Methylobacterium soli
TCGCCCAACGCACCTGATCCCAACAACGTTCCGCTACCAGACATCTAGCACTACTTTGGCAGGTTGTTATTCAGGGTGGCTGGTAGAGGACGGTCTCACAATGCGGGCATCGCCGTGGCGGTGCCCGGCTGAGGTGATCCAGGATGGCTTGGCGGATGGCCGGCATCGAGGGCTGGGGCGGCGGGCAGGCGATTCTTTTTTTCCGTCCCGTCGCTGCGAGGCGGCGGGATTGGAGGAAGGCGTAGGCCATCATCGTCATCAGTGCGTGTCGATGCAGCCCGGTCCAGGAGCGGCCCTCGAAGTGGTCGAGGCTGAGTTCCTCCTTCATCTGCTGGTGAGCCTGCTCGCAGATCCAACGCGCCTTGATGGTTGCGGCCAGGTGTTTGAGGGTCGCGTCCATGGGCAGGTTCGTGAGGTAGTATTTACGCTCCCCCGAGCCACGCTCCTCGCGCACCAGCCAGACCTCGTCACCGGGCAGGTGCTGGTTGCCTTGTGTGCCGATCCGCTGGGTCGGACCATCGGCTATCCGAACGCGCAGCGCGCAGAAGCGAGCCCGCAGCCGGCCCTTGGTGCCGTGCCGCCAGGTCACCGCCCGGCCGGTCATGTCCGCCAGAATCGTCTCGGCCGCAACCGAGACCTGATCCGGGACGTGACGCTTGCGCGGTCGCCCACGCCCCGCGACGGGGAAGATCACCGTCACGTCAGCCGGATAGACCTTGCTGCGTCCCGAGATCCCGACAGCCCAGTTCAGGCCGCGCGCGCTCAGAGCCTGTCGGAACGGAGCGGAACCATAACCCGCATCGGCCAGCACGCAGCCGAAGCGCATGCCCCCCTCCCGGACCCGATCGATCTCCGCGACGGCGATCTCCAGCTTGGTGCGGGCATCGCGCCGGTCCTCGGGGACACCAGCTCTGGTCATCCGGTGCGGGTCGCTCGTCCAGGTCTCGGGCAGGAACAGGGCCAAGCCGACCGCCACGGGCACCTCGCCGCGCGCCAGCGTCAGCGACACCAACGTCTGGCAGTTGGCGGTCTTGCCCAGCGTCGTGGCGTATTGCGGTGCGACCCCGACCGAGCGATTGCCCTTCTTCGGTAAGGCGGTGTCGTCGACGACCAGGATCGCATCCGCACCACCGACGAGGCGATCGGCCTCGCTGAGCAGCGCCCGATGCAGCGGGGCCTCGTCCCAGATCCCGGCCGCGATGAAATGGTGCAGCCGATCGTAGGGCACCCCATCGGCCCGAGCCGCCATCGGCTGGACGCTTTTGCGATCGCCCAGACCTATGAGCCCGGCCACGTAGAGCGGACACATCGCCCAGCGGGCCGGATGCGACAGGCCAGCCAGGAACGGTTGCAGCCATCGATCCAGATCGTCACGCCATCCGCCGGCATCCGACATCGCGATCACCCACGTCCATCGCCGTGGCATGCGAATCCGTCAAAACCGGCTGCGTTCCCTCAACCTGCCAAAGTAGTGCTAGATGTCTGGTAGCGGAACGTTGTTGGGATCAGGTGCGTTGGGCGA
>NZ_VZZK01000106.1 GCF_008806385.1 Methylobacterium soli
CTGCGCCTCACGCACGCCGCGCCCCTGCCGGGCGTTGCACGGCCGCGGGCAATCGGCGTCGACGACTGGGCCTGGCGCCGCGGTCGCGCCTGGGGCACGCTCGTCGTCGACCTCGACCGTCATCGCGCCATCGATCTTCTGCCCGACCGCAGCTCCGCGACCTTCGAGGCTTGGCTGCGGTCGCACACCGATTTGGAGATCGTCGCGCGGGATCGCTCGACGGGCTATGCTCGTGCGGCCCAGGCCGTCGTCCCGCGTGCCCAGCAAGTCGCGGATCGGTGGCATCTCTTGCTGAACGCGCGCCAGATGCTGGAGCGCTGGTTGGTCGGCGCTCATGCCCGCCTGCGCGCCCTACCGGTTCCCACCGGCTCGGCGGCTCCCGTCCGCGATCACGCCTTCCCGCGGAGCCGCACGGACCAGGCTGCCGCGCGGGAGGCGCAACGTTGGCGGGCCGTGCGTCATGCGGAAGTGCAGCGTCGGCGCGCGGCCGGCGAGTCGATCATGGCGATCGCCCGCGCGATCCCGCTGGCGCCGGGAACGGTGCGGCGCTACGCCTCCATGGACGGTGCTCCGGAAGGCGGCCAGCGACGGATCGGACCGAGCCAGCTCGACCCCTGGCTCTCTCATCTTGAGCGACGCCGCGCTGAGGGCTGCGAGAACGGATTGCAGCTCCTGCGAGAGCTACGCGAACTCGGTTACGCGGGTGGCTCGCGGCAGATCCACAAATGGCTGCAGAGCCGGCGGACGAAGCTTGCGATCACCACGCCGCGACGCTGGCGCGACGCCGTTCCTGTCGTGACGGGCCCAGGCTCGACCGGGCTGCCGGCGCGGCGAGCGCGGTTGCCGGGATCGAAGGTCCTCGCTTGGATCATGACGCTGGCGCCGGACCGGCTGAGCCCAACCGATGGCGCGCTTCTCGCGCGCATCGTACAGGATCCAGACACGGCCACGCTGCACGGGCTGGTCCAGCGCTTCGTCGCGCTCGTGCGCGAGGCCGGGACGAAGGGAAACGGATCGTCCGCACACGGCATCCGACGGCTGGAGGCATTCGAGGCCTGGATCGTCGAGGCGAAGGCGAGCGGCATCCGAGCCGCGCAGACCTTCGCCAGCGGGCTCGTCGTCGACGCCGCCGCGGTGAGGACGGCGTTGACCACGCCGTGGAGCAACGCCCAGGCCGAGGGCCAGATCACGAAGTTGAAGTCGATTAAGCGGCTGATGTACGGCCGGGCCGGCTTCGACCTCCTGCGCC
>NZ_VZZK01000107.1 GCF_008806385.1 Methylobacterium soli
TCGCGAAGGCCAGCATCACCAGGCTGACGTGCCGGTGCCAGCCGTGCCACGAACGACTCTCGTTGTGGGCCAGCCCGAGTTCCGTCTTAGCGGTCTCGAAGGCGTCCTCGATCGCCCAGCGCCGCCCCTCCACCGTCACCAGTCTCTCGACCGGCGTGCCGGCCGGGCACCAAGTGGTGAAGTACGCAAGCGCCCCGTCCGACAGGCTGCGCCGCACCAGCAGTCCACGCGTCCACAAGCTCTGATCGAGCGCAACGTCGAGCGCGTCGGCCTGGAGTGTGGCCAGCGGCAGATAGGCCCAGTCGAACAGGCGCGGTCCCTTGGTGCCGGCTCCGGCCGAGAGGCGCAGCCAGTCTTGATCGGGGATGCCCTTGGCGATCTCCTCGGCGGTGCCCGCGACGTCGAGGTTTGCGTCCCAGGACCAGAAGTGATGCTGACCGGTGACGCCCAGCACATAGCCCTTGTAAGCCCGCCGCAGCGCCAACTCGATCTCACCCACCCCGTAGATGCTGTCGGCAGCCACCCAGGAAAACGGCACCTCTGCTCCTATCGCCCGCTCGACCATGGCAAGCGCCAGCTGTGGCTTGGTGGCGAAGGTGATCGCCTCGGGCACATGCGCGGCCTGCATCCGGGCCTCATCCTGAGTCCAGGCCTTGGGCAGATAGAGCTGACGATCGATGAAGGCGTGGCCCTGCTCCGAGACGTAGGCCGCAAACACCCCGATCTGGCAGTTGGTGATCTTGCCGGCTGAGCCCGTGTACTGCCGGCCCACACCGCACGAGGCCTTGCCCTGCTTCAAGAAGCCGGTCTCGTCGATCACCAGCACCGCGTCAGGAGCAGCCAGCGTCTCGACGACGACGTCCCGCACCACATCCCGCAGCGCCTCCGCATCCCAGTGCGTGCGACCGAGGATGGCCTGCTGACGCCAGGGACCCGGATCACCGGCAGCTTCAGCGCGCATCCAGCCGGTCTTGCGCCGCTCGCCCCCGAGCAGGCCGTCCAGGAAGGCGTTGGCGGAGGCGGCGACACTCGGGGCGGCAAACAATGGGCGGACGCGCTGCTTAGCCTGTCGCAGCGTTGTGGACCAGAGCTCCAGCGTGGACTCGAGTGAGGCTG
>NZ_VZZK01000108.1 GCF_008806385.1 Methylobacterium soli
GCCGTGGTGATCACGGGTGCACCCGGCACCAGCGTGTCGACCGTGACGTTCAGCGGGGCCGAGACCACGCTGAGGTTGCCCGCCGCATCGCGCGCCGTGGCCGTCAGCGTCGAGGTGCCCTCCGGCAGCGGCGTGGTCGGGGTCAGCGAGAAGCTGCCGTCGGCCGCCGTCACCGCCGTGCCGATCACCGTGCCGTTGCTGGTGATCGTCACCACCGTCGAGCCGATCTCCGCCCGGCCCGTGATGGTGGGCGTGGCATCGTTGATCGGGCCCGTGAACGGCGTCAGCGTCGGCACAGTCGGCGCGGCCGTGTCGATGGTCAGCGGCGTGCTGGCCGAGACCAGCGAGACATTGCCGGCCGCGTCCGTGGCGGTCGCCGTCAGGTTGGCCGTGCCCTCCAGCAGCGCGGCCGTCGGGGTGAAGCTGAAGTTGCCGTTCGGTCCCGCCACCGTGGTGCCCAGCACCGCGCCGTTGTTGAGGATCGTCACCGTGGTGCCGGCCTCGGCCCTGCCCGTGATGGTGGGCGTGGTGTCGTTGGTCGGGCCCGCAAAGGCCGTGATGCTGGGAGCGAGCGGATCGACGGTGTCGACCAAGACCGTCACGGGTGCGGCGGCCGAGGGCGTGCCGCCCGGGGTCGTGGCGGTGACCGCGAGCGTGGTGCTGCCGTCTGCCAGCGGCGTGGTCAGCTCCACGCTGAAGCTGCCGTTGCCCGCTACCGTGCCGGTGCCGACGGTGGTGCCGTTGCTGGTGATGGTGATCAGATCACCGGCGGTGCCGGTGCCGGTGATCACCGGCGTGTTGTCGTCGGTGGGCGGGAGGAAGTTGACCTGGGGTGCGCCGGGCACCCGGGTATCGATGGTGACCGGGGTGGCGGCGGACGGGGCCGAAAGGTTGCCGGCCGCGTCCGTGGCGGTCGCCGTGAGGTTGGCGGTGCCGTTGGGCAGCGGCACGGTCGGGGTCAGCGAGAAGCTGCCGTTGGCCGCAGCCGTGGTTGTGCCCAGCACGGTGGTGCCGGACACGACCGTAACGGTGGCGCCCGCCTCGGCCGTGCCGGTGATGGTCGGGGTGGCGTCGTTGGT
>NZ_VZZK01000109.1 GCF_008806385.1 Methylobacterium soli
CACGGCAAGACGTCGCTGACGGCGGCGATCACGAAGGTTTTGGCGGAATCGGGCGGGGCGACGTTCACGGCCTACGACCAGATCGACAAGGCGCCGGAGGAGAAGGCGCGCGGGATCACGATCTCGACGGCGCACGTGGAGTACGAGACGCAGAACCGTCACTACGCGCACGTGGACTGCCCCGGCCACGCCGACTACGTGAAGAACATGATCACGGGCGCGGCGCAGATGGACGGCGCGATCCTGGTGGTGTCGGCGGCCGACGGCCCGATGCCGCAGACGCGCGAGCACATCCTGCTGGCCCGCCAGGTCGGCGTTCCGGCGCTGGTGGTGTTCCTCAACAAGGTCGACATGGTCGACGACGAGGAGCTTCTGGAGCTGGTCGAGCTCGAGGTGCGCGAGCTTCTCTCCAAGTACGACTTCCCGGGCGACGACATCCCGATCACCAAGGGCTCGGCCCTGATGGCGCTCGAGAACAAGGAGCCCAAGATCGGCCACGACGCGGTTCTGGCCCTGATGGAGACGGTGGACAGCTACATCCCGCAGCCGGAGCGTCCGATCGACAAGCCGTTCCTGATGCCGATCGAGGACGTGTTCTCGATCTCGGGCCGCGGCACGGTGGTGACGGGTCGCGTCGAGCGCGGCATCGTCAAGGTCGGCGAGACGGTGGAGATCGTGGGCATCCGCGACACCCAGACCACGACGGTCACGGGCGTCGAGATGTTCCGCAAGCTGCTGGACCAGGGTCAGGCGGGCGACAATGTCGGCGTGCTGCTGCGCGGCACCAAGCGCGAGGACGTCGAGCGCGGCCAGGTCGTGTGCAAGCCCGGCTCGGTCAAGCCCCACACCAAGTTCAAGGCCGAGGCCTACATCCTGACCAAGGAGGAGGGCGGGCGCCACACCCCGTTCTTCACCAACTACCGGCCGCAATTCTACTTCCGCACCACCGACGTGACCGGCGTCTGCACCCTGCCCGAGGGCACCGAGATGGTGATGCCCGGTGACAACGTCACCATGGACGTGCAGCTCATCGTGCCGGTCGCCATGGAAGAGAAGCTC
>NZ_VZZK01000011.1:0-141951 GCF_008806385.1 Methylobacterium soli
CGCTTCCGGGAAGGAGTGAATCACGCCCAGCTCGGCCACGCCACGGACTTCTTCAACACCCTGCTAAGCGTCTGAACGGGCTCGGGTATGTATTCTCGAATGACCTCTGCGACGCGACCGTCAACTCACGCTGCGTCGGTATCTTTCGGCTCAAGCCCGTTGGTCAGCCGGATGCGCGACGTTTTGGAGCCGATCGGGTCTGCGTCGATCTCGCCTCGGGGCAAGAACGGCTTTGGGGAACGCTTAAATTATCCGGCGTCCCTGCTCCCGCCGCGACAAACGCAAATCGTTGTGTCCAACCTTGTGATAATGTCTACACCGAACGGACTATATGCTAATACTGTTTACTGTTAATATAATCACAAGTTACGGCCCATTAGCTTGTGAAAACGGGCATATAGCTTCATACAAGCGCTCGCGTCAGATCGGCTGAAAGTGTCGACCTTATAGGTTAGAGTTCGCCTTGGCCTTGCGCGCAGAGATCGATTCGCGTGGAGTGGTTCCAATGCCTATCGTAGTTGATGGATCTCTCGCAGACTGGCAAGCGACACAGCGTCTAGATACGTCTGGAACTGGCGTTGAAAATTACGCACTATATGGCACCTTGCAAGGTGATAACTACATCTTCGGGCTTCAATCACCTATCGCTATCGGACCAAATACAACCTTTTGGTTGAACACCGATCATACTGACACGACAGGCGGTCAAGCCTACGATGGCTCAGCCACTGGAGCGGAGTACTTCATCAATTTTGCAGCAGACGGAAAGCCTTATTTATACAGCGGAACTGATTTCGGAGCTTTCCTGGCAGGCCCCCTGCCTGCAGTCTTTAGCGCTGACGGGAAGATTGTCGAGTTCTCGGTTTCCACATCGCAGCTCGGAGATGTGACCACCGGCTTTGACCTCAAAATAGATGTCAATGACAACGCGTTTTTACCCACCGATTACTCCATTTATAAATACACGCTTACGCCTGACGAAAATTCTCCAAATCTGCAAAATCAAGCTTACTTTGGGTCAATTACGACTGACGTGCACAGTTTTGGCGGTCAAGTCTTTGCGCTATACGATGGGCTGCTCGGGCGCGGGCCGGATTCACTCGGGTTAGAGTACTGGGCTGATAAGCTCGAGCACGGCACCTCCGTGCGCGATGTGGGCCAGCAGTTTCTGTTTTCAGCGGAGGGTCAAGCACGTGCTGGCGCGCTCGATAACTCGGCCTTCGTACAGCAGCTCTACCAAGCCACTTTGCATCGTGACGCCGACAGCGCGGGTCTCTCCTTTTGGACCGAGCAGCTCAATAACAATGCTGCGCGAATCGATGTGGCGAACGGTTTCATATTTTCCGAAGAGCATTTGAGTAATTTACAGCCGGTGTTCGGCGCGGGCCTGTTCGTGCCGGACGCGCAGGCTGCCGATGTGGCACGTCTGTATTATACCATGCTTGATCGAGCACCGGATGCGGGTGGCCTAGAGTTCTGGACTGATCAGCTTGAGCAGGGCGGCGCGCTCAGCAGCCTCGCTCAGGGTTTCCTCGCCACATCGGAGAGCCAAGCGAAGTACGGTTCCCTTGCCAACAGCTCTTATGTGGACGCGCTCTACGAAAACGCATTAGGTCGGCATGCTGATGCGGACGGCCTGCAGTTTTGGACGGCGCGCCTTGACAGTGGCACCTCGCGGGCTGATCTCGCGGTACAGCTCTCGGACAGCGCTGAGGCGCATACCGTCCACGTCGGTCAGATCGAGTTGGGTTGGCACTTAGCCTAATCACCGTTATTGAGACGGCCCATGTTCAAGGCTGTAAGGCGTATGGCGCAATTTCTGGCCCATACCTCTGTCGGCCTTGAATACCCTCGATAAGTGGATGCCTCCGGGCGGCCTCGTTGCTGCCCGCTGCCCTCGGGCCTATGATCGAGGCGTGAGCCCCGGGAAACGGTCACTGCGCTTCAGCACACACCCCTTGGCGACGAGATTTAGGGCGGCAGCTTCCGGGCGGTCGCCTTCGCTTTTTGTCCGCCATCGGGCGCGATTGGGGCGCGCCAGCGCTGCGGTCCGCGCCTGTGGCAGCGGACGGTAAAGCGGCCGCAAAGGGGTTAGACAAATCGCTGGAAAGCTGAATGATTTCAGTGAACGGTTAGACGAGGCTGCCGACCTATAAGTGCCTGAAGAACCAGCAAATACACTGCTCCTGAAAATCGCAGTGTCGGCGGTTCGACTCCGTCCCTGGGCACCATTCTAACTCCCTGCGTGCGCTGCCTTTTCGGCATTCATGTGACTCAACGCTGTTTCCCTGCGATTAGGTCGGGGACGCGCCGGGGACATGAACTGCGACCACTGCCCCGTTTCTCATTGCAGAGCCTTATCCGCCTGTCTGTCCACGGGGAGGCATGATTCAGCTATGCTGACGCTCCCTAAAGGAAGGCGGTCAACCTACGAAGTCGGTTGACGATAGCGCGCTTGCGGCCCGGCTAAAACCAAGCGCGCCGAGGCATTGAGATCGGTTCTTAAGGCGACGAGCGCCCGCAAGTCAGAAGCGGCCATGCTGGGCGCGCTCGGGAACAGTCGGCTTCAACTCACCCTCAACGAGGACGCGGAGCGCATCTTCATCGCCGAAGTGCGCGGTGCCGCTGCTTACCTCTGGCACGCTCTCGATGCCCTGGCTGAGAGTAAGACAGCACTACTCCTGGCATTTGCCGAGGGGCTACGGGACGAAATCCTTGGGCGCCGCGCCAGCGACGATGCGGCGGCGGCGGCATTCGGCCAGTCGAAATGGAAGGCGACTTGCCGGTCGAAACTGCGAGACCGCCTGACCGCTCAGACGAACGCATTGATGTTCGACTTCGGAAACGGAATCGTCGGGAGCCAACTTATGAAGCGATTACCCCAGAACGTGGTAAACATTCAAAACAGCATTTTCACCGACTCGCCCGTTTCAATTAACCAGTCGCTCACCTTCGACGAGAAGCGTGCCGAAATCACCCGCGCCTTGCAGGACATAGCAAGAAGCGATGAGTTTCGAGGGCTACCAGAGAATCACAAGTCGAAACTAAGCGGTCTGACCGATGAAGCGCTTACTCAAATCGCGAAGTCGCCGCCGGACGCGAGCCGGATTAACCGAAAGCTGAAGCAACTTCAGGGCTTTGCAGGCAACATTGGCGCAGTAGCGGCTTCGAAGGCGATCGCCGACCTGATCGTGAAGGCAGCAAGCCTCTTCGGATAAGACAGGTTGCCTAACACCGGCCAACGACCTCCTAGCGAGACCGTTGCTGTTACCGGCCCCGAGCCGCTCGCCTCGCGTCAAGGATCGCCCGAGCGTAGGGCCGCCTGACACTCGGCCTCGGCCCCCTTCGGCGTCATGGCGATGATCTTCTGAGCCCGCGCCCGCTCGGCGAGCACAGCCGCCGAGGGCGACGGGGTGACCGGCTTCACAGGCATTGGGCGCGGGGCGGGCTTCGCGATAGGCTGAGCAGACCGCACGCCGGGGGCAATCGTCCCGCGAGGTGCGGGGGCAGCCGCCAACAGGCCGGTCTTCTCGCGCTCGATCTGCGCCCGCAACAGGCTCAGCACGAAGCCCTCGCTCGCCGGATCAAGCCCGCGCGAGCGCTCGTCGGCCCTGAAGGCGATCATAGCCGCGTCGACCTCAGCCTGGGTTGCATGCACTCTCTTCGTCATCGTCAGGCTCCGCCGGGCGTCCCTCTGCCGGCAGGGTCGATGTCAGCCCGCCTGGTTCATCGGCCCGGGCGTTTTCGTGCGATGCGCACCTGATCCAGGTGAGTGACCGCCTCGCGTCACGAGCACAGATTGGCAGTGTCGGCATCCTGACCCGACGCGGCCTCGCATGCTCTTCCTCTCACAATCCTGCGGGGCCGCACTCCCAACAAAGCGCAGAGCCAGAGGCTCGACCGCGCGGCATGGCCGCGCGATCGGGGCTCAGAATGCGTGCACGCGCGGGTCTGTTGCCGGATCGAGAATCCGGTCGTCAGGACCCTCGATCCGATCTCGGCTCTGCTGGCACGCCCTGACCCGGTCTCGCTGCGCCGGGCCTTCGGAGCGCGAGCCGCGCAGGCCTCGGCCCCCGCGGCCTCATGGCGCGCGGGGACCCGTGTTGTCGAGCGCCGCGGTTCGCGCTCGCGGAATGTCCGCTAGGTGAGAACCCACCCCGATTCGATGACGGAGCTCAGGTGCTGGTTTGCCTCCGGGCTGTCGGAGATGGCGACCGCAACATCGGCGCGCGTCTGACCGGAGGTGAGCGCGTTGCTCCAGAACTGCGCGCCCACCGGATCGACCGAGCGTCCGAGCGCGCCCTCGTAGAGCGTCTCGACATATTGCGCGTCGGTCAGTGCGGTCGGATGCAAGGCCGCATATTCGGGCGAGGCCAGGATGCCCTGGGCAATCGGCGAGAACGAGGTTCCCGCATGAGCCTGGGCGTACCAGCCTTGCAAGCCGGACGTGTCAGGAGCCCGGTCAAGCAGCCCGTAATACAGGCGCGCGACGTCGGAATTGCCCGGGTCGGGCACGAAGATGGCCTGTTCGAAAGCCGGCTGCAGCTGCGCGAAATGCTCGGTCGAGAAGACGAAGCCATCCGC
Organism: Methylobacterium soli; assembly: GCF_008806385.1. Taxonomy (GTDB): domain Bacteria; phylum Pseudomonadota; class Alphaproteobacteria; order Rhizobiales; family Beijerinckiaceae; genus Methylobacterium; species Methylobacterium soli. The sequence continues at coordinate 4,585 of NZ_VZZK01000011.1, forward strand.
CACGGTGGCTCGCGAGGAGCCGCCGTCGAGGAGCGATGTCCAGAACTGAGCACCGGCCGCGTCGCCGGCCCGGTCCAGCACGGTTTGGTAGAGCTGCTCGACGAAGCCGGCATTGCTGGTGGCGTTGAAGAGCGCTTGGCCCTCCGGTGAGTTCAGGATGGCTTCGGTGACGGCGCTGAGGCTCGTGCCCTGGTCGAGGAGCGTGTGCCAACCTTCGCTGAGCGGATCGGGGGCGCGGTCGAGAAGGCCTTCATACAGCGCGTAGACCTGTCCGCCCGTGCTGTTGACGTAGTGCGTGTAGGAGCCGAACCAGAGGGCATTGTCCGGGTCGGGGCCTGACCCCCCGCCTCCGCCGGCACCACCGCCCGCCGTGTCGGTGCCGCCGGACCCATCCGTGTCGGTCCCGCCACCGCCGGCCGTGTCCGTGCCGCCGGACCCATCCGTGTCGGTCCCGCCGCCACCCGCCGTATCCGTGCCGCCGGAGCCCGTGGTTCCGCCGCCGGATGAGCCTGTCCCGCCCGAGCCGTCGGTGCCACCGGACGAACCCGTTCCGCCGGATGGATCCGTGCCTCCGGACGGCTCTGTGCCGGGCGGTGTCATTCCCCCGCCCGGCATCCCTGAATGCCCGTGACCGGAGGTGTGGGAATGCCCGTGATGGGAGTTGTGGGTGCCGCCGCCGGATGATGGCGCGTCATCCGGAGCGTGATGGTGCCCGCGACCGCTTGTTTCCCAGTGCGCGGGAGACAGGTCGTCATCGTCGTGGATTGGACCTGTGTGTCGGAGAGTCATGGCGGTCTTTCCCTGATGGGTTCACGCCCCCAGACGTAATGTTTCGATGAAAAAGCAGAGGTCAACTCGATCTTGCGCAAACTCATGCGAAGTTTCGGACGAGTAATCCTTATTCGCCATGGCCAACGTCTAGGACTCGACAAAAACAAAGTATGCTAATTTATGAGTTGATCTGTGCCCTGTCCTCTCATGATGGGGCTCGAGTGCGAAGGAGCGCGCGGCCTGAGCGCGGGCATCCGCGGGCGCGCGCGACGCGCGGACGGAGCCGCCGCGGGCGATGCGGTCGCGGCGCGTGAGGCGGCCGCGGGGTTGAGCGCGGCTTCGCGCATCCTCGGCCCTGCCGCCGATCCCTGACCGCCTCCGGCGCGGGCGGAGAGCTACTTTCGGACGATGATGTCCGGCAGGACTTTGCCGTCCTGCCCGAACAGCTCGACCGCCTTCTTGCAGCTCTGCGGTGCCTGTCCGCGATAGGCCTCCACGTAGGACCGGGCGCGCAACAGCAACTCGCCCTGCTCCAGTTCCTCGAGACGGACCCCCATGGCTTCGATCGCGGCCTTGATCCGCGCCGGATCGCTCCGCAGGTCCGGGCAGGCCATGTTGACGAAGCCGACGAGTCCGGCGAGCTTCGCCGCCTGGATGCGCGGATCCCCCGCGGCGGCGGCCCCGCTTCCCTCCGGGCCTGCCGCCAGCGCGGGGCAGGCGGCGAGCGCGGCGATCGTCAGCAGGGCGGGTCCCGACAGCTTCATCAACGCGCGTCACTCCTGGGCCGACCGACCGACCATCGCGCCGTGAGCACCGGGCGGCATTGCCGCCCTTCCTCAGGCTATCCTTCGGCCGACTGTTTCAATCCTTGCGGCCTATGCTATCCGGCGATACGTGTAAATGGATGCGGGGAGGTATTCATGGTCCGGATATTTGTCATGTCATTATTATTATTCTCAAATGTCACGCTCGCCGCCAGGGCCGATCGCCTGAAACTCGACGATCGCGCCTCCCTCTGGCCGCGCGCGAGCGCGACGGACAAGGTCGATTTCAGCAATCGCATGGGCAAGGCCTTCGTGGCGCTCGCGCCCGGCCTCGATCGGGAATACTTCCTGCGATGCCTGGAGGAGACGGCCAATATCGGCGATACGGGCGTTCTGACCTTGCAGGAGATGGTGAAGACGTGCGTCTCGCTGCAGAAGCCGACGGGCGACGAGTAGAGCCATGTCTCGCCCGGGATGGCGCGCAGTGGCTCGCAACATCCCGTCGGTGGGCCGGTTGCCGGCCTTGCCGTCGCGTCTCCGCTCGAGACCCTGTCGCCGGGCGGCCCTCCGGTCTGTGCCAGGGGGCCACGGTCGTGCGGACGAAGACGGATATGGGGAGGGCCCTCACCGCGCCCGCCAATCGATCCGCCGACGGAAACGGCCCTTCGGGCCCTATTATTACAACTATCAAGTGTATCCTATGTTAAATTAGGAACATAAGTTGTTTTCCTCGGTTTCGGCTCAACCACCGGGCCGGATGCGCGGCCCAGGTGCAATCTCTTGGAACCTGGAGACCTCGAATGCATCGCCGTGCGTTTCTCGCCACCATGCTGACGGCCACCGCGGCGCTTGCCGTGACGCGGACTGCCATCGCCCAGCCGACCCCGGCGGGCGCGCTTCCGACGCCGGTCTATCTCAACATGGCGACCAAGGGCGGGTTGTTCCTCGAGAACACGGCCCGCGATGCGAATGCCAAGTCCGGCAATCCGCGAATCCGGAAATTCTCGCGGGCCGAGGTGGTCGAGCAGGTCGGCCTCGCCAACAAGATCGATTCCTACACGGGCGGCGCGGCGCCGGGCGCACCCGGCACGCCTTCGGGTCCGGGCGGCCTCGTGGGCGGCCTCGTCGCCGCGCCCCTGGCGGTGGCGGGCGGGGTGGCGGGTGCCACGGTCGGGGGCGCCCTCGGAGTGCCGCAGGGGGGCGGCATGACCACGGACCAGCAGAAGGCGCAGATCCTGGCCCAGCTCTCGGGCATGCAGCCGGGGCCGCAATACGACGCCACCTTCGTGAACGCGTCGCTCCAGGGCCACCGCGAGGCGCTCGCGATCCACGGCTCCTACGCGGAGAGCGGCGAGGATCCGGGCTTGCGCCGCATCGCGCGCGGCGCGCTGCCGCTGATCCACCTGCATATCGCGCAGCTCTCGCGGATGCAGGCCGCGGCGGGCTGAGCGGTCGGGCGCGCCCGAATCGGAGAGCGGGCCCCTGAGCCGCGAGGGGCGCTCGCCGTCCCCTGGGCGCTCAGCCGGCGTCGCTGGCGCCGGCGCCGAGAAGCTGCGGGTTGCGGGTCGCGGCCCGTACCGGGCTCTCGGCCCGGGGCTCACCCTCCAGGGCCCGCCGCACCAGAGCGTCGAGGCCATCTCCGGCGCTCGCGGCGTGGCGCTCCAGGGTGGCCCGCATCTTCGGGGTCCAGAAGGCCACGATGTGCTTGTGGATGCCCGCCACCGCCTCCTCGTCAGGGTAGGAGCGGAAGAAGGTGGCGATCTGGTTCGCCATCCGGACCAGCTTGTCGACGTTCGAGGTCGCACTCATCGGCTTACTCCGCCGCGTCGAGAGTCTGGGCGATGCGCGTCAGCGAGAAATCCTCCTCAAAGAAGCGCGCCTGCCAGTCGGAGGGCCGGTTCGTGCGCCGGACCTGCACCGCCGTGACTTTGTATTCGGGACAGTTCGTGGCCCAGTCGGAGTAATCGGTCGTGATCACGTTGGCACCGGTCTTGGCGTGGTGGAACGTGGTGTAGACCACCCCCGGCTGCATCCGCTCGCTGACCCGCGCCTTCAGGGCGATGTCGCCCGAGCGGCTCTCCAACGCCACGAGGTCGCCGTCGACGATGCCCCGCGTCTCGGCGTCGAAGAGATGGATCTCCAGCACGTCCTCCTCGTGCCAGCGCGAGTTCTCGGTGCGCCGGGTCTGCGCGCCGACATTGTACTGGGACAGGATGCGCCCCGTCGTGAGGATGAGGGGGAAGCGCGGGCCGGTGCGCTCCTCGGTGGCGACGTATTCGGTGATCATGAACTTGCCGAGGCCGCGCACGAAGCGGTCGACATGCATCATCGGGGTGCCGAGCGGCGCCTTCTCGTTGCAGGGCCACTGGATCGAGCCCAGCGCCTCGAGCGTCTCATAGGAGACACCGGCGAAGCTCGGGGTCAGGCTCGCGATCTCCGCCATGATCTCGGACGGGTGGCCGTAGCGCATCGGATAACCGAGGGCGTTGGCGAGCAGGATCGTGCCCTCCCAGTCGCCGTACCCGCCCATGGGCGGCATCACCTTGCGGACGCGGGAGATGCGCCGCTCGGCATTGGTGAAGGTGCCGTCCTTCTCGAGGAAGGAAGCGCCCGGCAGGAAGACGTGGGCGTATTTCGCGGTCTCGTTCAGGAACAGGTCCTGGACCACGATGCACTCCATCGCGGTGAGGCCGGCGGTGACGTGGTGGGTGTCGGGGTCGGACTGGGCGATGTCCTCGCCCTGGATATACATCCCCTTGAACGAGCCCTCGACGGCCTCATCCAGCATGTTGGTGATGCGCAGGCCCGGCGCCGCGTCGAGCTTGGCGCCCCACAGGGCCTCGAAGCTCTCGCGGGTGGCGTCGTCCGAGACGTGGCGGTAGCCGGTGAGCTCGTGCGGGAACGAGCCCATGTCGCAGGAGCCCTGGACGTTGTTCTGGCCGCGCAACGGGTTCACGCCGGCCCCGACCTTGCCGATATTGCCGGTGGCCATGGCGATGTTGGCCATGCCCATCACCATGGTGGAGCCCTGGCTGTGCTCGGTGACGCCGAGGCCGTAGAAGATCGCGGCGTTGCCCCCGGTGGCGTAGAGGCGGGCCGCTTCGCGCAGGTCCGCGGCGTTCACGCCCGTATAGGCTTCCGTCGCCTCGGGTGAGTGACGCTCATCCGCGATGAACCGAGCCCAGGATTCGAAATCGCCGAGGTCGCAGCGCTCGCGCACGTAGGCCTCGTCGACGAGCCCTTCCGTCACGATGACATGCGCGAAGGCGTTGATGAAGGCGACGTTGGAGCCCGGCTTCAGGGGCAGGTGATAGTCGGCCTTGATATGGGGCGACTTGACGAGGTCGATCCGGCGCGGGTCCGCCACGATGAGTCTGGCGCCGGCGCGCAGGCGCTTCTTCATGCGCGAGCCGAAGACCGGGTGGCCGTCCGTCGGGTTCGCGCCGATGACCAGGATCACGTCGGATTCGTCGACCGACTTGAAGTCCTGCGTGCCGGCCGAGGTGCCGAGCGTCGACATCAGGCCGTAGCCGGTCGGCGAGTGGCAGACGCGGGCGCAGGTATCGACATTGTTGTTGCCGAAGGCCGCGCGCACGAGCTTCTGAACGAGGTAGGCCTCCTCGTTGGTGCAGCGCGACGAGGTGATGCCGCCCACCGAATCCTTGCCGTAGGTCGCCTGGATGCGCTTGAACTCGGAGGCTGCGCGCTGGATCGCCTCCTCCCAGCTCACCTCGCGCCACGGATCCGTGATCTTCTCGCGGATCATCGGCTTGGTGATGCGGTCCTTGTGGGTGGCGTAGCCGTAGGCGAAGCGGCCCTTGACGCAGCTATGGCCCTCATTGGCCTTGCCGTCCTTGTAGGGCACCATGCGGACGACCCGGTCGCCCTGCATCTCGGCCTTGAAGGCGCAGCCGACGCCGCAATAGGCGCAGGTCGTCACCGCCGCATGCTCCGGCTGGCCCATCTCGATGATGGATTTCTCCTGGAGCGTCGCGGTCGGGCAGGCCTGCACGCAGGCGCCGCAGGAGACGCATTCCGAATCCATGAAGTTCGTCGGCCCGGCCGCGACGCGGCTGTCGAAGCCGCGGCCCGCGATGGTGAGCGCGAAGGTCCCCTGCGTTTCCTCGCAGGCACGCACGCACCGGTTGCAGACGATGCATTTCGACGGGTCGTAGGTGAAGTAGGGGTTCGACTCGTCCTTGGGCAGGTACTTCTCCGCGCTCGGCTTGACGTGGTTGTCGCCGTCATAGCCGTAGCGCACCTCGCGCAGGCCCACTTGACCCGCGGTGTCCTGCAGCTCGCAGTCGCCGTTTGCCGCGCAGGTCAGGCAATCGAGGGGGTGGTCGGAGATGTAGAGCTCCATCACGCCCTTCCGGAGCCTGGCGAGCTTGTCGGTCAGGGTGGACACCACCATGCCGTTCTCGGCCGGTGTCGTGCAGGAGGCCGGCGTGCCGCGCCGTCCCTCGATCTCGACGAGGCACATCCGGCAGGAGCCGAAGGGCTCCAGCGAATCCGTGGCGCAGAGCTTCGGGATCTGCGTGCCCATGCTCATGGCGGCCGCCATCACGGAGGTGCCGGCCGGGACGGTCACGGCCACGCCGTCGATCGTCAGGCTGACGCTCTGATCCGAGACGCGGATCGGGGTGCCGTAGTCGATTTCCTTGATGAGGCCCATGGAACGCTCCTCACTCCGCCGCGATCGGCATGCTGCCGCCGCGCGTAAAATCATCCGCGAAATGCGTGATCGCGCTCATCACGGGCATCGGCGTGAGGCCGCCCATGGCGCAGAGCGAGCCGTCCGTCATGATCTCGCAGAGATCCTCGACGAGCTTCAGGTTCTCGGCCGGGCGGATGCCCGCCATGACCTTGTCCATGGTCTCGACGCCGCGGGTGGCGCCGATGCGGCAGGGGGTGCACTTGCCGCAGGATTCGGTGGCGCAGAACTCAAAGGCGAAGCGGGCCTGGGAGGCCATGTCGACGGTGTCGTCGAACACCACGATGCCGCCATGGCCGACGAGGCCCTTGGCGGCCGCCATCGCCTCGTAATCGAGGGGCGTGTCGAGGAGGTGGTCCGGGAAGTAGGCGCCGAGCGGGCCGCCGACCTGCACGGCCCGGACCGGCCGGCCCGAGCGGGTGCCGCCGCCGAATTCCTCGATGACGGCCCGCAGCGTGATGCCGAAGGCGTACTCGATCAGGCCGCCCTGCCGGACATTGCCGGCGAGCTGGATCGGCAGGGTGCCAAGCGAGCGGCCCTGGCCGTAGGCGGCGTAGGCCTCAGCGCCGTGCTCCAGGATCCAGGGCACGGCCGTGAAGGTCATGACGTTGTTGACGAGCGTCGGCTTGCCGAGGAAGCCCTTGAGGGCCGGGATCGGGGGCTTGGCCCGCACGATGCCGCGCTTGCCCTCCAGGCTCTCCAGCAGCGAGGTCTCCTCGCCGCAGATATAGGCGCCGGCTCCGAGGCGGACCTCCAGATGGAAGGACTTGCCGGAGCCCATCAGGTTCTCGCCGAGCACGCCCGCGCGCAGGCCGTTGGCGATGGCCTCCTTCAGGGTCTCGAAGGCTTGCGGGTATTCCGAGCGCAGATAGATGTAGCCGCGCGTCGCCCCGACGGCGATTCCGGCGATCGTCATGCCCTCGATGAGGTTGAAGGGATCGCCCTCCATCATCATCCGGTCCGCGAAGGTGCCGGAATCGCCCTCGTCGGCGTTGCAGACCACGTATTTCCGGTCGGCCTCCGCGACCATCACGGTGTTCCACTTGATGCCCGCCGGGAAGCCGGCGCCGCCGCGCCCGCGCAGGCCCGACTCCCGCACCGCCGCCACGATGCCCTCGGGGCCGCGCTTCAGCGCCGCTTCGAGCCCGCGATAGCCGCCATGCGCCCGGTAATCCTCGACCGAGACCGGGTCGACCACGCCGCAGCGATGGAAGGTCAGGCGGTGCTGGCGCGCGAGGTAGGGGATCTCTTCCGGCTTGCCGAGGCGCAGCGGATGATCGGCGCCCCGCGTCAATCCGGCCTCCAGCAGGGCGTCGACGTCGCCGGGCTTGACGGGACCGTAGGCGATCCGGCCCTCCGGGGTTGCGACCTCGACCATCGGCTCGAGCCAGAACAGGCCGCGCGAGCCGGTGCGCACGATGGTGATGTCGAGGCCGCGGCGCTCGGCCCCGGCGAACAGGGCGCGGGCGACGCGGTTCGCGCCGAGGCCGAGGGCGACCGCGTCGCGCGGGACATAGATCGTGATGCTCATGCCCGGGCCTCCGCGAGGGCGGCTTCGAGGCCGTCGAGCGTCAGATGCGCGACGGGCTCGCCGTCCACGAGGGCCGCCGGGCCGTTGGCGCAGAGCCCGAGGCAGTAGACCGGCTCGACCGTGACGCCGTCCGCATTGGTGCCGTGCCACGCCACCCCGAAGCGCGACAGGATCTCACCGTGAAGCCGGTTCGAGCCCATCGCCTGGCAGGCTTCCGCACGGCAGAGCTTCACCGCGTGGCGGCCGGCCGGGTGGGCGCGAAAATCGTGGTAGAAGCTGATGCAGCCGTGCACCTCCGCGCGCGACAGGTTCAGCGCATCGGCGATCAGGGGCACCGCCTCCCCGTCGACATAGCCGAAGGCCTCCTGCAAGGCGTGCAGGATCGGCAGGGTCGCGCCTTCGCGATGGGCGTGCGCGGACACGATCCCGGCCGCGCGGCTCGCGTTCCAAGGCTCGTAGCTTGGCATGAATTTTCCTGCCCAGATTGGTCTTGTTCTAAGACCGATTGGAACAGGCGGACCCGGTGTATTCAATCAAGCAGTCCGGTCGAACGACAGGGGAAGCCTGTCGAGGAGGAACGATCCTGCTTGATCCCGGAACGCAGTCAGCCCCGAAGCCGGGGCTTCGGGGCTGAGGGACGACGCGTCGGGCGGGTGCGGCTTACTCGCAGACGCGAATGCGCCGGAAGATCACGTCACCGTAGGGATCGACGTAGCGGCGGCGCTCGACATGGCAGATCGGGCCGACATCTTCCTCGACATAGACCGGCGGCGGGGCGCGGTAGACCGGGCGGCCCGGGTAATAGCTGTTCTGCGAGGAGGCGATGGCGCCTCCGACCGCGAGACCACCGAGCACGCCGAGCGCCGCTGCGCCGCCGGCGCCGATGCCGTCGCGCGCCTGCGCGGCGGGTGCCGCCGCGAGGGCGAGCCCGCCGGCCATCAATGCGGTGGTGAGAAGCCTGTTCATCGATCAACCCCTCCAGGGACGCCGTGTTGGATTCGAGAACGTTACGGCGCAGATCTAAAGAAACAGCCTCGCCAATGGGGCAATTGTTCGGCAGGCGCACGCCCCTCGCGATCGTCCGCGCGCGCCTGTGCCGCCGCGCACGCGCCCTCAGAGACGCCCGAGCCGCAGGGCGAGGGGCCAGCGTACGCTCCGCCGCGCCGCCGGATCGCCCCAGCACGCGGCGAGCGCCGCGCGAAAGCGCTCGACCGGCCCAGGGCCGGACGCGGCCTCCAGAGCGCGGACCGCCGACCAGGTGTCGACGTAGCCAATGAGATCGGCGAGCCCCCACGAGACCATGATGGCGAGATCGGGCGTGGGCAGGTCTGGCGTGGACAGGTCGGGGACCGGGAAGGGCAGGCTGCGATAGCCGGTCTCGACATGGCGTCGCTCGGGCGGCCAGTGCGGGCCGGCGACCGCGCGGTAGAAGTGATCGACGACGGGCCCGGGCTCGCCCTCCACCCGCAGGATCCCGTAGCTGATCAGCGCCAGGATCGCGCCGGGCCGCGCCACGCGGCGGGCCTCCGCGTAGAAGGCGTCGAGGTCGAGCCAGTGGGCCGCCTGCGCCACGCTCACGAGGTCGATGCTGCCCGCCGGAAGCCCGGATTGCTCGGCGGGAGCGACGCGGTAGTGGATTTTCGGATGCGGCGTCGCGTTGGCGACCTGCGCGGCGCTCGCATCCGTGGCGATGACTTGCGCGAAATGCTCGGCCAGGAGCACCGAGAGCTGGCCGCTGCCGCAGCCGCAATCCAGGGCGCGGTCCCGCGCGGGCGCGAGCGCGGTGAGATGGGCCGCGAGCTCCGCCGGGTAGGTCGGGCGATGGGCCGCGTAGGCGGAGGAGCGGGCCGAGAAATGGTCCTTGAAATCCGCTCCGCTCATGGCCGCCCCCGCCCGCTTTCGCCCTCGGGGCGCCAGATTAGCCGCCCCGCCTCCCGGTTGCGAGGGCGTGCCGGCCTTGACGGCGCCGGGCATTCCGGCTCGAACCCGACGGGCGGGCCGCCGCGTTCGTTGCCCGGTCCGCCGCGAGCGAGGTTCTGCATGGCCACACGAGGCTTCACCGGACGGCGTCCCCCCGAGGCGACGCGGGAGCGGCTTCCGCCGGGGCAATACCTGACGCAGGATTTCCCCGTCCTGCAGATCGGGCCGAACCCCCGCATCGATCTCGACACCTGGCGCTTCACCCTGCGCGACGGCCCCAAGCCCGTGAAGACCAGGACCTGGGAGGCCTTCAGCGCCCTGCCCCGCACGCGCTGGGGCGGCGATATCCACTGCGTCACCAAGTGGTCGAAGTTCGACACGGCCTGGGAGGGCGTGAGCTTCGACGACCTGCTGGCCGATGCGGGCCTTGCCGCGCCGACGGACTTCCTGCTGGCGGAGGGCTACGACGACTACACCACGAACCTGCCGGTGGCCGACCTCGCGGGCGGCCGGGCCATGGTGGCGACGCATTACGACGGCGACCCGATCCCTCCCGACCATGGCGGACCGGCCCGGCTCTTGGTTCCGCATCTGTATTTCTGGAAGAGCGCCAAATGGGTGAAGGGTCTGCGCTTCACCCGCAAGGACGAGGCGGGGTTCTGGGAGCTTCGCGGCTATCACATGTACGGCGATCCTTGGCGCGAGCAGCGCTTCACCGGTGATTGAGCCGGCAGCCCTCCGCTGGCAGGACGCCGTCATCGCGGAGATCGCGATCCTGACGCCGCGGGTGAAAAGCTTCCGCCTGCGCGTCGGCTTCGCTGCCCGGTTCCGCCCCGGGCAGCACGTCGACGTGCGCCTGACCGCGCCGGACGGCTACCAGGCGCAGCGCAGCTACTCCATCGCCTCGGCCCCGGACGCCTCCGGCCTGATCGAGCTGATGATCGAGCGGCTCGACGACGGCGAGGTCTCGGGCTTCTTCGCCGATATCGCCGAGGTCGGGGACACGATCGAGCTGCGCGGGCCGATCGGCGGGTCCTTCGTCTGGTCGGCGGCGGAGGGCGGCCCGGTTCTGCTCGTCGGTGGCGGCTCGGGGGTGGTGCCGCTCCTGGCGATGCTGCGTCACCGGGCCGCCGCCGCTCCCGGCGTGAAGGCCCTGCTGCTCTACTCCGCCCGCACCCGCCAGGAGGTCATCGCGCGCGCCGAGCTCGACGCCCGCGCCCGCGACGAGCCCGGCTTCGCGCTGCATCTCGCCCTCACCCGCGAGCCGGGCGGCCGCCGAATCGACCGCGCTGCAATCGACGCGGCCCTCGCCCGGATCGGGGCGCCGGCCCACGTCTTCGTCTGCGGCGGAAACCCCTTCGTCGGCGCGGTCTCGAACCTGCTCCTCGATGCCGGGGTCGCCCCGGCCCTGATCCGGACCGAGCGCTTCGGCGGCTGAGGCGCCCTCGCGCCCGGCCCGCTTGTGCAACGCAATAGGCCTATGCGGGCCGGGTTCTGGCGCACGGCGCCCGGAACGCGTAGAAGCATGCCTTCCGCACTCGATTCGAGACCGGTCGCTCTCCGTCCGCCCATTCGGCTTTGCCCGTGCCGCGTCGGATGGCTCGCCGGCGTTGAAAGCCCAGTCCGTGCCGTTTCCTACCCTGCCCGCCCCCTTCACGCGGGCGCTCGCCGAGCGCGACTACAATGACCCGACGCCGGTGCAGAGCGCCGTGCTCGAAGCCAATGCCGAGGGCCGCGACCTTCTCGTCTCCGCCCAGACCGGCTCCGGCAAGACCGTCGCGTACGGGCTCGCCATCGCGGCGACCTTGCTCGGCGAGGCCGAGACCCTGCCCCCCGCCGCGGCGCCGCTCGCCCTCGTGATCGCGCCGACCCGCGAATTGGCGCTGCAGGTTCACCGGGAACTCTCGTGGCTCTACGCCAAGGCCGGTGCCCGCGTGATCGCCTGCGTCGGCGGTATGGACCCGCGCCGCGAGCATCGCGCGCTGGCGGAGGGCGCCCATATCGTGGTCGGCACCCCGGGGCGCCTGCGCGATCATATCGAGCGGCGCAACCTCGACACCCGCGACCTGCGCGCCGCGATCCTCGACGAGGCGGACGAGATGCTCGATCTCGGCTTCCGCGACGATCTCGAATTCATCCTGTCGCAGACGCCGGAGAGCCGCAGCACGCTGCTGTTCTCGGCGACGCTGCCCAAGGCCATCGCGACGCTGGCCGAGCGCTACCAGCGCGACGCCCTGCGCATCGCCGTGAAGGGCCAGGAGCGGGGCCATGCCGACATCGCCTACCGGGCGATCCGGGTCGTGCCGCGCGAGATCGAGCACGTGGTGCTCAACGTGCTGCGCGAGGCCGACGCGCCGACCGCGATCGTGTTCTGCAACACCCGCAACGCCGTGCGCCATCTCCAGGCCGGGCTGACCGAGCGCGGCTTCTCGGCCGTGGCGCTCTCGGGCGAACTCGGCCAGGGCGAGCGCAACGCGGCGCTTCAGGCCTTGCGCGACGGCCGGGCCCGGGTCTGCGTCGCCACCGACGTCGCGGCGCGCGGCATCGACCTGCCGACCCTGAGCCTCGTCATCCACGCCGACCTGCCCCACGATGCCGAGGTGCTCCAGCATCGCAGCGGCCGCACCGGCCGGGCCGGCCGCAAGGGCACCAGCGTGCTCCTCGTGCCGAATTCGCGCCGGCGCCGGGCCGAGCAGATGCTGATGATCGCCAAGATCACCCCGGACTGGAGCGGCCCGCCCTCAGCGGACGAGATCCGCCGCCTCGACGGCGAGCGCATGCTCGGCGACCCGCTCTTCACCGAGCCGGCGGCCGAGGAGGATCTGGCCCTGGCCGAGTCGCTGCTGGCCCAGCGCTCGCCGCAGGAACTCGCCGCGGCGCTCGCCAAGGTGTACCGCACCCGCCTCCCCGCCCCCGAGGACGTCACCGACCCGGGCGATACCGGGCCGAGGCGCTCCACCGGCCGGCTGCCCTACGACCCGGCCGATGCCGAGCGCATCGAGGCCATGGGGCCGGCCGTCTGGTTCCGGCTCAATCTCGGACGGCGCGACAATGCCGATCCGCGCCGCCTGCTGCCGATGCTCACCCGCCGCGGCGGCATCGACCGCCAGGAGATCGGCGCGATCCGGATCTTCGACCGAGAGACGAAGTTCGAGGTGCGCGGCAACGCGGCCGGGCGCTTCGCGGCGAGCTTTGCCCGCAACGGCTCCCCCGAGATCCAGGTCGAGGCGCTGTCCGGCAACGAGGGCGCGCCCCCCGAGCGCAAGGGTCCGAAGGGCTTCAAGAGCCCGCGCGCCGTCAAGCACACGCGCGAGGCGGGAAAGCCGCCGCGCAAGCCGGCCTGATCCGGCGCGCGACGCTCCGGAGGCCGGGCATCGCCCTGCGCCTCCGGAATGAAGGCTCGGTCTCGGCCGAGCCTGGGCGAGCGCTTGGCTAGAACTTTTCCGGAATGCCCCGGACCGCATCGCCGAGCGCCTCGACGCTCTCGCGGATCTTGCGGCCGGCGGGCGCCAGCGACGGCAGCTTCAGGCCGAAGACCTCGGTCGTCTCGGGCTCGGCCTCGGCGACGGCCTGCGCCGGAGCGGCCTGCGCCACGGCGGGCTTGGGCTTGGGGTCTGACTTGGCCTTCGCTGCTGCCGCCTTGGCGGGTTTCGCCGGCTCAGCTGCGGCTTTGGTCGGCGGCAGGGCCGCGAACGCGCTGTCAGCCGAGCGGGCGCGCACCGTCTCAGTGCGCAGGGGCGCCACCGCGACGGCCGTCTTCGTTGGCGCTAGCACGGGTGCCTCGCGGCTCGGACCGATCACGGCGGCGTTCTCGATCATGGGCGGGCGACGCGGCGGGGCCGGGACAGCGGAGACCTTCGCGGCAGCGGGCGCCGCCGCAGGACTTTTCGCAGTCGAATTCTTGGTGTCCGAAGCTTTGCCCTCCGGGATGCTGGCTTCGGGAATCTTCGGATCGGGACCTTTGGCAGCCGGCATGTCGGACGCCGGGGCGAGGCTCGGCCGCAGGGCGCTGTCGGTCGCCGGCGTCATCACGAGCGGCACGTCCGGGTCGGCGCTGGCGACCTTCGCGAGCGGCGCCGAATCCGCGGCCGGCAGCGCGATCGGCTTCGCCGGGCCCCGGTTCACCAGGTCGGGCACGCCGTCCTTGAGTTCGGGCCAGTTCGCCGCGCTGCGGCTAAGGCTGACCGGCATCGGGGGCGGGCCGGCCAGGCCGGAGAGAAGCGCGTTGGCGGTGACGGACAGGCCGACGATGCCGCCGATGCCGAGGCCGCCGAGGAGCACGAGGCGTCCGATCGGGGCCTTGCCGGGCTTCGTCTCAGTGCGGGTCTCGGACGGGTCGATCGCGATCGGCATCATCGGGCGGGGTCTCTGAACGCTACAGCTTGGGACGAACCGGCTCCCCCATTCGCCGGTCCCGGCGCGCCGCGAGCGAGGCAACGCACCGTGAGGCCGATGCCGGATGACGGGAACGCATCACCGGCACAGGCTATCAATAGACGAAGTGATGATGACAATGCGGCGCAAAGATGTCCGCAGCTGCAACGCCAGTCATCACGGCCGGCGGATTCATAACCTACCTGTAGAGCTCTGACGATTAAGGGTTCGTATCTGACGGAGACTTAAGGCGTCCCGCCCTGGTTCGCGCCGCGACCTGTCGTGCGGCTAGGCGACCCGCCGAGGTAGGCCGCCTGAGCCCGCCCGACCCGTTCGGCCCCCCGCGTCCAGCGATCCGCCGGTAGGTCCGGGGGCGGGCCAAACCCGAGGGCGTGCCGCTTGGCGGCAACGAGCCTCGGGTCGCCCCAGCGCGCGAGGAGGGCCTCGAAGGCGGCGTGGCGCGCCGCGTCGAACGCGATCGCCTCGCCCGAGGCGCGTCTGGCGGGATGGGGCGGGAGGAAATGCGCGACCGGGACGAGGCCGGCCGGGATCGGCGCGGTGGCCGGGTGGGAGCGCCGCAGGCGGAGCATGCGCGGCACCAGGAAGAGCCGGAGCGCGAGGGGATCCGTCGAAACCCCGGCCGGGATCTCGATGCGCCCGAGCGGACCGGAGACGATCCAGGTGAGGTCCGCGGGAATCTCCGAGGCAAGGCGCGGATCGTCGAGGGAAGGGGCCGACCCGCCGCAGGCCTGGCGCAGGAAGGCCAGCACCTTCGGGCCGCGCGCCCGAAGGCCGATCTCGGCCTGGCCGAGGCCGAAGCCGAGATCGAACAGGACCGCGTCGCGATCCTCCGCGCACAGGGCTTGCCGGTCCCGCCCGATCTCCGTCACGGCGTTCCGGCCCGGCGCGGCGCAGGCCACGCCGGGCAGGCAGAGCGCGACCGCGTGGCTCCAATCCGCCCCGAACGCGGTCTCGTAGGCGAAGGGCACGAGATCCTGGCGCGGCCGCAGCCCGATGCCGCCGCGCGGCGTGATGAGGCCGTATCGACCGTCGGCGAGCGGCCGGCAGGGCTCGTCGGCGGTCCACCGGAAGCTCGCCAGGGCCCCGTAGGCGCCGAGCGTCCAGCCGGTCTCGCAATCGCGGAGCGCTGAGGCGATGAGGTCGCCGATCTCGGGCCGGAAGGTCATCGGCCCGTGGCTACGCCGCCGGCCGCCTCGGCTCAAGCGCGCCCGCGCCGCGCCTGTGGACCCGACCGAGCGCGACGTCGTCGGGCGTGGACATCGCCTCCGGGCTTTGCCACGGTTCGGCGCCGGCACGCGAGAGGCCCATCCCCCCATTTCCGTTCCCGATGCCATGACGCCCGCAGCCGATCCGGCCCAGACGTCCCCGCAGCTCGTGCATCGCCGCGCGCCCGTCTGGGCCAGCTGGTCGACACGGACGCGGATGCTCGCCGTCGTCCTGGCGATCGACGTGATCGCGGCCCTCGTCTCCTGCGGCGTCATCGTGCTGAACGCGCGCGCGGCCGTGAAGGTCGAGACGCGGGCCTCCCTCGCCACCGTCGAGCTGCTCGTCGCCGACACGATCCGCCTGTCGCAGACCGCGTCGCGCGAGAGCCTGCTGCGCACCCTCGACCTGCGCTTCCAGGCTCTGCGCCACGTCCGCGTCGCGGTGCTCGACGCGGGCGGGCAGGATGTGCGCCTCTCGGTCCCGCGCCTGCGGCCGGACAAGCACGTGGCGCCGACCTGGTTCGCCCTGATGATCGCGCCACGAATCCAGCAGCACGTCCTGCCGATCGTGGCGGGGGGCGAGCGCATCGGCACCGCCCAGATCACCACAGAACCCCTCGACGAGATCGACGAGGTCTGGGGCTACGCCGTGGCGCTCTCGCTGACGACGCTCGGCATCAACGTCGCGATGCTGGTGGCGCTCTACCTCGCCTTCGGCCGCGTGCTGGCGCCCCTCGGCCGCCTCTCCCACGGACTGACGCAGCTGGAGCGGCACGATTACACCGCCCGCCTCGATGCGGAGGGGCCGCCCGAGATCGGCGTCATCGCGGAGCGCTTCAACAAGGTTGCGGCGGCGCTCACCGAGGCGCGCGCGGCCAATGGGCGCCTCAACCGACAGCTCCTCACCGCCCAGGACGACGAGCGGCGGCGCACCGCCCTCGAGCTCCACGACGAGTTCGGGCCCTGCCTGTTCGCCCTGGAGGCGAATGCCGCCTCGGTGAGCCGGATCGCGCAGGGACCGGGCGAGCCGGACCGGAGCCGGCTGGCGCAGCGCGCGGCCGATATCGGCACGATCGTGCATCAGGTCCAGACCCTGAACCGGGACCTGCTCAACCGCCTGCGGCCGCATGCCCTCGGGCAAGTGCCGCTCGCCGATTGCCTGAATCTCCTCGTGCGCGACTTCACCCGCCGCCATCCCGGCACGGCGTTCGAGGGCGTGTTCGACGACCTCGCGCGCGGCTACGGCGACCTCGTCGACCTCACGATCTTCCGCTGCATCCAGGAGAGCATGACGAACGCGGTGCGCCACGGCGCGGCGCGCCATGTCCGGGCCGTGGCGGAGGAGCGCGACGGAATCCGCCTGCACCTCACGATCACCGATGACGGCCGCGGATTCGCCCCCGAGCACGGGGTCGGGCTCGGGATTTCCGGGATGCGGGAGCGGATCGGGGCCCTCGACGGCACCTTTGCACTTGACAACGCCTCACCCGGCGCGGTTGTCCGGATCAGCATCCCGATCGATCCCGACCGGGGGGACGACACGCAACAGAACCTCTCGTCATGAACGCCATCGCGCTGAACACGGCCGCCGCGACGACACGGACCCCCGTCCTCGTCATCGACGACCACCCGATCGTGCTGCAGGGCTGCCGCCGCGTGCTGGAGGATGCCGGCATCGAGACCATCGCGGAAGCGACCAGCGTGGTGGCCGGCTACCGGCTGTTCCACCGGCTCCGTCCGCCCGTGGTGGTCTGCGACCTCACCTTCCAGGGAAGCGGGCTCGCGGGCCTCGGTCTCATCCGCCGTATGCGGGCGGTGGAGCCGAAGACGCGAATCCTCGTTTTCAGCATGCACAACGACCCGGTGATCGTCTCCCGGGCGCTCGAGGCCGGCGCCCTCGGCTACGTCCTGAAGGACCATGCCTCGGGCGAGTTGTTCGAGGCCTTCGAACGGGTGCGGGCGGGCGACGTCTATCTCGACCGGCGCCTGGCCACCGAGGTCGCGATGCTGCGCACCGATGCGCGTCGCACCCCCGAATCGCAGCTGACGCCGCGCGAGCAGCAGATCCTGGCGCGCCTGGCCCAGGGCAAGTCCTACGGCGCCATCGCGGCCGATTTGTCGGTGAGCTACAAGACCATCACCAATGCCTGCTCGCAGATGCGCCAGAAGCTCGGCGTCCGCACGCTGGCCGAACTCATCCACGTCGCGGTGACGCAGGCGCAGCGCCAGGGCTGAGGCCGCCACGCCAGGGAGCGCGACCGATGGCCGAAACCGGATCCTCGCCCGAGGCCTTCTCAGCTGAGACTTTCTCGGCACAGACTTTCTCGGCAGAGGCCTGGGCCCGCAATGCCGAGGCCTACGAGGCCATCCGGACGATGCCGTTCAACGCGGAGCTCGCCGCCGGGACGCTGAGCCCGGCGCGCTTCCGCCACTACATCGTGCAGGACGCGCATTACCTGATTGGCTTCGGCCGGGCGCTCAGCCTCGCGGCCGCCAAGGCGCCGGACCCGGACCGCATCGTGCAATTCGCCCGCGGCACCGAGACCGCCATCGTGGTGGAGCGCGCGCTGCATGGCGGCTTCCTGCGCGATTACGGCATCGGCCCGGAGACTTTCGCGGGCACCCCCCTGTCGCCGCCCTGCGACCATTATGTCTCCTACCTGCTGGCCACGGCCTATGCGGAGCCCTACGAGGTCGTGCTCGGCGCCTTGCTGCCCTGCTTCTGGATCTACGCCGAGGTCGGGCGGGACATCTTCGCCCGCGCAGCACCCCGCAACCCCTATCAGGCCTGGATCGACACCTATGCGGGCGAGGACTTCGCCGCCGCCGTCGCCGAGATGATCGCCGCCACCGACGCGGCGGCCGCCGGCGCTGCGCCGGCCCTGCGCGACCGGATGCACCGGGCCTATACCCACGCCACCCGCCTCGAATGGATGTTCTGGGACGGGGCCTACCGGGACGCGGCCTGGCCGCTCTAAGCGACCGAGGGGCTTGCCATGATGGACCGGCGCGACGTGACGGCGGCGCTCGCGGCCTTGAGCCTTGGGGCGATCCGCCCCGCCCTGGCCCTCTCTGAGCCGGCCCCCGAACGGCCTCTGCGCATCGCCATGCTGCTCTATCCCGGCATGACGGCCCTCGACGTGGTCGGGCCGCAGGCGTTCCTTGCCGGCCTGTCGCCCGGCACGCTCCATCTCGTGGCCAAGGCCGAGGGTCCGGTCCCGAGCGATACCGGGTTGAGCCTCCTCGCCACGACGAGCCTCGCGGCGTGCCCGGGCGACCTCGACGTGCTGTTCGTGCCCGGCGGCGACGGCACCCCGGCGCAGATGCGCGATCCCGAGATCCGCGCCTTCCTGCGCGACCGGGCGGCGCGGGCCGGCTGGGTCGCGAGCGTCTGCACCGGCTCGCTCATCCTCGGCGCCGCGGGCCTGCTCGAGGGCTACCGCGCCACCTCCCATTGGTGCGTGCGCGACGCCGTGCTGCCGCTCCTCGGGGCCGAGCCGGTGGACGAACGGGTGGTGTTCGACCGCAACCGCGTGACCGCGGCCGGCGTCTCGGCGGGCCTCGATCTCGGTCTCGCCCTCGCGGCGCGCCTGCGCGGGGCCGATTACGCCCGCACGAGCCAGCTCGTCGCTGCGTATGCGCCGCAGCCGCCCTTCCGGGCCGGCACGCCGGAGGAGGCCGGCCCCGCGATCACCGAGGCCGCGCGCCGGATTCTCGAGACCCTGACCACGGATGCACGCGCCGCCGCGCGCGACCTGCAGCGCCGTTGACCAGAATTTCCCAGCCGCCTCCGCGCCTTGGACTGGTCGAGTGGCGGCGCTCTGCTAGCTTGACGGAGTGGGGTCGCCGTCACGGCCGTGAGGCGTCCGGCGCTCACCTTTGAAAATCGGGATGGAAGCATGGCCTCCGGCGTCGCGAACGATCTGATGCGCACGAAATCCCTCGAACGGCTGAACGCCGACGCAGAGGCCGGAGAGCACACGCTTCAGCGCACCCTCGGGCCCTGGAGCCTGATCGGCCTCGGGATCGGCGCGGTGATCGGCGCCGGCCTGTTCTCGCTCACCGGCATCGCGGCGGCCGAGCATGCGGGTCCGGCGGTGGTGATCTCCTTCGCCATCGCGGCCCTCGGCTGCGCCTTCGCGGGCATGTGCTACAGCGAGCTCGCGGGCATGATCCCGGTGGCGGGCTCGGCCTACACCTACGCCTACGCCACGATGGGCGAGTTCGTTGCCTGGATCATCGGCTGGGACCTCGTGCTAGAATACGCGGTGGGCTCCGCCACCGTCTCGGTGAGCTGGTCGAAATACGTCACGCGATTCCTGCACGAATTCGGCGTCGACCTTCCGGCGAGCCTCGTCCACTCGCCCTTCGAGACCTACCAGCTCGCCGACGGCACCGCGGCGCACGGCCTCGTCAACCTGCCGGCGATCCTCATCATCTGCGCCGCCTCGTTCCTGCTGATGGTCGGCATCCGGGAATCGGCCCGGGTGAACGCCATCGTGGTGGCGATCAAGCTCGCGGTGGTGGCGGTCGTGATCGGCGTCGGCGTGTTCTACATCAAGCGCCAGAACTACGTGCCCTTCATCCCGGAGAACACCGGCACCTTCGGCGAGTATGGCTGGAGCGGCATCATGCGGGCGGCGGGCGTGGTCTTCTTCGCCTATATCGGCTTCGACGCGGTCTCGACCGCCGCGCAGGAGGCCAAGAACCCCCAGCGCAACATGATGATCGGCATCCTCGGCTCGCTGGCGATCTGCACCGTCATCTATATCCTGTTCGCCGGCGTGCTGACGGGCCTCGTGCGCTTCGACGCCATGAAGGGCGATGCCGCCCCGGTGAACACCGCCATCGCGCAGACGCCCTTCCCCTGGCTGACCTCGCTCGTGACGCTCGGCATCATCGCGGGCTTCTCCACGGTGATCCTGGTGCTGCTCCTCGGCCAGAGCCGCGTCTTCTACACCATGTCGCAGGACCGGCTGCTGCCGGGCTTCTTCTCGCGCATCCACCCGACCTGGAAGACGCCCTACCGCTCGAACCTGTTCTTCATGGTGTTCACGGGGGCGCTCGGCGGTTTCCTGCCGATCAGCCAGCTCGGCCACATGACCAGCATCGGCACGCTCCTGGCCTTCGTGCTGGTCTGCCTCGGCGTCATCATCCTGCGCCGGACGCAGCCCGACGCGAAGCGGGAATACCGCACGCCGCTGGTGCCGCTCGTGCCGATCCTCGGCATCGTCGCCTGCGGCGCCATGATGTTGTCCCTCGACGGGGAAACCTGGCTGCGGCTCGTCGTCTGGCTGGCGATCGGTCTGGTGATCTACTTCGCCTGGAGCCGCCGGCACAGCCGCATCGGCCGCGAGGCCTGAGGGCAGCTCCGGATCGGGCGATCAGGCGATCCGGGCGAGCGCTAGGGGCTCGATCGCCTCGCTCGGGCGGGGCGCGCCTGCGGGCGCCTCAACCGGCGCGCCGACGAGCACGCTCTGGCGCTCCCGGGCGATGAAGGCCGACGGCATCTCGGCCTGCATGTCGGCCTCGACGCTGTGGAGCAGGGTGTCCGAGTGGCAGGGATGGAGGTGGATGATCGCCAGGGCCTTCACGCCCGCGGCCTTGGCGAGCTCGACGCCCTTCTGCCACGTGGAATGACCCCAGCCGCGGCAGGTCGGATACTCGCAATCCGTGAACATGCCGTCATACACCATCAGGTCCGCGTCCCGGACGAAGTCGAGCAGGGCGGGGTCCGGCCAGGGGTCGGTGTGCTCGATGTCGCTGATGACGCAGAGGCGCTTGCCGCCATGCTCGAACCGGTAGCCGACCGAGCCCTGCGGGTGGTTCAGCAGGATCGTGTCCACGCGGGTGCCGTCCGGGAAGGTCAGCGGCTCGCCGGCCCGGAAGCCGTGATGGCGCATGGTGCAGGGCAGGACGTCGAGGGTGACGGGAAATAGCGGCGGCGCGAACAGGCGCCCGAGCGCCTCCTCGGCGGAGGCGCCGTCGAGATTGCCGCAATAGGTGTTGAGCGTCCGCTCGGCATCGAAGATCGCCGGCTTGAAGAAGGGCAGCCCGCTGGTGTGGTCGAGATGGAGGTGGCTGAACAGGAGGTCGACCTGTTTCGGCAGGGCGTCGCGGTGGTGCTGGCCGCAATTGTAGAGGCCGGACCCGGCATCGATCAGGAACATGCGCTCGCCGCAGCGAACCTCCAGACAGGGGGTGCTGCCGCCGAACTCGGCGTAACTGGAGCCGCTCACGGGCGTAGAGCCACGCACGCCCCAGAAGCGAAGGACAAGGCCGCCGTCCGAGGTTGGACTTTCCGACGTCATCATCACGGTTCGTTTTACCAATCGACCTGATCTCGAGCGATCAGGAACCTGTCGCCGCGCCTCCGTCAATGCGTCTGCGCGGGTCGGCCGAATGGCCAGGAGCGGCTCGCGCTCTCTATAGAGTGTTGAGGTGGTGAGGGGCCACCGGCCCTGATGTGCGTGTCCGCACACCGCAAATGCCGCATCCCGCGTGTTTTCCCAGTGATTTCAGCGCTGAGCCACCAACTCGCGAGACGCGATCGGGCTCCGTTCGAGGGGCCGGGTGGTGCCGGCGAGGTCCGCCTGGAGCCAGCGCGGCAGGGTCTGCGTATAGGCCGCGAGCATCGGTCCGAACCGGTCGGGCGCCTGCGCGTAGGCGGGCACGAAACCGCCGGCGCGCCGCGCGAGCGAGAGCGGGGAATCCGGCCCGATCCAGGCGGCCCAGACAGACTCCGGCACGGGCGCGGGCGCGCGCCGCGCCGGGATCACCACGACCTCCTGGCCCGCATAGGCCAGGGCCTCCGGCCGGCTGACCTCCCCGAGCGAGACGCCCTTGGCGGCGAGCGCCGCCCAGAAGGCGTGCTGGCCGCCGTCGGAATAGGTCGTGCGCACGGCGGCCGCGCCATCCTCCACCAGGGCGGCGATGCGCGCCTCCTCCACGGCGCGCCGGAGCGCGACCGCGTTCTCCTTGGCGGGGTCGCGCGAGGGCGCGAAGACGTAGCGGCCGCCCTCGACGCCGACCTGGAGCTCGTCGCCGGTCGCCTCGAACCGGTCCGAGCCCTCCTTGAGCTGGCGCCAGAAGGCAATGTTCGGGTCGGTCCGGTGGCGCGCCATGTTCGCCGCCGTCATGCGGAACGGGTAGGATTGAAACTGGAAGGCCGCCTGCCCGCCATTCAGGGCATCGCGGGCGATGGCGTAAATCTCGCCGACCGATTGGTCGGTCATCGCGAAGCAGCCCATCGACGAACAGACCCCGTGCACCATCACGGCCGAACCGGTGCCGCCATGGGCGCGGTCGTAGGCGTTGGGATAGCCGACGTCGAAGGAGAGATAGTAGCGGGAATTCGGGTTCATCTGGCGCTTGGGCACCGTGTAGAACCCTTCCGGCGTCTGCCGGTCGCCGTTCTTGCGCTTGGGCCCGAGCTGGCCGGACCAGCGGCAGATCGGGAAGGCCTTCACCAGCACGAAGCGGCCGGCCGGGTTTTTCTTCCAGACCTCAATCTCGGATTCGCGCTTGAAGGCCCGGAACAGAACCGGGGACTGGGCTGTCACGCCCTTGGCGGCCATCGCGGCCAGGGTCGCGGCCGGGATCGGTGCCTCGGCCTTGGCGTTCTGCGCCCGGGCGCCGCCGATGGGCAGCCCGAGAAGCAGCCCGAGGCAAGCGAGCCGGAGACCCTTTGCGGGTGAGGGAAGGTGCATGCGTGGCCCGACGAGACGGCAGAGCTTGTAGCAGCCCCGCCGACGGCGCGCGAGACGCGCCTGCCGGGCTACGCTGACGGCCCAATGGGGCGGGGTTGAGGCCGCCGCCAGAGCGCCGCCCGCCCAAGCCGGGGCCTCAGGCCGGCACCGCCTCCGCAATCACGGCGTCTGCCGGCACCACGGTGTTCCGCTCCACCGCGATCACCGCGTCGAAGGGCGGCAGGTCGCGCAGATCCGCCGTGTCCGGCAGGCAGACGATGAGGCCGCGCCCTTCGCGCGCGGCGCGCAGGCGCTCCAGCCGCTCGCGGAAATCCTCGGGCTTGCGCTCGTCGAGCAGGATGGCCACGACGGCGATGTCGGGGCGTCGCACGAGGCTGCGGGCGAGATCGATGGCGACGCGCTCGCGCGGGCCGATCGCCCCCTCCCCGAGGCTCGCGCCGGAGCCGGCGGTGGCGGGCTCGACCCGGCTGTCAAGGCCGAGGCGGTAGACCGACCGCTCCAACCCCTGCTCCGCGAGGACGCGGCGAACGAGCGCGCGCACCCGGGGCTCGGCGCCGGCCTCCCCGTAGGCGATGCGGCCGAACAGCAGGTTCTCCTCCAGGCTCGCGGCGGCGTTCAGCCGGCCCGGATCGTAGAACTCGACCTTGGGGCGAAATTTCTGCGGCAGCATCCGCGAGAAGGAGCGGCGCGCCTCGACGAGCCGCGCCTCGAAATCCGCATCGATCAGGCCGAAGCGGTGCCGGGTCTCGCTGTAGCGCAGGGACAGGCCGATCAGCCGCTCGCGGTCGCGCTGGCCGGCCGGCCCCCGGCGCCAGCCGCTCGCCTCCGTCTGCCGGGCGACGAGGTCCTCGAAATAGCCGCGCTCGGCCGCCGGGAACAGCGAGAACGCGTCGAAGAGCGGGTGGTCGTTCGGCAGGTCGGCGAAGATCTCGATGGTGGAGCGAGCCACCTGCAGGCCGATCTCGCTGAGGGGACGGGTGAGGTCCTCCGCCTCCAGCACCGCCCGCAGGTAGGGGTGGCGCGCGAGGTTCGCCTGCGCGAAGGCGGTGCCGACCGGCTCGCCGAACAGGATGTTCTCGCCGACCGTGGCCTGATGATTGTAGCGGGCGGGATCGAAGGGCTCGACCAACCGCTCCGCCTGGTCGGCTTCCAGAGCGTCGCGGACCGCGTGGCGGGCCGCCACGATCGCGCGGGCGAGATCGGGCTCGGCGGCGGGATCGACCTTGCCGACGAGCCCGCGGGTATACGCGAGGGCGTCGAGCCCGGTGAGGCGCAGGATCTCGACGAGGTCCGCCTCGTCCGGCGTTCCCTCCGGATCGGTGCCGTAGAGGATGTTCTGGCGCAGCGAGCCCTCCATCAGGATGGCCTCGCCGGCCGCGAAGGCGATGCGCCGCGCCCGCTCGGACGGATCGAAGCTGCGCAGGTCGTGCCCATCATAGGTGACCGACCCCGCGGTCGGCTCGACCTGACCCGCCAGCACCGCCGCCAGCACGCGGCTGCCGCTGCCGCGCCCGCCCGTCACAGCGACGTGGGCCGGCATCGCGAGGCGCAAATCGACGCCGAGCAGGCGCTCGCCCGTGGTCGAATCGTAGGCGCCGACGCCGCTCGCAACCAAGTCGCCCTGCCGCGGGACCGGCACGCTCTGCGCGCCCGGGCGCAAGCGCCGGCCCTCGAGCCCGCGCCGCGCCCGCGTGATCTCCTCGAAGATCGGACGCACCCCCTCGCGCACGAACCAGAAGCGCAGGCTCGCGGCGATCATCAGCGCGGCGACCGCGAAGGCGCTCGCCGCCGCCACGAGGGCGCCGGGCTCGACGATGGCGGCGGGCGGCGCGCCGCCGCCCGCCCCGCGCCACAGCGCGCTCCCGAGGAGGATGGCCGGCAGCAGCACCGCGAGGGCGATGGCCGGCGCCCGCGCGTAGGCGAGGCGCTTCTCGGCCCGCGCGAAAGCCCCGCGGCTCGCCAGCATCTTGCCCCGCAGGCGCGCGCGCTCGTAGGCCGCCGCGCCGTGGACGCGCACCGCCGGCATGCGCCGCACGAGATCGACGAGGATGCGCTCGGCCGCCGCGCTCTCGGTCCGCCGCAGATTGGTGCGCACCCGGCTGCGTCCCAGGATCAGGGCGTGGGCGAGCCCCACCCCCAAGAGGCCGACGGCCACGGCCGGGACGAGCCGCGGGGCGGCGAGCGCCGCCATCAGCAGGGCCAGCAGGATCGACCCGAGCGTCATCGCGGGGACGAGAAGCCCCACGGCCAGGAGGCCGTCGATGCGCGACAGGGCGTCGCCGACGAGGTGGGCGAGGCTGCGCGCCTCGTCGCGGGCGCCGACGGGCGCGCCGAGGATCGCGCTGCTCGCGACCTCCCGCAACCGCGCGGCCGCCCGGGACTGCGCCGAGAAACACAGGTACCCGACGCCCCAGGCGAGGCCCGCGAGGGCGAGCGCGATCAGGGCGAGCCCGACGAAGCCCGCGAGTTCGAGCTGCAGCGGGTCGAGGGACCAGCCCGCGGCGAGAACGAAGTCAGGCCGATCGCCGGGCAGCGGCAGCACCACGCGCAGGAAGGGCAGCGCGCCGCCATCGTCGCGGGTGAGGACGCCGATGAGGTCGCGCAGGCAGAGCAGCGCCAGGGCACAGAGCGGCCCCCCGACACCGAGCGCCAGCCCGATCGCGGCCGCGTGCCGGCCCGGCGCGGCGCGCCAGGCGAAGAGGATCGGGTCACGTTCCATCGTCGCCCCTGCCCGGCCGGAGGCGCGGGCTCTCATCAGAACTGGGGCTTAGTGGATCGGGCTGCCGAGGCAAAGCGTGTCAGCGCACGCGGCTGACGGCTTTGTGAGTCCCTCGGCCCGTCAGGCCTTTGCCATGAAGACTCCGGTTCCTGGACTGGCCCGCGACGGACGGGCCGGCCTTCCGGCATTGATTTATGATAGGGACGCCCTTCCTAAGCTCGGGCACAGAACTGGCTGGACGCGCCGGGTCGGCGAAGACGGGAAGTAGCGGATTGCGGCACTCCGATCCCGTATCTGAGGTTCGCGGCCCCGGCCGAGGAGCCCTCTGATGGCGCAGCTCTTCTCGCCCGGCGCCGACGCGATCTATCGCCTGACGCTCCTCACCGCCCTCGCGTGCCTGGCCGGCGTGCCGATGGTCGCGGCCGGCATCGTGCGGTCGGACTACGTCACGGGGGTCGGGGTCGCGCCACCGCAGCCCGCGCCGTTCAGCCACAAGCACCATTCGGGCGAGCTCGGCGTCGATTGCCGCTACTGCCACACCACGGTGGAGACCCAGGCCACCGCCGGCCTGCCCCCGACCCATACCTGCATGACCTGCCATTCGCAGATCTGGACGGGCTCGGACATGCTCAAGCCCGTGCGGGACAGCTACGCCCGGAACGAGCCCCTGCAATGGGTGCGCCTGAACCGGCTGCCGCAATATGTCTATTACAACCATTCCGTGCACGTGACGAAGGGCATCGGCTGCTCCACCTGCCACGGGGACGTCACCACGATGCAGATGACGTACCGGGCCAACGCCTTCGAGATGCAGTTTTGCCTCGATTGCCACCGGAACCCCGAGAAGTACGTCCGCACCCCGGATCAGGTCTGGAACATGAACTGGACGCCGCCGCCGGATCAGGCGACCCTCGGTCCGAAGCTCGTGGCGCAGAACCATATCCGCGGCGGGGAGCGCCTCGTCGAATGCTCCGTGTGCCACCGCTGATGCGCGCCGACCTCGATCTCGCCGCCCTGCGGGCGCGGCTCGCGGGCGGCGACGGGCCGGCCTTCTGGCGCAGCCTCGACGCGGTGGCCGACACGCCGGAATTCCGCGCCTACATCGCCGAGGAATTCCCGGCGGCGGCCCGGCTCGCGGCGGCGCCGGAGCGGCGCGGCTTCCTGAAGCTGATGGCGGCCTCCTTCGCGCTGGCGGGGCTCTCGGCCTGCGACGGGTTCGACGGGCGCCGGCACGAACTGCCCTACGTGAACCAGCCGGAGCGCATCCTCCCCGGCGCGTCGCTCAGCTACGCCTCCTGCGCGGTGTTCGACGGTTTCGCCAACGGCGTCCTCGTCACCACCCGCAACGGGCGCCCGCTCAAGATCGAGGGCAATCCCGACCATCCCTGGACCCGCGGGGGCACCGACGTGCTGGGCCAGGCCTCGATCCTCGGGCTCTACGATCCGTTCCGGTCGCAGGCGGTGCAGCATCTCGGGCGCCCGAGTTCCTGGGCGGCGTTCCGGGGCGCGATGGCCGGTTTTCTCGCGGCGTGGCGGGAATCCGGCGGCCGCGGCCTCGCGCTGCTGACGGGGCCGATCACCTCGCCGGCCCTGGCGGCCGAGATCGCGCGCATCCGCGCGGCCTATCCGGGCCTGCGCTGGTTCTCGTCGGCGGGCGTGCCGCGCGACACCCTCTACGAGGGCGCGCGCCAGGCCTATGGACGGCCGCTGGAGACCCTGCCGCGCTTCGAGCGCGCCCGGGCCATCGTGTCGCTCGACGGCGACTTCCTCGATCTCGGGCCGGGACAGGTCGGGCTGTCGCGCCGCTGGATCGAGGCCCGGCGCGCCGCGCACGCGGCCGGCGGGCTCCTGCCGATGCATGCCGCCGCCCCCACCCCGAGCCTCACCAGCGCCAAGGCGGATCACGCGGTCGCGGCCGGCAATGCCGAGATCGCCCAGCTCGCCCGCGATCTTCTCAGCCTGCAGGAGGGCGGCTCCGCCACCCTCGCGGACGGCCCCCTCGGCGCCTGGCTGAAGGGTGCCGCCGGCGCGCTCGCGGCGGCGCGCGGCGCCGGCATCGTCACGGCGGGCCTCGCTCAGCCGGCGGAGGTCCATGCCCTCGTCCACCGCCTCAACGGCGCCCTCGGCAATACGGGGGCGAGTGTCGTCCATGTCGGCGCCGTGCCCCTGCTCGGGGCCGAGCCGGTCCCGGCTTTGGCCGAGGCCATCGGGCGCGGGGAGGTCCAGGCCCTGTTCATGCTCGGGGTCAACCCGGTCTACGATGCGCCGGCGCGCCTCGATTTCGGCAAGAGCCTCGCGCGGGTGCCGCTCAAGATCCATGCGGGCCTGTATGCCGACGAGACCGCGGCCTACGCGGATTGGCACCTTCCCCTCGCGCATCCCCTCGAGGCCTGGGGCGACGGCCGCGCCCTCGACGGCACCGTCGGGCTGATCCAGCCGATGATCGCGCCCCTGTATGAGGGCCGCGCCGCCCACGAGATCCTGGCGCTGCTCGATCGCGGCGAGCCGGGCGATGGCCGCGCGCTCCTGCGCGACCATTGGCGCGGGCCGGATCAGGACGACACGGCCTTCGAGGCCCGCTTCTCGGAGGCCCTGCGCCTCGGCTTCCTGCCGGATTCCGCGCTGCCGGTCGAGAACGTGGCGCTGACCGGCAGCGCGCCCGCCCCGGCTCAGCCCAGCGCCCCGGGCGACGCGATCGAGGTGGTGTTCCGGCCCGATCCCACGATCTGGGACGGGAGCGTGGCGGATCTCGGCTGGCTGCAGGAATTGCCCAAGCCCCTGACCAAGGTGGTGTGGGAGAACGTCGTCGCGCTGAGCCCGGTGCTCGCCGGGCGCCTCGCAATCACGACGGGCGACATCCTGCGCGTGGAGGCCGCGGGGGCGGCCGTCGAGGGGCCGGCCTGGGTTCTGCCCGGGCAGGCCGAGACCACCGTGACCCTCACGCTGGGCTATGGCCGCGCGGTGCCCGACCACCTCTCGAACGGGCTCGGCTACGACGCCACGCGGCTGCGCGCCGATGGCGGCTGGAGCCTGGCCGGCGCCACGCTCCGCAAGACCGGCGCGCGCCGGGCGCCCGCCACGACCCAGGACCTCGGCACGATGCAGGGGCACGATTTCGTTCGGGTCCAGAATGTCGGCGCCCCGCCGGCCGGCGAGACGGACAGCTTCCGGCTCGCCTCGTTCTACCGGGCGCCCGAGGCCGCCGATCCGGGCCACGAGCGCGCCTGGGGCATGGTGATCGACCTCGATGCCTGCATCGGCTGCAATGCCTGCGTGACCGCCTGCCAGGCGGAGAACAACATCCCGGTGGTGGGCCGCGAGGAGGTCGAGCGCGGGCGCTGGATGGGCTGGATTCGGGTCGACCGCTACTACGCCGGCGGCCTCGACGCGCCCGACACCCATTTCCAGCCGGTGCCCTGCATGCATTGCGAGCAGGCGCCCTGCGAGGTCGGCTGCCCGGTCGAGGCGACGGTGCACGACAGCGAGGGCCTGAACCTGCAGGTCTACAATCGCTGCGTCGGCACCCGCACCTGCCAGAGCTACTGCCCCTACAAGGTGCGCCGCTTCAACTACCTCGACTATACCGGCGCGATGGCCCCGGTGGAGCAGCAGCAGCGCAACCCGGAGGTCACGGTCCGGGCCCGCGGGGTCATGGAGAAGTGCACCTACTGCGTCCAGCGCATCGCGGCTGCCCGGATCGATTCCGCCAAGGACGCGCACGCGCCGATCCCGGACGGCACCGTCGAGACCTCCTGCCAGAACGCCTGCCCGACCCGGGCGATCATCTTCGGGGATCTCTCGGATCCGGGCAGCCGCGTCTCGGCGGCGCGCCAGGACCCGCGCAACTACGCGCTCCTCGGCGAGTTGAACACGCGCCCGCGCACCACCTACCTGGCGAGCCTCGCGCCCGCCGCAAAGGACGGATGAAGGCCATGGCCGGTGCCGCCCTCGACTCCGCGCAGGATCCGGGCCTGATCGGCGCCACCCAGACGGGCATCCCGCTGCGCCATCCCGCCAACCGGCGCTGGTGGATCGCCTTCGCGGGCGCGCTGTCGCTTCTCGGCGTGTTCGGCGCGGCGATCGTGTGGCTGCTCATCAACGGCGTCGGCATCTGGGGCAACAACAACGCCGTCGTCTGGGCCCTCGACATCGCCTCCTACGATTGGTGGATCGGCATCGCCTCGGGCAGCCTGCTGGTCTCGGCGGTGCTCCTGCTCCTCGGGGCGGAATGGCGCGGCGCCATCAACCGGATCGCCGAGACCTGCGCGCTTCTCTGCACCCTCGCGGCCGGGCTCTACCCGATCCTGCATCTCGGAAGGCCCTGGTTCTTCTACTGGAACCTGCCCTACCCGAACACGCTGGGGCTGTGGCCGCAATTCCGCTCGCCGCTGGTCTGGGACGCCATCGACATCGTCTCCTTCCTCGTGGTCAGCGTGAGCTTCTGGTATATCGGGCTCCTGCCCGATCTCGGCGCGCTGCGCGACCGCGCCTACGAGGCCGCCCTCGCCACGGAGGCGGAATACGGCCGGGTCCGCAAGCTGGCGCTCCTGAAGGCCCAGCTCTACGGCATCCTGGCGGCGGGCTGGCGCGGCTCGGCCTCGCATTGGCAGCTCTGGGTCCAGGCCTACCGCACCGTCGGGCTCCTCGGGGTGCTTCTCGTCGTCTCGCTGCAGACCGGCGCCTCGGTGATGCTCGCGGGCTCCGTGCTGCCAGGCTGGCACGACACCATCCTGCCCGTGACTTTCCTGGTGAATGCGGTGTTCTCCGGTGTCGGCGTCACCGCGGCCCTCGTCGTGATGATCCGGGCCGTCTACGGGCTCGACGCCCTGATCACCGAGCGCCACCTCGCGATCCTCGCCCGGCTGTTGCTCTGCCTCGGCCTCGCCAGCCTCTACGGCTACGCCACCGAGCTCTTCTCGAGCTTCCTGCACGGGGATTCCTTCGCCCGCGCCACCCTGGTGCGGCGGATGACGGGCGCCCATGCCTGGGCCTTCTGGACCATCGTCGCCTGCATGCTGGTGCCGGTCCAGGCCTTCTGGTTCGCGTCCGCCCGGCGCTCCGGCCCCGCCATCGCGGCGATCGGCCTCCTCGTCGCCATCGGGGCCTATGCCGACCATTTCATGGTGCTGGTGGTGACGCTGCAGCAGGATTTCCTGCCCTCCTCGCGTCTCGCCTACAGCATCAGCATCTGGGGCGTCGCCACCTTCGCGGGCTCGATCGGGCTGTTCCTGACGCTGCTGCTCCTCGTCCTGCGCTACCTGCCGGTGGTGTCGATCACGGAGACGCGCCGGCTCGCCCGCGATCACGGGCCGGCGGCCGGCGCCGGGGCCGGGGCCGCGGAGCCCGGCGATCCGCTCGCGGCCGCCGACGTCGACCCGCGCGACGCGCCGCTCTGGGGCATCAGCGCCGAATTCGCCTCCGAGGCCGAGCTCGCCGCGGCCGCGAAAGCGCTTCACCGCTTCCAATCCGAGCATGTCCATCTCGACGCGCACGGCCCCGTGCCGATCCCGCAGACGCTGCGGGCGCTCCGCATCCGCGACCGCACCATCCGCCCCTTCGCCATCCTGGGCGCGCTCCTCGGCGGCGGCGCCTTCCTGGCGATGTGCATCTACGCCACGGCCTTCGATTACACCTTCCTGATCGGCGGGCGCCCGCGCTTCTCCTGGCCCTCCTTCGTGGTGCCGAGCGTGTCCTTCGCGATGATGAGCGGGACGCTCGCGATCCACCTCGCGCTGCTGGTGCTCAACCGGCTGCCGCGCCTGAACCATCCGGCCTTCAACATCCCGGGCTTCTCGCGCTCCACGGTCGACCGCTACTTCCTCTCGGCCGAGGCGCAGGGCGACGCCTTCGACGCCGAGCGCATCGCCGAGACCCTCGCGGACCTGCCGCCGCAGGCCGGGCGCCCGATCGCGATCCGGCGGATCGCCCGATGAGCGCGCGCAACGCCCTCGCCCTGCTCGGCCTCCTCGCCCTCGCGGGTTGCGGCGAGGCCAACATGACCGAGCAGGACCGCGCCGACACCTGGGACAAGAACGCGTTCTTCGGGAAGGGCATGACGATGCGCCAGCCCGTGGCCGGCACCGTGCCGCGGGTCGACCCGGCGAAGGAAGTGCCGCAGCCCGCGCGCATCACCGAGTCGATGCTCGAGCGCGGGGCCGAGCGCTACGGCATCTTCTGCACCCCCTGCCACGGCCGGGCCGGAAACGGCCGGGGCATGATCGTGGAACGCGGATTTCCCGCCGCGACGCTCGTCTCGGACCGGATGCGCGCCGAGAGCGCCGCCGAGATCTACCGGGTGATCGCCCAGGGGCACCGGGCCATGTACGGCATGGCCCAGATGATCCCCTCCGCCGATCGCTGGGCCATCGTGGCCTATCTGCGCGCCCTCCAGGTGAGCCAGAATTCCGAGGTCGCGGGCCTGCCCGAGGAAGACCGGGCCAGGCTGGAGGCGCCACGATGACGCCGCCCACCGCCCGCCGCTCCGGCCTCGCGGCCGCTTCCGGCCTCGCCCTGATCGCCCTGGCTGGCCTGTCGCTCGGCTGGCGCGCCGCGATGCTGTCCTATCTCGCGGCCTGGCTCGTGCTGCTCGCCCTTCCGGTCGGGGCGATTCCGCTGGTGATCGCGATGGAACGCTTTGCCGGCCGGGAGAGCGGAACCGAGACGGCGCTGCTCGCGGCCCTGCGCCGCCTCCTGGCGCTGATGCCGGTCGCCGGCCTCCTCGCCCTCCCGGTCCTTGCCTGCCTCGGCCTCCTCTACCCCTGGGCGCGGGGGGCCACCCCCGCGACGCCCCTCGCGGCGATCTGGCTCACCCCCGCCTTCTTCGCGGCCCGCCTGATCCTCTTCCTCGGAGCCTGGCTCTGGCTCGCCCGCCGTCTCGCGCGCTTGGGCGGCATCGATGCGCGCGGCGCCATCCTGGGGATCGGCCTCCATGCCGTGGTCGGCACGCTTCTGGTCACCGACCTCGTCGCCTCCCTCGACCATCGCCTCGGCTCGAGCCTTATGGGCCTTCTCATCCTGATCAGCTGGAGCGGCCTCGCCGCCGCGGTGGCGGTGCTCCTGTGCCCGGCCCCGACCGAGCCGGCGCGCGCCGAGATCCGGCTGATCCTGCTCGTCGTCCCGACGGCACTCTGGGCCTTCCTGCACTTCGTCCAGTTCCTCATCGTCTGGTCGGCGAACCTGCCGGACGAGGTGCTCTGGTACTTCGCCCGCGGCGGCTGGTCCGGGCGGGGCCTCGCCATCCTGGGCGGCGGCGTCGCGCTGCTCGGGGCGGTCCTGACCCTGCGGCCGGGCCCTGGCACCGCCCGGCTGCTCGCCTGGCCGATCGTGGCCCTGCACGCGGCCGAGATGTTCTGGTTCGTGACGCCGGCCCTGCGCGACCGTTTCGTGCTCGCCTGGACCGACATCCTGGCGTTGGCGGCGGTGCTGTGCCTCGCCGTCGCGGCCCTGCCGGTCGGGGCGCGGCTCATGCGGCCAGGACCGGCCGCCCCCGGGAGGGCCGCCGCGTGAACCAGAATGACGGACGCTCTCATCTCGGCCTCATCCCGGCGATCCTCGCGGGCCTCGCCCTGCGCCGCAGCGGCCTGCTGCCGAAGCGGCGCGAGGCCGCCGCCGAGGCGCACGGCTTTGAGCCCGGCTACGAGAAGACCGACGTCGATGTCGGCAAGACCGCGATCGCCATGGGCGGCCTCGCGGGGAGCGCCCTGGTCGCCGTGATGCTCATGCTCTGGTTCCTGACGAGCTACTCCGCCAGCCAGCGCCGGTCCCAGCCCGCGCTGACGCCGCAGCAGAGCGCCCGGGTGAACCCGCCCGCCCCCAACCTTCAGACCAATCCCTTCGCGGATATCGACCGGCTGCGCGCCGCGGAATCGGCGCGGCTCGACGGTTACGGCTTCACCGACGGCACGCGCCAGCGCGCCCGCATTCCGATCGGCCGGGCGATGACGCTGACGGTCGGCCGACCGCTGGATCCTTGAGCCGATGTCGCCGCATCAATCCGCCCTCGAACTCTGGCCGGCCTCCGCCTCCGCCGTCGCGGTCGAGACCGATTACCTGATCCTCGCCTTCACGGTGCTGACGCTCGTCCTCACCGTGCCGGTCTTCCTCGGCATCACGTATTTCGCGATCCGCTACCGGGACGGCGTCGAGGCCGACCGGGACACCAGCGGCCTGCGCTCGAACCTGATCGAGATCAGCTGGATGCTGATCCCCTTCCTGCTGACGCTGATCTTCTTCGCCTGGGGCGCGCGCCTGTTCATCATCTCGAAGAACCCGCCCGCGGACACGATGGTGATCGAGGCGATCGGCCGGCAATGGATGTGGAAGTTCCAGCACCCGACCGGCCAGTCCGAGATCAACGACCTGCACCTTCCGGTCGGCCAGCCGATCAAGATCCGGATCATCAGCCAGGACGTGATCCACGCCCTCTACCTGCCGGCGCTGCGCGTCCAGATGGCGGCTCTGCCCGACCGCTACACCGAGCTCTGGTTCAAGGCCGACCGGACGGGCACCTTCCGGCTCTACTGCTCGGAATATTGCGGCAGCGACCATTCGGTGATGGACGGCAACCTCACCCTGATGACCCAGAGCGACTACCAGCATTGGCTGACGCATTCGGGGGCGCAGATCACCGCCGTGGCGGCGGGGCGCGCCATCTACAACGCCTATGGCTGCGGCGCCTGCCACGATGCGCGCGCCCAGGTGAAGGCGCCGAAACTCGCCGGCCTGTTCGGCCGCCCGGTGAAGCTCGCGGATGGCCGCACCGTCACGGCCGACGAGAATTACCTGCGCGAGAAGATCCTCAACCCGAACGGCAACCGCCTCGCGGAAGGGTACAAGCAGATCATGCCGAGCTTCGCGGGCGTGATCCCGGCCGACGATCTCGGCCGGCTGATCGACTACCTCAAGGCCGACACCCAGACCGCCGACGGGGAGGCGACGCGATGAGCGGCACCAGCGCGATCGAATCCGGCTTCGCCGAGCGCGAGCCCCATATCCCCGAGCCGACCCTCGACCGGCCGATCGACTACCTCCACGCGCAATCCACCCTGCGCTCGTGGTTCCTCGCCACCGACCACAAGCGCATCGCGATCCTCTACCTCGCCAGCATCACGGCCTTCTTCATCATCGGGGCGGTGGCGGCCGGCATCGTGCGCCTCGCCCTCGTCGTGCCGGACGGCGCGATCCTGACGAACGACACCTACAACAAGGCCTTCACCATCCACGGCGTCGTGATGGTGTGGTTCTTCCTGATCCCGTCGATCCCCGCGACCTTCGGCAACTTCCTGATCCCGCTGATGATCGGGGCAAAGGACCTCGCCTTCCCCAAGCTCAACCTGACGAGCTGGTACATCTTCATGGCGGGGGCGCTCTTCACCATGGTCTCGGTGGTGCTCGGCGGCGTCGACACCGGCTGGACCTTCTACGCGCCCCTCTCCACCGCCTTCTCGAACAGCTGGGTCCTGCCCGCGCTGATCGGCGTCACCATCGTGGGGTTCTCCTCGATCCTGACGGGCCTGAACTTCGTCGTGACGATCCACACGATGCGCACCCCCGGCATGACCTGGTTCCGGCTGCCGATCTTCGTCTGGGCGCATTACGCCACGAGCCTGATCTTCCTCCTCGCCACCCCGGTCATCACCACGGCGCTGATCCTGCTCATCCTGGAGCGCGCCTTTCATATCGGGGTGTTCGATCCGGCCTATGGCGGCGACCCGGTGCTGTTCCAGCACCTGTTCTGGTTCTACTCGCACCCGGCGGTCTACATCATGGTCCTGCCCGGCATGGGGGTGATCTCCGAGATCGTGCCGGCCTTCGCCCAGAAGAAGCTCTTCGGCTACCGCTTCGTCGCCTACGCGTCGATCGGGCTCGCCTCGGTAACCTTCTTCGTCTGGGGCCACCACATGTTCGTGAACGGCCAGAGCGACCTCGCGAGCCTCGCCTTCTCGGCGCTCTCCTTCGCGGTCGCGGTGCCCTCGGCGGTCAAAGTCTACAATTGGACCGCGACGATCCATAAGGGCCGCATCCGTCTCGACACGCCGATGCTCTACGCCATGGGGTATATCGGCCTGTTCGTGCTGGGCGGCCTGACCGGGCTCTACCTCGCGACGCTGGCCATCAACCAGCACATCCACGCGACCTACTTCGTGGTGGCGCACTTCCACTACATCATGGTCGGCGGCACGGTGCTGGCGTTCCTCGGCGGCCTGCACTTCTGGTGGCCGAAATTCACGGGCCGGATGTACAACGAGGCCTGGGGCCGGATCTCGGCCCTGTTCATCTTCATCGGCTTCAACGTCACCTTCTTCCCGCAATTCATCCTCGGCTATCTCGGCATGCCGCGGCGCTACGGGACCTATCCGCCCGAGTTCCAGCTTCTCAACGTCCTGTCCTCGGCGGGCGCCACCATCCTGGCGGCGGGCTATCTCTTCCCGATGGTCTACCTCCTCTACTCGCTCTGGTTCGGGAGGCGCGCGCCCGCCAACCCGTGGGACGCAAAGGGGCTCGAATGGGAGACGGCCTCCCCGCCGCCGCCGCACAACTTCCTGTCCCTGCCCGAGGTGCCGCGCGTGCCCTACGATTACCCGATCCAGGAGCGCGAATCCGGGAGGCAGCACACGTGAGCCGCGAGGCCGAGCCCCCGATGGCACCGGGTGTCGGCGTGGCGCGCGTCGAGCACTTCGCCACGGTGGAGCAGCAGCGCCACGCGGCGGTGCTCGGCATCTGGGCCTGGCTCGTCACCGAATTGCTGCTCTTCTCCGCGCTCTTCCTCGTGGCGCTGGTCCTGCGGCTGCAGCACCCGGAGGCCGTCAAGGCCGCCGCCCTGCATCTCAAGTTCTGGATCGGGGCCGTCAACACCGTGGTGCTGATCTGCTCCAGCCTCACCATGTCGATGGCGATCGCGTTCTCGCGCATGGGCTGGCAGCGGGCGATGGTGCGGGCGATGCTGGCGACCGCGGCGCTCGGAAGCCTCTTCCTCGTGCTCAAGGGCTACGAGTATTACGCCGATTACGAGGAGCACATGATGCCGTTCCTGGCGCTGCGCCCCTACGCGCTCGCCGAGACGCCGGCCTCGCGCCTGTTCGTGAACCTCTATTACGTGGCGACCTCGCTGCACGGCCTGCACCTGTTCACCGGCATCAGTATCCTGCTCGGCATGACCTGGATGGCGGCCAAGCCCGGCTTCCTGGCCCGCCACCAGAACTGGATCGAGGTCTACGGCCTCTACTGGCACTTCATCGACCTGATCTGGATCCTCGCCTTCCCGATCCTCTACGTGGTCAACCGTTAGGCCGAGCCATGCGCAATCCCCTCGCGCGCCTCACCGACGAGGACCGCGCCCGCCTCCGGCAGCACCTGCGCGTGCCGGTCCTCAGCTTCCTGGCGCTGCTCGGCCTGCTCGCCGTCAACGTCACCCTCGGGGCGACGCTGCCCTTCGCGCAGGTCTGGGCTCTCGAGCTCGCCGTCGTCGCCGTGATGGTGGCGGTCATCCTTCTGTTTTCCATGGAGATCCGGCACGAGCCGCCCCTGGTGCGGCTGTTTGCCGGCCTCGGCTTCTTCTGGGTCGCGATCCTCGTCGGAATGACGCTGACCGATTACCTCGGGCGCTGATCGGTTACGAGTCACGGTTGTTCCGCAACCGGAAGGCTTCTAAATCTCGGCCTGAGCTCCCGCGCGCCGGGCGCCATCTCCCGCCCTTCCGCGCGAACCCACGGCCGAACGAGACCCCATGTGCGAATTGCTCGGCATGAGCGCGAACGTGCCCACCGATATCCGCTTCTCCTTCGCGGCGCTGGCGCGGCGCGGCGGCGAGACCGGGCCGCACGTGGATGGCTGGGGCATCACCTTCTACGAGGGGCGCGGCTGCCGCAGCTTCCACGACCCGGAGCCGAGCGCCCGCTCGGAGCTCGCCAAGCTCCTGCGCAACTACCCGATCAAGAGCCGGATCGTGATCGCGCATGTGCGCAAGGCCAATCGCGGGCGCGTCTCTCTGGAGAACACGCATCCCTTCACCCGCGAATTGTGGGGCCGGCGCTGGACCTTCGCGCATAACGGCCAGCTCCGGGGCGTGAAGAAGCTGCCCCTGCGGGGCTTCGAGCCCGTCGGCACCACGGATAGCGAGCACGCCTTCTGCTGGATGCTGGGCCAGCTCCAGCAAAGCTGGCGCGCGCTCCCGCGCCCGGCCGTGCTCGACCGCGCCGTGGCCGACCTCTCGGCGGAGCTGCACGCGCTCGGCGTCTTCAACATGCTGCTCTCCGACAGCCGCACCCTCTACGCCCATTGCGGCAAGCGGCTGTGCTACCTCACGCGCTGCGCGCCCTTCGGCACCGCGACCCTGATCGACGAGGATTGGCGGGTCGATTTCGCGCAGGAGACCACCGAGCGGGATATCGTCACGGTCATCGCCACCCAGGCCCTGACCCGGGACGAGCTCTGGACCGACGTCGCGCGCGGCGACGTGCTCGTGCTGCGCGATGGCGGCATCCGCCTGCTGACGCCCGGCACGAGGCCCGCCAAGACCGTGACGGCGCCCCCGACGCCTGTTGACGCGCGGGCTTAAGCTCAACCGTGTCGCGGCCTGGAAGGGTGCGCCGGGCGGCGCGATGCGCTACAACAGGCACAAATCCCTGCGCCCGCCGGAACCGGACCGCCGGCCAGCGCCGAACATCCAAGAACAAGACGAGCCATGAGAAGCGACGAGATTCAGACCGCCCCTGACCGCCGCCTGGATCAGGATTCGGATGCCCGTCCGAACCTGTCGCCGAGCATCCGCACCCATCTCGGCGATCACCTGCGGACGGCCTACGAATCGATCGGCCAGGCCGATCTCCCGAGCCGGTTCGCCGACCTGATCGAGAAGCTCGAAGCCGCCCTGAAGGCGCGCGGCGAGGCCATCGAGCCCGAGTTCCGCAACGGTCTGCTCGCCGCGGTGCCGAGCCTGCGCGCCTTCGCGTTGTCGCTGACCTCGAACCCCGCGCGCTCGGACGACCTTGTGCAGGACACGCTTCTCAAGGGCTGGCAGCACCGGGCCCGCTTCCAGCCGGGCACCAACCTGAACGCGTGGCTGTTCACGATCCTGCGAAACATCTTCTACTCGGATCACCGCAAGCGCGTCCGCGAGGTCGAGGACCAGGACGGTTCCTACGCGGCGCGCCTCGCGACGGCGCCGCACCAGGGCGACCGCCTCGACGTCGAGGATCTCCAGAGCGCCCTGGCCAAGCTCCCGCCGGATCAGCGCGAGGCCCTCGTGCTCGTCGGCGCCGAGGGCGTCTCCTACGA
This sequence comes from Methylobacterium soli, assembly GCF_008806385.1. Taxonomy (GTDB): domain Bacteria; phylum Pseudomonadota; class Alphaproteobacteria; order Rhizobiales; family Beijerinckiaceae; genus Methylobacterium; species Methylobacterium soli. The sequence goes on from NZ_VZZK01000011.1 coordinate 43,588, forward strand.
GGAGGCCGCCACCATCATGGGCTGCAAGGTCGGCACGGTGAAGAGCCGGGTCAGCCGCGCGCGCGGCCGCCTCGCCGAACTCCTCGGCTATGACGAGGAAGATCTCGGGTCCGACCGCTTCATCCAATCGGCCATGCCGAAGGACGCGTGAGGGTGCCGCCTCTCGCCGGGTGAGTCGGCATTTCGGAGCATTTGGCGCTCCGCGCCCATGGCCGTGCCTATCCGGCGGGCACCCGAACTGAAATTAACCTTGTGAACTTTCGACGCATCCGTTTCGCGAGGTCGCGCGTTACCGGCCCAAGCTCCACCTTGCCGGCCAGGCTTGGTGGACCGCTGGAAACGGAGACTTCTCGCATGAACATCAAGACGCTTCTCGCGGCTTCCGCGATCGCCCTCGCCCTCCCGATGGCTGCCCAGGCCCAGGGCCTCGTTCGCGGCGCGGAGCAGGGCGCCCGTGACGGCGGCGACGCCGCCGGCCCGGTCGGCGCCATCGTGGGCGGAGCCGTCGGGGCGGCCACCGGCACGGTCGGGGGCATCCTCGGCATCGATGACCGTCCGCGCTTCCGCAGCTACGTCACCGAGCGCCGGGTTCGCTCCTACGATTACGATGGCCGCGTCGCCGTCGGCACGGTCCTGCCGGGCACCGGCGTCACCTACTACGACGTGCCGGACGATTACCGGGTGAAGCCCGGCTACCGCTACACCGTCGTCAACGACCGTCCGGTGCTGGTCGATCGGGGCCACCGCATCGTCGAAGTGATCGACTGATCGCGCGCCGGCGCTCCTCGCGACGCCGAACGCAGAAGGCCCCGGCGCGACCGCGCCGGGGCCTTTCTCGTCTTGGAGCCCCGGACATTCGCAATTGTGGAGATTTCATGGCGCGGATCTCGCAACGCTCGCGCTGATCGCACGTTGTTGCGCTCAGGTGATGGGAGATTTCAGCCAATGCGTGACGATGATCCTCAGCCGCAGGTGGTTCTTCCGGAGCCGGTGCGTGATCACCTCGGGCAGCAGCTTCGCACCGTCTACACGGTGGATGGCGGGAAGCCGCAATATCTCGGCGACGACGTCCTGCCGCAGGAATTCGAGCCGCAGATCAAGCGCCTCGAGACCCGCCTGAAGACCCACGAGGAAGGCACGGTCGCGGTGGAGCACGCCCTCGACCGCATCCTCGACGCCTTCGGGGTTCAGGTCGAGGCGGACAAGGACGCCGCGCGCGAACCCCAGGGCGACCGCTCGGCCTGATGGGCCGCCGCCTCGCCCGTCATCCGTGATGGCGCACGTCATCCGTGATGGCGCCGGCCCGGACGATCCGCCCGTCCCGCCCCTGGCGTCCGGGTGACGCGCGACCTCAATGGGCGCTGGACAGCTTCATCATGACGAGACCGGAGACGATCAGGACGGCCGCGCCGAGGCGCGCGGCGCTCGCCTGCTCGCCCAGCACCATGATGCCCACCAGGAAAGCCCCGACGGCGCCGATGCCGGTCCAGATCGTGTAGGCGGTTCCGAGCGGCAAGGTTCGCATGGACAAAGCCAGCAGGCCGAAGCTGCCGGCCATGGCCACCACCATGATCACGGTCGGCCAGAAGCGCGTGAAGCTGTCCGATTGCTTCATCGCGTACGCCCACACGATCTCCAGCGCGCCGGCGATCAACAAATAGATCCAGGCCACGTCAGCCCTCCTTGAAAGGGCCGGGCCGTCCCGGACTTGAACCCGCGCTGGCGGTGAGGACGTGGCCTCGCGGGTGGAAGTAGGTTGGGCGCCCGGCCCGGTCAACCGTCAGGCGCTCAGGCGGCCGGACGCGTCGCCAGGATGTCCCGGATCTCGGCCAGGATCTTCACGTCGGCCGGCACCTCCGCCACCGCCTCGGGCTTTTTCTCCTCGCGGGCCGCGAGCTTGTTCATGGCGCGGATGACCAGGAACAGCACGAAGGCGACGATCATGAAGTTGAGCGCCACCGTGATGAACTGCCCGTAGCCGAGCACCGCGCCCTGCTTCTTGGCCTCCGCATAGGCGAGGCCGGACTGCACCTTGGAGGAGAGCGGGACGTAGTAGTTCGAGAAATCGAGCCCGCCCGTGATGGCGCCGATCACCGGCATGAACAGGTCCTGCACCGCCGAGGTCACGATGGCCCCGAAGGCGGCCCCGATGATGACGCCGACCGCGAGATCCACCACGTTGCCGCGCAACGCGAATTTCTTGAATTCCTCGAGCATGCCCGGCTCCCCTCCGTCGGGCCGGTCGCGCCGGCTGCCCGGAGCCTAAGAGCAGGGTTCGTGCCGGGCCAGGGGCCTGGGCGCGCTGTCCCCGGCTCGATCGAGCGGGCCCGCCTTACGGGTTGCTCGGCGCCGTCCCCGAAGCCTCCGGCGATCCGGCGCGCGCGGGCTCGTCCGGCGGCGCTCCGTCCGGGTTCGCCCGCTCCGGCCGCGCCGGCTCGAGCTTGGCCCGACGCCGGTACTGGGCCGCCCCGATCGGGATCACCGCCAGGTAGGTCAGGCTGATCGCCACCATCGCCTCGAACGGGTAGCTGATGGCGATCCCGAAGGCGGCGACGCCCGCGAGGAAGATCGGCAGGACCCAGGCCCGCGGCACCCGCTTGCCCATGGTCTTGCCCGAGAAGGTCGGCACGGTGGAGACCACCATGAGGGCGATGCAGAGGACGTAGCCGAGCACCAGGGGCGCGGCCCATTTCTCGAAGGAGAGGCCGAGGAAGTGGAGGTAGAGCGGCAGCATCGCGGTGAGCGCGCCCGCGGGCGCCGGCATGCCGACGAAATAATCCTTCTTCCATTCGGGCCGGTTCGGGTCGTCCAGCATGGCGTTGAAGCGGGCAAGCCGCAGCCCCATCGCGATGGCGAAGATCAGCGCCACGATCCAGCCGACCGAGCGCAGGTGGAACAAAGCGAACCCGTAGAGAATGAGCGCCGGCGCGCAGCCGAAATTGACGAAATCGGCCAGCGAATCGAGCTCGGCGCCGAAGCGCGAGGTGCCCTTGAGAAGGCGCGCCACGCGCCCGTCGACCCCATCGAGGACCGCCGCCACCACGATGGCGATCACGGCCGGCTCGAACTTGCCCTCGAACGCGAGGCGGATCGCCGTCAGCCCGAGGCAGAGCGCCATCAGGGTGATCATGTTCGGGGCGATCATCCGGAACGGCACCGGCTTGAAGCGGCGCGGCTTCGGCTCGTTCGGGTCCGGCTCGAAGGGCGGGAAGAGATCGTCCATGGGGCGGCCTCCCTCAGATGCGCCGGAATTGCCGCTCGGGGCCGCCGGAGAGATCGGCGAGCACGGTCTCGCCCGCCACCGCCTTCTGGCCGAGGCCGACGAGGACCCGGGTGCCGACGGGCAAATAGACATCGACCCGCGAGCCGAAGCGGATCAGCCCGAAGCGCTCGCCGACATTGAGCGTATCGCCCGCGCTGACGAAGCCGACGATGCGGCGCGCCACGAGGCCGGCGATCTGCACGACGCCGATGCGCAACGGCTCGCCCCGGTGCATCGTCTCCATCACCAGCCCGTTGCGCTCGTTGTCCTCGCTCGCCTTGTCGAGCTCGGCGTTGAGAAAAAGCCCGGGCGTGTAGTGGATCTGGCCGATCCGCCCCGTGACCGGCACCCGGTTCACGTGGCAGTCGAACACGTTCATGAAGACCGAGATCCGGGTCATCGGCTCGGGCGGCAGGTCGAGCTCGGGCGGCGGCAGCACCGTCGAGATCAGGTTGACGCGCCCGTCGGCCGGCGAGACCACGAGGCCCTCAGTCACCGGCGTGACCCGCTCGGGGTCGCGGAAGAAGTAGCAGACCCAGAGGGTGAGGATCAGGAAGATCCAGCCGAAGAACTGCGAGAAGTAGCCGGCCAGCACCGTCAGCACGATGCCGATCAGGATGAAGGGATAGCCCTCCTTGTGGATCGGCACGAGGACACGGCGGATCGTGGCGAGAAGGTCGTTCATGCGGTCTTTCGAAGGGCGCGCGGGAAACGTCAATTCCTACCCGCGCGGATGGCAGCCCGCCGCGCGAAGGTCAACCTCGGGCGCGATCGTGCGTGGACCGGATCAATCACGGGTCCCCTCTCCCGTTCGGGAGAGGGACAGGGTGAGGGGCGCGGATCATCCGGATAGACCTGTCCCCTCACCCGGTCCGCGTTCGCCGACTCGACCTCTCCCGAACGGGAGAGGCGGCCGCGCCGTGCTTCGAGCGGGTCGTCCGGCGCCGCCCTGCGGGACTATATGGGAGCCGCAGGTCGTGCGGGCTGAATCGCGGGTCCCCTCTCCCGTTCGGGAGAGGGACAGGGTGAGGGGCGCGGATCCTCCGGACAGACCTGTCCCCTCACCCGGTCGGCATTCGCCGACTCGACCTCTCCCGAACGGGAGAGGCGGCCGCGCCGTGCTTCGCGCGAGTCATCCGGCACCGCCATGCGGGACTATGTGGGATCCGCAGATCGTGAAGGTTCAATCGCGGGTCCCCTCTCCCGTTCGGGAGAGGGACAGGGTGAGGGGTGCGACTTCTCCGGACAGACCTGTCCCCTCACCCGGTCGGCATTCGCCGACTCGACCTCTCCCGAACGGGAGAGGTGGCCGCGCTGTGCTTCGCGCGCGTCGTCCGGCGCCGCCCTGCGGGACTATATGGGATCCGCAGGTCGTGCGGGCTGAATCGCGGGTCCCCTCTCCCGTTCGGGAGAGCGACAGGGTGAGGGCTGCGACTTCTCCGGATAGACCTGTCCCCTCACCCGGTCGGCGTTCGCCGACTCGACCTCTCCCGAACGGGAGAGGCGGCCGCATTACTCGACCAGCACGACTTCCCCACGCACCCCAAGCGGCTCAACCCGCTCCCGTTCCGCCTCCGCCTCAGCCCGCTTGAGCGCCGCCCGCGCCGCATCCGCCTCGCGCTGCCGGTTCCACAGCCCCGCATAGACCCCGCCCGCAGCTAAAAGCTCCGCATGCCCGCCGCGCTCGACGATCACCCCGTGGTCGAGCACCAGGATCTCGTCGGCATTGACCACCGTCGAGAGCCGGTGGGCGATGACGAGCGTCGTGCGGCCCCGGGCGACCCGGTCCAGCGCGTCCTGGATCTGCGCTTCCGTGAACGAATCCAGCGCCGAGGTCGCCTCGTCGAGGACGAGGATCGGGGGCGCTTTCAGGATCGTGCGCGCGATGGCGACGCGCTGCTTCTCGCCGCCCGACAGCTTCAGCCCGCGCTCGCCCACGGGCGTGTCGTAGCCCTCGGGCAGGCTGGCGATGAAGCGGTCGATCTGGGCGAGGCGGGCGGCCTCGCGCACCTCCGCCTCGCTCGCGTCCCAGCGGCCGTAGCGGATGTTGTAGCCGATCGTGTCGTTGAACAGGACCGTGTCCTGCGGAACCATCCCGATGGCGGCGCGCAGCGAATCCTGGCGCACCGCCGCGATGTCCTGGCCGCCCACGAGGATGCGGCCCCCTTGCGGCTCGTAGAAGCGGAACAGCAGCCGCGACAGGGTCGACTTGCCGGCGCCCGAGGGCCCGACGATCGCCACCGTCCGGCCGGGCGGCACCGCGAAGGAGATGCCGCGCAGGATCGGCCGGTCCGGGTTGTAGGCGAAGCGCACATCCTCGAAGCGCACCTCCGCGGTCCCGATCGCGAGCGCCGGGGCGTCCGGCCGGTCGGCGATCTCGGGGTTGCGGTGGAGGATCGTGAACATGTCGTCGATGTCGATCAGCGCCTGTTTGATCTCGCGGTAGATCATGCCCATGAAGTTCAGGGGCATCGAGAGCTGCACCAGCATGGTGTTGACGAGGACGAAGCCGCCGATCGTGGTCCGCCCCGCCATGATGTCGCGCGCGGCAAGCCACATCACCACCGTCATGCCGATGGTGAAGATCACGGCCTGTCCGGCGTTCAGCACCGCCAGCGAGACGTAGGTCTGGGTCGAGGCCTTCTCGTACTTCGCCATCGAGCCGTCGTAGCGGGCGGTCTCGCGGTGCTCCGCGCCGAAATACTTCACGGTCTCGTAGTTCAGCAGCGAATCGACCGCCTTGGTGTTCGCGTCCGTGTCCGAGTTGTTCATCCGGCGGCGGATCTCGATCCGCCACTCGGTGGCCTTGTAGGTGAAGCCCAGATAGGCCGCGACCATCACGAGGACGACCACGGAATAGAGCCAGTCGAACTCGTAGGCGAGGACGCCGAGGACCAGCACGAACTCCACGATGGTGGGCACCAGGGTCAGCACCATCAGGCGCGACAATTCCTCGATGCCGCCGCGCCCGCGCTCGAGCACCCGGGTGAGGCCGCCGGTCTTGCGCTCCAGGTGGAAGCGTAAGGAGAGGCGGTGCATGTGCTGGAAGGTCTCGAGCGCGAGGCGCCGCACCGCGTGCATCGCCACCTTGGCGAAGAGCCCGTCGCGCACCTGCGTCAAGCCGACCATCAGGATGCGGGTGAGGCCGTAGAGGCCGATCAGCAGCATCGGGGCCGCGAACAGGCCGGTCGGGACCGGCGTCCCGTCCTTGGCGCCGATCACCGCCACGAGGGCGTCCGTCGCCCATTTGAAGGTGAAGGGCGTCACCATGGTGGCGAGCTTGGCGACGAGCAGCAGCCCGAAGGCCAGGAAGACGCGCTTCTGGAGGTCGGGGCGGCCGTGGGGCCAGAGATAGGGCCAGAGGCGGCGGTAGGTCGCGACGAGGCCGGGGCGTTCCGGCGGCACGGGGGTGCCGCGCGAAGCGGGCGCGGAATCGGGTGTCATTCAGGCGTGTCCGGAAGGCCGATCCGAAAGGGAGGCCGGGATGAGTGTCTGGCGCCGCATATAGGCGCGAACCGGCGCCTCAGCCACCTGCCCGGCGGGCAGCCCCGGATTGCACGGGCGCGGCGCCGAGATGCGGGCTCAGCCGCGCCGGCCGCTGGGACGCGACGCGTCGTCCGTGGGCAGCACGAAGATCTGGCCCGGGAAGATCAGGTCGGGATCGCGGATCTGGCCCTGGTTGGCGTCGTAGATCACGGTGTAGCGGTCGCCCTTGCCGTAGGTCCGGCGGCTGATCTGCCAGAGGCTGTCGCCGCGGGTGATCTTGGCGGTGCTCACCTCCGCCACGAACACGTCGCGGGGCGTGTCGGGCGGGGCCGGGATCAGCGCGGCCGGGGGCTTGATGGCCTCGGCCGCCGCCTCCGGGGCGGGTGCGGCAGCAGTTGCGGCAGCAGTTGCGGCGGCGGGCGTGGCGCCGGGCGCGGTGGGGGGAGCAGATTGGCCGGCAGGCGTGGTCTGTCGCGCGTCGGCGCGCGGTTCGCCCGCCCTGCGGGTCGGCGCCGGCGCCTCGGGCTTCGCGCCCGGCAGCGCCATCGCGGCGACGGGGCGGTTGCCGGATCGCGGCGGCTCGGTCGGGGCCGGCGGCTCGCGCCCCGCGACCTTCGGGGTCAGCGCCGGGAAGGCGAAGGGCACCTCGGCCCGGTGGCGGACCTTGCCGGTGACGGGATCGACCTGATCGATCCGGACCCGGTAATCGCCGGCGCGCACGCCGCGCCCGATCGTGAAGGTGACCTTGCCGTCGGGGCCGGCACTGGCGGGCGCCACCAGCGTGTCGTTGAGGTAGAGGCGCAGGGTCGAGCCCGGCGCGGCCTGGCTGGTGACGTAGAGGCGTCCGCCATCCTGCGCGTCGACGCTGACGATCTTGACCGGGTCGGCCGCGCTGGGCTTCGCCTCGGCCGCCTTCTGCGCCGATTCAACGGGCTTCGGCCCGGCCACTGCTCCGGCCGCTTGCCCGGGCATCGGCGCCGAAGCCACGGCCTTGGGCTCACCGGCCGCGGTCTCCGGTTGCGACAGAACCACGGTCGGCTTGTCCGGGTCGGTGAGCGCCACCAGCGGCTTGGTATCGCGCGTCTCGGCGACCACGACCGCGACGCTCTGCTTCGAGCGGGTCTCGCGCCCGTCCGCGCCCGTGGTGCGCAGCACAATCTCGCTGTTGCCGGTGGGCAGCGCGGGCGGCACGATCGCGAACTGACCGTTCGGGTCGGTCAAGGCCCGCGCGACGGACTTGTCGCCGACCAGCATCTCCACGGTGGTGTTCGGAGCCGCGCGCCCCGCGATCACGGTGTCGCCGTTCGGCTCGACCCGGACCACGTCGAAAGCGGGCAGCCCGTCGGCCTGGCGCGCAGGCGTGCCGGGCACGCCCTCACCCGGGCGCACAAGCGTGCCGGGCACGCCCTCACCCTGGCGCGCCGGGGCGCCGGGCGCGGCCGGCTTGCCCGGCGCCGCATCCGCGCCGCGACGCCCGGCCGGATCCTGCGGCAGGCCCGCCAGCGAGTTTGGCGCCGTCTCGGGCATGAGGCGCTTCATCACCGCGCCGCCGCCGAACAGGGCGAGCACGAGCAGGAACCCGCCGAGAAGCCCGACACTCGCGAGGCCAAGGCTCCGCCGCAACTCCGCCGTCATGGCGTCCTACTCCAACCGGGTCGACGTGATCGGCGCCCGCTCCTGGCGACCGACGAGAGCCTGGCGACAAAAACCGTCGACGGATCGCGGCATATTAACGTACATGGCCGAGACACCAAGCCTGTCCCGCCCGCCCCGGGACGAATCTCGCGCGAATTCAGCAGTTTGGCGCAGCTCGTGCCCGTCCGGGACCGACCTTGCCGAGCGGCTCGCGCCGTACGCGTTGAAAACCATGGAGGACGCCGGATGGCTCCGGTGAAGACAGTCTGTGTGTATTGCGGCTCCGGGTTCGGCGAGGATCCGGCCTTCCGGCAGGCGGCGGAGGTGCTCGGCGCCGCGCTGGCGCAAGCCGGGATCGGCCTCGTCTACGGCGGCGGCAATGTCGGGCTGATGGGGACAGTGGCCCGGGCGGTTCTGGACGGCGGCGGCCACGTCACCGGCATCATCCCGGATTTCCTGAAATCGCGGGAGCGCATGCTCGACGATATTCAGGAGACCATCGTGGTCGGCGACATGCACACCCGCAAGCGCCTGATGTTCGACCGCTCGGACGCGTTCGTGGCGCTGCCCGGCGGCATCGGGACCCTGGAGGAGTTGGTCGAGCAGCTCACCTGGGCCCAGCTCGGGCAACACCGCAAGCCGATCCTGCTGGTCTCGATCGCGGATTTCTGGACGCCGCTCCTGACCCTGTTCGATCACATGCGGGGCCACGGCTTCATCCGGGCCGGGCTCGACCTGAACTATCTGGTGGCGCCCGACGCCGCCTCGGTCGTCCCGATGCTCTCGGAAGCGCTCGCCCGGACGAAGCCCGCGCCGGAGGCCGAGGAGTTCATCGTCGACAAGTTCTAGGCACCGCCGCCGGAGCGGCGTGCCTCGCGGCGTCGGGCTCGCCTCGCATCACCGAGCGCGGGCCGATCATCGATCGCGCGCCGACCGGCCGTGTCAGGCCGATGGGACATCGCGGCCCCCGCTCCGCGCGGGCGCCGCTGGCCTCAAAGCCGAATCCGAGCCGCATCAGTCACCGCGGCGCCCGGAAGCCGGAGCGGCCGACCGGGCGAAAAGACGATCCTCGCCGTACAGGCCGGCTCCGACGTCACGCCGGGGCATTCGAGCGGCGAAGGCTCAGTGCAGCCAGTTGGTGAAGAAATAGATCAGCAGGATGATCGGCAGCGGAATGCCGATGAGCCAGAGAAGACCACCCTTGAGCATGACGATTCTCCGTTGAACGAAAGCTCGACTCAACGAAGCGCGCGGTATTCGGGTTCCTCCAAAGTCGGCCTGCCTCGGTGGATAAGCGATAGGCTGCTGCACGTTGCTTGCGCGGTTGCTCGCGGCTTGACGGAGAACGGTCACGCGATGGCGCGCGCCTCGCCGTTCCAGCGTCGCAGCAATCCGGGAATGTCGGAGGACGGGACGGGCCGGCTGAAGAGGTAGCCCTGGACCTCGTCGCAGCCCTCTTCGCGCAGGCGCGCGAGCTGAGCCTCGGTCTCGACGCCCTCGGCGGTGGTGGTCATGCCGAGGCTCGCGCCGAGGCCGATCACGGCTCGCACGATGAAGCCCGAATCGTCCGCCTGTCCGAGATCGCGCACGAAGGACTGGTCGATCTTGATCTTGTCGAACGGGAAGGAGCGCAGGTAACTCAACGAGGAATAGCCGGTGCCGAAATCGTCCATGGAGACGCGGGCGCCGAGCCCCTTCAGGCTGTGCAGCATCGCGGTGGTGGTGCCCGGATTGGCGACGAGGACCGATTCGGTGATCTCGAGTTCGAGGCGCCGGCCAGGCAGGCCGCTGGCCGCGAGGGCCTCGCGCACGGCGCCGATGAGGCGCGCCGAGGTGAATTGCACGGCCGAGACGTTGACGGCGACCTTGAGGCCCTCCGGCCAGCGGCTCGCCTCCTGGCAGGCCCGGCGCATCACCCACTCGCCGAGCGGAATGATGAGGCCGAGCTCCTCCGCCAAGGGGATGAATTCGGCGGGCGAGATCCGGCCGCGCTCGGGGTGGTTCCAGCGCAGCAGGGCCTCGAAGCCGCAGACGCGCTCGGCGTTGAGATCGTAGATCGGCTGGTAATGAAGTTCGAAGCTCTCCGCCGCCACGGCCTCGCGCAGGTCGCGCTCCAGCAGGCGGCGGGCCTGCAGGCGGGCATCCATCTCGGGCTCGAAGAAGCGGAACGAGCCGCGGGCCTCGGCCTTGGCCCGGTCGAGGGCGACGTCGGCGTTCTTCAGGAGCTTGTCGCAGGACATGCCGTCGCTCGGCGCGAGCGAGATCCCGATGCTGACGCCGAGCGTCACCGTGTGGTCGGCGAGCGTGTAGGGGGCGCCGAGCACGTCGATGATGCGGCGCGCCAGGATCGCGGCATCTTCCGGGCGGTCGACGCCGCGCTGGACGATGGCGAACTCGTCGCCGCCCAGGCGCGCGAGGCTGTCGACCTCGCGCACGCAGGCGCCGAGGCGGCTCGCGGCGGCGCGCAGCAACTCGTCGCCGCAGGGATGGCCCAGCGTGTCGTTGACGAGCTTGAAATCGTCGAGGTTGAGGCAGAGCACGGCGAAGCCGCTGTCGCGCCCGGCCTGCGCGATGGCGCTGTCGATCTGCTCGCCGAGGAAGATGCGGTTGGGCAGGTTCGTGAGGGCGTCGTGGCGGGCCATGAAGGCGATGCGCGCCTCCGCGTGCCGGCGCTCGGTGACGTCCTCGTAGGTGGCCACGAAGCCGCCATCGGCGGTCGAGCGCTTCTCGATCGCCACGATGCGGCCGTCGCCGAGTTCCTGGACGAAGGTCCGGCCCTCCGCGCGCCCGAAGGCCTCAGCCTCCTCGACCTGCAGGTCGGCGACGGTGCGGCCCGGGTGGTTGCCGGCCTCGATGCAGCGTTGGAGCACGTCGCGGGCGCTGATCCCGGCCGCGATGCTTCCGGGCGCCAGCCCGTAGATCTCGCAGTAGCGCCGGTTGACCACCATCAGCCGATGATCGGCGTCGTAGAGGCAGAGGCCTTGCGACATGTTGTCGAGGGCGGCGTCGAGGCGCAGATTCGTGGCGGTGAGGCGCGCCTCCTGCTCCTTCAGCACGCTGATGTCGCTGCAGACCGCCACGAAGCCCCCGGCCTGGGTGGCGCTGCGGCTGACGCGCAGCCAGCGCCCGTCGGCGAGGCGCACCTCGCCGTCGCGGGCGAGCGTCCGCGCGGAATCGAGGACGCGCGCGGCCGGGTCGGCGCCGCGCGCGGGCAAAGCCGCCACCGGCGCGCCCGGCTCCATGGCGCCGGGCTCCATGGCGCCGGCCTGCCCGCCGAAGAAATCCGCCGCCTGGGCGTTGGCGAGGGCGATGCGGCCCTCCGCGTCGACCACCACGACGCCCTCGCGGGAGCTCTCCAGCGCGTCGGCGAGCATGGCCTGGGCCGAGCGGCGCTGGTTGACCTCGCGGGCCATCATCGCCCGGATGTTGTCGCGCATGCTCCCCATGGCGCGCAGGAGCGCGCCGAGCTCGTCGCGCCCGCCGATCGGGATGGCGTCGTCGAGGCGGCCGGCCGCGATGCGCTCGGCCGCCGCCGAGGCCGCCTTGACGGGCCGCATGATGCGCCGGTTCAGGAGCCAGGCGACGACGGCCGAGAGCAGCAGCGCGATGCCGGTGGCGGCCGCGTAGAAGCGGATCTCGCTGGCCACGATGGTGCGGGCGGTCTGGCGATAGGTGAAGCCGTCGCCGGCCGTGTAGTTGACCAGCATGTCGATCTGGCCGTCGACCATGGCGGCCTGGCGGTCGAGCGCCTCCCAGGCCGAGGACGTGGCGGCGGTGAGGTCGAGGCCGCGGCGGATCTCGTCCCAGGTCGAGACAGCGCCCTGCACGGCGATGCCGGCCCGGGCGGCCCGGTCCGATTGCGAGCGCTCGACCGCGATGGTGAGGTCCTCGGCGAGGTTGATCGCCAGCTCGGCCAGCTCCGCGTCGAGCCTGGCGCGGGTCGCCGCATCCGGCGCGATGGTGCGGCGGACGAAGACGGCGCGCATCTTGGCGAAATCCGTCGCCGCCGCCCGCGCGTAATTGATCGACATCAGCGACTGGTCGTAGGTCCGGTTGACCAGGAACCCGGCCTGCCGGATGCCGAGGGTCGCGTAGATGCCGAGCGCCCCCGTGATCAGGCTCATGATCAGGAAGGCGATGAAGATGCGCCCACGGATGGTCGACAGGCGGTCGGCGACGCGCCGCGGCGTGCCCGCCGCCGACATCTTTTCGCCATCGCTCGGTTCGGTCCGGTTCCGTCGCATCGAAACGCAGCAATCCTCATCCCATGCCGGGCGACCGTAGTTCGCACATCTTAAGAGGCGATTAGCCGAGATCGGCCGGCACGGACCCCCATCCACGACGAGGCTAGCCGCGTGGCGGCGGCCCGTCCCGAAGGTCGAGGATGCCGTGCACTGCGCGTTCGGAAAGCTGTGTTGCCGGATCACGATGGAACTTCGGACGCGCGGGCCGCATCCGCGCATATCCGTGTGCCGGAATCCAAAGAAGTCCAAAGCGGATTCTTAAACACTCGGCCGATAACGTTCGGGACCGCGCCAGAGACCGCCGATGATTCTCGCCACCTCGCCTCTCGTCGACCCGCACGCCGCCCGTCCGGTCACCGCCCTGTCGCGGCGCCTGCGCCGGCTCGCGGCCAGCACCGGCCCCGCCCTCCTCGCCGGGATGCTGACCGGCCTCGGGCTCGTGACGACCATCGAGGCGAGCGGCCGGGTCATCTCGCAGAAGGGCCGCGCCTTCCAGCCCGCGAGCCTCGTGGTGGAGCGGGGCGAGACGATCACGATCGTCAACGACGACAGCGACCTGCTGCATCACCTCTACGTCGAGGCGGACCGCTTCAACTTCGATTCCGGCGACCAGATGCCGGGCAGCCGCACGGCCATCACCTTCACGGAAAGCGGCAGCTTCCAGGTGCTCTGCGGCATCCACCCCAAGATGAAGCTCGCCGTCCGGGTGAACTGAGCCCGGAGGCCTCAGCGCGCCGCCGCCTGAACCGGCTTGCCCGGCTCGGGATCGGGCGCGCGCTCGATCGGCTGCCCGTCGCGCAGGTCCGGCGGCGGGCTGAGGACGATGCGCTCGTGGCCGGACAGGCCTTGGTCGAGCTCGATCGTCTGGCCGAAATCCCGCTTGATATGGACGCCGCGCCATTCCGCGTGGCCGTCCTCGCGCATCACCACCACCTGCGTGCCGTTCTGGTTGAACACCAGGGCCTCGGCCGGCACCACGATGGCGGGGGCGGTACGGGGGATCTGCAGCGTGACGTAGACGTAGAGGCCGGCCCGCAGGGTCCCGTCCGGGTTCGGCACGTCGACCTGCGTGGTCAGGGTGCGGGATGCGGTCAGGAGCGCCACGGAGCTGCGCTCGACCCGCCCCCGGAAGGCGCGGTCGGGCATCTGCGGCACCTTGATGCTGGCCTCGACGCCCGGGGCGACGCCGACCGCCGCGTTCTGCGGCACGTTCACGGAGATGCGCAGGATGTCGTCGCGGTCCATGGTCAGGAGCGGCGTGCCGCCCGCATCCGCCTTGACGAGGTCGCCGACATCGACGGTCCGGGTCGTCACCACGCCGTCGAAGGGCGCGACCACGTCCTTGAAGCCCGTCAGGGCCTTCAGGCGGTCCACCGTGGCGCCCTGCGCCTTGATGTTGGCCTCCGCCACCTTCACGCCGGCCTCCGCCGAGGCGAGGTTGGCGGATTGGCTCAGCACGCCGGCCTGCGAGTTGTCGGCGTTCTGGCGGGAGGCCCAGCCCTGCACCGCGAGGGTGCTGGTGCGGCTATTCGTGACGTTGGCGAGGTTCACGTTGGCGCGGGCCTGATCGACCATCGCCTTGGCTTGGAGGAGCTGCGCCTCCTGCTGGCCGAGCTGCGCTTCGGCCTGGGCGAGTTGCTGGTCGAGATCGGGCGCCGCGATCCGGAGCAGGATGTCGCCCGCCTTGACCCGGGACCCGATATCGACCCGGCGCTCGGCGACGTAGCCGGTGGCGCGGGCGAAGATCGCCGCCTTGGCGAAGGCCTGGGTCTCGCCCGGCAGGGTCAGGTCGACGGGCGTCTCGACCCGCTCCACCCCGGTCGTGCGCAGGCGCGGGACGAAGTCCTTGACCTTGCGCTGCGTCTCCGTTGCCGCGGCCCGCTGCTGCCATTTCCCGTAGCCGCCCCAGCCGAGGAGGCCGAGGGCGACGAGCCCGACGAGGAGGAACGGTCCCGTGCGCGGCGGCGGCGGGATCTCGTGCACGTCACCGTGCGCTTTCATGAATTGCGGATCCTCGAGCCCGGAGACGCCAGCGGAATGTGGTAGACCCTATACCGTGCCGCCGCCCGGTCCTAGAGCCGCGCGATGACGCATGCGACGGCGCACACAGCTGGAGCGCGAGCGTGCGACGTAAATGCAACGATTTAAAGAAAATGGTGGGCGCGACAGGGATCGAACCTGTGACCCTTCGCGTGTGAAGCGAATGCTCTCCCGCTGAGCTACGCACCCGGACCGAGGGCCTTCTAGGGCCGGTCATGCGGCCGCGTCAAGCCCGATGCGGCCGGCGCCGCCGGGCCAGCCCGGTCGGTCGGCGCGGGATTGCGAGTGGAAATCATCGGCGGAATCGTAGCAAGATCGCTCCCCCGTGGCCGCAGGCATCGGGAGGTCTGGAGGCAGGCTGTGATCTCGGAATGGAATCTGCGATCCGGGATCGCCTACGCGGTCACGGATCTCGAGGGCCGGTTCGTCCAGGCCGACACGCGCTACGCCGAAATCCTCGGGTACCCGGTCGAGGAATTGCTGATCAAGCGGGTGGCCGACGTCACGCATCCGGACGATTGGCAGGCCAATGCCCGCCTGCTCGAGGAGCTCGCCCGGACCGGGCAGCCCTTCAGCCTGCGCAAGCGCTACGTGCGCCGGAGCGGGCGCGCTGTCTGGGTGGAGGTGCGCGCCTCGATGCTCTGCAGCCGGGATGCGGGCGGCTCGCTCATCGCCGTCTGCCGGCCGCTGCCGGAGCTCAACGAGCCGAATCGAAATGCCATCCAGGGCTCGTTCAAGGCGGGGATGCTCCCGGAGGCCGACCGCCACGTCCTGGTCCGGTCCTTCGATCGGATCGCGGAGAGCCGCGCCCTGCTCGACCGGACCGAGCGCTGGCTGCGCTAGGGGCGAGCCTGCGGCCCGCGAGACCCGGCCTTGCGCGAACCGGATCGACGCCGCGCGAAAATCCGCTAGGACGTCGGCCATGGAACCACTCGTCCGCTTCGCCCCCTCGCCCACGGGCTACCTGCATATCGGCAACGCCCGTCCGGCGCTCCTCAACGCCCTGTTCGCGCGGGCGCGGGGCGGGCGCTTCCTCTTGCGCCTCGACGACACCGACCGGGAGCGCTCGACCGAGGCCTACGCGGCTGCGGTCGAGGAGGACCTCGCCTGGCTCGGCATCGTGCCGGACCTGCGCGCGCGGCAATCCGACCGGGTCGCGACCTATGACGCCGCGGCCGAGCGCCTGCGCGCCCTCGGTCGGCTCTATGCCTGCTACGAGACCCCGGAGGAGCTCGACCGGCGGCGCAAGCGCCAGCTCGGCCGCGGGCTGCCGCCGATCTATGACCGCGCCGCCCTCGCCCTCACGGCGGAGGAGCGCGCCGCCTACGAGGCGGAGGGCCGCCGGCCGCATTGGCGGTTCAAGCTCGACCACCGCACCGTCACCTGGGACGACCTCGTGCGCGGCCAGGCGCATATCGACTGCGCCTCCCTGTCCGACCCGGTCCTGATCCGGGCCGACGGCACCTACCTCTACACCCTGCCCTCCGTGGTCGACGATGCCGAGATGGGCGTCACGCACATCATCCGCGGCGAGGACCACGTCACCAATACGGGCGTGCAGGTGCAGATCTTCGAGGCGCTCGGCCGGCCGGTGCCGGTCTTCGGGCACCACAATCTCCTGACCACCGCGGATGGCGAGGGCCTGTCGAAGCGCCTCGGCCACCTGTCGCTGCGCGGCCTGCGCGAGGCCGGCTACGAGCCCGCCGCCGTGCGCTCGCTGGCGGTGCTGACGGGATCGGCGGAATCGGTGCGCCCCGTCGCCTCCCTCGACGAACTCGCGGGCCTCGTCGACCTTGCGCATATCTCGCGCGCCCCCGCGAAGTTCGATCCGCACGATCTCGACGCGCTGAACGGGCGCCTCGTCCACGAGATGCCCTTCGGTGAGGCCCGCGCGCGCCTCCTCGCCCTCGGCATTCCGGAGGACTACGCCGAGCCGTTCTGGGGCGCGGTCCGGGCCAATCTCCAGAAGGTCCGGGAGGCCCGCGACTGGTGGGTCGTGGTCGCCGGCCCGGTGATTCCGGCGCTCACGGACGCGGCTCTGATCGCCGCCGCCGCCGAGACCCTGCCGCCCGAACCCTGGGGCCCGGAGACCTGGAAGGCCTGGACCGGCGCGATCCGCGAGCGCACGGGCGCCAAGGGCAAGGCCCTGTTCATGCCCCTGCGCCTCGCCCTCACGGGGCTCGACCACGGGCCGGACCTCGCGGGTCTGCTGCCGCTCATCGGGCGCGCGCGCGTTGCCCGCCGTCTCGCCGGCGAGACGGCGTGAGGCCGGCGCCTTCCGTCCTGCCCCCTCGCCCCGCGATCGTCCGGATGCGGGCCGGTTACGTCGTCCTGAGCGGCGCGAGGCGCGCGAGGCGGATCGCGATCGCCAGGGCGATGCCGTAGAGGCCGCCGACGAAGACCACGACGCCGGTCCAGCCCGAATGGGCGAAGAACCAGCCGCCGGCCGTGCCGAGGATCGAGGAGCCGAGGTAATAGAGGCAGAGATAGATCGACGAGGCCTGGGCGCGGTCGCGCAGGGCCCGGCGCCCGATCCAGCTCGACGCCACCGAATGGGCCCCGAAGAAGCCCACCGTCACGACCACGATCCCGGCGATGATGACCCAGAGGTTCTGCGACAAGGTCATGAGGATGCCGACGAGCCCGACCGTGATGGCGAGCCAGAGCACCTTGCGGCGCCCGAGCCGGCTCGCGATCTCGCCGGTGAGGGCGGAGCTCGCGGTGCCGGCGAGATAGACGACGAAGATCGCCCCGATGGCGCTCTGGCTCAGGGAGAAGGGCGGATCCAGCAGGCGGAAGCCGATGTAATTGTAGATGCAGACGAAGCCGCCCATCAGCAGGAAGGCCTCGGAAAAGAGCCAGGGCAGGCCGGGATCGCGGAAATGCTGGCCGAAGGTGGCCGGAACCGCGCGCCAGGCGAGATCGCTGCGCACGAAGCGCCGCGAGGGCGGCAGCGCCCGCCAGAAGGCGATGGCGGCCAACAGAGCCAGGACCCCGATGGTGCCGAGCCCGAGCCGCCAGGAGCCGTGATCGGCGATGACGCCGGCGATCAGGCGCCCGACCATGCCCCCGAGCGCATTGCCGCCGATGAGGAGCCCCATCGACAGGCCGATGGAGCGCCCGTGCATCTCCTCGCTGAGATACGCCATGGCGACCGCCGGCAATCCGCTCGCGGTGAGCCCCGTGAGGGCGCGCAGGACCAGGAAGCCGTGCCAGCTCGGCACCAGGGCGGCCACGATGGTGAGGAGCGCCGAGGCGAAGAGCGAGGCGGTCATCACGGGCTTGCGGCCCCAGACCTCCGAGAGCGGGCTGACGACCAGCAGCGCGATCGCCAGCATGGCGCAGGGCAGCGACAGCGCGAGGCTGCTCTCGGCCGGCGAGACCCCGAAATCCTCCGCATAGACCGGCAGCAGGGGCTGCACCCCGTAGAGCACCGCGAAGGTGGAGAAACCGGCCGCCGCCAGCGCGATCGTGGTCCGGCGAAAGACCGGCGTCCCGGCCTCGATCAACCGGGCGCTCGCCTCGTCCATGCTCATGCTGCTCCCGCATTCCGCGCGCCGGCCCCGAGCGTGTTGGGCCCGGTCGCCGGCGCCGTCAACCGGAAGTCGCCGTGGCCGCAGGGCAGCGGCGCAACCCTGTCACGCGCGTGGCCCTCCCCGCGGCGCCTGCCCGGCGCCGCGGGGGCCCGCCCGCTCAGCGCGGCGGCGGGGCCGCCTCGGCCTGGCCCTGCTGGATCAGGGGCGTGATGCGCCGGACCGTGACGCGCCGGTTCTCCCGCGCGGCGTTCTGCGTGTTCACCTTCAGGTACTGCTCGCCATAGCCCTGCGTCGTCAGGTTCTCGGGCGGCACCTGGAATTGCTGGGTCAGCACGGTCGCGACCGATTGCGCCCGGCGGTCCGAGAGGGACAGGTTGTCGATATCGGCCCCGACCGCGTCTGTGTAGCCCTCGATCAGGAACACCTCCTGCGGGTTGGCGCGGATCGCCTGGTTGATCGCGGCCGCGATGGTGGAAAGCCGCGCCGCCTGATCCGGCGTCACCGTGAAGGAGCCCGATTCGAAGTTGATCGTGTCGATGTCGACGCTGCGCATGCGGGCCCGCAATTGCGGGCTGTAGCGGACCTGATCGAGCGTGTAGCGCCGCTCGATCGGAACCACCGGAGGCGCCGACAGGGCCTCGTAGACGCTGCGCTCGTCCGCCCGGTCGTACTCCACGACGTAGCGCTCGCGCGGGATGCGGATATCGGGCGGCGGCAGGGCGACCACGTCGTCGTAGATCGGGCGCGGCCGGCCGCCAGAGGCGTTGTCGATCAGCACCACCTCGCGCCCGTCGCGGAAGCGGCGCGAGCGGCGCAGCAGCCGCCCGTCATCGTCCACCACGGTGACGATGACCTCGCCGCCGGGGCGCTGCAGGTAGGTGACGGTGTCGGCGCCCCGGCGCTCGCTGCGATAGGCGCCCCGGTCGAGATCGCGGAAGCGCTCGTTCTCGTCGTGGCGGATGAAGTAGCCGTCGCGGTCGCGCACGATGATGCGGCCGGGCTCGCGGATATAGGTGCGCCCGTCCTCATTGTACTCGCGCCGGTCCCGCCGGATCCGCTCGTAATCCCGAATATTGTCGTCGTCATCGCGAAAGCCGCCCGGAACGTAGCCGGGGCGGCCGGGCGTGTTGAAGCCGCCTGCATCGCGCGGGCCGCGCTCGTCCCGGCCGCCGCGCTCGTCGGTCCGCCCGGCCGGCAAGCCGCCGGCCCCGGGCGGGGCGGCCTCCGGCGCCGGGACGGGCTGGCCGGGAACGCCCGGACGGGCATTCGGGGCGGCGCCCGGTGCGCTCCTGAGATTGCCGCCGGCGCCCGGAGGCGCGGCATCGGGCTGGACCGGACGGCCCGGAACGCCCGGCGCCGCGTTCGGGGCCTGGACGGGACGACCGGGCACGCCGGGTGCCGCGTTGGGAGCCAGGCCGGGCGCGGTGTTGGGTGGCGCGGCGCCGGGACGCGGCGCGTCGGAACTCGGCGCATCCGGGCGCGGCGCTCCGGCATCCGGCCGGACCGGGCGACCGGGAATTCCTGGCGCGGCGTTGGGCGCCGTGCGTTCGGCGGGGGCGCCGCGCGGCTCGGGCGCACGCTGCGGCTCGGGCGCACGCTGCGGCTCGGGGGCGGCCTGCGGCGCGGGTGCACGCTGGGGCGTCGGCGCCGGGCGCTGGGCCGGCGAGGTGTCGCTGCCCGGCGCGCGCCGCTCGGGCGCGGCGGTATCGCGGCGCTCCTGTCCCGGCGCCTCGCGCCGATCGGGCGCGGCCCGCTCGGGGGTGGCGGGCCGTTCGGGGTTGCGGTCGCGGGCGGCCGGGCGCTCGTCGGGGTCTCGCCGGTCCGGACGCGCGGCGGGGGCGCGGTCCTCGCGCGGCTCCGGACGCTCTTGCCGCTCTTGCCGCGGCGCGGGCCGTTCGGGCGCACGCTCCGGGCGCGCCTCCGGCGCGCGGTCCTGGCGCGTCTCGGGCGCGCGTTCCGGGCGCGCTGCCGGCCGTTCCTCGCGGCGCTCCGGGGCCGCACGCTCCGGGCGCGGCTCGGGCCGGGCCGCGGGCGGGGCGGCGCGCTCGGATGCCGGGCCCCGTTCCGGGGCCGGCCGTTCCGGGGCCGCGCGCTCCGGGGCCGCCCGCTCCGGGCGTGCCCCGCGCGGGCCGTCGCCGCCGCCGCGCGGGCCCTCGCCGCCGCCGCGTGGACCTTCGCCACCACCACGCGGGCCCTCGCCGCCGGGGCCGCCCTGCGCCAAGAGGAGGGTGCCAGTGGCCATGTCCGCGGGGCGCGACAGGGTCGGGCCCGAGAGAAGCAGGCCGGGCAGCACGGTGCCGGTCAGGAGCAGCAGGCGGGTTGTCCGCATCAGGTCATGTCTCGCGTTCTGGGTCGGGGCGATCCCAACAGGATCGGGCCGATATGGTTCCAAAACGCCGGAGGTCAAATCGAGACGCGGACGATGCTGTGGCGCGACCTGGCTTTATTCACCGAGCTGCGTGCGAGAATTTCGGAGAGAGCCTGGACGTCCGTCGGCTCTACAATCCGGGCTTGCGGAGCATCTCCGGGCATGAACCGGCGCGGGCATCCCGCCCCGGTTCAGGGCGTCGCGGTGACGGGGCCCGGGAGGGTCGGGAGCTTCGGCACCGCGATCACGTTGGGGGCGATGATCCGGATCGCGGGCCGCTCGTCCTTGGCACCCGCGATGGCGGCGTCGGGGCTCAAGGGGGGCGCCTCCCCGGCGCGGCCGGCGGCATCCGCCGCGAGGCTGGCGGCGGTCTTGTCGGCGCGTCCCACGAGGGTCAGGCGCACCTTCGGGCGAGACAGGGCCTCGGCCTGCATCGGGGTCACGAAGATGTCGCCCTTGTGCCGGACCAGCATGCTCTCGGCCTTGACCAGGGATTGGGCCCAGCTCTGCCCCTCGCGCTTGCAGGAGCAGTTCGGCACGAAGGTCTTCTGGAACTTGAAGGCGTTGGCCAGCGAGGCGTAGGAGCGGCTGCCCTTGAGGGTGGCGGCCGATTTCAGCGCGTCGTCGCCCCGGGGCATCGAGTAGGCGGCGGCCTCGGCGCCCGGGCAGAGGGCCTGGCACAATTCGTTGGCGCCCTCGCGCCCGTCGGGCAGGTTGTTCATCGGGAAATAGGCGCCGTCGCAGGTGCGCACGCAGATTACCTGAGACCCGCCGCGGGCATATTGGTCGGGGGTGCCGTCGGCGTTCTTCGGCTGGTCGGCGCAGGCGCTCGTCACCGCGGCCTGGAGCTGGCGGCGGCGCGCGGCGGCGACCTCGCCGTTCTCGGCCCCGTAGCCGGCATTGAGCGCGCGGATGCGCTGCTCGACGGCGCCGCATTGCGGCGGGCGGGTGTCGAAGAACAGGAACTTGCCGCCCTCGCAATTGAGGGTGCGGTAATAGGCTTCGAGCCGGGCGATCTCGCCCTGGAGCGCGCGGGCGACGCTCGCCCCGTCGCTCACATTGGCGAGCTCGGCGCGGTAGCGCTGGCAGGCGGAATTCGCCATCGCCTGCACCGCCCCGGCGCCCATGAGGGCGACGAGAGCGAGGGCAAGCACCCGGACGAGCCGATATGTCTGCGAACGGATCAGCGGCATGGCTTTCGAGGCAACGGGCTGGAAGCTTGGCAGTTCCGGGCCGGCCGCGAACGGTCCGGAACGGCACGAACTTAACTTTTTTAAACCCCCTCGCTCCCGGGCGACAGCCCCACTACATGCGCGGCAGCTGTGTTGCGGGGAATGATCGGATGATGTGGCTTCGGGGTCTCACAGGCGGCCGGGAGATGGCGCGCGCGGCCTTCCTGCTGGGGGCCGCGCTCGCGGCGCTCCCGGGCGCGGCGGCGGCGCAGGAGCCCGACCGCATCTTCGACAAATCGACGGTGTGGCGGCCGCTGACGCCCAACGACAAGCTCGTGGTCTACGGGATCGACGATCCGATCGTCGGGGGCGTCGCCTGCCACTACACCCAGCCCGAGAAGGGCGGCATCAAGGGCACCCTCGGCCTGGCCGAGGACGTCTCCGACATCTCGCTCGCCTGCCGGCAGGTCGGCCCGGTGCAGTTCAAGGGCAAGTTCGGGCAGGGCGAGGTCGTGTTCAGCGAGCGGCGCTCACTGATCTTCAAGTCGATGCAGATCGTGCGCGGCTGTGACGCCAAGCGCAACACGCTGATCTACATGGTCTATTCGGACAAGGTGATCCAGGGCTCGCCCAAGAACTCGACCTCGACGGTGCCGTTGATGCCCTGGGGCACCGAGGCTCCGCCGAAATGCGCCGACTTCCTCAAGGGCTGATCCGGGCGCAAACCTAGTCGCGGCAGGTGATTCGGATCGGGCGCTCGTCGAGCTTCGGGGCCGGGGCGGCCTCGATGGCGCCGGTATACTCGTCGGCCGCCGCGATGCCGTAGGAGCCGGCCGAGGCGAATCCTTGCGATTCGCACCAGGCATTGGCGACGACCTGGCCGCACTCGCTCTTGCCGTCGCTGAGGCAGTCGCCGACGCCGTAGCCCTCGCTCGAGGGGATCAAAAAGGTCTTCTCGACCTGGGCTGGGGCGTGCGCCGGGGTCTCTCCGTCCGGGCCCGCGAGGGCCGTGTGCGCCAGGGAGGAGATCAGGACTGCGCTGAACAGGGCGCCGAGGCCGAGAGCCGAGCGTCGCATGAAAAATTCCTCGTCACGGGGAAGTCCGGTTGGGCCGAAGTTCCGACGGGTGGGTAAACAAAAGCTTTAGACGGTCGTCCGTTTTCGGCGCGATCGGCGGGGCCTTCGCCCGCCGTCGTTCTCGAAATGCTCACCGTTTTGGGTTAGCGCAGGTCAGCCGCCGGGGCCGTCGCCTTCGCGCAACACGGCCGGGAGACCCGTCGGCGGCGTCAGGGACGAGAGTTGGTTTCATGGCCCCGTTGTTGCGGCTCTACAACACGCTGACCCGCGAGAAGGCGCCCTTCGCGCCGATCGATCCGTCGAACGTGCGCCTCTATGCCTGCGGGCCGACGGTCTACGACGCCGCCCATATCGGCAATGCCCGGCCGATCATCGTGTTCGACCTGCTGTTCCGGCTGCTGCGCCAGCTCTACGGCGCGGACCACGTCACCTATGCCCGCAACGTCACGGACGTGGACGACAAGATCAACGCCCGGGCGGCCGAGCGCGGCATCTCGATCCGCGAGCTCACCGACGGGACCCTCCGGGCCTTCCACGACGACATCCGGGCGCTCGGCGTGCTGATGCCCGAGGACGTCAACAGTCCGGGCGCCCCCCCGCGCTTCATCGAGCCCCGCGCCACCGACCACATCTTGGAGATGGTCGCCCTGATCGAGCGTCTGGTGGCCAACGGCCACGCCTACGTGGCGGAGGGGCACGTGCTGTTCGACGTGCCGGCGATGCGAGATTACGGCGCGCTCTCGAAGCGGCCCCTCGACGAGATGGAGGCCGGCGCCCGCGTCGAGGTCGCGCCCTACAAGCGCTCGCCCCTCGACTTCGTCCTGTGGAAGCCCTCCAAGCCCGGCGAGCCGTCCTGGCCCTCCCCCGCGGGCATCCCCGTCCCGGGGCGCCCGGGCTGGCACATCGAGTGCTCGGCGATGTCGTGGAAGCATCTCGGCGAGACCTTCGACATCCACGCGGGCGGCATCGACCTGATCTTTCCCCACCACGAGAACGAGGTGGCGCAGTCGCGCTGCTGCTTCGGCACGCCCGTGATGGCCAATGTCTGGCTGCATAACGGCTTCCTCCAGGTGGAGGGGGAGAAGATGTCGAAATCGCTCGGCAACTTCGTCACCATCCGGGAGGTCCTGAATGACTGGCCGGGCGAGGTGGCGCGGCTCGCGATGCTGCGTACCCATTACCGCCAGCCGATCGACTGGACCCTGCGGAGCCTCGAGGAGGCGAGCCGGACCCTCGACCGCTGGTATGCCGCCATCGGCGACATGCCGGGCGGCGGGGAGGTGCCGGAGGCGGTCCTCGAACCCCTCCTCGACGACCTCAACACCGCGGCGGCGCTCGCAGAGCTGCACCGGCTCGACGACCCGGCCCGGCTGAAGGCCGGCGCCGGCCTGTTCGGCCTCCTCGCGCGGACGCGTTCCGAGCGGGACGCCGCCACGGTCGCGGCCTCGGGCGTCGATGTCGGGGCGATCGAGGGGCTGATCGCGGCGCGCCGCGCGGCGCGGGCCGCCAAGGACTGGGCGGAATCCGACCGCGTCCGCGACGCGCTCGCGGCGATGGGCGTCACCGTGAAGGACAACAAGGACGGGACGACGAGCTGGAGCGTGGCGGGCTAGGATCGCGCCCCGCCGCTCGGGCCCGAAGCCCCCCAAGTGGGGCGCGGTCGACCTCCGGGACGGGCCGAGCCCATCCCGGAGGTGCCGGTCTCACTCCGCCGCGTCGAGGCGCGGGCGCTCGATCTCGGCCTGCTCGCGCTTGACGAGCTCCGCCGTCAGGAAGGCCACTTCCAGCGCCTGCTCCGCGTTGAGGCGCGGGTCGCAATAGGTGTGGTAGCGGTCCTGCAGGTCGTCCGCCGTGAGCGCGCGGGCGCCGCCGGTGCATTCGGTGACGTCCTTCCCGGTCATCTCGAGATGCAGGCCGCCCGCCACCGTGCCTTCCGACCGGTGGATGTCGAAGAAGCTCTCGATCTCCTGCATCACGCGCTCGAACGGGCGCGTCTTGTAGCGCCCCGCCGCGACGGTGTTGCCGTGCATCGGGTCGCAGGCCCACACGACGGAGCGCCCCTCGCGCTCCACCACCCGGATCAGATTCGGCAGGTGATCCCCGACCTTGTCGGCGCCGAAGCGGCAGATCAGGGTCAGGCGGCCGGCCTCATCCTCGGGGTTCAGCGCGTCGATGAGGCGGATCAGCCCCTCGGCGGTCATCGAGGGCCCGCATTTCAAGCCGATCGGGTTCTTGATGCCCCGGGCGTACTCGATATGCGCGTGGTCGGCCTGGCGCGTGCGGTCGCCCACCCAGAGCATGTGCCCGGAGGTGGCGTACCAGTCGCCGCTCGTCGAATCGACGCGGGTCAGCGCCTCCTCGTAGCCAAGCAGCAGGGCCTCGTGGCTGGTGTAGAAATCGGTGGTGCGGACCTCCTGGTGCGTCTCGGGATTGATCCCGATGGCGCGCATGAAGTTCAGCGCCTCCGTCATCCGCTCGGCGCAATCGGCGTAGCGCGAGGATTGCGGCGAATCCTTCACGAAGCCGAGCATCCAGCGGTGCGAGTTCTCGAGATTCGCGTAGCCGCCCTGCGCGAAGGCGCGCAGCAGGTTCAGCGTCGCGGCCGATTGCCGGTAGGCTTCGAGCTGGCGGCGCGGATCGGGGATGCGGGCCTCGTCCGTGAAGGTCAGCCCGTTGACGATGTCGCCGCGGTAGCTCGGCAGCGAGACCCCGTCCATCGTCTCGGTGGGCGAGGAGCGCGGCTTGGCGAACTGCCCCGCGATGCGGCCGACCTTCACCACGGGCGAGCCGCCCGCGAAGGTGAGGACCAGCGCCATCTGCAGGAAGACGCGGAAGAAATCCCGGATGTTGTCGGCGGAATGCTCGTCGAAGCTCTCGGCGCAATCGCCGCCCTGGAGAAGGAACGCCTCGCCGGCCGCGACCTTGGCGAGGCTCTTCTTCAGCTTGCGCGCCTCGCCTGCAAAAACGAGGGGCGGAAACGAGGCGAGCTGCGACTCGACCGCTTCGAGCGCGGCGGTGTCCGGATACTGGGGCACCTGCTGGATCGGCAGGTTCCGCCACGTCTTCGGTGTCCAACGCTCACCCATGACCAACTCCCGTACACCTCTCGGCGGGCTTCGCGCGGGAGATCCCGCGCGGAAAGCGCGGCTTATACGGGGGATTGCGCGCGGATGCGAGGGGTTATCAGGTTACGGCGCGCAGGGCCGCTATCGCGGCGCGATATGGCTTCGCGGCCTTGTCACCGCCGTCCTAGTGCTGTTCCCGATCGCGTTGCAACGGGATTGTCGGCCGCGCCTGTGCCGAAGCGGGCGCGGATCCCCTCTCCCGTGCGGGAGAGGGACAGGGTGAGGGTCGAGACCTTTCAGAACGAGGTGCGCCCGATCGGCGCCCAGCCGGCGATACGACCGCATGCTCCATCCTGAAGGCGCTCATCCCTCACCCCAACCCTCTCCCGCACGGGAGAGGGGGCCGGTCGTGGCACCGGCGCCCATTCCGACACCCCGTCCCGCATCGCTGCCGATGGCGCGCCCCCCACCTCTCCCGTCCGGGAGTGGTCGAATCCGCGATAGCGGAACGGGTGAGGGGTGCGACTTCTCCGGACAGCGCGCACCCCTCACCCCAACCCTCTCCCGCACGGGAGAGGGGGGCCGTCGCGCCGAACCGGACCGGGGCTGCCTATTTTTCAGCCCGTTGCAACGCGATCGGGCGCGGCTCTAGCGCCGCTGTTCTGGCTCGGCGAACCCGGTGCGGCTCGGCAAGCCCCGGATTCCGGGACTTCAGCCCGTCTCCCCGTCCTCGACCTCGATCCCGTGCTCGGCCAGGATCCAGAAGATGGCTTCGAGATCCTCCGCCGAGACGTCGCGCGGCGGCAGGGCCTCTTCCAGATCCTCGTAGGTGAGGCAGCGGCTACTCTGCGCCTCGGCCTTGGCGAGGAGCTGGTCGATGGCGCGGCGAATGTCGGCCGCGAGGGCGTCGTGGCTCGGCAGGCGGTAGCTGTAGGCCGGACGCAGGGCGTCGGCCAGCATCCCGTCGATGATCGCCTGCCGCTTCGCGTGCGCTTCGTCTCGCTTGCCCATGCGCCTGATATGGCTCGGCGGCGCCCGCCGTCGAGACCCCTCTTCGCCGCTCTCCGCCGCCCCGGCTCAGCCCACCGCGACCGGGTGCTTCGTCACCGCCGGCACCCGCATGGTGACGAGTTCCTCGCTCGCGGTCGGGTGGACCGCGATGGTCCGGTCGAAATCCGCCTTCGTCGCGCCCATCGTCACGGCGATGCCCACCGCCTGGATGATCTCGCCGGCATCGTGCCCGACGATGTGCACGCCGACCACCTTGTCGCTCGCGCAATCGACGATGACCTTCATGAGGACGCGCTCCTGGCGCCCCGACAGCGTCGCCTTCATCGGGCGGAAGCTAGCCTTGTAGACCTCGATCCGGCCGAAGATCGCCCGGGCCACGTCCTCGTTATGGCCGACGACGCCGATCTCGGGCGTCGAGAACACCGCGGTCGGAATCAGGCGGTGGTCGACGCAGGACGGCGTGTTGCCGAACACCGTGTCGGCGAAGGCATGGCCCTCCCGAATCGCGATGGGGGTGAGGTTCGCCCGGTTCGTGACGTCGCCGACCGCGTAGATCGACGCCACCGTCGTGCGCGAATAGGCGTCGACCGGGATCGCCCCGACCTGATCCGTCTCGATGCCGACCCGGTCGAGGCCGAGCCCCGCCACGTTCGGGCGCCGGCCCGTCGCCACCAGGACCTGATCGGCCACGATCTCGGAGCCGTCGTCGAGCCGCGCCGCGATCGCGCCCGCGCGCCGCTCCAGGCTCTGCACGGTGCGGCCGAGCCGAAGGTCCATCCGCTCCGCATAGGCCGTGCCGAGGGCGTCCCGCACCTCGTCGTCGAAGCCGCGCAGCAGCCGGTCTCCCCGATGCAGCAGGGTCGTTTGGCTGCCGAGCGCCGCGAAGACGCCCGCGAACTCCACCGCGATATAGCCGCCGCCGACCACCAGGATGCGCTCGGGCCGGGTTTCGAGCTCGAACACCTCGTTCGACGTGATGGCGAGCTCCGCGCCCGGAATCACCGGCTCCTTCACCGGCGAGGCGCCGACCGCGATCAGGATGACGCGGGCGCGGACCCGCTCGCCCGTGCCGAGGACGCGCACCGTGTGGGCATCCTCGATCACCGCCCGCTGGGGCACGATCTCGACGCCGGACCGCATCAGGTTGATGTCGTAGATGCCCTCCAGCCGGGCCACCTCGGCGTCGCGGCGGGCCTTGAGCACCGACCAGTCGAACCGGGGCTCCGCGACGCTCCAGCCGAAACCCGCCGCATCCGCGAACTCGTCGGCGAAACGCCCGGCATAGACCATCAGCTTCTTCGGCACGCAGCCGCGGATCACGCAGGTGCCCCCGACCCGGTACTCCTCGGCAAGCTTCACCCGCGCCCCGTAGCCCGCCGCGATCCGGGCGGCCCGCACGCCGCCCGACCCGCCGCCGATGACGAACAGGTCGACGTCGAAGGGTCGGTTATCGTGCGAATCGTTCATGAATTGTTCCGTTCAGAATACACGTTGCGCGGGAGGAGACCCTGCCGCAGCCAGGAGATGGCGACCCCGAGCCCGGCCGTCCACCACGCCTGCCAAGCCCCGTGCTCGACGAAGGCCACGGCGGCGGCGGCCGCAACCAGCGCGAGTGCCGTCGCGCGCGGACCCGGCGGCAACGCAACCAAGGCGCGCAGCATCAGCATCAGGACCAGTCCTGCGAGAACCGCGCCGACGATGCCAAGTTCTACCCAGACTTGCAAAAAGCTGTTGTGCGGATGCCCGACCGCCAGCATGGCCCGCAGCTCGGGCTCGACCTCAGCCGCCGCCGGCGCCTCCGCGAAGCGCGCGGAGACGCCGTAGCCGGCCCCCCGCCAGGGATCGGCCGCGACCGCCGCCCCGAAGCTGCGCGCGATGGCGACCCGCGCCCGCGACGAGGATTGAACCAGCCGCTCATGCGCCGCCTCGGGCATGACCTGCCGCAGGAGATCGCCCTCGATCGGGGCGAGCGCCACGGCGAGCCCGAGCCCGAGCCCGGCGAGGCCGATGCCCCAGCGCGCGGGGAGAAGCCGGCTGAAGCCGAACATCGCGGCACCGGCGAGGAGCCCCATGGCGGCGGCGCCACTCACCGAGCGGAGGATGCCGGCCGCCGCGAGTGCCAGGGTGATCGCGGCGAGGAGCCGCCGCCCCCGCCCGATCAGCACGAGGGCGAGGGGCCCGGCGATGAGAAGGTTCGTCAGGGCCGGGCGGTTGAAGACGAACTCGGCGACCCGCTGTCCCAGGGCCCTCTGCACCGGCAGCCCGGTCGAGAGACCCACGATGATGAGGAGAGAGGCGGCCACCAAGGAGGCGGCCGCGAGGGGCGCGGCGAAGGCCGGGAGGCGACCCGGCGCGAGACGCGCCAGGATGTAGGCGGCGACGAGCGTCGGCAGGAACTCGCGGGCGCTGCGGGCGGAGGCCTCCGGGAACGGCGTCCAGGCGAAGGAGACGCAGCACCAGGCGAGGAAGGCGAGGGCCGTAAGCCCCAGCGGCTTGCGCAACGGCGACAGCAGCAGCAGGCGGGCTTCCGCCCGATCCTCCGCGAGGGCGGCCGCCAGAAACAGCAGAGCCGCGAGCCCGACGAGGAGCGGACTCGACCGGTTTGCCAGGGCCATGACGAAAGGCACGAGGGCCAGCACCGTCGCGCCGGCTGCCGCGAAGCGGCCTGACAGTGTCACGGAGCGGCGACCTGCGGTTGCGTGCTGCGCCCGTCACTGCATCTGGTGGCCGCGCTTGCCCATCTCGGCCCGGACCCGCACCATCACGTATTCCGAGACGTCCTGCGTCCAGGTCTGCATCGCCTGCACCATCTCGTCGAGAACCTGCGGCTGCGTCTCGACATAGCGCTTGCCCGCGGGCGAGCGGAAGAAGGTGGCGATCTCCTGAAGCTCGGCCTCGCTCATCTTCACCGCGTAGATGCGCGCGGCGGTGTCGATCATGCGCTGCTTCTGCAACTCCATCTCGGGCTCAAGGGCAACCAGGACCTCGTTGAGATCCTTGGTCATTTCGGGCCGCGTCAGCGCCTGCTGGCGGATCTGCTCGCCGAAGGCCGGGATGATAGAATCGAACGAGCGGGCGATGCCGGAATTCAGCATCACCTCGCGCGCCAGCGCGAGATGGCTCGGGGTGATCGCGGGCGCGACCGGCGCGGCTGCGGCGGCCTTGGGCGCCGGCTTCTGCGCGGGGGGCTTGGTCTGCGCGGCGACGACCTGCGGCAGCGCGACGAGAAGACCGGCCAGGACGGCGGCGGTGAGGCGGCGGGACATGGCGGCGTGCTCCGGACAACGTTGTTCGAGGAAGCGGGGACGGCGCGGTGGCGCGAAACCCTGCGCACCGGCATGGGGAAAATTCGGTGATCCGGGGGCGGAGGCGCCGGCGGCGCCCGCCGGATGGCCTGCCATCAGAGGCTGCCGAGCACGGTGACCTCGGCCGTGCCGCCGCGATCTGCAGCCAGGATCGCCGCGGATGCAAGCCCCAGGAACAGGCCGTGCTCCACGACGCCGGGCACCGACCAGAGCGCGCGGGACAGCGCCTCAGGGTCCGGGATCCGGCCCAGTTGCGCGTCCAGGATGTGATGACCGCCGTCCGTTGTGAGCGGCGCGCCCGCCGCCGTGCGGCGCAGGGTCAGGGGGCCTGCACAACCGGAAATCGTGATCGCGGCCTCGACGGCCCGTTGCGTCGCGCGCAGGCCGAAGGCGTTCACCTCGATCGGCAACGGGAAGGCGCCGAGCGTCTCCACGTGCTTGGCCGCATCGGCGATCACCACCATGCGCCGGCTCGCGAAGGCGACGATCTTCTCCCGCAGGAGCGCGGCGCCGCCGCCCTTGATCAGCCGAAGCCCCGCATCGACCTCGTCCGCGCCGTCGATGGTCAGGTCGAGTTCCGGCACCTCATCGAGGGTCGCGAGCCGGATCCCGGCGCGGGTGGCGGCCGCGTGCGTCGCCTCGGAGGTCGGGACGCCGACGATCTCAAGGCCGGCCCGGACCCGCTCGCCGAGCAATTCGATGAAGGCGTTGGCCGTGGACCCGGTCCCGATGCCGAGGCGCATCCCGGGCGTGACGAGGTCCAGCGCCCGCGCGGCGGCGGCGCGGCGCAGATCGGGTCCGCTCATCGGCAGGCTCCGGGACGGGCGTGAACGGCATGAGAGGTGGCGACGGACATGACGACGGCGGCCCGGATCCTCAGGGATGGTGCGCCGTCGCCCTAGCACGGCTCCGCGCCCCGGTGGAAGGCGGGGCGCCGATGCGGGCGGCTCAGGGGCGCCCCCCCTGCGGGGGCGTGGCGCTCGGCCCCGCCCGCCCGGGGGCCGCGCCGGTGGCGGGCGCATCCCCGGTTCCGGCCGTGGCGGGGTTGGCCTGCGGCGTGCAGACTACAACCTCCTCCTTCACCTGAACGTAGCAGATGCTCATTTCGCCGGTCCGGAAATTCACCCGGAACACACCCGCCTCACGTGTATGGCGCGAGGCGACGAGCCCGTATTCGGACGGGGTCTGGGCGCCCGCCCCCTCCCCCGCGCCGAAGCAGAGGGTCAGGCCGATGCCCCCGCCCTCGCGCAACCCATACTGGCAGGAGGTCACTTCCCCCGTTGCCTTGTCCACGCGATAAACCCGATTCAAATCCACCTGAGGCGCCGGCACAAACTCGTAGGAAGCCGCGATCGCCGAAGGCATCGCGGCAATTCCGGCAGCGATGAAAAACGCAGTTCGCATGTAAGGTCTCAAGTGCGAGGGTGACATCTTGGCAGCGTGATCTCGTGCGAGCCTGCGTCATATAGGAGCTTGATCGCAGGTGCAGCCGAGAATCGGTCGATTGGCAGGCTCAAAGGCACCGCGTCGCTGTTTCGCGCGATGTGGTGCATGTGAGTTGCCGGATTCGAGCCGATCTCCGCCACAGAGCCGGCTTGACCCTCCGAATGTGTAACGCCGACGAATTTTTAAAGGAAAACTATGCCGAAACTTCCGCCAATCGCCGTCTTCGACCTGGACGGAACACTTGCAGAGACCGCCGGGGATCTTATCGGAACTTTGAACGTGCTCCTGCGTCGTGAGCAAATGCCATCCTTGCAGCTGGAGGAAGCTCGCGATCTGATTGGAGCGGGCGCCAAAGCGCTGATCCAGCGTGGTTTTTCCGCAGCAGGTGCACCGCTTTCGGCGGCCCGATCGGAGCAACTTTTTGGCGATTTCCTCGAATATTACGGGCAGCACCTGTGCGACCATACTTATCTCTACGAAGGTTTGCTTCCGGCACTCGACAAGCTTGAAGAAAGCGGATTCATACTAGCAGTTTGCACGAATAAGCATGAAGCTCACGCGGTCGCTCTACTCGAGAAGCTCGCCATCGCCGGCCGATTCGCGGCAATCTGCGGACGAGCGACGTTTCCCTATTTCAAGCCCGATCCGCGCCACATCACGCTCACGATCGAACGCGCCAAGGGCGATCCGTCACGGGCAGTCATGGTCGGCGATTCCCGCGCCGACGTGGATGCTGCGAAGGCTGCAGGAATCCCAGTCATCGGGGTGACGTTCGGTTATACCGACACGCCCATCGAGCAGCTCGATCCAGATCGCGTCATCTCTCATTTCGACGACCTCGTCAGCGCCGTCGACATTCTCGTGCCGCACGAGCGCGCCCGGGTGGCCTCTTGAGCCCTCGGTGGTCCTCAAGCGTAATCTTCGAGGGGCTTCACCTCTCCTCGGCGTAGAACCGTATAGAGAAACGGTACAAACAGAAGGGTCGATGGCGTTCCGAATGCGATACCGCCCATGACGGCGCGCGCCAGGGCCGCATTCTGCTCGCCGCCCTCCCCAGTGCCGAGCGCCATTGGGATCAGGCCGAGAAACATCGCGCCAGCCGTCATGAGGACCGGTCGCAGGCGAGTTTCTCCTGCGAGCAAGGCCGCCTCAACAGCGCTGCATCCCGTCGACTCTCGATGCTCTTTCGCGAACGTGACGAGCAGGATTGAGTTGGCCGAGGCAATTCCCACCGACATGATTGCGCCGAACAGTGACGGGATCGAGAACGTCGTTCCGGTTACGAACAGGCTGGCTATGATTCCGCAGAAGGCCAGCGGGAGGGCAGCCAGCACCACGAATGGATCGCCCCAACTCTGGTAATTTACAGCCATCAGGAGATACACAGCGATCAGCGCAATGCTCAATCCGACGCCAAGACGAAAAAATGCGGAGTCCATATTCTCGATTTGCCCGCGGATCGTGATGGTGTCAGGGGCAGATAAAGCCTTCTGTTCGTCCGCGATGATGCCGCGAATCTCACGTGCGACCGACCCAAGATCCGAATCTTGTACTGCAGCATAAATATTGAAAGTCGGTGTCGTGTTAACGTGGGATATCACCGTCTGCGCGCTCTCACGCCGGATGCTTGATACGCTGGATAGCAATGTCAACACACCCGGTTGATCTGATGCACCTTGAACGAGGAGTGGCGTGTTCTGCAATGCAGTCAGTGATGCGTTCCGGTACTCTGGAGTCTGGACCCATAGCTGGTAAGGAATTCCGGTTTTAGGGTCCGTCCAGAAATTTGGTGTTACTTGGAATGATCCAGACAATGACACGTTCAGTCCCTGCGCCACCTGTTGTTGCGTAAGCCCCAATTCGGATGCGAGCCGTCGGTCGACATCCACGAAGAATTGAGGCGTTCCGACAATCTGATGAAGGTGGACGTCGACCGCACCACCACTTTCCCGAAGGCGCCGAACAATATTCTGAGCAACAGCGAGATCCTTGTCGCGGTTGCGGCCGGATACTTGCACATCGATCTGAGCAAGTGTGCCAAAATTCAAAATCTGCGTAATAATATCGGATGGTTGGAAATAGATCACGAGATCAGGAAAGCGTTCCCTCAATATTTCGCGCAGTTGCTTCGTGTAGGTGGCCACCGAGCTATGACCATTCTTGAGATTAATCAGCATCTGCCCATCATTATAGGCCACGAAAGAGCCGTCAGAAAAAGCAAAATTATAATTATTTGATGGCAGCCCGATATTGTTGAGAATTTGGTCAACTTCTCTCTCCGGGATAACCTCACGAACGGTCCTTTCGACCTCCGCAAAGATTTGCTGCGCTGTCTCGATTCGCATTCCGGGCCGGGTGCGGAGATGAAGGGTCATCTGGCTCGAAGCGACCTGCGGAAAATAATCTTGGCCGACTAATGTTAAGAGCGCAGTGCTGCCTATGAAGATTACGGCGACAAACGACAACGTCGCGAAGCGGCGCCTTATGACAACATGCAGCAACCCAAGATAGCTACGGTGGAAACGTGCAAAGCCTGCCTCGAAGGCGTTGCGGAATCGGCGTGCAGGCGAAAACATGAGTCTTTTGGCCGTGGCCAAAGGACTGGTGCGGCGACCAAGCTCCGCTTTCTCTGCTTCGGGATCATGATGCGCGGCATACTCACGCGCAACCAATACATCGATGAGGACAGGTACGAGCGTCCGCGAAAGAACATATGAGGTCAGCATCGCGAAAACGACCGCTAGAGCTTGCGGCGTGAAAAGATATTTTGGCGTGTCGGTGAGGGCGAACACTGATACAAAGGCTGCGCAGATAGACAACGTCGAAATCAATGCGGGCTTGGCAATTCCAGCTGCACCCTCAACGACGGATTTGCGAAACGGCTCTCCCTCTTCGAACAATCGGTAGGTGTTCTCGATCGCCACAGTCGCGTCGTCCACGAGAATTCCGACAGCGAGAGCAAGGCCGCCGAGTGTCATCACGTTGATGGTTTCCCCGAGTGCAGCAAGCACTGACAAGGATGTGAGGATTGAGAGCGGGATCGAGATCAGGACGACGATCGTCGAACGCCACGAGCCGAGGAACAGTAGGATCGTCAGGCCCGTCAAGGCCGCAGCGATGATGGCCTCGTGGATGACGCCCTCGATCGCGGACGAGACAAAGACGGACTGGTCGAACAGCGGCTTCAAGGTCATTCCGTCAGGAGCGGCAGCACGGATGTCGGGCAGCGCTTTTCTGACATTGTTGACCACATCGAGCGTCGAAGCGGTGCCATTCTTGAAGACGCGCATGAGCACCGAGTCGAGGCCGTCGGCGCGCACGATATTGACCTGAGGCGGTCCGCCGTCCCGGACATAGGCAACATCGCGAACGAGCACAGGCTGTCCGGCGACGACCTTGATCGGGATCTCATTCAGCGATTCGATTGCTTCCGGCGTCGCATTGAGACGAATGGGGTATTGCTGCTCCCCGATTTTCGCCAACCCTGACGGAACCGTAAGGTTCTGAGCCGTCATGGCGTTTGTCACATCAAGGGGGGTCAATCCGAGCGCCTGCAGGGCGTGCAGATCGAGATCGACCATGATCTGGCGCGGGGCGCCTCCGAACGGCGACGGCAGCGTCGAACCTGGGACCTGCACCAGACGTTGGCGGATGCGGTACTGCGCGTAGTCGTAGACTTTAGTCAGGCTATCCTTGGTTGAAGCGAGGGAAAGCTGGATGACGGGAACCGAGGAGGCCGAGAAACGAAGAATAATGGGCGGTTGGACACCAGGCGGCATGGTCGCTCGTATGGAATTAGTCGACGAGACAACTTGCGCAATGGCAAGATCGATGCTGACGCTCTGATCAAAATAGATCTTCATCACCGACGTGCCCTGGAGGCTCGTCGATTCCATTCGGGAAATATTATTGACGTTGTTCGAGATTCCGAACTCACTGTAGGTCGTGATCCGGCGCTCCATCTCGGGAGCCGATAATCCGTTATAGGTCCAGACAACCACGACCACCGGAATGTCGACCGTCGGCAGTACGTCCTTCGGTGCTACGATGACAGCTGCCGTGCCGCCGAGCATCATCAGGACGGCGAGCACGTAGATCGTGATCCGATACTTCAGCGCATACTGAACGAGGCCCATGGCGTCTCCGGGATGCTGGTAGCCGGGGCTCTCCCGGCTCCGTTATCCAGCGTCGCACCGAACGCGCCAATTGTTTCGCTACCGTGTCAATCCGCCGTTCCGGAGAGCGATGTGTGGTCGCAGATCTTAGCGCCGATACCGGTTTCCTGCCGCTTCTCATGGCGGACAGCGCATCGGAGCGGGGTCACTCCAGAAGCGCAGCCTTATCGACCTTCAAGGCACGCGCAATCTCATCGAGCACCTTGTGCTCGATTTCGCTGATACCGCCGAAGTCCGCCACATCCGCCGCGATCAGGAACACGTCCTGGCGTTGCGTCAACGGGCGATCCACGATCGCCTCGACAAGCCGAATGTTTTCGATTCGGCCTGCACGGGTCTTTGCCCGCGCGATGCCCTCATAGAGTGCTTGCTCGATCCGGAGCGTATCATACGATTTCTCGAGGATCGGGTTCGCTCGCATGCCCGTGATAGCCGACTCGATCTCCTCCTCGTCGATTTCGCCATCGGCAAGCGTCACGTTTGCGGCCGCCGAGACCGCCGCCTCAAGAAAGACCGCATCGCCGGCGTACGACATGATCGTCCGACCAAACCGTAGGATCGCGTTCTGGAAGATGCTCATTCCGGCCTCCCGCTGCGCTGAGTGGCGAGATTTCGGTCCGCAAAGTCAAGCTCTGTCCTCAAACGATCGGCTCGTGCCCTGGCCAATCCCGTTCGAGATGCGCCGCAACGATCGCTGGATCGGTGCCGACCGCCTCGACCGCTGCCTGGACTTGCTCAACCGGCACCATGAAGCGCCGAGCCCAGTATGCACGCTCCCATGGCTCCGCCACGTTCACGACCTTCGGTTCCGGAGTGGTGGTTTCCTCATTCGCCATCGGTAAACCTCGAACATTTGCCTCACAGAGAGCGGAAATCTGCTCTGATGGGCTTAGATCGGGAACGTTTGAAGCCGAGAGAGGATGCCACTCAACGCCGTATTTCCGCGAGAGCTTACGCGTCAGCAGCAGCGAAAGCCATTGCGGTTTCCTACACCGAAGCGCGCATTCTCCCGGTTGCGGAAGAACTCGCGTTCCGTCATCGGTTCCTGATCGGGGTGGGTCTTGCGGATATGTGCCGCATAAACTTGGTAATCGCCCTGCCCCACCATCAGGCGTGCGCCGTCGCAGACGCATTTCGAGAAGGTCTTCCAACGCTCGCGAAGATCCTGCGACGACGCGC
The DNA here is from genome assembly GCF_008806385.1 of Methylobacterium soli. Lineage (GTDB taxonomy): Bacteria > Pseudomonadota > Alphaproteobacteria > Rhizobiales > Beijerinckiaceae > Methylobacterium > Methylobacterium soli. The sequence continues at coordinate 80,589 of NZ_VZZK01000011.1, forward strand.
CCACTGCCTTCACTCCGCCGGCACGGCCGCGGCGTCCGTCTCGAGTGCCGTCCAGCGATCGGCCCTGAATGCACGGATGGCGGACAGGATGCCAAAGGCCGCAATGGCCACGACAAGCCCGATAAAGAGACCGGCCAGGACCGCATCGACGCGGTCGTTGAATACGATCTGGCTCATCTGATCGATCGTCTTGGCCGGTGCCAGGATCTTACCTTCTGCCAATGCCGTACCGTACCGGTCAGCATGGGAGAGGAAGCCAATTCTCGGATCGGCGGAAAAGATCTTCTGCCAGCCAGCAGTCAACGTGCAAATGCAGAGCCACAGCGTCGGCAAGATCGTCACGAACGCGTAGCGCTCGCGCTTCATCTTGAAGATCACCACGGTGCAGAGCGTCAGGGCGACGGCGGCGAGCATCTGGTTTGAGATGCCGAAGAGTGGCCACAAGGTGTTGATACCACCGAGCGGGTCGGTGACACCCTGATAGAGGAAGTAGCCCCAAGCGGTGACGCAGAGAGCCGTGGCGAGGATGCTCGGAACCCAGGCCGTGGTCTTCTTGAAGGATGGTACCGCGAGGCCGATCAGATCCTGGATCATGAAGCGGCAGGCACGGGTACCGGCATCCACGGCCGTGAGGATGAACAGCGCTTCGAAGAGGATGGCGAAGTGGTACCAGAACGCCATCATCGCCTTTCCGCCGATGGCGCTTGAGATGATATGTGCCATGCCGACAGCAAGCGTCGGGGCACCGCCGGCGCGGGAGATGATGGTTGTCTCACCAACATCCTTGGCAGCTTCGGAGATCGTCTCCGGTGTCACCGTGAAGCCGAGCTTGGTCACGGCAGCCGCCGCGGTCTCCGGCGTGGTACCCACCAGGGCCGCCGGAGAGTTCATCGTGAAGTAGACGCCAGGGTCGATCACGCAGGCGGAGACCAGGGCCATGACGGCGACGAAGCTCTCCATGAGCATTCCGCCGTAGCCGATGAAGCGGGCATCGGCCTCGCTCGCGATCAGCTTCGGAGTCGTGCCGGACGAGATCAGCGCGTGGAAGCCTGACACAGCCCCGCAGGCGATGGTGATGAAGAGGAAGGGAAAGAGCTGGCCCGACCAAACTGGACCGGTCCCGTCCACGAATTTCGTGACGGCGGGCATCTGCATGTGGGGAGCCACGACCGCGATGCCGAGCGCGAGGCCGATGATCGTCCCGATCTTCAGGAAGGTCGAGAGGTAATCGCGCGGTGCGAGGAGCAGCCAGACGGGGAGGATCGAGGCGATGAACCCGTAGCCGATCAGCATCCAGCAGAGCTGTGTGCCCGTGAAGGTGAAGGCGGGCCCCCAGACCGGGTGATCGGCGACGCTGCCGCCATAAACGATGGCGAGCATGAGGAGGACGAAGCCGATGATCGAGACCTCGCCGATCTTCCCGGGCCTGATGTAGCGCGAGTAGACGCCCATCAGCAGCGCGATCGGGATCGTTGCCATCACCGTGAAGGTACCCCACGGGCTGCCCGTCAGAGCCTTCACCACGATAAGGGCCAGAACCGCGAGCAGGATGATCATGATCAGGAAGGTCCCGACCAACGCGATGATGCCGGGGATCGTGCCAAGCTCGGCGCGGATCAGCTCACCCAACGAGCGTCCGTCGCGGCGCATCGAGACGAACAGCACGATGAAATCCTGCACGGCACCGGCGAAGACGACGCCGGCGAGGATCCAAAGCAACCCTGGGAGATAGCCCATCTGTGCAGCGAGCACCGGGCCCACCAGGGGCCCTGCCCCCGCGATGGCCGCAAAATGGTGGCCGAAGAGAACGCTTTTGTTCGTGGGCACATAGTCTAAGCCGTCGTTGTGACGGACCGCCGGCGTGGGGCGCGCCGGATCAAGGCGCATCACCTTCTCGGCGATGAATAGCGAGTAGTACCGATACGCGATCAGGTAGACGCAGACCGCGGCCACCACGATCCAGAGTGCGTTGACGGCTTCTCCCCTCTCCGTCGCAACGATGGCCAATGCGGCGGCGCCGAGCGCTCCGACCAGGGCCCAAGGCCCATGTTTCTGAATCGTGTCCATGGACGTCCACTCCGTGGCCGGTTCTTGGAGCCGGCGGTCTGCGGCTCTTTTGGCAAAGATTTGATCAGGAGAGAATACGGTTCCTGCGGATGCGGCATACATCCGACGGAGGTGTGTCGCCCATCGCCGCAACCTCGTTCAAGCGGCCCACCTGTTTGACGGCCCAGGCACACCAACCTAGACCGCTCCCTCGAATGAAGGATGGGAGACGAGAAATGGCGAAGGTCGCGTTCCTGGGCCTCGGGGTAATGGGTAGTCCGATGGCGGGACATCTCGCGGCCAAGGGCTATCAAGTCACGGTCTACAATCGCACGGGAGCAAAGGCCGAGGCATGGGTCAAGGCCAATGCCGGTCAGCATGCCGTGACGCCGCGAGATGCGGCGCGCGATGCCGAGATTGTGTTCGCTTGCGTGGGCAACGATGAGGATCTGCGCAGTGTCGTGCTCGGTGACGACGGTGCCTTCGCGGGCATGCAGCGAGGCGCGGTCTTCGTCGATCACACGACCGCCTCCGCCGCGGTTGCCCGGGAGTTGGCAGCGGCTGCCGACCATCACGGGTTTGGGTTCATCGACGCTCCTGTGTCGGGTGGTCAGGCCGGTGCGGAGAACGGGGTCCTGACCGTGATGTGCGGTGGTGATGCTGCAACTTACGCGAAGGTCGAGGCCGCGATCGGCTCCTATGCGCGTGCCTGCCGCCTTATGGGCCCGGCGGGCTCGGGCCAGCTCACAAAAATGGTCAACCAGATCTGTATCGCCGGACTCGTTCAGGCTCTGTCGGAAGGTGTGCATTTCGCAAAACGCGCCGGACTCGATGTCGAGGCAGTCCTCGACGTGATTTCCAAGGGAGCTGCCGGCTCATGGCAGATGGAAAATCGTGGTCGCACGATGAATGCCAGTAAATTCGATTTCGGGTTTGCTGTGGACTGGATGCGCAAGGATCTTGGAATTCTACTTGATGAGGGGCGCCGCAATGGCGCATCGTTGCCCATCACGGCGATCGTCGAGCAATTCTACGCCGATGTTCAGGCGATCGGTGGCAACCGGTGGGACACATCCAGTCTCATTGCTCGGCTGGAACGCTGACGCCCGCTTCAATCGCTGCCGCCTCAGGCGTGACCCATTGCCAATCCGAACCCATCTGGTGACGGAACCAGGTGAATTGGCGCTTGGCATAGCGGCGCGTGTCACTCTGCCCACGGACAATCGCCTCATCGAGGCTGATCGCGCCATCGAGATGCGCGATCAGCCCCGGGACCCCGTGTGCGCGCATGATGGGCAATAGGGTGTCGAGGCGTCTGTCGCGCAACCGCTCAACCTCCTCGATTGCGCCCTCGGCAATCATCTGATGAAAACGCAGATCGATGCGCTGCCGGAGAAGTTCACGGGCGGGCGCGAGAAAGACTTTCTGCAAAGTGTAGCCCGCGAGCGGACCGGGCGTGCGGGTGCCGTGAAACTCCGAGATCGGTCGACCGGTCGCAGCATGCACTTCGAGAGCGCGCATGATGCGGGCTCGGTCGGTCACCCGAAGAGCGGTCGCCCCCTGCGGATCGCGGCGGGAAAGTGCGCTGTGCAGTGCCTCAGTCGTCAGCGGCTTCGCCCAGGATCGTAACTCGCTTCGAATCGCGTCCGGCACGGAGGGCATCTCCGATAGGCCGTCCTCGAGGGCTCGGAAGTAGAGGCCGGTTCCGCCGACAAAGATCGGTAAAAGCCCCTCGAGCCCTGGAAGCAGCGCCTCGACGTCGCGCGCGAAGTGACCCGCGGAGTAATTCAGGGCTCCGTCGACATGCCCATAGAGGTGATGCGGGGCGGTGCGTTCGGCTTCCGCGCTTGGACGAGCCGTCAATCGCCGCAAGTCGGCGTAGACCTGCATCGAATCCGTATTGATGACGACACCATCGTGACGGCGCGCCAGGGCTGTCGCCAGACCTGACTTGCCGGAGGCGGTGGGTCCTGCAATGAGAATGGCCACCGGGCCGCAGGCGGCCCTCGGATCGGACAGCGGCAACGGCGGAAAGCTCCCGGATGACCCTCGTCGCGACACTGATAGCAAATGAGGCGAGCCCCGCCATCACCGACGCGGTCCTCGCCGAGGCGCGTGCGGTGCTGGCGACGGAGCACCAGCCCCGTATCCTCCACGGAGAGGTTGCCGCGGAACTATTGGTTCCCGGCGAGCCATCGGCCGCAGTTGCATTGACGGAACGGTTGCGCCGCACGTTTGTCGATGAGCCCATTGATGTCGCCGTGCTCCCCCATGGTCCACATCGGCGCAAACGTCTGTTTCTGGCCGATATGGATTCAACCATGATCGCCCAGGAATGCATCGACGAACTCGCGGATATCGTGGGCTTAAAGCAGCATGTCTCGAGCATCACTGAGCGGGCAATGCGCGGTGAGATTGCGTTCGAACCGGCCTTGCGTGAACGCGTCGCGCTCCTCAAGGGCCTGTCCGTGGCGGTCATTGAGGATCTAATCCGAGATCGGCTCACTCTTACGCCGGGCGGGGCAACGCTCGTGCGAACGATGCGGGCGCACGGCGCCCATACCTGCCTGGTCTCCGGGGGCTTCACGCTGTTCACAGGGCCGATTGGCCGCCGCATCGGCTTCGATGAAGATCGGTCCAATCGCCTCTCGGTGGCCGACGGACATCTAACGGGGACAGTCGAGGAGCCGATCATTGGCAAAGCCGCGAAACGCGACACGCTGGTCGAGCTTCGCGCGCAGCTCGGCATCGGACCTGTCGAGACTCTCGCGGTGGGCGACGGAGCCAACGATCTCGCGATGCTCAGCGAAGCTGGGCTCGGGGTAGCCTACCACGCGAAGCCGGCGGTCGCGCAGGTTGCACATGTGCGGATCGATCATGGCGACCTGACCGCCCTGCTCTACCTGCAGGGATACGGTGCAAGCGAATTCGTAGCCAACGACTAGAACCTGATTTTTTCGAACGTCGAAATATTCAAGAAGCCTATCAAACAAAACTGCGAATGCTATCAGGAAAAATGTAATAGGCCCTCGAGCGATAGCTCGAGGGCCTATTCGAAAATCAAAATTACTCCAATAAATTAAATATTCATCCGGGTCTATAGTTGGGAATTATTCCAAACCTATTGCGACAAAACGCACATCACCGCTCGCGCTTGCGACAAGGAGCAGGACAGACTTGCGTCCTTCTTTCTTCAACGCATCCACGCGCTTGGTCACATCGGAAGGAGCATTGACTGCTTCCTGCCCGACCTCCACGATGACCTCTCCGGGCTGGATCCGCTTATCGGCGGCCGTCGAATTCGGGTCGACACGGGTCACCACGACACCCTTTACCGTGTCCTTGATGCTGAAACGGCGACGGAGTTCATCCGTCATACCCGAGAGATTAAGTCCAAGCGCCTGACGCACTGCACTTTCAGGCTCGGGCTGCTTGGCATTTGCGAGCTGAGGCTTCTCACTGTCCTCAAGCCGTCCGAGCGTCACAGGCCTCGTCGATTCCTGGCCTTTCCGGACCACAACGACGTCGACGGTCTTGCCCACGGGCGTGGCGGCAACGATGCGCGGTAGGTCGCTCGATGCCTTTACGGTGTTGCCATTGAACTTGACGATGACATCGCCGACTTCGAGACCAGCGGTCTTTGCCGGACCCTTCTCATCGACACCGGCAATGAGCGCACCCTTAGCACCGCCTTTCAACCCGAGAGCCTCGGCCGTCGCATCATCGACGTTCTGGATGCGTACACCGAGCCACCCCCGGCGCACCTCGCCATATTCCCGCAACTGATCGATCACGGGCTTTGCCGTACCCGACGGAACTGCGAAGCCGATCCCGACCGAGCCGCCAGTGGGCGACAGGATCGCAGTGTTGATGCCGATCACCTCACCATCCATGTTGAAGAGCGGGCCGCCGGAATTGCCTTTATTGATGGCAGCATCGGTCTGGATATAATTGTCGTAGGGGCCTGACTCGATGTTGCGCCCGCGCGCCGAAACGATTCCTGCGGAGACCGATCCGCCAAGGCCGAACGGGTTGCCAATCGCGATCACCCAATCACCCGGCCGCATCTTGTCGGAGTCACCGAACGGCACCGCTTTCAGCGGCCGATCCGCCGTTGGTTTGACCCGCAGTACCGCGAGATCAATCTTCGAATCCTTGCCGATGATTTCAGCCTTCAGCTTCGTGCCGTCGTGCAGAATGACTTGGATATCGTTTGCGTCGCCGATGACATGATTATTCGTTACAACGATGCCCGACGCATCGATGATGAACCCGGAACCGAGAGAGTTCGATTTCCGCTGCTGGCGAGGTGTCTCGCCCTCGCCTCGTTCACTTCCCTTGTTCCCCCGGCGATTGAAGAACTCTTCGAAGAGGTCCTCAAACGGCGTGCCTGGCGGAAGCTGCGGCATGCTGCGGGCGCTCGGCTTTGCATCCACTGTCGTCGATGCTGAAATGTTGACGACGGCGTCCGTGACCTGATCAGCGAGGTCGGCGAGCGATTCCGGCCCCTTTGCGAAAACAGGCATCGGCAAGTTCGCGGATGCCACAGAGGTTCCGATCACGACCGCCGCGAGGACAGAGCGAACGCGGCCGCGAAGAACCGGAAGACGTCGCGCCATGACGGCGGTGGCGACGGGATTCATGGTCGACCTCTTCAAGGAACGTTTCCCGGATTGTATCTGCGGTTCGCCGCGTGGCGCGCACGATGGCGCGCACGCGCTTGGCGGATAAATCGGCCGCTGCGATCACCATTCAAGGCCGAAAAACCTGCGGCAGTTCGGCCGAACCGCCGCAGGGACCTTATGTCTTCAGCGAGCGGCGCCCGTGGTTGAGTCGGTCGTATTGCTTGGATCCCCAGTCCCGCGCGATGCGCCCGCTGCCGGCTGACGGCCCTGCGGATCGTTGAAGTAGCGGAAGAAGTCCGAGTTCGGGCTGATCACGAGCCGCGTATCTGAACCCTTGAGCCCGTTCTCGTAGGCCTGCATCGAACGATAGAAGGCGAAGAAATCCGGGTCCTTCCCAAAGGCTTCCGCAAGGATCCGATTTCGATCGGCATCGCCCTGACCGCGCAGCTCCTCGGATTTCTGATTTGCCTCCGCCAGGATCACCGTGACATCGCGATCGGCGCGGGCTCGGATCGTGGCGGCGATCTGCTCGCCATTGGCGCGAATATCCGCAGCCTCGCGTTTCCGCTCGGTCTTCATCCGCTCATAGACAGCCGTGCTGTTCTGCGCCGGCAGATCGACGCGGGTCATGCGCAGGTCCACGATCTGCACGCCGAGCGCCTTGGCTTGACGATTCACATCCTCCTGAATCTCGTTCATCAGGCGCATGCGATCCGTCTTCACGATGGCGTCACGCGTGGAGCGTGCGAGAACGTTACGCAGGCTTGAGTTCGTGAAGCTCGACAATCGCTGGTTCGCGAGGCCGATGTTCCCGACAGCCTGATAGAACCGCAGTGGATCGATGATGCGATACCGCGCAAATGCATCCACCTCCAGATTCTGGCGGTCTGCCGTGAGCAGGGCTTGGACAGGCAGGTCGAGATCGAGGACGCGCTTGTCGAACAGGATGACGTTCTCGACGAACGGGATCTTGAAGTAGAGCCCCGGTCGATCTTCCCCGGTCTGGTTCAAGACAGCGCGGACCCGCCCGAATTGCAGCACGAGTGCCTGCTGCATCTGGCCGACGGTGAAAACGGACGCATAGAGCGCGACAACGACCGCTGCCGCGATGACGATGAGGCCGGTTCGGAGAGCATGGTTGTTCATCGTGCCGCTCCACCCGCCTGTTGGCCTGAACCGCTGCGTCCGCTGTGATCCGTTAGAGGAAGAACCGGGATCACGCCCGCAGCCGCTCCGGCGGCACCGCCCGTCGCGCTCTGATCGATGATGACCTTGTTCACCGAACCGAAGACCCTTTCCATCGTCTCAAGGAAGATGCGCTCCCGGCTGACGGCCGGTGCGGTCTTGTAGGAGTCGTAGACCTGCTGGAATCGCGCCGCCTGTCCGGTCGCATCGGCGGTCGCTTGCGTCCTGTAAGCCTCTGCGGCTTGGACGACTTGCGCAGCCTTGCCTCGGGCCTGCGGGACCTCGCGGCTGGCGTAGGTCTTCGCTTCGTTCTGCAACCGCTCTGCGTCCTGCTGCGCAGCATTCACGTCGATGAACGACGGCCGCACCTCCGGCGGTGGCGTCACGCTGACAAGCTGCACCACCTCGATCCGCACGCCGGCTCCATACTCATCGAGGGCGCCTTGGGTGATCTCCTTCACCTCCTGCGCGATGCTCGATTGTTCGTTGGTGAGAATCGCCTGGATGTTGCGACGTCCGATGACCTCGCGCATCGCGCTCTCGGCGATCGCCTTGATCGTACCCTCGGGGTTTTGAAGGTTGAAAACGTAGTCGGAGGCCTTGAGCGGGTTGACGCGCCACTGCACCTCGAAATCGAGGTCGACGATGTTCTCGTCGCCCGTGAGCATCAAGCTCTCTTCAGGCATGTCGCGCGAGCGCCCCTGCGCGCCGACGCCCGCACGGAAGCCGATCTGGATGGAATTCACCTGGCCGACATTCGGCTTCATGACCGTCCCGACCGGATAAGGGAAGTTGTAGCGCAGGCCCTCACCCTTGGCGCCGACATAGCGTCCGAAGATCGTCTCGATGCCAACCTGGTTTGGTGCCACCGTGTAGAAGCCGGTCAACAGCCAGACGCCGACGGCCAGGGCCCCGATCACGATCACGCTCTTGCCACCACCGAACGAGCCGCCCGGTATCACGCCGCGCAGCCGATCCTGACCGCGCCGAAGCAGATCCTCGAGATCCGGCGGGGTCTTGCCGCCGCCGCCGGTGCCCCAGGGGCCGCCACCGTTGCCGCTGCCGCGACCCCAGGGTCCTCCCCCACCGCCGCCGCCGCCGCTCTGATTGCTCCAAGGCATGCTCGCCGATATCTCCTGCTCGCCCCCGGGCGGTCGTTCCCGCAACGATGCCCGCCCGCTCCTGTACAGTCCCGCCGCGATTGGTCGGGACCGCCTGATCCTCACCCGAAAATTCGTTGTGCAGCACCGTCTTGGCGCAGCGCAACTGAGTGGGACCACTCAGTCCTGTCAAGGTACGCCGAGGTTTACCACTCCGGGGAATTGGGCACCCGGGCGCCGAATGGCAACCAGTCCCATGCCCGCTTTCGGCAAAGCTTGCCGCGACACGTCGTGCCAGGCTTCTAACGCTGTCGCTCAAGGTCGACGAAGGCGAAGGCACATTCATCGTGTTCGGACGGCCCATGAGCCTCGCGGTGGACCTCACGGAAGACAGATCTGTCGAAGGCCGGAAAGAGCGTGTCGCCTTCGGGCCGACCCTCGACCTCCGTGAGGTGGATCCGATCTGCGCTGGGCAGGGCGAGTGCGTAGATCTCCGCTCCGCCGACAACCATGAGTTCTTCCGCCTCGCCGGCCGCCATCAAGGCTTCCTCCCAATGATGGACGATGGTGGTGTCGGGGGCGGCGAAATGGGGGTCGCGGGTGAGGACGATGTTGTGGCGGCCCGGGAGGGGCTTGCCCAAAGATGCAAATGTTTTACGGCCCATGAGGATGGGTTTACCCATTGTCAGCGCTTTAAAGCGCTTGAGATCGTTGCGAAGGTGCCAGATCAGGCCGTTGTCGCGTCCGATGACGCCGTTCTGCGCCACGGCGGCGACGAGGGTGATCGTGGGCATTGAAACTCGCGGAATGCTGGGAGGAACAGGAAATCTGTCGGTCTGAAAGTGCCTTACACCGCGATCGGTGCAGGGATGGACGGGTGGGGATCGTACCCCTCGATGTTAACGTCCTCGAAGCGGAAATCTTCCACGGCGCGGATTGCCGGATTGAGGCGCAGCTGCGGCAGTGATCGCGGCGGCCGGCTGAGTTGAAGTCGCGCCTGCTCCAGATGATTCACGTAAAGATGTGCGTCGCCGAAGGTGTGCACAAAGTCTCCCGGCACGAGATCTGTGACCTGTGCGATCATTGCCGTGAGCAGGGCGTAGCTCGCGATGTTGAAGGGCACGCCCAGGAACGCGTCGGCCGAACGCTGGTAGAGCTGGCAGGAGAGGCGCCCTTCGGCGACGTAGAACTGGAACAGGCAATGACAGGGCGCGAGCGCCATCCTGTCGAGATCGGCCGGATTCCAGGCGCTCACGATGAGGCGGCGCGAGTCGGGATTCCGGCGTATCTCATTGACGACCCAAGCGATTTGATCGACGGTCCCGCCATCGGGCTTGTCCCAGGCGCGCCATTGCTTGCCGTAGACGGGACCGAGATTTCCCTCGGCGTCGGCCCATTCATCCCAGATGCTGACCCCGTTCGCCTGAAGCGCCCGGACATTGGTGTCGCCGGCGAGGAACCAGAACAATTCATGAACGATTGAGCGCAAATGCAGGCGTTTCGTCGTCACGAGGGGAAACCCTCGCGCGAGGTCGAAGCGCATCTGGTGGCCGAACACCGAGAGGGTGCCGGTTCCGGTGCGGTCGTCCTTGCGCACGCCCTCGTCGAGGATGCGCTGGAGCAACTGGTGGTAGGCTTGCATCGAACTCGTCTCCTGGCCGGACTTTAGCCCGCCCGGACCTCAACGACAGGTGTACGCGCAGCACGATCCCCCGATTCCGCTTCCGGCTCAGGCCGTGCCCGGCCAGAGCACGTAGGCGACGAGGGCGAGATTGCTCCAGCCATGGAGCGCGATGCAGGGCCAGAGGCGCCCGGTGCGCCAGCGCAGCCAGCCGAGCATCAGGGCGAGCGGCAGGAGCGAGACCGGGCGCGCGAAGCCCCAGGCCGAGATATGCGCCAGGGCGAACAGGGCCGCGGTGACCAGGATCGTGGCCGCCGGCGACAGGAAGCGGCGGGCGCTCGCGAACATCTCGCCGCGCATCAGGAGTTCCTCGGCGCCCGGCGCCAGCACGACCACGTAGGCGAGCCAGGCCGTGACCGCCGTGCGGCTGAGGCTCGGAGACAGGTGGACGCCCTGCGCGAAGGCGGCCCCGAAGGCCTCGGCGGTGCCCGTCACCCAGAGGATGTGGAAGATTGGCCAGAGCAGGAGCACGAGGAGGAGGTGGCGCGCCCGCATGCCGTTCGGCTCCGCCCGGTCGAGGGCGAGGCGGCGGCGCCAGGTCCGCGGCTCGCGCCAAGCCACCGTGCCGAGGACCAGGACCGCGAGGAAAACCTGGCGCAGGATGTCGACGGCGAGTTCGCGGCCGGCAAGGCGCGCCGCCCCGAGGGGCGGCCGCAGGGCCTGGTCGAGAAAAGGGTCGATCCCGTCGAGGAGGTCGGCCCCGACCCGGACCGTCAGGATCGCCAGGAGGCTCGCGACCGCGAGGTAGAGGAGGACCGCGACGACGAGGCCCGCGACCCACAGCACCGCGAGGGCGATCGCACGGGCCGGATGGGCGCTTCGGGCAACAGCCGCATCATCGCGCATCGGCGCTCCACGATCGGGCTTCAAAACCGCCGCGAACCCCCCTATATTCCCGCTTGCAGGCTTCGCAGCCGGCGACGGCGATGAACGTTCTTCGAGATAACCCGATCGGCCCTGGGGACGGTACCCGGCGCCTCCACGGATACCCAGGGCGTTTGGACGCAGCGGCGTTGGGCTTCGGCGGCGTAGGCGGTCCCCCATTCCAAACGAAGGGCTTGCCGGTTAGCATCGTGCGGGCGGGGTTCGAAGGCGCCTGGCAACAGAAGCCTTCACAGGATTTTCACGACCCGGTAACGTCCGACGGTTCGGCTCTGCCGGCGGGCAGCCCCGGGCAAAGCGACGGCCGATGGCAGACGATCTGATCCGTTACGATCTCTTGGTGCAGGATGCCCTCCGCGGCGTCGTCCGCAAGGTGCTGACCGACGCGGCGCGCGACGGGCTGGCGGGGGAGCACCATTTCTACGTCTCGTTTCGGACCGAAGCGCCCGGCGTGCGCATGTCGCAGCGGCTCCGGGAGAAGTACCCACAGGACATGACCATTGTCCTGCAGCACCAGTTCTGGGATCTCAGCGTCACCGAGCATACCTTCGAGGTGGGCTTGTCGTTCTCGGGCGTCCCGGAGCGCCTGCTCGTTCCCTTCGATGCGTTGACGGGCTTCTTCGATCCCTCGGTTCAGTTCGGCCTCAAGTTCGACCTGAGCGACGGCGCGGAATTGCCGGACGAGGAAGAGGCGCCGGCGCCGGCAAAGTCCGGTCCGCGGGGCGCCGCTTCCGAGCCGAGCGAGACCAAGCCGCGCAGCACCGGCCTCGCCGCCATCGGCAGCAACGTGCCGAAGGCGGTGCCGGCCCTGCCGGTCGCCCAGAACGGCGCCGCCAGCGAGGAGGCGAAGGTCCCGCCGCGTCCCGCCGCCAAGAAGGACGGCGAGCCGGAGGCGCCCGAGAGCGGTGCCGAGGTCGTCAGCCTGGACGCGTTCCGCAAGAAGAGCTGACCGCGAAGGCCGCTCGGCCGTCCGCGGCGCGACGATTCCGGCCGGATCTGGTCGGGCGGGCGCGTCACGCCGGGCTATCGCGGAGCACTGCGCGTCGCGATGGCCTCACGGTGCCGGGCCGGCATCTCGCCAGCTCTCGGCCCATCCTCCGCCAATCGCCGAACCTGCGGGCCTTCTCGTCGCCCGCGCCAAGCCAGACGGCCGGAATGCCGGTGCGTGGTCTTCAGCCTTTGCACGCCCGGCCTTCGCGATGGCGGGCACCCCCGACGCGCCGGATCTCCGAGCGATGCACTCGAGCGGCGGCCCTCAGTAGCGCGCTTGTGCATCCATCCGCAGGCCGTGCTCCGGCCGCAGCGTCACCCGGTGGAGCGGGGTCACCGGTGGATGGTCCGCGGGCAGGCTGAAGCGCATGGCGTGCACCAGGTGGGCGAGCACGATCACGGCTTCCTGGACCGAGAAGCTCTGCCCGATGCAGATGCGCGGCCCGGCGCCGAACGGCAGATAGGCGAAGCGGGGAATCTCCGCGCGGGCCTCGCCGAGGAAGCGCTCCGGCATGAAGGCGGCCGGATCCTCCCACAAGGTCGCGTGCCGGTGGAGCACGTAGGGGGCCACCATCACGATCGAGCCGCGCGGGATCTTGATGCGCCCGATCCGGTCGTCCGCGCGGGCCTGCCGGCTCAGGAACGGCACCGGCGGAAACAGCCGCATGGTCTCCTCGATCACCGCCTTGGTGAAGGGCAGAGCGTCGAGGGCGAAATGTCCCGATTCCGTCGCGGCCGCGTCGACCTCGCGCTCGAGGCGGTCCCGCGCGGCCTCGTCCTGCGACAGGCAATAGAGCGCCCAGGTCAGGGCGACCGCGGTGGTCTCGTGTCCGGCCGCGATGAAGGTGACGATGTTCGCCTTCACCTCCAGGTCGGTCAGGCCCTTGCCGGTCTCGGGGTCCTGCGCGGCGAGGAGGAGCGTGAGCAGGTCCTGGGGCGCCTCGCCCTTCTGCATGAGGGTCCGGCGGCGATCGATCAGCGCGTCGACGATTTCGGCGAAGAACCGGATCGCCGGGCGCGCCCGCAGGCGCCCGATCCGGGGCACGAAGGACGGGAAGCCGAAGACGTCGAGGGGATCGATCGGTCCGACCGCCTCGAGGAACCGGGTGATCGCGCGGCCGAGGGCGTCTGGGTCGCTCGGCAGGCCCTGCGTGAAGATCGTCCGTTCCAGGACGTCGAGGGTGACGCGGGTCATCTCGAGCGCGACGTCGACGCGCTTGCCGTCGCGGCGGCGCAGGCGCCGGGCGATGCGGGCGCCCGCCCCGTTCATCGGATCGGTGAAGCTCGCGACGTTCCGGACCGAGAAGATCGGCGCCAGGGTACGCCGCTGCAGCCGCCATTCCTCGTCTTCCGCCGTCAGCAATCCGTTGCCGAGGCCGGGCGCCAGCACGCGTCGCTGAAGATCGTCCTTGCGATAGTTCTTGGCATTCTCGACGAAGAGATAGCGGATCAGGTCCGGGTCGCTCACCACGGTGATCCGCCCCATGGCACCGTCGCCGGCCACCACGGGCGCCCTGAAATGGTCCTCCATCCAAGTCGTGATCGGGTTGGCGCGCGCCGCCTTGAGGAAGGCGAACAACCCCATCGGCTCGCGCAAGGGGGCCGGAACCTTGGGGCGGAAGCGGTCGGCGACGGGGGAAATCGGAGTGGTGAGCATCGAGGCGCCATTCTCAGCGGGTGCAGCGACAGGCCGCGCCGTTTGTCAGACGCCGGGAAAAGCGCCATCGCGATTTGCGTATCCCTGCCGTAAGTAGGGTCCGCTTGTTCCCAGACGTAGAGGCCACGATGTCGCCGCAGCCCACCGAGACAGCCACCCGCACGGAATCCGATACGTTCGGGCCGATCGAGGTACCGGCCCACCGGTACTGGGGTGCCCAGACGCAGCGCTCGATCCAGAACTTCAAGATCGGCACGGAGCGCATGCCCGCGCCGCTCGTCCACGCGCTCGGCCTCGTCAAGCAGGCCGCCGCCCTGGTGAACAAGGATCTGGGGGCCCTCGAGCCCAGGATCGCCGACGCCATCGCGGCCTCGGCGGCCGAGGTCGTGGCCGGGCGGTACGACGACGAGTTCCCGCTCGTAGTCTGGCAGACGGGTTCGGGCACCCAGTCCAACATGAATGCCAACGAGGTCATCGCGAGCCTCGCCAACGAGCGGCTCGGGGGCCAGCGCGGCGGCAAGTCGCCGGTGCACCCGAACGACCATTGCAACCGGGGCCAATCCTCGAACGACACCTTCCCGACCGCCATGCACATCGCGGTCGCGCGCGAGATCCAGGACCGGCTGATGCCGGCGCTGACGCATCTGCACGGGGCGCTGGATGCCAAGGCCAAGGCCTTCGAGAGCATCGTGAAGATCGGCCGGACGCACCTGCAGGATGCGACGCCCGTGACCCTCGGGCAGGAATTCTCCGGCTACGCGCAGCAGGTGGCGCTCGGCGGCGCCCGGATCGCCGCGACTTTGCCCGGCGTGCTGGCGCTGGCGCAGGGGGGCACCGCCGTCGGCACCGGGCTGAACGCGCATCCGAGATTCGCCGAGGCCTTCGCCGCCAAGACGGCCGAGCTGACCGGATTGCCGTTCACCTCCGCGGAGAACAAGTTCGAGGCGCTCGCGACCCATGACGCCCTGGTCTTCACGCAGGGCGCGCTGGCGGCCCTCGCCTCGGGCCTGTTCAAGATCGCGCAGGATATCCGCCTCCTGGCATCGGGCCCGCGCTCCGGCCTCGGCGAGCTGTCGCTCCCCGAGAACGAGCCCGGCTCCTCGATCATGCCCGGCAAGGTCAACCCGACCCAGTGCGAGGCGCTGACGATGGTCTGCACGCAGGTGATCGGCAACGGCACCACGGTCGCCTTCGCGGGGAGCCAGGGCCATTTCGAGCTGAACGTGTTCAAGCCCGTCATCGCCAACGCGGTGCTGCAATCGGTGCGGCTCCTCGCCGACGCGGCGGTGAGCTTCGCCGACAATTGCGTCGTCGGCATCAAGGCCAACGAGGACCGGATCGCCGACCTGATGAGCCGGTCGCTGATGCTCGTGACCGCGCTGGCGCCCTCGATCGGCTACGACAAGGCCGCCGAGATCGCCAAGACGGCGCACAAGAACGGCACCACCCTGAAGCAGGAGGCCCTGCGCCTCGGCCATGTCACGGAAGCCGAGTTCGACCGGGTCGTGCGCCCGGAGGACATGCTGGCGCCGAGCGCCGAATAGGGGCAGCATCCGCCGGCGCGGTTTTTAATCCGCGCCGAGCCCGGCAGGCCGCCGGGCCAGGAGAGGAGGCAGGCATGGCCGAGATCATCAACCTGCGTCAGGTCCGCAAGGCGCGCGAGCGCGCCGCCAAGGACGAGAAGGCGGCCGAGAACCGAATCGCCTTCGGCCGCCCGAAGAAGGCCAGGACCCTGGCGGAGACCCGCAAGGCCCTGGAAGCCGCGCGCCACGAGGGCCACCGCCTGAAGGGCGACGACCCGGAGGCATGAGCGCGGGCATCGTCAAGCGATCGGTGATGATCGCGGGACACCGGACCAGCGTCTCCCTGGAGGAGCCGTTCTGGCGGGCCCTCCGGGAGATCGCGGCCGCGCGGGGCCAATCCGTCCAGGCGCTGATCGGGACGATCGATGCGGGGCGGGCCGAGCAGAACCTGTCCTCGGCGATCCGAGTGTTCGTGCTGGAGGCGGTGCGCGGGATGGCGCCTTAGCTGAAGCACCTCCGCTCCTGTTCGGGAGAGGCGGCGTGTGCCCTACTCCGCCGCCATCAGGGCGTCGCGCGGCCTCACGCCTTCGAGCGCCGCCGGCATCGGGCCGCCGGTGGCCCAGTCGAGCAGTTCCACCGTGTGGACGATGGGGAGGTTCGTGCCCTTCCCGATCTGCGTCGCGCAGCCGATATTGCCGGTGGCGATCAGGTCCGGCCGCATCCGCTCGATATTGGCGACCTTGCGGGCGCGCAGGCGCTCGGCGATCTCGGGCTGCAGGATGTTGTAGGTGCCCGCCGAGCCGCAGCAGATATGGCCCTCGGGCACGTCCTTCACGGTGAAGCCCGCGCGCTTGAGCAGGTTCTTCGGCTCGGTGCGGATGCCCTGGCCGTGCTGCATCGAGCAGGCCGAATGGTAGGCGACCACGAGGTCGCTCTCGACCACGGAGGCGTCGAGGCCGAGGCTCGCCACGTATTCGGTGATGTCGCGGGCGATGGCCGAGACCCGCGCCGCCTTGTCGGCATAGGCGGGATCGTCGCGGAACATGAAGCCGTAATCCTTGATCGTGGTGCCGCAGCCCGAAGCCGTCACCACGATGGCGTCGAGGCCGGGACCGTCCATCTCTGCGATCCAGGCATCGATGGTGCGCCGGGCCTGGGCGTGGGCGGTGGCCTCCTTGCCCATGTGGTGGGTGAGCGCCCCGCAGCAGCCCTCCCCCTTCGGCTGCACCACCTCGACGCCGTGGCGGTTGAGCAGCCTGATCGCCGCCGCGTTGAAGTCCGGGCGCAGCACGCTCTGGGCGCAGCCGCGCAGGAGCGCGACCCGGCCGCGCCGGGGGCCCGAGGCCGGCGGGAACAGGCCGGGCCGGTTCGTCGGGTCGCGGATCGGCAGCGTCGCGGGGGCGAGGTCGAGCATCGCGGCGAGCCGGTTGCCGACGCGCGGCAGCCGCGCCGCCAGCGACCGGAAGGGCCGGCCGAGTCTGGCGCCGAGGAGCGCGAGGCGGAACCGCTCCGGATAGGGCAGGACGAAGGCCAGGAGCGCCCGCAGGAAGCGGTCGTCGCCGCGCCGCGCATGGGTTTTCTCGATATGCGTGCGGGCATGGTCGACGAGGTGCATGTAATGCACCCCGGACGGACAGGTGGTCATGCAGGAGAGGCAGGAGAGGCAGCGGTCGACATGCTTCACCACCTCCGCGCTTGCGGGCTTGTTGCCCTCCAGCATGTCCTTGATCAGGTAGATGCGCCCGCGCGGGCTGTCGAGCTCGTCGCCGAGCAGCAGGTAGGTCGGGCAGGTGGCGGTGCAGAAGCCGCAATGGACGCAGGTGCGCAGGATCTTCTCGGAGGCCGCCATGGCGGGGTCGGCGAGCTGCGCCAGGCTGAAATTGGTTTGCACGATCGTTTCCTCGGCCCGGCCGTCGGGGCGGAAGAACCTCCCCCCGGGCCGCGCTTCCTTCGAATTAAAGCAATTATACCGAAGCAAGTGGCGTTGGGCATGCGGGATCGTCGCGCAGCCCCGCCTTTCAGATGCCCGCGTAGAGGCGGCCGGGGTTGAATAGCCCCTTCGGGTCATGCGCGGCCTTGAGGCCCCGCGTCACCCGCATCAGGGGCTCGGCCAGGGGCTGGAAGACCGGCACCGCGGCGCGGACGGGATCGGGCGCGCGAATCAGCGTCGCGTGGCCGCCCTGCGCGGCGAGCGCCGCCCGGATCGCGCCGGCGCCGGCATCGCCCTCGGCCTCGGCCTCGGTCGCGAGCCAGATCAGGCCGCCGCCCCAATCGTAGTACCAGCGGGCCGCACGGGCGCGGGCGATCTCGGCCGCCAATGCGGCGCCCCTGACCGGGGCTGTCGAGATCCGCCAGACGGCCTCCGCGCCGCCCGCGAAGGCTTCGACGTCGCGAATGCCCCGCCAGAGGGCGGCGCCCGCCTCGCCCTCGACGATCTCGGGCAGGCCGAAGCGCTTGAGCAGGCGACGCAATTCGCCCGCCCGGTAATCGATGGACTCGGCGAAGCCCTCGAGGCGCATCAGCGTCCGGGCCTCGGGGCCGCCGATTCCGGCCGGCAGGTGCGCGGCGCCGGTGAGCTCGAAGGGGGAGCCGAGGGCGGCGCTCAGCGCCTCGACGGCGCGGGCGTCGTCGAGGCCGGAGAACGCCAGGGTGGCGACGCGCTCCTGGACGGGCAGGACCTTGAAGGTCACCTCGGTGAGCAGGCCGAGCGTCCCCCAGGAGCCCGCCATCAGCTTCACGAGGTCGAGGCCGGTGACGTTCTTCATCACGCGCCCGCCGGACTTGATCACCTCGCCGCGCCCGTTGACGAAGCGGACGCCGATCAGGCTGTCGCGCGCCGCGCCCGCATTGATGCGCCGGGGCCCGGAATTGTTGGCCGCCGCCACCGCCCCGAAGGTCGGCTCCCCGGAAGAGCCCATCAGGCGGCGGTGGTCCATGGGCTCGAAGGGCAGCATCTGGCCGCGCGCGGCCAGGAGGGCCTGAACCTCGGCGAGCGCGGTGCCGGCGCGGGCGGCCACCACCATCTCGGCGGGCTCGTACAGGGTGATGCCGGAGAGGCCCCGCACGGTCAGGGTGGCGGCGTCCTGCGCGGGCCGGCCGATCCCGGCCTTGGTGTCGGCGCCGACGAGGCGCAGGGGCTCGGTCCGGCCCGCGGCCTCGCGGACCATGCCCGCCGCCTCGTCCTCGCCGGTCGGTTCATATGAACGCATCGTTTCCTGCCCGTGGCGGGGTGAGCCCGTGCGGCCCCCCCTTTGTGCCAGGATCATGCGGGTTTGCCCGTCGGTTTCAAGCGGCGGGAGGCCACCTATTCGGCGAGAGCGGGCTCGGCGCGCCGCAGGTGGAGCGCCACCATGCTGCGCAGCCCCGCGATGTCGAAGAGCCAGACGAGACTGCCGTAGAGCACCATCCCGAGGGGCACCGAGACCGCGAGCGCGGTGACGGGCTCGCAATGGCGCAGGGGCGTCAGCGCGAGGCCCATCACGAGGCTCGCCGCCCCCGCGCCCCCGAGGCTCCGCCAGGGCAGCCGGAGCGGCTCCGGCCCGGTCAGCGCCCGCAAGGCCAGCCACGCGAAGGCGAGCGCGAGGCCGAGCGTCTGCGCGAGCGCGATGCCGGCCGCTCCCACGAGGGGCGGCAGGATCAGGAGGCCGATCCCGTTGCCCGCGAGGCCGATCACCGCGGCGGCGATCACCGGCACGGTGCGCCGCCGGATCTGGAAGATCGGATTGAGGGCGAAGTTCATCAGCGCGAGGCAGAACAGGCCCGGGATCAACAGGGCGGCATAGAGGGCGAAGGGGCCGCGATAGGCCTCCGGGACCACGAGGGCCTGGAGCGCCGGCAGCACGGCCCAGAACCCGACCGCGCAGGGCAGCAGCAGCGCCACCACGATCGCGGCGTTGTCGGCGACCTGCCGCTCGGCCGCCGCGCGGCCGCGATGCTCCTCGGCCTGGACGGCGAGCTGGAACAGAAGCAGGTCGAGGGCGGTGCCGAGCGTCGAGAGGCTGCGGGAGGTGACGTCGGCCGCGAGCGCGAAATAGCCGGCCTCGGCGAAGCCCGCCTGCGCCGCGATGGTGCCGCGGTTGAGAAAGGGCATGAGCTGGTAGATCGCGTTCGCGGCGATCAGGGGAAGGCCGTAGAGCAGGAACAGGCGCCACGTCTCGCGCAGCCGCACCCGCACCACCGGCGTTGCCGGGTCGCGCAAGGGGTGGCGCAGCAGGAAGACGGTGACGACCTGCGAGACCGCGAAGGCCACGAGCACGTAGGTGGGCTGCGGCAGGTACCACGCGGTCGCCGCCATGGCGGCGAAGCTGATGACGTTCTTGAGGGCGACGAGGCGGAAATAGAGGCCGCCATCGAAGCGGGCGCGGGCGAGCGCGGCGTGGAAATCGAAGACGCCGATGCCGAGGGCGGCCAGCGCCGTGCCGGCCAGGAGCGCCCCGCGGCTCTCGGGCCCCGCCTCGATGCCGAAGCCGGCGCAGAGGAGGGCTTCGGCCAGCAGGACGGTGGCGATGACCGCGTAGGCGCGGTCGAGGCCGTGCCGGATCCAGGGCTCGTCGGCGCGCACGCGGCCCGAATAGAACCGGGTCGCCGACAGGCGCAGCCACTCGAACAGCAGGGTGTTGAGGACGATCGCCCCCGCGGTCGCGAGCGCGAACCGGCCGAAATCGGCGGGGCCGAGCAGCTTGGCGATGATCAGGCCGAGGATGAAGTTCAGCCCGGCATTGAGCACAAAGGCGGCGATGACAGCCATGGTGAGCCTTCAGCGAGCGTCCCTCGTCGGCGCGGCGCGGGCGGAAGTGACGTCGTAGCGGTCGGGGCGGTAAGAATCCCCTAATCGGGCCGCACGATGGCGGGGCCGCGCCTCATCCCCCGGGGTCGAGCGGCGTCGCGATATTCGTGCTCGGCGGGCGAAAAGGTCCGGAACTGTACTGCCAGGGTTGCCGTTCTTAGCGCAGATTCAACCACAGATTGGAGGACACCATGCGCAATACGTTCCTGGCAGCCGCAGCCCTGATGACGGTCCTGGGCGCCCAGACGGCGAGCGCCGAGACCACGGTGATCCGTCGCGACGCGCCCGACGCCGTCGTGGTCGATCGTCCCGCGACCGAGAGAAAGACCGTCGAGACCCGCGAATCCGGCGACGGCTGCGCCTCGAAGACGGTGTCGAAGACGAACGAGTACGGTGACAAGAAGACCGTCACCAAGGAATCCTGCGACTAAGGCTCAAGACGGTAGGAGCGTCTTCGTGGAAGGCCGGTCTCGTCAGGTGCGACGCGCGCTCCCGCGCGTCGCGGTGCCGTCGCCGGCCTTCCCGAGGTCCTTCTCGTAGCGCCAGGCTTCCATCCCGTCCTCGTAGTAATCCGGCCGGACCGCGAACCGGACATAGCCGCGCCGCTCGTAGAGGCGGATGCCGGCCCCGTTATCGGCGCGGACCTCGAGCCGCAGCCTTGTGCAGCCGTGCCGGCGCGCCTCGGCTTCCGCCGCATCGAGCAGGCGCCCCCCAAGGCCGAGCCCCGCCCGGGCGGGCGAGACCGCGATCGAGGACAGGCGCGCGCTGCGGCTGCCGCGCCGGCGCTCGATGGTCGCGGCGCCGACCAGCACGGGCGCGGCGGAAGCCTCGTCCACGAGCGCGACCACGAGCGTCATCGAGGGCGACGTGATGGCGTGGCGGATCGCGCGCCGCTCGGCCCGGTCGCTCGCGAAGGCCGCGTGCTCCAGGGCCACGAGGGCATCGAGATCCCCGCGTTGCGCCTCGCGCAAGGTGACGATGGGCAGAAGCTCTGCCGCCGCCGCGCTCACGCTGCGGCCCAGGGATAGGTCCAGGTCTCGGACAGGGTGCGGTTTCCGGTTCTGAGATAGGCCCTGAGATCGGTCGCCTGCCCGGGCCGGTCGAGGCGCACGTCGATCGCCGCGCGAAAGCCCGCGATGTGCGGATTGGGCGTGATGGAGGTGGCCACGATCTGTCCCTGCCCGGTGCTTGCCACGACCTCGATGAGGGCCGGGTCCGGCATATAATAGGCGAGGTCGCCCCCGGTGAAGTCGATGAGGAAGCGCCGGCTCAGGCTCTCGCCGGGTGAGACGGCGCGCGGATCGTTTGCCGGGGCCGCCCCGCTCGCGGCCGCGCCGACCAGGTAGGTATTGGCCACGAACGCGCCGCCGTGGAGGCGCGGACCCGCCGCCATGGCCCGGACCCGATAGGCGATCGAGACCGGTTCGCCCGCCCGGTAGGGCTGCCGGGGGCGCCACCACGCCACGATGTTGTCGCCGGTCTCCGTGTTCGTCGGCAATTCCATCAGGACGACGCTGCCCTCACCCCAATCGCCCACCGTCTCGACGAAGTAGCTCGGGCGCCGGTGATAGCTGGCCTCGAGATCCTGATAATCCGCGAAGTTGCGGTCGCGCTGCATCAACCCGAAACCCTTCGGGTTCGTGTCGGCGAAGCTCGAGATGCGTCGGCTCGGCGGATTGTCGAGGGGGCGCCAGATCCACTCGCCGCTGCCGGCCGCCATCAGCAGACCGTCGGAATCGTGCAATTCGGGCCGGTAATCGTCCGAGAAGGCCCGGTCGTTCTCGCCGATGAAGTACATCGACGTGAGCGGCGCGAGGCCGACCCCCTCCAGATCCCGACGGGGATGCAGATTGGCCTCGACCGAGACAACCGTCTCGTCGCCCGGCCGGACCGTGAAGCGATAGGCGCCCGTCACCGAGGGGCTGTCGAGAAGCGCGTAGACGATGCAGGCTTCCGCCGCCTTGCCGGGCACCTCGACCCAGAATTCGCGGAAGAACGGGAACTCCTCCGGGCCCCCGGCCCCCTCGACATTGACCGCGAGGCCCCGCGCCGAGAGGCCGTAGAGCTGGTCGCGGCCGAGGACGCGGTAATAGCTCGCGCCCACGAACGCGATCAGTTCGTCCAGCACGTTCGGCTTGTTGAGATTGGTGTGCAGGCGGATCCCCGCGAAGCCGAGATCGACGGGAAGCGGCTTGTCGAGCCGCGTCCGGCCGAAATCGAAGAGGCTCGCCTGATACGGGATCGAGGTCGCGACGCCGCCGCGGACGAGGTTCACGGTGACGGGGCGCCGGTAGAGGAAGCCGAGATGGAACAGCTGGAGCCGGAACGGGCTGCCCTCCGCGCCCAGAAAGGCCTTGGCCGGCCGAAAGCGGATGTCGCGCCAGGCGTCGTAATCGAGGGCGCTGAGGGGTGCCGGCAATGCCGGCTCGCGCGGGTCGAACGGAACCTTCGCGAGGTCGCGCGCCCGGCGGTCCACCGCCTCCAGGCCGAAGGGCTCGGTGTTGCGTCCCTCGGGCTCGGCGAGAGCCGGCATCGGCATCAGGGCGGCGGCGCCCCCCGTTGCGGCGAGGCCCGTCGCTGCAAGGCCCGAGACGACGGCGCGGCGGGTTGGGTCGGTCATGATCCTCGTCAGGGCTCGGACGAACGGGGGCGGCGATGCCGGACCGGGGCAGCGCCCCCGGCCGGCAGGGTCAGATGCGCGCTTCGGCGAGGCTTGGAAAGCCTTCCCGCGGGGTGTCGCGGCGTTTGTGCAACAATTGTGGGAAAGTCCGGCGATTCCGGTGTGTCGCCGCGCGGTTTCCCCTTGTGACCGACAGGGTCCGGACGTATATGCGCCTTGCCCAATTTCGCACGTGCCTGTGGCCGCGTGTCGGTTGGTGGGCATCCGGCCAACTGCCGGACAGCCGCCAGGGGTCTTAAAGGATCGATGGTCGACAGGGTGGATTCCCTCCGGCCGGCATCCAGGTGGCAACACCGGACCCCGACAACAACCGGCAGCCGGAGGCGAAACCGGCGAACCCCGCTCTCCACGGGGGACGCAGCTTAAAGCAACGACGAACGGGCTTTTTTGGTCTCGTCGGCCCTCCAAAGGCCGGCACCGAAGAGGCTTGTTTCTCTTTGCCCGCAGTGCGGTTGGGGTTCCCCCTACCAATCCAAGGCAGCTTCCGGGTGCTCTGCGCCCGCAATGCCCGTCGCGTCTCCAAAGCGCGCCGGTCGTCGCGTCGCATCGCCCCCTGACGCCGGCGATCCGTTCGGATCGCTCGAATTCGACATCGCGTCCCGTGAAGGGCGCCTGCGAACCTATGGTGGGGACGTTCATGACCGATCGCATCCGCGACTTCCTGCGCGCACGCCGCGACCTCGGCCGTGACGAGGGCCCGGTGATGGTCCTCGACCTCGATGTCGTGCGCGACAACTACACCGCCTTCGCCCGCGCCCTGCCGGACACCCGCGTGTTCTACGCCGTCAAGGCGAACCCGGCCTCCGAGGTGCTGCGCCTGCTCGCCGAGATGGGCTCCTGCTTCGACACGGCCTCCGTGGTCGAGATCGAGATGGCGCTCGCCGCCGGTGCCACCGCCGACCGGATCTCGTTCGGCAACACCATCAAGAAGGAGCGCTGCATCACCCGCGCCCTCAAGCTCGGCGTGCGCCTCTTCGCCGTCGATTGCGAGGCCGAGGTCGAGAAGATCGTGCGCGCTGCCGAGGCCGCCGGCCTCGATGCCGGGGACGTGCAGGTGTTCTGCCGCATCCTCTGCGACGGCGCGGGCGCCGAGTGGCCGCTCTCGCGCAAGTTCGGGTGCGTGCCCGAGATGGCGATCGGCGTGCTGGAGCACGCCCACCGGCAGGGGCTGACCGCCTACGGCGTGTCATTCCATGTCGGCTCGCAGCAGGGCAACACGGAAGCCTGGGACGGGGCCCTCGCCTCCGCCTCCATGATCTTCCAGGAATGCGCGCTGCGCGGCATCGGCCTGCAGATGGTCAATCTCGGCGGCGGCTTCCCGACCAAGTACCTCAAGGCGGTGCCCGGCGTGGAATCCTACGGCGACGCGATCTTCCGGGCGCTGACCAAGCATTTCGGCAACCGCCTGCCCGAGACGATCATCGAGCCCGGGCGCGGCATGGTCGGAAACGCCGGCATCATCGAGGCCGAGGTGGTGCTCGTCTCGAAGAAGTCGGACGCGGAGGACGAGGTGCGCTGGGTCTATCTCGACATCGGCAAGTTCGGCGGCCTCGCCGAGACGATGGACGAGTCGATCCGTTACGCGATCCGCACGGATCACGATGACGACCGGATGGCGCCCTGCGTGCTCGCCGGCCCGACCTGCGATTCGGCGGACGTGCTCTACGAGAAGAACCACTATCCTCTGCCGGTCTCCCTCTCGATCGGCGAGAAGGTGCTCATCGAGGGCGCGGGCGCCTACACGACCACCTACGCGGCGGTGGCCTTCAACGGCTTCCCGCCCCTCGAGCAGATCGTGATCTGACGACGCTCGCGCGGTGAAACGGTCCGGACGGGAACCTCGTCCGGACCTGGCGCATTCCCTGCGCCCCTCAGCCTCATCCATCCCGGACGGCCGGCCTCATGGGGAGACCGGTGCGAGGGCTGTCGCTTCTCCCATCTCGGGTGTTGGGAAGGGTACGGCCGTGATCCAGATCCGCGACGAGCATGCTGTCGACGTCCCGGCGCGCGAGCGCCTGCTGGATGCGTGCTTCGGACCCTCGCGCTTTGCCAAGACGTCGGAGCGCCTGCGCGAGGGGCGCCGTCCGGCCCGCCGGCTGGCGCTCACCGCGACCCGCGGCGGCCGCCTCGTCGGCACCGTGCGCCTGTGGCCCGTCGAGGCGGGCGCGGCCGGCGCCGCGTTGCTGCTCGGACCGCTGGCGGTCGACCCGTCGCTGCAGGGCCAGGGCCTCGGCAAGGTGATGATGCACGCGGCCCTCGGCCGGGCCGAGGCGCTCGGCCACGGCGCCGTGCTGCTCGTGGGCGACGCGCCCTACTACGCCCGGTTCGGGTTCTCGCAGGGCGTGGCCGAGGGGCTGTACCTGCCGGGACCGTTCGCGCGCGAGCGCTTCCTCGGGCTCGAATTGCGCGCGGGCGCCCTCGCGGACGCCAGGGGCCTCGTGCGGGCCAGCGGCCTTCCGGCCCTGGACGAGGCCGTCCCGGACTTCGCGGCCGAGGCACGACGACAAGCCGCCTGAGCGCCGGCCCCTCGGATCGCCGGCGTGAACCGGGTCAGCGCGGGGGAGCCGCCGGGTCGATCGCCGGGAGCTCGTTCGGCGGCAGGCCCGGGCCGGCACTCGCCTGCGCCTGCGGGCCGGTGACGCCGCGAGCGCGGTTGGCGAGGGCGACCGTGAGCTTCTCGGCGGTGTCCGGCTGCATCACGGCGAGAACCTCCGCCATCTTGCGGGGATTCATGGCCAGCACGATCGGCACCAGCACGTCGTGGTGGAGCCGGTCGAAGACGCGCGCGGCGTCCTTCGGCTTCATGGTCTCGTACATGGTGACGATGTTGCGCAGGCCCGCCTTCTCGGCCTCGGCCTTCTTGCTGCCCCCCGCATCGGCCTTGTCCTCGGCCTGTTTGAGGTCGCTGACGCCGCCCTCGAGCTTGCGCTCGGCCTCGCCGAGCACCTGCTCGCGCAGGTCGAGATCCTGGCCGCGCTGCTTCAAGGCCTCGCGCCGGGCGCCGAGCTTCTCCAGCAGCGCCCGCTCGGTCGGGGAGGCGGATTCCGGCATGGCCTGGACCGGGGCCTGGACCGGGGCCTGGACCGGGGCCGGCTCCGGCTTGCGCATCTCGGCGGGCTTCTCGGGCTCCTTCGGGTTGACCGAGCCGGTGGTGGTCGGGTCCGGGATCTCGTAGCCGGTGCGGGCCTTGGCGAGGACGCGGGCGAAATCCGGCAGCTCCGCCTCGGATCGCGGCGGCTCGACCAGGAGGGTCGAGAGCTTCAGGACCAGGAGGCCGGCGGCGGCCAGGGTCACGGCATCGATCAGGCGCAGCTTCAGCGGCCGGGGCGGGCGCTTGCGGGACCGGCCGAGGGCGGTGGTCTTGCTGGCGGGCGCGGCAGCATTCGCGGCAGCGATCTTCGGCGCCTCGCTCATGCGGCCCGGCTCCGGACGCGGCTCAGGGCGCGCTCGGACATGGCCAGGGCCGCGGCCGCGGCGGCGCCGAGGCGCTCGCCGTTCGGGCTCGCGGGGGCCGGCGGCGGCGCGGCGATCGCGGGCTCCGGCGCGGTCCGGACGGGGGCCGGGCGGGCGCTGCCCATCTCGGACACGATGGCGCCGATGCGGGCCAGCACGCCCTCCCCGGCCTGGACCTGCGCGGCGATGTCGGCGGCGTAGCGCTCGGCGGTGCCGAGGCGCTCGGCAAGCGTCCGGTCGCACTCGTCGAGGGCGCTGCGCAGGCCCGCAATCGCCCGCTCGGCGGTGTTGCTCGCCACCATCAGGTCGCCGATCGTCTGGCGGAGCGCCGCCTCGTCGCCCTTCATCACGGCGATCTTCCGCGACAGGCGCACCGAGGACACGATCGTGGCGACGAGGAGCACGGCCACGAGGATGTCGGCGAGAAGTGTGATCAGGACACTCATTGCGGGGCACTCATCCGACGCTACCCGTCGTTCCGGTTGTTCATCGAGGCCTCGAAGGCCTGGAGCGTGGTTCGGGAGCGGCGCAGCGGCCGCGTCACCTTGACGGCGATGTTGTCGTCGACCCGGCCGATGCGCCCCTGCGTCAGGGCCCAGTCGCCGCAGCGGACGGTGATCAGGTCGCTGGGCTTGGCGTCGAACATCAGGGTGTCGCCGACCTTCAGGGACATCACCCGCTTCAACGGCAGCATCATCTCGTGGAGGACCGCCTCCATCGCCACGTCCGCCTGCCAGATCTCGGTGGCGAGGTGGCCTTCCCAGACATGGTCGCGGCCGAGCTTCTCGCCCATGAAGCTCTGCATCAGCAGTTCACGGATCGGCTCGATCGTGGCGTAGGGGAACAGGATCTGCAGGAGGCCGCCGCGCCCGTCCATGTCGAGGCGCAGGCCGATCAGGATCGCGGCATTCGCCGGCCGGGTGATGGTGGCGAAGCGCGGGTTCGTCTCGATCCGGTCGATCAGGAAGCGCACCGGCGAGAGCGGCTGGAACGACATCTCGAGGTCGCCCAGGATGATCTCGACGAGGCGCCGGACGAGCTGCATCTCGATCGTCGTGAAGGGGCGCCCGTCGAGGCGGCTCGACGAGCCGCCGCGCTTGCCCCCGAGCAACAGGTCGAGGGTGGAGTAGGCGAGGTTCGACTCGACGGTGACGAGGCCGGAATTCTCCCAGGCATCCGCCCGGAACACGCCGAGCAGCGTCGGCAGCGGGATGGCGTTGAGGTAATCGCCGAAGCGAACCGAGGTGATGTTGTCGAGGGTGACCTCGACGTTATCCTGGAAGAAGTTGCGCAGGCTCGTCGACAACAACCGGATCATCCGGTCGAAGACGATCTCGAGCATCGGCAGGCGTTCGTACTGGACGACGCCCGAATCGACGATGGCCCGGACGCCGCCTGCCCCCGAGGCCGAGAGCTCGCGCAGCGAGAACCCCAGGACGCCGTCGATCTCGTCCTGGTTCAGGATCCGGTCGTTGCCGGCGAGCTCGGGGAGATTGTCGGACTCCCCGTCCTCGATCATCGTCGCCCATTCGGCGGCGACGTCGCTGGCATTGCGGGTGGTGCCCTGCTCGGCGAGGGCCGCGCCCCATTCCTCGGCGAGCGAGGCGTCGCCGCCGCCCTCCCCGGTCTGTTCGAGGAGTGCCGCGGACCAATCGTCGTCCATGCTCGGGTCGTCGGGTTCCATGATCGTCTCGACAATCCGCTACTGGATGATCACGTCCTTGAAGAGGACCGCCTCGGCCTTGGCCGGGTAGAGCGCGAGGTTCACCCGGCGCAGCAATTCCTCGCGCAGCCGGTAGAGGCCCATCGAGCCCGAGAGGTCGCTCGCGCGCAACTCGCGCATGTAGACCTGAACGGTGTCCTCGACGCGGGGCATCAGCGGCTTCACCTCGCTCTCGACCTTCGCGTCCTTCAGCTCCAGCGAGATGCGGAGCTTGGCAAAGCGCGCCTTCTCCTGGCCGAGTTCAGGCGTGAGGTTGAGGATCATCTCGCGCACGTCGAGGAAGACCACCGGCTTCTTCACGTCCTCGACATGGTCGCCCTCGGCATGGGACGCGGCCTTCTTCTTCATCAGGAAGAAGCCGCCGCCTCCGCCGCCGCCGAGGAGCAGCACCGCCGCCAGGATGATGACGAGCTTCTTCTTGCTCTTCGGAGCCTCGACCTCGCCGCCCTCGCCTTCAGCGGGGGCCTTCTTCGGCTTCTTGGCCATGGTGGCGCAACCCAGGATACCGGAAGAGCCGCGCGGAATGCGGCGTCCTTGCCCGAAGAGGTATCGGTTCGTACGGTTAACGCCGCGTTAAGCCGGCAAGATCTGCCGGGTCGACTTTGCCGCCTGCGCGTTCCTGCGCGGCCGAGACGGGTCCGGGGTATTTTTCTAAATCCTTGAAATTGCTTCTGAAACCAGGTTTTCGCGATCTGGCACGCCGGATGCGGATGACGTTAACGACGCTGCCCGCGTCGGATGAGTTCTCAGATGCAAAATGCCCTGTTCATCGGAGTCTCGAGCCAGGTCGCGCTGCAGCGCGAGCTCGACGTCATCGCCAACAACATGGCGAATGTCTCGACCACGGGGTTCAAGGGCCGCAACGCGCGGTTTCAGGAATACCTGATGCCGGTGGCGAGCGCCGATTCGTTTCAGGCCCGCGATCGCCGCGTCTCCTACGTGATCGACCAGGGCACCACCCTCGACCTCGCTCAGGGCGCGATCGAGCAGACCGGCAATCCGCTGCACGTGGCCCTGCGCGGCGAGGCCTTCCTGACGGTCCAGACGCCACAGGGCCTGCGCTACACCCGCAACGGCGCCTTCGAGCTCGACGCGCGGGGCAACCTCGTGACGAGCGACGGGCACGCCGTGCAGGGCGAGGCCGGCGCCATCACGCTCGGCCCCCAGGAGACCGGCGTCGCGATCGGACCGGACGGCACGATCTCGACCAGTCTCGGGGTGCGCGGCCGGATCCGCCTCGTCACCTTCGCCAACCCGCAGCAGCTGAAGAACGAGGGCGCGAACCTCTATTCCGCGACCGCCCAGCCGCAGCCCGCCGGCATCGCGGGCCGGCTCGAATCCGGCGCCCTCGAGCGCTCCAACATCCGCCCCGTCGTGGAGATGACCCGGCTCATGGACGTGAACCGCAGCTACACGATGGTCTCCAGCATGATCTCCCGGCTCGACGACATGCGGGGCACGGCGATCCGCCGCCTCGCCGACGTCGCCTGAGCCCCGCCCCCGGAACGAGGATAAGCACCGATGCGCGCGCTCTACGCCGCAGCCACCGGCATGGCGGCCCAGGAACTCAACGTCCAGGTCATCTCGAACAACATCGCGAACCTGCGCACCACCGGCTACAAACGGCAGCAGGCGCATTTCCAGGATCTCCTCTACCAGAACCTGCGCCGTTCCGGCTCCTCGACCTCGGACCAGAACACGCAGCTTCCCGCCGGCCTCGCCCTCGGCTCCGGCGTGAAGACGGTCTCGACCGCCCGCATCATGTCGCAGGGCACGCTGACCTCGACCGAGAAGGATTACGACGTCGCGATCCGCGGCGAGGGCCTGTTCCGGGTGACGATGCCGGACGGCCGCACGGCCTATACCCGCGACGGCTCGTTCGATCTGAGCGCGCAGGGCCAGCTCGTGACCCGCGACGGCTACCTCGTCGATCCGGGCATCACGGTGCCGAACACCGCCACCGGCGTCACGATCAGCGCGACCGGCGCCGTGCAGGCGACGCTTCCCGGGCAGACGGCCCCGCAGGCGCTCGGACAATTCCAGCTCGCCCGCTTCGTCAACAAGGTCGGCCTCGAATCGATCGGCGACAACCTCTTCGTCGAGACCGCGGCCTCCGGCCCCGCCATCAGCGGGCTGCCGGGCGCGGAGGGCTTCGGCAACCTGCAGCAATCCTACCTCGAAGAGGCGAACGTGAACGCCGTCACGGAGATCTCCTCCCTGATCGCCGCGCAGCGTGCCTACGAGATGAACTCGAAGGTCGTCACGGCGGCCGACCAGATGCTCTCCACCACCTCCCAGATGTTCCGCAGCTAACGCCCCCGGTGATCCCGATGCCCTCGTTGTCCGATCCCATGCAGGCCCTGCAGCCCCTCTCCCAGGCCACGTCTCGGCGGATCGCGCCGCTCGGCCTCGGGATCCTCGGGCGGGCCGCCTTCGCCCTCGCGGCGCTCGTGGCGCTCGGGGTCTTCACGCTCCCGGCCCTCGCCAACGGGGCCCTGCGCCTGCGCGGCGACGTGACGGCGCGCGGCGATATCCTGACCCTCGGCGACCTCGTGGAGGGCGCGTCCGCCGAGGCGGGCCAGCGCCCCCTCTTCCGCGCCCCGGCGCTCGGCGCCACCGGGACGATCCAGGCGCGGCGCATCGTCGAGGCGGTCGCGGCGATCGGGCTCGGCTCCGTCGAGACGGGCGGGCGCGTGCAGATCGCCGTCCAGCGGGCCGTGCGCCGGGTCGGCGCGCCGGAGATCGAGGCGGCGGTCAAGCGCAGCCTCGAGAGCGCCTACGGCCTCGACCCGCGGGGCATCAGCATCCGGTTGGACGGGGAGGCCCCCGTTCTCCTGGCGCCCATCGATCTCAACGGCCAGGCCGCCGCCCTCGACGTCACCTACGATCCGCGCTCGCGCCGGATCAGCGGGCTGATCAGCCTGGGCGAGCGCCAAGCCTCCCTGCGGGTCTCCGGCCTCGTCGTCGAGATGCGGGAGATCGCCGTCCTGACCCGCACGGTGAACCGAAACGAGCCCGTCACCGCCGCCGACATCACTGTGGAGCGGCGCCCGCGCGAGGGTTCGCCGCCCGACGCGCAATCCGGCATCGCGGGCCTCGCCGGAGAGGTGGCCCAGCGCGCGCTCAATGCCGGCTCGGTTCTGCGCGTCGGCGATACCGCACCGCCCGAACTCGTCAACCGCGGAGAGGCCGTGAACATCGTGTACGACACGCCCGGCATCTCCCTCTCGATGCGGGGAACCGCGAGCGAGAGCGGGCGCCTCGGCGCCACCATCACGGTCGTCAACGGCGCCTCGAAGAAGGTCCTGCAGGCCACCGTGATCGGCCCGGGCCGCGTCTCCGTGGGGCCCACAGCGCCGCAGCGCCAAGCCAGCGCCGCCCTCGATGCCCCGAGCCGCTGAAGATCCGTCAGCGCCCTGCCCCTCAGCCCGAGTCCGCGTCCGATGATCGCCAGCCGCTTTTTCGCCCTCGCCGCCACCCTCGCCGCCGCCACGAGCCTCGGCGCCTGCAACACCGCCGACCGGCTCTCGCAGATCGGTGCGCAGCCGGCCCTCTCGGCCATCGCGGACCCGACCGCGCAGCCGGGCTATCGCCCGGTGCGGCTGCCGATGCCGGAGGTGCAGCCCGTCTCCTACGCGCCGAACTCTCTCTGGCGCACCGGCTCACGCGCCTTCTTCAAGGACCAGCGGGCCGCGCGCATCGGGGACCTCGTGACCGTGAAGGTGAACGTCACCGACAAGGCCAACCTCAACAACGAGACCAAGCGCTCGCGCTCGAACACCGAAGGGTTCGGCCTGCCGAACGCCTTCGGGCTCGAGAGCAATGCGGGGGTGAAGGCGGCCGGAATCGCGGCCGACAAGCTGCTCAACGCCACCTCGAACACGTCGAGCGACGGCGCGGGCTCGGTCCAGCGGGCCGAGCAGGTGACCACCAACGTGGCGGCGATCGTCACCCAGGTCCTGCCCAACGGAAATCTCGTGGTCGAGGGCAAGCAGGAGATCCGGGTGAATTTCGAGGTCCGCGAGCTGATCGTGGCGGGCGTGATCCGGCCCGAGGACATCGAGTCGGACAACACGATCGACTCGACCAAGATCGCGGAAGCCCGCATCGCCTATGGGGGCCGTGGCCAGATCACGGACGTGCAGCAACCTCGCTATGGGCAGCAGCTCGTCGACATCCTGCTGCCGTTCTGAGGAGCCTGGAAGCGGGCGCTCAGTGCTCGGTGCCGGGCCGGTTCTGGCGGGGCGTCCCGCCATGATTCTCGGTGAAGGCCGAGCGGCCCGGGTCGCCCTTCGCCTGCGCGACGCGGGCGCGCTGCCACATGGCGACGCCCGCGACAATGATCAGCGTCGCGAGCGCGAGCACGATGATCAGAATAT
The DNA here is from genome assembly GCF_008806385.1 of Methylobacterium soli. Taxonomy (GTDB): domain Bacteria; phylum Pseudomonadota; class Alphaproteobacteria; order Rhizobiales; family Beijerinckiaceae; genus Methylobacterium; species Methylobacterium soli. Next base: position 113,299 of record NZ_VZZK01000011.1, read on the forward strand.
TGTTGTCCATTCCAAGATCCTCATGAGAGGTATCCTTCTAAAATGGGCAGCGCGCGCTTAAGTTCCGGCGCGACGTTAGTTGCCGCAGCGCAAACCAAGCGCGGCGTTCAATATTGACGCCGGTTAAACTTGAGCATTACCGCAGTGCAGCATCCGGAAACTTGGCGGGATCGGATGCGGCGGTGACGTGCGGCCGGTTAATCGTCGCGATAGACCCGCTCGCGCCGCTCGTGGCGCTCCTGCGCCTCCAGCGAGAGCGTCGCGATCGGGCGGGCATCGAGGCGTTTCAGGGAGATCGGCTCGCCGGTCTCCTCGCAATAGCCGTAGGAGCCGTCCTCCAGCCGAGCGAGGGCCGCGTCGATCTTTCCGGTCAGCTTGCGCTGACGATCGCGGGCGCGCAGCTCGATCGCCCGATCGGTCTCGGACGAGGCCCGATCAGCGAGATCGGGGTGGTTCTCGTTCTCGCTCTGCAGGGCCACCAGGGTGTCCTGGGCCTCCCGCAGAATATCGTTCTTCCAACCGAGCAGCTTGCGCCTGAAATACTCGCGCTGCCGGTCGTTCATGAAGGGCTCTTCGTCGGTCGGAACGTAGCCGTCCTCGAGCACCACCTTCGCCATTCGTCGCCCTCACACTTCCCGTATGGCCGGTCTGCGGCGATAATTTTGTGCCGTATAGTCGAGGTCCGAGGTCGCGACAACGGACACTGATGCAGGAACGCGGATAAGCGTCCACATGCAGCATGACATGCGGCAAACACGCCACGGTGGTACGATCGAGAACACTCCACGCGTCATTCCGGCCTCGGCTTCCATTGGAGCAGCCGGCGCAGGCTCGCACCGATCGCGTCGGTCAATTGATGCGCGAGGGGGTGGCGATAATGGGTCTGGTCGAAGAATTGCGCCGAGTCGTGCAGCTCCGGCCGGTCGCGGCGCCAATCGAGCACGGCGCTTACCGGATGGGTGCCGAGCGCCGCCCGCACCGCGTCCTTGCAGGCCTCCTCGGCCGCCGCGCGCGGGGTCCCGGGCCGGGGCAGGCCGGGTGCGTAGACGGGCGGGAAGACGAGGAGCACCGGGGTCGCGGCCGGCACGCGGGCGAGGAGCGCGGCGAAGCGCTCCGCCGCCGGGAAGGGGCCGGCGCGCCCGGGATCGGGCGCATCGGGCGCCGGCTTGTCGCGGTCGGCGACGAGGCGGGGATCGTCGGCGTAGCCCTGGCGCAGGTAGTCGGGCTCGTAATCCCACCAGCCGTCGGCGCGCGCGTAGGCGCGGCGCCCGCGCAGGAGCCAGCCGATCCGCCCCGCCACCTCCTGCGCCACGGAGAAGCGCATCAGCCCGCGCAGATAGGCCGGCACGCTGTCGGAGAACAACCAGAACGGGAACGGTTTGGCGTTCGGGAGGGCCGGGTCGTCGGTGCACCAATAGGCGTCCGCCGCGACCACGAGGGCCGCCGGGTTGGGGTGATGGCGCAGGTACCAGTCGAGGAGGAGGAACTGCTCGCCCGGTCCCGTGGCGGGCACCGCGAGCTGCACGAACGGGACGCCGGTGCTGGCGCTGAGCCGGCCGGGCTCGATGAGCTGGATATGCGAGTTGCCGATGATCGCGCCGGTGAAGGCGGGGTCCCGCCCGCGGCTCGCGGCGGCCGTGCGGGGCCCCTGCGGGCGCACGCCCCCGGCCGAGAGCAGGCGCGAGCGTCCGCTGTCGTAGGGATCGACGAGCGCCGCGAGCGCGAGGTAGCCGGCCAGGAGCCCGGCGGCCGTCAGGGCGAAGCCGGCCGCGAAGCGGCGCCAGGTTCGGCTCTCTGCGAGGTCGAGGGGCTTCATCGCGTCAGAACTGGAAGTAGATGAACTCGTAGTTCGCATCGTCCCCGATCTTCAGGAGCACGATGACGAACAGCAGCGCGAAGGCGGCCGCGAGGCCACGATGGGGCGGCAGGCGGTGGACGGCTGCCCAGGCGCTCGGCCCCAGCATCGCCACGGCCGCGGCGATCAGGATGGTGCGCCACTTGAAGCCGCTGCCGATGGGTGCCAGGCCGAACAGGCCCTTGAACACCGCGAGCGCCGCCTCGAAGCTCGTCGCGCGAAACAGCACCCAGGTGATCACCACGAACAGGGCGGTGAGGAGCCATCCGAGGAGCGCCGGCATCCGCCCGCCGGCGCGGTGCCAGAGCACGCCCGCCCCGAGGCCGAGTCCGTGCAGGGCGCCCCAGGCCACGAAGGTGAGGCCGGCCCCGTGCCAGAGGCCGCCGAGGGTCATGGTGGCGAGGAGCGCGCCGAGCTGGATCCCGAGGCCGCGCCGGTTCCCCCCCATCCCGACATAGAGGTAGTCGCGCAGGAAGCGGGACAGGGTCATGTGCCAGCGCCGCCAGAAGTCGCGCAGCGAGGTCGCCCGGTAGGGCACATCGAAATTCTGCGGCAGCACGATGCCGAACAGGAGCGCGAGGCCGAGCGCCATGTCGGTATAGCCCGAGAAGTCGAAGTAGATCTGGAAGGTGAAGCCCAGCGTCGCCTGCCAGGCCTCGGCCAGGGTCACGACCTTGCCGGCGGCCGCCGCCTGGAACACCGGGTTGACGGAGCTCGCGAGGGGATCGCCGAGCAGGACCTTCTTGGCGAGCCCGACGCAGAGCAGCATCAGGCCCCGCCCGATCCGCTCCGCCGCGTCCCGGCGGGCGTAGGGGCGCTCGTCGAACTGGTGCATGATCTCGCTCCAGCGCACGAGCGGGCCGGCGAGAACCTGCGGGAAGAACCCGATATAGAGGGCGTACCGGACGAGGTCGTAGGCGGGCGCGCGGCCGGCCTTCAGGTCCGTCAGGTACATCACGTGGTGGAAGGTGAAGAACGAGATCCCCAGCGGCAGCACCCAATCGAGATGCGGGGCCGCGACGCCGGGGATCAGGTTGGCGAGATCGGCGAAGAAATTGAGGTACTTGAACAGCGCCAGGACGGCGAGGTTCAGGGCGATCGCCAGCGGGATCAGGACGGCGTTGCGGCTGCGCAGGAAGGCGCGGGCGACGAGCCAGTTCAGCCCGATCGAGGCGGCGAGAAGCGGCACGAAGCGCAGGTCCCACCAGCCGTAGAACACGAAGGACAGGAGGACGAGGATCGGCAGGCGCCAGCCCGGCCGGAAGCGCTCGGCCAGCGCGTGCAGGATCAGCGCGGCCGGCAGGAAGGCGAGGAGGAAGACGAAGGAATTGAACAGCATCGGCGCCGGTGGGACGGCGCGACGGTGAGGCTCCCCGGTCGCGCCACCGGGATTTGAGGCGCGCGCTTTGTCGGGGATCGCGGCTGAGCCGTCAACGTCCGGGCCGGCGGCGGCTCAGGCGCGGCGGCGGGTCTCGAGCTTGGCGAGCTCCACCGCCGCCCGCAGCTCGATATCGGCGATGAGCCCGTCGAGGCGCGGATCGCCGCTCGTCGCCGCCCGGTCCGAGAGGCGGCCGGCGACCGCCTGCAATTCGTGGGTCGGCACGCGCCCCGTGAGAAGCGCGGCCTTGAGCCGATCGAGCCCGTCGAGGAGATCGTGGCCGCGCCGCGCCGAGCGGCGGCGGCGCTCGCTCGGGGATTCGTTGTCGCCCTGGAGCGTCAGGACGGCGTCGAGCCCGGCAAGCGAGGTCGCGCCGGCGGGGGCGTGCGCGGAGGCCGCCTCGGGCGCGGCCCCGAGGGAGAAGCTGCGGCCCTCGTTCGTGCGCCGTCCAGAGGCGACGGATGCTGGCCCTTGGGCCGCAAAGTGGGTGTCGACGCGCATCAGGAAACCGATCGAGGGGGGCGGACAGGGGCCGCCGCGGCCCGATTGTCCGGTTCGCGTGGTTAAGCGTTCGTAAACAGCCGGGCAGAACCTGCCGGGTGGGCACCGAAGGCCCCTGCCCGACCGCTCCGCAGCCGAAGTGCGTGTTCACAAAAATCCATACAATACAATGGTTTGGCGAAACGATCCGGATGGCATGAAGCTGGCAGGGTGAGGCCGAGACCCGATCCCGATCGAAGCTCGGCATGACAACGCGAATCCCCGGCCTCCGCCTCGCCCACCTCCTCGCCATCGCGCTGGCGACGCTCGTCCTCGGCGGCGCGGCGCCGGCCTCGGCCCTGTCGCGGGTGAAGGACCTCGCCTCGATCGAGGGCGTGCGGCAGAACCAGCTCGTGGGCTACGGGATCGTGGTCGGCCTGAACGGCACCGGCGACACCCTCAACAACATCCCGTTCACCAAGCAGTCGCTCCAGGCCATGCTGGAGCGCCTCGGCGTCAACACGCGGGGCGCCACCATGCGGACCCAGAACCTCGCCGCCGTGATGGTGACGGCCAATCTCCCGCCCTTCTCGACGCAGGGCACCCGCATCGACGTGACGGTGTCCTCGCTCGGCGACGCGAAGTCGCTCCAGGGCGGCACCCTGCTGGTGACGCCGCTGCTGGGCGCCGACGGCGAGGTCTACGCCCTCGCGCAGGGCTCGGTCGCCATCGCGGGCTTCTCCGCCGAGGGCGACGCCGCCAAGGTCACCCGGGGCGTGCCCACCAACGCGCGCATCTCCAACGGCGCCAATGTCGAGCGCGAGATCGCGTTCAAGCTCAACGATGCGCGCAGCCTGCGCCTGTCCCTGCGCAACCCCGACTTCACCACCTCGAAGCGGATCGCCGCCGCCATCAACGATTTCATGGGCGGGGACACCGCCGAGCCGACGGATCCGGCGACCGTGACCCTCCAGATCCCGGCCCGCTATCACGGCAACATGATCCGCCTCGTCACCGAGGTGGAGCAGCTCAAGGTCGAGCCGGACCAGACCGCCAAGGTCGTGGTGGACGAGCGCTCCGGCATCATCGTGATGGGGCGCGACGTGCGAGTCTCGACGGTGGCGATCGCGCAGGGAAACCTCACGGTCACGATCACGGAGCAGCCGCAGGTGAGCCAGCCGAATCCGCTCTCGAACGGCCAGACCGTGGTGGTGCCGCGCACCGGCGTGAAGGTCGATACCGGCGACGGCAACAAGCTCGCCCTCGTCAAGGAGGGCGTGACCCTGCGCGAGCTCGTGGACGGGCTCAACGCCCTCGGGGTCGGCCCCCGCGACCTCATCTCCATCCTCCAGGCCATCAAGGCCGCGGGCGCCCTCCAGGCCGATATCGAGCTGATGTGATGCGCCCGTCCTCCCTCACCACGGTCTCAGCGAGGTAACCCCATGCTCCCACTCGCCACCTTCGCCGCCTCGGCGGCCCTGCAGGTCGGAAAGTCCATCGCCGGCAACATCGCGGCGAGCGTGACCAAGACGGCGGACGACACCACCAAGGCGGCCGACGCCAAGGCCCGCAAGGCCTCGACCGATTTCGAATCGATGTTCCTGGAGCAGAGCCTCGACCGCGTCGCGCAATCGGACGGCACCGAGGGGCCGCTGGGCGAGAACGGCACCGGCGGCGGCGTCTACCGCTCGATGCTGACCAAGGAATACGCGACCCAGGTGGTCAAGAGCGGCGGCGTCGGCATTGCCGATCAGGTCTACCGCGAGATGATGAAGATGCAGGAGGCCGCCCGTGCAGCCTAGACCCGACGCGAATCCGGTCCGCATCGCCGATCCCAAGGCGGCCGAGGCGCTCGTGGCCCACGTGATGTCGACCATGCAGGCGCTCTCGGAGATTCTTGCCGAGGAGAGCGGCCATGTCCGCGCCGGCCGCCTGCGCGAGGGCCTGTCGCAGGCGGAGCGCAAGAGCGCCCTGTCGGGCGCCTATCTCCAGGGGCTCGAATCCGCCAAGGCCAACGCGATCGCGCTGGCCCGCTTCGCGCCCCGGGGCGTCGAGGTGCTGAAGGCCGCCCATCAGCGCTTCATGATCGAGGTCGAGACCAACCAGGCGGTGCTCGCCACCGCGCGCAGCGTCTCGGAGGGCCTGATCAAGACCCTGGCGGAGGAAATCGGCCGTTCACGCTCGGCGACGGTGTACGGCGTGCCGTCGATCGCGCCCTCGCCCTATGGCCGCGGCGCGCGAAGCGGCCCCCTGGTCCTGTCCCGCAGCCTGTGAGGCCGGGTCACGGCCGCCCGTTGCCGATGCGCACGAAGGTGCGCACCGGTCCGAGCTCGGATTCCGAGCGGGTATCGATGGCGAAGCGGCCGGCCGCCGCGGGGGCTGCCGCCGCGCCGCCATGGCCGGCGCGCAGATCGATGCCGGCCCCGACCCGCCCCGAGAGCCGGATGCAGCTGCGGCTTCCCGGGATGCGAACGAACCCGCTGCCGAAGGCGGGACAGGGGCGCAGCGGCTCGGGCGCCGGCACCTTGGCGGGCTCGCGCGCCGTCGCCGGCGCGAGGCACCCCGCCAGCAGGCCGGCGACCAAACCGGCGCGCACTCGATTCGCCATCGTGTTCCGGCTCCGGCCCCGCTGATCCCCAGAGATAGGCGAACCCACCGGCACCGATCAAGCCGCGCCACGGGCGAGACCGAGGCGATGACCGCGTCACATCGGCGTCTCGCCCTGCGCGCCGCCATCGGCCGGCCTCGCGGCGGGCGCGGGCCGTGAGGCAGCCTCAGCTGAGGTAATTCACCAGCGACAGCTTCGAGAGCATCGACGTCACCTGATAGCTCGCCTGCAACTGGTTCTGGACGGCCAGGAGCTTGGCGGCGACTTCCTCGGTGGTGACGGATTCGACGCCGTCGACCGCCGATTGCAGGGTCGCCCGCGTCGACTTGTTCTGGGTCTGGGCGTTGCTCAAGGCGCTCGCGCCCAAGCTGAAATCGGCGGTGATCGATTCCAGCGCCCCGGTTGCGGGGAGCAGCGTCGTCGTCCTGGCGGCGACCGCCTTCCAGCGCGCCGCGGACGTGTCGGGCGTGGTCCCCACCGTGTTGACGGCCGCCGCCGCCAAGGATTTTAGCGCGTCCTTGATCGCGTCCTCATTCGCCCGTGCGCCGATCTCGACCGTGTACGTGGCGCCGATCCGGGCCGTCGTCGCGGCCCGCGGATCCGTGGTGGACGCCTCGCCCTTGTACCATTGGACCGTCGATTTCTGATTGCCGGGAAGCAACGCGTCGCTCGGGCTCAGCTGGCTGATGAAGACGGGATTGCCGACCGAATCCTTCCCGATCCGCTCCCCGCCATCGAAGAAGCGCGTCGTCGCGTCGGTGATCGATTTCGCCGCGAGCGTGGTGTTCGCCGCGTCCTTCAGCGCGCCCGTCACGGCGTTCGACAGGTTGGCCGCCGTCTCGGCCGCATTCGCCCCGATGGCGAAGCCCGCATGGGAGCCGGGCGTCACCTGCGATTGCGCGGTCAGCGTGAGGGTCGTGGTGCCCCCGCCTTTCAGCGACAGCGTGAAGGTCAGGCTGTCGCCGATCGCCGGTTGCGCCGAGAGGCCGATATTGTAGATGGTCGAGGGTGCGCTCGCCTGGGCGCTCACCGAGATGGCCGAGCCGGTCGCCGTCGGCGTCCCGGTGAACTGGAAACCGAAATCCTGGCGCGTGAGCGCGTTGGTCTCTTCCGCCACCGAGATCGTGGTGGCGTTGGGCGTCGTGACGGTCAGCCGGCCCGTCCCGCTCGGGCCGAGATCGGCGTCGAGCTGTTCCTGCACCAGGGTCTTCAGCCCGTCCGCCTTCGGGGTCGTCGTCCCGTTCAGCAGGACGTCGCCGGACACGACGGGGGGCGTCTCGAGGACGCGTCCGCCGAAGAGATATTGCCCGGCGGATTGCTGGTTCAGCGCATCGAGGGCGGAATCCAGGCTGCTGCTCGCCAGGAGCGCGTTGTTTTCGGCGGTGGCGCCGTTGTTCAGGGCGGTGTTGTCGATGCTCCGGCGCAGGGTGGTCGTGAGGCTGGTGAGCTGGGTGAGGCTCGCCGTAGCGAGCTTCACCCGGGTCTGCGCGCCCGTGATCGTCGCGTCGTAGCCGTCGAGGGCGCTCAGCGTCGCGTGGGCGCTCAGGCTCGTGGACCGGCCGGCACCGAGGCCGCCATAGGTTTCCGCGGCGCGGCCGGTGGAGAGCTGCGTCGAGAGCCCGTCGAGCCGGCTCTTCAGGTTGACGAGGTTCGTGGTCGTGCGATTGGTGACGAAGCTGCCTGCGGCGAAGGACGGGATGGTCGTCATGGCTGTCCTCAGATCCGCAGGAGGGTGTCGAGCATGTCGCGCGCCGCCGTCAGGACGCGGGCATTGGCCGTGTAGGCGGTCTGCAACTCGATGAGGCGCGACATCTCCTCATCGATATTGACGCCGGCACTCGTGGCGAAACGGCCCTGCGCGGTCGCCAGGGCCACGCTCTGCCCTTCGTCGAGGCTCTGCGCCGCCGTATAGGCCGCGCCCTGGCCGGCGATGATCTCCTGGGCAAAGCCCACGACGCTGGCGCTGTGGGGCGCATTGATCCCGTCGATACCGCTCGCGGCGGAGAAGGTCTGCTTCGCGCTCGTCAGGGTGTCGTAGATCCATTGCGGACGCTCACCCGTCGGCGAACTGGTCGACGCGGTGGCAACGAGCGACGTGCTGTCGTTCCTGATCAGCGTGTTGACCCCGATGCGCTGCGCCAGGCCCGTGCGCTGCGAGCCGCCATGGAAGGAGCCGGTGATGAGGGCGTTGCCCGCGCCGTCGGTGAAGAGCGGGATCTGCGGATTGGCGCCGGTGAGGTCGGCGGCGCTCGCGGGCTGCGTGATCCTCGCGGCGGCGCCCTGCACCACGATCGAGCCGGAGCCCGCGATGGTGAGCGTGCTGCCGCTCGCATTGGCCGAGAGCGCGGGGGACGCCGCCTTCAGCGCGGCATCGATGGCGCTGGCGAATTGGGCCGCGCTCGGCGCGGTCGCGGGCGGTATCGCGGCCGGGATCTGGAAGGCCTGCGTCAGCGCGTTCGAGTCGGTGGTCTGGCTCGCCGCGATCCCGGCGGTGACGGTCTTCGGGTCGGACGCCGCGACCAGGATCACGTTGCGGGTCTGGCCGGTCGCCGTCGTGATCGGGATCGTGAGCGTGTTGCCCGGCTTGATCTTCGCGATCGCGCTGAGATCGAGATCGAAGCCGGTGCCCGAGGCGTTCTTCGTGCCCGCCGTGGTGGTGTCGGTCAGCGATTGCGAGAGACCGGCCGCGAGATCGTCGACCTGGCGCTGCGCCTGCGGCAGGATCTTGTCGCGCAGCTCCAGCTCGGCCGCGATCGTGCCGGAGCGGAGCGCGCCCGCCGCGGCGAGATCGAGGGTCCCCCCGCCCGGCAACGTCGCCGTGAGGGTGCCGACGCTGCGCTTCGACGGATCGGAGGAATAGGCGGATTCGGCGCTGAGCGTCCCGCGCCCGTCGAAGCTGAGGCTGGCGGCCGAGCCGCGATCCACCAGCGTCACGCCGGAATTGGTGATCACCGAGACGGTGCCGTCGTTCTGGTTGACGGTCTTGATGTCGAGATAGGAGGAGAGCTGCGTGAGCTGCTGGTCGCGCTGGTCGAGGATGCTCGCGCGGGCCGACGCATCCGAGGTGCTCGACGCCTTCAGGTTCAGGTTCGCGATCGACGCCAGGAGGCCGTTCGCGTCCGATGTCTCGGTGGAGAGCCGGCCCTCGACGCCGCTGCGCAGGTCCTGGATGCTGCTGGCGATGCTGCCGATCTGCTGCGTGAGGATCGTGGCGGCGTTCACGACCGTGGCCCGGGCCGAGGCCACCGTCGGGTTCGAGGCCAAGCCCTGCAGGGCCGCCGTGAAGGCGTTCAAATTGGCATCGAGCGCCGTCGAATCGCCAGGCGTGCCGTAGAGCTTGTCGATCTGGGCGAGGATGTTGGCCTTCGTCGAGGTATAGGCGGCGCCCGAGGTTTCGAGGCGCAGCTGCTTGAGCGCCGCATCGTCGAAGGTGCGGTTGATCGTCCCGATCGCGACGCCCGAATTCCCGACGCCGTCGGAGACCGTCGTGACCGTCCGCTTGACGTAGCCGGCCGTGCCGGCATTCGCCACGTTCTGCGAGACGATGCCGATCGCCGTCTGCATCGCCTGCAGGCCGGCCGTCGCGGTGCTCAGGGCATTGATCGACATGGTCTTCCTCCCGGAGCCCGGACCTCAAACAGGCGGGCTGCCGTCAGCGGATGACGTTGAGCAGATCGGACATCATCTGCTGCGCGGTCGACATGACGCGCGTATTCGCAGAGTAAGCCTGCTGGGTTACGATCATCTTAGAGAATTCGCCGGCAATGTCGGTGTTCGACGATTCGACGTTGCTGCCGACGAGCTTGGCCCCGTTGAGCCCCGCGATCGGTACGCCCGAATCCAGCGTCTGGTCGTAATTGCCGCCCGATTGCGGGCTGAGGCCGTCCGGATTCATGAAGTGGACGATGCCGACGCTCGCCACGGGAATCGTCGATCCGTTCGAGAACGACCCGACGATCTTGCCGTCCGCCGTCACCGAGACGCTGTTGAGGGTGCCGGCGGCGTAGCCGTTCTGCGTCAGCGTGTTCGTGGTCACGGAGCCGGCCGAGCTGGCGTACTGGGTCAGCGCGTTCGCCCCGATATTGATCGTCACGTCGCCGACCGCGGCGCCGTCGACGGTGACGGCCGGGATCTTGATGGCCGACGAGCCGTCGGCTCCCAAAGTCGCGACGGCCGTGTTGGTCGGGGGCACGAACTTGCCCGAGCCGTCGAAGCTGAAGGCGGCCCCGGCATTGATCCAGTCGGAATCCTTGGCCGCCGACGAGGCGCTCGAGGCGTAGTAGAGGTTCCAGACCGCGTCCTTGGGCGGCGTGACGCTCGCGTCCTGCACCTTCGCCCAGCGGGTCGAGAGCGACACGGGCGCGCCGCTCGCGGTGTAGGCGGTGACGGCCGGCCCCGCGATGCTCTTGTCGAGCAGCGCCTGCGAATCCGCGGCCTTGACGGTGATCGGCGTCGCCGCGGGCGTCGCGGCCGAATCGGTGACGATGGAGGCGGCGACCGCGTAGGGGGTGGAATCTCCCCCCTGCGACGCCACCGTGATCGGGACCTTGGGCAGGTTGGCGCCGTAGGAAATCGAGGTGGTCTGCTTCGCCGGCAGGGTCGCGTTGTTGATCTTGATCGGGCCGGACGACACGACCTGGCCGGATTCCGGATCGAGGTTGTCGCCGAGCAGGTAGGCGCCGGCCCCGTTCGCCAGATAGCCGTTCTTGTCGAGGGTGAAGTCGCCGCGCCGGGTGTAGAGGGTGTTGCCCGAGAAGCTCGCCTGCCCGTTGGCGTCGCCCGACTTCTCCTGGACGGTGAAGAAGCCCTGGCCGTTGATCGCCATGTTGGTGGGCACGCTCGTCTGGGTGATCGGCCCCTGCAGCGAATTGGTGAGCTGCGCCTGCGACATCACGGTGCCGGCGACCTCGTGCTTGGGCGTCTGCTCGGCGATCAGGTCGACGAAGCTCGTATCGATGCGCTTGTAGCCCGTCGTCTGCGAGTTCGCGATGTTTCCCGAGATGTTGCCGATGGCGTAGGATTGCGCCTTGAGTCCGGTGACGGCCGTCTGCAGCGCGGTGAAGATGTCCATGATGGGGTCCGGCCTCATAAACCGTGGGCGCCGCCCGATCGGCAGCCTCCCTCTGGCTCCGGCTCCGCAACCGACATGCCAGAGCTAAGTCTTTGAAAACACGAGGATCACGCGGACGGGACCCGGCAAGAATGCGCGAGCGGGGCCGCGCACTCGGCAGCTCTTGCCGGGCTCTGGCGGCGGTGGCCGGGCGTTTACGCGCCGTTATGGCCGGGCGCCGTACGATGCTCAGAACCGACCCGGGACGACGTCAGTCATGCGTGCCAAGAGGACGAGCCTCGTCCACCTGATCTACTTCTCCCGACTGAACCTGTCGTCGGACCCGCAATTGCGGGCGAACCAGCTCGGCGACATCACCCGGCAGGCCCAGAAGAAGAACGAGTTCTCGGTGATCACGAGCTTCCTGATCATCGAGCAGAACTTCGCCGCGCAGGTGATCGAGGGGGAGCGCATGTCGATCCACGAGACCTTCAACCGGATCGCGGAGGATCAGCGCCACCGCGACGTGCAGATCTGCGAGTGGCGCGAGATCACCAAGCGCGAATTCGTCCACTCCTTCAAGACCGGCATGCGCAACGCCGCCACCGAGACCCTGTTCAACAAGGCGAACCTGCTCGCCCCCCTTCAGCGCGGCACGCCCAAGGCCGCGACCATCCACGCCCTGGCGGTCTCGCTTCAATCCGATGCGATGTCCAAGCAGGGCATCGACCACCTCTTCATCTAGCCGCCCCGCTTGTCGAGACCGGCCGTCCGCCGCCCCTGACCCGAGCCAGCCCGCGCCATGAGCGATACGCCACCGATCCTCGTCGTCGACGACCAGGAAAAGCTCCTCAAGCTGGTCATCATGCTGATGAACCGGCTCGGCTTCCCCGAGGTCGAGGGCGTCACGAGCGGCCCCGACGCGCTGGAGCGCCTGCGCGCGCGAAAATACGCCCTCGTGATCTCGGATCTCGACATGGAGCCGATGGACGGCATCGCGCTGCTGCGCGAGATCCGCGGCGACGACGCCCTGATGAACACGCCCTTCATCCTGACCGAGTCGTCCTTCGACTTCGAGGACATCAACGTCGCCCATCAGGCGGGGGCGGATGCGTTCATCCTCAAGCCCTTCGACATGGCGGTGCTGAAGGGCAAGCTGAAGCAGGTGCTGAACCGCAAGCCGCGTCGGCGCGAGACGCCGCTCGCCACCGAATCCACGCTCAGCATCGATTTCCCGATGCTCGGCAAGTTTTGAGGCCGGCCCGGCGTACGAGCCCTCAGCCGGCGACGATCCGCTCGTAGAGGTGCCAGGTCGCGTGCCCGAGGATCGGCATCACGACGGCGAGGCCGACGAAGAGCGGCAGCGAGCCGAGGATCAGCATGCCCGCCACGATGAAGCCCCAGGCCAGCAGCGTGCGGGGGTTCTTCCGGAAGGCCGCCACGGAGGTCTCGAGCGCGGTGAGCGCATCCACGTGCCGGCCGACGATCAGCGGCACCGAGACGACGCTGACCGCGAGCGTGATCAGCGAGAAGGCGAAGCCCGCGAGATTCCCGAGCGCGATCAGGGCCCAGCCGCGCTGGGTCGTCACGACCTCGTGGGCGAAGCCCAGGATGGTCGCCGGGGCGTAGGAATCGTAGAGGGCCCAGTAGAGGCCCTGGGCCACCACCAGCCAGCACACGAAGATCGTCGCCAGCAGGCCGCCCACCGCCAGGAGTGAGCCGACGGCCCGCCGCCTCAGACCCGTGAAGGCGTGGGCCCAGCCGGTGTCGAGCCCCTGCGCGCGCCGGCGGCTGAGCTCGTACAGGCCGACCGCCGCGAAGGGGCCGATCAGCGCGAAGCCTGAGGCCAGCGGGAACAGGAGCGGGATCAGGTTCCCGTCGGAGGTCATCACCGCGAGCACGATGCCGATGATCGGATAGATCAGGCTGATGAAGATCACGTGCGTGGGCATCGCGATGAAATCGTCGAAGCCGGAGCGGAGCGCGGATCTGAGATCGCCGGCGCCGATGTCACGCACCGGGAGAGCGGCCGATGTGTGGCCGTGGGTGACCGCGTGGAGTGTCGTCATCGCCTAACCTCCGCGAAGGGGGGGCAGCTCGCGACAAGTGGCAGCCGGACCGTGACGCGTACTCGACTGGCTGGCGTCGAGAGCAGGATTCCCTGAGGATAGGTAATCCCGCCGGCGATGTCGCCCGTCCGCCGGCCCCGTCATCGTGACAGAACGACGGTGCCTGTCAGGCGGCGCGCTTCTGGTAATCCTTCACGTCGGTGAAGCGGATCTCCGGGTAGCGCTCCTCCTCGTAGCGGAGCGAGAAGGCGGTGGTTGCCATGAAGACCGGGGCGCCATCGAGGTCGCTCGCCATCGACGAGCCGTGGCTTCCGATGAACTTGTCGAGTTCGACCTCCGAATCCGACGCGATCCAGCGGCAGACCGAGAACCGGGTCGTGTCGTAGTCGATCGGCAGGCCGTACTCGGCGAGCAGGCGCTCCTTCAGGACGTCGAGCTGGAGCGCACCGACCACGCCGACGATCGCCCCGGACCCGTCCTGCGGCAGGAAGAGCTGCACCACGCCCTCCTCGCCCATCTGCTGCAGGGCCTCGCGCAGCTTCTTGGCCTTCATCGCGTCGGTGAGCTTGATGCGGCGCAGGATCTCGGGCGCGAAGCTCGGAACGCCTCGGAACAGGATGTCCTCCCCCTCCGTGAGGGTGTCGCCGATCCGCAGCGTGCCGTGGTTCGGGATCCCGACGACGTCGCCCGCGAAGGCCTCGTCCGCGATGGCGCGGTCCTGCGCGAAGAAGAATTGCGGGGAGGAGAGCGAGATCGGCTTTCCGGTGCGCACGAGGCGCGCCTTCATGCCCCGGTTCAGGCGGCCCGAGCAGACCCGCATGAAGGCGATGCGGTCCCGGTGATTCGGGTCCATGTTCGCCTGGATCTTGAAGACGAAGCCGGTCATGCGCGGCTCGGTGGGCTCCACGAGGCGCTTGTCGGCGTCCTGGCCCCGCGGCGGCGGGGCGAAGCGGGCGAGCCCGTCGATGAGGTCGCGCACCCCGAAATTGCGCAGGGCCGAGCCGAAGAAGACCGGCGTGAGATGGCCCTCGCGGAAGGCCGCGAGGTCGAAGGCCTTCAGCCCGCCCTCGGCGAGCTCCGCCTCCTCGCGCCAATTGGCGGCCTCGCCGTCCTCGGTCAGGAGCGCGTCGAAGAGCGGATCGTCGAGGCCCGAGACCGACACGGTCCCGGCATCATCCGCCGCGTCGAGCCGGCGCACGCGGTTGCTGCCGAGCTCGTAGGTGCCCGCGAAGCTCCGGCCTCGGCCGATCGGCCAGGTGACGGGGGCGACGTCGAGGGCCAGCGTCTTCTCGATCTCGTCGAGGAGCTCGAACGGGTCGCGCGACTCGCGGTCGAGCTTGTTCACGAAGGTGACGATCGGGATGTCGCGCAGGCGGCAGACCTCGAAGAGCTTGCGGGTGCGCGCCTCGATGCCCTTGGCGGCGTCGATCACCATCACGGCGGAATCCACCGCCGTCAGGGTCCGGTAGGTGTCCTCCGAGAAGTCCTCGTGGCCCGGCGTGTCGAGGAGGTTGAAGACGCAGTCGCCGTACTCGAAGGTCATCACCGAGGTGACGACCGAGATGCCGCGCTCCTTCTCGATGCCCATCCAGTCCGAGCGGGTCGAGACGCGGTTGCGCTTGGCCTTCACCTCGCCGGCGAGCTGGATCGCGCCGCCGAACAGCAGCAGCTTCTCGGTGAGCGTGGTCTTGCCGGCATCCGGGTGCGAGATGATCGCGAAGGTGCGCCGGCGGGCGACCGGATCGGCGGGGCGGCTGGTTTCGCTCTGGGGCTGCATCAACATGGTGGGCAACGGCTCTCACGCCCGGACCAGGGCGATCGTCTCAGGCGGCGGGATCGAGGATTGCGCGGCAACCCGGCCAGGGCCGGGCGCCACCGGATGGCTATGTAGGCGGAGTGCGGGCAAAGCGCAAAAGCCGCCGCGCGGCGGGCAAGCCCGATCAGCCGCGGCCGATAAAGGGCATCTTGGTCGCCATGACGGTCATGAACTGGACATTGGCCGACAGGGGCAGCTCGGCCATGTAGACGACCGCCTCCGCGACATGGCGCGCATCCATCACGGGCTCGGGCTGGATCGATCCATCGGCCTGGCGGGCGCCATGCACGAAATTGCGGGTCATGTCGGTCTCGGCATTGCCGATGTCGATCTGCCCGCAGGCGATGTCGAAGGGGCGTCCGTCGAGGGAGGTCGACCGCGTCAGTCCCGTCATGGCGTGCTTCGTCGCCGTGTAGGGGGCGGAGTTGGGGCGCGGCACCTGCGCGGAGATGGAACCGTTGTTGATGATGCGGCCGCCGCGCGGATCCTGCGCCTTCATCATCCGGAACGCCGCGCGGGTGCACAGGAACGCGCCGGTCAGGTTCACGTCGACGGCGCTGCGCCAATCCTCGAGGGTGATCTCGTCGATCGGGACGCCCGGGGTGAAGAGGCCGGCATTGTTGAAAAGAAGGTCGAGGCGGCCGAAGGCGGCACCGGTTCGGGCAAAGAGGCGCTCCACGGAATCCGCGTCGGCGACGTCCGCCTCGATTGCGAGCCCGCCCTCTCCGATGGAGCCCGCCACCAGTTCCAGCGGCCCGCGCCGACGCCCGGCCAGCACGACCCGATACCCCGCCGCACCGAGGCCGAGGGCCACGGCCCGCCCGACCCCCGAGCCCGCCCCCGTGACGATCGCGACCGGCTGCACCATTCCACCCTCCCCGTTCCAGACCTGTCCGGCATCGTTGCGCCGCGCCCTCAACCCTGTTGCCTCGAAACGCGGCGGCGTCTAGACAGCGCTCGGCCACGTTGGGGCGTCGCCAAGTGGTAAGGCAGCGGTTTTTGGTACCGCCATTCGGAGGTTCGAATCCTCCCGCCCCAGCCAGGCATCCTAAGTCTCTGATGTCGCTCGTGTCGCCTGCCGCGGTTCGTGCCCGGCGGCGGCGCCTTCCACGGATCAGGCCCTGCGGTGACAAGCGGGCGCCCGGCCCCTCCGCAGGGCAGGACACGGACACCCTTTGAGCGGCGAAACGGCCTCCACGAACGAAGCGTGGCGTTAATCCACAGCGGAGACGAAACGACGCGTGGCGCCCACCTCGTCTCGTGCGTTGATGCGCGCGGCCAAGATCGTGCGATGGCCGAGCGTACGAGGTTGTGGAATGCCCGAGACCCGAAGCTTCGGCCCCGAGGAACGTGCGGCGGTCCTGGAGCGGCAACGAACCTTGAAGATGGCGAAATCCGCCCACGCCTTTGTCCGCGGCAACACCTTGAAGTTCTACGAGTGGCTCGACGGACTGGCCCGGGGCAGGTTGCCGGAGGGACCGCCGGTCTGGATCTGCGGCGATTGTCACCTCGGCAATCTGGGCCCCCTCGCCGACGCCGACGGGCGCGTCGACATCCAGGTGCGCGACCTCGACCAGACCGTCATCGGCAATCCGACGCATGATCTGGTGCGCCTGGGCCTCTCGCTGGCGAGCGCGGCGCGCGGTTCGGACCTGCCGGGTGTCGTCACGGCGCGGATGCTGGAAGAGATGATCCGCGGCTACGAGCGGGGGCTCGCTGGTTCCGAGGCGAACACGCCGCCGCCCGAACCGGACGCGGTGCGTACCGTGCGCCACCGGGCGTTGGGCCGTCAGTGGAAGCACCTCGCCCGCGAGCGCCTGAAGGACGCCGAGCCCACCATCCCGCTCGGCCGCAAGTTCTGGGCGCTCGACCGGGAGGAGCGCGCCGCCCTCGGTGAGCTTTTCGGCCAAGAGGCGGTGCGCCGCCTCGTGCTGGCGCTCAACGGGCGCGTCGCGGAGGCCGATCTCCGCCTGATCGACGCGGCTTACTGGATGAAGGGCTGCTCCTCGCTCGGCTTCCTGCGCTACGCGGCGCTCGTGCGCATCGTCGAGCCCGAGGGCAAGCGCCGGCTGGCGCTGGTCGACCTGAAGGAGGCGGTGGAGGCCGCGGCACCGCCGGCACCGGGTGCCGAGATGCCGGCGAACCCGGCCGAGCGGGTCGTCGCCGGGGCGCGGGCGCTGTCGCCGAATCTGGGCGAACGCATGCTTCCCGTGCAGCTCCTCGGCAAGCCGGTGGTGATGCGCGAACTCGCCCCGCAGGACCTGAAGCTCGATGTCGGCCAGTTCAGCTCGGCCGAGGCCGTCCGGGCGGCGCATTACCTCGCCTACGTGGTGGGACAGGCGCATGGCCGGCAAATGGACGAGGCGACACGGGCGGGATGGCGTTCCGAGGTCACGAAGGGCATGGGCGGGGGCGAGGCGCCCTCGTGGCTGTGGTCGAGCGTGGTCGAGCTCGCCGGTCGGCACGAGGTCGGATATCTCGACCATTGCCGCCGCTACGCGACGGCGCAAGCCGCCTAGCCGACGCACGAGGACGATCCTCGGCTGCCATTGTTCCGGCCTAAGGGCCGGCACCGCCTTCGCGGCGTGCCCGCAGGACCAGCGGGTAGACGTGCCAAAGCCCGGCCAGCACGGCCAGTGACGCCAGCGCCGCGACGAGCCCCGCCTGGTCCGAATCGACCACCTTCGCCACCACGACGCCGAGATCCGCCGAGATGCCGAGCGCCAGGGAGACGCTCGCGGCGAGCAGGAACCGGGTGCCCAGGATGTGCAATGCCGGCGTGTCCTCGCCCGCGTAGACGATGCGGTGGAAGGAGGCCGGCGCCATCAGCCAGATCACCGTCAGGACCAGGAAGCCCAGCGCGACGAGATGCACGATCTTCGCCGTGAAGGGCAGCGCCTCGAACGCGTCGGAGAAGGTGATGACGAGTTGGAAGCCCAGCAGCGCCTGCGCGCCCGGGAGGATGACGCGCGCCTCGGTCAGCATCTGCTCGATCTTGGTCTCCAGGGACGTGTGCTCGTGCTCGGGCTCCCGGCTCGTCATGGCGCGCTCCCTTCCTCCGATGGTGCGGGCCTTCAGCGCCTGCAACCCATACCAGAACAGGAGCGCCGAGCCGAAGACGAGGGTGCCGGCCACGATGCCGCTCGCCAAGCCCAGCACCGGTTCGACGGCCAGGAACAGGTCGGCCCCGAGCGCCAGGGCGAAGGGGGTGAGCGACAGCCCGGCATAGCGCCCAATGACGCCGAGCAGGCACTTGGTGTCCTGCCCCTGCTCCACCATCCGGTGCTGGACCGAGGGCGTGATCAGAAGCGCGATGGTGAGGGTGACCAAGCCCAGGGCTGCGACCCAGACCACCCGGTCGTGGAACGGCAGGCGCTCGAAGGCTGGGCGGAAGGCGCCCTGGAACTGGAAGCCGAGCAGGATCTGCGAGCCGAGGATCAGGATTCGCGTCTCGTCGAGGCCGACCTTCACCTTCTTTGACAAGGACATGCACGATAACGCCCATCGGGACCGGGAAGCGGCAATGGGCTGGCGCCACATCGGGTTCCGGCGCGCGATCCATGCCGGTCAGCGATGCGCGCCCGACGCGCTCCTCAGGCTGGTGGCGACCGGCTCGTCCAGGCGCACGATGGTCTCCCTGCCCTACGGCGTGTGCTCCAGGATGTCGTCAGTCGGCCGCCACGCCCCCGACCCGCCGAACTTGAACACCGCCTTCTGGGAGACGCGCTCGAAGGGGCGGTCGAGCGGGTGGCGGCTCACCCGATCGCGCCGGCAACCCCGCCCGCGGCGGCACTATTGCGCCTCGGAGGCAGACGTTCGAGGCGGATCGTGCGCAAGCGAGGCGAGCCGCGAGCGCCGCCCCGCATCACACCTCGGGTCGCCGCGGCTCCGGCTCAGCCCCCGGCGGCAGCTGCCGCCGCGCGCGCCGCCTTCTCGCGGGCCTGGGCCTCGGCCTCGTCGGCGGCCTCCCGGACGTCGTCGAGCCGCTCGGCCTTGGCGCGGGTCTCGCATCGTTGCCGAAGCTCGTCGAGCTCCTCCTCGGTGAGGTGCTCGATGCCGATGTAGCGGTTCTGCGCGGCGCTCGCCCGAATGAGCTCGTCGAGCTTGGCCTGGATGGCCGCCCCGTCCCGGTTCTGCGAGTTCTGGATCAGGAACACCATCAGGAAGGTCACGATGGTCGTGCCGGTGTTGATGACGAGCTGCCAGGTCTCGGAATAGTGGAAGACCGGTCCGCAGACGGCCCAGGCGATGACCGTCGCGGCCCCGATGCTGAAGGCGGCCGGGTGGCCTGCCCATTTGGCCACCTTGCCGGCGAAATCAGTGAAGGTACGCGAAACGGACATGGTTGCGGCTCCGACCGGGGAATGCCGGCTTACGGCCGATCTCGGGCCAGGAAACGCCAAGCCGCGGGAATTGGATCCTCACGGCGGGCGGCCCCTGGCGTGACCGATCCCGGTCGGTCTCAAGGTGGCGCGCATCCGCTGCCACCCTGCGCGCCACCTTTCGCGGTTCAGGCAGGCGGGAGGGCGGCAGGCTCCGTCCCGTGTTGCCGCTGCGCGCCGAGCAGCAGCCTCTGGAGCACCGCATTGTTTGGCTTCTGCGTCTCGTCAACGAGCACGAACAGAGCCTGGGCCGTCACCGAGGTGTGTGGGGGCGGGTTGCTGTGCGGCAATCCGAGCGCATCCGCGTAGCCGACCGGCGTGCCCATATTTGCCTCCAGGATGGTCTGAACGATGCGCGACCACGCCAAGCCAGACACCTTGACGTCGAAGCGGAGGCACTCGTCACCCTCGCTGGAGAACAGGCGCTCGATGATCCACTCCGTGCCCGGAGCAACGATCGCGCGGACGATCATCTCCGGATAGCCCCGCAGCGGCCGGACGATGGCCGAGGCGCCCGCTCGCTTGAGCCGCTCCCGGTTCACGTCGTCCACGCACTCGGCAATGATGCGGGCCGTGATCCCGCGCTCGCGCAGCCGGTGGATGATGTCGAAGGTGCGGCTGTCCGAGAGGCGATCCCCCTCGTTCTCGGCAAGAACGACGAGCACCTGAGCCTGATCCACGCCCGCGGCCTCCAGGGCTGCCGGATCATCGAAACGGCCTTTGAGCTGCACGATGAGCGGATCGTCTTCGAGGTCGGGGGGCAGCCCGTCCGGGAAGGCTTCGGTCAGGATCAGGGACGGCGTCGTCGCGAAATGCGCGTGGGAGCGGTGGAGCTGATCGAGGAGGCGGCGCAGGTAGTCGCCCGGCTCATCGGCTGGCGCATTCACGAAGACGATGTGGTCCTGCATGTCCCATCTCCACTCCCCGCGCCGTTTGCGCTCACGCCGCAGGATCCGGAACTCGAAGAAGGCACCGGCGGCCTGCGTCAACAGGAAGATGCCGCTCAGGTAGATCAGCACGATGGTGGCGGCGCGACCGGCCGTCGTCTTGGCGGAGAAGTCGCCGTAGCCGGTTGTCGTGATGGTCGTGAAGGTCAGCCAGATTGCCTCGCCGAGACTGAGATGCTCGAAGGCGACCATCGAGGCGACGTGCAGGCCGACGAGAATCAGCAGGCCGACCAGCGCGAACCGGATGCGATTGCGCAGGTCGCGTACGACGCTGCGACGGAACCTGAGTGGCCGCGCGCGAGACCGCTTTGTGCGTACCATGCCGCTGGTTGCCTCAAACTTCCTGACAAGGCCGTCCGCCGCTTTACCGTGGGATGGGCTGGGCTTCCACCGACCGAGCGCCGCCCGGGTGCGATCGGGATCGGGCCAATGTGTTTTGCTTCGGCGCAACGCGTGGAGGATGCTGTGCCCGCGCGTCGCAATGATGCCAAAGACTGCGTCGATGAAGGCCTTAGAGGTCTTCGATGACGCACACTCGCCTGATCCTTGCCGTCGTGCTTTTTGGTGTCGCCTCCCAGGCCGATGCACGCACCGACGTTGCGGCCACCGACAGGTCGCCGAACCTGATCCGCACAATCGAGCATCGGGCCATCGCGGCCCAGCAACTCAAGCGGCTTCAGCGTCAAGCCAACCAATGGCGCGCCGAACGTCGCCAGGCCTTGCGTGGCACGACGAAGCGGACATCGGTCGCCGATGCGGAGCCTTCCGACCCGTAGCAAAACCCGGCGGCTCGACCTGATCGCGTGACGTGTCCGCCGCTGCGACCAGGGCCGCAGGATCTGCTCCCGGTCTGCGCCAGCCCGCAACGCTCCGTCCCGGCACCCGATACGATCCCGGACCTCTCGCGGTGGCACTCCACATCGGTCGTCCGCTCAAGCCATTAGTCGGCCCTCACTCGGGCTCGATGCGGCGCCGGCGGCGGTATTCCGCGACCGGCAGGCCGCCGACACCCCAGTTCTCCATGGGCACCTCCTCGATGACCACGAAGGTGGCGTCCAGCGGCTTGCCGAGGACGTCGAGGAGCAACTGGCTCGCGCCCCGGATCAGCGCCGCCTTCTCCTCGGCGGTCGCCGCTTCGCGCGCGGGGTCGGACCCTTCGCGCGTGATCTGGATCGTGACGATCGGCATCACCGCATCTCCTCACCAGCGGCCGGCGTGCTGGCCGCCATCGACGTTCAGGATCTCGCCGGTCACGAAGCCGGCCCGCTCCAGATACAGGATGGCCTCCACGACCTCGCCGACCTCGCCCAGACGGCCCATCGGGTGAAGCTTGGCGAGCGCCGCGAGCGCGTCCGGCGCATGCATCGGCGTCCTGATGATGCCCGGCGCGACGGCGTTCACCCGGATGCCGCGATCCGCGTACTCGATCGCCAGGCCACGCGTCACAGCTGCCAGGCCGCCCTTCGTCAGGCCTGCGAGCCCGGACGGCGCGCCGGCGATCGGCTGATCGACCAGCGTCGTCGTGATCTGCACGATGTGGCCACGGCCCTGCGCCAGCATTTGCGCGACGACGCGCTGGGTCACGTGGAAGAAGCCCGCGATGTTGACGTGCAGGGCACGCTCGAACTCCTCCACCGTGTAATCGGTGAAGGGCTTCCCGATGAAGATCCCGGCATTGTTGATCAGCGTATCGATGCGGCCGAAGCGATCGATGGCCGCCTCAACCACCCGCTCGACGACCGCGCGCTCGGCGATATCACCCGCCACGGCGACGATGTCCGGGTCGGGCCCTGGCTCGATGGCGCGAGAATTCGCCACCACGGCGTAGCCGAGCCCGCGATAGGCCTGAACGATGCCGGCGCCGATGCCCTGGGAGGCGCCGGTCACCACCACGACTTTCCGGTCCGTGCGCATCAGAGCGCCTCCTCTCAAGTCCGGCTGCTGGCGCGCAGGCGCTCAAGCAGGCGCTCCGCCGCCGGCCCCGACGAGGCTGGGTTCTGGCCCGTGATCAGGAGACCGTCCTCGACGACGAAGGGCTGCCAATCGGCGCCCTTGCTGAACCGGCCGCCGAGGCGCTTCAGCTCGTCCTCCACAAGGAACGGTACGACCTTCGTCAGTTCCACGGCCTCCTCCTCGGTGTTCGTGAAGCCGGTGACGTTCCGGTCGCGGACCAATGGTTCGCCGTCCGGGGTCGTGACGTGCCGCAGCACGCCGGGAGCATGGCAGACGAGCGTCGCGGGCTTGCCGGCGCCGAGCATCGCCTCGATGAGTCGCCGGGAATCCGGATCCTCCGCGAGGTCCCACATGGGCCCGTGGCCGCCAGGATAGAAGACGGCGTCGAAATCCTCCTGCGTCACGCCGGCGAGCGGCACCGTTTCGGCCACGACCGCTCTCGCCTCGGCATCGGCCTCGAAGCGGCGCGTCGTGTCCGTCTGGAAGTTCGGCTCGTTGCTTCTCGGGTCGAGGGGCGGCTTGCCGCCCTTCGGCGAGGCCAGGACGGGTTCGATGCCGGCATCCTTGAAGACGTAGTAGGGGGCGGCCAATTCTTCGAGCCAGAAGCCGGTCTTGCGGCCGGTGTCGCCGAGCTGGTCGTGGGAGGTCAGGACGATCAGGACCTTCATGACGATCTCCTTTGGTCGGAACGGTCGTCTCCGATCGAGCGACGGCGGTTCGCGACGCCGGGACCGGGTCGCGCGCCGATCCGAACGCGACCGGAGCCTCCGCGGGGCGGTCAGGGCCGGCGAAGCTTCCGGGATAAACCTACGCCTCGTCCAGAAAATTCAAGATTCCCGCACCTTGGCCGAGCGGAAGCGCACGGCCGAGGATCGGCGTGATGTCGAGTAGGGGACAACGCGAAGTCCTGACATCAGCCTCCCCTCGGCACCTCCGGCGCCTGCACCGCTCAGCTGAGGCGGTTGCTGCCTCCGCAAGCCACTTCACCCTGTCGCCGCCAAACGCGAGATCGCGGGGAGAGGCACCACGACGACGTCGGTCGCAGCACACGCAGGTCGTGACATCTCCAGATCGATGCTTGTCCGGCGCTCATCTCCGTGCCGGCTCGTGGCCCTGCGGGAACGCCACGCGCACCTGAAGACCGGGCTGCCCGTTCGACAAGGTCACGCGGCCCCCGTGCAGATCCGCAATCGCCGCCACAAGGCTCAGGCCAAGGCCGTTGCCCGGCGTCGTCCGGCTCCGTTCCAGCCTGTAGAAGCGACGCAGAACGTTCTCCCGCTCCTCCGGCGGGATGCCGGGGCCGTCATCGCGGATCACGGCGACGGCCCGATCCCCCGAGTCCTTCAGTTCGAGGCTGATGGTGCTGCCCTGCGGCGTATGCTGGAGCGCATTCTCGACGAGGTTGACGAAGAGTTGCGCGAGCAGGTCACGGTCGGCGTCAATCCAGACGTCCTCAAGAATGTGCGCCGTCAGCGAGCGGCCCCCATCAGCGGCCGGAGCCGCGTAGGCTTCCGCGACGGTCTGCAGGATCTCCGAGAGGTTGACCCTGCGGAACCCCGACCGGAGTGAGGCCGCCTCAATCTGGGCGATGCGCAGGAGCGCCGAGAAGATCTCCAAAATCCGATCGGTCTCCTCGACCGCTCGATCCACGGCGTCCTGGTAGTCCTCGATCGTTGTCGCGCGACGGCGCGTGGCCTCGAGGCTCTGGCGCAACCGCGAAAGCGGCGTGCGCAGATCATGCGCAATGTCGGTCGAAACCTGCCGCAGGTTCGCCATCAGCCCATCGATACGATCGAGCATCCGATTGAGGGTCGCGGCGAGGCGGTCGAACTCGTCCTCGGATCCGGTTCGGGCGATCCGTTGTGTGAGGTCTCCCCCGACCACCGCCTCGGCCGTGCGGGTGACGGTGTCGAGGCGGCGCAGAAGCGCGCCGGAGATCAGCAAGCCCGTGCCGAGGCCGAGGATTCCCGCTACTGCGAGCGCCACCTGGAAGGCGCGCGTCACCACGGCCTCGATCTCCCTGACCTCCGCGAGATCATCCGCCACCATGACGCGACTGCCGTCGCCGAGTTCGCGTGACGCGATGCGGGGCATATTGCCGCGCAATGTCCCGTGCGCTGCCCCCGGATCTTGGCCGGATTGGAGGAGGGTCCTGTCGCCCAGGACGACGCGGCCATCGGCCTCGACGACGGCGTAGCGGGTATGGGTCGACGGGTTCGCGAACCGTCCCGCCAGCGCGGCCTCCAGGTCCTGCCGGCCGCCTGCGTTGAACTCGTCGACGAGGGCGCTGGCCTCGTTCTCGACCCCCCGTTGCGCCTGTCGTTCCAGCGCGCCCGCGACCGTGAGCACGGTCATCCAGCCGATCACGCCGACCGAGATCATGAACGCGACTGTGTACAGCAGCGCGAAGCGCAGGCCCGCGCTCCGCAGGAGCTCACGAGGCGTCCACATGGAGGATGTAGCCGGCGCCGCGGACCGTCTCGATCGGGTCCGGCTCGGCGTTCTTGTTCAGCTTGGACCGCAGGCGACTCATATGCGTCTCGACGATGTTCGTCCTCGGATCGAAGTGGAAGCCCCAGACATTCTCCAGGAGCTGCCGACGGGTCACGAGTTGGCCCGCGTTGCGCATGAGGAATTCCAGCAGGCTGAATTCCCGCGGTTGCAGATCCACGATGTCTTCGGCGCGGCGGACCCGCCGCGCGACGAGGTCCAACTCGATGCCGGCCGCCCGGAGCACGGTCTCGACGCGGCCGAGCGGCGGGCGACGCGCGAGTGCGTGAACGCGGGCGAGCAGTTCGGCAAAGGCGAACGGTTTGACGAGATAATCGTCGCCGCCGGCCTCGAGACCGTCGACCCTGTCGCTGATGCCACTCATCGTCGTGAGAAACAGGACGGGGGTTTGCACGCCGGACGCGCGCAGGCGTCGCACGAGTTCGAGCCCATCGAGGCCCGGCAGCATACGGTCGATGACGGCCACGTCGTAGGCCCCGTCGAGGGCAAGCCGGAGCCCGGCCGGCCCGTCGGTCGCCCGCTCGACCGCGTGTCCGGCCTCCGCAAGGCTGGATACGAGCAGCGCCAGGGTCGAGGCGTCGTCTTCGACGGCGAGGATCTTCATGCACTTCCGATCTTCCGGGCAGGAATGGGAGAGGCAAGCCGGCGAACCAATGTTGGGAATTTGTAATTTGACGGCAAGCCGCGGAACCCGCTTGCTCGCCCCCGATGGGCACCGCGCTTCGCCTGCGCAAAAATCACAGGATTTTCCACGATCCATGTATCATTGATCAAATGATTTACTTTTTACTATAATAATCTATTGAAATTACTGAAAAATCTATCAAATATATGTAATAGAAATTGAGTTTTGCTTTGCGAGATGACGGCGGATCGGCACGTGTCGTCGCCAAGCGTGGTCAGCCTTGTTGTGCATGATTTGTGTCGAATGGATGAGAACGCGGGAGGACCTCACCGCATGCACCCGAGAATACTTGGGGCTTCCCGAGTTAACGTTGATCACCGAGGGGGACCCAGGGGCGGAAGGCAGGCCTTGACCTTGGAGTATGCTCCAAGGGCTAACAGGTCAGAGGAATGTGTTCGGTACGCAAAAGCGCCGCCGCCGCAGGGGAGCTGAAGTGGCTAACAGCACATGAGGGCCGGTCACGTCGCGGAGCGTGCGAACACCATTAGTAGAAATGCCTTGATGTTCACGATCGGGAAGCTTGCTGACACCACCGACACAACGGCCGACACGATCCGGTTCTACGAGCGCGAAGGCTTGCTGCAGCCGGCAGGTCGGAACGACAGCAGCTATCGCCTCTATGACCAGGACGCGGTGACGCGCCTGCGGTTCATCCGACATGCTCAAGCCTGCGGCTTCACACTGGCTGAGGTCCGGGACCTCCTGACCCTTCGTCAGCGCGAAGGAGCCTGCTGTGGCGATGTCAGGGCTCAGGCGCTCGAGAAGCAGCGCCAGTTGAAGACTCAGATCAAGACGCTGCAGACCATGTCCACGACGCTCGAACGCTTGATCGTGGACTGCACCGACGAGGCTAACCCGATTTCGGCCTGCCCCATCCTGGCTGCCTTCGATGCGACGTTGACGACGTCCGGCTTCCCCAAAGGCATCCAGAGCACAAGCCGAGCACGGCGAAAACCCATCACGCCGCGCAAGGCACAAGGGACGTAAGTATGTCATCGAGCGACAGCGGTTCGGCCGCATCGAAGCGGCCGGACGGGCACCCATCGGCTCCGGGCGAAGGCGCCAGGATCCCGGCACTTGTTCGTGATCACCTCGGTCAGGAGTTGCGGAACTCCTACGCGGTGATTCTGGCAGAGGAGCAGCCGCATCATCTCCTCGACCTCATCGCCCGGCTCGATCTCGCTCTCTCCAAGCTGGATGCCACAGTCGCGTCGGCGTTTCGCGCAAACCTGCTCGCGGCGCTTCCGGGTTTGCGCGCCTTCGCCTGCTCCCTGGCGGTCAACCAGGCGCAAGCCGACGACCTGGTTCAGGAAACGCTGCTGAAAGCTTGGGCCAACCAGCACCGTTTCCAGACGGGCTCCAATCTCATGGCGTGGCTCTGCACCATTCTCCGCAACCAGTTCTACACCGAGTGCCGTAAGCGCAGGCGCGAAGTGGAAGATGCCGAGGGAACGATGGCGGCCCAGTTGATCGCGCCGGCCGCCCAGGAACATGGGGTCGAGCTGCAGAAGATCTGGACGCATCTCGCCAAGCTGCCCGCACTCCAGCGCGAGGCGCTCCTGCTCGTGGCCGCGCAGGGCATGACCTACGAAGCCGCGGCCGAACTCGTGGGCTGTCAGGTCGGGACGGTCAAAAGCCGCGTCAGTCGTGCGCGGGCATTCCTGGCCAGCTCGCTCGAGATGGCCGACAGCCGGATCTCGGCCTGACGCGGCCGGGCTCGTGACCGTCGGCAGATTTGCGATCGGTCTGCAAGCGGACAAAATAATCGTACGCAACCTTCTCGTTTGGGAAGGTTGCGCTACGTCTAGGGCATGCCACGCCGCATTTCTTATCGGATCAGTGACCGTGCCGACGGGCGCTTCGACGTCACCGCGACGCTTGAGCCGGATCAGGTCTTCCGGCGAGAGGGATTTGCCTCGCTTGCCGCGGCCGAGGAATGCGTTGAACTTCTGCGGGTCCTCATGGCGGCTTGCAGTGCTCCGCTCATCCATGAGGTCTCCGGATTGCCGGGCGAGCCCGCGGGCCGCTCCCAGGGCGACGAGACGACGGACACGCACTCGGATTCAAGCACCAGGCGTAGAGCCCGGGGCTTCGCTCCAGGATGAACCAAGCCCCGAGCATGGCGCTTCCGCCTTGCCGAGTACCCTCGACGGCACCCATCATGCCGGCGGCAACAGGGAGGGAGCCGCCGGTGGTTCCTCCGGCTCGCGCGCCCTGAGGCTCCACGAGCGGATCTCCGCGTTCAGCCAGTGGCGAAGGAGGCCTGCATGCTCCTCCGTCAGATGCCCTCCGACCACGTCGAACACGGCCTGGGCCCCATGTGCAAAGCCGCGCCGAAATTCCGGCTTCTTGCTGTCGCCGGCCTCGTAATCGAGCAAGCTCGACATGGCGTTCTCCTTCTGCTGGCTGGGCCTGCCGAACGGGCCGGCAGGACCTCCAAAAGGGGCAGCAACGGCCAATACGGCGAAACCGTTCGACGTCGACGCCGCGTCGAGACCACATGGGGCGGTCGCGGCGCCTCGGTATCACGCCGGCTGGAGTGCGGCCGCCAGGGTCTCGCGGCGCCGGGTGCGGCGACCGGGCTCGGTCGTCGCATCGAGCCAGATCACCAGAGCCAGGGCGGCGAGAGCCGGCGCGCCAAGCGCCAGGAACGAGCCGGTCCAGCCGAGGAGCGCGTAGGCCAGGCCGCCATACCAGGCCGAGAGGGCGCCGCCGATGCCCTGGACGGCGTTGACGACCCCGAGCGCCGTCTGGGTCCGCCCCGATCCCCAGGTCAGGTCCGCCACCACCACCGGCACGGCCACCCCGACGATGCCGGAGGCGACGCCGTCGAGCACTTCCGCCGAGATCAGCCACATCGGGTCGTCGATGAAGCCGGAGAGCGCCGCGCGCACCGGCAGCACGGCAAACGCCACGAGC
>NZ_VZZK01000011.1:141973-142295 GCF_008806385.1 Methylobacterium soli
CGTAGCGGGCCGTCCAGGCGGTGGCATCATTGGCCGTGGCCACGAGCTTCTGGCCGAGCAGGGTCAGCATGCCGCCATTGCCGAGATTGAACAGCGCCAGCGCCACCGCCAGCACCAGCAACTTGCGGTTCGACAGGATGCTGCGGGTCCTGGCGCGTTCCGGCTTGTCGTCGGCGTCGTCCTCCTTCCAGCCGACCGCCCGGCGCCCGTTGTAGCAGTGGCCCGGCGTGGTCGCGGTTGCCACGATGGCGAGCACCGCCATGGCGCCGAGCACCCAGAAGGCGACGGCCGGCCCGAGATGGGCGGTGCCGAAGCTGATGAT
>NZ_VZZK01000011.1:142350-175941 GCF_008806385.1 Methylobacterium soli
GTCCTTGCCCACGATGCCGAGGGTGAGTTCCGTCACGGCCGGCAGGAGCAGCACGCCCCCGGCCGCCGCCAGGAGCTGCGCCGCGAGCACGGTCAGGAAGCCGTAGGCTGGCAGGATGAGCAGGGTGCCTCCCAGGATGGCCAGGCAGGCCAGCCCGATCAGCAGGCGCGGACGGCCGAGGCGATCAACGAGGGCTCCGGCTGGGCCGCTCATGACCAGCGCCCCGATGCCGACGAGGGTGGTGACGAACCCGACCCGTACCGGCGACCAGCCGTTCGTCTCCGCGAGCCAGGTGCCGAGAAACGGTCCAAGGCCACCCTGGATATCGCCGATGGAGACGTTGATGAGGCCGAGATGCGTGGTCGCGTTCATGGATCTGCCGATTACGGGATGCTGGCATCGCTCGGGAGGCGATGCTGGACGTCCTGGGACGGCCCTGGAGAAGGGACCGAGCCGGTAAGCGCGCAGCCTAGGGAAACGGTTCCGCTTATTCCCGCTGCCTAATGCCGCGGCGCGGCGTCAAGCGCAGTCGATCCCGCCAATCGGGCAATAAACGCGGAACCGTTTCCCCGTTCTCGCCGTATCTGCTCCACGCTTGAAGCACATCCTGATGCGGAGAAAGCATTCATGTTTCGGAAACCAGCCGTGATCCTGTTCTCTGCCCTGGCTCTGGCCGGCGGCGTCCTCGGCACCTCGACGGCTGCTATGGCGGATCCGCCCTGGGCTCGTGGCGAGCGCGGCTTCCATCATGGTGGGCCGCCCGGTTGGGCTCCTGCGCATGGCTGGCGGCGTCACCATGAATTCGGCGGCCACGGCCGCTCCTACCGCGGCGCGCGGTTCTACGAGAATCGTCGCTTCGGCGGCCACCGCGGCTACGGTTACTGAGACCCCGGGAGACCGGACTCGTAAACCCCGTCGAGACCCCTGCCCCGGTCCGCCTTGCGCGGACTGGGGCAGCCCGCATGAACAATCCCGCAAGCTGATCAGCAGGACATGGCCTTGATCCTTCTCCGCTCGATTGTTCTGGCGACGACGCTCATCGTGGCATCCAGCGCGATGGCGCAGACGGTCGAGGAAGTGCCGGAAGCCGCGGAGGTCGAAGCCGTGCAACCCGGTCCGCCCCCACCGCTGCCGGACATCTCCGACCCGAATTCCCGCTCCGGCGAAGCGCTCGCTGAGCCCGATGCGCGTTCGGGCATTCCGAAGGCGCTGCGCGGCTCGGCAAGCAAGGCCGGCGGGCCGGCGAACGACCTGAACCCGAGCGGTCAGCCGCAGGAGGCACCGCTCCCGCGATCCGACCTCGCCAGGGTCATCGCCGGCCAGGCGCTGTTCCACGGCAATTATTGTGGCGCCGGTCAGCGCGGCAGCGACCTTCCGCCGACCGATGATCTAGACGCCGCCTGCCAGCGTCACGATGCTTGCTACGACACGGCCGGCTATCGCTCCTGCGCGTGCGACCGAGCGCTCAAGCGGGAGGCGGCTGCGGTTTCCGAGCGGACGAGTGTGTCCTTGCAGGTGCGCCAGCGCGCCTTGAGCGTCGCCGAGGCCGCCGATGCCATGGCCTGCCAGGCGCCGTGAGGGATCCGGTGGCGCAATCGCGCCAGCGCGGCCGTGAACGAGGCGGCGTCCGGTTCCGCCTTCGCGCATAGCGCCGAGCTGAAGCGACACTTACAGTCATCGGGTCGGCGAAAAGCCGGATGCACGCGTCGGTCCCTGACCATGTTGACGCCCATGGACAATCCTGAGGGCGAGGAGCCGAGGTGGGGCGCTGCCGGCACGCCTTGGCCTCATCGGGTGCGCGGATCGCAGCATCGGCCGAGGCACTGTGATTGCCACCCCGCCGCATTCATGCAGGATGCGCATGATCAGGGCGGCCGGCCGCTGCATTTCGCGGGCGTCTCCGCCGGGGCGCGACGTCCGTCGCGCGAGACCACCATTGAACGCCGCGCGGGGCGCCCGCCAGGTCGGTCGCACGGGAGGTCGAGACCATGCTCAGGCATTTTGACCATCTCACCATCGTGGTTCGGGACCTCGACCGCGCGAAGGCATTTTTCGCCGTCCTGGGCTTCCAGGAAGCCATGTCCGTGGTGATCGCCGGAGCCCCCTTCTCGGGCTACATGGGCGTTCCCGACATCGAGGCGGACCACGTGACGCTCGTCCTGGGTGAGGTGACACCGAGAACCGAGATCCAGCTCCTGCATTACCGGCACCCAGATCCGCTGCCGGATCCGCACATCCGCGAGCTGAACAAGATCGGCATGAACCACATCTGCTTCGCCGTCGACGACGTCGAGGAGGAAGTCGCCAAGCTGAGGGGCCACGGCTTCGAGCCCCGCAATGCGGTCATGGATTTCCACTCGCGCAAGCTCGTGTTCATCGACGGACCGGAGGGCGTCACCGTCGAATTGGCCGAGTGGCATTAGGGGCTCAGCCCTGCCATGACGCTTCCGTTCAGTGCCGGTCTGGACTACGCCGACCGTGCGCTCAGGCGATCGACGCAGCCGACAGGCGGACTTGCGACAATCCCGGGCGCGGGTCTCCCCGGGTCGAGGCCAGCCCATGGCCGGAAGGGTCCGGGCGACGGGACAAGGGGTCGGGCCGCCGCTACCATCCTCCGCGTTGCAGGCGGCAATATCCCCCGTTGTTCCGGTAGCCGGCCGGGCAGCGACGCACACACGCGCCAGCCGCGAATTTAAGGGGCGGCGGACACGCGTTCCTGAACCGGGGCTGCCGATATTCAAAGGATTGGGCGGGGCTCTGCGCCGTCGCCGCACCGACTATGCCGATCGAACCGATGATCGCGATGATGAGGATGCGGGCGAGACGCGTTTGCATTGGACCCTCCGCTCGACAATGGGTCGGCTGTTGCGGCTGACCACTTGCGGGCGGTCCACCTCTGGACCGGAACGTCTTAGGATAATCCCCTCAGTCCGCTTTTGTCGATTGCGAAGGGTTTCGAGTTTTCCGGGTCATGCGAGACCCTCGCTCGCCGCAGGCGAGAGAAGGACGCCCCGGGCGGGAGACCCCAGGGCGTCGTCTGCTCCCGTGACCCGATGCGTCGACCGGGTCACGCGCGATGGGCCGGCTCACGCCCGGGACGGCGCTCAGTACGTGCCGAACTTGTAGTTCACGCCGGCCCGCACCACCGCGAACTCGATCGGGTTGTTGCGGGCAATGAAGCCCGGCGCCAAGAAGGTCGCACCCGTCGCCGCGTTGAACGCGAACAGGCCGTTGTTGCGGTTGTTGCGCTCCAGGTTCACGTAGAGACCTTCGACCTTCACGGTCACGGCCGAGGACCGGAAGAAGTTCAGCCAACTGTCGGAGGACAAGGCGTATTCGAGGCCGCCGCCGGCGGTCCAGCCGGTGCGGAAATCGTCCGTGGAATTGTTGGGCAGGCCGAACTCGCGACCGCCCCCGGAGCCATAGGCGAAGCCGCCGGTGCCGTAGAACAGGGTGCGATCCCAGGCATAGCCGAGGCGGCCCCGCACGGTGCCGAAGAAGTCGAGGCCCGCCAAGCCAACCGGGTTGGCGAACGCGATGTTGGCTGCCGGCGCGAAGTCGGGGGTCAGCAGGAAGCGGTTCCGGTTGCGCCCGAAATCGACGTATTGCGCATCCGCCTCGAAGCCGATGACGAAGCCCGAACCTGGGGTGAACTGATAATTGTAACCGATCTGACCACCGCCACTGAAACCATCGAGGGATTGGCGGCCGCCGAACACGACCTGCGAGGGGGCGAGCGGCCCGACGACCAGCGGGCTCCCGGCGGGCAGGTTCACGATGGTGGCGGCGTTGCTGCGCGAACTGGCGTCGAACGCGTAGCCGGCGTTGAAACCGGCGTAGAAGCCCGTCCAGGTGAAGACCGGCACCGGCGTGAAGATCGGCGGCGGTTCGCGCCTGGGCAGGTCGGCGGCAGCGGCGGCGCCCATCAGGAGCGCTGTGGCCGTGCTGGTGAGGAATAGCTGTCTGATCATGGGGTCCTCGCTTCCGTGATGGAAGATCGGCCAAGCTCGCGGGCCGGCCTCTCGCTGCCTAGTGCTGCAGAGCAACCTCAGGTCTTTCGTAGGAATCGTACGGCCTCGCAGCGTGGAGAGGACCTCCCCCCGCTGCGCGGCACAGTATTCGTTAAAATGACGCGTTTGAAAATAAAAAGGCCCCGCAGCCTGTGAGGCCGTGGGGATTGAGGCTGTCGCTTGAAGCTCCGAGGACCAATCAGGAAAACTTCAAACCCGTCAGAACTGATTCACATGAGAACGACAAACTCAAAAACGCCGACGCTCCGCTCCAGACGGCGACTCGACCGGAGTTTTCTGCGATACCAAGTAAAATGAGCCGACACCCGGCACGCTTTCAGAGATGTTCCGAGCAATGGACAAGAGCGCCACCGGCCGGAGACAGGGCCGGGGAGCAGCTCCGGCCGGTGACGCGTGCGTGAACAAGTAAGCGTGCTCACCCGTCACCTGGGTGTTGCCGAAATTGGGCGGAGACGAGGCGACGGGAGTTCCTGTCTGAAACCGCACGTGGCCGATGCCGGAACAGCGCGTCGATCTTCACCGCTGCGTGGAGAGGAAGCGATGACCGTGCAGATCCGGAGCGAGAGGCCGGCCGCCCCGGGCGCGGATTCTCCGAGCATCGGGACAACACGGCTTCGCGACCTCCCCATCAAGCTCGACGACGCGACGGCCTGCCCTCGGGCGCTGGCGGCGTTGGAGGCCGCGGCGCCCGCGATGCGTTGAACCCTCGTTCGAGGTGTTGCCCCGAGCGAGCATCCGAGCCGCCTCCGCGGGCCAGCCTTCTGGAGGCCGGCGGAGGCGCCTTATCCCATTCACTGCCGAGCTGGGTCTTCAAGATCACGCGGGTTCGGCAATTTTCATCCCAGGGCGTCTTCAAGAAAAAACGTAAACAGATACAAGTTCTTTATAGAACCAAGCATGCGGATTTTAGCATTTGTTTGTCCGGTAATCCCGCCAGGATGGTAGGTTGCTCAATGGCTTGGCCGGAGCGGACCGCGCACGGGCTGTCCGCGATGGCACTTTCCACCAAGAGACGGAGGAGTTGGCAATCTGAACGCCCTCACCCCCTAGCCCTCGGCATGAACCTGTTCGGCAGCCGGCCGCTTCGACTGCCGCGAGGCCGATGCTCATGGGCACTCGGCACCGGGCCGGTCGTTTACATGAACCCAGTTGCAGGTGAGCGAAGCCATCGGCCTTGGGATTGAATACTGATCCGCGAGGTCAGTTTCGCCCGAAGGTGAGCTTGGTTCACCAACCGCGCCGACAGGCGATGTCGCCACGCGCACAGGCGACATTGTGTTTCCGGGCGCGCGCTCTGAATTTTGAGTGTACCCTCAATACTTGCTTGTCGTACGGATCACACTCTCGCTTGTATAGGTGTTTGTTTCTTATTTTATTGACTTCGAAAGGCGGTGGTCGGTCCGCCAACACGTTGCGTCGCGCCGGCAACACGAACGTTTTTCGTGGGAATTCAGGCAAGCACGCGCCACTCGGCCCTCAAAGATCGAGTCGCCTGTGTCAGCCCGCATGGCCGCGAGCGGCGTCGCCGGCGTGCCGCCCCGTTCCGGTCCGCCGCGATCGACGCAATCGCGGCGGCGCAACCAGAAGGTCTTCGCCACCACGTCGCACCAGCGGCCGACATCATCCTCAAGCCTGCGCACGCGCAACCACCGTGGCAAGTGAGGCGGCGACATGAAGGTTCTCGCGGTCCATCCGAGCGGGCTGATGTTCACGCGGGTCTTCCTGCGCCTCGAGCCGCTGGGTCTCGAGATCGTCGCCGGGACGGCGCGCAAAGCCGGACACGAGGTCAGGCTGATCGACCTCCAGGTCGAGTGCCACGCCGACTTTCATCGCCTCGTCCGCAGCTTCCGGCCCGACGTGATCGCCTTCTCGTGCAACTACCTCGCGAATGTGCCCGAGGTGATCGACCTCGCCAAAGCCGCCAAGCACGAGGTGCCACGCGGCTTCGTCTTCATCGGCGGTCACAGCGCGTCCTTCACGGCGCTGGAGCTTCTGGAACACGGGGCCGGCGCGATCGACTGTGTGCTCAAGGGCGAGGGCGAGGCCGTGCTGCCAGCCTTCCTGGAGGCGGTCGAGCACGATCGGGCCGCGGTCTCGCGCATGCCCGGCGCCGTGACCCTCGACGGCGAGGGACCGCCGCCGGGCTTCGTTGCCTCCCTCGACGATTCCCGTCCCGCCCGTGACCTGTTGCGCCACCGGCGCAAGTACTTCATCGGCGTGCTCGACCCGTGCGCCTCCGTCGAGTTCGCCCGAGGCTGCCCGTGGGACTGCACCTTCTGCTCGGCCTGGACCTTCTACGGCCGCTCCTACCGGGCGATGAGCCCGGAGCGCGCGGTCGAGGAGGTCGCCTCGATCGCCGAGCCCGGCATCTTCCTCGTCGACGACGTCGCCTTCGTGCACGAGAAGCACGGGCTTGCCATCGGCGAAGGGTTGGCGCGGCGCGGGATTCGGAAGGAATACTATCTTGAGACCCGCGGCGACGTGCTCCTGCGCAACAAGGATGTGTTTCGGTTCTGGACCGGAATCGGCCTCAAATACATGTTCATCGGGCTCGAGGCGGTGGACGAGGAGGGCTTGAGGAAGTTCCGCAAGCGCATCGCCCTCGACAGGAACTTCGAGGCGCTGGAATTCGCCCGCTCCCTCGGCGTGATGGTCGCGATCAATCTGATTGCCGACCCGGATTGGGACCACGCCCGCTTCGAGGCCATCCGGCAATGGTGCCAGGAGATCCCCGAGATCGTGAATATCAGCGTGAACACGCCCTATCCCGGAACCGAGATCTGGCGCACCGA
The DNA here is from genome assembly GCF_008806385.1 of Methylobacterium soli. Lineage (GTDB taxonomy): Bacteria > Pseudomonadota > Alphaproteobacteria > Rhizobiales > Beijerinckiaceae > Methylobacterium > Methylobacterium soli. The sequence continues at coordinate 149,174 of NZ_VZZK01000011.1, forward strand.
GACGCGGCCCCTGCAGAGCCTCGACTACCGGCTCTACGACATCCAGCACGCGGTGCTGCCGACGAAGCTGCCGCTGCACGAATTCTACGCCGAGCTCGTGAAGACGCAGAGAGCCCTCTACCGCCGGCATGTCGGTTGGCGGGCGCTCGTCGCGCATGCCGGCATCGCGACGCGTAATCTGATGCGCGGGCAGACGAACTACATGCGCATGCTGTGGAAGTTCGACAGCGTCTACGACCCCGCGCTCCAACTCGCCGACCACGCCCGCGAGGTGCGCTACGCGATGCGTCCGCCCCCGTCCCAGATCGCCGCGCCCGTCGATCCGCGCGCGCTCTACATCCACCCGCCGCAGGGCCGCAAAGGCCGCGCCTCCCTTGACGATGCGAGCGAGCGCTTCGTCGACGGTACGCGCATGGGCGCCGTGGCGCCGTGATGAAATCGAAGGCTGTCGTCAGAGGCCGACGACAGCCTTCAGGATGATGCGTCGCCGACGAATGCGGTCCTGCTTCAGGTTGTCGTCGGCGCCGGAGCTCATCGGGCTCGGGAGGCGAGGATGGCAGGCGTTTTCATGTGGCCGGATGTTCACGCTCGGGTAGGCGCACGCTCAGCACCTCGCACTCAAGCGCGAGATGGAGCGAAGGGGCGTGTCTCGGGCCTCGTCGCCCTTATCGCCCTCCTCCAATGGGCGGCCTTCAGCGCCGAGGCGCAGAGAGGGATGGCGGAAGCCCCGTTCGCGGGACTTGCAGGAACCTGGTCCGGCAGCGGGACGGTCTCCCTGTCGGGCGGCGGGCGCGAGCGCATCCGCTGCCGCTCGACCCATCAGGTTGGCGGCAACGGGAATGCCGTCCAGAGCAACCTGCGCTGTGCGAGCGACAGCTATCAGTTCCAGCTCGCCAGCCGCATCAGCTACGGGGCCGGCGCGATCACCGGAACCTGGAGCGAGACGACCCGCGGCGTCTCCGGCACGCTGTCGGGCCATGCCGATGTCGGGCAGCTCGCGGCGCGCGCGAGCGCGCCGGGCTTCGTGGCCGACCTCTCCCTCTCGACACGCGGTCGCCGGCAGGTGGTGACGATCCGGTCCGAGGGGACCGACCTCGCCGGTGCCTCGGTCACCCTCAATCGCGAGTGAAGACCCGATCCGAAAGGGTGATCCCGGCGGCCTGGGCCATCGACGAAGCCGAACGCTCTGTCAGTGACGACCTACGAGGGCCGATGACCGTTCAGGAGGGCAGGTTTGCGGGCAGGCCGGTGCCGGGAGCGTCCCCGGCGCAGATCCGCCTCGCGTTCGGCCTCGAACGCATGGGCCTCTTCGCCCTGCGCTTCCCAAGGGCCGCGATCCTCATCCTGCTGGCGGTCTGTTTCGGCGCGGCCTTCGGGGTGATGCGACTGAAGGTCGACGATTCCCTCAGTCAGCTGTTCCGCGCGGACACGCCGGAGTTCCGGCAATACGAGACCCTGTCGCGGCGCTTCCCCTCGAGCGAGTTCGACGTTCTTCTGGTGATCGAGGGGCGGAGCCTTCTTGAGCGCGCCTCCCTGGAAGGGCTGCGCGACCTGGTCACCGACCTGCAGCTCATCGAGGGGACCAGAGGGGTCATTTCCCTGTTCTCCGCCCGGGCGCCACCGGAGGATGGGCGCGTTCCCGCAGCCCTGTTCCCGGAGGAATTGCCGGAGGGTGCGGCCTACGACGACCTGATCGCGCGCATTCGGGCGAACGCGATCCTGCGCGGCAAGCTCCTCTCCGAGGACGGGCATCTGGCGCTCGTGATCCTTGCCCTCGATCCCGCCATCACCGGGACGCCGCGCTTGTCCGAGGTCGTGGGTGAGATCCGGAACGTCGCGTCGCGGGATCTCGGCGAGACCGGGCTGACTATTCAGCTGTCGGGCGTGCCGGTGATGCAGTTGGAGATCCGGGAGGCTGTCGAGCGCGACCGGCTTCTCTACAACGGGCTCGGGTTCACGGCTGGCAGTCTGATCGCGATCCTGTTCTTCCGGCGCGTCTCCTTCATGGCCGTCGCGGCGGGGCCGCCGCTCATCGCGATCCTGCTGGCGCTCGGCGCGCTCGGCTGGCTCGGCTTCCGCCTCAACATGTTCCTCAACATGATGACCCCGCTGATCATGGTGATCAGCTTCTCGGACTCGATGCAATTGACCTTCGCGGCACGCGACCGGCTCATCGCCGGCGAGACGAAGCGCGAGGCCTTTCGTAACGCCGTCCTCGTCGTCGGGCCCGCCTGCGTGCTCACCCATGTCGCGGCGGGCCTGTCCTTTGCCGCGCTGATGTTCTCGGAATCGGACCTGATCCGCACCTTCGGTCAGGCCGGGATCCTCTCGACCTTGATCGCCCTCTTCGCGGTGCTGTCGCTCGTGCCGCTGCTCGGTGTCTTGCTGGTGCGGCCCGAGCCAGGGTCGGCGAACCTGAAGCGCCGGGCCGATACCGGGATCGACGCCCTTCGGTCGGTCTGCGCCTGGATTGCGGCCCGCATGACGCGTCGTCCCGGAATCTACAGCCTCCTGAGCCTCGCCGTCGTCGCGCTCCTGGCCGTGCCCTACGCCCGACTGGAGCCGCATTACCGCCTCGCGGACCAGATTCCGGACAAGCATCAGGCCATGACGGCGAATGGCAGGTTGGACGCGCAGCTCACGGGCGCGAACCCCGTCGACATCCTCATCGAGTTTCCGGTCGGCGCCTCGCCCTACGCACCGGAGACGCTGGCGACCATCGCGGAGGTGCACGGCGCGGTGGAGGACCAGCGCGGCATCGGGAACGTCTGGTCCCTGGAGACCCTGCGCCGCTGGCTCGCGACAGCAGGCGGGCGGTCCGATGCCGCAATCCTGAGACGCTACGCCGAATTGCTGCCGCCTTATCTCGTGCAACGCTTCATCCCGGCCGAGCAGGACGCGACCGTCGTAACGGCCCGCGTGCCGGATATCGAGATCGACCACCTCCTTCCGGTGACCGAGGAGTTGGAGGAGGATCTGGCTGGCGTCCAAGCCCGCCACCCCGGCTACCGGATCTCGGTGACGGGCCTGTCCGCCGTCGCCGCCCGCAACTCGGCCAGCATGATCGGGCGGCTCAACCGGAGCCTGACGGTCGAGGTGGCCTTCATGGCACTCTTCATCGGCCTGGCGTTCCGCTCGGTGGTGGTCGGGCTCGCCAGCATCCTCCCTGGGATCTTTCCGGTGCTGGTTTCCGGCACGGTCCTGTGGCTGCGCGGCGATGGACTCCAGTTTGCCAGCATCGTCGCGCTCACGGTCGCGTATGGCCTCGGCCTCAGCGCGACCATTCACTTCCTGAACCGCCTCCGGCTGGTCAGCGGCGTCGGCGAGGATCCCGCCCTCGGGGTCGAGCGGGCGACGATCCTGGTCGGCCCGGCGCTGATCCTGACCTCGGTGGTGCTCGCCTGTGGACTGGGCGTCACGGTTCTGTCGGATCTGCCCGCACTCCGGATTTTCGGCTGGGTGAGCGCCCTGGCGATGCTGGCGGCCTTGGTTGCCGATCTGTTGATTCTGCGGCCAACGATCACGCTTCTCGGCCGCTGGCGCCTGAAGCTGTTGGCGGCCCAGGCCGCCAAGTGATCGAGGCGCCCTGCAGGAGAATGGCCGACGATGGGGTGTGACGGCGGCGGATGTCGAGCCTGCCGGAACCCCTCGTCGGGAGCGTTACGCCGATTAATTAGGCCGGTCGGCGTCCCAGAAGGAAGGCGCCTGGGCGTCGAATATCCCGGACCGCGTGATTGCCCATCCCGATGAGCCAGCGGCCCTCCCTCCTCGCCGCGTCGACGAGGCGGGCGATCGATCGCCCGCCTGGCGCCACCCTCATCCCCGCTGCCCTTCGCGTGAGAGCCGCGCGGCGAAGAACTCGGCCAGCGCCTCCACCTTGGCGGGTCGTGCCTGGGCGCTCGGCGTGACGAAGGACAGGAATCCGCCAGGCAGGTGCCAGTCGGGCAGCAGCGCTTCCAGGCGTCCGTCGGCGAGGTACTCGGCCGCGATGAAGTCCGGCAGTTCCGCCACACCCATCCCCGCGAGGAGGGCCGGCAGGAGGGCGTCGGCATTGGTCACCCGCAACGGACCGGCCGGCACCACCGTCGCCTCCTCGCCGCCCTTTCCGCTGAAGCGCCAGACGCCCCGACGCGCGCGGTAGGCGTAGCCGAAGCAATGCCCGGCCCTCAGGTCACCCGGCTCGGAGGGCCGACCATGCGTCGCGAGGTAGGCCGGAGCCGCGACGACGAGCGGCGTCACGGATCGGAGTCTGCGGGCGACCAGCGCGGATTCGGGCAGTGCCGCGATGCGCAAGGCGGCGTCGAAACCTTCGCCGACCAGATCGACGGTGGCGTCGGACAGGTGAAGGTCGACCGCCATCTCCGGGTACAGCCGGAACAGCTCAGGCAGAAGCGGCGCCACCCAGCGAAGCCCGAACGACATCGGCACGGCGAGCCGCACCGTCCCGCGCGGGCGGCTCGACAAGGCGCGTGCGGCGTCCTCGGCAGCCTCCGCTTCGCGGTATGACCGCGCGGCCCCCTCGACCACCCGCAGGCCGAATTCGGTGAGGGCGAGTTGGCGCGAGGTGCGGTTGAACAGGCGCCCGCCGAGCCGCTCCTCCAGCCGGCTCACCGCCCGCGAGACCGTGGCGACGGATACGCCGGCGGCCCGGGCCGCCCCGGCATAGGAGCGCTCCTCCGCGACCTTCGCGAAGAGCGCGAGACCCTCAAAATCCGGCAGCTTCGACATCGACAGATCTGCAATGATGGTTTGCAGACGTTTCTATATCGCAAGCGACGGCCTGGGGCCATTGTTCGCTCACCAACCCGAACGGGAGTGCTCCAACCATGACCCAGAAGCTTCAGAACAAGGTCGCCGTGGTGACCGGCGGCACCAGCGGCATCGGCCTCGCCACCGCCAAGCGGTTCGCCCAGGAGGGCGCGCGCGTCTTCATCACCGGCCGGCGCAAGCCCGAACTCGACGCGGCCGTCGCCGAGATCGGCCCGGCCGCCACCGGCGTGCAGGCGGACGCCTCCAAGCTCGCCGACCTCGATCGGCTCTACGCGGAGGTGCGGACGCAAGCCGGCCGCGTCGACGTGCTGTTCGTCAATGCCGGCGGCGGTTCGATGCTGCCGCTCGGCGAGATCACCGAGGCGCAGTACGAGGACACGTTCGGCCGCAACGTGAAGGGGGTTCTGTTCACGGTGCAGAAGGCGCTTCCGCTGCTGGCATCCGGCGCCTCCGTGATCCTGACCGGCTCGACGGCCGGCTCCGAGGGCACGCAGGCCTTCAGCGTCTACGCCGCCTCGAAGGCCGCGGTGCGATCCTTTGCCCGTAACTGGATCCTCGACCTCAAGGGCCGCGGCGTCCGGGTGAATACGCTGAGCCCCGGCGCGACTCGTACGCCGGGTCTGGTGGAACTCGCGGGTCCGGATCCGGCGCAGCAGCAGGGGCTGCTCGATGATCTCGCCTCGAAGATCCCGATGGGGCGGGTTGGAGAGGCCGACGAGATCGCGAAGGCGGCCGTGTTCCTGGCCTCGGACGACGCGAGCTTCGTCAACGGCATCGAGCTCTTCGTGGATGGCGGCCAAGCCCAAATCTGACCCCCGCTCACGACCGCCGTCCGGCGCGAAGACCACTTCGCGCCGGCGCGCTCCTCCCAAGAACCAGATTTCTGGAGAACAAGCACGACAACGATCGCTTCCGTCGCACCAGGCCTCGGCAGCCATGACGAGGGACGCCTGAACGTCACGGATTGCGCCGACACCGAGATTTTGCGCGTCGGGCTCGCCTGAGGCGGCACAACCGGGCTTCCCGTCGCTATGGCTTGAGCGAACCGGTGTCGCGCCGGCCGGCGTCAGGGCCTCCGGGCCCGCCTCAGCGGTCGGTGGCGCGCTCGGGCGCGAGGCGGTTGATCACGCTATAGGTCACCGCGGTCCAGAACTCCGACGCTTCCGGCTCGGTCAGCTCCGCCTCCGCCGCCTCGATGGCCGCATAATCGGGCGTGACGAGGTAATCCTCGACGTCGTTGAGACAGGCGAAGGACAGGACCGAGATGCCGTCGATCTTCGAGCCTTCGGGGTCCTCCTCGGTCGAGCCGAACGGGTGCAACTGGGCGTAGCGGCGCACGTACTCCGACGTCGCGGCTTTCCCCGCCACGAAATCGGCGTGCTCCTTGAGCCAGCGCTCCTGAAAGGCCTCGCGCGAGAACGCGGCCCGCCGGCGGTGGATCTTCACGAGGCTGACCGGGTCGCGGTGCCGCGCGCTCGGGATGACGATGTACTCGCGCGCCACCTCGCGGGTCACCATGCGGAACGCCGTGCGCTCGTCCGCGATGATGCGCTTCGCGTACTGCTCCTGGCCGAGCACGGCCTCGATGTCCGCCTCGGTTTCGTAGGCGATGTAGGCGAACCCGTCCCAAAGCGGGCGCCGGTAGGCCGGAACGCGGGCCGCCGGGTCGGCGACGAGTTTGCCGTTGGCATCGACCATGGCCCGGTAGGGCGGACGGAAGGCGGATGAGGGGCCGGAGGCGATCCGATGCACCTGGTCGTAGCGCAACACCTTGTCGTTCGCGGTGCCGGGCTCACGGTAGGCGAATTTCGGGCCGTGCACCTTGCGCCAATACTCGTCCCAATGCTCGAAGGCGCGGTTCGGGTCGGGCTCGAGGGCGAGCGCGCTCGGGTGCCGGTCCGGGTGGGCCACCTCCTGCCCGGCGCGGTTGACCCCGGAGCCGACATCGTGCGGGCGCTCGTCCTCCGCCGTGGCGTCGGTGCGCGAGACGAAGGTCGGCGTCACGACCAGCGGCTTGGTGGTGGAGCCGACGATGCGCCCGTGTGGCGGCCGCTGCAGGATGTCCGAGCGGGCAAGCTCCGGCGCTTCGATCTTGGCATTCATGCGGGCTCCTTTGAGAGGAAAGCGCCGTGCCGCGCCGAGGTTCAGGACGCGGCCGGGACTGCTTCGCGCTGTGGCTCGGCGGAAGCGACCACCCAGACGGCGAGACCGACTGCCACGGCATCCTCCGTGAGGCCCTTGGCGCGGCCGGAATTTGTCCGCGAATCCGGACCCCGCGCGGCCCGGCCGAGAAACGTGCCGACCACTGCGCCTGCTACACCCGCCAAGGCTCCGCTCGCCGGTGATGCGCGCTGCCCGGCCAACGCCCAGCCGCCAACCGCGCCGATCGCGAGCCGGATGGCGAAAGACGGCGGTATGCGACGGTCGGGGGCAAACGGCATCTTGTCGCCTGCCATCTCGGCCAAGGCCGCCGCCGTGGTGAGGACGCGGGCACCGGTTCCGGCCGGGATCGAGCCACCGCGGGTCCGACCCTCCGCGGCGGCCCAGGTCAAGGCGGCACAGGCCGTCATGCTGCGCATCCCAGCCACGAACCCGATCCCGAACGACGTCGCATAACTCTGCATCCGGCCTGCCCCATTTTGAAGATGTCTTCGCGGGTACAAGGCGGCGCCAACGGCCACTGTTCCGGCAGGGGTGAAATGGGGCTGTGCGACTGTGCCTGAGATGGGTCGCAGCAGTTGCTGAAGCGGCGTGGGTTGGCGAAGCGCGTCGGTTTTCGGATTACGGTCAAGTCCGCGCTCGACGCGGGCAGCATCCCGGCCGAGAAGGATATTATCGCCCATGAAGTACCGTTACGATCATATTCACCTGCGTAGCAGCGATGCTGTCGCGGCGGCACAATTCTACGTCGATATCTTCGATGCCCGTGAAATTCGCCGCGATGGCTCACCGGTCGTGAGCCGCGTGACGATCAGCCTCGGCGGCGTGACGATCTTCATCGAGCAGGCTCCGGATGGCACAACGCCCCCGTCAGTTCCGCCACATCTCGGAATCGAGCATATCGGTCTCGCGGTCGATGATATCGAGGCTGCCTATGCGCATGTCCGGCGCCATCAGGTTGAGATCACCTCTGGCATCAATGATGTGAATCCGAACCTCCGCACGATTTTCATCAAGGGACCTGATGGCGTGACCATCGAGTTGCTGCAACGATCGGCCAGCATTTAGGCTGAATACGGAACGGCGCTCGCGACGCGTCTGTCTGCAGCGCCGAGGGCGTGCCGGATCGCGGCGCCCAACCCCGTCACGCCGCGGCGCTCGCTCATCCTGTTCGGGCGCGCGTTCGTCCGATACGCCATCCCGCGTGCCAGCCGCGCAGAGGCCGCTCGGCAGCCGGAAGCCCGGGCGCCCGACAACGTGCTCAGCTCAACGCGGGCTGGCCGTTCGAGGGAATGGTGACGCGCCGTGCGAATTCCGTCTGGGCTATCCCCTCGCGGCGCGATCAGGATGGCGTTCGTCCGACCTTGCGGGCGCAGGCCGGTGCCGTTTTGAAGAGCCTGCGGGTGCCCTCGATGCGCCCGCTTGCGACAAGCACCGGCGTGGAGCGACGTTCCCGCGCGATCGATCATGCGCATTTGAGTGGGGGGCAATCCGGAACGCCCGCCCCGGAGCGCGGTTCACCCCGGCCCCACGAAGGGAAATTCGATGACCTTGCGCGCGCCTGTCCGCTACAGCCACGACGTCGAGGACGTGAAGCCCAACGAGGCGCGGACCATCGCGGGGCTGAACGCGACCTTCGACACCATTCTGGAGAGGGTCGCGAAGGACTCCGGTCACGCCGTGCGCTCCGTGCACGCCAAGGCCCACGGCATCCTCGAGGGCACGTTGACAATCCGGCCAGGCCTGCCGCCGGAACTCGCGCAGGGCCTGTTCGCCCGTCCCGGCGAGCACAAGGTCTACATGCGCCTGTCGACGAATGCGGGCGACATCCTGCCCGACGCGGTCTCCCTGCCGCGCGGTCTCGCGATCAAGGTGCTGGACGTAGCGGGCGAGAGGCTGCCGGACGCCGAGGGCACGAACCAGGATTTCGTCATGGTCAACGGCAAGATCTTCCAGGCTCCGAACGCGGAGAAATTCCTGGGCAGCCTCAAGCTGCACGCCAGGACGACCGACCGGATCGAGGGCCTGAAGGTCGCGGCCTCGACCGTCCTGCGCGGGGTCAACAAGGCGCTGCAGGCGGTCGGCATCGAGAGCCCGACCGTCGGCGCGCTCGGCGGTGCGCCGAATGTCGACCCGCTCGGCGAGACCTATTACAGCGTCACCCCGTTCCGGTACGGCGACCACATTGCCAAGTTCTCGCTCGCCCCCATCGCTCCGGGGCTCACGGCGCTGACCGGCCATGAGATCGACGCCTCCGGTCGCCCCAACGCGATCCGCGAGACGGTGCAATCCGAGATCGCCGGCATCGAGGGTGTCTGGGAGCTCCGGGTCCAGCTCTGCCGCGACCTCGAACGGCAGCCGGTGGAGGATCCGACGGTCGCGTGGGAGGAGGATGAGGCGCCGTTCGCGTGCGTTGCCACCATCACGGTTCGTCCGCAGGACAGCTGGGACGAGGAGCGGGTCGCTGCCGTGGACGAGCGCATGCGTTTCGCAGTCTGGACCGGGCTTGCCGCCCACCGGCCGCTCGGCAACATCAATCGGGCACGCAAGGACCCGTACAAGCATTCGGCTGAATTCCGGCAGAACTTCAATGGCTGCCCGATCCATGAGCCCGCGGCCGGAGGCTGATCGCGGCGGCCAGGTCCGCGCCTCGCGGCCAGCGGCGCTATGGCGCGACGAGCGGGCCGAGATCCGGATCGGTGAAGCGGTAGGAGATCTGGGCGAAGGCGCCGTAACGTCCGCTGGAGAACTTCGCCGGCTCGGTCAGATCGGGAAACCGTGCCGTGCCATTCTGCCGGCCAACCGACATTTGCCAGTAGCGGGCGCCGACGCCGACGCTGAGGACCGGGGTGAGATCGTAGGAGATCACGCCCTCCAGGAAGTAGCCGTTGCCGTTGCCATGCTCGGGTTGCGCGTTGATCTCGGGGCGCAGCCAGTGCCGGTCGTAGGCGGCAAGGGCCGCGACCGGGAGATAGGCGCCTTCGAGCGACACCTTGAAGCGGTCATAGCGCGCCTCGCCGGCAAGACCGACCCGCAATGCATGCCAGTGATTATCCTGGGTCAGTCCCAGGATGCTGTTCGGGACTTCGCGCGGGCAGATGCTCGGGTTCGTGGCGATCTGGACGCAGCCGTTGCCGTTCGCGCGCTCCGCGTAATACTGGTAGCCGAGGAAGGCGCCGAGCTTGTAGGTCTCGTCGCGCAGGACGCTGTAGCCGGCATCGACCGCCGCGAGGGCGATGTCGCCAGTCCGGATCTTGGAAATCGTGTTCGAGTAGATGTTGCCCCGGATCGGCGGGAAATCCTCGTCGTTGAGCCGGCCGCCGGATGTCACGAAACCGGAGCCCAGGAAGCCCTTGGCGAACAGGCCGGTCGGATTGTGTTCGAGGCGGGCGAAGGTTTCGCCGGAATGCGCGTCGAAGTCACGATAGGTCAGGCGCGAGATCATCGTCTGATCGATCGGCCTGTAGAGCGACTTGCGGACGCTGCCCGAGCTGTAGAGGTAGCGCGTGCCGATCTCGAAATCCCAAACCTGCGCGACCGGCGGCACGTAGGCCGCCGGATCGGCGAGCGCCCGCGCGACGTCGGTGATCGGACCGATGAACGGGAGGCCATCGTTGTTGAAGCGATAATTGAGTCCGACGCGTCCGAGCACGCCGCTCATCTCGGCACGGCTGCCGACGGCCAGACGGGGGAAGCGGCCACTGGCGTCCCGGCTGATGACGCTCGCGTCGCCGAGGTCGTAGTAGAGAATCTCGCCCTTCGCCGAGAGATGCGGGCTGATCGCGTATTCCACGCCGCCGCCCGCGACATAGCCGATCCGCAGATTGCCCTTCCGGCCGTCGAAATCGGGACGGTTCACACGCTCGAAATTCAAACCCGCATTCGCGGTGGTGTTCGTGTCGATCCGGACATCCCCGAGGGCAACGCCGCCTGTTGCGTAGAGGAAGACACGATCGAAGGCGTAGCCGACCTTGGCGCGGGCGGTGGCGAGCCAGTCCAGGCGCTGGCCAGCATGGTAGATACCCTCGGGGAAAAAGGCGCCCGGGACGCCCGATTGCCGGAAATCACCCGTCTGGATGCTGTAGGAGCGGATGGGCGTGAACTGGTAATCCGCCGCCGCACCGACGATGAAGCCCGATTCCGGCGTGACCTGATGATCGTAGCCGATCTCGCTTCCGGCGATGAAATCCCCGGCCTGGCGCGACGAGGGTGAGCGGATCGGGCAGGCCAGGCCGCCCGATTGGCCATCGGCGCCGATGCAGACGGGGCTTGTCCTGTTCTCAAAGCCGCCGGCGCCGGCAAACAGGCCGCTATAGGCGCCGGACCAGGTGAAGAGCGGGACCGCCACCGCCGGCGACGGCTCCTGGCGCGGCAAGTCGGCCGCGAGGACGCCCACGGTCAAGCCGGCGATCGGTAGTGCAACAAGCAGGGATCGCACGGTGGGCTCCACAAAGTGGATCACGGTTCTTGTGCTGAACAGTATAGGTCGAGGCTTGCGCACCGTCTGTCGCCAGATTGCAATCCACGCGACCTCAATGCGATGCGGCGTGGGACGATGGTTCTCTGAGATGGAGAATATCCTATTTCTGCAAGGAATTAGGACCGTAATCACAAATGCGGGATCGTGAGGCTGCACCGGTGCCGCAACTCACGAGCCGTCCGACCTCCCTGAGGGAAAGCGGCACCGGGCGCCGAAATGCTGGGCCGGATCCGCACGGACGTGGTCATGCGACCGCGCCAGGGCCTCCGCACTTTGCGAGCGCCAGGAGGAGGCGGGACCATGCGCGAGACGGCGGTCGTCCGCGCCTCAGAGGGTCCATCTGGTCAAGCCGCATCGGAATGGCGGGCAGGATCAGGACAAACCGCGCTGGCTTGCTGGCCGTCCGCCCCAATCTGCGCGAAGGATAGCGCGAGGCGGTAGCATAGGGCGGAACGTTGAACGGCAACAGAACCTTATCGGTTTGGCCGAGTGGCGATGGAGAGATGGCCGGGCGTATTCGCGCGCAGGATTGGGGCGCCACGCCGCTCGGTCCCGCCGAGGGGTGGTCGGACCGCCTCAAGCTCATGGTCGAGCAGGTGCTTGCAAGCCCGCTCGTCGCGACGCTCGTCTGCGGCTCCGCTCGCATCCTGATCTACAACGATGTTGCCGCGCGGCTCTACGGCGATCGGCATCCCTCCGCCCTCGGCCGTCCGCTTCCCAAAACCTTCCCGGAGGGCTGGGCAACCGTCGAGCCTTTCTACGCGCGTGCCTTCGCGGGTGAGACCGTGCATGTCACCGGGCAACCGCTCGACACGCGCGGCGAGGGCAACGCCGCCGATATCTTCGATGCCCTGCTGATGCCGGTGCGTGAGGCCGACGGCACGGTCGCCTACGTGCACATGACCGGCACGGAGGTGGGGTCCCGCGTGCGGACCGAGGCGGCGCTGCGCGCGAGCGAGGAGACGCTCGCGGCAGATCTCACGACCGCCAATCTCCTGCGCGACCTCGCGGACCGTCTGGTGACGGAGGAGAACGTCGAGACGATCTACGAGGAGATCCTCTCGGCCGCCATCGCCGTCATGCAGGCGCATGCGGGAACGGTTCAGGTCTACAATCCGGAGACAAAGTCGCTCGTGCTGCTCGTGGCCCGGAATTTCGAACGCGCGATGACCGATCATTTCCACCGCGTCGATGCGGGCAGCCGAACCGCCTGCGGCATCGCGTTGAGGACGAGCAAGCGCACCTTCATCGACTTCGGCGACGATGACACGGAAGAGGCATCTGTCCTGCATGCCGAGGCCGGTTACGGCTCGGCACAGGCCACGCCGCTGGTGTCGCGCACGGGCACTCCGCTCGGCATGCTGAACACGCATTGGCGGACATCCCGGCACCGCCCGAGTGAACGGCAATTGCGCTACCTCGACCTGCTCGCGCGCCAAGCCGCCGACCTGATCGACCAGCGGCAGTCGCAGCGCATTCTGCGCGAGAGCGAGGAGCGCCTGCAGCAATTCGGCGAGGCCTCCTCGGACGTCCTCTGGATCCGCGATAGCGAGACCCTGCAGTGGGTGTATCTCACGCCGGCCTTCGAGACGATCTACGGGCTCGATCGGAAGACGGCGCTGCGTGGCAACAACATGACGGGCTGGCTCGACCTGATCGTGCCGGACGACCGTCAGACCGCCCTCGACAGCATCCAGAGCGTGCGCGCGGGCGAGCGCGCCTCGTTCGAGTACCGCATCCGGCGGCCCAGCGATGGCCTGGTGCGCTGGCTGCGCAACACGGACTTCCCGATGCGCGACGCCGCGGGGCGGGTTTGCTGGCTCGGCGGTGTTGGCCGAGACATCACCGAGGAGAAGGCGGCGACCTGGCGCCAGGAGGTGCTGGTCAACGAGCTGCAGCACCGTGCGCGCAACCTGCTCGGCGTGGTGGCCGCCGTCGCGGGACGGACGCTGCGTCAGGGCGGCTCCGTCGATGCGTTCGAGGAGCGCCTGCAGGCCCTCAGTCGCGCCCAGGCCTTGCTCAGCCAGCACGGAAGCGACAGCGTCGAGGTCGGCGCCCTCGTGCGAGCCGAACTTGCCGCCCACACCGTGAACGGATCGAGACGGGCGCGCGTCGGCGGCCCCGAGGTGCATCTGACTGCGCGCCAGGTGCAGAACTTCGCGCTTGCCCTGCATGAACTGGCGACCAACGCCGCGAAGTACGGAGCGCTGAAGGACAGCACCGGCCGGCTTGCCGTGACCTGGGAGATCGTCCGGGACAGGCGAGAGTGCCGCCGCGTGGCCCTTGACTGGATCGAGAGCGGCGTTGTCCTGCAGCCGGAAGCCGTGATGCGGCGTGGCTACGGGACCGAGTTGATACAGGAAGCTCTGGCCTACGCGCTCGAAGCCCAGGTCGACTACATCTTCGGCGAGGACGGTGTGCGCTGCCGGATCGAGATGCCGATCACCTGACCTGCCAGAATGCTGATCCGTCCGAGGCTGTGAACCTGCTAGAGTTCGGCAGCCTGCACGAGGAGCGTTCATGTCCGATATTGCCAGGCCGCTTGATGGCCGACGTATTCTCGTGGTCGAGGATGAGTACCTCATCGCGGCCGAGGTCAAGCGCTGGCTGCGACGCGCCGGTGCTGAGGTGGTCGGACCCGTGCCGAGCGCGGAGCAGGCGCTGACCCTGATCGGGGATGACCGCATCGACGCGGCGGTGCTGGATCTCAACCTTGGCGACAAGCGAACGGCTCTCCCGATTGCCGACCGGCTCGGCGCGCTGGGCGTGCCCTACCTGTTTGCCACCGGCGACATCCGGGTCTCGCAAGGACATAGCTACGACGACCGGCCGCGGCTGGAGAAGCCCTACGTGGAAGCGGAGTTGGTCCGCGCTGTCGAGGAACTCGTCGCCGCTCACCCGATGCCCTGACGTCAAACCCCCGCATGTCCGCTTGAGGCGCGACCCCCATCCTGCCGCAGCGGGCCCGGCTTTGGGGCCGTTCGCGGCCTGTTTCCGAGCGTCGGCAAACTTGGCGCGAGATGATCGCATCGCAAATCCAGGGTGATCTCAAACTTTCGACGCTGTGCCAAGCGGAGTGATCTCGTTTTTCGGTCTTGGGCGGCCTGGATCTGCAAGATCATCGATCCTGTTGGACGAAAGTTTGCATTCGTCGAGGGCGACACGATCGTCGAGGATCAGCTCTTTGCAGGTTCGTCCGCGCAGGGTTTCAGCGGCCAGATGTATCGTCACAAACTTCGCTGTATCGATTGCAGAAATTCAACGTTCAGGCCGACGCATGAATTTTATTTCAGCGAATTGCAAAAGTAGTCACGCCTTAAATCGGCCATCAGCGGAGGCGAGTTGAACCGGATCGGGGTGTGGCGAGAATTCGACCGGGCGCGATGCAGTGCTTCCGGTGCGAATGATCTGACGTCATCCACTTGCTCAGAATACAAATCACGCGCTGAATCATTCCAATCGGTAGTGAGACAATGGCATCAGGTCTTGGCAGTGCGGCGCCCACGATCAGTCTGGCGCTCTCCAGCGGGACCAGCACGGCGGCGAACCCGACCGGGAATCAGCCCCTCTCGACAAGTCCCGGAAGCCAGGCGGCCTACTTGAATGCGGCGCAATTCGCGCAAGGATTTCGCTTGGGCGGCGTGGTCACGGGCGCAAGCTTCAGCACCATGCTCGGGGTTGCGGTAACCTTCGGCGCAGAGAACAAACCCGCCATTGAGCCGAAGACCGTGTTTCTTCAGGCCGACGGCATCGGTGGCTACTTCTACGCATTTCGCGTCGATGCGCGTGGAACGGCGGGCGGCGCCAACGCGTCCTTGGCTGCAGCGCTGACCGACGGCACCTATACGATCCAGGCCAGCACACGTGACGCGGCCGGCATCGTCGCACAGACCAGTCCCCAGACGCTGACTATCGACACGCTCGCCCCGTCGGTTTCGATCGGGCCTGCGGGCGGGCTCGTCACGCAAGCGACGCAGACGATCTCCGGCACGGTCGGCATAGAGGATATCGGCACCACGATCGTGCTTCAGGAGGGCACGGTGCGACTGGGAACGGCGACGGTTGGCGCCGGCGGAACCTGGACGGCATCCGTCACGCTGGCGAGCCCGGGAAGCCATCTCATCACCGCATCGGGCACGGATGCCGCGGGCAATATCGGGCAGGCTCAGATCGGCTATACGTTGTCCCTCTTAAGTGGCGGTAATGGTCAGAACGCCGGAAATGGCAGCGGGCCCGCCATCGTCCAAAATCCAGGGGTCGGTCAGGTCGTCACGCTCGACAGTCAGACCAGCGGCTCCGTCCAGAAAGGCGGCGCCGGGACGCTCGTGATCACGGGCACGAATACGTATCAGGGCGCGACCACGGTCGAGGCGGGCCGGCTCACCGTCGACGGCTCCATCGTCTCGCCCGTCACGGTCAAGAATGGAGCCGTCCTGGGCGGCCTTGGCAGCGTCGGCGCGGTCACGATCGAGGCTGGCGGCGTCCTCTCGCCCGGTCACTCGCCGGGCGCGCTCGCGACCCGCGATCTTCGCCTCGCGGCCGGCGCGGTGCTCAAGGAAGAGCTCGGTGGCACAGGGGCCGGACAATTCGATCAGCTCACCGTGTCGGGTGGCGTCAGCCTCGGCGGTGCAACTCTCGATGCGACGGCGTATGCGGGCTTCGTTTCGAAGCGCGGAGACAGCTTCGTGTTCATCGACAATGATGGGACGGATGCGGTCTCCGGCACCTTCGCGGGGCTGAGCGAGGGGGCAAGCCTCAGCCTCGGCGCGCGCAGCTACCAGATCTGCTACCACGGCGGCGACGGCAACGATGTCGTGCTCACCGACGTCACGCGCCCGAGCGATGCGATCCTCAACCTGTTCGGCTCCGTCGAGCACAGCACCGCGAGCCAGGCCGGGAGCGTCTACGCGCTCTACGAGGCCGTTCTCGACCGAGCCCCCGATCCGCTCGGCCTGGAAGGCTTCACCCAGGCGCTCAAGACCGGCATGAGCCTCGCGGATATCGCGCAGGCGCTCCTGACCTCACCGGAGCACGGCCCGCAAGCGGCCAGCACCACCGCGTTCGTGGAGAGCCTGTACATGCATCTGCTCAACCGCTCCGCGGATGCGGGGGGCCTCGCCTTCTTCACCGACGCGCTGGCCCACGGCGTCAGCCAGGCGCAGGTGGCCGTGCAGGTCGCGACCTCGGCCGAGGCACAGGCCGTGCTCAAGCCGGTCTTCGAGGCGGGCGTGTTCGTGGGCGATGTCTCGGAGACGGCGGTGGCACGCCTCTATTACGGCCTGCTCGAGCGTGCGCCGGACGCGGCCGGGCTGCAGAGCTTCGGCGCCGTAGTGGCGCAAGGCTCTGCCACGGGCGGGAGCGCTGGTGCGCTCCAGGCGCTGAAGAGCGTCGCGAACGCGATGCTGGCCTCGCCGGAATATGCCGCCAGCCACGCCAGCCTGACGAACGCGCAATACGTGGACGAGGTCTTCGAGGGCGCGTTGGGCCGGCACGCCGACACGGCCGGTCTGAGCTACTGGCAGGACGCCCTCGCGCACGGCGCCTCGCGCGCCGACGTGGCGCTCGGGATCGCGCAGAGCCAGGAGGCGCAGGCCCACCTCGTCGGCAATGTCGAGGACGGATGGCACCTGGTCTGAAGCACGAGGACGCTGCCCTGCCGATCTGCGGGCTGCGAGCACCATGTGCCTGCGGTCGAGATGACCGACCCCGGGCTGCTGCCGCCCGGTCTGTTGATCGGCAAAACTCGCCGGCGGTTTCGGGGTGTTCCGGGAGAGCCACGCAAGAGCGCCTTCCGCTCATTCCTGCGCTTGTGATCCCGCGGCGAATTCGCCGATTCGATGGACGCCCGCGCACCGAATCCTTATAAGAACAGAAAGTGAACAAATGCGCGGGCGCACTGACCTCGGCTCGGTTCGGAACGTCCGCCCCTGTGAACGAATGTGGACAGCAAGGAAGAACGCCAATGCCAGCGGGGCATTACCACTTCCATTGTACAGACGGCGAGGACGCGGTGCTCGATCTGAGCGGCAATGACCTGCGCACGCGCGACGATGTGCATGCCGCGGCCGCGCGGGCCGCGCGTGCTGTGATGGAGGGCTGCGGCTCTCGGCTCGATTGGTCCGACTGGATCGTCGACGTGCACGATTCCCGCGGCCGGCACGTTCTGACGCTGGCCTTCGATGATGCCGATACGGTCAGGCAGGCAGCCTGAGCCAATCCACGATCGCCGGAAGACGACGATGTGAGCTCAGTGCTCCATGCCGAAGCAAGGATGCTTGGGATCGGGAGACAATCACGCCCAACGGCGCGTGGCTCGGCCGCGTTCAGGATCGTGGCCGATGAGGGGACGAATATCGGGGGGCGTGGCGATCCGCGCGCAGGACCGGAAGATTTTTGCGAGGGGCTCACCGCACCCGGCAGCAGAGGACAGAGACGACATGCCGTTCAAACCGAAATCCTCGGCGGAGACGAAGGCCGCCGCTTTGGCATCGGCGATCGTCCGCGCGGCCGACGCCGACGGAGCCCCGTTGCGGATCGGGATCGGCCGGTTGAGGCAGGGCAACCCGCGCCTGACTCCGCTCGCGATAGGCCAGATGTTCCGCAGGCACCGCGACATCATCGACGCGGTTCTGAGCGATCGAGGCTATCATCTGGTGGATTATTCCGATCAGGGCCCTGGCCGCGGAATGGAATTCGAGGTTGGCCCAGCCTGACGCAACGCCTGGAGCGCTGCGCGCGCGGCGGCAAACGCATCGTGACTGAGCCAAGCCGATCGGGCGGGGGCGCATCGGCGACGGGCTGGCGCCACAATCTCCATGCGGTGATCCGCGGCCTGCGCTGTTTCAGCGGGCGGGCGGGCTCAGGCTGGGCTTTGCCGTGACGCGAGGGCCGGCGGATTCCGAGCAGCGATCAGAGTCCTACATCAGATTGTCATAGGTTAAAAAACCGCGGCCGGGTCTGGAAGTCTCCCGATCTGATCCTGCTGTGAGACATCAGCCTGAAGTCGATGGGCGGCGAATTAAATCGCGTAATCGCGGCGCATACGCCCGTGGGTATGTGGTTCGAGCTCTGTGTCCACATGTCTCATAATCCGAAAGGATTAGTCATAAACTACGCAGATGCGTCGCCGCCTCCGGCGCTTCCTAGATGCGCTCCTCCACTCAGGGAGGAGGCAAAAATGGCATATGATCCTACCGCCTTCTATCAAAGCTTCCTGCTGGTGACGCCCCAGGAGGAGCAGGAACGCCTATTGCTCCAGGCGCCCTACACGCTCGCCCCGGACGGATCCGGACCGGTCACGGAGGAGCGGCCCGTCGTCCCAGCTGTGGCCAACGCGACCGAAACGGTCATCGCCGTCCTGAACCCCTCCAACAATTCAGGAGTCAGTGGACAAGCGATCGTTCAGATCGACAAAGCGGCCGGGACGGTGACCCTCGACGTCGTCGCGAGCGGCCTCACCCCGAACGAGATCCACCCGCAGCACATCCATGGTTTCGATGACGACACCCCGTCCCTGCTGCCCAACATCACGCTGGACACGGATCTGGACGGCTTCGTCGAGGATCCCGAGGGGGCCGACGTCGTCGGCCCGGTCATCCTGAGCGGCACAGCCTCCGGGATGGTCACGAACGAAGAGCTATCGGACGATTTCCCGACGGCCGATGCCAGCGGGAATCTGCGCTTCCACCAGGAATACCAGTTCGACCTGACCAACCCGGACGAACAGGCGATCTTCCAGAACCTGCAAGATCGGATCGCCGGGCGCGAGTTCCAGATCCACGGCCTGAACGTGGTCGATGGCCAGGGGGCTCACAGCGACTACGAGGTCAATGGCGAGGGTGGCTACATCCCGGTTCTGCCGGTTGCCAACGGCGTGTTCCTGCCGGTGGTTGATCCGAACACCGCCGATGCGGCGCGGCTCTATGTCGGCCTGCTCGACCGCGCACCGGACACCGAGGGATTGCAGAGCTGGGCCAATGTGCTGGGGAATGGCGCGAGTCTGTCGAGCGTCGCCCAGCAGTTTCTGGACTCCCCCGAATACGCTCAGGCGAATCCGACGCCGCTCACGAACATCCAGTTCGTCGATGCGCTCTACGAGAATGCGCTCGGACGGGAGCCGGAGCCCGCTGGCCAGCAAGCATGGGTGGATCTGCTCGCGGGCGGCACGTCGCGGGCGGATGTGGCCATCGGCATCGCGGAGAGCCAGGAAGCGCAGCAATTCTTCCCGATCGGCGTCGAGCAGGGCTGGATCATCGCCTGAGCGCCAGGCGAGCACGCTGAGGCCGCCAAGGCTGCGGCCCTGGCGGCTCGATGCCGTGGACCGCCTGCATGGCAAGCCTCACCTCGGCGGCGGAGATCGCATCGTGATCAGGAGCGCGCCGCAGCCAAGCGGGGCGGATTGGCGATCGCGCCATTGACCCGGCAAGCGGTCACGGATCCTCCGTGAGGCTGTCGAACTCACCCTTGAGGCTGGCGTAGAGCCGTCCGAGCCAGAGCCGCGCTTCCGCCTCGGCAGCCTTGGCGGCTTGCGCTTGCGCCTCGGCGCGCTGGGCCCGCGCCTCGGCGAGGCGCGCGGCCTCCTCCGCCTTCTCGGCGCGCGCGATGGCATCTTGGATCGCGGCTGTCGCCACGCGTGCACGCTCCTCCGCCGCCTCGGTCTGGGATAGGCTTCGCTGAACGAGGGATTGCGACTCCCGCGTGAGTTCCTGCGCCAGGTCGCGTGCCCGCCGGACTCGCGCGCCGAAATCGCGCACGAGTTGGATGGCGCCCGGCCAGTCGGCAGCATCCAGAGCATTCGCTTCGATCGCGTCGTCCGAAAGCACGGGCGTCGCGCCGGCTCCATCGTCGCGCGGCTCCGGCTCGCTGAAGAGCGGCACGACATTCTGCACGGGCGCCGTCATGGACGAGGCTCCCATGACGATGCTGTCGCCGCTCAGATCGAGGTTCGGTCCGAAGAGCATGGCGTCCAGCGCTCCGCTCAGTTCCCTGGCGGTCCGCGTCATGCGGAGCGCTTCTCGGGCTGGGCGAACGCGAACTCGCTCGCGATGGTGTCGTAGACGCGTCCCAGCCATTCCTCCGCGATCCGTGCCCGCTCCTCGGCGGCACGCACGCGCTCATCGGCCGCCTTGAGCAGCGCGTCCGCGCGGGCCTGGATCTCGCGCGTATGCGCCTCCGCCGCCTTGACGCGCTCATTGGCGTTGGCGATGTCCTCGCGCACTCGCTCGAGGAGGTCTTGAACCCGCAATTCCTGTTCGTGCGCTTCGGTCTCGACTTCGCGCACGCGGGTTGCGGCGCTCCGCACACGTTCGATCAGGTGAGACCATTCCTGCGGCGAGGACCGCCGAGTGGGCGGAGCGCTCGTCTCGATGGTCTCTGAGGGATTGATCAGCCGTAGCATCCCGGTCAGATGCGCATGATCAGCCTGGGCCGTCTCGAACGGCTTGCTGTCCGCCCTGCTTGGCAGGACAGCATCCCACGGAAACGTCTTGAGCTTATCCACCTGCGGCTCACCCCATTCGCTGCCGATGGAGTCTCGCTCCCGTTCGGAATGGTCTCTCTCCATGCGAGAGGGCGCAGGCTGTTAACCTTTAGTCAACTTAAAATTGTACAATTCGACCATGCGGGCCGTGATTCAATGCTGCTGTGTCTCGGTTCACACTGTCTACTATTCGACAATCGATGCGGAGCGAGCTTCCTCACGCGCAAGGACCGTTGCGCTGGCCTGAACCGTGCAATGACTCTTCCGAAGGCGCAACCTTCGCGCCCCCGGAATTCAAGTGAAGTGCGAGGTGTTCGATCAAGACTACTTCATCACCGACCCGAGCCTCGGCAATCTGGCTGAATATTGACCGCGGCGTGTTACGCATCCTCGATCGGATTTCGGCCGGTTCGTGAAACGCGCTGAGGCAGGCGACGATGCGCGACATATCTCATGAGATGCGCACACCCGCGGACCGGTTTGAGGGCAGGAACGGGTGATGCCCTGCTCTATGCCGGTTTGACGTACCGCACCCCGATCGCGTGCGCGGTGCGCCGCACCACCTCACAATGCTTGTTGAGATTGTTGCTTCGCACGAAAAGCCTGAACTGGTTCGGAATTCCCGAAGACGTGGCGACCTCGATCAACGCACCGATGCCTGATTCATCTCGCACGAGGCAATCGACCGGCTCGGGCAAGTGCGACGAGGTGAGCTCACCGATTCGGAAAGAGCCATGCCTGATTGCCTTACGACGCTCCGTTTCCACGATGCACTCCCGCCTGTTGTCGGATCAACAAGTAGAGGGCGGGCTTTAATTTTTTCGGAATCCCACAACTAGAAGGTATGATTTCTTCCATGAACTCAGAACGATCCACGCCTAGGATTGCATGAGGATCTGCTGCATGAACGCCAATCCGGATAGGCGGTCTGAGTTGGCGTCCGGCGCACGACATCGTCCGCGTGTCCGACGACAGGCGTGTCCGCTGTGACGAAACCGGTGCGAAGGCGCTGTCGCAAGCCGGTTTCGCCTTCAAGAAAGACGATCGCGCGCGCATGGCACGCAACATCACCGCGGACTTTCAGCACCCACGCTCGATCTCGGCATCGGAACGGACCCGAGCGATGGCGCTGATCGTCAGGGCAATGGACGCATCTACGCAGTTCGACCCGGGCCGGCTCTGAAACCTTACGCCCGGTCGGCCCGTAGATCGCGACGATGCGCGCGCTTCGAGAGGTCAGATTGCTGGATCAGGTTCTTGCCCGGCGGCGCCGGTTGCGACCGCGCGGGTTCGTCGTTGCCGCGTCGATTGCGGTGGCCGTCGGGTGGTGGTTCGTCATCGGGGCGATGACCGGGCGTCTCGTCTGGTTCTGGTAGCGAGAGGCCGGCGGCCTCATTGGGGATCGCGCGGCGTGACCCAGTACGATCCCGTGAGGTATCCGGCCTGAAAGGCCGAGAGATAGGCCGCCAGGATCAAGGCCTTCATGCCATCGAGCTCGCCGGTCCGAAGCCAGAGAGTGACGAAGACGGCCACGATCAACGCCGACATGAACAGGGCAGCCAGGATGTTATAGCGGCCGCCCATTGCGGCGCCCACGATGAACAAGACGCCAGCGATGATCATACGAGCGCTCTAATCTCGAATTAATACATAAAATGCTAGAGGAATTAGCCTGACGTCATTGCCATGATACGACTCGCCGAACCGACACGCTACTGAGAAATCTTGAGCATCTGTCTCGCCGCCTCGGCGCCGGAGGGCGATCCATCGTGCAGACTCCGGCGGCGAAGCCCGTGTTCGACCGGATCCGGCGAGGCGGGCGCCGAACTTCACGCCACGCGGACGAGAACGCGTCGGCCGGCCATCGCCGACGCGGTGGGTGGTCTGACCCTGGACGGCGCGCGTCCGGCGGTTCCGGGATGGCCCCGCCCCTCCCGTGGGGCAGGCCCGGGGCAGGCCTATCCGTCAGCGGCGCAGGCGGTTTCCGAGCACGAAGCCGAACAGGCCCAGGAGCACGATGCCGGCCGCGCCCTCGAAGCCGACGAGGAGATTCGTGACACGCCCGATCGGCTTGATCCCGATCTCGGGCGGGTTCGCGGTCATCATGTTCAGCGCGCTATAGCTCACAAGGTCCAGGGGCTTGCGCGTGGGATGGCCATCGCTGCCTTCCGGCACGAGACCGCCTGTGAGGCCGTAGCAGAGGGCGAACAGGAGAATCAGGATCGCGAAGGCGCGGACGATCCGTGACAGGCTCTCCCCGTAATCGCAGAGCCACTCGACGAAGTGATCCGCGCACCAGCGATAGCCGTGGCGCAGAAGGCCGCGCCCGTCTCGCGCGCGCCAGGCCTCCTGTGCCTGCGCGCCCGCGAGGTAGCGGCCCATGCGCCGGCGCCGCTTATAGGCCCAACTCGCCGCCTCGTGACTGCCGATGCCCTGGAGATTCTGCTCCAGGGCGAGATAACTGGCTTGGGCGGCCTCGAACTCGCCCGCGATCTCCTCGCCGACGGCGCCGCCGAGTTGCTCCACCCGCATCCGGGTGCCGCTGAGCCAGGCTCCGGCAAAGCGCACATGGGTGAGCTTGCAGGAGGAGAGATTGAGCCGGACGAGATTCGTGTCGGACAGATCGGCGCCCGAGAGATCCGCGCCGTCGAGCTTCACGCCGGACAGGTTGGCGCCGCGCAGGCGTGAGCCGACGAGCCGCGCCTTGGTGAGGCTGGCCCCCTCGAAGTCGGATTGGGTCAGGTTGACGTCGCTCAGGTTCGCCTCGTCAAGGCGCGCCCCGCGGAAGTCGGTGTCGTCCGCATCCGCGCCCGCGAGGTCCGCGCCCCAGAGATCGGCGTTGGCAAACCGCGCGCCGTCGAGAAGTGCCTTTGGAAAGCGGGAGAAGCGCAGGGATGCGTCGGCGAAATCCGCATCCTCCAGCATCGCCTCGCCGAAATTCGCCTGCCCGCCCGCCACTGCCCGGAAACCGGCACCGCTCATGTCGGCCCGAACGAAATCCGCTTCCTCGATGAGCGCGCCATCGAACCGGGCGGAGCGGCCGAGGATTCCGGTCAGGTGCGCGCGCTGAAGCATGGCGCCCGAGAGGTCCGCGCCTTCGAGATTCGCCCGGCCGAGATGCAAACCGGCAAGGTTCAGTCCGCGCTGGTCCGCGTGCCACCATGGCGGTGACGATGCGCCGTCGAGCGTCGCCAACAGGGTCTCGCGGCCCCCGCGCAGGCGCGCGAGGTCGAGGCGCGGATTCTCAGCCGGCATCGGCTCGTCACCGGACGCGCCGACACGGTCGAGCAGAGTGGGTATACGCGGATCGAGATCGAGCTGCGGCTCGGCGGGTTCCCCGGTGAGCGCGCCCATGCCCCCTCCCGCCGGCAGGACGGGCTCGTCTGCGCCTCTCATCATCGAACGCTCATCACCCGCTGCCGTGCGGTGGCGGGCACAGGCGAGAGCCCGCGCCGCGCACCACGAAATCCGTCTCCGTGAAAGTAGCCGGGTCCGTCCTCACGGCAACCGCATCGCGGCGGAGGAACCGTGGGGTCGGCGCCTTCGGTTCGACCGCACCCTCATTCTGCGGCCGAGCGTTGCCTCAGGGCCGCGCCATCTGCGCTCCGTCCCCGGCCGTGAGCACGGCAGGTGGGCGGCCGCGCGGATGGGCACGCATGAGCAGCAGGCGCGCAGGTTCAGGCCGCCGCGCGGTAGCGTTCCGCGGCATGGGCCTGCATGAAATTCGGCACCATGGCTTGGCGGGCAGCATCGAAGGCGTCCCACTGGCCGGAATCGGGCAGCGGCGGGATGGTCACCGTCTCGCGGCGGTCGAATCCGACAAGGGCGGCATCGACGAGCTCGGCCGTCTCCATCACGGCCGGCAGCGCATCGACGTCTCGGCCCGAGCGTTCCCAGATCTCGGTTCGGGTCACCGACGGCAGGACAGCCTGCACGTAGACCCCTTTCGGCCCGAGCTCGAGATGCAGCCCCTGCGAGAGGAACAGGACGAAGGCCTTGGTCGCCCCATACGTCGCCATGCTGAATTCGGGGGCGAGGCCGACCACGGAGCCGATATTCACGATGGCGCCGGCTCCCGATTCGACGAAGCGCTGTGCGACCGCCCGCGCGAGCCGTGTCAGCGCCGTGACATTGAGGTTGATGAGATCCGCTGCCTGATCGGGGCTCTGATCGAGGAAGCCGCCATGGCCGGCCGCCCCGGCATTGTTCACGAGCACGCCGATTCGGCTGTCATCGCGCAGACGCGCCTCGACGCGCGCGATATCCGCCGCCGCCGTCAGGTCGGCTTGCAGGACATCGACCGCGACCCCGGTCTCGCTGCGCAGACGCTCGGCGAGCGATGCGAGACGGGCGCCGTCACGCGCCACCAGCACGAGGTCGTGTCCGCGCTTGGCGAAACGATCGGCGTAGACGGCGCCGATCCCCGACGAGGCCCCGGTGATGAGAATGGCTGGCTTGCTGGTCATGATCGGTTTCCTATGTCTAAACATGACGACCGTCATGTGATTAAACATTACGATCGTCATGTTTGGCGTCAAGCCGATCCGGCGCAACGCGGGTGAGGGTTCGCACATGAAGGTCAGTCGCGAGCAGGTGGCGGAGAACCGCCGCAGGATCCTGGCGGCGGCTGGCCGCCTGTTCCGCGCGCGCGGCTTCGAGGCCGTGACCGTCTCGGACGTGATGACGGCCGCGGGACTGACCCATGGGGGTTTCTACGGATACTTCGGTTCCAAGGAGGACCTGATCGCGGCTGCCCTCGCGGACGTGCTCGCGACCGCATCGCCGATGCCGCGCGACCTCGACCGATACGCCGAGGCGTATTTGTCCGCGGCGCATCGTGAGGATCGCGCCGGCGGCTGTCCCGTGGCGGCGTTGGGAGCCGAGACGATCCGGCACTCGTCGAAGGCTCGCGCGGCGATGACGGACGGTCTGCGGCGGCAGATCGATCGCCTCAGCGAGGGCGCAGGCGGGGCCGATCCGGAGACGCGGCGCCAATCCGCCATCGGGAGCTGGGCCACCCTGGTGGGGGCGATGGTCCTCGCACGCATAAGCGACGACGCGAAGCTCTCGGATGAGGTGTTGGCCCAGGCTCGTGCCTGGATCGGGCGACAGAATGGGGATGAGCACAATCACCCGTGAGGTCGGACTTCTCGGCTGTGCCTCGGCTCGAGGTGTTCGCCAGCCGCCAGGCAAGTCGTAATTTGATGAATCAGCGTCGGTAACCTTGATCGACACGAAGAAGTCCCGCCAAGCAAGCTTGGCGGGACGATGAAATCCTCCTGTGTGTCTGGGTTTCGTTGATCCTTGTCGGATGCTCTAGTGGAAGAGGCCCATATCCGGCACGTGGGCGTCGACATGTGCAGGGGCTTCGTGGTGAGCCGCGAAGGATTCCTGCCCGTGATGCGCTGGTGCGCCGTCACCGTAGATCACGTCGTTGCCCGCGCCACCGTGGATCGTGTCGTCACCCTTCCCGCCATAGAGGGTGTCATCACCCTTTCCGCCGTGGATCGTGTCGTCGCCCTTGCCACCGTGGATGGTGTCGTTGCCCTTCCCGCCGTAGAGGGTGTCGTCGCCCTTGCCGCCGTGGATCGTGTCGTCACCCTTGCCACCGTGGATGGTGTCGTTGCCCTTCCCGCCGTAGAGGCTGTCGTCACCCTTGCCACCGTGGATGGTGTCGTTGCCCTTCCCGCCGTAGAGGCTGTCGTCACCCTTGCCGCCGTGGATGGTGTCGTCGCCCTTGCCACCGTAGACGGTGTCGTTGCCCTTCCCGCCGTAGAGGGTGTCGTCACCCTTTCCGCCGTGGATGGTGTCGTCGCCCTTGCCACCATAGACGGTGTCGTTGCCCTTCCCGCCGTAGAGGGTGTCGTCACCCTTGCCGCC
>NZ_VZZK01000110.1 GCF_008806385.1 Methylobacterium soli
GACACGGGAGAGTCGGTCGCCGCCAGACCTGCCCAGCGCAATCGCCAAACATCCCCTCGACACGATTCACTGACCGGCACGCCAGCCGACACACCTTGGCGCGGGGTGGAGCAGCCCGGTAGCTCGTCAGGCTCATAACCTGAAGGTCACAGGTTCAAATCCTGTCCCCGCAACCAAACACCAGCACACCGACACAGAACCCCGCCAGGCGAAAGCTTGGCGGGGTTCTTTTATGCGCGCGGGGCCTCCCGGTGGCCGCAAAGCCGCTCACGCGAAGGCCCGGAGCGGCCCATCCCCGGTCGCGTCCGCAATCGGACTCAGCGGCGCGGGTGCCGGCCGGGACGCGCGGAAGCGTAGCGCGGCGCACTGAAGGGTGTCGGCAGCAAACGCTGCGGATCCGCGGCCGCGGCCGCCGGCAGGGGGGCTTGGCTGTAGGAACTCATGAAGGCGCCGCCCGCGGGCTGGCGTCCCTCTCCCTCCGCCGAGGCGGCGAGGGGAAACCCGATGACGATGGCGAGCGCGGCGACCGTAACGATCCGTTTCATGATGACGATCCTCCTTACGGCGCCGCTTCTCTTGAAGAGGCGGGCGCAACGTCAGGTCTTCATCAGGTAGGATGCTTGTATTCGGCCCGACGTGCGCCGGAACACGCGCGTGTTCCGGCGGTCGCGTTCTGCAGATCGCCCCTGCCCGGGCGATCAGGCGGGCTCGGCGACCCGCTGCCCCGCCTCGGGCAGTCCGATGTGCACGGGCAATCCCATGTGCCGGAAGGCGTGGGGGGTGAGGACGCGGCCGCGGGGCGTGCGCTGCACGAAGCCCTTCTGGATCAGGTAGGGCTCGATGATGTCCTCGATGGCGTCGCGCGGCTCCGAGAGCGCCGCCGCGATCGTCTCGATCCCCACCGGCCCGCCCCCGAACGAGCCCACGATCAGGCTCAGGTACTTGCGGTCCATCACGTCGAGACCCACCGGGTCGACGTCGAGAAGCTGCAGCGCCCGGTCGGCGATCGCCCGCGTCACCACCGGCGCGTCGTCCACG
>NZ_VZZK01000111.1 GCF_008806385.1 Methylobacterium soli
GGCTGGTCGATGAGCTTGTTCCAGGCGTCGCAGCTTTGGTCGAGAATCGCCTCGTATGAGGCAAAGATCCGGTTGCCGAGCCAATTCTCGCGCATGAACTGCCAGAGGTTCTCGACCGGGTTCAGTTCGGGCGAGCGCGCTGGCAGCGGCAGCAGGGTGATATTGGCCGGGATCACGAGCTTCTGGGTCATGTGCCAGCCGGCCTGATTGAGCAGCAGCACGGCGTGTGCGCCGGGGGCAACGGCCGTGGCAATCTCGGCCAGGTGCAGGTTCATCGCCTCAGTGGTGCAGCGAGGCATGACGAGCCCGGCTCCCGTGCCGCGGGCCGGGCAGATTGCGCCGAAGAGGTAGGCGGAGGCGGTGCGCTGATCCTTCGGGGCTGAGGGACGTGTACCCCGGCGCGCCCAGCGGCGCGTGATGGTGTTCTTCTGGCCGACCCGGGCCTCGTCGCAGAACCAGACCTCTATCGGCTTGCCGCCCGTGGCCTGCGCGATCTCTGCCAGGCGGGCGGGGAAGGCTTTTTAAAAGCCGGAATGGCGTCCCGATCCTGCGCGTGATGGCGCGGACGAGCCGAGAGCTTCCGGTAGCCCATGCTCCGCAGAACCCGGCTCAGCGTCTGCTCGGAGACTGAGACGCCGTGGTCCTCGAACAGGATCTGAGCCAGATCGACCAACCGCCAGCGCACCACCCCGTGCGCCGCCGGCATCGGGCCTTGCTCGACCAGGGCCTTCAGCGCGGCGCGAAGGTCCGCATTCAACAGCGGGCGGGCACCGGGAGCCTTGCCGCCGATGAGCCCACACGGCCCATCAGCGTTGAAGGCGAGCACCCAGTCCCGCACGGTCTGAAGCCCGACCCCGCCGAGAGCGGCCGCCTCGGAGCGTGAGCCGCCGGCGTAGATCGCCGACAGAGCCAGCAGGCGGCGGGTCTGATCTGGGTCGTGCGAACTCTTCGCCAGGGCACGCAGGGCCGCGGCATCGAAGTCCGGCCGCAACGGCACAGGAGCAGCCATCCCATCCTCCTCAGGCTCGAA
>NZ_VZZK01000012.1 GCF_008806385.1 Methylobacterium soli
ACCCGGACGCGCTGCCGAAAGCGCTCAAGGTTGTAGCCGTCGCCAAGGAGGTTTCGCATCCGGACACGGCATCCCGCATCAGCGCGATCTCGCGCTCGGCCACGTCCGTCCGCCAAGTCCGGGTCTGGCCGTCGAGATCGGCGAGGCGCTTCTGCTGGGCCGGGTTGTCGGCCGTCAGGCGGCTGGCCGCCGCGTGCGCGTCGGCGTAGGCGCTAGCGCCGGCGCGGTAGGGTTCGAGGAAGGATTCGTTGCCCGAGACCAGGTATCCGCGCAGGCCGGTTTCCTGGTTCACCATCGCGCTCACGAGGGTGTTCAACTCCTGGATCACCGCGTGCGTATGCGCGGTCCAGCGCGCGGTGTTCTCGATCTTCGTGAGAGTGGTCAGCGAGATCACCGAGGTTGCGACCCCGACGGCGATCAGGAGCACCAAGGTCACGCCGATCTTCAGGGCGATCTTCAGGTTGGCAAAGAACGACAGCATGGCAAGGTCGGGCCCGATTGTGCCAGGACGGGCGGATGAGACGCCGGGCCTGGACGATTGCGTTGCCCAAGCATTCGCGCGATTCTCGCTAAATAATCGTGAAAGCATCTCCATCGAAGCAAATGAACAATTAATGTTCTAAGATGGAGACAAATGGACAATATGTGGACTTGCTGTTCGATTGCTGGTCCTCTTTGATCTATTTTATGTCTCTTTCAAGTTCTGCCTAGGCTGCATGGGCAAAACACGCTCAGCGTCCGCACCCGATGACCATGTGGAGGCTCGGTCGGGGTCAGCGGAAGGGCGGCTCGTCGAAGCTTCTGAGCTTGCGGGAATGCAGGCCATGGCGGTCGGCCCGCAGGGCATCGAGGGCCGCGAGCCCGATCAGCAGGTGCTCGGCGACCGCCCGCTCGTAGAAGGCGTTGGCGGCCCCCGGCAGCTTGATCTCCCCGTGGAGCGGCTTGTCGGAGACGCAGAGCAGCGTGCCGTAGGGCACGCGCAGGCGGTAGCCCTGCGCGGCGATCGTGCCGCTCTCCATGTCGACGCCGATGGCCCGCGAGAGGTTGATGCGGCGCCGCTCCTGCGAGAAGCGCAGCTCCCAGTTCCGGTCGTCGTAGGTGACGACGGTGCCGGTGCGCAGGCGTCGCTTGAGGGCCTCGCTCTGCTCGCCGGTGACCTGCGCGGCGGCGGCCTGGAGAGCGAGCTGAACCTCGGCAAGGGCCGGCACCGGGACGTCGGGCGGGACGAGCTCGTCGAGGATGCGGTCCCGGCGCAGGTATCCGTGGGCCAGCACGTAGTCGCCGATCGTCTGCGATTGCCGCAATCCGCCGCAATGGCCCACCATCAGCCAGCAATGCGGGCGCAGGACCGCGAGGTGATCGGTGATCGTCTTCGCGTTCGAGGGGCCGACACCGATATTGACGAGGGTCGTGCCCTGCATCGACCCGTCCGGCCCGCGTGCCACGAGATGGTAGGCCGGCATCTGGAAGCGGTGCCAGTCGGAGCGGGCGATCACGGCCGCCGGGTCGGCGCCCGCGGCCTCGGACCGGGTGATCGAGACGCCCCCGGGCAGGATCATCCGCTCGAAGCCCTCGGCCCCCGAGGCGAGGCGCTCCAGGCCGTGACGCACGAAACGGTCGACGTAGCGATGGTAGTTCGTCAGCAGGATCCAGGGCTGGACGTGGCGCCAATCCGAGCCGGTGTAGTGGACGAGGCGGCGCAGGGAGTAATCGACCCGGATCGCGTCGAAGAGCGCCAGCGGGCGCGGCTCATCCGCGTGCTGCTGCCAGAGGCCGTCCGCGATCTCGTCGCCGACGACGGAGAGCAGCGGCACCGGGAACCATGTGGCGAGCTCGGCGGCGGAGACCCCGCCCGCGCTGAGGTCGATCCCGGGCTCCAGCACGTACGGATAGGGGATTTCCTGCGCGCTGAGGCCGACTTCGAGGCTCACCCCGTAATCGCGCACGAGGGAGCGGAGCTGATCGATCAGGTAATCGCGGAAATGATCCGGCTGCGTCACCGTGGTGGCGTAGGTGCCCCCAGCCTGGAGCTTGGCGGTCGCCCGGCTGATGCGCGGAACCGGTCCGACCGG
This sequence comes from Methylobacterium soli, assembly GCF_008806385.1. Taxonomy (GTDB): domain Bacteria; phylum Pseudomonadota; class Alphaproteobacteria; order Rhizobiales; family Beijerinckiaceae; genus Methylobacterium; species Methylobacterium soli. The sequence continues at coordinate 2,073 of NZ_VZZK01000012.1, forward strand.
CCGGTAGGTGACGCGCAATTCGGGATAGCGGAATTGCAGCCGCTCGGCGGGGTCCGGGGGCGGCCCGCCATCGAGGAAGCGCGTGAGGGCGGCCTGCAGCGCCCGGGTCGCGCCCGTATGGAGGGCGGCGAGGCGATCGACCGCCACGGCGGGGTCGGACAGGGTCTCCATCGGCCGCAATTCGGTTTCGATCACGCGCATCTCCGGTCCTCATCCGAACTGTGCAGGCTCTACACCGCCGGCCTGCCCGGCGCGACAGGCCAGACGGGCGGGGCGGGGTTGCGGCGGGGCCGAACTTGGCCGAAACGCTGCGCTCCCGTCCGGCGAGGCGGGCGGCCGGCGCGTGAGAGCTTGGAACAGGTCATGAGCGATCGGGAGGGCCGGCGGCGCGGAGAGGAAGCGGTGTCCTTGCCGCAGGACTTCGATGCCGGCCTCTACTTCATCGGCCGCCTCCGCACGCCCTGGCGGCAGCGCCAGGATTGCCCCAAGAACGGCCTGCAGACCGACGCGGTCTGCACCGTCGAGGTCGATCCGCGTTTTGCCGCAGGCCTCCAGAACGTCGAGGGCGCGACCCACCTGATCCTGCTCTACTGGATGGACCGGGCCGACCGCGACCTCGTGCGGCAGCGGCCCCGCCACGCGGAGGGCAGCCGCGGGACCTTCTCGCTGCGCTCCCCGGTTCGCCCGAACCCGATCGCCCTCTCGGTGGTCGAATTGCTGGGGCGGGAGGCGGCCAGCCTGCGGGTGCGCGGGCTCGATTGCCTCGACGGCACCCCGCTCCTCGACATCAAGCCCTATTACGCGACCACCGACGCGCGGCCGGACGCCCGGGTCGACCGGGCCGGCACGGTCGAGGAGAACGGCCGGGACGCCAACTCGTGAGGCAGCGCCTGCGCCTCGGCTTGGCCGCGCTCCTGTTGCTCGCGGCGGGCTTCGGCCTCGGCTGGGTCCTGCACAAGCCCGCGATCAACGCCCGGCTCTACGCCCAGAACCGGCTCATCGCCGTGCAGGTGCATCTCGACGAGGCGCCGCCGGACTACGTCTTCCTCGCCGGCGATTCGCAGGCCGAATTGCAGCCGCCGGCCCAGCGCCCCTGCGGGCTCGAACTGGTGAATGGCGGGGTGAGCGGCGCCAGCGCGGCGGTCTATGCCGACCTCGTGGAGACCCTGACCTTCAAGGACCGCCCCCGCGCGGCCATGCTCAGCATCGGAACCAACGATTTGATGCTGAAGAACCACCCCCTCGATCCCAAGGCCGCGGCCCAGTTCGAGGCCTCGGTCACCCGCATCCTGCGGCGGCTGCTCGCAGTCACCGACCACCTCGTGGTCACGGCGCTGCCGCCGGTCGGGCGCAACCTCGCGCGCTACCTCGAGCCCGGGGCGGTCGGCGCCTATTCGGAGCGGCTGCGAACGCTCTGCGAGCGCCTCGGTTGCCGCTTCGCCGACCCCTTCGCGGATCTGCGCGACGGTGATTCGGGCTTCGCCAAGCCCGGTGCGATGCGCGACGGCCTGCACCTCGCGGCCTACCGGCCGGCCCTGCGCGCCCTCGCGCCCGCCCTGTGCGGTGCAGGACCGCGCTAACTTAAACTTCAGGATATCCAGCGTGTGGCCCGCACACCCCTGCGCACTGAACAAAATTTGTCCTAATATGTTGATTCTGGGGAATATCCGGCGCGGCGCGGGCTCCACCTGCCCCCGCCTGGCTCGAGAGTCGAGAGTTTCACCGATGGGGCGCGCGACAAAGGCAGTCGAGATCCGTGAACCGGGGCCGGTCCGGCAGGAGGTCATCGATCCTCAGGCCTATGTGCCGGCCCTTCTGACGACCTTGTCGAACAGCCTGACCCGGAACGCCTCGACCTTCTACCGGCGCCATTTCGGGGTCGGCATCACGGATTGGCGGATCATGTACCGCCTGTCCTCAGAGCCCTGGGTGACGGCCCACCACATCTGCAACGCCGCCCATCTCGACAAGGGCGTCGTCAGCCGCAGCCTGGCCTGGATGGAGAAGCGCGGGCTGGTCCTGGTGCGCGGCGACGAGACCGACGCGCGCCGCCGCCTCATCGCCCTCTCGCCCGCCGGCCTCGACCTGCATGACCGCATCACCCAGGTGGCGTTGGAGCGGGAGCGCAACTTCCTGGCGCATCTGACCGAGGAGGAGCGGGCCGCGACGGTCCACCTCCTCAAGAAGCTGATCGGCAATCTCCGGGCCTTCTCGAAGCCCGTCTCGATCCCGCCCGTGGCGGTGGTGCCCAGCGAGGCCGTTCCGGCGCCGGCCAGGTCCAAGCCGGCCGCGCGCGCGGCCGTTCCCTGACAAGCCGGCCGCGCGCGCGGCCGTTCCCTGACAAGCCGGCCGCGCGCGCGGCCGTTCCCTGACGAGCCGGCCGCGCGCGGGGCCGTTTCCTGAGCCGCGCCGGCCGGTGCGGCCGGCCCTGGGGGTCAGGCGGTGCGCGCGCGGGACGGGGCCTTGATCCGGTACCAGCCGACATAGAGGGCCGGCAGGAAGAACAGGGTCAGGAAGGTGGCGGCGATGATGCCGCCGATCATGGCATAGGCCATCGGGCCCCAGAACACCTCGCGGGCGATCGGGATCATGCCGAGGCTCGCGGCGGCCGCCGTGAGCAGGATCGGCCGCATGCGGTGGCGCGTCGCCTCCACCACCGCGTCCCAGGGGCCGAGCCCTTCGGCCTCGCATTCCTCGATCTGGCTGACCAGGATCACGGCGTTGCGGATGATGATGCCGATCAGCGCCAGGATGCCCAGGATCGCCACGAAGCCCATCGGCTTGCCCGAGGTGAGCAGCGCCGCCACCACGCCTATCAGGCCGAGCGGCGCGACGCTGGAGACCAGGAACAGCTTCTGCACGCTCTGGAGCTGGATCATCAGGAACACCGCCATGGTGAGCAGCATCACCGGCACCACCGCGGCGATCGGGCCCTGGCCCTTGGCGGCTTCCTCGACGGCGCCACCGGTGGCCAGGGTGTAGCCCTCCGGCAGCGCCTTGATGAAGGCGTCGATCCGGGGCTGCAGGGCCGCCACGATGGTGGGCGGCTGGGTCTCGTCGATGATCGCCGCGCGCACGGTGAGCGTCGCCACCCGGTCGCGGCGCCAGACGATCGGCTGCTCCAGGTCGTAATCGATCTTCGCGAAGGCGAGGAGCGGCACCGCGCTGCCGTTGGAAAGCGTCACCTGCAGGCTCTGCAGGGTGTCGAGCGAGGTCCGCTCCACGGTGCGGGCGCGGCCCACCACGTTGACGAGGTAGATCGAGTCCCGGACCTGCGTGATGGTGCTGCCGCCCACGACTCCGTTGAGGATCGTGGCGATGTCCTGGCTCGTCACGCCGAGCTGGCGCGCCTTGTCCTGCAGGATCTCGACCCGCAGGACCTTGCCGGGCTCGTTCCAGTCGAGGGTCGGCACGCCCGCATGCGGGTTCGAGGCCACGATGTCGGCGAGCGCCAGCGCCTGCTCGCGCACCACCTGCATGTCGGGGCCGCCGAGGCGGTACTGGATCGGGCGGCCGACCGGGGGCCCGAGCGAGAGCGGGTTCACGAACACGTCGGTGCCGACGAAGTCGCGCTTGCCCCGCTCGGCAAGGCGCGCCATCACCCGGTCGCGGGCCTCCAGGGACTTCGTCACCACCACGATCTGCCCGAAGAACGCGTTGGCGAGCTGCTGGTCGAGGGGCAGGTAGAAGCGCACCGCCCCCTGGCCGACATAGGACGACCAGCGGTCGATATCGGGATCGCCCTTCAGGGTGGCCTCGAACCGGTCCATCTGCGCCCGGGTCTCGGTGATGGTGGCGTTCTGCGGCAGGGTGAAATCGACCAGCACCTCGTTCCGGTCCGAGGACGGGAAGAATTGCTGCTGGACATGGGTCATGCCGACGATCGAGGCCCCCATCAGGCCGATGCAGATCAGCACCGTGGTCCAGCGGAAGCGCATGGCGAGCCGCAGCACGGCCAGGAAGGCGCGGCCGAGGCGGCCCGGCTCGTGGCTGTGCTTCTTCATCGATGCCGGCAGCAGCGTCACGCCGATGAGGGGCGCGAACAGAACCGCCACCACCCAGGAGACGAGGAGCGAGGCCGCGATCACCACGAAGAGCGAGTAGGTGTACTCGCCCGCCGACGAGCCGTTGAAGCCGATCGGCAGGAAGCCCGCCACCGTCACGAGGGTGCCGGTCAGCATCGGGAAGGCGGTCGAGGTGTAGGCGAAGGTCGCGGCCTTCTTCAGGTTCTCGCCGAGCTCGAGGCGGGCGACCATCATCTCGACGGTGATCATGGCGTCGTCGACGAGGAGGCCGAGCGCGATGATCAGGGCGCCGAGCGAGATGCGCTGCAGCGTCACCCCCATGATCTGCATGACCACGAAGACGATCGCCAGGACGAGGGGGATCGAGATCGAGACCACGAGGCCGGCCCGGATGCCGAGGCTGATGAAGCTGACCGCGAGCACGATCAACACGGCCTCGATCAGCGCCTGGGTGAAGCCGCCCACCGCCTCCTCGACGATCCTGGGCTGGTCCGAGATCAGGTGGATGCCGACGCCGATCGGGAGCTTGGCCTCGATCAGGCGCATGCGCGCCTTCAGGTCCTCGCCGAAATGCAGCAGGTTGGCGTTCGGCCGCATCGCGATGGCGAGCCCGATCGCCGGCTTGCCGTCGACCCGGAACAGGGCGGCCGGCGGGTCCTCGTAGCCGCGGCTGATCTCGGCCACGTCCGAGAGCCGGAAGAAGCGGTCGTTGAAGCGCAGGTTGATGTCGCGCAGGCTCTCCTCGGAGGCGAATTGCCCGCTCACCCGCACCGAGACCCGCTCGGGCCCGGCCTGGACCACGCCCGAGGGCGAGATCGCGTTCTGGGTCTGCAGGGTCTTGATCAGGGCCTGGAGGTCGATTCCGTAGCCCGCGAGCTTGCGGGTCGCGAAATCGAGGTAGATGGTCTCCTTCTGGGTGCCGAGCAGCAGCGTCTTGCCGATATTGGGCACCTTCAGCACCTCGGTGCGCACGCCCTCGACGTAGTCGCGCAACTGGCGATGGGTCAGCCCGTCGGCGGTGAAGCCGTAGACGTTGCCGTAGACGTCGCCGAACTCGTCGTTGAAGAACGGGCCCTGCACGCCCTGCGGGAAGGTGTTCTGGATGTCGCCGATGCGCTTGCGCACCTGGTAGAAGGCGGCCTGGATCTCGGTCGGCTTGGTGGTGTCGCGCAGCTGCACGAACACGGTGGTCTGGCCCGGCGTGGTGTAGCTGCGCACGTAATCGAGGGCGTTGACCTGCTGCAGCTCCTTCTCGATCCGGTCGGTGACCTGATCGAGGGTGTCGCCGATGGTGGCGCCGGGCCAGTTCGCCTGCACGATCATGGTCTTGATGGCGAAGGGCGGGTCCTCCTCGCGGCCGAGGCCCCGATACGCGATGGCGCCGGCGACCAGGCACACGGCCATCAGGAACCAGACGAAGGACCGGTGGCCGAGCGCCCATTCCGACAGGTTGAAGCCGGCATCGGCGCGGTCCTGGCCCGTCCCGTTCGGGTCTGTCCGGTCCTGGCCCGGAAGGTCTTGGGGAGCGTGCATCAGTGCGACTCGTCCGAGAGCCGCACGGTCTGGCCCTCGCTCAGGGAATGGACGCCGGCGACCACGACGCGCTCGCCGGTGGAGAGGCCGGCGCGGATCGAGACGCGCTCGGGCCCGCGCTCGGCCACGGTGACGTCGCGCCGCACGACGCCGGTGCCGGCCGCGTCGACGATCCAGACGCTGTCGCGCCCGCCCTCGCTGAGGAGGGCGGTGGCGGGCAGCGGGAAGCGCTGGTCCACCGCCTGCGACAGGGAGACCGTGATGGTCGCCCCGAGGCGGAAGGCGGCGGGCGGGTTCTCGAGGGTCATCCGGATGCGGCGGGTGCGCGTCATCGTGTCGGCGAAGGGCGCGATCTCGCGCACCCGGCCAAGCGCCGTGACGGTGGGCGCGCTCTGGAGCGCGACCGTGAACCGGGCATCCTTCGGCATGGCCCCGGCGAGATCCTCGGGAATGTCGACCACGGCCTCGCGCGCCTCGGGGCGCGCCACGGTGACGACGGCCTGACCGGCACTCAGAACCTGCCCGACCTCGGCGATGCGCTGCGTCACGACGCCGTCGAAATCCGCCTTCAGCTCGGTATAGCCCATCTGGTCGCGGGCCTTCTGCAGGCTCGACTGGGCCTGGGCGAGCCGGGCCTGGGCGGTGTCGCGGTTGGCCACGGCGCTGTCGAGCTGGGCCTGGGTGACGTTGCCGCCCTCCATCAGACGGCGGGTGCGCGCCTCGGTGGCGGCGGCGTTGTCGGCCTGGGCCTGGACATCGGCGACGTCGGCCTCCGCCCGCACCAGGGCGAAGCGCGGCACGATCGGGTCCAGGGCGGCGAGGCGTTGGCCCTTGTGGACGATGTCGCCCATCGTGACGTCCCGGGCGACGACGCGCCCGCCGATCTGGAAGCCGAGCTGCGACTGGTAGCGCGGCTCGACCGTGCCCGCGAAGGGGCCGAACATCGCGGTCACGACGGGGTGGGCCACCGTGAACAGCACGGGACGCACCGGCGGCGCCTCCTGCTTCTCCTGAGCCTGGCAGGCGGCGAGCGAGAGCGCCGCCAGAAGAGCCAGCCCGGCACGGGCCACCCTCGCTTGCGATCGGGAGCGGCAGCGAGCGGCGTGCGGGCCATCGGCAGCAAGGTTGGAGCGGGTGTCAGGATGGGAAGGTGTTGCCGCGACCGACCCCCTCTCCCGTGCGGGAGAGGGTTGGGGTGAGGGGTGCGCCCTCTCCGGACAGGTCGCACCCCTCACCCGGTCGGCTGGCGCCGACTCGACCTCTCCCGGACGGGAGAGGTGGGGAGTCTCGTGCGGGCGACCAGTAGCGACGCGGGAAGGCGCCTCAGGATGGGACTTGGGTGCCGCGACCGGCCCCCTCTCCCGTGCGGGAGAGGGTTGGGGTGAGGGATGCGCGCTGTCCGGAAAAGTCGCACCCCTCACCCGTTCCGCTTTCGCGGATTCGACCACTCCCGGACGGGAGAGGTGGGGCGTGTCCTGCGCGCAACCAAGGATGAGGCCGGAATGGAGATGGCTCATGGCGCGGCTCCTGGCTCGGCCGAGGCGACCGTCACAGTCTGGCCGGGCCGCAGGAACTGGATGCCGGCCACGACGATCTCCTCGCCGGGGGCGACCCCGGACTCGAGCGCGATGCTGTCCGAGCCGTAGCGGTCGATGACGACAGTGCGGGGCGCGACGGTGTTGGTTTGAGGGTCGCGCACCCAGACGGCGGGCTTGCGCTTCCAGCGATAGAGGGCCGACCAGGGCAGCGCGATAGCCTCGCGTGGCCGGAAGCGGCCGCGCCCGATCACCACGGAGCCGAGCGTCATGGCCTCGGGCGTCTGCGCGATGCCGACCTTGACCCGCACGGTGCCGGAGGCCGGGTCGACGCTCGGAGAGATCTCCCGGACGAGGCCGGTCGCCGTCACGGCCGGGTCCGACTGGAGCGTGATCTCGACGGTCTTGGAATCGGGGGGCGTCGCCAGCAGCGCCTCGTAGACGTTGAAGACGGCGTCGCGCGCGCCGTCCTGCGCCAGGACCAGCACGGACTGGCCGGATTGCACCACCTGTCCGACTTCGAGGGAGCGGCTCAGCACGATGCCGGACACGCCCGCGCGCAGCTCCGTGTAGGAGAGCTGCTCCTGCGCCGTGCCGAGGGCGGCCTTGGCGGAATCGACCGCCGCCTGGGTGGTGCGCAGCTGCTGCTCGGCGTTGTCGTAGGCGGGCCGGGTCGTGTAGCCGCTCGCCAGCAGGGTTTCCTGGCGCTTGAAGTTGAGCTTGGCCTGGGTCAGCAGGGCCTCGGCGGAGGTCAGCGCCGCCCGGGCATTGTCGAGATTGGCCCGCTGCTCCTGCGGATCGAGCCGCGCCAGCACCTGATCGGCGGCCACGTGGTCGCCGACCTCGACGAGGCGGGACGCGATCTTGCCGCTCGTCCGGAACGAGACGTTGGTCTGGGCCTGGGCCTGGATGTCGCCGGTGATCACGATGTCGGTCGCGATCGGGGTCGGCTTGGCCGTGACGGTGCGCACCAGGGTCTGGGCCGCGAGGGGCCGCTCCTCGGCCGCGGCCGGTCCGGCCAGCAGAGCCGCGACCGGCAGCGCCAGGGATGGCCCGACCAGGAACGGCCGGAGCACCACGGAAAGGCGGGCGGTGCTTCGCCCGCGGCGGAACGCGCAATCCGGTCTCGGCGCTGGCATGGTCATCACGAGGGTTCCATCATGGCGATTCGGCCCTATCGTCGGGCAGACATATAGGCTACCTTACCGACCGTCCAGACGGTTTTTAATGAGAGCGGGATGACCAAGGCGCGCAGCCGACGCGAGGATCGGCCGGAGATCATCCTCGACGCCGCCGAGGCGCTGCTGCGCCGCTCGGGCAGCCGCACGCTGACGATCGATGCCGTCGCGGCCGAGGCCGGCCTCAGCAAGGGCGGGGTGCTGCACCACTACGCCTCGAAGGACGCGCTGGTGACGGCGCTGGCCGCCCGCAAGGTCCAGCGGATGATCGACGGCATCGCCGCGCAGGCGCAGGCCCAGCCGCAGGGGCCGGCGGCGCTGCCGCTGGCGCTGATCGCGCATGCGCGGGAGGTCTACGCGGAGGAGTGCGGCTTTCCCGATTCCCTCCTGATCGCCTCCGCGGAGAATGCCGCGGCGGTGGCGGGTTTCCAGGCCTTCCTGGCCGAGAGGCTGGCCCAGATGCGCGGGCTCGAGGCGCGCCCGGGGGCGGGATCGGCCCTGGTCTTCGCCATCCTCGGCCTGATGCTGAGCCGCTCCCTCGGCTTCCATCAGCTCGAGGGGGCGGATCTCGACCGCCTGTTTCACGCCCTCGAGGCGCAGGCCCGGGCGCTCCCGGAAGCCTAGGCGCCGGCCTCGGCCGCCATCGCCTCGAAGACCAGAGCGTGGCGGGCCGCGATCGCCGCGACGTCGCTGCCGTAGCCGCCGCCGATCACCGCCACGAGGGGAATGCCGCGCGCCCGCGCCAGGCCCACCACGGCGCGGTCGCGCGCGGCCAGGCCCGCATCCGTGAGGGCGAGGCGGCCGAGCTTGTCGTCCCGGTGCGGGTCGACGCCGGCATTGTAGAACACGAGGTCGGGGTTGAGCGCGTCGAGGAGCGGCGGCAGGCGGGCGGCCAGCACCGCAAGGTAATCCGCGTCGCCGAGGCCGTCCGCCAGGCCGATATCGAGGTCGCCCGCGATCTTGCGCACCGGATAGTTCTTCTCCGCGTGGATCGACAGGGTGAAGAGGTCGAGGGCGTCGACGAGGCAATCGGCGGTGCCGTCGCCCTGGTGCACGTCGCAATCGACCACCAGCGCCCGGGCGATCCGGCCCTCGCGCTGCAGGGCGCAGGCCGCCACCGCCACGTCGTTGAAGATGCAGAAGCCGGCGCCCTGCGCCCGGCGGGCATGGTGGCTGCCGCCCGCCGCGCTCCCGGCGAGGCCGTGCGCCAGAGCGAGCCGGGCCGCCGCGAGGGTTCCGCCCGCGGAGGCGCGGGCGCGGCGCGCCACCCCGTCATCGACCGGCAGGCCGATCTCCCGCTCGATCGCCCGCGGCACGGCGGCGGCCAGGACCGCCTCCACGTAGGCGGGGTCGTGGACCAGCCCGAGCAGGGCGGCGGAGGCCGGCTCCGGCGTGACGAAGCCGCCCGGTGCGAGCCCGCTCTGCGTCAGCCGCGACGCGAGGTGCCCGTACTTGCCCATCGGGAAACGGTGACCCTCCGGCAGGCTCGCCTGATAGGCCGGGTGATAGACGATGGGCGGGCTCACGCCGCGACTCCGGGTTCGACGTTGCGCGCGCGGCTATCCACGGTCGGGCGAGGTCCTTGGGACGCGGGAGGGCGTGGCGGTCGGGCCCCTGTCATACGACTGATACGGCGCGGCTGTTAGGGCCAGGGCCCGGATCGGGGACCGACGCGCCCGCACGCCGCAGCCCCGCATCGCGCGAGGGCCCCCGCGCCTTCTGGAGGAGACCCCGCATGAGCGGCCCCGTCGAGCCCGGCACGCTGCTGGCCCTGTCGCTCTGCGCCCTGATCACCCTGATCAATCTCGCGAGCCTCGCGATCGCGGCGGGGCGGATCGGCGCGCGGCGGGGCGCCTCGTCCTTCCCGGCCGGAGCGCCCGTCTCGCTGGTGCGCCCGGTCTGCGGCCTCGAGGCCTTCAGCGAGGAGATGCTGGCCCGCGGCTTTCGCCTCGATTACCCCGGCTACGAGCTGATCTTCTGCGCCGCCGACGCGGCCGATCCGATCCTGCCGCTCCTGCGCCGGCTGATCGCCGCGCATCCGGGCGTGCCGGCCCGCCTCATCGTCGGCGACGAGCCGATCAGCGACAATCCGAAGCTCAACAACTGCGTGCGCGGCTGGGAGGCGGCCCGGCACGACTGGATCGTGCTCGCCGATTCCAACGTGCTGATGCCGCCCGACTATCTGCAGCGGCTGCAGGCCGCGTGGCGACCCGAGACCGGCCTCGTCTGCTCGACGCCGATCGGTGTGCGGCCGGAGGGCTTCCCGGCCGAGGTCGAGTGCGCCTTCCTCAACACCCTCCAGGCCCGCTGGCAATATGCCGGCGAGGCGCTCGGCCTCGGATTCGCGCAAGGCAAGAGCATGCTCTGGCACCGGCCCTTCCTGGAGGCGCAGGGCGGCATCCGGGCGCTGGCCGCCGAGATCGCCGAGGATGCGGCGGCGACGAAGCTCGTTCGCCGCGCCGGCAGCCGGGTGCACCTCGTCGGGACGCCGTTCGAGCAGCCGCTCGGGCGCCGCAGCCTCGCCGAGGTCTGGTCGCGGCAATTGCGCTGGGCGCGCCTGCGCCGCGTCACCTTCCCGCTCTTCTTCGCGCCGGAGATCGGCACCGGCCCGCTCCTCCCCTTCGGCCTCGCCGGGCTCGCGGCCGGCACGCCTCTCGCGGCCGCCGGGCTCATCACCCTTGCGCTCGCGTGGTACGGCGCCGAGTACGCCCTCGCGGCACGGGCCGGCTGGCACCGCTCGCCCCGGCTCCTCCTCGCCTTCCTGGTCCGGGACGCCCTGCTTCCGGCGATCTGGGCCGGCGCGTGGCTGCAGAGCGCCATCGTCTGGCGCGGCAACGCCATGACCATACGCCCGAAGGAGACGGGCCGTTTGCGCCCCCGCATGAGGGCGGCCTGAGGGCGCTCGCGCGAAACGGCAGCGCTCTTGCGTCCGGCCTTGTCCGATGGCCCTCTCGCGGGCCGCGCCGGAGGGTTGGGGTGCAGACCGAGACGACGAACCCTGCATGGCGGACGGACCCGTGTCCATGAGGATCGCGATCCTGCGCGACCGCGATCGCGACCGGACGGCGCTGGCCTGCCTCGACCGGCCGCAGGATGGTGCCCGCGTCGAAGGCTGGATCCGGGGATGTCTCGAGGGGGTGCGCTAGCGATGGTGCGGGTAGAGGGAATCGAACCCCCACGCCTTGCGGCTGGCGATTTTGAGTCGCCCGCGTCTACCAATTCCGCCATACCCGCGACCTGCGCCTCATCGCACAGGTTCGCGGGCCGGGCCAAGTGGATAATTCGCCGGGTATTCCGGGGGATGCCCGCTCCCGCCCGACCTCCGACCCGCGCTTTCCTGCATCGCCCGGTTGTGCTCAAAGATCCGCGCTTCCGCCACACTGGACCCAGGACCCGATGATCCGCCGCCTCTACGAGTGGATAATGGCGCTTGCCGGCAAGCCCACGGCGCCCTGGGCGCTCGGCGCGGTGGCCTTCGCCGAGAGCTCGTTCTTCCCGATCCCACCCGATGCCATGCTGGTCCCAATGGCGGTAAGCCGGCCGGACCGGGTCTGGTTCTACGCGCTGATCGCGACGGTCGGGTCGGTGGCGGGCGGCCTCCTCGGCTACGCCATCGGGGCGCTGCTATTCGATTCCCTCGGCCAGTGGCTGTTCCGGCTCTACGGCCTGCAGAACTCGGCCGTCAGCTTCCAGGATTCCTACGCCCAGTACGGGCATTGGGTCATCCTCCTGAAAGGGCTGACGCCGATCCCCTACAAGCTCGTCACCATCACGTCGGGCTTTGCCCATTACAGCCTGTTCTGGTTCACGATCCTGTCGATCGTGACCCGCGGCGCCCGCTTCTTCATCCTGGCCGGGCTGCTCGGCCGCTACGGCGTGCAGATCCGCGGCGTCCTCGACCGGCATCTGAACGTGGTGGCGGCCATCGCGGCGGCGGTGATCATCCTCGGCTTCGTCCTGTTCAAGGTGCTGCTGTGACGGCCGGCCGCCCGCTGACGGGCCGCCGCGGCGCGGCCCTCCTCGTCCTCCTCGGGGCCGTCCTGACGGTGGGGGGCGCCCTCGTCTTCGAGCATGTCCTCGGCTACGTCCCGTGCAAGCTCTGCCTGACCGAGCGGGTGCCCTATTACCTCGCCATCCCGCTCGCGGGGCTCGCCGTCGCGGCACCGGAGCGCCTGGCGCGCCTCGCCCTCGGCCTTGCCGCCCTGGTCCTGCTCTACGGGGCCGGGCTCGGCACCTACCACGCGGGCGCCGAGTGGGGCTTCTGGCCCGGGCCGAGCGATTGCGGCGGCGGCAGCGGCCCGAATCCCGGCGCGGTCGGCGATTTCCTCGACGCCCTCAAGGCGACGCGCGTCGTCAATTGCACGACGGCGGCCTGGCGCTTCCTCGGGATCTCGCTCGCGGGCTGGAACGCCGTGATCGCGGCGGCCCTGGCCTCGCTCGCCGGGATGGCGGCCCTGTCGCGCGCAGGCTCGCGGCGCTGACCTGACCCCCTCCCTCGCCGCTTAGTTCCGCTCGTCCGGCACGGGCGGCAGGGAGGCGACCTCGATGCCCTCGTCGATGAGGGCGCGGGCTTCCTCGACGCTGGCCTGGCCGTAGATCGGGCGGCTGTCGACCTCGCCGTAATGGATCTTGCGGGCTTCCTCGGGAAAGCGCGGACCCACATGCTCGGCGGTCTCGACCACGTGCTGGCGCATCGCCCGCAGGATCTCCCGCATTCGGCGCTCCGGCTCGGCGGTCATCGGCCTGGGGTCGGGGCTCGCGGGCGCGGGCTCGGCCGGCACCGAGCCTCGGTCGGTCCGGGCGATGCCGGGCGACATCAGGCTCTTGGAGACCTTCGGCGAATCGCAGAACGGGCAGGTCACGAGTCCGCGCGCCGCCTGCTCATCGTAGGCGTCGCTCGACGGGAACCAGCTCTCGAAGCCGTGGCCGGCCTCGCAGACGAGGGCGTATCGGATCATGGTGATGGGTGAACGCGCGAATCAGGCCTCTCGTCCCACGCGCGTCACCGTAAACGGCTTCGCGTGATCGAGGACCGGGATGCGCCCGCGCGCTTCCGTCACGCGGGCAAGGTCGATCTCGGCCAGGATGATCCCGGGCTCGGCCCCGCCCGCATCGGCGAGGATGCGGCCCCAGGGATCGACGATGAGGGAATGACCGTAGGTGTCGCGCCCGTCCTCGTGGTGGCCGCCCTGCGCGGCCGAGATCATGAACGAGCCGGTCTCGATGGCGCGCGCCCGGTGCAGCACGTGCCAATGGGCCTCGCCGGTCTGCTTCGTGAAGCAGGCGGGCGCGGTCAGCACGGTGGCGCCGGCCTCCGCGAGCGCCCGGAACAGGGCCGGGAAGCGGACGTCGTAGCAGATGCCGAGGCCGAGGCTTCCCCAGGGCAGGTCGGCCACCACCGCGCAGCCGCCCCCCGTATAGGTGGCCGATTCGCGCCAGCGCTCGCCGTTCGGCAGATCGACATCGTAGAGGTGGAGCTTGTCGTAGGAGGCCAGAACCTCGCCCTCCGCGTCGATCAGGAAGGCGCGGTTGGCGATCTTGTCGCCGTTGCGCACGGCGAGCGAGCCGATCTGCACGACGATGCCGGCCTCGCGCGCCACCGTGCGGAGCGCGGCGAGCGTCGGGTCGCTGTCCTCCGGGCCGACCTTCTCGAACAGAGCGGTGCGGCTGCGCTCGACGAGCGAGGTCATCTCCGGCGTCTGCACGTAATGCGCCCCGGCGCGGGCGGCCTCGCGCACGCCCGCCACCGCCGCGTCGCGGTTGGCCTGCGGGTCGCGCCCGGACCGCATCTGGACGCAGGCGGCGACGAAGCGGGGCTCAGGCATCGGCCTTCCCCAATTCGCTCTTGCCCAGCTCGGTCTTGCCAAGCTCGGTCTTGCTCGCTTCGCCCGCTGCCGCCAGCAGGGGATCGAGCCGGCCGGCGCGGTCGAGGGCGTAGAGGTCGTCGCAGCCGCCGACATGCTGCGGGCCGACGAAGATCTGCGGCACGCTGGTGCGGCCGCCGGCCCGCTGGACCATGGCGGCCCGCGCGCCTTGCGTCTTCTCGACGTCGATCTCCTGGAAGGCGACGCCCTTCTCCTTCAGCAGGCTCTTGGCCGCCGAGCAGTAGGGACACCAGGCCGTGGTGTAGATCGTGACAGGCTGCATGCGCGTGGACGTGCCCCGTGGGTGACCCCCTGCATATAGGCAAACCGCAGGCCGGTTCCTATTGCGGGGCCGCCACGGGTGTCGCGCCAACGTGCCGCGCGGGCGGATCGCCCGGGGCCGCGCGCGCCGAGACCTCAGGCGGCGAGCAGCTTCTCGACCTCGTTGACGAGGTCGCGCAGGTGGAAGGGCTTCGACAGGACCTTGGCGTCCTTTGGAGCCTTCGAATCCGGGTTCAGCGCCACCGCGGCGAAGCCCGTGATGAACATCACCTTGATGTCCGGGTCGAGCTCGGTGGCACGGCGCGCCAGCTCGATCCCGTCCATCTCCGGCATCACGATGTCGGTGAGCAGCAGCTCGAACGGCTCCTCCCGCAGGCGGTTATACGCCGACAGGCCGTTGTCGAAGGAGAGGACGTCGTAGCCCGCATTCTGCAACGCCTTGGCCAGGAAGCGGCGCATGTCGTTGTCGTCTTCGGCCAGGAGGATCTTCATCGGACAGTTCCGAGCCCTTGAGTCGCTGTGTTCATTCCATAAAGGGACGATTTGGTAAACAAGGTGTTAGGATTTGCGGACTGCGGGCGGTGCCGTGCCGCACCGATGCAGCGCCGCGACGGTGCCCTCCGCGCCGCTCGCCGCAGTGGACAGCGCGGGCGCGACGCACCAATGTAGGACAGCCTTTTCCCTCGCCGCAGAGAGGCGCCCGCCCTCCGATGACAGCGCCCCAACCGGATGATGCGACCGACGCCTTCGGCTTCGCTCCGGCCTTCGCCGTGGACGAGCCCGCGGCCCACACCCTGCCCTTCGTCTTCAACACGGGGCATTCCGGCTCGGTCTACCCGGCGGTGTTCCTGGCTTCCTCCCGCCTCGGCGCGCTGGCCCTGCGCCGCTCCGAGGACGCGCATGTGGAGCGGCTCTTCGCCCCCGTGGTCGACCTCGGCGCCCCCTTGATGCGGGCGAATTTCCCGCGCGCCTATCTCGACGTGAACCGGGAACCCTACGAGCTCGACCCGCGCATGTTCGACGGGCGGCTGCCGCCGTTCGCCAACACGCGCTCCATGCGGGTCGCGGGCGGCCTCGGCACGGTGCCGCGGGTGGTGGCGGACGGGCAGGAGATCTACGGGGCGCGCCTCTCGGTCGACGAGGCGGTGGCGCGCATCGAGCAGCTCTACAAGCCCTATCACCGGACCCTGCGGGGCCTGATTCAGCGCACCGCGCGCCAATTCGGCCACGCCATCCTGATCGATTGCCACTCGATGCCCTCGTCGAGCCTCGGGCGGGACCCGGACGGAAAGGCCGATTTCGTGCTCGGCGACCGCTTCGGCACCGCCTGCGCGCCCTTGCTCATCGACCTCGTCGAGGACACCCTGCGGGCCGGGGGATTTCGCGTGGTGCGCAACAAGCCCTACGCGGGCGGCTTCATCACCGAGCATTACGGCGAGCCGAATGTCGGGCGTCATGCCCTGCAGATCGAGATCAACCGGGGTCTCTACATGAACGAGACGACGCTGGCGGTGACGGCGGGCTTCGAGCCCCTGGTCCAGGCCCTGCGGTCCATGGTGATCGCGGTGGCGGCCGAGGCGGTCGATCTCGGCGCGCGCCGCATGGCGGCCGAGTAGCGCAGCCCCCGCCGGGTCATCCCCGACGCGCGAGCCCTGGGGCAGTCCTCGCTGCCGGCGCGCCCGGCACCCTGCGCCCAAGAAAAAAGGCCACTCCCGAAGGAGCGGCCCGAAGTCTAGGGAGGAAACGCCCAAGAAGGGCTACCGGACCGCGACGCCATCGCGATCCCGCAATGCACAAAGTAAAGTGCGCCGCACAAATTGCAAGCCTGAACCGAACCGCCAAGCCTGCTTCCAGCGCATGGCACGACCGCGTCGGACGCAATTGAGTTGCGGGCGCGGATTCCCGTCCAGGCTGTGCTCTCAGGCCTCGCCGAGGAGCCGCGCGATCTCGGCCCGGAGGGGCGCGGCCAGATCCTCGCGCTGCAGCGCGTAGGCGAGGTTCGCCGTGAGGAAGCCGAGCTTCGAGCCGGTATCGTAGGTCCGGCCCTCGTAGCGCATGCCGTAGAATTTCTGCTGGCCCGCGAGCTTGATCATCGCGTCGGTGAGCTGGATCTCGCCGCCAGCGCCCTTCTCGCCGTGCTCGAGGATCGCGAAGATCTCGGGCTGCAGGATGTAGCGGCCCGAGATGATGAAGTTCGAGGGCGCCGTGCCGGCCTTCGGCTTCTCCACCATGCCGGTGATCTCGAAGGTCCGGTCGAAGGTCTCGCCGACGCTGACGATGCCGTATTGGTGCGTCTCCTCGGGCTTCACCTCCTCGACCGCGATGACGTTGCCGCCGTGGCGCTCGTAGGCCTCCAGCATCTGGCCCATGCAGCCGCGGCTGAGCATGTCGGGCAGCAGCACCGCGAAGGGCTCGTCGCCGACGATCTCGCGGGCGCACCAGACGGCGTGGCCGAGGCCGAGCGGCGCCTGCTGCCGGGTGAAGCTGGTCTGCCCGGCCTTGGGCAGGTCCTTCTTCAGTTCCTCGAAGGCCGCCTGCTTGCCGCGCTCCTGCAGCATGTGGTCGAGCTCGAAGGCGATGTCGAAATGGTCCTCGATCACCGCCTTGCCGCGGCCGGTGACGAAGATGAAATGCTCGATGCCGGCCTCGCGCGCCTCGTCCACCACGTGCTGCACCACCGGCCGGTCCACGACCGTGAGCATCTCCTTGGGGACGGCCTTCGTGGCCGGCAGGAAGCGTGTGCCGAGGCCCGCGACGGGCAGGACAGCCTTGCGAATGCGTTTCATCGGATGCGACCTGGAGATGTATGGGACGGCAGGAATGCTCAAGCTCAAAGATAGCACGCTCCGGTAAGTCGCCTAGCCTCGGCCGCCCCGGAACGCGCCTGACCTTTGTCATCAACAATGCTGAAGCTTTGCGTTATGTTCGCTGAACGGTTGCGGCGGGGAGCGGGCTCACGATGGCGGTTCTGGTGACGGGCGGTGCCGGTTATATCGGCAGCCACATGGTTCTGGCCCTCCAGGATGCGGGGCACGAGGAGATCGTCGTCCTCGACGATCTCTCAACCGGCTTCGACTGGGCCCTGCCGCCGGAGGTGAGGCTCGTGGTCGGCGACGTCGCCGACCAGGCCCTCGTCACCGAGACGATCCGCCAGCACCGCATCGACGCCATCGCGCATTTCGCGGCCCGGATCGTGGTGCCGGATTCGGTGGCCGATCCGCTCGGCTACTACCTCGCCAACACCGTCAAGACCCGGGCCCTCATCGAGGCCGCCGTGCGCACGGGGATCAAGCACATCATCTTCTCCTCCACCGCCGCCGTCTACGGCGAGCCGGAGGTCGTGCCGGTGCCCGAGGACCTGCCGCTCAACCCGATCAACCCTTACGGCCGCTCGAAGCTGATGAGCGAGTGGATGATCGCCGATGCCGCGAAGGCGCACGGCTTCAGCTACGTCATCCTGCGCTACTTCAACGTGGCGGGCGCCGACCCGCGCGGGCGCACCGGGCAATCGACCCCGAACGCCACTCACCTGATCAAGGCCGCGACCCAGACGGCCCTGGGCCAGCGCAGCCATCTGGAGGTGTTCGGCACCGATTACCCGACCCGCGACGGCTCGTGCCTGCGGGACTACATCCAGGTCTCGGATCTCGCCGAGGCGCACCGGGTCGCCCTCGACCACCTGCGCGCCGGGGGCGAGAGCCTGACGCTGAATTGCGGCTACGGCCGCGGCTACTCGGTGCTCGAGGTGATCGAGGTGGTCAAGCGCGTCTCCGGCCGGGATTTCGCGGTGCGTCTCTCGCCCCGCCGCGCCGGCGACCCGGCCCAGATCATCGCGCGGGCCGACCGGATCCGGAGCGAGCTCGGCTGGAGCCCGAAGCACGACGACCTCGACGGGATCGTCGCCCAGGCGCTCGCTTGGGAAGACGCCCTCGGCCGGCGCAACCGGGTCTGACGCGGTGCGAGTGTGCTGGCGCGCCGCACTCATCTTGGCGCTGATGACGCCTTCCGCCATCGCGGCGCCGGAAGCGGCGCGGGTGCCGGAAGCGGCGCGGGTGCCGGAGGCCCGCGTCGAGGAATTCGGTGCCTTCGTGGCCGCCCTGCGCTCCGAGGCGCTGAGCCGGGGCGTGTCGGACGCCACCTTCGCGGCGGCCTTCCGGGGCGTCACGGCGCCCGATCCCGAGATCCTCGCCCGCACCAAGCGCCAGGGCGAGTTCGCCCGGCCCGTCTGGGACTATCTCGTCGGGGCGGTCTCGGCCGGCCGGATCGCGCGGGGGCATGCGCGCGCCGCCGCCCTCGCCGACACCCTGGCGGCGATCGAGGCGCGCACGGGCGTGCCGCGCTGGATCATCTTCGCCTTCTGGGGCGTCGAATCCGATTTCGGGGCGAGCGCCGGCAGCGTGCCGACGATCCGGGCGCTGGCGACCCTCGCCCAGGCCCGCCACCGGGGCGACCTGTTCCGGGAGGAACTGCTCGCGGCGCTGACGATCCTGCAGCGCGGCGACATCCAGCCCGAGCGCATGAAGGGCTCCTGGGCCGGCGCCATGGGGCAGGTGCAGTTCCTGCCCTCAACCTTCCTCCGCCACGCGGTGGATTTCGACGGCGACGGCCACCGCGACATCTGGACCTCGGATGCCGATGCCCTGGCCTCCATCGCCGGCTACCTGAAGGATCTCGGCTGGAACCCGGCCTTGTCCTGGGGCTACGAGGTGAGCTTGCCGGCGGCGTTCGACCTGACCCGCTACGCGGACGATCTCGGCGCGTTCGCCCGGAGAGGCGTGCGGCGTAGCGACGGCAAGCCCCTGCCGGCCTCCGGCGCCGCCAGCCTGTTCCTTCCCGGCGGCGCCGGCGGCCCCGCCTTCCTGATCACCGGGAATTTCGAGGTCGTGCGCGCCTACAACACCTCCGATTCCTACGCCCTCGCGGTCGGGCATCTCGCCGACCGGCTCGCCGGCGCGCCCGCCCTGGCGCGCCCCTGGCCGGACGGGGCCAGGCGCCTCGACACGGCGGGCCTCAAGGCCCTGCAGCGCGGGTTGGCCGCGCAGGGGCTCTATGCCGGCGAGGCCGACGGGCGGGCCGGCCCGAAGCTGCGCGAGGCGGTGCGCCGCTACCAGATCCGCGAGGGGATCGTGGCCGACGGCTACGCGGCGCCCGCGCTCCTCGAACGGCTCGGGACCGCTCCGTGACGGGCCGTGTTTAGACCTCCGGGCCGACCTTCTGTATGGTCGGGTCCGCATGCCGACCCGGGGCCGTTGCCGCGGGCGGGCCGAGGTGGCGTTTGATGAAGCTCCGATCGCGGATCTGTTGGCGGCGCGCGGCCCTCCGCGCCCTCCTCGGCACGGCTGGCCTCGGCGCCGCCTGGGCCTTCACGCCCGCGCCGGCCGCCGCCCAATGGGGAGACGCGTACGAGCAGCCCCGCAGCGATCCCTACGCGGTCCCGCCCCGCCGCCGCGCCCGGGACAATTATTACCGGGATGACAACGCCTACGGGGCCCGGCAGGCGCGCCGCTACGCACCGCAGCCGCAGGAGGCGCCGCGCCAGTTCTACTGGCCCTGGGAGGACCGGCCGCAGCAGGCCCAGCCCCAGCCGCAGCCCGAGCCGAGCTACCGTCCGGCGCGGCCGCGCGCGCCCGCCGCCGCGGCCGATGCGCAGCGCGTCCAGAAGCGGCGGGTCCGCCCCGCCCCGGTCGCGGCCCCGCCCAAGCCCGTGGTGCCGAAGGCCGAGCCCAACACCCAGATCGCGGTGTTCGGAGATTCGCTGGCCGACCACCTGAGCAAGGGCCTCGACGACGTGTTCGAGGAGAATGCCGACGTCGCCGTCCTCGACCGCGCCAAGGGCGATAGCGGCCTCGTGCGCAAGGACGTGGTCGACTGGCCGAAGGTCGCCGAGGATTTCCTGAAGGCGAACCCGAAGGTGACCTACGCCCTGGTGATGCTCGGCGCCAATGACCGCCAGCCGATCCGCGAGGGCGACCAGAGCCTGGACCCCCTCACCGACCGCTGGCGCGAGCTCTACCGCGAGCGGGTCGACGCGATGGTGAAGGTCTTTGCCGACCGCAAGATCCCGCTGATCTGGGTCGGCACCCCGCCGATGCGCAGCGAGGGCCTGACCACCGACCTCGCGGCCATCAACGACATCTTTCGCGAGCGCGTCGCCCGGGGCGGCGGCACCTACGTGGACGTCTGGCCGGGCTTCGTGGACGACCGCAACCACTACACGCCCTCGGGCCCCGATCTCGACGGCCAGAACGCGAAGCTGCGCACCCAGGACGGGGTGCACTTCACCCGCGCGGGCGCCCGCAAGCTCGCCCATTTCGCCGACGTGGAGCTGAAGCGCCTGATGGGCAACGCCAGTCCGGCGCCCGCCGACCAGCCGGCGGCGGTGGCGGCGACCCCCGGACAGACCCTCGACGGCGCCGTCCCGAAGCTCGACGACACCGCCGCGATCGACCGTCAGATCACCGCGATGCTGCCGAGCCTGCCCGAGCCGCCCGGGATCCCGGCGCTCCCGGTGAAGCCGCTCGCCGGCCCCGTCGTGCCCCTCGGCCGGGCCGAGATCTCCCCCGGCGGCGTCCTGATGAGCGGGCGACCGCGCGACGCCGACACCTCCGGCAACGTGGAGCGGGCCCTGCAGCGGGGCGCCGCGCCCCTGCCCCAGCCCGGCCGCGCCGACGATTTCCGCTGGCCGCCCAGTTAGCGGCCCGAAACGAAGCGGGCGCGGCCCGCATGCCGCGCCGCGCCCGTTTTCTTCATATCCGCCGCGGATCAGCGCGGCAGGACGGTGGCACCCATCAGCATCTCGTCGATCGCGCGGGCGGCCTGTCGGCCCTCCCGGATCGCCCAGACCACGAGGGACTGGCCGCGGCGCATGTCGCCCGCCGCGTAGATCTTCTCGTGCGAGGTCCGGTAATCGATCTCGTTGGCCGTCACGTTGCCGCGCTTGTCCATCACGACGCCCGACTGCTCCAGCATGCCCTTACGGATCGAGCCCGCGAAGCCGATCGCCATGAAGACGAGGTCGGCGGGCATCACGAATTCCGTGCCCGCGATCGGCTGGCGCTGAGCGTCGACGCGGGCGCAGACGACGCCGGTGAGGCGGCCCTTCTTGCCCTCGAGCCGGAGCGTCGCGGCCTGGAACTCGCGCTCGGCGCCCTCCGCCTGGCTCGACGAGGTGCGCATCTTGGTCGGCCAGTAGGGCCATACCGTCAGCTTGTCCTCGCGCTCGGGCGGGCGCGGGCGGATGTCGAGCTGCGTCACCGAGAGCGCGCCCTGGCGGAACGCGGTGCCGACGCAGTCGGAGGCGGTGTCGCCGCCGCCGATCACCACGACGTTCCGACCGGCGGCCAGGATCGGCTCCTCGCCGTTACCGGGCATCGGCTCGGCGCCGACGCGGCGGTTCGACTGGACGAGGTAGGGCATAGCGTAGTGCACGCCCTCGAATTCCTGCCCCGGCAATTGCGGGTTGCGCGGATCCTCGGCGCCGCCCGCGAACAGCACCGCTTCGAATTCCGCAGTCAGCTCCTCGACGGTCTTCGTGACCCCGATATTCACGCCGTAATGGAAGACGACGCCCTCGGCCTCCATCTGCTTCACGCGCCGGTCGATGTGGCGCTTCTCCATCTTGAAGTCGGGGATGCCGTAGCGCAGCAGGCCGCCGGCCTTGGGCTCGCGCTCGAAGACGTGGACGTCGTGGCCGACGCGGGCGAGCTGCTGGGCCGCCGCCATGCCGGCGGGGCCGGACCCCACCACCGCGACGCGCTTGCCGGTGCGGGTCTCCGGGATCTCCGGCTTGACCCAGCCCATGTTCCAGGCCCGGTCCGCGATGGCCTGCTCGATCGTCTTGATGGCGACCGGCTGGTTCTCGAGGTTGAGGGTGCAGGCCTCCTCGCAGGGCGCCGGGCAGATGCGGCCGGTAAATTCGGGGAAGTTGTTCGTCGAGTGCAGGTTGCGCGCGGCCTCCTCCCAATCCGACTGGAAGACGAGGTCGTTCCAGTCCGGAATCTGGTTGTGCACCGGGCAGCCGGTCGGGCCGTGGCAGAACGGGATGCCGCAATCCATGCAGCGCGCCGCCTGCTTCTTCAGGTCGTGCTCGTCGAGCGGCAGCGTGAATTCGCGGAAATGGCGCACCCGATCGGCGGCGAGCTGATACTTCTGCTCCTGCCGGTCAAATTCGAGGAAGCCTGTGACCTTGCCCATCGATCCGTCCCTAGGCTGGCGGATCGCCTGATCCCGCCACCTGCATCGTCGCTGTCTGTCCGGGGCGGCCGGTCCGAGATCGGCCGCCCCTTCGGGTTCTATTCCGCCGCCACCGGCATGCGGGCCATCTCCATCTCGCGCAGGGCTCGGCGGTACTCCACCGGCATCACCTTGACGAACTTGGTCCGGTAGCCGGCCCAATCATCCAGGATCGCCTGTGCCCGGGGGCTGCCCGTGTACTTGAGATGGTTGGTGATGAGCTGGCTCAGGCGCTCCTCGTCGTGGCCGGACATGTTGGCCAGGATGTCGACGCGCCCCTTGGTCTCCAGGTCGCCGTCCTGATGGAAGCGGCGCATCAGGTCGTCCTCCTCCTCGACGGGCTCGAGATCGACCATCGAGAGGTTGCAGCGGGCCGAGAACGAGCCGTCCTCGTCGAGCACGTAGGCGATGCCGCCCGACATGCCGGCCGCGAAGTTGCGCCCGGTCTCGCCGATCGACACGACGACGCCGCCGGTCATGTACTCGCAGCCGTGGTCGCCCATCCCTTCGACCACCGCGATGGCGCCGGAGTTCCGGACCGCGAAGCGCTCGCCCGCGGAGCCGCGGATGTAGCACTCGCCCGCGATCGCCCCGTACAGGACGGTGTTGCCGGCCATGATGGTCCGGTCCGGCGGCGAGCGGAGCGCGTCCGTCGGGCGGATGATCAGCTTGCCGCCCGACAGGCCCTTGCCGACATAGTCGTTGGCGTGGCCGGTCAGCTCCACGGTGACGCCCGCCGCGAGCCAGGCGCCGAAGCTCTGGCCGGCGGTGCCGGAAAGCTTCACCCGGATGGTGTCGTCGGGCAGCCCCTCATGGCCATGCGCCTTGGCGACGACGCCCGAGAGCATCGCGCCCGCCGCCCGGTCGGAGTTGCGGATCACGTCCGTGAGCGTCACCGGCTCGCCGGTCTCGACGGCCGATTGCGCCCCCGCGATCAGGCGGCGGTCGAGCACCGTGTCGACCGGGTGGTGCTGCTTCTCGACATGGCGGATCGCCACCTCCGGCCCGACCTCGGGACGGTGGAACAGCTTCGAGAAATCGAGGCCGCGCGCCTTCCAGTGCGAGATCGCCTCGATCTTGTCGAGGAGGTCGGAGCGACCGACGAGCTCGTCGAGCCGGGTGAAGCCCATCTGGGCCATCAGCTCGCGGACCTCCTCCGCCACGTAGAAGAAGTAGTTCACCACGTGCTCGGGCGTGCCCTTGAAGCGCTTGCGCAGCACCGGATCCTGGGTGGCGACGCCGACCGGGCAGGTGTTGAGGTG
This sequence comes from Methylobacterium soli, assembly GCF_008806385.1. GTDB lineage: Bacteria > Pseudomonadota > Alphaproteobacteria > Rhizobiales > Beijerinckiaceae > Methylobacterium > Methylobacterium soli. The sequence continues at coordinate 25,984 of NZ_VZZK01000012.1, forward strand.
GCACTTGCGCATCATGATGCAGCCCGCCGCGATGAGCGGCGCGGTCGAGAAGCCGAACTGGTCGGCCCCGAGCAGCGCCGCGATCATCACGTCGCGGCCGGTGCGGATGCCGCCATCGGCCTGGAGGGCGACGCGGCCGCGCAGGTGGTTGAGCACCAGCGTCTGCTGCGTCTCGGCGAGACCCGTCTCCCAGGGGCCGCCCGCGTGCTTGAGCGAGGTGAGAGGCGCGGCGCCCGTGCCGCCGTCGAAGCCCGAGATCGTGATGTGGTCCGCCCGCGCCTTGGCGACGCCGGCCGCGACCGTGCCGACGCCGACCTCGGAGACGAGCTTCACCGAGACGTCGGCCGCCGGGTTCACGTTCTTCAGATCGAAGATGAGCTGGGCCAGATCCTCGATCGAGTAGATGTCGTGGTGGGGCGGCGGCGAGATCAGCCCGACGCCCGGGGTGGCGTAGCGGACCTTGGCGATCTTGGCGTCGACCTTGTGGCCGGGCAGCTGGCCGCCCTCGCCGGGCTTGGCGCCCTGCGCGACCTTGATCTGCATCATGTCGGAATTGACGAGGTACTCCGTCGTGACGCCGAAGCGGCCCGAGGCCACCTGCTTGATGGCCGAGCGCCGCGAGCGCCCGTCCGGAAGGGGCTTGAAGCGCTCGACCTCCTCGCCGCCCTCGCCCGAGTTCGAGCGGCCCCCGAAGGAGTTCACCGCGATCGCGAGCGTCTCGTGCGCCTCCTTCGAGATCGAGCCGTAGGACATCGCGCCGGTGGCGAAGCGCCTGACGATATCGGAGGCCGGCTCGACCGCGGCGAGGTCCACCGGCGCCCGGCCGATCTCCCCCGCCTCCCTGATGCGGAACAGGCCGCGCAGGGTCTTGAGGTGGTTCTCCTGCTCGTTCACGAGGCGCGCGTATTCCCGGTAGCGCTCCGGCACGCCGAGGCGCACCGCGTGCTGCAGCGTCGCGACCGTGTCCGGGGTCCAGGTGTGGACCTCGCCGCGCAGGCGATAGGCGTACTCGCCGCCGACATCGAGGGCGTGGCGGTAGATCGGCGCGTCCCCGAAGGCGTCGGCGTGGCGGCGCACCGTCTCCTCGGCGACCTCGGCCATGCCGATGCCCTCGACCGTGGTGGCGGTGCCGAAGAAGTCGCGCGCCACGAAGGCGGAGTTCAGCCCCACCGCGTCGAAGATCTGGGCGCCGCAATAGGATTGATAGGTGGAGATGCCCATCTTGGACATCACCTTCAGCAGGCCCTTATCGATCGACTTGATGTAGCGGTAGATGATCTCGTCATCGACGAGGTCCGGCGGGAACTCGTCCTTCATGCCGATCAGCGTCTCGAAGGCGAGATACGGGTTGACCGCCTCCGCGCCATAACCGGCCAGGCAGGCGAAGTGATGCACCTCGCGCGGCTCGCCCGATTCGACCACGAGGCCGACCGAGGTCCGCAGGCCCTTGCGGATCAGGTAATTGTGCACGGCCGCGGTGGCCAGCAGCGCCGGAATCGGGATCCGGTCCGGTCCGACCGCGCGGTCGGACAGGATGATGATGTTGTAGCCGCCCCGCACCGCGACTTCGGCCCGGTCGCAGAGACGGTCGAGGGCGCCCTCCATGGCGGCCGCCCCGGTCTCGGCCGGGTAGGTCATGTCGAGGGTCTTGGTGTCGAAACGGTCCTCGAAATGGCCGATCGAGCGGATCTTCTCGAGGTCGCCGTTGGTCAGAATCGGCTGGCGGACCTCCAGGCGCTTCTTGCGCGAGGCGCCCTCCATGTCGAGGAGGTTCGGCCGCGGCCCGATGAACGAGACGAGGCTCATCACGGCCTCCTCGCGGATCGGGTCGATCGGCGGGTTCGTCACCTGCGCGAAGTTCTGCTTGAAGTAGGTGTAGAGGAGCTTCGCCTTGTCCGAGAGCGCCGAGAGCGGCGTGTCGGAGCCCATCGAGCCGACCGCCTCCTGGCCGGTCACGGCCATGGGCTGCATCAGAAGCTTCAGGTCCTCCTGGGTGTAGCCGAAGGCCTGCTGGCGATCGAGGAGCGAGACGTCGGCGCGGGAGGCGCGCGGCACCACGGGCTTCAGGTCCTCCAGCACGATCTGGGTGTTCTTCAGCCATTCCGCGTAAGGGTGCGCGGCGGCGAGCTCACCCTTGATCTCCTCGTCCGAGACGATGCGGCCCTTCTCGAGGTCGATCAGCAGCATGCGGCCGGGCTGCAGGCGCCAGGACTCGATGATGCGCGAATCCTCGATCGGCAGCGTGCCCATCTCGGAGGCGAGCACCACGAGGCCGTCCTCGGTCACGATATAGCGTGCGGGCCGGAGGCCGTTGCGGTCGAGCGTCGCGCCGATCTGGCGGCCATCGGTGAAGCAGACGGCGGCCGGGCCGTCCCAGGGCTCCATCAGGGCGGCATGGTACTCGTAGAAAGCGCGCCGCTCCTCGCTCATCAGCGGATTGCCGGCCCAGGCCTCTGGGATCAGCATCATCATGGCGTGGGCGAGCGGGTAGCCGCCCTGCACCAGGAATTCGAGGGCGTTGTCGAAGCAGGCGGTGTCGGACTGGCCCTCGTAGGAGATCGGCCAGAGCTTCGAGATGTCGTTGCCGAACAACTCGGAATCGACGCTCGCCTGGCGCGCCGCCATCCAGTTCACGTTGCCGCGCAGCGTGTTGATCTCGCCGTTATGCGCGACCATCCGGTAGGGGTGCGACAGGCGCCAGGTCGGAAAGGTGTTGGTGGCGAAGCGCTGGTGCACGAGGGCGAGCGCCGAGACGAAGCGCGCGTCCTTCAGGTCGAGGAAGTAGTGGCCGAGCTGGTTCACCAGCACCATGCCCTTGTAGACGATGGTGCGGCTCGACACCGAGACCGGGTAGAACTCCATCAGGCTCGGGTCGCCGAGACCGTAGACCTTGCCGGAGATGACCTTGCGGGCGATGAAGACGCGGCGCTCGAAGGCATCGTCGTCGGAAACGCTCGCGGGGCGCCCGATGAAGACCTGCCGGTGATGCGGCTCGGTCTCCTTCACGGCATTTCCGAGATCCTCGGGGTCGACCGGCACGTCGCGCCAGCCGAGTAGCGGCAGGCCCTCGTCGGCGAGCGCCTTCTCGACGATCTCCTCGATGGTGCGCCGCGCCGCCTCGGCCTTCGGCAGGAAGAACTGGCCGATGGCGTAGTGGCCGGCCGGGGGCAGCTCGAAGCCGAGGCGCGAGCATTCCTCCGCGAAGAAAACGTGCGGGATCTGCACGAGGATGCCGCAGCCGTCGCCCATCTTCGGATCAGCGCCCACGGCGCCGCGATGGTCGAGATTCTTGAGGATCAGAAGGCCCTGCTGCACGATGGCGTGGCTCTGCCGGTTATGCATGTCGGCGATGAAGCCGACGCCGCAGGCATCGCGCTCGTGGGCGGGGTCGTAGGCGCCCTGCGCGGCCGGCAGCGCCGGATCGCGCACGACGAGCGGCTTTGCCCCGTCCCGGGTGGCCGGGATGAATGCCGGAACGGCCTCGAAGCTACCAGATGCGGCCACGCTCAAAACCCCTTCATCTGTCCGACCTGCTCGCATGCGAGCATGTTTCATGCCCGGGCATCAACCGATGCCGGGCTCACGCAACTCTCAACGTCGGGTCTTGGTCGGGTCTTCGGTGTCGAAGCGCCCGCTCACCCGCGGGCTCGACGCCGGGCTGTGCTCAGCCGGCGTGGGCCCGGATCGCCCGAATGGCGACCGGCTTCAGATCTCGTTTCGACGCTACGATGTTCACGTCCCGAAACCCTTTGCCTGCCCTCGAGGCCTTGCCGAAAATGGGACAGGGATGCTGTCCTAACGATGGAAGGTGACAGATTTTAACCGGTCCAGCAAGGCCCGGATCGCCGGAGCGCATGCGTTTTGCGGCGGGCGTCCCCGCGCGGCCGCAGAGTGACATCGCCGCAGGCCCCGGGCGGCCATCGTGCGGGCTCATGCCGATGCGCGCCGCGATGCCGCGGAGGGGCACGCAGACACGCATGGGAGACATCCCGGCCGCGTCTTGCCGGGATTGGCCCGCAATCTCGCCCTATTCGGACGGTTAACGAAGTCTTGCCGAGCACAAGCGGCATGCGGGGCAACGACCTCGCCAGGACAGCCGAAGGACCCGCGCATGGCGGGCCTTCGGCACGCGGCAGGCCCCGCAGCGGGTGGTTCGGGGTCGGCAGCTCCCGCCGCCCGGTCGAGCCGGCCCTCAACGGAATGGGACGACGCCCTCATGGATGCGAGCCGCAAGGTTTCCCGGAAGCTCCCCCCGGCTCCGACGCTCTCCTGGTCCGCCGGATCCCGCCCGGCCCTGCGCGCCGGCCTCCTCGCCGCGGCCGTCCTGCTGGGCCTCGGCGGCGCGGCGCAGGCCCAGTACGCCTTCGAGGACGTGATCCTGTCGCCGCGGTCCGTGGCGTGGCGGCTGAGCGAGCGCGGCTTCAGCGGGCTCACCCGCCCGCGCTTCGACGGGCGCGCCTACATCGTCGAGGCCTTCGCGCCGAACGGCGCCCGGATCCGCCTCTTCGTCGATGCCCATGACGGCGCCATCGTGGGGCGCGAGCGCCTCGGCGGCGATCCCTACGCGCCCGCCCGCGTCTCCCGGCCGATGCCCGGGTTCGGCTGGACCGAGGAGGATGCCGAGCCGCGGCGCCCGCTGCGCCCGGTTGAGCGCCAAGTCGAGCGCCAAGTCGAGCGCCAAGCCGAGCGCCTTTTGCCTCCCGCCGACATTCCCAATCCGACGGGCCGCGCGCTCGCGCCGCGCCCCGACCTTTACGGCCACACCGAGCCGGCCCGGCCCGCCCTCGCGGGGCGCCCGGAACCCGCGGATGCGAATCCCCACGGCCTGAACCCGGATACCCGGGGCCGGACCGAATCCCCGCGCAAGCTGAGCCGCCTCGCACCCCCGAAGCCCGAAGGCAAGCCGGCGGCCCGAACGGCGCCGGACGCGCCGGCGCCGAAGCTCAAGCCGGCCGAGACGAGGGAGCAGAGCGGGGAGCAGGCCAAGGAATTGGCCAAGGAGCCACGCAAGCCGGAGGCGCCGGTGGCCGCGATCGAGCCGCCCAAGGTCGCCCCGAATCCCGCCCAGACCCCCGCTTCCGTGCAGCCGCCCCCGGCCGAGCCGAAGCCGCAGCCATCGGCGGCCACGGAGAGCAAGGCCGCCGAGGTGAAGCCCCCGGAGGCCAAGTCCCTGGAGGCCAAGCCGGCCGAGAAGGCCTGGAAGGACCCGCCCGCCGAGGGCAAGCGCAACGTCCGGGTGATCGGCGGCGCCACGATCGTGCCCGGCGGCAGCGAGAAGGACGGGGCCGCCGCCGAGTAGGCGGCCCGGATCCACGCGAGAGCTGAGGCGCCCGAAATCAGGCGCCCAGGATCAGGCGCTCCCGGCCCGCGAAGACCGTCAGGTTGTCCGAGCGGGCGATGGCGCAGAGCGTCATGCCGTGGAGCTGGGCCCGCTCCAGGGCGAGCGAGGTGGGGGCCGAGATCGCCACCACTACGGCGGCCCCGAAATGAGCGGCCTTCTCCACCATCTCGAACGAGCAGCGGCTCGTGATCACCAGGAACCCGTCGGCCGGATCGGTCCCGGTCCGGATCAGGGCGCCGATGAGCTTGTCGAGGGCGTTGTGGCGGCCGACATCCTCCCGCACGGCCACGAGGCTGCCGTCGAGCCGGGCCCAGGCGGCGGCGTGGACCGCCCGCGTCTCGTGATTGAGCCGCTGCGCCTCGCTGAGCGCCGCCAGCGCCCGGCTGATCGCCCCGAGCGCCACCCGGGTGGCGCCGGCCTGGCGCGGCTCGGCCATCGGCAGGGCCGAGAGGTCGTCGATGCCGCAGACGCCGCAGCCGGTGCGACCGCTGATCGCACGCTTGCGGGCGAGATGCTCGCGCAGGCGCCCGGGCACCAGATCGACGAGGAGCCGCAGGCCTCCCTCCCCGTCCTCGACGCGGGCGGAGCGGATCTCCTCCGCCGCCGCCACGATCCCCTCCGTCAGGCTGAAGCCGTAGGCGAAGTCCTCGAGGTCGGACGGCGTCGTCATCATCACCGCGTAGGGCACGCTGCCGTACACGAGATTGACCGGCATCTCGACCGCGAGGGACCGGGTGCCCGCGCGCGGATCGGACGCGTCGTAGGCGATGATCTCGGTCGGCACCGCGCGGGCGGTCGGCTGCGTTTCGGGGCCGGAGGCGGGCTCTGGCGTCTCGTTCGTCCTGCTCTGCTGCATCGGTTGCACGACCCGCGGCTCTCTCGATTTCGCGCGCCGGTCCGGGCCCGGCGGCACCCCGTAACATAACAGCGCGCGCAAGCCCTTGCGCCCCCGGCCGGCACGCAAACGCGACCTGGAAAAGTTCCAGGTGGCCCGCAAGAAAGCGCATGATGCGACGCTGTTGCGGTTGCACCTTGAACTTCCTTGTGGTCTGACACCGCGATCGGACCCAGCCGGGTTTTTGCTCGGCCGGGGCTCAGACACGTCACAACCACATCGCGCCGGTCTCGGCAGAATCAAAGGCGCGAGCGGTCGGCCTGAGGGTCGCTAAGGGGAGCCACGAGAGGCACATGCGGACGGCGCAGACGCAACACCGGTCATCGTGGGGGTTCGCCGCACTCGGCGCCTTCCTGGTCTCGTCATCCTCCGCCCTCGCGGCGGGCATCGGCCAGCCCGAGCCGTGGCAGATGGACCGCCAGGTTCCGGTCACCGAGAATGCCCGGGACATCCTCTCCTTCGAGGTCGGCCTGCACTGGCTCTCGGTGGCGATCTCGGTCTTCGTTCTCGGCCTGATCATCTACTGCATCTACCGCTTCAGCGAGAAGGCGAACCCGACGCCCTCGAAGACCACCCACAACACCCTGATCGAGGTGGCCTGGACCATCGTCCCGGTGCTGATCCTCGTGGCGGTCGCGATCCCGTCCTTCCGCCTCCTGCGCACGCAGCTCTCGGACCCCAAGGCCGACGTGCTCGTGAAGGTGATCGGCCATGCCTGGTACTGGTCCTACGAGTACCCGGCCGACCAGGGCGGCGGCTTCGCGTTCGACGCCAACCTCGACGAGGACAAGCAGCCGCGCCTCCTCGGCACCGATAACGACATGGTCGTTCCGGTGAACAAGATCGTGAAGATCCAGGTCACCGCCGCCGACGTGCTGCATTCCTGGGCGATGCCGTCCTTCGGCTTCAAGATCGACGCCGTCCCGGGCCGGCTCAACCAATTCTGGTTCAAGGCCGACCGCGAGGGCACCTATCACGGCCAGTGCTCCGAGCTCTGCGGCCAGCGCCACGCCTACATGCCGATCACGGTGCGGGTCGTCAGCGACGAGGCCTACGCGCAGTGGCTGACCGAGGCGAAGACCAAGTACGCCCGCATCGACGACGGGTCGAAATTCGCCGAAGCCCGCTAAGGGCGCGGCAGGATCGGGGCCGTCCGGCACGGCTCCGACCGCCACACCAATCGCGAGATCACGAGAAACCCGAGCAAGGTCAGCATCGATGGCTACCGCCGCAGCACAAGCCGGGCATCACGCCCACGACGATCACAAACCCTCCTTCTTCGCCCGCTGGTTCCTCTCCACGAACCACAAGGACATCGGCACGCTCTACCTGCTGTTCGCCTTCTGCGCGGGCATCATCGGCGCGTTCCTCTCCTTCGGCATCCGCATGGAGATGGAGGAGCCCGGCCTGCAGTACTTCTCCAATCCGGCCACCTACAACGTCTTCGTGACCGGCCACGGCCTCATCATGGTGTTCTTCATGGTGATGCCGGCGCTGATCGGCGGCTTCGGCAACTGGTTCGTGCCCCTCATGATCGGCGCGCCCGACATGGCGTTCCCGCGCATGAACAACATCTCGTTCTGGCTGACGGTGGCGGGCTTCTGCAGCCTGCTCTGCTCGCTCTTCGTCGAGGGCGCGCCAGGCGCCAGCGGCGCCGGCACCGGCTGGACCGTCTACCCGCCGCTCTCGACCGTCGGCCATCCGGGCCCCGCCGTCGATTTCGCGATCTTCGCCCTGCACCTGTCCGGCGCGGGCTCGATCCTCGGCGCGATCAACTTCATCACGACGATCCTCAACATGCGCGCCCCCGGCATGACGCTGCACAAGATGCCGCTCTTCGCCTGGGCTGAGCTCGTCACCGCCTTCCTGCTGCTGCTGTCGCTCCCGGTTCTCGCCGGCGCGATCACGATGCTGCTCACCGACCGCAACTTCGGCACCACCTTCTTCGATCCGGCCGGCGGCGGCGACCCGATCCTGTACCAGCACCTGTTCTGGTTCTTCGGTCACCCCGAAGTCTACATCATGATCCTGCCGGCCTTCGGCATCGTCTCCCACATCATCGCGACCTTCTCGCGCAAGCCCGTCTTCGGCTATCTCGCGATGGCCTACGCGATGGTCGCCATCGGCGTCGTCGGCTTCGTCGTGTGGGCCCACCACATGTACACCGTCGGCCTGTCGCTCCAGACGCAGTCTTACTTCGTCTTCGCCACCATGGTCATCGCGGTGCCCACGGGCGTGAAGATCTTCTCCTGGATCGCCACGATGTGGGGCGGCTCGATCCGCTTCACCGCCGCGATGCACTGGGCGGTCGGCTTCATCTTCCTGTTCACGGTCGGCGGCGTCACCGGCGTCGTGCTGGCGAACTCGGCCGTCGACAAGTACCTGCACGACACCTACTACGTGGTGGCGCACTTCCACTACGTGCTCTCCCTCGGCGCCGTGTTCATCATCTTCGCGGGCGTCTATTACTGGTTCCCGAAGATGACCGGCTACGTCATCCCGGAATGGGCCGGCAAGCTGCACTTCTGGCTGGCCTTCATCGGCGCGAACGTCCTGTTCTTCCCGATGCACTTCCTGGGCCTCGCCGGCATGCCGCGCCGCTACGCCGATTACCCCGACGCCTTCGCGCCCTGGCACCGGGTCGCCACCTGGGGCGGCCACATCTTCGCCCTCGGCATGATCGTGTTCGTCATCGGGGTGATCCTGGCCTTCCGCTCGAAGGTCCGGGCGGCCGACAATCCCTGGGGCGAGGGTGCCACCACGCTCGAGTGGACCCTGTCCTCGCCGCCGCCCTTCCACCAGTTCGAGACGCTGCCCCGCATCGTGGACGAGCCGGGCTACCACTGAATGCCCCCATCGCGAGGACCGCCCCGGCGGTCCTCGCCCTTTCCAGGCTCCTCCCCGTCGCGGAGGGACCCGGAAAGGGCGATCCGGCCCATCAGTGCCGGACCGATGCCCCTCCCGCGGCGCTCCGCGCCCGGATGATCGGAAACGGTCTGACGCGCCGGGAGGACCGGCGACGGCCGGCATGCCCGGCGAGCGAAACACGGTTGTGGCCTTGATGACGAGCCTGTCGAACACCCTCCCCGCCGGGGCCGAGGCGAACCGCTTCGCCCCCGCTCCCGCCGCCGTCGGCGGCGACGTGCCGGATTACTTCGCGCTCCTGAAGCCGCGCGTGATGGTGCTGGTGATCTTCACCGCCCTCGTCGGCATGGTGGTGTCGCACGGGCATGTGCCGCCCACGATCGCGGCGATCTCGCTCCTGATGATCGCGGTGGGCGCGGGCGCCTCCGGCTGCCTCAACATGTGGTGGGACGCCGATATCGACGCGGTGATGACCCGCACGGCCAAGCGCCCGATCCCCGACGGGCGGATCCAGCCCAACGAGGCCCTGGCTTTCGGCCTCACCCTCTCGGTCGGCTCGGTCCTGATCCTCGGCCTCGCCTCGAATTGGCTGGCGGCCGGGCTCCTGGCCTTCACGATCGTGTTCTACGCCGTGATCTACTCGATGTGGCTGAAGCGGGCGACGCCGCAGAACATCGTCATCGGCGGCGCCGCCGGCGCCCTCCCCCCGGTGATCGGCCAGGCGGTGATCTCCGGCAGCGTCGGCATCGAGTCGATCGTGCTGTTCCTGATCATCTTCATCTGGACGCCGCCGCATTTCTGGGCGCTCGCGCTGGTCAAGGCCGGCGAGTACGCCAAGGCCGGCATCCCGATGATGCCGAACGTGGCGGGCCCGCAATCGACCCGCCGGCAGATCGTCTACTACACGCTGCTCCTGGCGCCGCTGGGCCTCGCCCCCGTCGCCCTCGGCTTCGGTGGCCTGCTCTACGCCATCGTCGGACTCCTCGGCGGCCTCGGCATGCTGGCCTTCAGCGTCCAGGTCTTCCGCAACCGCGAGGGCGAGGCCGAGAAGCGGGCCGCCATGGGCATGTTCGCCTTCTCGATCCTCTATCTGTTCCTCCTGTTCTCGGCGCTCCTCGCCGAGCAGGGCCTGGGCCTGTTCCGCCCCGTCATCGTCTGAGCATCATGCAGGATCCCAAGATCGCGTATCGCCCCCTCACCCCGGAAGAGGAGCAGCGTCGCCGCAAGCGCTCCATCGCCATCGCGCTCGCCCTGGGCGCAATGGTCGTCCTGTTCTTCGTGCTCACCATCGCGAAGCTCGGGCCGCAGGTGCTCAACCGGCCGCTCTAGAGACCCATGATCGATCGCAGCCCGCCGCCAATGAACCCGAACCGGTCGGCCAACCGCACGGCCCTCGCCTGCGCGGCGCTCGTGGCCGGCATGACCGGCCTCGCCTTCGCGTCGGTGCCCCTCTACGACGCCTTCTGCAAGGCGACCGGCTATGACGGCACGCCGCTGCAGGGGGGGGCGCCCTCGGCCGCGATGGCGCGGACCGACGACAGCATGGTGGTCCATTTCGACACCAACGTCGCCGCCACGCTGCCCTGGAAGTTCCGGGCGGAGAGCCCCAAGGTCGCGGCGCATCTCGGCGAGACCACGACGGTGTTCTTCCGGGTGAAGAACACCGGCACCACGCCCTCCACCGGCATCGCGACCTTCAACGTGCAGCCGGCCCTGATGGGCGGCTACTTCGTCAAGATCGAGTGCTTCTGCTTCAAGGAGCAGACGCTGCAGCCCGGCGAGGCGATGGACTTCCCGGTGGTGTTCTACATCGACCCGGCGGTGCGGACGGATTCCAACACCAGCCATCTCAGCGAGATGACGCTGTCCTACACCTACTTCGCCTCGAAGAACGGCCAGCCGGCCACGGCGGCGGTCGCGGAGACGGGCAAGAAATCGAATTTCTGATCGCGTGCGCGTGACAAGGCATCCGCGCGCACATAATGGGTTCAAGCTTGAGGGTCCGGGCTCGTCCGGTCCTCGGGGTCACAAGAAATCAGGGCCGGGGCCGGGTGCGGCGAAGGACCGGGGGTCGAGGAGAGACGTTCAGATGGCTGAGGCGCACGCCAAGAATCACGACTTCCACATTCTCAGCCCGAGCCCGTGGCCCCTGATCGGCGCCTTCTCGGGCTTCCTGATGGCGTTCGGCGCCGTGTTCTGGATGAAGAGCCTCCAGATCGGCACCCTGTTGCCCGGTCCCTACATCTTCGGTGCCGGCACGATCGGCGTGCTCTACACCATGTTCTCGTGGTGGAAGGACGTCGTCCACGAGGCGAATTCGGGCGATCACACCCGCGTCGTCCAACTCCACCACCGCTACGGCATGATGATGTTCATCGCCTCCGAGGTGATGTTCTTCGTCGCGTGGTTCTGGGCCTATTTCGAGGCCGCCCTCTACACCGCCGACCCGATCCAGGCGACGCGCGTCGATTTCACCGGCGGCGTCTGGCCGCCCAAGGGCATCGAGGCCTTCGATCCCTGGCACCTGCCGCTCCTCAACACGCTGATCCTGCTCACCTCCGGCACCACCATCACCTGGGCGCACCACGCCCTCCTGAACGGTGACCGCAAGGGGCTGAAATACGGCCTCTGGCTGACGATCATCCTCGGCGTGCTCTTCACCGCCTGCCAGGCCTACGAGTATCACCACGCCGCCTTCGGCTTCTCGGGCAGCATCTACTCGTCGACCTTCTTCATGGCGACGGGCTTCCACGGCGCCCACGTCATCATCGGCACCATCTTCCTCGCGGTCTGCCTGCTCCGCACCTATGCGGGCCAGTTCACGCCCCGGCAGCATCTCGGCTTCGAGTTCGCCGCCTGGTACTGGCACTTCGTCGACGTGGTGTGGCTGTTCCTCTTCGCCGCGATCTACGTCTGGGGCTCGGGCGTCGGCCACGGCGCCCATTGAGGGCCGGACCCGCGCAACCATCGCCTCTGCATCCATCGGACGCATGAGGGGCATGCTGAAAAGGGCGGCGCGAGCCGCCCTTTCTCGTATCGGGCATCGGGACCGATCCCCATATCCTCGGCATTCGGGGGATTTCCGCGGCGCGGCTCGGGCAGGGCCCGGAGGCGCGCGAGGAGTGAAGCTTTGAACCGGACGCACGACCTGCCCGCCCCGATCCCGACCGGCCTGCGCGGCCGCTGCCCCCGTTGCGGAGAAGGGCACCTGTTCCAGGGCTTCCTCACCCTGCGCCCCTCCTGCGAGGCCTGCGGCCTCGATTACTCGGGCTTCGATTCGGCGGATGGCCCGGCCTTCTTCGTGATGTCGATCGTCGGCCTCGTGGTGGTAGGCCTCGCCCTCTGGCTCGAGATCGCCTACGAGCCTCCGATCTGGGTTCATGCCCTCGTGGCCGGCACCCTCTCGATCGGCCTCAGCCTGCTCATGGTCCGGCCGCTGAAGGGGCTGCTCGTCGCCCTGCAATATTCCAACAAGGCCGAGGAAGGGCGCTTCGAGAAGTGACCACGACGACGATCCGAGCGGGCGCCTGGCGCGATCTCCTGGCGCCCGGCCTCGCCGCCCTGGTGGCGCTGGCGATCCTCCTCGGTCTCGGCACCTGGCAATTGGAGCGCAAGGGCGAGAAGGAAGCCCTGATCGCCCGGATCCTCGCCCGCTCCAAGGCGGAGCCGCAGCCCCTCCCCGCCCCCGGCGCCTGGGACCCCGCCCGCGACGAGTTCCGGCACGTGCGCGTCTCCGGCACCTACCTGAACGACAAGGAGACCCTGGTCCACGGCCTCGCGGCCGGCGAGACGCCGGGCCGGGCGCTGCAGGGCTATTACGTGGTCACCCCCCTGGCGCGCCAGGATGGCGGCATCGTCCTCGTCAATCGCGGCTTCACCCCGACGGAGCTGAAGCGCCCGGAGGACCGCCGCAGCGGCCTGGTCGAGGGGCCCACCACCGTCACCGGCATCCTGCGCGCGAGCGAGGCGCGCGCCATGTTCGTGCCGGCCCCCGACCCCGCCCGCGGCGAGTGGTTCAACCGCGACATCGCCGGCATCTCCGCCGCCCGCGGCCTCACGGAGGCGGCGCCCTTCCTGGTGGAGGCCGACGCCAACCCGGGCTCTCAGGCCTGGCCCCGCGGCGGGCAGCTCCGGGTCGACCTGCCGAACAACCACATGCAATACGCCTTCACCTGGTTCGGCATCGCCGCCTGCCTGATCGGCGTGTTCTCGGTCTTCGCCTGGCGCCGCCTGCACGAGGGCCCGCAGCCCGAGCCGGCGCATCGTTGAGCGACGCCGGCTTGTCGTCGGCCTGCCGCGCCTTACACTCCCGGGGTGTCAAGATCGCGGAGCTGATGCCCGATGCGCGCCGTCCTCGCCTTCCTGGTCCTCGCGCTCTGGGCAGTGCCGGCGCGGGCGCTCGACGAGCCGGCGCGCGAGGCGGCCCGGGCCGCCATCACCCGGCAGGTCGAGGCCCTCGGGCGCGACGACGCGGCGAGCGCCTACGCGGTGGCGGCGCCCTCGATCCAGGCCCTGTTCCCGACCCCCGACGTCTTCATCGGCATGGTCCGGAGCAACTACGCGGCGATCTACCGCCACCGCAGCTTCGTCTTCGGCGAGGGGCGGGAGACGGCCGAGAACGGCCTCGCGCAGGACGTCGCCATCCAGGATTCCTACGGGGTCGACTGGACGGCCGCCTACAGCCTGGAACGGCAGGCCGACGGCACCTGGCGGATCACCGGCTGCCGCCTGACGAAATCGCCCGGCACCCCCTTGTGATCCTGGCTTCGACAGGCGCCCTCGCATCGTGTAGAGGGGGCGCCTTCCCCGGAGGCCCCTTTGCTGCACGTCTCGACCCGCGGTGCCGCCGCGCCGCTCTCGTTCTCCGACGCCCTCCTGGCCGGCCTCGCCCGCGACGGCGGCCTCTACGTCCCGGAGAGCTGGCCGCGGATCCCGTCCGAGGCGATCGCGGGCCTCGCCGGCAAGCTCTACGCTGATGCCGCGAAGCTTGTCCTGCGCCCGCTGATCGACGGGGAGATCGCGGATGCCGACCTCGACGCGATGATCGAGGCCTCCTACGCCACCTTCCGGCACCCGGCGGTCTGCCCGCTGACGCAGCTCGACGACAACCTGTTCCTGCTGGAGCTCTTCCACGGCCCGACGCTGGCGTTCAAGGACGTGGCGATGCAGCTCCTCGGGCGGCTGATGGACCATGTCCTGCGGTCGCGGGGGGCGCGCGCCACCATCGTGGGCGCGACCTCCGGCGATACCGGGAGCGCGGCGGTCGAGGCGTTCCGAGGCCTCGATCAGGTCGACGTCTTCATCCTGTTCCCGCACGGGCGGGTCTCGGAGGTGCAGCGCCGGCAGATGACGACGGTCGGCGCCGAGAACGTCCACGCGATCGCGATCGACGGCACCTTCGATGATTGCCAGAACATCGTCAAAGCCCTGTTCCAGCACGCGGATTTCGCCGACTCGGTGCGCCTGTCGGGCGTCAACTCGATCAACTGGGCCCGCGTCGCGGCGCAGGCGGTCTATTACTTCACCAGCGCGGTCGCCCTCGGCAGCCCGCATCGCCCGGTCTCCTTCGCGGTGCCGACCGGCAATTTCGGCGACATCCTGGCCGGCTGGGTCGCCAAGCGCATGGGCCTGCCGATCGAGCGCCTGATGATCGGCACCAACGCCAACGACATCCTGGCCCGCACCCTGGAGCACGGCGCCTACGAGCTGCGGGGCGTGCAGCCCACCACCTCGCCGTCGATGGACATCCAGATCTCGTCGAATTTCGAGCGCCTGCTGTTCGAGGCGCTGGGGCGGGATTCCTCCGCGCTCGGCCGGCTCATGGCGGGCCTCAAGCAATCGGGGGGCTTCAGCCTCGATCCCGGCGTGCTCGCGAGCGTGCGCGCCGAGTTCGATGCCACGGCGGTGCCGGAGCCCGACGTGATGGACGAGATTACCCGGACGCATGCGGCGACCGGCGTGATCCTCGATCCCCACAGCGCCATCGGGGTGCGGGCCGGCCGCCACCTCCTCGCCAAGGATCCGGCGACCCCGGTCGTGGCGCTCGCCACCGCCCATCCCGCCAAGTTCCCGGACGCCGTCGCCCGGGCGACGGGCGGCCACCGCCCCGCTTTGCCCCCGCATCTCGCCGACCTGATGGAGCGCCAGGAGCGCGTCTCCCGGGTGGCCAACGATCAATCCGCGGTGGAGAGCTTCATCCGCGAGCGCGCCCGCATCACCCGGGGCGCCTGAGCATGAACCGCCATTTCGAGACCCACGGCGCCTCGCCGGATCTGAAGATCACGCGCCTCCGGAACGGCCTCACGGTCGCCACCGAGGCGATGCCGGGCGTCGCCACCGCGACGCTCGGGGTCTATGTGGGGGCGGGCTCGCGCCACGAGCGGGCCGACGAGAACGGCCTCAGCCACCTCATCGAGCACATGGCGTTCAAGGGGACCGAGACGCGCTCGGCCCGGCGCATCGCCGAGGACATCGAGAATGTCGGCGGCGAGATCAACGCCGCCACGAGCGTCGAGAGCACGAGCTACACCGCCCGCGTCCTCGGCGAGGATGCCGGCGTCGCCCTCGACGTCATCGGCGACATCCTGACCCGCTCGACCTTCGAGGCCGGCGAGCTCGCCCGCGAGAAGGGCGTGATCCTGCAGGAATACGCCGCCGTCGAGGACACCCCCGACGACGTCGTCTACGACGCCTTCACGGAGGCCGCCTTCCCGGATCAGCCGATCGGCCGCCCGATCCTCGGACGCCCGGAGACGATCCAGAGCTTCGACCGGGCCGGCATCGAGGCCTATATCGCCCGCGAATACACCCCGGACCGGATGGTGCTGGCCGCGGCCGGCGCCGTCGAGCACGCGGCGATCGTGGAGGCGGCCGAGCGGCATTTCGGCGACCTCGCGCCGTCCCGGGCCCCCGCCGCGGTGGCCGGCAGCTACGGCGGCGGCGAGCGGCGCCTGCAGCGCAAGCTCGAACAGGCGAACCTCGTCATCGGCCTGCCCGGCCTGTCCTTCCGGGACGACGGCTACTACGCCCTCCACATCTTCGCGCAGGTGCTCGGCGGCGGCCTGACCTCGCGGCTCTGGCACGAGGTGCGGGAGACCCGCGGCCTCGCCTACGAGATCCAGGCCTTCCACTGGCCCTTCTCGGATTGCGGCCTGTTCGGCATCGGCGCCGGCACGTCGGGGACGGACCTGCCCGAGCTCGTCGACGTCACCCTCGCGGCGACCGTCAAGGCCGTGGACGACCTCGACACGATCGAGATCGCCCGCGCCAAGGCGCAGCTCAAGGTGGCGCTGCTCTCCGCCCTGGAGACGCCCGGCGGGCGCATCGAGCGCAATGCCCGCCAGTTCCTCGCCTGGGGTAGGGTCATTCCCTCGGCGGAGGTGATCGCCAAGGTGGATGCCGTGACGGTGGAGGACGTGCGCGCGGCCGGCCGCACGCTGCTCACCGGCGCCCCGACGCTCGCGGCCATCGGGCCGATCCGCAAGCTCCCGAGCCTCGACCGGATCGCCGCGCAGCTGCGCGCGGCCTGAGGGCCGGCGCCGGCCCGGCTTGTTTTGGCCGCAAAGCCGCGCGATCGAAAATCCGCAGGTCACGGCAGGAAGCGGTGGGTGTCCCCTGCGGCACGGCCACCGCGCCTTGTCCGCCGACGGACCCGCCTTTACCAAAGCCCGGAGCCTGAGCGTACTCGTCGCTGCCCGGCCGGAATCCACATCCGTTGCGCATCCTCGCCACCGTCCTCGCCGCCCTCCTCACGGCCCTGATCGGCACGCTGTGCACCGGCGCGCCCGCGCGGGCGGTGGAGGCCGTGCGCGTCACCCTCGACGCGCCGGTGATCGACCTGACCCCGATGATCGAGCGCTACCGCTCGGACGGGGACCTGATCCAGATCTCGACGGCGCCCGGCAAGGACGGCATCGTCCGCCGCATCGTGGTGAAGGCCCGCGATGCCGGCGCCCGGCCGGACTGGATGGTGTTCGCCCTCACGAACGACACCGACGAGCAGATCGACCGCCTCCTGGTGGCCCCGCATTTCCGCCTCGTCGGATCGGGCGTGGTCTGGCCCGATCTCGGCGGCTCGCGCATCGCCGCGATCACGGCGAGCCAGGGTATCCGGCCCGAGCGCGACGAGAACCCGGAAGCCGACCAGTTCGTGATCACGCTCGATCCCGGCACCACCGTCACCTTCGTGGCGGAGCTGCGCGGCCCCAACGTCCCCCAGGTCTATCTCTGGGACCAGGAAGCCTATCGCAAGAAATCGACCGGCCTGACCCTCTACAAGGGCATCATCATCGGCATCGCGGGCCTGCTCGCGCTGTTCCTGACGATCATCTTCGTGGTCAAGGGCGCGATCATCTTCCCGGCGGCCGCCGCCCTCGCCTGGTCGGTCCTGGCCTATGCGTGCATCGATTTCGGCTTCCTGCAGCGGGTCTTCCCGGTCACCGAGGTGGCCGAGCGGGTCTACCGGGCCTCCGCCGAGGCGATCCTGGGCGCCACCCTGCTGGTCTTCCTGTTCGCCTATCTGAACCTGTCGCGCTGGCACGTGCGCTACAGCCACGTGGCCTTCTTCTGGCTCGCGTTCCTGGCGGGCCTCGTCGGCCTCGCGGTGTTCGATCCGCCGGTGGCGGCGGGCGTCGCCCGGATCTCGATCGCGGCGGTCGCGGGCGTCGGCCTGCTGCTCATCGTCTACCTCGCCGCCCATAACGGCTACGACCGCGCCATCCTGCTGGTGCCGACCTGGGCCCTCCTCCTCGTCTGGGTGGTGGCGGCGGGCTTCGCCATCACGGGCCAGATCGGCTCCGACCTCGTCCAGCCGGCGCTGATCGGCGGCCTCGTCCTCATCGTCATGCTGATCGGCTTCACGGTGATGCAGCACGCCTTCGCGGGCGGCGGGCTCACCCACGCCCTCGTCTCGGACACGGAGCGCCGGGCGCTGGCGCTGACCGGGGCCGGCGACGTGGTCTTCGACTGGGACGTGCCGGGGGACCGGGTCTTCGCCGGCCAGGAGATCGAGGGCCAGCTCGGCCTCAAGCGCGGCGCCCTCGAGGGCCCCGCCGCCAACTGGCTCGGCCTGCTCCACCCCTTCGACGTCGAGCGCTACTCGGCGGCCCTCGACACCGTGATCGAGGAGCGGCGCGGGCGCATCGTCCACGATTTCCGTCTGCGCTCCTCCGCGGGTCCCTATTACTGGTACCGCCTCAAGGCGCGGCCGGTGATCGGCTCGGACGGCGAGGTCATCCGCATCGTCGGCACCATCGCGGACGTCACCGAGGTCAAGACCGCCGAGGAGCGGCTTCTGCACGATGCCGTGCATGACAGCCTCACGGGCCTGCCGAACCGCGAGTTGTTCGGGGACCGCCTCGACGCCGCCATCGCCTTCGTGAGCCAGGACGCCCGGCTCAAGCCCACCGTGCTCGTCCTCGACATCGATCGCTTCAAGAGCATCAACGACGCGATCGGGCTGTCGGCCGGCGACTCGATCCTGCTCACCCTGTCGCGCCGCCTCGGCCGGCTCCTGCGCCCGCAGGACACCCTCGCCCGGGTGGCCGGCGACGAGTTCGCCGTGATCCTCGTCTCCGAGCGCGACCCCGACCGGATCCTCGCCTTCGCGGAGATGATCCGCCGCGCCATCGCGACGCCGATCACCTACGCGGACCGGGAAATCTTCCTCACTGTCTCGATCGGACTGACGCTGCACGAGACCGGCGCGGCGCTGAAGCGCGAGGAGGTGTTCAAGGCGGCCGAGATCGCCATGATCCAGGCCAAGCGCGGCGGCGGCGACCGCATCGAGGTGTTCCGCGCCAACATGCGCAACGAGCGCTCCGACAAGCTGATGCTGGAGAGCGACCTGCGCCGCTCGCTGGAGCGCAACGAGATCAAGGTGCTGTTCCAGCCGATCGTCCGGCTGGAGGACCGCACGGTGGCGGGCTTCGAGGCCCTGTTGCGCTGGGACCATCCGAAGCTCGGGCGCATCCCGCCCTCGACCTTCATCCCCATCGCGGAGGAATGCGGCTTCATCGTCAATCTCGGGATCTTCGCGCTCGAGCGCACGGCCCTGGAGCTCGCCGCCTGGCAGCGCTCCCTCGACGTCGAGCCGCCGATCTTCGCCTCCGTCAACGTGTCCTCGCGCCAGCTCCTGCGCCACGACCTCCTGCACGACGTCAAGACGGTGCTGGCCCGCTCCGGCGTGCTGCCGGGCTCGCTCAAGCTCGAGCTCACCGAGAGCCTCGTGATGGAGAATCCCGAATACGCCGCTCAGATGCTGACGCGCATCCACGACCTCGGCGCCGGCCTGTCCCTCGACGATTTCGGGACGGGCTACTCGGCCCTGTCCTACCTGCAGCGCTTCCCCTTCGACACGATCAAGATCGATCAGTCCTTCGTGCGCCAGATCGCGACGGGCAAGACCGCGATCCTGCGCTCCATCGTCCGGATGGCGCACGAGCTCGGTCTCGCCATCGTGGCCGAGGGCGCGGAATCGGAGGCCGACGCGCAGGCTTTGGCCGAACTCGGCTGCGAATACGCGCAGGGCTACGCGTTCGGCGAGCCCATGTCGCTGCTGCAGGCCCGCCAGCTCGTCGGGGCGGCGCCCGAGGCCGCCTGAGCCGGGGCCGCGAACAAGGCCGCGAGCGCCTGCGCGAGGGCGCGCGGGTCGACGGGCTTGCGCTGGATCGGCAGGTTCGGCCACAGGATCCGCATGGCGCGCGGCAGCACCCCGGCGGTGCAGACGAGGATCGGCACGCGCGCCGCCGCGAGCCGCTCGGCCGTGGGGGTGGCCTCCCCGTCCGCGAGGTTGAGGTCGAGGAGGGCCGCGTCGATCGGCTCCCGCTCGATGAGGCGGATCGCGTCGCGGTTGCTGCGCACCGGGCCGAGGACGCGGCCCTCGGCATCCTCCACGATGTCCGCCAGTTCCATGGCGATCAGGATCTCGTCCTCGATGATGAGGATGCGACGGCCGTTCAACATCGATCCCTCCGAAGCACAGGGCGGGCGCGCCGCCGGGCGACGCGTCTCGAACGCGGGAGAATTGTCGGGATTGGGCCCATGGGGCCCGCCTCGCCGCGCCTCGCGGCGCTGGGGGACGAGGAGCGCCGAGGATGTGGCCGGGATTGAGTCACGTCAACACGCGGGGCCGTTCTTCCGGGGCCGGAGCGGCGATTAAATTTGAGCCGGCTCCGGGAACTTGTCGGCCGATCCGAACAGCTTCCGGCTCTCGGCATTTAAACCTCCCTTAACCATAAGGCGGCAAGAGTCTGTGTGCGGTCCGGTCGTGCCTTTCGGTGCGGATACCGACCACCGGGGAGAGGCGTGATGGCCGAGTTGGCGCGGCGGGTTCGCGATGGAAGTGGTTCGGATGTCGTGCGGCGGCTCATCGCCCGGCCCATCCGCATCGATTTCACCCGCCCGAGCGCTCCGGCGCCGGATTTCGAGGCCGAGGCCCTCGAGGACGAGGCCGAGCCCGAGGCTGCGGATCTCGCCCGCCTGCGCGCCGAGATGCTGGTGATGAAGGCCGTGCTGCAGGCGGAGCGCCAGGAGAGCGCCGCGCTGCGCGCCCAGGTTCACGACATCGCCGCCGCCGACGAGGCCCTGACCCCCGAGTCCCGCGCCGTGCGCGACCGCTGGGCGGCCCTCGTCGACACCCTTCTGCACGCGCCGCGCTGACCGGCATCCTCCGTTCCAATCACCGGGAGACGACCATGAGCGCCCGCTGCTCACTCGTCGTCAACGGCAAGTCCGTGCGCATCTCCACCGGCGACACGCCGCTCGAGGCCGCCCTTGCCGAAGGCATGATCGCACCGACCCAAGGGTTGCACGGCACCGGCGTTCTCGGACAGGCCGCCGGGCCGGCCGCGCGCCGCGCGCAGGCGCGCAGCCACCGCGCCGAATCCGTGAAGCTGCCGCTGCCGCGTCCGCAGCCCGCCCTGACCCTGCCCGAGATGCGCCCGGCCGCCGCCGTGAAGCGCACCGGCACCGTGACGGGCATCGCCCGGCTCGCCCCGCATGTCAGCGAGCTCGTCGTGACGGTGACCCGGCGCCTGCCCCTCGAACCCGGCCATCAGGTCGTGCTGACGCTCCCGGGCTTCCCGGCCGTCACCTTGAGCCCGACGCTGCGGGTCGACGGCTCGGCCGAGCTGAACGAGCTCGTGTTCCATCTCCCCCACGATCCGGAGGCGCCGGGCCTTGCCGCCGCGCTCGGCGAGACGATCCGCCTCGGGGCCGCCGTGAAGGTGAAGGGCCCGGTCGGACGGGCGCATTACCGCCCCGGCGGCGGGCGCCTGCTGCTGGTCTCGGCCGGGGCCGGCTTCGCGCCGATCTGGTCGATCGCCCGGGCCGCCCGCTACATCGAGCCGGCCCGCGACATGGCCGTCCTGGTCGGCGCCCGCGATCCCCTCGACCTCTACATGCGCCCCGCCCTCGACTGGCTGCGCGCCACCGGCATCGGCCGGATCACGCTGGTGGCCGATCGCAGCCGCCAGCGCCCGCCCGACGTGCGGCCGGGTCCGCTCACCGCCCACCTGCCGCCGCTGCGCACCACCGACGTGGTGCACGTGGCCGGCTGCGCCTCGACGGTAGGCGCCGTGGAGGTGCTGGCCGCGGCGGCCGGCGCCCGCTGCTACGCGGTGCCCTTCCTCGATCCCTGAGAACTCCGCGTCTCAGCAGTTTATGCGGAGAAATCCCAGTTCGATTGCCCGCAATGCGGATTGACCGATCGCTGTGACTCTGCGATCGATTTCAAGTCGTCCCAGGGGCGTGGACATGAGCATCGACCAAGCGGCTGCCAAGCGTACGCGCGTACTGGTCGAGGAGCTGCGAGTGTTGATCGCCTCCATGCAGGAAACCGTCCTGGAATCCCGCAACCTGACTTCGCACATGCTCGCCCGGAAAGCTCTGTGCGATGCGAGCCGGGCGAAGGTTCTGCTCTCGATTCCGCTCGATCCCGCGGAGGGCGTGGTCGATGGGCTGGTCTATGCTTCCGAATACAGCACCGCTTTCGGAGATCCGGTGATCACGGATCTGATCAGGACGGCGATCAAGCTGGTCGGCCTGCGGCTCGGGCTCGAATGCGGGCCGAGCCATGCCGGGTACAAGGTGCATTAGGGCCCTAGCCATTCTCCACGCGGCAGCGCCGCGAGAGACCGGTCGCGTCGGCGGCCGAGCGCGGAATGGTGCGGGAGCGCGGCCCCGCCTCGGCGGGGCCGCGTCCTCCGATCAGGCCACCTTCACCCGCCAGATCTCCTCGGCATATTCGCGCATGGAGCGGTCGGAGGAGAACCAGCCCATCCGGGCGGTGTTGAGGATGGCCTTGCGCCACCACGCCGCCGGGTTTGTCCAGGCCGCGTCGATCGCGCGCTGCGCCCGCCAGTAATCGTCGAAATCGACGGTGAGGAGATACTGGTCGCGGTGGCGCAGGTCGTCCGTGAGGGGCCGGAAGCGGTTCGGCTCCTCGGGGGAGAACCGGCCGGACGCGATCATGTCGAGGGCGGCGGCGAGGCGGGGCGAGGCCCAGATCGCGTCGCGCGCGAAGTTCGGCTCGGCCATCCGCGCCTGCACGCCCGCGGCGTCGAGGCCGAAGATGAAGATGTTGTCGAGCCCGACATGCTCGCTGATCTCGATATTGGCGCCGTCGAGCGTCCCGACCGTCAGCGCGCCGTTGAGGGCGAACTTCATGTTGCCGGTGCCGGAGGCCTCCATGCCGGCGGTGGAGATCTGCTCCGAGAGGTCGGCGGCCGGGATGATCGCCTCGGCGAGGCTCACCGAGTAGTTGGGCAGAAACACGACCTTGAGGCGGCCGGCCACCTCGGGATCGTCGTTGACGGCCTTGGCGACGTCGCAGGCGAGCTTGATGATGAGCTTGGCCTGGGTGTAGCTCGGCGCCGCCTTGCCGCCGAAGATCTTGACGCGGGGCGTCCAGTCCTTATGCGGCTCGGCCTTGATCGCCTGGTAGAGCGCCACCGTCTCGATGACGTTGAGCAGCTGGCGCTTGTACTCGTGGATGCGCTTGATCTGCACGTCGAACAGGGCCGTCGGATCGATGTCGATCCCGGTGCGGTCGGCCACGATCCCGGCGAGCGCCTCCTTGCGGCCCCGGCGCATCGCGGCGTAGCTTTTCACGAAAGCCCCGTCCTCCGCGAAGACCTCGAGGCCCCGCAGGGCGGTCGGATCATCCAGGACGCCCTCGCCCAAAGCCTCGACGGCGAGCCGCGTCAGGTCCGGATTGGCGTTGTGCAGCCAGCGCCGGAAGGTGATCCCGTTCGTCTTGTTGACGATCTTGTCCGGGTCGAGGGCGTGCAGGTCCTTGAACACCGTCGAGCGCATCAGGTCGGTGTGCAGGGCCGAGACGCCGTTGACGCGGCGCGCCCCGTGGAAGGCGAGGTGGCCCATGCGCACGCGCCGGCCATGGCTCTCGTCGATCAGCGAGACGGCGGCGAGGTGGGCGGCGTCGTGCCGGCCGTGCTTGCCCTGCTCTTCCAGGTGCATCCAGTTGATCAGGTAGATGATCTGCATGTGGCGCGGCAGCAGCCGCTCCATCAGCTCCACCGGCCAGGTCTCCAGCGCCTCGGGCAGGAGGGTGTGGTTGGTGTAGTTCAGGGTGTTGGTGGTGACGTGCCAGGCATCCTCCCAGGAGAGGTGGTGCTCCTCGAGGAGGAGGCGCATCAACTCCGGCACCGCGATGGCCGGGTGGGTGTCGTTGAGCTGGATCGCCGCGTGGTCTTGGAGCGAGCGCACGTCGCCGCGCTCCGCCACGTGGCGGCGGATCAGGTCCTGCAGCGAGGCGGAGGTGAAGAAGTATTCCTGGCGCAGGCGCAGCTCCTGGCCGGCGGTCGAGGAATCGCTCGGGTAGAGCACCCGCGAGATCGCCTCGGCGCGGGCGCGGTTCGCCACCGCGCCGATATGGTCGCCGCCGTTGAACTGGGCCAGCTCGATCGGCGCCTCGGCCTCCGCCTTCCAGAGGCGGAGCGTGTTGACGTGGCGCCCGCGCCAGCCGACCACCGGCACGTCGTGGGCGACCGCCAGCACGGTCTCGGCCGGCTGCCAGTGGCGGCGGATCACGCCCTCGGACACCGCCGACAGGGTGACGCTGCCGCCGAAGCCGATCGCGTAGGTCGCCTCGGGCCGCACGAATTCCCAGGGGTTGCCCTCGGCGAGCCAGGTCTCCGGCGCCTCGCGCTGCCAGCCATCCTCCAGGGATTGCCGGAACAGGCCGTGGTCGTAGCGGATGCCGTAGCCGATCGCCGGGATCGACAGGCTCGCCATGCTCTCCATGAAGCAGGCGGCGAGGCGGCCGAGGCCGCCATTGCCGAGCGCCGCGTCGGGCTCGGCGCCCTCCACCGTGTCGAGCGCGATGCCGAGGTCGCGCAGGGCGGCGCGCGTGGTCTCGACGAGGCCGAGATTGTTCATGGCGTCGGACAGGAGGCGACCGATCAGGAACTCGAGCGAGAGATAATAGACCCGCTTGTTCGGAATCGCCTGCTCGCCCGCCATGCAGGCCTCGACGATCCGGTCGCGCAGGGCGAGGGCGGTGGCGGCGAACCAGTCGCGCTCGCGGGCAGTGGCGGGCGTCTTGCCCACCACGAAGGCGAGCTTGCCGAGGATCGCCTCGCGCAGATCCGCCACGGCGTCGCCCGTGCCGGTCCGGGCCGACGCGACCGGGGCGGCCTTCGCCTGGGCGTCGTGCCGGCGCCGGGGCCCGCCGCTCGGCTGGTGGTCGGTTCTTCCGGCGGCTTCCAGAATCTCGTTCAACATATGCAAACCCCCATCTTCGCCGCCGTAGCGCGAACGGTCGCCCTGAGCCTGTTCCGCTTCTGCCGGCGGGGTCAGCTCCGGGGCCGGAAGCCGGTATGGTGTGTCCAAGCGGCCATCATGTCGAGACGTCGGTTGCGTCTGCATCGAACCGTGCAAGCGCTAGGCCACGTCCCTGTGTCGTCTCGGACACAACTCTTGATGTCACACGCAAACCCGGCCTGAATTTGGCGGAAAACCCTTGAAGATAAGCTGAACGGAGCAACCTCCCGCGAGCGCCGCCCGGGAGCCGGCGCTCCGGGGGAGGAGTGACGCATGTCTGACGCCGCCGCCGAGAACGCCGCTGACGCCGCCCCCGGCCGGGCCTCGCCCGCCGGATCGATCGCGCACAAGGCCGTGCGCGAGACCGTCTGGTGGAAGCGCGGGACCGTGTACCAGGTCTATCCGCGCTCGTTCCAGGACACGAACGGCGACGGCGTCGGCGACCTGAAGGGCATCACCCGGCGCCTCGATTACCTCGCCTGGCTCGGCGTCGACGCGGTCTGGATCTCGCCGATCTATCCCTCGCCCATGGCGGATTTCGGCTACGACGTGGCCGATTACTGCGGCGTCGACCCGCTCTTCGGCGATCTGGCGGATTTCGACGAGCTCGTGGCCGAGGCGCACCGGCACAAGCTCAAGGTGATCCTCGACTTCGTGCCCAATCACAGCTCGATCGCGCATCCGTGGTTTGCCGAGAGCCGGTCCTCACGAGCAAACCCGCGCCGGGACTGGTACATCTGGCGTGATCCGGCCCCCGATGGCGGACCGCCGAACAACTGGCTGAGCAATTTCGGCGGCCCCGCTTGGACCCGGGACGAGGCCACCGGCCAATATTATTATCACGCCTTCCTGCCCGAGCAGCCCGATCTCAACTGGCGCAACCCCGCCGTTCGGGCGGCGATGCACGACGTGCTGCGCTTCTGGCTCGATCGCGGCGTCGACGGCTTCCGGGTCGACGTGATCTGGCACCTGATCAAGGACGAGGGATTCCGGGACAACCCGGAAAACCCCGATTTCCTGCCGCACCTGCCCGAGATCAACCGCTTCACCCAGGTCTATTCCGCCGACCGGCCCGAGGTGCTCGACGTCATCGCGCAGATGCGCCGTGTCCTCGATGACTATTCCGACCGGGTCCTGATCGGCGAGATCTACCTGCCGATCGAGCGCCTCGTCACCTATTACGGGCCGGACCTCGACGCCGCCGACCTGCCCTTCAATTTCCAGCTGATCCAGACGCCCTGGCGCGCCGACGCGGTGGCGGATCTCGTGGAGAATTACGAGGCGGCCCTGCCGCCCGGCGGCTGGCCGAACTGGGTGCTCGGCAACCACGACCAGCCCCGGATCGCCGCCCGCATCGGCATCGCGCAGGCCCGCATCGCCGCGATGCTGCTGCTGACGCTGCGGGGCACGCCGACCCTGTATTACGGCGACGAGATCGGCCTCGACCACGTCTCGATCCCGCCCGAGCGGATGCAGGACCCATGGGAGCGCAACGAGCCCGGCCATGGCCGCGACCCCGAGCGTACGCCGATGCAGTGGGAGCCCGGCCCCTTCGCGGGCTTCTCCACGGTGGAGCCCTGGCTGCCCCTCTCGGCGGATGCGCAGACCCGCAACGTCGACGCGATGTGCGACGCGCCGGCCTCCACGCTGACGCTCTATCGCCGCCTGCTCGGCCTGCGCCGTGAGCAGGCCGCCCTCGCGATCGGCAGCTACCGCACGATCCCGACCGAGCCCGACGCGGTCTTCGCCTACGAGCGCAGCCATGAAGACACGACGATCCGGATCATCCTCAATTTCGGGGAGGACCCGCAGGCGCTGCCGCTGCCGGAGGGGAGCCGCTGGACGCTGCTGCTGTCGAGCCATGCCGGCCGCACCGGCGAGACGGCCTCCGGCCAGGTCGCCCTGGCCGGGTCCGAGGGCCTGATCCTAATGCGGACCTGACCGGGCGTCCGGCGCCATCGCTTTTCCTACCGCAATGCGGTAAGGCGAAACCGTTGCTTAACTGTGATGATGGCCTGACTTGTGCATCGCAGCGGAACCAGCGATGCGCGAGGGCGTTCATGATGTCGACGTTGGTTGCGGGCGGCGCCGCCCGCCTGGGGCAGGTCACTCCGCGCGGAAAGGCTTGCATGGCGTACGACGCGCTCGTTGAAGACCGTCATCCCGCCTCCGCCTACGCACCGGCCGACCGACTGGCCGCCCTCCCCCCGCTCCGCACCGCCCTTCAGCCCCGCATCCTCTACGCCACGCCCGAGATGGCGGATTTCGTGAAGACCGGCGGCCTCGGCGAGGTTGCGGGCGCCCTGCCCCGCGCGCTTCGCCGCCATTACGATGTCCGCGTACTCATTCCAGGCTACCGGCAGGTGGTCGGCGCCTATCCGGACATACCGGTGGTGGCGCGGCTTGAGGCCCAGGCCGGGGTGCCGGCCTGCGATCTCGGCCTCGTGGAGGCGGGCGACGGCCTGCGCATCTACGTGCTCCTCAGCCCGGAGCTCTACGAGCGCGACGGCACGCCCTACGGCAATGCGGACGGGGATTTCGGCGACAACGACCTGCGCTTCGCCCGCCTCAGCCTCGCGGCCGCCGAGATCGCGCTCGGGGCCGATCCGGCCTGGAGCGCCGACCTGCTGCACCTGAACGACTGGCAGGCGGCGCTCGCGCCCGCCTACCTCGCCTGGCGCGGCCTGCGCGTGCCGAGCGTGCTGACGATCCACAACCTCGCCTATCAGGGCCTGTTCCCGCGCGACAACCTCGCGCGCCTCGGCGTCCCCGATCACGCCTTCCAGATGAACGGCGTCGAGTTCTACGGGCAGCTCTCCTTCCTGAAGGCCGGCCTCTACTACGCCTCGCACGTCACCACGGTGAGCGAGACCTATGCCCGCGAGATCATGACGCCGGAATCGGGCTGCGGCCTCGACGGGCTGATCCGCACCCGCGCCCAGCAGGGGCGGCTGGCCGGCATCCTGAACGGCATCGACGAGAGCTGGGACCCCCGCACCGACCCGCACCTCGCCACCCGCTTCGAGGCCGACGACTGGAAGGGCAAGCGCGCCAATGCCGAGGCGGTGCGCGACCAGTTCGGCCTCGCGGTCTCGCGCGGGCCGCTCTTCGCCATCGTGTCGCGCCTCGTCCACCAGAAGGGCATCGACCTCTCGATCCAGGCGGCCGAGGGCATCGTGCAGGAGGGCGGCCAGCTCGTCGTCATCGGCCAGGGCGAGAGCCGCTTCGAGGAGGCGTTGCAGGGCCTCGCCCGCCGGCACCCGGGCGCGGTCGGGGTCCATGTGGGCTTCCAGGAGACCGATGCCCGCCGGATGTTCGCCGGGAGCGACTTCCTGCTGATGCCCTCGCGCTTCGAGCCCTGCGGCCTGGCGCAGATGTATGCCCAGCGCTTCGGCTCCCTGCCGATCGTGCGCCGCACCGGCGGCCTCGCCGACACCGTCGAGGACGGGGTCACGGGCTTCACCTTCGCGGATGGCTCGCCCAGGGGCCTCGGCGGCGCCATCCGGCGCGCCCTCGACACGTTCGGGCAGAAGAAGCGCTTCAACGCCATGCGTCGCACCGCGATGTCGCGCAGCTTCGGCTGGGACGACGCGGCGACGCATTACGCTTCCCTCTACGCCCGCGCCTTCGGCAACAACGCGGCCTTGCGCTGGCGCGCGGCCTGAGCCCTCAGGCGCAGGTGGGCTGCGGCCCCCCGCGTCGCGCCCCGACAGGCCATCACCGGAACGTTCTTTGACGCGGCGCGCGCGGCGTGATTGCGTGACGGGACGAAGCGCGGCCATGCCTTTGCGCCCCCGCGGGGCCGCTCGGGCTCCCCGCCGGAGCGTCCATCGGCGGTCTCACCCATGCGGATCCTGGCCCTCGTTCCTGCCCTGGGTCTCTGGCTCTTCGCAGGCGGCGCATTTGCCGCCGAGCCCGTCGCCCGCATCGACGAGGCCCTCCGGAACATCACGGCGCTGACCCGGCCGGAGCGCGTCGGCTACGCGACCGTCTGGGACGGCAACGCCTACGTGCAGTGCCGCCGCATGCCGGACCGCGCCCTGCGCTGCGAGGCGGCCGGCACGCGGATGCAGCCCTCGCTCGACGCCGTCCTGACCCCGGCGCGGCTGCAGGCGATCGCGCGCCTCGGCTGGTCGCCCGACCCGAGCTTCGGCAGCTACGTGCGGAGCTTTCCGGCCGACATGCCGAGCCTGACCGTCGCCGGGCATGTCCTCGACGCGCTGACGCAGGGCTACGCGGCCGCTCCGGAGCGCCTCGAGCTGCAGACCGCCTGGGTGGGCGACGAGCCCTGCCCGCCGCGCAACGGGCCGTCGCAGAATCTCGCCGGCATCGTCAACGATGCGCCGTCGATGCGGCGCGGGTCGATCCGGGCCTGCACCTACGCGCCCGAGCCCGCGCCCCCGAAGGCCGAGACGCGCGCCGACCTCCTCGCCCAGTATGGCGGCCGGGTCGCGGCCGAGTTGCAGCGCCTGCGCATCAATGCCGGGCGCCCCATCTTCGCGGTGTTCGACGCCGGCATCGGCTACATTCAATGCATGCCGAGAACACCGGAGCGCGCGCTCTCCTGCGAGGCCCAATCCGCCCGCAGCTGGCCGGCGCTCGCCGCAGTGCTGACGCCGGAGCGCGCGGCCCGGCTGCGCGAGGCCGGCTTCGCCGAGCCGGGCCGCAGCCCGAACTACTGGAAGGATTACGCGCTGGACGCGCATTCCGACGACGCGATCGCGGCCGAGATCCTGACGCTCCTGCGCGACGCCTACGGCTATACCGGGGCGGTCGCGCTGCGGGTCCGGACCGACTAGCGCGACCGACCTCGGAGCCAGGTCAGCCCTCCCGCACGAAGATCAGCGTGGAGAGCGGGGGCAGCGTCAGGCAGAGGGAATGGGCGTTGCCGTGGCTCTGCACGTCCTCGGCGTGACGCCCGCCCTGGTTGCCCAAGTTCGAGCCGCCATAGATCTCCGCATCCGAGTTGAAGGCCTCGCGGTAGAAGCCGCCCTGCGGCACGCCGATGCGGTAGCCCTCGCGCGGGACGGGGGTGAAGTTCGAGACCACGATGGCGACCTCGCCGGGCTCGGCCCCCTTCCGGGCCCAGGCGATGACGCTGTTGTCCTGGTCATCCGCCACCAGCCACTGGAACCCGGTATGCTCGACGTCGCGGGCGTAGAGGGCCGGCGTCGACAGGTAGAGGTGGTTGAGGTCGCGCACCACGTCCTTGACCCCCTTGTGCAGGGGATCGTCGAGGAGATGCCAGTCCAGCGACTGGTTGTGGTTCCACTCCCGCTCCTGGCCGAACTCGCCGCCCATGAAGAGCAGCTTCTTGCCCGGGTGCCCCCACATGAAGCCGTAATAGGCCCGCAGGTTGGCGAATTTCTGCCAGCGGTCGCCGGGCATCTTGCCGAGCATCGAGCCCTTCCCGTGCACCACCTCGTCGTGGGAGAGGGGCAGGATGAAGTTCTCCGAGAAGGCGTAGAGCAGCCCGAAGGTCAGGTCGTGGTGGTGGTAGCGCCGGTGGATCGTCTCCTTCGAGATGAAGTTCAGGGTGTCGTGCATCCACCCCATGTTCCACTTGAAGCCGAAGCCGAGGCCGCCCGTGTAGGTCGGGTGCGAGACGCCCGGCCAGGAGGTCGATTCCTCCGCCACCGTGATGGTGCCGGGGGCGTGGCTGTAGGTCGCCTCGTTGGTCTTGCGCAGGAAGTGGATGGCGTCGAGATTCTCGTTGCCGCCATACTGGTTCGGGATCCACTCGCCGGCGCGCCGCGAATAGTCGAGGTAGAGCATCGACGCGACCGCATCCACGCGCAGGCCGTCGAGATGGTAATGCTCCAGCCAGAACCGGGCATTGGCGGCCAGGAAGGTCGCCACCTCCGCGCGGCCGAAATTGTAGATGTAGGTGCCCCAATCCTGGTGGAAGCCCTGGCGCGGGTCGGCGTGCTCGTAGAGATGCGTGCCGTCGAACTGCCCGAGGCCGTGGGCGTCGAGGGGGAAGTGCCCCGGCACCCAGTCGAGCATCACGCCGATGCCGGCCTCGTGGGCGGCGTTGACGAAATAGGCGAAATCCTCCGGCGTGCCGAAGCGGCTCGTCGGGGCGAAGAGCGAGACGGGCTGGTAGCCCCATGAGCCGTCGAACGGGAACTCCGTGATCGGCAGCATCTCGATATGGGTGAAGCCCATCTCCTTGACGTAGGGGATCAGGCGGGCGGCAAGCTCCCGGTAGGTCAGGTAGCGGTTGCCCTCGTCCGGCACCCGGGCCCACGAGCCGAGATGCACCTCGTAGATCGAGATCGCCGAGTGGCGCGGATCCTTGGCGCCGCGCGTCGACATCCAGGCCGCGTCGTCCCAGGCCGGGTCGCTGGTGCCCTGGAGCACCGAGGCGGTCTCCGGCGGCTTCTGCGCCGCGAAGGCCAGCGGGTCGGCCTTGAGGGGCAGCAGCGCCCCGTCGGGGCCGCGGATCTCGAACTTGTAATGCGCGCCGATCTTCAGCCCCGGCACGAACAGCTCCCAGACGCCCCCATCCTGCCAGAGGCGCATCGGGTGGCGGCGGCCGTCCCAGTCGTTGAAGTCGCCGACCACGCTGACGCGCTTGGCGTTCGGGGCCCAGACCGCGAAGCGGAACCCGTCGATCCCGTCGAGGCGCCCGGCCTGCGCGCCGAGCACGCGGTAGACCACGTTGCTCCCCACCTCGCGCAGCGCGTTGATGTCGTGCTGCTCCAGCGAGGAGCCGAACCCGTAGGGATCGAAGCGGCGCCGGGTCTGGCCGTCCCAGGATTCGACCTCGATCTCGTAGAGGGGACGGCCCTCCCCCTCGATCTTCGCCACGTAGAACCCGTCCGGGTGACGGCGCTCGAACGGGATGCTGCGACCTTCGGTGATCACGGCCGCCGACTTCGCCTCCGGAAGGATGGCGCGGACCTCCCAGGCCCTCGGGCCGACCTGATGGGGGCCCAGCACCGCGAAGGGGTCACCGTGGTTGGCCCCCATCACGGCCGCGATCGCATCCGGCGTGAGGCCCGTCCGGGCCTCGGGCTTGCCAGGATTCCCCGGTGCCGCCGGCTTGGGCGCGTCCCCCGGACTCGCCGGCCTGGCAGCGTCCCCCGGCCCCATCGGCTTGGCAGCGCCTTCGGGCGCCGCCGGTTTGGGGGCGAGCGGCGGGACGTCCGCAGGCCGGGCCGCCCCCGATGCGAGGTCGGCCTTCCCCACGAACTTCTCGTCAATGCCCGTCATTCAGATGCCTCTCTTGGTCTCGTCCAGAATGTTGAGAACCCCCCGTGCGGGGATTTCGATCCAGTCGGGCCGGTTGTTCGCCTCGTAATCGACCTCGTAGAGCGCCTTGGTGAGGAGGCAGAGCTTGAGCAGGCGCTCATGCGTCGCGGGGTCGGTCACGGCGGCGCGGCTGGTGCGGGCGGCGGCGTCGTAGCCTTCGAGGAACGCTGCATCGATCATGCCGCGCCAGGCGATCGAGGCGTTGCGGGCGCGCTCCTCGGAATCCGAGAAGCGGCTGGCGATCTCGCGGGTGACCGTCTCGGCGCCGTATGCGAAGGACCGGAGCATCCCGGCGACGTCGCGCAGCGGCGTCGACTTGGCCCGGCGCTCGTCGGCCGGCCGCGAGGGCTCGCCCTCGAAATCGACGATGACGAGGTCGCCCTCGGAGGCGAGCACCTGCCCGAGATGATAGTCGCCGTGGATGCGCGTCTTCCAGGCGCCCTGCGGCGCCTCGGCGGTGAGGTCCGCGATCAGGGCCTCCACCTCGCCGCGGCGGGCCGAGAGCGACGCGATCGCGGGGCGGCTCGCATCGAGGCCGCGATCGGCCATGCCGGTGAGGCTCCGGAAGGCGCGATCCGCCTGATGGCGCGCATCGCGCCCGAGCACGTCGAGATCGTCGCGCGTGAAGGGCTCGGCCGCGAAGGCCGGGTCCTGCGTCTCGATCGCGAAGGCGTTGTGCATCTCGGCGGTGCGGCGGCCGAGGAGTTCGGCCCAGCGCAGATGCGCATTGAACGCCTCGTGCGGCGACGGCGCCTCGCTCTCGGGGGCGAGCACCACCGTGTCGAAGTCGCGGCGCAGGCCCTCGAGCATCAGCGTCCAGGCATCGCCCTGGTTGAGGACGAAGCGCTGCAGCACCGCCAGCGCCGTGCGGGTGCCGTCCGGGGCCACGTGCTCCAGGGTGCCGAGCAGCGCCGGGGTGCTGGCGAAGCCGGCCTCCTCGGTGAGGAAGCGCCCGACCTCGACCTCCGGATGCGTGCCGGGCTGGAGGCGGCGCAGCAGCTTGAGCATCATCTTGGCCCCGATCGCGATCGAGGTGTTGCTCTGCTCGGCCGAGAGACGGCGCACCTCGGTCTCGTCGAAGGGCATCTCGTGGTCGAAGGCCGAGGTCGCGGAGAACACCAGGGTTCCGGTCTCGCTCGGGATCTCGCGGCCCGCCCGCATGCTCTCCACGAGGCTGATCGCGAAGGCCGGCGAGGCCGCCGCGCCGTAGAGGAGGCCGGTGCGCGGGCCCCGGCGGACGCGGGCGACCGCGTGGCTCAGCAGGCCCTCCTCCTCGCGCCCCTCGTCGACGCCGACGGGCACGAAATATTCCTGGCGCTCGCCGTTGGCGAGGTTCACCGCCACCCGCGGCAGCAGGAACTTCGCCTCGCCGTGGCCGTCCTTGAGGGCAGCCGAATCGGTGACCTGCACCGACTTGATGCGCGAGCCCTTGGCGCCGAACCAGCGGCGGCTGGCGATGAAGGGCGGCACCACCGTGCGCTCGAAGGCGGTGCGCTCGCGCCCCGCCATCAGGGTCTCGATGCCGCCGGTGAGCACCAGGGTGAACAGCTCCGGGGGCTCGGGCTGGGGCCCGACCGCGCCGGTATTGGCCGCCGAGAGGGTGAACCAGTAGAAGCCGTAGGCGGGCAGCGTCAGCAGGTAGGGCAGCTCGCCGATCGGCGGGAACTCGCTGCCGCCGGTGAGCTCGATCGGCACGGCGCTGCGCAGCTCCGAGAGGTCGAGCTGCACGGCCTGGGGTGCCCGCGACAGGTTCGCGACGCAGAGCACGCGCTCGCCCTCGAATTCACGGATCCAGGCCAGCACCTTGCGGTTGCGGGGATACAGGAACTGCATCCCGCCGCGCCCGAGGGCGACGCTGTTGTTGCGGATCGCGATCATGCGCCGCGTCCAGTTCAGGAGGCTCGTCTGCGAGCGCGTCTGCGCCTCGACGTTGATGGCGTCGAAGCCGTAGATCGGGTCCTGGACGGCGGGCAGGAAGAGCCGCGCGGGGTCGGAGCGCGAGAAGCCGCCGTTGCGGTCGGGGGACCATTGCATCGGCGTGCGCACGCCGTCGCGGTCGCCGAGATAGATGTTGTCGCCCATGCCGATCTCGTCGCCGTAATAGAGCACCGGCGTGCCTGGCATCGACAGGACGAGGGACTTCATCAGCTCGATCTTGCGCCGGTCGTTCTCCAGAAGCGGCGCGAGGCGGCGGCGGATGCCGAGATTGATCCGGGCGCGGCGCTCGGCGGCGTAGAACGACCAGAGGTAGTCACGCTCCTCGGCGGTGACCATCTCGAGGGTCAGCTCGTCATGGTTGCGTAGGAAGATCGCCCATTGGCAGCCCTCCGGGATCTCCGGGGTCTGGCGCATGATGTCGGTGATCGGGTGCCGGTCCTCGCGGGCGATCGCCATGTACATGCGCGGCATCAGCGGGAAATGGAACGCCATGTGGCACTCGTCCCCGTCGCCGAAATACTGCGCGGTCTCCTCCGGCCATTGGTTGGCCTCGGCGAGCAGCATCCGGTCGGGATAGCTGGCATCGAGGGCCGCCCGGATCGCCTTGATGACGTCGTGCGTCTCGGGAAGGTTCTCGCAATTCGTGCCGTCGCGCTCGATCAGGTAGGGGATCGCGTCGAGGCGCAGGCCGTCGACGCCCATGTCGAGCCAGTAGCGCATCACCTCGATGACGGCTTCGAGCACCGCCGGGTTGTCGAAGTTGAGGTCGGGCTGGTGGCTGTAGAAGCGGTGCCAGAAATATTGCTTGGCGACCGGGTCCCAGGTCCAGTTCGAGGATTCGGTGTCGAGGAAGATGATCCGGGTGTCGCCGTAGGGCTTGTCCGTATCCGACCAGACGTAGAAGTCGCGCTCGGGCGAGCCCGCCGGCGCCTCGCGGGCGCGCTGGAACCAGGGATGCTGGTCCGAGGTGTGGTTGATCACGAGCTCGGTGATGACGCGCAGGCCCCGGGCGTGGGCGGCGTCGACGAAGCGCCGGAAGGCGTCCATGTCGCCGTACGAGGCGTTGATGTCGCGGTAATCCGCGATGTCGTAGCCGTCGTCCCGCAGGGGCGAGGGATAGAACGGCATCAGCCAGATCGCCGTGACCCCGAGGTCGCGGACATAGTCGAGCTTCTGGGTCAGCCCCTCGAAATCCCCGATCCCGTCATTGTTCGAGTCGAAGAACGACTTGACGTGGATCTGGTAGATGATGGCGTCACGGTACCATTGCGGATCGCTGCGATCGATCATCGCGTCGCTGCCTCATGCGTCGGGTCAAGGGCGTTCGTTGCCAGCTTCCGCACGACGGGATCGGTCGGTCGATGAATGCGAACGGTGGGCGGGGTTACGACCCCATCATCTGGGCGAGAGCGCGACGGGAACGCCCGCCGCGGCCGATTTCTGCTGACACGCACGGTCTCACTCCGCAACCCGCCGCGACACCCGAAGGCGCCAGATCACGCAGGAGCGCTCCGCCGGGTCGAGGGCGATGCGGTGCGATTTGCCGCGCAGCTCGAACGTGTAGCCCTGGAGCAGGTCCTCGACCGCGACGGCGCCGTGATCCGGCTGGCCGAGGAGCCAGAGCGGCACCTCGTAGGTGCATTCCTGACGGTTCTTCGGATCGAGGTTGACCATCACGAACACGCAATTGTCGCCCTCCGGCGTCAGCTTGGCGTAGGCGATGATGCTGTCGTTGAAGGCTCCGGTGAAGTGGACGTTGCGGAAGTCCCACAGGGCCGGGTTCTCGCGCCGGATGCGGTTCAGCTTGACGACGTGCTCGCGGATGTTGCCGGGCCGGTCGTTGTCCCAGGCCTTCAGCTCGTACTTCTCGGAATTGAGGTATTCCTCCTTGCCCGGATAGGGCGCGGCCTCGCACAATTCGAAGCCGTTATAGATGCCGTAGACGGAGGAGAGCGTCGCGGCGAGCGTCGCGCGCACGATGAAGCCCGGCCGGCCGCTGGTCTGGAGGTAGTGCGGGTTGATGTCGGGCGTGTTGGCGAAGAAGTTCGGCCGGTAATACTCGCCCATCGGGCCGGCGAGCTCGAGGGCATACTCGGTCAGCTCCTGCTTGGTGTTGCGCCAGGTGAAGTAGGTGTAGCTCTGCTGGTAGCCGGCCTTGGCGAGCTTCTTCATCATCTTGGGCCGGGTGAAGGCCTCGGCGAGGAAGATCACGTCGGGATAGCGGCCGTTCACCTCGCCGATCATCCATTCCCAGAACGGGATCGGCTTGGTGTGCGGGTTGTCGACCCGGAAGATGCGGACGCCGCGCGCGCACCAGCCCATCACGATGTCGCGAAGCTCGATCCAGAGCGAGGGCAGCGCGCCGCCGTAGAAATGGACGTTCGAGATGTCCTCGTATTTCTTCGGCGGATTCTCGGCAAAGCGAAGCGTCCCGTCGGGCCGCCACTCGAACCATTCGGGATGGGTCTTGATCCAGGGATGGTCGGGGGAGCACTGGATCGCGAAATCGAGCGCGATCTCCATGCCGTAGGCGTGGCTCGCCGCCACCAGCCGCTCGAAATCCGCGAGCGTCCCGAGTTCGGGATGCACCGCCTCGTGGCCGCCCTCCTCGGAGCCCACCGCGTAGACCGAGCCGACATCGCCCGGCTCCGCCTTGAGGGTGTTGTTCTTGCCCTTGCGGTTGGTCCGCCCGATCGGGTGGATCGGCGTGAAGTAGAGGACGTCGAAGCCGAGCTCGCGGATCTCGGGCAGGCGCGCGATGACGTCGTCGAAGGTGCCGTGCCGGTTCGGATCGCCCGATTGCGAGCGCGGGAAGATCTCGTACCAGGCCGAGAACCGCGCCGCGAGGCGGTCGGCGATGACCGGGATGTTGACCGGGTAGCGCGAGGCGTTGACCCGCTCGGCGTTGCGGCGGATCAGCTTCGTCGCCTCGGGGTCGAGGATGCGCCGGAGCTGCGCCGTCGAGCCGGTCTCCTCGGCACCGAGCGCCGAGACGAGGGCCGCGAGCCGCTCCTTGTCGCGCCCGGTGGCGAGGTCGGCCGCGCCCTGCACCAGGGCGATGCCCTCGATGGTCTCCAGCGTGAGGTCGAGCCCGGCATCGCGCTTCTTCATCGTGTCGCGGACCCAGGACGAGAAGCTGTCGCGCCAGCCCTCGATGGTGAATTCGTAGCGGGCGTTCCTCTCCAGCGGGAAGTGGCCGCTCCAGCGGTCGTTGTCGACGAAGACCATGGGGTCGCGCCGCCAGGCGGTCTCGCCGACGACGCGGGAGAGGATCGCCGCGTTGATGATCTCGTGCCCGTCCGAGAAGATGTCGGCATCGACCTGCAGGCTCTCGCCGACGACCCGCTTCACGGGGGAGCGGCCGCCGTCGATCTCGGGCGACACCGCCTCGATCACGACCCGGCCCTCCCCGCTCGGCCGCCCCCGGCTCGGAAGCGTCGCCACCGTCGCGGCCTCCGCCGAGAGGATGCGCAGTTCCCCCGGCGCGAGCGCGATGGCGCAGCCGGCATGGAAGACGATCGGCTCGGCCTCCGGGGTGCGGTCGACGAAGGGCCCGAGCTGGCCGCCGGTCCGGGCGATCAGCGCCCCGGCATCGACCGGCACGCTCCGGGCGCCCGGGTTGTAGAGCACCAGCACCGCGTGACGGGCCGAGGCCGGGTGGCCGGTATCGAAGCGGATCAGCGCCACCGCGTCGGAATCCGGCGCGGAGAGGCGCAGCTGCGCACCCTCGACATTGGCGGCCGGCAGCTCGGCCTTGAGGGCGTTGATCGAAGCGATCGAGCGCGAGATGTCGAGCCCGCTCTCGGTCTCCCGGTCGGCCGGCGTCGTCTCCACCACGTGGAGCGCGCGGGCGTAGCCCCATTCGTAGCCGATCGGCATCAGCACGCCCGCCGAGAAGAAGGCCGCGAGCGCGTAGCGGTTGCGCAGGCGCTCGGCCAACGTCTCCGGGCCGCCCGCCGCGTCGGCGGCGAGGCGGGGCATGTCGTGGTTCTCCGGGAAGGCGATGGAGGGCGCAAGCGTCCGCAGGCGCTCGTATTGCTCGATCGCCCAGCCGGCCTTGAGGTCCCACCAGGCGAAGGAGTTGAACAGGTAGTCGAAGCCGGCGCCCGCGGTGGCGCGGGCCTCCGCGAAGGTGCAGCCCAGCGTCTCGGCGGCGAACAGGCAGGCATGGTCGCGTTCCTTGGCGCCCCGGATCAGGGCGCGCCAGACCTCGGCCGGCACCTTGTAGGCGGCGTCGCACCGGAAGCCCGCGACGCCGAGGCCCTGGAGCCGCGCGACGTAGCCGTCCCAGATCCGGGTCAGCTCGGACCGGGCAGGCTCGGAATGGTAGTCGAGCTCGGCCAGATCCCCCCAGATCGTGCGCTTCGTCGGGTCGTCGGGATCGACCGCGTAGGGGCTCGCGGGCCGGCCCGCCTCGTCCTTGACGAAAAGGTCCGGCCGCTCGCGGGCGAGGCGCCCGTCATTGGCCGCGTGGTTGACCACGAGGTCCGTCATCACGCGCAGGCCCTGGGCTTCCGCGGCGGCGCAGAAGCGGCGGATCTGCTCGTCGTCGGGCGTCCCGTCGAGGTCGCGCAGGCGCTCGTCGAGGCTGTCGATGTCGGCCACCGCGTAGAGGCTGCGCGAGCCCCCGGTCTGGTGGAAGGGGTTGAGATAGACCCAGTCGAAGCCGAGGCCGGCGATGCGGGGCAATTCGCGGGTCCAGTCCGAGACCCGGCCGACGAGGAGCGGGAACAGGTTGTAGATGCGCGGCCCCTCGGCGCGCGGCGCGAGGCTCGCCGGCAGCGTCACGGCGCCAGCGCCTGTCCCCGCGCGGGTGCCCTGGGCGGTCGTCGGTGCTGTGGTCGGTGCGTTCATGCTGGCCTCGACTGTGTGTGCGCGGTGTCGTCTCAACGGGCGGGAGCGCCCCGGCCCCTACGCCGTCCGGCGCAGGACCGCGTAGGGCAGGCGCTCGAACAGGCGCCCGAGGTCGGCCGGACCGCCCGCATGGACCTCGCCGGTGACGATGTCGCGCCAGCGGCTCGCCTCGGGCAGGTCGAGCACGGTGCCGGCGAAGGCCTCGCCCGACCAGGTCCCGTCCCGCACCATCTGGGACACGAGGCGCGGCACGGCCACCAGGAGGTCGCCGGTTTCCGTCATCGCATCCGAACGTGTGAAGGCGATGAGGTGCGCCGCGTGGGCGCCGCGCGCCGCCACGGGCTGGTAGCCGGCCTCAGCGTAGAAGCCGGGGCGCTCGGTCCGGTCCCGCAGGAGGGCGGCGAGCGTCGCCTGCTTCACCCGCCCGTCCTGCCAGGCGGGCAGGAGGTCGCCCGCCCGGCCGTCCGCTTCGAGGGCCCGGCTCAGGGCGCCGTAATCCACCGGGCGGCGGTTGTCCGGATCCACGAAGGAGAAGTCCCAGAACTCGGTGCCC
The DNA here is from genome assembly GCF_008806385.1 of Methylobacterium soli. Taxonomy (GTDB): domain Bacteria; phylum Pseudomonadota; class Alphaproteobacteria; order Rhizobiales; family Beijerinckiaceae; genus Methylobacterium; species Methylobacterium soli. The sequence continues at coordinate 65,467 of NZ_VZZK01000012.1, forward strand.
TGGTAGGTGTCCGGCAGGCCAGGCAGGGTCGCCTTGAGGATCGTGCGCCCCAGGCTGCCGATCATCCCGAGATGAGCGAGGCGCTGCGCGAAGGGGCGCAGCTTCGCCAGAAAGGGCGAGCCCGGCGCGATCAGCCCCTCGAACAGGGTGCGGACCGCGCCCTCATAGGCCTCGTCGACATTGACCCAGCTCGATCGGCGCTTGCCCTCGCGCAGGGCCTTCTCCGAGTAGGCGACGAGGCGGGCGCGGAAATCCGCGATGGCCTCCGGCTCGTCCCGCTCCAGCAGGGCGATCGGCCAGGCCGCCAGGATGGCCTGGAAGAACATCCACTGGTCGTTGGCGTCGGGGGCGGCCTCGTCGTCGAGGCTGCCGAGATGGGGGGCGGCCACTTCGCGCCAGAGGTCCCAGGCCCGGGCCCATTCCTCCGGCATCTCCGAGAGGGCGAGGAGGCGGGTGCGGGCATCCTCGCCGCGCTTGGTGTCGTGGGTCGCCGTGGTGATCATGGCATTCGGCCAGTCGCGGGCCCGCGCCGCCTGAAGCGCGTGGAAATGCTCCGCGTCGAGGCCGTACTCGCCCGGATCGCCCCCGACCTCGTTCAGCCCGAGCAGCATGGCGTAGCGGTAGAACAGCGTGTCCTCCAGGCTCTTGGCCATCACCGGGCCGGTGAGCTGCTGGAAGCGGCGGCGGAAGCGCAGCACCACCCGGGGCTCCGGCCGGCCCGGTCCCCCGGTCTCGACGCGCCCGAGGAGCGCGTTGGCGGCGAAATCGTGGACCGAGCGGTCGGGCAGCGCGCTCCAGCGCTTGGCCTTGGCAACGGCCCCCTCGATCAGGCGCACGTCCTCCACCTCGACGTCGCTCTCGTCGAGGTCGGGCGGCAGGTAGCTGCGATAGGTCGGGAAGCGGGCAATGATCTCGATCAGCGCGCGCCGGATGGCGTTGACCGAGAAGTCGCGGGTGCGCCGGTCGGAATCGGCGATCTCCTTCAGGTCGGCGGTCAGCACTTCGAGCTCGCTCGCGAAGCTGATCTCCAGGATCTCGGCCTTGGCGGCCCGGAGCTGGAAGCCGTAGGGCTCGTCGTAGCCGGTCGCCCACTCGTAGAGGCGCTTGATCCGCGGGCGCTTGCCCTGGTCGACCAGGATGCCGTCGAGCTGGTTCAGCACGTCGTAGCCGGTGGTGCCGGCCACCGGCCAGGGGCGCAGGCGCTCGCCGGGTTCCAAGATCTTCTCCACCACCACGTAGAAGCCGGGGCCGATTGCCGCCTGCAGCGCCCGGGCATAGCCCAGCGGGTCGGCCAGCCCATCGATGTGGTCGATGCGCAGCCCGTCGATCCGGCCCTCGCGCACGTGCCGGAACACGGTCTCGTGCGAGCGGTGGAAGATGTCGGATTTCTCGACGCGCAGGCCCGCCAGCGCGTTCACGTCGAAGAAGCGCCGGTAATTGATGTCGCTCGAGGCCACCCGCCAATGGGCGAGGCGGTAGGCCTGGCTCTCCAGCAGGCGATGCAGCGGCCCGAAACTGTCCGGCCGCCCCTTGAAGCCGTTGAGGAGCTTGAGCGTGCGGCCCATCGCGTCGCGGATCGCCGGGGAGGCCTGTACCACGTCGGCGAGGCGCTGCTTCAGCCCCTCCGCCTCGTCCGGGAAGGCGCGGCGGCGCTCGGCCACGGTCTCCTCGCCCATGACGCGCAGGCGCTCGGAGATCGAGAGCAGCTCCGCCGAGGCGTCGTCGCCGACCTCGCCGAGCGCCGCCAGCACCCGGTTGAGGATCGTCGGGTAGTTCAGCGGCCGGATCGGGAACTGGTGCTCGTAGTGCCAGACGCTGAGGGCCCCGGCCGCCTCGTCGAATTTCAGCTCCAGGGTGCCCTTCTCCAGGGCCTCGCCGTAGCGGTCGCCCAGGAACGGGATGACGAGGTTGCGGTTGGCGCCCTGGCGCTCCAAATCGATGTCGAAGGCGTGGGCGAAGGGCGAGAGCGGCCCCCATTCGAGGACCGACAGCCACCACGGATTGTCGGCGCCGCCGACGCCCATGTGGTTCGGCACGATGTCGAGGAGGAGCTTGAGCCCGTGGGCGCGCAGGGCGTCCGAGAGGCGGATGAAGCCGTCCTCGCCGCCAAGCTCCGGGTTGATGGCGCCGTGATCGACGATGTCGTAGCCGTGGGTCGAGCCCGGCCGCGCCTTCTGCAAGGGCGAGGCGTAGACGTGGCTGATCCCGAGCCGCGCCAGGTAGGGCACGATCGCCTCCGCCTCCGCGAAGGTGAAGTCCTTGTGGAATTGCAGCCGGTAGGTGGCGCGCGGCGCCTCCGTGGCGAGCCGGGCGGCGCCCGAGCGCGGGCCTCGATCCTCGGCCGACAGGGAGGCGGCGAGCTTGGCCAGCGGCCCGCCGGGGGCGGCGATGGAATCGAGGTCGCGGTCGAGCTTGCGCCGCCAGTTCGGGTAGCCTTCCGTGGAGCCCGGCACGTTGGCCTGGCTCAGCTCCGAGACCACGTCCTCGTATTGCACGGCGGTCAGCATCGCGGGGGCGCGGGCGAGGTAGCGCGCGGCGGCCTCGAAGGGCGCGGCCTCGGGCGGGTCGTAGGAGGGGAGAAGCTGCTCGGAGGCGAGGGCCTCGGTGAGGCGGGCGCGCTCGGTGACCCGCTCGCCGCGCTCCGCTTCGGCCCGGTCGGCATCGTAGAGGCCGAGCGACTGGCGGGTATCGGTGTCGACGCCGCGCCACCAGCCGACGAAGGTCGGCAGGTCGTGGGTGGTGATGGCGGTGAGCGCGTCGCGCGGATAGGCTCCGGGCGCCTTGAAGCCGCCGCCATGCTCGCGCTCGAAGGCGAGGATGCGGTAGCTCAGGATGCCGGCCTGCATCAGCGCGTCCGAGAAGCCCTCCGGCGCGGTGCCGAGATCCTCCGCGATGACGAGGCACTTGTTGCGGTGGCTCTCGAGCCGCAGCACGGCGAGCATCGGCTCGAAGGGCATCGCCACGTAGGCGCCGTCCCGGGCGCTGCCCGAGACCGGGATCAGGTAGAGCCGGGCGAGCTGGAAGGCGTGGTCGATGCGGATGGCGCCGGCATGGCGCATATTCGCCCGGACGAGCGCCCGGAAGGCCGCGAGCCCGTCGCGCTCCATCTCCAGCGGGTCGAAGGCCGGCAGGCCCCAATCCTGGCCCTTCGGGGCGAGGAGGTCGGGCGGCGCGCCGATCGAGACGCCGCCCGCGAAGCGCTCGGGATGCGACCAGACCTCGGAGCCGCCCCGGTCGGCGCCGACCGCGAGGTCGCGGTAGAGGCCAAGTCGCATGCCGGTGCCCAGCGCCGCCTCCGCGGCGGCCCCGAGCTGACGATCGGCGAGATATTGCAGCCAGGCGTGATAGCGCACGGCCTCCGCGTGGTCGGCCGCAAACGCCCGCACCGCCTCGGTGCCGGCCCGGCGGTATTCCTCCGGCCAGTCGCCGAGCCAGTGGGCGCCCTGCGCGCGGAAATGCGCCGAGAGCGCCTCGAAGGTGGCGTGGGATTGCAGATCCTCGCCGCCCTCGCGCCGGAACGCATCGAAGCCCGAATCGGTGCCGGCCTGCGCGCCCGATTCCTCCCAGAGCGCCCGCAGTACCGGCGACAGCACCTCCCAGACGCCCTGGTGATCGACGAGGGCGGCGTCCCGCAGGGCCTCGACCTTCGCGCGCTGCCCGGACAGGATGGCCTCGGCGCGCGAGCCGGCAAAGCCCGGGAGCGCGTCGGGCTCGATGAACAGGGTCTCGAGGAAGAGCCGCGAGGAGGGCGAGTAGGGCGAGATCTTGGAGCGGTCGCTCTCGAACAGGGCGTGGACCGGGCTGAGGCCCAGGAACGAGGCGCCGCGCAGGCCCGCATCGGTGGCGGCCCGGCCGGCATCCGCGTAGGTGCCGATGCCGAGATTGCCGGGCGAGCGCAGGCCGTAGAGCTGCGCCGCGAGGCCCCAGTCGCGGGCCCCCTCGTCGGCATAGGCGCGGGGGCGCCAGCAGCGCTGGGGCGCGGCGATCACCCAGGATTCGGCCCGGGCCTCGCCGAGGCTGACGCTGAGATGGTGGTAGCCCGGCGTCAGCGGCGGCAGTTCCAGCTCCGCCTCCGAGCCCCCGACGGCGAGGCGCCCCTCGCGGGCAAAGCCCCGCTCGTCGACGAGGCGCCAGACCAGGGTTCCGGCGCCGCCCCGCACGGGAACCCGATGGCCGCGCCGCGCCTCCACCGGCAGCAGCGGCGGGATCAGCCCCCGGCGCAGCGCCTCGACCGCGCCGAGGCTCCGGGCGATCTCCGGTTCGGACCCGACCGCGAAGCCGAGCGCCGCGAGCAGCCCGCGCCGCGTCTCCAGAGCGGTCTCGACCCGGGCTCCGAAGGCGTCCGTATAGCCCGCCGCGACGCCGACGAGGTCGGCGAGCTGTTCGAGGGTGGCGCTCACTGATGATGATCCGTGGTCTGGGGTTCGTGGTTGGATTGCGCGGCGGTGCTCAGTTGCCGAGCCCAGGCCGGAAAGGTCGCATCCCTCACCCGTTCCGCGAGCGCGGATTCGACCACTCCCGGACGGGAGAGGTGGGGCGCGTCGTGCGCGCGACCGGCAGCGAGGGTGTCAGGATGGGCATGTGTCACCGCGACCGGCCCCCTCTCCCGTCCGGGAGAGGGTTGGGGTGAGGGGTGCGCGCTCTCCGGAGAGGTCGCACCCCTCACCCGGTCGGCTGGCGCCGACTCGACCTCTCCCGGACGGGAGAGGTGGGGCGCGTCGTGCGCGCGACCGGCAGCGACACGGAGATGCGCTTCAGGATGTGACGCGGTTGCCGCAACCGGCCCCCTCTCCCGTTCGGGAGAGGGTTGGGGTGAGGGATGCGCGCTGTCCGGAAAAGTCACACCCCCCACCCGTTCCGCGATCGCGGATGCGACCACTCCCCGGCGGGAGAGGTCGGGCGCGTCCTGCGCGAGAGGCGTCATTCCGGCGTGCCCGTCAGGAAAATTCCGGTCCAGCTCGGCAGGGTGGCGCCGGCATCGGGGGCGTTCGTCCAGATGGCGCGGCCGGGGCCGGGGTCGAAGCGGAAATCGGCCTCGCCCACATTGGCCACGAGGCGCAGGGTTCCGGCCGCGAAGCGCCAGGTGCAATCGACGACGTCGGGGCGCGGCAGGGTGGCGGTGGCGCCGCGATAGGCCGATTTCGTCAGCGGCACCACGTGCGCGCGGCGCAAGGAGAGGAGGCGCGTCGTCTCGGCCAGGACCTCGCGATGGGGCGAGCGCGCGCGCTCCGACCAATCGAGCTTGGAATCCAGGAAGGTCTTCGCCTCGGTCGGATCCGGAATCACCGAGGTGTCGTCGGCGAAGGCCGCGAAGCTCTTGAACTCGCGGCGCCGGCCCTCGCGCACCGCCTTGTTCAGCTCCGCGTCGGGGGCGAAATCGACGAAGAACAGGAACGGCGTCGAGGCCGACCATTCCTCGCCCATCCACAGCATCGGGATCTGGGGGGCGAGCAGCAGGCCGGCGCGGGCGAGGTCGAGCTTCTCCGGGGCGGCGAGGTGGCTCAGGCGCTCGCCGAGCGCCCGGTTGCCGACCTGGTCGTGGTTCTGCAGGAAGGTGACGAAGGCCGAGGGTGGCAGGTGGGCGGAGGGCTCCCCGCGCGGGTGGTTATCCAGCGTCTTGAAGGGCTCGCCCTGGTAGGCGAAGCCCTCGGCGAGGCAGCGCGCGAGGTGCTCCACCGGCTTGTCGGCGAAGCTCTCGTAATAGCCCGCCGTCTCGCCGGTCAGCAGCACGTGCCAGCAATGATGCAGGTCGTCGGCCCATTGGGCGTCGTGCTGGCGCGGCGTGCCGCGGGCGTCGCGCTCGAGCCAGCGGGCCTGGTTCGCCTCGTTCTCGAGCATCAGGTGGATGTGCCGGTCGGGCAGGCGCGCCCGCACGGTCTCGCCGAGCTCGGCCAGGAAGTGGCGCTCGGAATCGTCCAGGATGGCGTGGACGGCGTCGAAGCGCAGGCCGTCGAAATGGTATTCCTCGAGCCAGTAGAGGGCGTTCTGGAGAAAGTACTGGCGCACGACGTGGCCGCTCTCGGCTCCGTCGAAATTGATGCCGGCGCCCCAGGGCGTCTGGTGGCGCTCGGTGAAGAAGGTCTTCGCGTAGGCGTGGAGGTAATTCCCGGCCGGGCCGAAATGGTTGTAGACGGCGTCGAGGAAGACCATCAGCCCGAGGGAATGCGCCGTGTCGATCAGGCGCTTGAGGTCCTCGGGGCGGCCATAGGCGGCGTCGGGCGCGTAGGGCAGCACCCCGTCATAGCCCCAGTTGCGGGTGCCCTTGAAATCCGCGATCGGCAGCAGCTCGATCGCCGTGACGCCGAGGTCGCGCAGGTCGCCGAGCCTGGCCTCCAAACCCGCATAGGTGCCCTCCGGCGTCGCGGTGCCGACGTGGAGCTCGTAGATCACCGCCTCCTCGAAGGGGCGCCCGGTCCAGCTGGCGTCGTTCCACGCATAGGCCTTCGGGTCGATCAGCTCGCTCAAACCCGAGACGTCCTCCGGCTGGAAGCGCGAGGCGGGGTCGGGCACCACGAGGTCGCCGTCGATGCGGAAGCCGTAGCGCGCCCCCGCCCTCACGCCCGGAACCTCGGCCCGGCGCCAGCCCTCCCCGGCCTCGGCCAGCGGGTGGTCCTGGCCATCGAGCACGAGCCTCACGTCCTGGGCGGTCGGCGCCCAGAGGGCGAACCGCGCCCCGGTCTCAACAAGCTCGCTGCCAAAGGCCATCGTATGGGCGCGCCGCATCAGGCCACCATCCTCGTCTGTCGCAATTGAGCGGGCGCATCGGGCTTCGCCCTCCTGAGAAGGCTGCCCGGATCGGTCTGGTTCCCCGCACCGCAACTATGGCACCGCGCGAAGGCGACAACCCGAGGGTGCGCCGCCGGCCTCGTGAAAACGCGGTGCGTCGGGAAAGCCACGGCGCGGGGGCGTGGCGCCTCAGGCGGGGCCGTGGCGCCTCAGGCGGGGCCGTGCACGAAGTCCGGGACGGTCCCGCAATCGGCGGTCAGCACCAGGATCGAGCGGGCCGGCATCGCCACGTGGGCGCCGGCGCGAAAGGGCGGGCGGCCGGGCGGCACGGCCCCCGTCGGCAGGGCCGTGTCGAAGACGGGGCGCCAGGGTCCGCCGACCACCGGGCTGAGGGCGAAGTCGCAGGCCGTCGCGTCGGCGTTGACGAGGACGAGGAGGCGCTCGCCATGGGCGGTCTCGTTGCCGATCTGCATGCCGATGCAGCGCCGCTCGGCATCGCCCCAGGCGCCCTCGCCCATCTCGCTGCCGTCGGGCGCGAGCCAGTGCACGTCGCGCAGGGTCTCGTCGGGGTCGATGCGGGCGCCGTCGAGGAAGTCCCGGCGGCGCAGAGCCGGCTGCTCCCGGCGCAGGCGGGTCAGGTTCGCCACGAAGAGGGTGAGGTCGGGGTCGGGGTCGCGGGACCAGTCCATCCAGCCGATCGGGTTGTCCTGGCAATAGGCGTTGTTGTTGCCGCCCTGCGTGCGGGCGCGCTCGTCGCCCATCAGCAGCATCGGCACGCCCTGGGCCAGGAAGATCGTGGCCAGCATGTTGCGGGTCTGGCGGGCGCGGATGGCGAGGATCTCGGGATCGTCCGTGGGGCCCTCCACGCCGTAATGGCGCGAGACGTTGTGGCCGTGGCCGTCGCGGTTCTCCTCGCCGTTGGCGTGGTTGTGCTTCGCCTCGTAGGCGACCACGTCGGCGAGCGTGTAGCCGTCATGGCTCGCCGCGAAGTTGATGCTGGCGAGCGGCGAGCGCCGCGAGGGCGCGAAGATCTCGCGCGAGCCCGAGAGCCCCTGGGTGAGCTTCGGCAGCTGGCCGGGATCGCCCCGCCAGAACCCCCGGACGCTGTCGCGGAACTGGTCGTTCCACTCGCTCCAGCCGCGCGGGTAGCCGCCGAGCTGGTAGCCGCCCATGCCGATGTCCCAGGGCTCCGCGATGAGCTTGACGCGGGCCAGGACCGGATCCTGCGCCACCGCCTGGAAGAAGGCGGCGCGCGGGCTGAAATCGTGGGGCGCGCGGCCGAGGCTTGAGGCGAGGTCGAAGCGGAAGCCCGCGACCCCGTAGGCGGTGACCCAGTGGCGCAGGGAATCGAGGACGAGCTGCATCACCCGCGGATGCGCCACGTCGAAGGTGTTGCCGCAGCCGGTGCAGTCGATCTCCCGGCGCGGATCCTCGGGATCGAGCTTGTAATAGCTGGCGTTGTCGATGCCCCGGAACGAGAGCGTCGGGCCGGTATGGTCGGCCTCCGCCGTGTGGTTGTAGACGACGTCCAGGATCGTCTCGATCCCGGCGGCGTTCAGCTCGCGGATCGCGGCCTTGAGGCCGGCAAGGCCCGCATCCCCGAGATAGCGCGGATCGGGCGCGAAGTAGTTGAGCGGCGAGTAGCCCCAGAAATTGACGAGGCCGCGCTCGACCAGGAAGCGGTCATCCACGAAGGCCTGGATCGGCAGGAGCTCCAGCGCGGTGACGCCGAGCTTCCACAGGTGCTCGATGATGGCCGGGTGCGCCAGAGCCGCGTAGGTGCCCCGCTCGGCCTCGGGCACGTCCGGGTGGGTCATCGTCAGCGCCTTGACATGCGCCTCGTAGATCACCGTCTCGGAGAGGGGCCGGCGCAGGGGCTGGAGCGCGAGGTCCGACACCTCGGGCGCCGTGACGACGCCCTTCGGCATGTGCAGGGCGCTGTCGCGGCGGTCGATCTGGTCGGGGCGCTGCAGGCCGCGGCGGTGGCCGTAGAGCGAATCGTGCCAGTGGATGCGCCCCGCGATCTTGCGGGCATAGGGGTCGAGGACGAGCTTGGCCGCGTTGAAGCGGTGGCCGCGGGCGGGGTCCCAGGGGCCGTGCACCCGGTAGCCGTAGAGCTGCCCCGGCAGCACGCCCCGCAGGTAGCCGTGGAAGACGTCGTCGCTGCGGCAGGGCAGCCGGATCGTGCGGGTTTCGTGGCGCTCGCCCGCATCGAACAGGCAGAGGTCGACGGCGGTCGCGTTCTCGGAGAACAGCGCGAAATTGACGCCGCGCCCGTCGAAATGCGCCCCGAGCGGCGCCGGCACGCCGTCGTCGACGCTGATCAGGCGCGACATGAGATCAGGAGGCGCGACACGGGGCGGGCCGGCCTTCCCGCGCTACTCGGCGGCGGCGGCCGCCGTCGGCGGCTCGCGCTCGACGGTGCGGAAATTCTCGAGTTCCGAGAGGAAGTTGCGCGCCCACCAATCCACGTCCTCGCGGGTCATGCGATCGACCATGGGCTTCCAGCGCTCCAGCCGCTCGCCCCGCGGCATGTAGAGCGCGGTCCGGATCGCCTCCGCGACCTCGAAGCGGTCGTAGGGGTTGACCAGGAGCGCCTCGGGCAATTGGCGGGCCGCGCCCGCGAATTTGGAGAGGACGAGGACGCCCGGATCCTCCTCGCTCTGGGCCACGATGTATTCCTTGGCGACGAGGTTCATGCCGTCGCGCATCGGCGTCACGAGGCCGACCCGGGCCGCCCGGTAGAGCCCCGCCAGGACGGGCCGCGGATAGGCCTTGGTGACGTACTGGATCGGCGTCCAGGCCGGGTCGCCGAGCGCCCCGTTGATCTCGCCCACGGTCTCGTTGACCTCGCGCGAGAGCTGCTCGTACTCGGGCACCTCGCTGCGGGATTTCGGCGTGATCTGGATGTAGACGACGTTGCCGCGCTGGTCGGGATTCGAGGCGAAGAAGCGCTCCACCGCCTCCATCCGCTCCGGCACGCCCTTCGAGTAGTCGAGCCGGTCGACGCCGACGAGGAGCTTGCGGGTGCGCAGGCCCGCGATGGTGTCGCGCACGGTCTTGTTGGAATTCGCCCGCTCGGCCGCATCCTTGAAGCCCGCCACGTCGATGCCGATCGGGAAGGAGCGGATGCGGGTCCGGCGCCCGTCGACCATGAGCGAGCCGCCGCCCAGCGGAATCGCCCGCAGCGTGTCGCAGAGGTTGCGGTGCAGGTTCTGCACGTCCGGGTCGGTCTGAAGGCCGATCAGGTCGTAATCCGCGATGGCGCGCAGGAGGTCGTTGCTGGCCGGCAGCGTGTTGAACACGTCCGCGGCGGGCCAGGGGATGTGGTGGAAATAGCCGATCGGGTTGGCGATGCCGAGGCCGCGCAGCTCGGAGGCCAGCGGCAGCAGGTGGTAATCGTGGACCCAGATGATGTCGTCGGGCTCGACGAGCTTGGCGAGCTGGCGCGCGAAGATCCGGTTGACCCGGCAATAGCCGGCGTAATCCGAGCGCGAGAAGGCGCCGAGGCCGAGCCGGTAATGCATGATGGGCCAGAGCGCCCGGTTGGCGAAGCCGGCGTAATATTCCCGGTGGTCCTGGGGCGAGAGATCGACCACCGCGTATTGCACGCGGTCCCGGTCGATCAGGGTCGGCTCCTCGGAGGGCTCCTCGACGACGTTGCCGCTCCAGCCGAACCACAGGCCCTCATAGGCCGTGAAGGCCTCCTTCACGGCGACGGCGAGGCCGCCGGCCGCCACCGCCTTGCCACCCTCCTCGGGCACTGCAACGCGGTTCGATACGATCACTAGGCGTGCCACGAAGCCGGCTCCGGTCCTCAGGGCGCAGGCGCGAGGGAGCCCGCGCCCGACCAAACGTTTCCTCGGGTGAACGCGCGGAAGCCGAGCGCGATCCGTTGGCGCTAGCCAAGCGCGTTCGCACCCCCCGGGTCAAGATGCTGAATCCGCGCTCGCACGAGGAAAATCCCGGCCTGTCCTGTCCGGGACGGTCCAGATCCTCGTCAGCCCGCGCGAATTCCGGTCCTGACCCCGCACCCCGCTCAACCTTGGCCGAGGCTGCGCCCCGGGGCCTGAACGAAGCCTGACTTCGCGCCACCCGGGAAAGCCCCGGAAAACCGCGGCTTTCCCGCCTCGCCGCCCCTCGCGCGCCCTTGCCCGACCCCCTCGCGCGCCGAGGCGGAACCGGTGGCGACCGGGGCGGTTACTCAGCCGACATCATGCCTCACCCCGATGCGCCCCGGGCCCCGTGTCCGGCGCATGTGCAAGGAGTATGCCCCATGGCCGGCAGCGAGTTTCCCAATCCGTCTTCGGGTCACGCCGGCGGGCCTTCCGCGGCCGGCCCATCCGTGGCGCGCCCGGCCGATCCCGGCGCCCCCTCCGCCGCTGGCGAGCAGGCGGATTGGCGCGGCCTGAAGGGCGATGTCGAGGACATCGCCGACGTCGCGGTCGAGCGCGGCCGCGGCCTGATGGATGCCGCCCGCGCCCAGGCGCAGGATTACGTGGAGCGCCGCAAGGGCGACGCGGCCCAATCGGTCAACGACCTGGCCAAGACCCTCCGGGATTCGAGCCGCACCTTCGACGACCGGCCGAACATCAAGGCCTTCTTCGACAGCGCGGCCGAGGGGCTGGAGCAGCTCGGCGGCTCGATCGAGGCGCGCAGCTTCACGGATTTCTACGAGGATGCGGAGGCCTTCGCCCGCCGCGCCCCCGTGGCGGTCGCGGTCGGCACCTTCGTGGCGGGCTTCATCGCGGCCCGCTTCATCAAGTCGTCGAGCCTGCCCCAGGATCGCGAGGGGCTCGACGGCCACCGCGCCAGCCATCGCGCCTGAGGTCGCCGACCCATGTCCAACGGACCGACCCCAACCCCGCCGCCGGGTGCCGGCGTCAACAGCATCCAGAGCCTGATCGGCGACGCCCTGCGTGAGACCAACGAGCTCGCCCGCAAAGAGATCGCGCTCTTCCGGACCGAGATGGCGAGCAATGTGCGCTCGCTCTTCATCGGGCTCGCCTGCTTCGTCGGCGCCGCGGTCTTCGCCGTGGTGGCCCTCCTGGTCCTCGTCGACGCCCTCGTGAAGTGGCTCGCCACCATCGTGGGCTCCGAGTGGCTCTCCGCCCTGATCGTGGGCGGCGTGCTCCTCGTCCTGGCGATCGGCATGGCGCTCTGGGGACGCAGCGCCATGTCGCTCTCGACGCTCGCGCCCACCCGCACCACGCGCCAGGTTCGCCAGGACGCCCGTGCCCTGTCCGAGAGGGTTTCCTAATGAGTTCGATGAACGAGTTGGAGAAGGACATCGAGGCGAGCCGCGCCCGGCTCGACCAGACGATCGACCGGATCCAGGACCGCCTCTCCGTGTCGAGCATCGTCGACGAGATGCTGGGCTCGGCCCGCCGCACGCCCCTCAACGGGGTCTATGACGGCGCGCTGGAGGCGGTGCGGCGCAACCCCGTCCCGGTGATGATCATCGCGGCCGGCATCGGCTGGCTGCTGCACCGGATGTCGAACGACGCCGCCGCCGAGAACCGCCGGCGGCGGATGCGCCGCGCCGCCGAGAGGGTCCCGGCCCTGAATACCGGGGCGGCCCGCGTCTACGACCCGGACCAGCCGACCCGGCACCCGGCGCACGACCTCGCCGAAGAAATGCGGGCCTGAACCCGGACCGGACGCGCCGGCCGCCTGGCCGGTGCGCAGGACCGATCGACGATGGGGACCGGTGAGCGATCAGGATCCGGCAGGACCGATCCGAGACCGGACCGCGCGAGAACCAGGACCGACCAAGGCCCGCCCGGGCTGTCACGACCGATATGAGGAGTAACCGATGAGTGACCCCTTCAAGCCGCAGCAACCCGGCCGCGGCCTCCACGACACAGCCGCGGGCGGTTCCGGCCCGCTGACCGGCACCTCCACCGGCACGCTCCACGCCGTCGGCGCCGGCGGCACCGACCGGCCGCCCGGAAGCCTCGACCCGCATGCCAAGCCCCAGGACTTCACCCTGAGGCCGGACCCGGCGGGCGTTCACGATCCGCTCGGCGCCGGCAACACCGACCCGCATGCGCGGAATGCGAGCTTCGACGCGCCGGCCGGCGGCACCGCGCATCAGGCGAAGGACGCCGCCGCGCAGGCGGCCGACAAGGCGTCCGGCCTCGCCGGCCAGGCCCGCGACAAAGCCTCCGACCTCGCCTCCGACGCGCAGAGCCGCGCCTCTGACCTCGCCGGCAGCGTCAAGGGCGCCGCGCAGGATGCCCGCGAGCGCGCCGCGGATGTCTACGACGACGCCCGCACCTGGGTGTCCGACATGCACCGGAGCCAGCGCCGCCGCGTCGAGGATGCGGCGAGCCGGGGCCGTGACCAGCTCCACCAGGGCCGCACCGCGGTGGAGCAGTTCGTGACCGAGAACCCGCTCCTCGTCGGCGTCGTCGGCGTCGCGGCCGGCCTTCTCCTCGGGGCGCTGCTGCCGCGCACCCGCCAGGAGGACCGCAACCTCGGCCCCTACGCGGACGAGCTGCGCGACCAGGGCCTGCGCTACGCCCGCGACTTCACCAGCCGCGGCCGCGACTTCGTGGAGAGCGCCCTCGACCCGGACAACCTGAATGCCGCCGCCCAGCGCGCCAACGGCGAGCGCACGCCCGGCGGTGACTACCAGGGCAGCGACCGGACCGCGCACCGGCTCTGAGGCGGCTCCGACGACACGACGAGACGGGCGGCGCGGCGGCGCCGCCCGTTTTTTCATGCGAGCGCCGGGCCGATCGCCGATGATTTGCGGGCGCGGGCCTGCGTCCAAATCCGCCCGTCGGCGTTGTCGCTCCATGACGGACACCCCCATCCCCGCCGGCCCCGTGAGCGATGCCGCGCCCCGCCTCGGCTTCTGCTGCAAATTCATCCCGGACACGCCGCCCGGCACCCACAAGACCCTGAAGGCCGCCCGCGAGGCGGCGCTGGCGATGAACGTCACGAGCGTCACGATCGCCCACCTGCAAAGCCTCGGCCCCAGCGCCGCGCAGGCCAAGCTCGCCCAGACCGTGCGCCACAACCTCGTGGCCCTGCAGCGTCAGATCGCCTGGGTCGGTGACCGGCCGCCGCTGGAGCGGCTCCTGCGCATGGCGAGCTCGATCCTGCCCGCCTACACGCATCCGGCGATCCGCCCCCTCTACGCCGAGCCGGACCTGCGCCAAGCCGTCGAGGCCGGTCTGTCCGAGGCCGGCGCCCTGGCGCGGGCGCGCGGCGTCCGCGTCAGCCTGCATCCGGGCCCGTTCTGCATCCTCGCCTCGCGCAATCCCGCAGCGCTCCAGAACGGCATCGAGGACCTCGATTACCACGCCGAGCTGATGGGGCTGATGGGCTACGGCACCGGCTGGCACCCGCACGGGGCCCATATCAACATCCATGTCGGCGCCCGCGACCCCGGGATCGCGGGCTGGCGCGAGAGCCTGCCCAAGGTGAGCAAAGTGGCCCGCGACCTCGTCACCGTCGAGAACGACGAGAATGCGTTCGGCCTCGACGCGGTGCTGCAGCTCGCCGACCTCGTGCCCGTCGTCCTCGACATTCACCACCACTGGGTCGAGAGCGGCGGCCAGTACATCGAGCCGGAGGATCCCCGCATCATTCGGATCCGGGAATCCTGGCGGGGCGTGCGCCCGGTCGCCCATGTCAGCGTCTCCCGCGAGACGGTGCTACCGGACCACGATCCCGACGCGCTCCCGGATTTCGCCAGGCTTCGCGAATCCGGTCATTCCTGGCGCGACCTCGCGGCGCATTCGGACCTGATGTGGAACCGCGCGCTGAACGACCTCGTCGCCCGCCATCTCGCCTGGGCGGATTTCGAGATCGAGGCCAAGTCGAAGAACCTCGCCTCGGCCGGAATCGCGGCCCAGATCGCGGCGAATCCGGGCTTGGCGTCCCTCGCCGCCGAGTGAACCGGGTGCGTCCCCGGTGAAACCGCGGAATCGTGCATGATTTGTTCCATGGGTGCCGCCTCGACGATCCTGCCCCGAGCCGCTATCGCAGGCAGCCATGAAGACAGCCGATTGCGACATCCTGATCATCCCGGGCCTCGCCGGCTCCGAGGAGGAGCATTGGCAGGCCCGCTGGGCCAGCCGGCTCGCCACCGGCCGGATCGTCGCGCAGGACGACTGGCATCAGCCCGAGCCCGCGGCCTGGTGCGGGCGCATCGTCGAGGCGGTCGAGGCGGCGAGCCGGCCCGTCATCCTGATCGCGCACAGCCTCGGTGTCGTCGCAAGTGTCGAGGCCATCAAGGATTTTCCGCCCGGCACCGTGCGCGGCGCCCTGTTCGTGGCACTGCCCGATGTCGAGCGGACGCCGAACTTGCCCGAGCGCGTCCGGGCCTTCGCGCCCCTGCCGCGCGAGCCCCTGCCCTTCCCGTCGCTGCTGGTGGCGAGCCGGACCGACCCCTACTGCGCCTACGAGCGGGCCGAGGATTTCGCCGCATCCTGGGGCTCCCTCCTCGTCGATGCGGGCGAGTCCGGCCACATCAACGTGGCGAGCGGCCACGGTCCCTGGCCGGAGGGGTTGATGCGGCTTGCTGGATTTCTTCGCAATCTCTAGGCGTTAGCCCCGATCCGCCTGTCACCGGCCGCCGATCCTGCGCCGATCCGGCCCGCCGTTAACCCCTCATTTACCAGGATGGTTCTGGATGGGACGAGGTGAGGGCGGCAATCGCTCGCAGGAGATGGATCGTGACGCGAAGAGAGCTTCTGGCCAGACTTGAGGCGGTGCAAACGGCCCTCGGCCCGCGCGCCAACATGTCGTTCAACAGCTCGATCTTCAACGATGCGTCTCTCCTGAAGCGGATCGAGGTCTTCGAGGCGCAGCTCGCGGCCGGCGAGAAGCCGAAGGTCGCCGACTATACCGGCAACATGTTCAGCCGCATCGCGAATCGCCGGAATGCGGCGGCCGCGCCCGCCCCCGCCCGCAAGCTCGCGGCGGGCGAGTAGACGCCTCTCAATCCCCTGCCCGCTCGGTCTCGGCCGAGCGCAGCAACTCGCCCGCCACGTCGGCCAGGCGCGGCGGCGCCTCCCGGGTGAAGGGCAGCGGCCGGCAGACCGCGAGCGCGGCGAGGCCGAACCGGGCCGTCATCAGCCCGTTGAGGACTCCCTCCCCGAGCTTCGCGGAGACGCGGGCCGCGATGCCGAGCCCGAGCACCTGCTGCATCATGCTCTCGCCCACCGCCATCCCGCCCGTCACGGTCAGGTGCGCGAAGGCGGCTCGGGCCAAACGCAGGAAGCCGAGGAAGCCCGGCCGGCCGCCATAGATTTGGGCGATCCGGCGCAGGAGCCGGGCCGCGACGAACACCACGAAGGCCACATCGACGATCGCCCGCGGACTGAGAGCCGTCACGGCGGAGACTTGCTTGGCCGCCGTCGCGATGGCGTTGCGTGCCTGCCGGTCGAGGGGAGCCAGCAATTCGTGCTCGGCGAGACCGATGCGGTCGTCGATGTCGAGAATCGAATCTTCCAGCGCTTCGAGGCGCTTACGGCCCTCCGCGAGAGCGTGCCGGTCGGCGTAGAAGGCGGAGAGGTCGCGCACCACCGCTTGCGCTGCCGAATGGTCACGGGTGCTGATTGCCGCGATGGCGGCCTCGCGCAGGCGCTCCATCCGCCGCTCGCGCCACAATCCCCCGAGCTCCCGGCCCACGATCGCCAGGAACGCGACCGTCGCGAGCGCCAGGAGAACCAGCGCCACGCCGCCGAGCCAGGGTGCGGCCTGGAACAGATCCGCGATCAGCCGCTCCACCGAGAGCCCGACCCCGAGCGACACGAGGCCGCCAAGGGCCATGAGGAGCAGCGACAGCCAGGGCGCCCGGCTCTTCGGGGCGACCGGAACCGGCGCGCCGTCGGCGGCCTCGACGATCTCGAAGGGCTCCTCGACGATCCGCACCTGACTCGTCGGCCCGACATCGGGTGCGACGCCGTCAGTGGCGGGATCGGCCGTCGGAATTCGAAAGGCGCGGGGGCGCTGGGAGGAGCTCATGCGGTCACCGTCGTAGGGCTCGGGCGGATGCACGGCATCAGGCGAGCCTGTCGCCGATCAGGAACTGCATCGCCCGGTCGAGCCGGATCTGTGGCAGATGACCCGGGCGGCCGAGGGCGTCGGGTTTCACCAAGGGAGGCCGGAAGCGCGGGAAACGAAGCGAGCCGGGCTCGACCGCTCCCTCCAGCACCGCCTCCGGACGAGCCGGAAGCTCACCGGGAAACACCGCAGCCTCGCTGACGCCATCGAAGACCGTGTCGCCCACTTGTTCGCCCGCCTCGGGCGTACCGGACACGGCGCGAAAGCGCGCGTCGCCCTCGTGCACCGTGGTCTCGCGGGTCGCCCTGACGGAGGCGAGCGCGACGGTGCCGACGCGAGCGCCCGCGGCTTCCGTCCGGCGCATCGCCCGCGAGACGAGGAGGCGGAGCAGGGCGTCGAGCCGGTCATGGCTCGTCTGATGAAGGTGGTCCGCCTTGGTCGCGGCGAACAGGACGCGGTCCGCCCTTGGTGCGAACAGGCGGGAGAGAATGGTGTTTCGGCCGATATTGAGGCTGAGCAGCACCGCATCCAGCGCTTCCTCCAGCTCCGCGAGCGCCGCCGGCCCGGCATCCACGGCGGCGAGCACGTCCACGAGCACGATCTGCCGGTCGACGCGCTGGAAATGGTCGCGGAAGAAGGGCTCGACCACCTTGGATTTGTAGGCCTCGAAGCGCCGCTCCATCAGCCCGGCCAAGCTGTCGGCGGCGAGCGTGTCAGGCAGATTGTCGAGGGGCGCGAAGGTGAGCGCCGGCGAGCCAGCGAGATCGCCCGGCATCAGGAAGCGCCCGGGCGGTGTTGTCGCGACGGATTCCGGACCGGCTCGGAGTGCTGCGAGATAGGCCTTGAAGGCCTCGCTCGCCCGCTCCGCAAGTGGCTCGTCGAGGGGGGCCGCCGGATCGAGCCCCGCCAGCATGGCCAGCCAAGGCGCGGCGATCTCCGCCCGGCCGGCACGCCGCGTGCCCGCGATGGTGGCGCGCGACCACGCCGTATAGCTCTGCTCAATCAGAGCGAGGTCGAGCAGCCACTCGCCCGGATAATCGACCACGTCGAGCATCAGGGTCGCCGGCCCCGAACGCCAGGCACTGGCGCGCTCGTACTCGATGGCGAGGCGGAACTGGCTGATCCGATCGGTCGAGCGGGGCCAGCGCCGATCCTGCGTCAGGGCGGAGACATGATCCTCGTAGGGAAAGCGCGGGACGTCGTCATCGGGCTGCGGCACGAGGCGGGCGCGGCGCAGGCGTCCTTCTTGGGCGGGTGCGAAGGCCGGCAAGGCGTGCGCCTCGACGAGGTGGTGGATCAGAGCTGTCGTGAAGACGGTCTTGCCGGATCGCGCCAAACCGGTCACGCCGAGGCGCAGGGTCGGCTGGATCAGCAGGTCACTCGACGCTTCCGCGAAGGCCTTCACCGCCAATCCGGCACGCGCGACGAAACTGTTCAAGGGCGGCAAGGCGAGACTCGGCGGGTAGAACAGGGGCCGCGCTGAGGTGGCGCGCGGGAGGGCTGGCTGCAAGGCTATTCCGGCGGCTGGCTCACTTCCGCTGTCGTCGAGGCCCGGTCGCGTCCCGCGTCGAGGCGCCGGATCGCGGCGTCGACGAGATCCGGCCCGGCCTTGAGCGTGCCGAGTTCCACGCCCGACATCGCCAGCATCACCGGCGCGAGATTTGGGCTGGCGTTCCCGTCGGCCGAGAACAGCTTGAGGTCATCGCCGGGCTTGAGCCCGACGCTGCTCGCGATGCGCGCAGCGTAATTTCCGATGCGGACGTCGTCGCCACTGCAGAGAGGCGCTGGCAGTCGCAGGTCGAGCAGCGGCAGGCCGGCTGCGATTGCCGGGAGAGCCGCGGATTCGGCCACGAGCCTGTCCGGAGCGAGGCTCGGCCGCGACAGCAGGGCGCTCGGATCAGCGGCGCCGCTCGGTCGGCCTGTTCGACGGGGTGAATCGGCCGCGATGGACGCCTTGGCGGAGCTCAAGATCCCGATCTCCGGCTGCCGCGTTGCCGGAATCGCCCGCGCGACGGGTCTGCGGGGCCCCGCCGCCATCCGGGCAAGGGGCGACCAGGGCTGGATGCGCAGGGCGGGTCGATGCAGGGCCGGGCCCTTTGCGCGGATGAAGGCGAGGCTGCGCACAGTGCCGCCGCGCCCTTGACGGGCGAGGAAGCGCGCGCGCAGCGTGCGCCCGA
The DNA here is from genome assembly GCF_008806385.1 of Methylobacterium soli. Lineage (GTDB taxonomy): Bacteria > Pseudomonadota > Alphaproteobacteria > Rhizobiales > Beijerinckiaceae > Methylobacterium > Methylobacterium soli. Next base: position 84,393 of record NZ_VZZK01000012.1, read on the forward strand.
GCCCCATCGGCGCGACCGTGGCGGAGACAGCTTGCGTATGGCCGCCCGCCCCGGTCGCCGCGACCGGGTTCGGGAGCCCGCAGGTGGCCGGTGCCCAGCGTCGAACAATCGCGAGTGCAGTTCTTCGGCCGTAATCGCGGTAGTAGCGGCGCAGCAGCAGAGCGGCCGCGTCGGCCCCCTCGGCTGCCGTGGCAAACCCCGTATGGCCCTCGGCATCGGCGCCAATCTCGCCCGACCAGCGCGCGCGCTTGATGCACCAATAATTGTTGAGCTTCACGCAGCGAGCGACGAAGGGCGGATCGATGGTCGATAACCGCACCACCAATGCCAATGAGGCCGGCCGAAGCGTTGCGCCCGCTTCCTGACGCCAGTTCGTCACGGCACGCGCCTCGGGGGCGAAGCGCGGCATCGCGGGTGTGACGGGTGCCGACGCGGGGAAGGACAGGATTGTCTCACTGGATCGACGCGCGGCATCGAGGCCGGCACCGACCTGTGGCAGCAACGTCGTCAGGGCAAGGAGCGCGGTGAGCAGCACGGATCCCGCATCGGCAAAGCTTGTCGGTCTTGCGGCAACGATCCGCGACGCTTTCCGGTTCAATCGATGCGTCGTCGGACACGCCCGACACGCTTCAGGGATTGAGGTGCTCGAGAACGGCCTTGTGCAGGCGCGGATCGCCCGCGGCGACGATGCGGCCTCCCTGCGTCGCCGGCCCGCCATCCCAGGCCGTCACGATCCCGCCCGCGCCCTCGACGATCGGGATCAATGCGACGATGTCGTAGGGCTTGAGCCCAGCCTCCACGACGAGGTCGATCTGACCGGCGGCGAGCATGCAATAGGCGTAGCAATCCGTTCCGTACCGGGCCATGCGCACGCAACCTTCGACCGCCTGGAAGCGATCCCGCTCCTCACCCTCGACGAAGAGGCGCGGATCGGTGGTGGCAAGGATCGCATCGGCGAGCACATCGCAGCGGCGGGTGCGCAGGGTGCGCTCGCCCCGCGCCGTGCGCAGGCGCGAACTCGCTCCATCGCCGACGAAACGCTCGCCAAGGAAGGGCTGGTGCATCATCCCGCGGACGGCGACCCCACCTTTCGTCAGCCCGATCAGCGTGCCCCAGGTCGGCAATCCGGCGATGAAGGCACGGGTGCCGTCGATCGGGTCGAGCACCCAGACGCATTCCGCGTCGAGCCGTTCCGAACCGAACTCTTCGCCCAGGATGCCGTGCGTCGGAAAGGTCTGGCGGATCATGTTGCGGAGGACGACCTCTGCGGCCCGATCGGCCTCCGTGACCGGGTCGAAGGCCGCGCCGCCGCGTGCCTTGTCGTCCAGCCCGAAATGGGCGCGGAAGAACGGCAGGATCGCCTGCCCTGACTCGGTCGCGAGATCGTCCATGAAACGCGCGAGATCGACCACGCTCATCGGCTGACACCCTCTTCGCCCGGACCCGGATTGATGAGACGAAGCGGGCTCCCGCGCGCGGCGTCAAGCCCCTCGCTGGCCCGCTCTCGATCCTACTGGCCCAGTCACACCGGACCGGGCGGCATCGTCGCGCATGGTGGTCAGCACCTCCTCGACAGCCGAGCGCAGGGACGTGACGTGCGCGTCGGCGCCGATCGCCGCCTGTTGCGAGACGTCGGCCACGATCTCGTCGTCGGCACGCCAGAGACCCGCCGCGATGCGAACCTGAGGGATCCGCTTCTTCAGACGGCCGACGAGATTGCGAAGGTGCGTCGGTTCCCCGCTGATCGCCAGCGAGATGATGCAGATCATGCGGGCTGGTCCGGGATCGAAATTCTCGATCCGGCTTCGAGCCAAGTCGGAAAAGCCTACGACCCGGGCGCCGATGCCGCGCCTTGTCAGGAGCTGCGCCAGGATGGCGGCGGCAGCCTCGTCGACGAAGCCTCGGCCGGAGACGCAGAGGACGGCGCCCTCCTGTCGCCACGGAGCCGGGAGGGCCTCCGACCCGGCAGTACCGGAGTCGATCGGCATTCGACCGCAAACGGGATCGGTGCTCGCGCTGTCCTTGACGAGGCGGCCTCCATCCTGATCCGGCCGCTCCGGCGTTTCGTCCGCCCGTTCTGCGAGCTCCTCGATCAAGCCCGTCAGGGATGCGCGGATGTCGGTCTTCTGTTCGGGCGTCAGAACGCCCCGAGCGGCGTCCCGGGCTGCGAGCTCAAGACCTCTCACCACGACCTCGTCGTAATAGGCTGAGAGCGAGCATTCCTGCAGAATGAGGTCTGCATGTTCCTGGACCTCTTCAGGATCGTCCGCGAGGATGCGTTGATAGAAATTCTCGACCGGCGTGAGGGCCGGCTGATCGCCGAAGAGCACGTCGAGGAATTCGAGCTTGTCGACGTGGCGCCCGAGTACCACGAGGCAGACGGTGAGCGGCGTCGAGAGCAGGAGCCCGATCGGTCCCCACAACCACGTCCAGAACAGGGCCGACACTAGGACCGCGAAGGGCGAGAGGCCCGTTGACTGCCCGTAAAGCAGGGGCTCGACGAACTGGCCCACGATGGGTTCGAGGAGCAGGAACAGGATCGCGGTGCCGATCATCATGTTCCAGCCGGGCTCGACCGCCGCGGCCAGCGCGAGGGGAAACAAGGCGGACAGGAATGCGCCGGCGTAGGGCACGAACCGCATCAGCGCCGAGAAGATGCCCCAGAGCACCGGGTTCGGCACGCCGATCAGGTAGAGACCGATGCCGACGACGAGGCCGAAACTCGCGTTTAACGCGAGCTGGACGAGGAAGTAACGGCTCAGGCGTCGGGCGGCGTCGTCCATCGCCACCGTCGTCCGATGAAGGTCGTTCGATCCGGCGAGGCGGATCATCCGGTCGCGCAGGTCCTCACGCTGCATCAGGATGAAGAGAAGCACCACGAACACAATGCCGGCGGTGGCGAGCGGGTGCAGGACCGGTGACAGGACCGTGCCGGCCATCTCGATCGGACCGGGCTGGCGCTCTTTCACCTCGACGAGGACGGGTTTGCGATCGGTATTGGTGCCGGCCGGTGGCACCTTGGCGCTGCCTTCCTCGGTGCTGCTGCCGGCCTGATGGATCGCGCGCCCGATATTGGCGACGTAGCTGGTAGCCTGCCCGATCGGGCTGTCACGCAGGCCCTCGAACTTGTGCTCGATGGTCGCGCGGTAGCGCGGCACGTCGCGGGCGAGATCCGCGAGCTGAACGCCGATCAACGTGGTCAGCGCCGCAACGATGCCGAGGGTCGCCATCACGGCGATGCCGACCGAGAGGAGGCGGCCAAGGTTGATCCGCCGGAGCAGGTTGACGAGCGGCCCCAGCACGAAGGAGAGCAGGACCGCGATGGCGATGGGGATGAAGATCTCGCGGCCGAAGTACAGAATCGCGACGATTACCGCCCCGACGACGGTGGGTGAGGCGAGCGCGGCCTTCGGGACCTCGGCGGCGGCTATGCGCGTCGGACGCGGCGGGAGGAGGGACGCCTCCGGGCTCGTGTTCCTGGCCATTTCCATCCGATCTCGACGCAACGCGGGCGGCCATGCCACCCTCCAGCGGGCCTCGCCGCCTGAGGAACGGTGTCATCGGTGAAACGATCCTGGATGATCGGCGAGATTATAACGGACGCGTGATCGATCGGGCGCGGACAGGCCGATGGATGCGATGGCGTCCGCGGCACGCAGGTCTGGGCCGGTCTCAGACCACGACCGGCAACACGGCTTGGCCACCGGTGCCGAAAACCCGCTGGTAGCGCGCGATCTCGGCCTCGGGCCCGATCGCCTTGGTGGGGTTGTCGGAGATCTTCACGGCCGGCCGGCCATTCGCCTCGATGACCTTGCAGACGATCGAGATCGGGTCGAGCCGCCCATCGGGCACGAGGCCGCGGAAATCGTTGGTGAGCAGCGTGCCCCACCCGTAGCCGATGCGCAGACGTCCGTGGAAACGATCGTGGATCGCCTCGATCATGTCGATGTCGAGCCCGTCCGAGAAGATCGCGAGCTTCGAGGCCGGATCGCAGCCGCGGGATCGCCACCACGAGATTGCCTCCTCGCCGCCAGCCATGGGCTCCTTGGAGTCGATACGCATGCCGGTCCAGGTCGTCATCCAATCGGGGGCGTCGGCGAGGAAGCGCGTGGTGCCGTAGGTGTCGGGAAGGACGACCAAGAGGTTGCCCTCGTAATCCTGTTGCCAGTCCCGCAGCACGTCGTAGGGCGCTTGCGCCAGGGCGGCGTCACCCTCGGCGAGCGCGGCGTAGACCATCGGGAGCTCGTGCGCATTCGTGCCGACGGCCTCGACCTCGCGGCGCAGGGCGATGAGGCAGTTCGACGTGCCGAGGAAGCACTCCCCGAGGCCAGCGCTCATCGCTTCGACGCACCAGTCCTGCCAGAGGAAGCTGTGACGGCGACGCGTGCCGAAATCGGCGATCGAGAGACCGGGCAGCACCTTCAAACGCTCGATCTTCTCCCAGACGCGGGTCATGGCCCGGGCATAGAGCACCTGGAGTTCGAACTTGCCCATGCCGCGCAGGACGCCGCGCGAGCGCAATTCGTTGAGGATCGCGAGCGCCGGCACTTCCCACATCGTGGTCTCGATCCACAGACCGTGGAACGTCAGGTCGTACTGCCCGTCGCGCACCTCGAGCTCGTATTCGGGCAACCGGAAGGTCTCGAGCCAGTCCATGAACTCGGCCGAGAACATCTGGCGCTTTCCGTAGAAGGTATTTCCGCGAAGCCAGGTGGATTCGCCCCGCGTGAGCCGCAGCGACCGGGCATGGTCGAGCTGCTCGCGCAGTTCCCCCACATCGACGAAATCGGCGATCCGCACGCGCCGGGTGCGGTTCTGGATGCCGAAGGTGACGCTCGTATTGCGATGGCGGCGAAAAATCGTCTGCGCCATCAGCAGCTTGTAGAAATCGGTATCGAGCAGCGACCGCACGATCGGGTCGATCTTCCAGGTGTGATTGTACACCCGCGTCGCGAGATCGATCATGGTGGCTCGGAGTCAGTCCTAGAGAAGGCTGACTCCGAGTGACCCCGGAGCCGGTCTCGAGTCAATCACTGCCGGCGTCACAGCCAAGGTGGCACGTGCCGGCGCGATCGCGCCACGGCGCTCGCGTCGGCGCCGATTGCCTCAGGCGAGATCGACCTTCTTGGTCTCGGTCTTCGGGCTCTCGCCGGTAACCGCGGCCTTCACGTAGCCGTAGAGGTGCAGCATCGTAGCATTGGGACTGTCCCAGTACTCGCCCTTCTCGGGATGCACGCGGAGAAGGGCGACCTCCGGATCATCCTTGCCGTTGGGGAACCAGGTCTTCAAGCTCTCATTCCACTTGTCATTGATGATCGCCTGATCGGTGACGATCTCGGCCTTGCCCGCCACGGAGACGTAGGTCTGCGTCTTCGGATCCGCGAATGCCAGGTTGACTTGGTTGTCCTTCGAGATTTCGGCTGTCTTCGGGGAGTGGAGCTTGGTAAAGAACCACAGGTCGCCGACCTCGTCTGCATCTTGGCTCCACATCGGCCGGCTGTAGAGTTTTCCGTCCGGGTCGATGGTGGTCATCATCGCGACCTTGATGTCCTTGATGAGGTCGAACAGCTTCTTCGCGCCTTCGTGATCGCGATGGTTGCCCTGATGCATGAAAATTCTCTCCAACTCGCCTGACGACACGCGGCTCGGCGGGGCGCGCGGCTGCGCTCCGGCCACCGGAGGGTCGAGGATCGTGTCGACAACGGACAAGCGCCGCGTTGGTTTCGAAGCGCTTGTGGGCGCGGTCGTTCCCGCTTGTCCGGGCGAAGCGGCCAAACCCCTGGCGTTTCCGGCGGGGCGGGTTACATGATGGCGCTTGGGGGCTGCATGACGCCGGCCGTGGCCGTCCGGCAGCGCCAGGTGGTCAGGAGCAAGCGTATTGGCGATTACCCGCGACGACGTGCTGAAGGCGCTCGCGACCGTGACGGTCGATGAAGGCGGCACCACTTTGCCCGGCTCGGGCCGCCTCTCCCAGGTCCTGGTCGATCCGAGCCAGCGGGTCATGTTCTCGATCCTCGTCGACCCGAATGAGGCGGATCGCTTCGAGCCGGTGCGGCGCAAGGCGGAGGGCGTCGTCCTGGCGCTGCCCGGCGTCACCGGCGTCTTCGCGAGCCTCACCTCGGAGCGCGGATCGAACCTGCCACCATCCGCGAGCCCGCCGCGTCCGGCGGCCCCCCCGCCGCGCGGGGCCGCCCCGGGTCCGGGTCCGGCGCTGCCGGGCGTACGCCACATCGTGGCGGTGGCCTCCGGCAAGGGCGGCGTCGGCAAATCCACGACCGCCTGCAATCTCGCCCTGGCCTTGCAGGCGCAGGGATTGCGCGTCGGCCTCCTCGACGCCGACATCTACGGCCCGTCCGTGCCCAAGCTGTTCGGCCTGTCCGGCAAGCCGCGGGTGATCGAGGGGCGGACCCTCGAGCCGATGATCGGCTACGGCCTCAAGGTGATGTCGATCGGGTTCCTAATCGAGCCCGAATCCGCGATGATCTGGCGCGGTCCGATGGTGCAATCCGCGATCACGCAGATGCTGCGGGAGGTCGCCTGGGGCGAGCTCGACGTGCTCCTCGTGGACATGCCACCGGGCACCGGCGACGCGCAGCTGACCATGGCGCAGGCGACGCCTCTGTCGGGTGCCGTCATCGTCTCGACGCCGCAGGACCTGGCGCTGATCGATGCCCGCCGGGGCGTGACCATGTTCAAGAAGGTCGCAGTGCCGATTCTCGGCGTGATCGAGAACATGGCAACCTTCGTCTGCCCGAATTGCGGACACGCATCGCATATCTTCGGCCATGGCGGCGCCCGCGCGGAAGCGGAGCGTCTCGGCGTGCCCTTCCTCGGCGAGGTGCCGCTCAACATGACGATCCGCGAGACCTCCGATTCCGGCCGCCCCGTGGTGGCGACGGATCCGGACGGTCCGCAGGCCCGGGTCTATCGGGAGATCGCCGGCGCGCTCTGGCGGAACCTCTCGGGGGCCCCGAGCGGCCGGGCCGCCCCGAAGATCGTCATCGAGTAGGTAATGCCGACCCTCGGGGTGATCCTCGCAGGGGGGCTGTCACGCCGGATGGGAGGCGGGGACAAGCCGCTGCGGAGGCTCGCTGGCCGCACCCTGCTCGACCGCGTGGCCGCGCGCTTCGCCCCGCAATGCGCGGCGGGCCTCATCCTCAATGCCAATGGCGACCCGACACGCTTCGCCAGCCTCGGCCTGCTTATGGTCCCGGATGGCGTGCCCAACAATCCGGGCCCCCTCGCGGGCATCCTGGCCGGCCTCGATCATGCCGCGGTCCATCATCCGGAGGCCCGGAACATCGTGAGCGTGACCGGGGACGCACCGTTTCTGCCGGCCGATCTGGTCACGCGTCTCGACGCCGCTCGTCAGGATGCGGGCGTCCCGATCGTCGTGGCGGCATCCGGCGGACGCCAGCATTTCACGACGGCACTCTGGGACGTCTCTCTGCGGGCGGATCTGCGGGAGGCCTTGGTGGAGCGCGATGAGCGCCGCGTCGGCGCCTACCTCGCGCGCCACGGCGCGGCCGCGGTCGAATGGCCGATCGAGCCGGTCGATCCGTTCCTCAACGTCAATACGCTGGAGGACTTGGACCGCGCGGAACTGCTGCTCGCGCGCCTCGATCCTCCATAGGGCGCCCTGCCCTACAAACGCGAAGGGCCCGCGCCTCCCGGCGCGAGCGCTCCGATTCCGGGATTGGTCGTCCGGTCAGGCCGCCGCGACACTCGCCTTCACGATCCGGTCGGGATCGCGGACGGGTTCGCCGCGCTTGATCGTGTCGACGACGTCCATGCCCTCCACGACCTTGCCCCAGACCGTGTACTGCTTGTCGAGGAAGCGTGCGTCGCCGAAGCAGATGAAGAATTGCGAGTTCGCCGAGTGCGGGAAGTTGGTGCGCGCCATCGAGCAGGTGCCACGCACGTGCGGCTCGCTGTTGAACTCGGCGTTCAGGTCCGGCAGGTCGGATCCGCCCGAGCCGGTTCCGGTCGGGTCGCCGGTCTGGGCCATGAAGCCGTCGATGACGCGATGGAACGGCACGCCGTCGTAGAAGCCCTGTGCGGATAGCGTCTTGATGCGCTCGACATGGTTCGGAGCCAAGTCGGGGCGCAGCTCGATGACGACGCGGCCCTTTGTGGTCTCCAGGACGAGAGTTTCGGTGTCAGCCATGGTCTCCAAGCTCCTTAGTCTTCGGATTCCCGATACAGTGAGCGAAGCGCCACCGGGCGCCCCGCGATCGCCCCGCCGAGGGCGGGTGTGATGTGAGCCGGCGTGGAGCGCCGGATCGATGCGAGCGTCGTGCGGAGCTCAGCCGCTCTGGCTTGGCTGCCGGCCGCACCCGCCGCGAAGGTGTTGCGCGCCACTTCGATCAGCCGGCCGACGCGAGGCGAAGCGTGCCGTGACCGGGACGCCCCGCGCGTGCTCCGACCCCGTTGGCGCCCCGCAGCAGGCTGCCGGAACAGCGTCGCGTTCTGGCAGCGAGTTCGCAGCCTGCCCAGGCCCTGACCGCAGCGAGACTACGACAGGCCCGGGCAGCATCCGCGGCGGCTTGCGGGGCAACGATCCCCGAGAGATGCCCGATCTCCGGGTCGGATCAGCACCAGGGTCGTGGCCGCGCGAGCCGTTCCCGCCGCAATCCTACCCGCGATCGCTGCCACGGTCGAACCTGCGCGGCCGGCGGGCATCCTGCGCCGAACCCGCGCCAAGCGTCGATCTTTGCCCGGCCGCTACTTGGCCTTCTCGGCCAGCTGCATCTTCACGATCTTGTCCGGGTTCTGCACGCCGCCGCCAGATGCGCCGGGCGCAGCCTTCTTGATCTTGTCGACGACGTCCTGGCCGTTCGAGACAAGGCCCACGACCGTGTACTGGCCGTTGAGGAACGCCGCGTCACCGAGGCAGATGAAGAACTGCGAGTTGGCCGAGTTTGGATCGGAGGAGCGGGCCATGCCGACCGTGCCGCGGCGGAACTGGGCGGAGGAGAACTCGGCCGGGATGTTGGGCAGGCTCGATCCGCCGGTGCCGTTACCGTTCGGATCACCCGTCTGGGCCATGAAGCCGTCCATGACGCGATGGAACTTCAGGCCGTTGTAGAAGCCCTGATTGATCAACGTCTTGAGTTGCTTGACGTGCTTCGGGGCGAGATCGGGGCGAAGCTCGATGGTGATGCGGCCGTCCTTGGTGTCGAGGTAGACGGTGTTCTCGTCGGCGGCGCGAGCCGCGCTGGAGAAACCGAGTGCGGCACCGAGCGCGAGCGCGAAGACGGCATTCCGACGGTTCATAGGCAAGTGGTCTCCTTGAGAAAGCGTGCGGTCAGGCCGCGGCGAAGCGGGCGGCCAGCCGGGCGGCGACGCTCGGCGGCACGAAGGGCGAGACGTCGCCCCCCATGGCCGCGATCTGCCGCACCAGGGTTGCGGTGATCGGCCGAACGTGGATCGAGGCCGGAAGAAACACGGTCTGCACCTCGGGCGCCATGGCGCCGTTCATCCCTGCGAGCTGCATCTCGTAATCGAGGTCCGTGCCGTCGCGAAGACCCCGGATGAACAGCGTGGCACCGAAGCGCCGTGCCGCGTTCACCGCGAGGTCATCGAAGGTGACGATCTCAAGATCCGTGGCCTCCGCGGCGGCGAGTGGCCCGCAGGTCTCGCGCAGCAATGCCGCGCGGTCCTCGGCCGAGAACAGCGGCGTCTTGCCCGGATGCACCCCGATCGCGATCACGAGGCGGGACACGAGACGGCAGGCCTGACGCACAACGTCGAGGTGGCCATTCGTGACCGGGTCGAAGGAGCCGGCATAGAGCGCGGTGCGGATCATTGCCGGAGGGCGTAGAGCATTTTGCGCACGAACGGAACCGCCGAGCCCCGCAATGGTGCGTGTTCCGGCCGATCGGAGCCCTGCCGCAGCCGGTGGCTGCCGGCCTCCGGCGCACCGATGTCCCGGATCGTAGACGGAGCCGAGTCCGACCGCGACCGGTCGGAGGTCGCCGACTCCCCTGCCCCGCTGATGCATTCGACCGCAAGGCCGAACGGCGCCCGGATCTCGCCGTCGGCAGGCTCGATCGCTCGAAGCGCGCTGTCAGGCGTACCTGTGTCGGAGGTGCCGCAGGACTGACGGCGGAACAGCTTCAAGGCCGATTGGATGTGGCGTCCCTCAACCTCAGGCCGCCAGAGGGCCAACGATTGCCGGCTTCGTGCCGTCCGGGCGGCGCATGTCCTGGGCGGAGAGGTAAGCCGCCAGGAACTCGGAGGTCGTGTGACGGAGCCCGCTCGGATGAGTCACCGTCACGTCCGCGAGGCCGCTGCCGAGGAGTGCGAGGGCCTTGTCGAGGGCGTCCGTCATCGAGCTGCGCTCGAACGCGATGGAACGGGCGGTATCGGTGGCACTGACCAGGAAATACACCGCTGACGATCCTCAACATGGATGGGGCATGGACCGGACGGCTCGACCCGGTCGTGCGACAGGAGAAAGATTTGACGAACCGCGAGCGCATCCCGCGGAAGATGCTTCCGCGACCGCTGCGACGACGATCAATGACCGCATGATCGCGGCAATTCATGGAAGAAGTTTTGACGAAGTTGAGTTTTGGCCCTCAGTGACTGCACGAAGTTGAGGCAGTCTCGATTTTCGCGCAGTCAAGCCGGAATGAGGGGTCCGTAGACGCCGACAAAAAAGAGCGGGCGCCCGATCAGGCGCCCGCTCGAACCGTCGCTGCACGCGGCCCGGCCGGTCAGGCGAGCGTGTCGCCGTCGCCCTCGACATCCACCTCGGCTTCGTCCTCACCCTCGATGTGCTCCACGGAGACGACCCGCTCGTCTTTTGCCGTGTTAAACACGGTGACGCCCTGCGAGGCGCGCCCGACGATGCGGATGTCGTCCACCGGCACGCGGATCAGTTGGCCCGCATTGGTGACCAGCATGATCTGGTCGGAGGGCTCCACCGGGAAGGAAGCGACCAGATGGCCGTTGCGCGGATTGACCCGCATCGCCGTGATGCCCTTGCCGCCGCGCCCGGAGGTCCGGTACTCGAAGGACGAGGAGCGCTTGCCGTAGCCGCGCTCCGAGAGCGTCAGCACGAATTGCTCGTGGGCGCTCATCTCGTTGTAGCGCTCCAGCGAGATCGCGGAAGCTTCCGTCACGCCCTCCTCAGCCTCAGTCGCATTGTTCTCGTCGCCCTCGCCCGCATCGCCGATGATGGCCCGGCGCATCTTGAGGTAGCCGGCACGTTCTTCCGGCGAAGCCTCGAAGGCGTTGAGGATCGTCATCGAGATGACGCGGTCGTCCTTGGCGAGGTTGATGCCGCGCACGCCGGTGGAATCGCGCCCCTTGAAGACGCGCACGTCCTCGACCGGGAAGCGGATGCACTGCCCATCCTGCGTGGTGAGCAGCACGTTCTGGTCACCCCGGCAGATCTCGACGTGAACGATATGGTCGCCCTCGTCGAGCTTCATGGCGATCTTGCCTGAGCGGTTCACCTGTACGAAGTCCGAGAGCTTGTTGCGCCGGACCCCACCGCTTGCGGTCGCGAACATCACGTCGAGGGTTTCCCAGGATGCCTCGTCCTCGGGCAGCGGCATGATCGTGGTGATGCGCTCGGTGCCCGCATCCATGGCCAGGATGTTGACGAGCGCCTTTCCGCGCGCGTTTGGGGCGGCCATCGGCAGGCGCCAGACCTTCTCTTTGTAGACCTGCCCCTGGTTCGAGAAGAACAGGACCGGCGTGTGGGTGTTGGCCACGAACAGCCGCGTCACGAAATCCTCGTCGCGCGTCGACATGCCGGAGCGGCCCTTGCCGCCGCGTCGCTGGGCCCGATAGGTCGAGAGCGGCACGCGCTTGACGTAGCCGGCGTGCGACACGGTCACGACCATGTCCTCGCGCTGGATTAGGTCCTCGTCCTCGACATTCGCGTCCCAGTCGAGGATCACCGTCCGGCGCGGCGTCGCGAACTGCTCGCGCACCTCGGCGAGCTCGCCCTTGACGATCCCCTGGATCCGCGCGCGCGAGCGCAGGATGTCGAGATAATCCGCGATCTCCGCTGCGAGTCTCTTCAACTCGTCGCCGACTTCGTCACGCCCGAGGGCAGTGAGGCGCTGGAGGCGCAGGTCGAGGATGGCGCGGGCCTGCACCTCCGAGAGGCGGTAGGTGCCGTCATCGGCGACGCGGTGGCGCGGATCGTCGACGAGCGCGATCAGCGGTGCGATGTCGTGCGCTGGCCAGTCGCGGGCCATCAGGGCCTCGCGCGCCGTGTTCGGATCGGGCGAGGTGCGGATCAGCCGGATCACCTCGTCGATATTGGCGACCGCGATGGCGAGGCCGCACAGAACGTGGGCGCGTTCGCGAGCCTTGTTCAGAAGAAACTTCGTGCGGCGGGAGACAACCTCCTCGCGGAAATCGACGAAGGCCTGAAGCAGATCCTTCAGGTTCATCAATTCCGGGCGCCCGCCGTTCAGCGCCACCATGTTGCAGCCGAACGAGGTTTGCAGAGGCGTGTAGCGATAGAGCTGGTTCAGCACCACGTCGGCCATCGCATCGCGCTTGATCTCGATCACGATGCGCATGCCGTCGCGGTCGGATTCGTCGCGCAAATCCGAGATGCCCTCGATGCGCTTCTCCTTCACGAGCTCCGCGATCTTCTCGATCAGCGTGGCCTTGTTCACCTGATACGGGATCTCGGTGAAGATCAGCGCTTCGCGCTCCTTCCGCAATTCCTCGACATGGGACTTCGCGCGCATGATCACGGAGCCGCGCCCCGTGGCGTATGCCTGCCGGGTCCCGGCACGCCCGAGGATCGAGCCTCCGGTCGGAAAGTCCGGACCGGGAACGATCTCGTTCAACCCCTCGATGGTGATACCCGGATCGTCGATGAGCGCGACGCAGGCATCGATCAATTCGCCGAGATTGTGCGGCGGAATATTGGTCGCCATCCCGACCGCGATGCCGCCGGCGCCGTTGACCAGAAGGTTCGGGAAGCGAGCCGGCAGGACTGTCGGCTCCTCGCGCGACTCGTCGTAGTTCGGTCCGAAATCGACGGTGTTCTTGTCGATGTCGGTGAGCAGCGCGGTGGCGGGCTTGGCGAGGCGCGATTCCGTGTAGCGCATGGCCGCAGCCGAATCGCCGTCGACCGATCCGAAGTTGCCCTGCCCGTCGATGAGCATCAGCCGCATCGAGAAGTCCTGCGCCATGCGCACCAAGGCGTCGTAGATCGATTGGTCGCCGTGGGGATGGTAGAGACCAATAACATCGCCGACGATGCGCGCGGATTTGACGTATTTGCGCTCGGGCAGATGGCCCGATTCATAGGCTGCGAACAGGATGCGGCGATGCACCGGCTTCAGGCCGTCGCGCGCATCGGGCAAGGCCCGGCTCACGATGACGCTCATCGCGTAATCGAGATAGGAGCGGCGCATCTCGTCGGTGATGGAAACGGGCTTGATGTCGGTCGCGGGCGGCGGTGCGCCAGCACCCTGATCGTCTTTGTCTGCCAAGATCTTGTTCCGTCTCGCGGATCTTGAAGTGAGAGCCGCCTGCCAGAGCCGTGACGTGCCGGCAGCGCACCGCTTCAGTGCCCATGCCGACCGTCTGGAATACGAATGATATCAGTTGGTTAATTAATCATCACGAGGCTTCGGCGCAAGGCGCAGTTGCTCCTGCGCGGGCGCTGTTGTGCTGGTTGCCAGCACCGCACATTCTTCAACGGAATGCGTCGCGTGATGGCGCGCAGTAGCATTCCCACGCGTCATGTCCCGAGGGCATCGCGCAAGCCGCGCGGCTCGCGTCACAACCATCGGCGGCGTTTCACGGATTTCTAGTTCGATCGACCGCGCGGTCAGGTCAGACGCAGATCATCCCGGCCGGCTTCGAGCCAATCCCTCATCTTGGTCCACCGACGCCGGGTCCGCGTTCCCCTTATCGCCATGGCAATCGCCTTGCGCTGACCGATTAGCACGACGAGGCTGCGACCTCGGGTGACCCCGGTATAGAGCAGGTTGCGGGCCAGCATGGTCCAGTGCTGCGTGGTCACCGGAATCACCACGGCGGGGTATTCCGAACCCTGGCTCTTGTGGATCGTGGTGGCGAAAGCCGGAACCAATGTGTCGAGCTCGGCAAATGGGTAAGCGACAGCCCGTCCGTCGAAATCGACGATGAGCAGGCCAGCCTCCGCATCGAGTCCGGTCACACGCCCCAGATCCCCATTGAACACGTCGCGATCGTAGTCGTTCCGCGTCTCCATCACCCGATCGCCCGGTGCGAAGCGCCATCCGAAGCGCTCGATCTGCGTGGGCGGATCCGGATTGAGCGCGCGCTGCAACGCGTGGTTCAGATTGCGGGAGCCGAGCGCTCCACGGATCATCGGGGTGAGCACCTGAACGTCGCGGATCGGATCGAGACCGAAGCGCTTCGGAATGCGCTGCGTCACGACGTCGAGGAGCTTGGCAACACCCTCCTCGGGGTCTTCGATCTCGATGCAGTAGAAATCGCTGGTGGATCCCCGCTCGGGCCATTCCGGCATCTCGCCGTGATTGATCCGGTGGGCGTTGACGACGATCCGGCTCTCTGCGGCCTGGCGGAACACTTCGGTCAGGCGGGCGACGGGGAGTCTTCCCGATCGGATGATGTCGGACAGGACCTGACCCGGTCCGACCGACGGCAGCTGATCGACATCGCCGACGAGGAGAAGCGCTGCCGGTTCCGGCACCGCTTTGAGCAGGGCATTCATCAGCGGCACGTCGACCATCGAGGCTTCATCGATGACGAGACAATCGCAATCGAGCGGATTCTCGGCATTGCGGCTGAAGCCGCCATTGCGCGGATCAATCTCGAGGAGCCGGTGGATCGTCTTTGCCTCAATCCCCGTCTGTTCGCTCATGCGCTTGGCAGCCCGGCCCGTCGGTGCGGCGAGGGCCACGCGCATGCCTTTGGCCGTGAGGATGCGCAGGATCGAATCGAGGGTCGAGGTCTTGCCGACCCCTGGCCCACCGGTGATGACGCAAAGCTTCGAGGCGAGCACCAGGCGCACCGCCTCGCCCT
Organism: Methylobacterium soli; assembly: GCF_008806385.1. Taxonomy (GTDB): domain Bacteria; phylum Pseudomonadota; class Alphaproteobacteria; order Rhizobiales; family Beijerinckiaceae; genus Methylobacterium; species Methylobacterium soli. The sequence continues at coordinate 99,411 of NZ_VZZK01000012.1, forward strand.
GAGACGGTGAGAGCTTCTTGCCGGTTCGGTCCTCGACCCAGGGGATTGCCTTCTCGATATCGAGGGCTGCCCAGGGCGGGGTGCCGCCAGCGCGGATCAGCAGGCGTTCGGCAATGCTGCGCTCGGCCGCATGCAGACCCTTCAGGAACAGACAGGGCTCGCCGTCGAGTTCATCGGCCACGACCGTCTCGCCCGCGCGGAGCGTTGCCGCGGTGGCCAACCGGATGGCATCCGCATCGACCTCCAGGAGCTTCACGGCGAGCGTCATCAAGTGTTTGGCCGGCAATCCGCAATGGCCTTCGTCCGTGGCGGTCTGCAATGCGAAGGCGATGCCGGCATCGAGGCGCTGCGGCGCGTACCGGTCGAAACCGAGGCGCATCGCGATGGCGTCGGCGGTCCGGAACCCGATGCCCCGGATGTCGCGGGCGAGGCGATAGGGATCTTGCGTCATCACGGCGATGGAATCGTGCCCGTAGGTCCGGAAGATGCGCACAGCCCGCGCCGTGCCGACGCCGCGGGCGTGCAGGAAGATCATAATCTCCCGCACCGCCTTCTGTTCGGCCCAGCCGCGCACGATGCGCTCGGCGCGCTTCCGGCCGATGCCCGGCACCTCATTCAGGCGGCCGGGCTCTGCCTCGATGATCTCGAAGGTGTCGGCGCCGAACTGCGCCACGATCGCCTTGGCGAGGCTCGGCCCGATGCCCCGCATCTGCCCGCTGGAGAGATAGCGCTCGATGCCCTCGATGCCGGTCGGCGGCGTCGCCCTCAGGGTGAGCGCCTTGAATTGCAGGCCGTGCCCGCGGTCGGTGGTCCAGTGGCCGGTGGCGGTGACCCACTCGCCGGCGCCGATGGCGGGGGCATGGCCCACCAGGGGCACGAGGTCGCGCCGGCCGCGCACCGCGACCTTGAGGACGCAGAACCCGGTCTCGGCATTGTGGAAGGTCACCCGCTCCACCGTGCCGGCGAGCAGGTCGGCGGGCGCTTCCTGGCGAAATTCAGCGGACCGGACCATGCGGTTCATCGGATCCCCTCAGGGGCTGCCCGCAGCTTTGCCGAGTTTCTGCTGCTTATCGTTGAATATCGACGGGTTTGACCGCCGGACACACAACCATCGTGCGAATTCAGGCCGCGGCGGCGCGGCGGTTCGATTTGTTGCGCTGGGGCCAGCCGAGGGCGACGAGGCGGGCCTTGGCGTAGTCGCGGACCTCGTCGCGGGTGCCTTGCGGCATGGCGTTGAGGATCCGCTGGGTCTCGGTGTCGAGCATCAAGTCCGTGACGGCATTGACGGATTCGGCCGCGTCGATGCGGCGCTTGAGGTCGCCCTCGGCCTCCGTGACCTCGTCGAAGGGCTCGGAATCATGGAACTCTTCATGCACGGCGTGCACGGTTGCGGGCTGGCCGCGGCGGAATTCATCCGCTTCCTCCTCGGAATAGACGAGGCCGTGCAACTCGATGAGCTTGAGGATGACCCGGTCCTTGCCGCGCTTCTCCGCCATGGCGTAGACGTAGGCCGCCTGCTTGCCGGACACGCGGTAATTGACGTTGATCAGGGCCTCGCCGAGGGACCACTCGATCCGCTCGGTGCCGGGCTTTGCCCCGGGCAGGCGCCCGCGCACCAGGATGACGGCCTCGTCGCGCTCGGCCCGGATGATGGTCGGCGCCTCGAACAGGATGCCGGCCTGGGCGGCGATGCGCTCGAGCGTCTTGTGGTAGATGACGGCCGTGCCCTGCACCCGCCAGACGTTGCCCGCGAAGGGCTCGCCGTAGCGCACGAGGATGTCGGCGATCTGCTTGTCGGCGGTCCGCATGGGCAACGCTCCGAAGGCTCGAATCGGGATGGGCCGGGCGGCGCAGAGGTGCCGAGAGCCCGGGCTACAACAACCGTCCGTTGTCTAGTTCATGTTTTGTTCTAGTTCTGGGATATGGCAATTCCAGGGCCGCGCACAAGGGCGGCAAGGGCCGGGCGGGCGGCAGAATCGTCGCGGGGCCCGGCTCGAATCATGAGGGCCCGGGCATCGCGCGATGCCCGGGCCCTCGAACCATCAGGCGCCGACGCGCCTCCCGGAGCCGGTCCCGATCGCGTCGCGACCGAAAACGGCTTCAGGCCTTTGCCGGAACGCGCTCTCTCGCACTGAGCCGGTCTCCCCTTCGGGAGAGCGCCCTAGAACGGGATGTCGTCGTCGAGATCGTAATTGCCGCGCGCGCCGCCGCCACCGCCGCCGCCGCCGCCGCCACTTCCGCCGGTCGTGGCGGGGCGCCGCTCGGAGCCGGAGGAACGTCCGCCGCCGTAATCACCGCCGCGCGAGCCGCCGCCGCCGAAATCGCCGCCGCGGCTGATCTGGCCGCCGCCCTCGTCGTCGGCGCCCATCTCGCCGCCGCCGCCGGCGCGCCCGTCCAGGATCGTCAGCTCGCCGCGGAAGCGCTGGAGCACGATCTCGGTCGTGTATTTCTCGACGCCGGAATTGTCGGTCCATTTCCGGGTCTGGAGCTGGCCCTCGACATAGACCTTGGAGCCCTTGCGCAGGTACTGCTCGGCCACGCGGGCCAGATTCTCGTTGTAGATCACGACCGAGTGCCACTCGGTCTTCTCCTTGCGCTCGCCGGACGCCTTGTCCTTCCAGGACTCGGACGTCGCCAGCCGCAGGTTGACCACGGGATCGCCGGAGGCGAGACGCCGCGTCTCGGGATCGCGCCCGAGATTGCCCACCAGAATTACCTTGTTCACGCTGCCCGCCATCACGCTCTCCTTGCCGTCGATCTCACTGGGCCGCCGGGCCTCTTCGGGCACCCGGCCGGGACCTCCGTCTTGAGGCCGCCGCACCGGGCCCGCAATCGGGGCCCGGTACTTGTTCACCGGTTCCACAACCGGCGAACTTTGTCATTCGTTCTATATCTGTTCTTTTGCGCCCGCAAGCGTCACGCCCGCGTGCGGGGCGCGATCCTGTGGCGCGATCCTGGAGCCCGGCGGGGTCAGGCGACCCGGACCACCAGCTTGCCGAAGTTGCGGCCCCGCAGCATGCCGATGAAGGCCTCGGGGGCGTTCTCCAGCCCATCCACGATATCCTCGCGGTATTTCACCCGTCCCGCCCTCAGCCAGTCCGAGATGTCGCGCTGGAAGGCAGGGGCCTGGTCGGCGAAATCCCAGACGATGAAGCCCTGCAGGTGAAGGCGCTTCGTCAGGATCGCCCGCATCAGGATCGGCGTGCGGTCGGGGCCTTCGGGCAATTCGGTGGCGTTGTAGCCCGCCACCAGCCCGCAGACCGGCATGCGGGCGAAGTCGTTGAGGAGCGGCATCACGGCCTCGAAGACCGCGCCGCCGACATTCTCGAAATAGACGTCGATGCCCTTCGGGCAGGCGGCCGCGAGGGCGCCGGGCAGGTCGTCGCCGCGATGGTCGACCGCGCTGTCGAAGCCGAGCTCCTCCGTCAGGTAGGCGCATTTCTCAGGGCCGCCCGCGATCCCGACCACGTGCGCGCCCTTGATCTTGGCGATCTGCCCGACGAGGGATCCGACCGGCCCGGCGGCGGCAGCCACCACCACGGTCTCGCCGGGCTTCGGCCGGCCGATGGTCAGGAGCCCCGTATAGGCGGTCATGCCGGGCATTCCGAGGATTCCGAGCGCCGTCGTCGGTGGGGCGAGTGCCGGGTCGACCCGGCGCAGGCCCTTGCCGGTCGAGACCGCGTAATCCTGCCAGCCCGAGAAGGCGGTCACGAGGTCGCGGACCTGAAAGTCCGGATTGTTCGAGGCCGCGACCTCGGCCACGGTCTCGCCCGTCATCGGCTCCCCGATGGCGACGGGCTCGGCGTAGGATTTGGCCGCGCTCATGCGCCCGCGCATGTAGGGATCGAGGGAGAGCCAGCGCGTGCGCAGCAGGATCTCGCCCTCGCGCGGGGTCGGCACCCGCCCCTCCTCCAGGCGGAAATGCGCGGCGTTCGGCTCCCCGTGCGGGCGCGAGGCCAGGACGATGCGGCGGTTGACGGCGGCCATGGGCGTGCTCCGTTGCGCTGTGACGAGCCTGAGAGACCCGGGCAGATGGGGCAGCGGCGCCGGATCGCAATCGGGCCCGCGATCCGATCGCGTCCTGCCGCGTTGTCCGCATTCATGGGTCGACCCCACCGGTCGAGCAGGACGGGATTCGGGATGGCGGCGCGGAAACACGGTGCGGCAGGGCTGATTTTCGCGGTGGCAGGCGTCACGGGCGGCGCGGCTGCGGGGGAAGCGGCGGGCACCGACCCGCTGGCCCGGCATCGCTGGGCGTCCCGCGTCCTCGTCCTCTCGGCACCGGACGCCGCGGATCGGAACCTGAAGGGGCAGCGGGAGGCGCTGGCCTCCGCCCGCGCCGAGACACGCGCGCGCGACCTCGTCGTGGTCGAGGCGGTGGGGTTCGATGCACGGGCGCGCGCCCTGCGCCGCCGCCTCGATCTGCCGGCCGATGGGTTCCGCGCGGTCCTGGTCGGCAAGGACGGGGGCGCGAAGCTGACCGCCTCCGAGCCGATCCCGCCGCAGCGACTCTTCGCGACGATCGACGCGATGCCGATGCGGCAGGACGAGATGCGAAAGGATGAGACGCGGCGCGGACGCTGAGCCGCAGCGAAGCGGCACTGTTCGGCGGAGGATCTGCCACTCGGAGCCGCTATCCGCGATGCCATCTAGAGCTGTTCCCGATCGCGTTGCGACGGGACCGTCGGCCGCGCCTGTGCCGAAGCGGGCGCGGATCCCCTCTCCTGTTCGGGAGAGGGACAGGGTGAGGGTCGAGACCTTTCCGAACGAGGTGCGCCCGATCGGCGCCGAGTCGGCGATACGACCGCATGCTCCATCCTGAAGGCGCTCATCCCTCACCCCAACCCTCTCCCGCACGGGAGAGGGGGCCGGTCGCGCTGCCCGCGCCGTCTCATCCCGAGACCGCGAAACGGAGCCCTGGAATGACGCTGTGCTTCACCTCTCCCGTCCGGGAGTGGTGGTTTGCAAAATACACAATCGCCATCCGGTGCTCCCGGATGGCATTGCGGTTTCTGCACGTGTTGCCGGCGGCAATGGGACCTATTGCGCCAACCCGACCTGAACGAGGTTGTCGCTGAAGGTCGGCGAGTGACCCATGCCGCCATAGGTCGATGCGCTGATGACGTTCACCGCCCCGCCCCGATTGAGCGAGTGCCAATAGCCCAGCGAGGCCACGACCATCCCGGGCGGCACGTCCTCCGTCACCTTGGCCTGGCCGTGGAAGGCGCCGCGATCGTTGAACACCCTCACGAGCGAGCCCTCGCTGATCTCGCGCGACAGGGCGTCCTGGGGGTTGATCAGGATGGCCTGCTCGCCCTGCGCCCGGATCTTGTGCGCCTCGTTGGCATATTGCGAGTTCAGGAAGCCGTGGCTCTTCGGCGAGACGATGTTGAGTGGGTAGCGCGCGGCCTGGCCCGGATTGGTCTCCGGACGCTCATTGGCCGGGACGTAGCCGGGCAGCGGGTCGAGGGCCTCGCCGCCCTGCTTGGCCTCGTACATCTGCCGGAAGGGCGGCGCCACGAAGTTGCCGTTGTCGATGGCGCTCTGCGAGAAGAACTCGCACTTGCCGGACGGCGTCGGGAAGTTGCCGGCGGCGTGCGGGGTCCGGGTGGCCGGCTCGCCGATATTGAGGCGGTAATACCCGTGCTCGTGGAAATAGGCCATGTCGATGCCCCCGAGCTTGGGGCTGTCCCAGTCGAGATACCATTGCATCAGCTCCGCCTCGCTCATGGAAAATTGCGGCTCCGTGAAGCCGAAGGTCCGGGCGAGGCGGCGGAACAGCTCGGCATTCGAGACCGTCTCGCCGGGCGGCTCGATCGCCTTCTGGTTGAGCGTGAAGAAGAAGTGCCCCCACGAGAACATCATGTCGTCGTGCTCGGCCGCCATGGTGGCCGGCAGCAGGATGTCGGCGTAGCGGGCGGTGTCGGTGACGAAATGCTCGCTGACCACCGTGAACAGGTCCTCGCGGGCGAGCCCGCGCTTGATCTTCTCCGTCTCGGTCGAGTTCGAGACCGGGTTGGCGTTGTAGACCATCAGGGCGTGGATGCCGGGCGCGATGCCGGCCTCGCCGTTGAGGATCTCGCCGAGCTTGAGCACGTTGAGCGCCCGCGTGCCCTCGGGGATCAGGTCGGGCCGGCAGACCCGGTCCCAATGGACCGGAAATTCCCAGAGCGGCATCTGGTAGACGCCGCCGCCCGGATCCTTCCAGGAGCCCGTGAGCGCGGGCAGCGAGAAGATCGCCCGCAGCGCCTGGGCACCCCCGGCGCTGCGCTCGACCGCGATTCCGGGACGGAGCGCGGCGTTGCGGGTCGTGGCGTATTCCCGCGCCAGCTGGCGGATGTCGGCGGCCGGGATGCCGCAGATGGTCTCGGCGTATTCGGGCGTGAAGGCGGCGGCCCGCTCCTTCAGGGGCTCGAAGCCGACCGTGTGCACCGCGATATAGGCGGCATCCGTCAGGCCCTCCGCGATGATGACGTGGATCATCGCCATGGCGAGCGCCCCGTCGGTGCCGGGCTTGGGCATCAGGTGCCAGTCGGCCTCCTTGGCGGTGCGCGAACGGTAGGGGTCGATCACCACCACCTTGGCGCCGTTGCGCTGCGCCTCCTTCACCACGTGCCAATGGTGGATGTTGGTGGAGATCGAGTTGCAGCCCCAGATCACGATGTACTTCGATTGCGCGAAGCTCATCGGGTCGGTGCCGTTGGTCGGGCCGACGGTCAGCAGCCAGGCCGTGCACGATCCCGAGCCGCAGAAGGTCTTCTCGGCGACCGTCGCCCCGAGCCGGTTGAAGAAGGCGTCACCGACCGTGAGGCCCTGCACCACGCCCTCGTTGCCGAGATAATTGTAGGGCAGGATACCCTCGGCCCCGTGGGTCTCGATGATGCCGGTGAAGCGCCGATGCACCTCCGCCAGCGCCCCGTCCCAGGTGATGCGTTCGAACTGGCCGCTGCCCTTCGGGCCGCTGCGGCGCATCGGATAAAGCACCCGGTCCGGGTTGTAATGGTGCTTGTCGAAATCCTTCACCTTGGCGCAGAGCGCGCCGCGGGTCATCGGATGGTCCGGGTTGCCCCGGACCTCCGTGAGCTTGCCGGCCTCGACGGTGTAGATCATCGAGCAGGTATCGGGGCAATCATGCGGACAGGCGCCGCGCTTTGTGGTGGCTTCTTCGAGCATGGTTTCGATCCCTAGATCGTGGAAACGGTTCTTTTTGTTTTTGTTGTCTGGTCTTGTTGGTCGTTACTGCAGGAGGCACTGCAGGTCGTCGAGGCAGCCCGGCCAATCGGCGAGGTAGGCCGAGCGCGCATCCTCGCTCCCGATGCGCGCATGGGTGAGGCGCAGTTCGGTCGCGTCCAGGCCGATCGGCGCGAGCGCGACGGTCAGCAGGGTCTCCATCCCGCACAGGATCCGGGCCGGTCCCTCATAGGTCCAGCTCTTCACGATGAGCCGGTCGGGGATGAGTTCGCGGTACCGGCCGGCGAAGACGTGGCGGGCGCCGTCGCGGCCCTCCGTCTCGATCCGGTAGGCGCCGCCGACGCGAAAGTCGACGGCGGCGGCGATGCTCACCGCGTCTCCGGGCACGAGCCAGCGCCGCAGGGTCGCGGGATCGGCCCAGGCCCGGAAGACGGCGGCGCAGGGGGCCTCAATGCGGCGCACGAGCGCGACCGTGCCGGTCATGGGCGGTCTCCCGCACGCTGCCCGATCATTTCGTCCAGCGCGTCGAGGCGATCGCTCCAGAACCTGTCGTAGAAGCTCAGCCAATCCGTCGCCTCGCGCAGGCCCTCGGCTTCGAGCGAGCAGAGATGGGTGCGCCCCTGGACCGTGCGGCGGACGAGGCCGGCGCTCTCCAGCACCTTCACGTGCTTCGAGGCGGCCGCGAAGGACATGGCGAAGGGCTCCGCGATCTCGCTGATCGACAGCACCTTGCCCGACAGATTGCGGAGCATCGCCCGGCGCGTGCGGTCCGCGAGGGCGTGGAAGACGGCGTCCAAGGTTGCCGGCGCGTGCTCAACCATGTGGTTGAGCGTACACGATCCGCGGGCGCTTGCAACGCGCGCGTGTCGGCCTCCGCGAACGCGCCGCCGGGATTGCGCTCCGGCGCTCGCCCCGATCGGCGGCGCGGCGACACGCGGTCGGGTCCCGCCGGGTGAATCGGGCCCGCGCAAACGTGGATGCGCGCACGAAAAAGGGCGGCTCGCGCCGCCCTCTTCCCGACCGGATCTGTAACCGATCAGTAGCAGCGCTGGACCAGGACCCGGCGCCAGCCATAGGGCGTCCAGCGGGTGCGGGGCACGGTGTAGCAGCCGCCGTAGCCGACTGGGGCATAGCCGTAGCCGTATCCGGCCGGGGCGTAGCCGTAGCCATAGCCGTAGCCCGGATAGCCGTACCCGTAGCCGCCATAGAGGCCGCCCGCCGCGAGGCCGAGCCCGACGCCGAGACCGAGCCCGCCGAGGCCGTAGCCCCAGCCGCGCCCGCCCCAGCCGCGGCCGTAATAGCCGCCGCGATATCCGCCGAAGCCGGCGCCCCGGAAGCCGCCGCCGCCGAAACCACCCCGGAAGCCGCCGCCATGGAAGCCGCCCCCGTGGAACCCACCGCCGCCGAAGCCGCGCGCATCCGCCGTCGCCGGCAGCATCGCCAGTGCGCCGGCCATCGCGGCCGAGGCAAGAAGGACTCGCTTCATCTCAATCTCTCCGACCAAACCCGAATTCACCGAACCGGGCCTTGCCAAACACGATCGCCCCGTCGCTGAAAAAACGCCTTTGCGGGAGAAAGGGTTCACGGGCCGCGTTGCCACGCCCCCGGCCGCACCACCCGCCTGGCCCGCGCCGGATCCCGCCGGAAATCCGCGCCGGCTCCTTGAAAAACATCACATTGTCAGGCGAGTAAGCGGCCGCGCCGCGCTCGGGCGGGGCGGATCGAGGGCTCGGGGACTCACGATGATGTTACGCTTGGTGCGGGGCTGCCGGCTCACCCTCCTGCTCGCGGCCTCCTTGACGGCCTTGGCGGTCGCGGGGCCGGGTGGCGCCCGCGCCGAGACGGCCGCCCAGGCGGTCAAGGCGGCCGCGAACGCCCCTGCGGGCCCGGGCGCCGCCCCGGGGCCCTGCCGCACGGTCCAGGCGGAGGGCGAGGCCTACACGATCTGCCTGGTGGACCTGAAGCGGAGCCGCATCCGCCTGTTCTGGCTCGGCACCGACGGGCTGCCCTACTCGTCCCTCTCGAACCTCGCCGAGAAGCAGGGGCCCCGGCTCAGCTTCGCCATGAATGCCGGGATGTACGACAAGGGGCAGGCCCCGGTCGGCCTCTATGTCGAGGAGGGCCACGAGATGAAGGGCGTGTCGACCGCCAACGGGCCGGGCAACTTCCACCTCAAGCCGAACGGGATCTTCTACGTGAAGGGCGACCGGGCCGGCGTCCTCGATACCGGCCGCTACGTGAAGGCGCGGGTCAAGCCCGATTTCGCCACGCAATCGGGCCCGATGCTGGTCATCGACGGCCATATCCACCCGAAGATCACGGCGGACGGCCCCTCGCAGAAGATCCGCAACGGCGTCGGGGTGCGCGACGACGGGCGAACGGCCGTCTTCGCGATCTCGGAGCGCCCGGTGAGCTTCGGGGCCTTCGCGCGCCTGTTCAAGGACGATCTCGGCTGCCGCAACGCGCTGTTCCTCGACGGCAGCGTGTCGAGCCTCTACGCCCCGGGCCTCAACCGCTCGGACCTCAGCCGCCCCCTCGGGCCGATGGTGGGCGCGGTCCCGCGCTGAGGCGGGCCAGCCGCTTCAGACGACGCGGGCGCGGGCGCCGAAGGCGGCGGCGAGGCGCTCGCGCACGGCCGGGCCGATCTCCTCGCCCGAGACGACCCGCACGCTCTCGAGCGCCCGCGCGATCGCGCTCGCGGGATCGAACGTGAAGGCGAGGTGGTGCGCCCCGATCTCGAGGGCGCGCACCCCGTCCCGCTGGGCGAGCTCCTCGCCGAGGAATTCCACCGAGAGGCCGGCCTCATCGATCTCCACGATGAAGTAGCCGGCGGGTTCCGCCTCGTCGTCCGCGCCGGAGATCAGGCAATGGCCGTCGGCCGCGTCGATGCGCACGCGCTCCACCGTGAAGCGGATCGCCTTGTCGTCGCCGCCCGACGCCATGCTAGCGCTGCCCGAAACGGGTGTCCTTGAACAGGTCCTTGAAGGCGCGCGGCTGCGAGCGCCAGTATTGCCGGGGGGCCCGGACCGCGGCGCCGAGCTCGGCCGCCGCGTGCCAGGGCCAGCGCGGATCGTACAGCATGGCGCGGGCGAGGGAGATCGCGTCGGCCCGGCCCTCCGCCAGGATCGCCTCGGCCTGGGCGGCCTCCGTGATCAGCCCCACCGCGATCGTGGTCAGGCCGGTCTCGGCCTTGATGCGCTCGGCATGGGGCACCTGGTAGCCGGGGCCCAGCGTGATCGCCTGCCGGGTCGAGAGGCCGCCGGTGGAGACGTGGATCGCGGGGGCGCCGCGCGCCTTCAGGGCCTGGGCGAGCTCCACCGTCTCGTCGAGGTCCCAGCCCTCCTCGACCCAGTCCGTGGCCGAGACGCGCATCCAGACGGGGCGGCCCGCCGGCACGACCTCCCGGACCGCCTCGAACACCTCCAGGGGGAAGCGCATGCGGTTCTCGAGGCTTCCCCCATACGCGTCGGTCCGGGTGTTCGAGAGCGGCGAGAGGAACTGGTGCAGGAGGTAGCCGTGGGCACCGTGCAGCTCCACCGCCTCGATCCCCAGGCGCATGGCGCGTCGCGCGGTGGCCACGAAGCCGTCGCGGACGCGCTTGAGGTCGGCCAGGTCGAGGGCGTGCGGGGGCACCTCGGCCTCCCCATGGGGGATCGCCGAGGGGGCCTCGGTGCGCCAGCCCTGGGGGGATTCCGGCGGGATCTGCTGGCCCCCGGTCCAGGGCGCCTCGCTCGATCCCTTGCGGCCCGCATGGGCGATCTGGATGCAAATCGGGATCGGCGCGTATTCGCGGATCGCCCCAAGGACCCGGCCGAGGGCGCGCTCGGTGGCGTCGTCGTAGAGCCCGAGATCCCAGTCGGTGATGCGGGCCTCCGGCGAGATCGCGGTGGCCTCGAGGGTCAGGAGCCCGGCCCCCGACATGGCGAGCTGCCCCAGATGCATCATGTGCCAGTCCGTCGCCGCCCCGTCCCGGGCCGAGTACTGGCACATCGGGGCGATCAGGATCCGGTTCTCCAGCGCGAGGTCGTCGAGCTTGAGCGGTTCGAACAGGCGGGCGGTCATGGGGAGCTCCGGGTCTGGCCTGCCCGCCATGTGGCGCGGGGCGGGCGGGTTGGCCAGACGCTGCCGCGATTTCGGCGCGGCGTCGGCCGCCGCCTCAGGCCGGCTCGCCGATCCCCCGCGCCCTCAGGCTCTCGCCGATCTCGTCGAGGACCCCCGCATCGTCGATGGTCGGCGGCATCGTCCAGGGCTCGTGGTCGGCGATGCGCTTCATGGTGCCGCGCAGGATCTTGCCCGAGCGGGTCTTGGGCAGGCGGTCGACGGTGAGCGCCAGCTTGAAGGCCGCCACCGGCCCGATCCGGTCGCGCACCAGCGCGACGAGCTCGCGCTCGATCGCGGCGGGGTCGCGCGCGACATTGGCCTTCAGCACCACGAAGCCGCAGGGCGCCTCACCCTTGAGGCTGTCGCGGATGCCGATGACGGCGCATTCGGCGACGTCGGGATGGGAGGCGAGGACCGCCTCCATGCCCCCCGTCGAGAGCCGGTGGCCCGCGACGTTGATGATGTCGTCGGTGCGCCCCAGCACCGTGATGTAGCCGTCCTGGTCGATCACGCCCGCATCCGAGGTGTCGTAGTAGCCCGGGAAGGTGGTGAGGTAGCTCTGGGTGAAGCGCGCATCCGAGCCCCACAGGGTCGGCAGGCAGCCCGGGGGCAGCGGCAGGCGGATCGCGATCGTGCCCATCGTGTCGGGCCCGACGGGCCGACCGCCCTCGTCGAGCACCCGGACATCGTAGCCCGGCATCGGCACGCAGGTGCTGCCGTGCTTGACCGGGAGCTGGCCGAGGCCGACCGGGTTGCCGGCGATCGGCCAGCCCGTCTCGGTCTGCCACCAATGGTCGATGACGGGCCGCGCGAGGGTGCGCTCGGCCCAGGCCACCGAATCCGGGTCCGCCCGCTCGCCCGCCAGGAACAGGGTGCGGAAGCCCGAGAGGTCGTGATCTTTCACCCGCTCGCCCCCCGGATCCTCCTTCTTGATGGCCCGCAGAGCCGTCGGTGCGGTGAACAGGCAGGCGACCCCGTGCTCGGCCACGACCCGCCAGAAGGCGCCGGCATCCGGCGTGCCGACGGGCTTGCCCTCGTACAGGACGGTGGTGCAGCCGATCAGGAGCGGCGCGTAGACGATGTAGGAATGGCCGACGACCCAGCCGATGTCGGAGGCGCAGAAATAGACCTCGCCGGGCCCGACGCCGTAGAGGTTCGGCATCGACCAGGCCAGCGCCACGAGATAGCCGCCGGTGTCGCGCACGACGCCCTTGGGCTTTCCCGTCGTGCCGGAGGTGTAGAGGATGTAGAGCGGGTCGGTGGCCGCCACCGGGACGCAGGCGGCGCGCCGGCCGGCCTCCCGCGCCTGCGCGACCGCCTCGGCCCAGTCCCGGTCGCGCTCGGGGCTCAGGCTCGCCGGGGCCTGGGGCCGCTGCAGGATCAGGCAGGCCGCGGGCTTGTGCTCCGAGGCGTCGAGCGCCGCGTCGAGCAGGGGCTTGTAGGCGACGACGCGGCTCGGCTCGATGCCGCAGGAAGCCGCGAGCACGACCTTGGGGCTCGCATCCTCGATGCGCACCGCCAGTTCATTGGCCGCAAAGCCCCCGAACACCACGGAATGCACGGCGCCGATGCGGGCGCAGGCGAACATCCCGATCAGGGCCTCGGGCACCATCGGCATGTAGAGGATGACCCGGTCGCCCTTCGCGACGCCGAGATCCGCCAGCACCGCCGCCAGGGTCGCGACCTCGTCCTGCAATTCCGCGTAGGAGATCACCCGCTTCTGGCCGGTCACGGGGGAATCGTACCGGATCGCGGCCTGCGCGCCCCGGCCCGCCGCCACGTGCCGGTCGATGGCGTTGTGGCAGGCATTGAGGCGCCCGTCCGGGAACCAGCGGCCATAGGCGCCCGCCGCCGGGTCGAAGGCGCGGCTCGGGCGCTCGACCCAGTCGATCGCCCGAGCCGCCTCCATCCAGAAGGAGTCCGGGTCGGCGAGCGAGGCGGCGTGGACCTCGGCATAGCGGCCGGGCAGCGGCGTGGATGTGGTCATGGCGTCTCCTGTCGATCCTGCGGCCGGCTTGCGGAGAGGGCATGGCAGACCCGCGGCCTTGGCGGGCAGTGTAGCAGAGGCTGCCCGCCAAGGCCGCGCTTCAAAACAAAACCGCCACGCTGTTCAGGACAGCGCGGCGGCGGAAACGAGACGAAAGGGGTGGGGCGAGGCGCCAGCCGGTCAGTGCACCGTTTCGGCGGAGGCTTGGAGCCGGTTGATCTCGTCCTTTAGATGGAGTTTCCGTCGCTTAAGCTCTGCGATTCGCAGATCGTCTTCTGCGGGCTTGTGGATCGCTTCCTGAATCTCACGCTCGAGGGCTTCATGCTTCCGGGTGAGTTGGCTCAGATGCGTCTGCAGCGACATGAGTCGTTTCTCCTGTCATCGTTCCGACGGGGTGACACTGGCACAGGATGAGCCGGCTGTCGAAACCAATCCGATGGCCATGCTTCACGAATGCTTGCCGCTAGCGCGGCCGTGGCGCATGGTCGGGCCAGGCGTTCCGGAGTTCGTAAGCGGCGATGGCGGTTGAGTTGGTCGAGGATGTTCAATCCGAACTCGTCGTCGAGCTGTCGCGGCTCAAGGAGGAGCATCGCGACCTCGACAGCGCCATCGAGGCGCTGGAGCGCGGCGTCGCCGGCGACCAGTTGCAGATCCAGCGCCTGAAGAAGCGCAAGCTCACTCTGCGCGACCGCATTTCCTACGTCGAAGACCAGATCACGCCCGACATCATCGCCTGAGGGCAGTCCGGCTCCGGCACCGCCGGCGCGCGCGGCGCCCGCGCCCCCTCCACGGCCAATTCGGCGCCGTGCCTTGCCGGGGCGGGAGCGCCCCTGTATTCGGCAGTTTCGGGCCGGCGGCGCCTCACGGCCCGGTTGCGGCTTCCACGCACAGCACGGATTGGACGACGATGGCGGCAGCGCCCCCGGTCGCGATCATCATGGGAAGCCAGTCGGACTGGGCGACCATGCGGCACGCGGCCGAGACCCTCGAGGCCCTGGACATCCCCTTCGATGCCCGCATCGTCTCGGCTCACCGCACGCCGGACCGGCTCGTGGCCTTCGCCAAGGGCGCCAAGGCGGCCGGCCTCAAGGTCGTGATCGCGGGCGCGGGCGGTGCCGCGCACCTGCCCGGCATGGCGGCCGCGATGACGAGCCTGCCGGTCTTCGGCGTGCCGGTGGAATCCAAGGCGCTGTCGGGCCAGGACAGCCTGCTGTCGATCGTGCAGATGCCGGCCGGCATCCCGGTCGGCACCCTGGCGATCGGCCGGGCGGGCGCCGTCAACGCCGCCCTCCTGGCCGCCGCCGTCCTGGCGCTTTCCGACGATGCCGTCGCGGCCCGCCTCGATGCGTGGCGCGCCGCCCAGAGTGCCGCCGTGGCCGAGCGGCCGGAGACAGAGATCTAGCCCGTGAGCGCGCGTCTTATCGAACCCGGTTCCACCCTCGGCATCGTCGGCGGCGGCCAGCTCGGCCGCATGATCGCGCTGGCGGCCGCCGATTACGGCCTCAAGGTCCACGTCTTCGCCCCGGATGCCGACAGCCCGGCCTTCGACGTCGCCGGCGCGACGACGCGGGCCGCCTACGATGACGCGGAGGCGCTGGCGCGCTTCGCCGAGGCGGTCGACGTCGTGACCTACGAGTTCGAGAACATCCCGCGCGAGACCGCCGAGATTCTCGCCGCCCGGGCCCCGCTGCACCCGAGCGCGTCGGCTCTGGCCGTGACGCAGGACCGGCTGACCGAGAAGAGCTTCATCAACGGCCTCGGCATCCCCACCGCGCCCTTCCGGGCGATCGACAGCGGCGACGATTTCGACCGCGCGCTCGAAGCGATCGGCCGGCCGTCGGTCCTGAAGACCCGCCGCTTCGGCTATGACGGCAAGGGCCAGCGCATGATCCGCGCCGAGGGCGCGATCGAGCGCTCGGCCATCATGGCGGAGTTCGGCGGCGCACCCCTGATCCTCGAGGGCTTCGTGCCCTTCGAGCGCGAGGTCTCGGTCGTCGCCGCCCGCTCGGCCGACGGCTCCTTCGCGGCCTTCGACCTCTGCGAGAACGAGCACCGGGACCACATCCTGGCGGTCACCCGCGTGCCCGCCACCGGAATCTCGCCCGAGACCGCCGCGAGCGCCATCGCGATCGCGCGGCGCATCGCCGATGCGCTCGATTACGTGGGCGTGCTCGCCGTCGAGATGTTCCTCGTCCGCGAGGGCGAGAGCGAGCGCGTGGTCGTCAACGAGATCGCGCCCCGGGTCCACAATTCCGGGCACTGGACCATCGAGGGGGCGCTCACCTCGCAATTCGCCCAGCATGTCCGGGCCGTCTGCGGCTGGCCCCTCGGGGATGCGGCGCGCACCGGCGGCATGCGGGTCGAGATGCACAACCTGATCGGGGACGAGGCCGAGGGCTGGCGCGAGATCCTGGCCCGCCCGGGCGCGCATCTGCACCTCTACGGCAAGGGCGAGTTCCGCCCCGGGCGCAAGATGGGCCACGTCACGCGGCTGATTCCCTGACGGGGCGCTTCCGCCGCGCCTGCGCGAAAACTGGGGCTTTGGCATCACACCGCGCACCCTGCGGATCCCCTCGCCGGCCTGATTTCCGGGGCCCGGGCCGGTGAGCCATACCTTCGCCACATCCGCTCGCTTCAGCCTGAATATCGCCGGTTCTTAAGCGGGCGTTCACCGCGTTACGGGACCATGCACGGCACATCGCTTGCCGGACGGGCCCGGGCGCGGAGTGCGGCCGGATCCTTGGTCGGATCATGGCCGATCCGCGCCGGGAACAGGCGATCGAACGAGGATATTCGGAAGCGCGCGCCTGCGCGCTCTGCCGAGGAGAGCGGGGCGATGACTTCACTGAGCTTGCGGGCACCCAAAGCGGGGCTGATCGGAGCGGCCGCGCTGGCCGCGATGGCCCTTGCGGGCTGCGAGACGGTGGGCAGCGCCGCCGGGCCGAAGCAGTTCGCCGTGCTGGAGACGGACACGACGGGGGCGACGAACGTCAACATCGCCTCCCTGTCCGACGTGATCTCCCGCAACCCCAATGACGCGGCGGCCTACAACACCCGCGGCGCGGCCTATGCCCGGGCGGGCCAGTTCGGCGACGCCGTCGCCGACTTCACCAAGGCGGTGCAGCTCGATCCGAACTCGGCCTCGGCCTATAACAACCGGGCCCTCGCCTTCCGGCAGACCGGCCGCAACGACGCCGCCCTGCAGGATTTCTCGAAGGCGATCGCGGCCGACCCGAATTACGGCCCGGCCTATATCGGCCGCGCCAACGTGCTGCGCGCCCAGGGCGACCTCGACGGCGCCACCTCCGATCTCAACCAGGCGATCCGCCTGACGCCGGAATCCGCCGAGGCCTACCACGCCCGCGGCCTCGTGCGGCAGAAGCAGGGCCAGAACACCCAGGCCATCGCGGATTTCGACGCCGCGATCGACCGCAACCCCTTCGTCAGCGCGCCCTACGCCGCGCGCGGCCAGAGCCTCATCGCCACGAACCAGTTCGACAAGGCGATCGAGGACTACAACGCCGCCCTCAACGTCAACAACAAGGACGCCACCTCCTGGGCCTATCGCGGTCTCGCCTACGAGAAGTCGAACCGCAAGAAGGAGGCGATGGAGAGCTACCAGCGCGCCGCCCAGATCGATCCGGGCAACCCGGTCGCCAAGCAGGGCCTCGGGCGCGTCCAGGGCGGGGTCGGCTCGCTCTTCAACTGACGCCGCCCGGTCTCGCGGGATTTCGAAGGCGGTCGCCCGGACGGGTCGGCCGCCTTCGTCGTTCCGGTGCTTGGGGGCGCGGCCGGCCTCACGCCTCGAAGCGGTCGGGCCGGCGATGCATGCCGAGGATGCGCCGCACCGTGCCGGTCGAGGACCGGTACACCACCGTCTCGGTCTCGACTGCGCCGGGCTTGAAGCGAACGCCGCGCAGCAGGGCGCCGTCCGTGACGCCGGTCGCCGCCACGATGACGTCGCCGCGGGCGAGGTCGTGGAGCTCGTATTTCCGGTTCGGGTCGCTGATGCCCATGCTCTCGGCGCGGGCGCGCTTGTCGTGGCTGTCGAGGATCAGGCGTCCCTGCATCTGGCCGCCGATGCAGCGCAGGGCGCCGGCCGCGAGCACGCCCTCCGGGGCCGCCCCGATGCCGAGATAGATGTCGGCGCCGGTCTCCTCCGGGCTGGTGGTGAAGATGATGCCGGCGATGTCCCCGTCCGAGATCAGCCGGATGCCCGCCCCGGTGGCGCGCACCGCCGCGACGAGGTTCATGTGGCGCGGCCGGTCGAGGATGATCGCGGTGATCTGGGAGGGGTGCACGCCCTTGGCCCGCGCGAGGGCCGCGATGTTGTCGGCCGGGCTCGCATCGAGATCGACGAGGCCGGGCGGATAGCCGGGGCCGATCGCGATCTTCTGCATGTAGACGTCCGGCGCGGCGAGCAGGCTGCCCTTCTCGGCGATGGCCATGACCGCGATGGCGCCCGGCATGTCCTTGGCGCAGAGGGTGGTGCCCTCGAGGGGATCGACCGCGATGTCGACCGCCGGGCCCTCCCCGCTGCCGAGGCGCTCGCCGATGAACAGCATCGGCGCCTCGTCGCGCTCGCCCTCCCCGATCACCACGGTGCCGTCGATCGGCAGGGCGTGCAATTCGCGGCGCATCGCGTCGACGGCGGCCTGGTCGGCCTCCTTCTCGTTGCCCTGGCCGCGCAGCCGCGCGGCCGCGATGGCGGCGCGCTCGGTGACGCGGGCCAGTTCGAGGGTGAGGGTGCGCGCGACGACCCCTCGGGACGCCTGTGGGTGGGCTTCCGCCATCGTTTCCTCGCCCTCGTCGCATCCGGTGCCCGGCGCGGGGCCGGGCCTGGATCGCGCTTCCAGCAGGGCGGAGCCGCCCTGTCCGTGCGCTTATGTCAGGTGTTGTAGCGCGTTTCGGAGCCTCGGCCCGTCGACCCGCGACAAAATCCCCAAGCCTTATTCGAGATCCCCAAGCCTTATTCGAGCCGGATCGGGCTTACTCGCGCTCGATCCGGATCAGTTGCGGCGCCTCGGCCAGGAGGCCGTCGGCCGCGATGGCGTCGAGGGCGGCCCGGATGGTCCCCTCGGTCGCCGCGTAGGTGATCAGCACCAGCGGCACCGGCTGGCCCGAGCGCCCGTGCGGGTCCTGCGAGGCGGCGCGCTCGGAGCGGCGCTGGAGGATGCTCTCCAGGGAGATCTCGCGCTCGGCCATCCGGGTGGCGACGCCCGCCGCGACGCCGGGCCGGTCATGGACCGTGAGGCGGATGTAGTAGCCGCCCTCGTGGCGCTGCATCTCGACGCGGGAGGCCGGCTGCATCCGGGCGGTCGGGCGGCCGAAGGCCGGGCGCACGAGGCCGGCGGCCACGTCCGCGATGTCGGCCACCACCGCCGAGGCGGTGGCCTCGCCGCCGGCGCCGGGGCCGATCAGGGTCAGCTCGCCCACCGCGTCGGCATCGACCGTCACCGCGTTCGTCACGCCCATCACCTGGGCGATGCTGGAGGATTTCGGCACCATGGTGGGGTGCACGCGCTGCTCGATCCCGCCGGCCGCGATCTGGGCCACGCCGAGGAGCTTGATGCGGTAGCCGAGTTCCTCCGCCATGGTGAGGTCGAGGGGGGTGATCGCCGAGATGCCCTCGACCGAGACGCCCTCGGCATCGAGCGTCGTCCCGAAGGCGAGGCTCGTCAGGATGGCGAGCTTGTGGGCGGTGTCGAAGCCCTCGACGTCGAAGGTCGGGTCTGCCTCGGCGTAGCCGAGCGCCTGCGCGTCCTTGAGGCAGGCCTCGAAGGTCAGGCCCTCCAGCTCCATCCGGGTCAGGATGTAGTTGCAGGTGCCGTTGAGGATTCCGTAGACGCGGTTCACCGCGTTGCCCGGCAGACCCTCGCGCAGGGCCTTGACGATCGGGATGCCGCCCGCGGCGGAAGCCTCGAAGGCGAGGGCGACGCCCTTCGCCTCGGCGGCCTCGGCGAGCCCGGCGCCGTGATGGGCGAGGAGCGCCTTGTTGGCCGTGATCACGTGCTTGCCGGCCGCGAGCGCGGCCTCGACCACCGCCTTGGCGGCCCCTTCCGACCCGCCGATCAGCTCGACCACGGCATCGACCTCGCCCGAGCGCGCGAGCGCCACCGGGTCGTCGAACCAGGTGATGCCGGTCAGATCGAGCCCGCGGTCGCGGCCGCGGTCGCGCGAGGAGACGGCCGTGACCCGAATCGCGCGGCCCGTCGCGGCCGAGAGCGTTTCGGCCCGGCGGGCCACCATCCGGACGACGGCGGCACCCACGGTGCCGAGACCGGCGACGCCGAGGCGGAAGCTCTGTGTCATTGCCTGTTCCATGACCTGACGCTACCGCTGCGGGCCGGTCGATGGTGCGGTCGGCGATGCGGCGGAAAGCGGTTTCACGTGCCGCGACGCACGGCGCGCTCTTCTGCAACGATTCCCGGAGGGGCGCAAGGAATCGGGCGCCACCCCGGCTCAGCCAATGGGCCCGCCGGCGCGCTCCCGGAATCGGCGCGCGGTCTCGATCAGCCCGTAGAGGACGCCCGCGTTGAGCGCGTGCCAGAGGAAGTGCGTGCCTGTTGGCCACCCGGCGCAGAGCGCCCGATCGAGGGTGCGGCAGGCGAGCGAGGCCAGGAACAGGCCTGCGATCGCGAGAAGGCGCCGGCCGGCCTCGCGCCGCGCCGGCCCGAGCGCGCAGCCTTGCGGCGGGATCAGGAGCGCCCCGGTGACGCCGACGAGCGCCAGCACGGCCGGCAGGTAATCGATCGAGCCGTTGCTGAGATCCGCGCTCGACAGGCCGGTCGCCGCATCGAGGAGCGGCGCCAGGCCCGCACCGAAGGCCGCGAAGGCCAGGGTCGCACCGAGCGCGCCCGCCGGGCCGAGGCCGAGGAAGCGCCGCATCGCCAGGAGGAAGTAGGCGTAGATGAACAGCGCGATCGGGATCACGTCCGCGAGCATCGCCCAGCGCAGGGCGAGGGTGTGGAACAGGAACGAGCCGATCCCCACGATGAGGACCAGGGCGCTGAGCGCCCGCGCGGCGGGATCGCGCATCGGCCCTCGCCGCTCCCGCAGCGCGGCGGCCGCCGCCGCGATCAGGAAGGCGCCGTTCGAGACGGCATTCAGCGGCTCGCCCCAGAAGCCCGAACCCGTCCGCTCGCAATAGGCCCGGATGGGCTCGAGCCAGGCTGCGTCCATGCTCATCCCCTGCCCGCACCGGGCACCGGCTTGTCAGCACCGCGCGAAGGCCCGATGACGGTCTGGCCTCGCTGAACGCCCCCACCGCGCCTGGCATCCCGCGCGCCGGCTCGGGCTCGGGCGAGCGCCCCGGAGAGAGAAGCCCCATGCGGATCGCGACCTGGAACGTCAACTCGATCAAGCAGCGGGTGGGGCATCTCGTCGGCTTCCTCGAGGAGGCGAAGCCGGACGTGGTCTGCCTGCAGGAGCTGAAATGCCAGGATGCGGGCATGCCGCGGGCCGAGATCGAGGCGGCGGGCTACGCCGTCGAGACCCTGGGGCAGAAGGCCTATAATGGCGTCGCCCTGCTGGTGCGCGCGCCGCTGCAGATGAGTGAGATCCGCCGGGGCCTGCCGGGGGACGAGGCCGACGAGCAGGCCCGCTACATCGAGGCCGTGATCACCGGCGAGGACGCCACGACCGGCAAGGCCGTCGCGCCCCTGCGCGTCGCCTCGATCTACCTGCCCAACGGCAACCCGGTCGAGAGCCCGAAATACCCCTACAAGCTCGCCTTCCTGGAGCGCCTGCGCCTCCATGCCCGCGCCCTGATGGCGGAGGAGACCGCGCTCGTGCTCGCGGGCGACTACAACGTCATCCCGGAGCCGGAGGACGCGGCCGATCCGGAGGCGTGGCGCAGCGACGCCCTGTTCCTGCCCCAGAGCCGCGCGGCCTTCCGCCGGCTCCTGGCGGAGGGCTTCACCGACGCCCTGCGCGCCTGCGATCCGCGGGGCGGGCTCTACACCTTCTGGGATTACCAGGCGGGCTCCTGGCCCCGGAACCAGGGCATCCGCATCGACCACCTGCTGCTCTCGCCCCAGGCCGCCGACCGGCTGGTCTCGGCCTCGGTGCAGAAGCACCTGCGCGGCCTGGAGAAGCCGTCCGACCACGTCCCCGTCACGGTGGAGCTCGCGCCGGCCTGAGCCGGGATCCGCTCACGGGACTGGGAAGAGGCAGGGCCGGTCCGGCGTGATAGGAGGCCGGTCCGCGCCCCTCCCGGGACGCAGGAGACCCGTCCGCATGATCGTCTACGGCACCAGCCTGTCGCCCTTCGTCCGCAAGATCCTGGTCGCGCTCGCCGAGAAGGGCGTCGTCGCCGAGCACAATCCCCTGCGCTTCCACGATCCCGACGCGGATTTCCAGGCCGCGAGCCCGCTCGGCAAGATCCCGGCGATCGAGGATGACGGGTTTCGCCTCGCCGATTCCTCCGCGATCCTGTGGTATCTCGAGCGCAAGCACCCGACGCCCGCGATCATGCCCGCCGAGGCTCCGGCGCTCGGCCGCGCGATCTGGTTCGACAAGTTCGGCGACACGGAACTGTTCGGGAAGCTGATCGTGCCCTTCGTGCACCGGGTCTTTCGCCCGAAGATCATGGGCAAGCCCGGCGACGAGGCCGCGGTCGAGCGCGCCCTCACGGAGGATCTGCCGCCGCTCTTCGATTATCTGGAAAGCGAGATCGCGGGCGAATACCTGGTGGGCACGCGCTTCAGCGTCGCCGACATCTCGGTGGTCACGGGTTTCCACAATCTGGCGCTCGCCGGCGCGTCGGTGGATTCCGGCCGCTGGCCCAAGCTCGCGGCCTACGTGGCGGCGATGCTCGCGCGCCCGTCCTTCGTCCAGGCGATCGGCGCCCGGACGGGCTGACCGCCCCGCGAGCGGGTGCTCGCGCCCGCCCCTCCACCGGGCGGTCGGCGCCCGGTCCGGAACTCAGCGGCGGCGACGCCCCGTCGCCGCCTGGGCCTGGGCCTGCGCGTCGGCCCGGTCGTCCTCGGTCGCCCGCGCCCAGTTCTTCTCGTAGAGGGCGACGATCCAGTCGTCCTTGCGCCCGTCCGCCCCCTGCCGCGCGAGCGAGAGCCACATCAGCCCGCGCGCCCGCTGCACCGGCAGGCCGCCGAGGCCGTTGGCCAGGAGATCGCCGAGCAGGGCCTGGGCCGGGTGATGGCCCTTCTCCGCCGCGAGGTTGAACCAGCGGGCGGCCTGGCGCGCATCCGCCTCGACCCCGGTCCCGTCGAGGTAGAGCCGGGCGAGATTGTACTGCGCGTTCGGGTCGCCGAAATACGACGCCGCGTAGTTGAACATGTCGTAGGCGCGCTCGGGATTCGGGCGCACATAGGTGCCCTTGATCCCGTCGAGGAAATAGGCGCCGAGCGCCGTGAAGGCGCTCGCGACCACGCCGGAATTGGGTGCATCCGGCCCGTCGTCGTTGCTGTCGTCGGCGATGCGCGAGAAGAACTCGAAGGCCTTGAGGTCGTCATGGGGCACGCCGTCCCCTTCCGCGTACATGCGGCCGAGCTTCCACAAGGCGAGGGCGTGGCCCTGGCCCGCGGCGTATTCGAGGGCGCGCGCCGCCCCTTCCTTGTCGCCCGCATTGTACTCGCGCATGCCCGTGCGCAGCGCGTCCTTGGCCGAGCGGAAGCTCTTCTCCGGCACCGGCGTGCGCGCGGTGGCGTCGAGGGCTTCCACCGGCGCGGTCACCGGCAGGGCAATGAGCAGCAGCAGACCCGCGACGGCGAGCGCCATCGATCGGCCTCGCGCGCGCGCGCGCGAGGCGACGAGCCGACCCGGATCGGCCCCGGCCGGCCGCGCGAGCGGCCGGCAAAGGTCAGTCCTAGATATCCGCATAGGTCTGCGTCTCCTGGGCGCCACCCGGATGGGTGACGGCGCCGTTGACCGCGGGTCCGACGGTCTGCATGTACTTCCAGAGATAGCCGGAGGTCGCCGTGTTCGTGCGCGGCGCCCAGGCCTTGCGACGCTCGGCCAACTCCTCGTCCGAGAGCGCGACGTCGAGCGTGCCCTTGATCGCGTCGAGGGTGATCATGTCGCCGTCGCGCAGGAGACCGATCGGGCCGCCCACCGCGGCTTCCGGCCCGACATGGCCGACGCAGAAGCCGCGGGTGGCGCCGGAGAAGCGCCCGTCCGTGATCAGCGCGACCTTGTCGCCCATGCCCTGGCCGTAGAGGGCGGCCGTGGTCGAGAGCATCTCGCGCATGCCGGGGCCACCCTTCGGGCCCTCGTAGCGGATCACCAGGACGTCACCCTCCTGATAGGTGCGCTTCTGGACCGCCTCGAAACAGGCTTCCTCGCCGTCGAAGACGCGGGCCGGGCCGGTGAAGACCTGCTTGTCGGCCGCCATGCCGGCGACCTTCACGATGGCGCCCTCGGTCGCGAGGTTGCCCTTGAGCCCGACCACGCCGCCGGTGGGCGTGATCGGCGCGTTGGCGGGGCGCACCACGTCCTGGTCCGGGTTCCAGTGAACCCGCTCCATGTTCTCGGCCATGGTGCGGCCGGTCACCGTCATGCAGTCGCCGTGCATGAAGCCGTGATCGAGGAGGGTCTTCATCAGGAGCGGGATGCCGCCGACCTCGAACATGTCCTTGGCGACGTAGCGCCCGCCGGGCTTCAGGTCCGCGATGTAGGGCGTGCGCCGGAAGATCTCGGCCACGTCGAACAGCGAGAACTCGATGCCGCATTCATGCGCGATCGCGGGCAGGTGCAGGGCCGCGTTGGTGGAGCCGCCGGAGGCCGCAACCGCCGCCGCCGCGTTCTCCAGGCTCTTGCGGGTGACGATGTCGCGCGGGCGGATGCCCTTGGCGATCAGCTCCATCACCTTCTCGCCGGCGGCGGCGCAGAACTTGTCCCGGATCTCGTAGGGCGCCGGCGCGCCGGCCGAGTAGGGCAGCGCGAGGCCGATCGCCTCGGAGACGGTCGCCATCGTGTTGGCGGTGAACTGGGCGCCGCAGGCGCCGGCGGAGGGACAGGCCACCTGCTCGAGCTCGTCGAGGTCCTCGAGGCTCATGTCGCCGACGGCGTGCTTGCCCACCGCCTCGAACAGGTCCTGCACGGTGACCGGCTTGCCCCGGAAGGTGCCGGGCAGGATCGAGCCGCCATAGATGAAGATCGAGGGCACGTTGAGGCGCACCATCGCCATCATCATGCCGGGCAGCGACTTGTCGCAGCCGGCCAGCCCCACGAGGGCGTCGTAGGCATGGCCGCGGATCGTCAGCTCGACCGAATCGGCGATGACCTCGCGCGACGGCAGCGAGGCCCGCATGCCGCCATGGCCCATGGCGATCCCGTCCGTGACCGTGATGGTGCAGAACTCGCGCGGCGTGCCGTGGGCGGCGGCGACGCCCTTCTTCACGGCCTGGGCCTGGCGCATCAGGGAGATGTTGCAGGGCGCGGCCTCGTTCCAGCAGGAGGCCACGCCGACGAGCGGCTGGTGAATCTGCTCGCGCGTCAGGCCCATCGCGTAGAGGTACGAGCGATGCGGCGCGCGCTCGGGCCCTTCCGTGACGTGGCGGCTCGGCAGCTTCGACTTGTCGTTCAAACGCGCGTCCATACTGAAATCTCGCGACCCTGGTTCCCGACGTAGCGGTTCATCTCATCAACGCCCGACGCCGCTCCGCGCACCGCCCACGGGCGATGTTCGGCGGGAGCCGGCCGCGCTCACGGAATGGACTCGGAACGAAACGGTAAATCGTTGGCGACGCTGCCGTTTACCGCTGATGCTGAGGTGGTCCCGGTTTATGGCGGGATCGCGGCGGATGAAGGCAGGTCTCAGGGCAAACCTGGGATGCTTTCGCGGTGTTGCGACGTCGCCACAGCCACGCTTAGGGCCGGCGCAATTTCCGATCTGCTTGGGGCGTCCCGGTCAATCGGCGGTTCAGTCAATCGCCGGTCAATGGGTTCGGGACAATTCGATCGGATCGACGCACGATTGCTGCACAGCAGCAATCCAGGCCGCCGATGATGCGCCGGGCTCCTCTCAGGATTCGGCGCCGGGCAGCGCCCGGGCCGCGCCGGGCGCGGCGAGGAACCGCTCGCTCTCGTCCTTGAGGTTCACCCCGGTGAGACCCCGGGACAGGGCCTCCCGCAGGAGCCAGTTCAGCTTGAACGCGGCCTCCGCCGGGGACAGGCCGGCGGGCCGCACATTCGAGATGCAGTTGCGCTCGGCATCCGAGCGGCCGGGGCGCGGACCGAAGGTCAGGTAGATGCCGAGGCTGTCGGGCGAGGACAGGCCGGGCCGCTCGCCGATCAGCACCGCCACCGCCCGCGCCCGCAGGATCGACCCGACCGCGTCTCCGAGCGCCACCCGGGCCTGCGCCGCGATGACGACCGGCGCGAGGTTCCAGCCCGCCGCGGCGATGTGGGGCTGGAAGGCCGCGATCAGTGGCGCCGCCCCCTCGTGGACCGCGCGGGCGGAGAGGCCGTCGGCGATCAGGATCGCGAGGTCGACGGGCGCGCCCGCCGCCCGCGCCAGCGCGTCGGCGCTCTCCGGCGCGAGGCGGCGCCCGTAATCGGGCCGCCGCAGGTAGGTGGCCCGGTCCGGGGCCTGCGAGGCCACCACGCGGGTCGCCAGACCGAGGGCCTCGACCGACCGGGCGATCGCTTCCGCCTCCATCGGCGTGTGGACGGCGTCGCGCGCCTGCGCGTGGGCGAGGCCGAAGCGCAGGACCTCGCGGGTCGGGAGGCCGCTCCCCGCCCGGCCGAGACCGATCCGGGCCGGTGTCAGGCGCGCGAGGCGGGCCCAGAGATCGTCCGGCGCGCTCACGCGGCAAGCTCCGGCGCGGCCTTGAGGAGGCGCCGGCCCCCGTCGCCCGGCAGCAGGGCGCCGTTCCCGTCGGTTAGGCCGATCCGAGCGAGCCAGGCCTCGAATTCGGGGGCGCGCCGCAGGCCCAGCACCTCGCGGATGTAGAGGGCATCGTGGAACGAGGTGGATTGGTAGTTCAGCATCACATCGTCGGCCCCCGGCACGCCAATGATGTAGGTGCAGCCGGCCGCGCCGAGCAGCGTCAGGAGCGTGTCCATGTCGTCCTGGTCCGCCTCGGCGTGGTTGGTGTAGCAGACGTCGACGCCGAGCGGCACGCCCATGAGCTTGCCGCAGAAATGGTCCTCCAGCCCGGCCCGGATGATCTCCTTGCCGTCATAGAGATATTCGGGCCCGATGAAGCCCACCACGGTGTTGACCAGGAACGGCTTGTAGGCCCGGGCGACCGCGTAGGCGCGCGCCTCCAGCGTCTGCTGGTCGATGCCGTGATGCGCGTCGGCCGACAGGGCCGAGCCCTGGCCGGTCTCGAAATACAGGACGTTGTCGCCGACGCTGCCGCGCTTCAGGGCGCGCGCGGCCTCGTGAGCTTCCCGGAGGATCGGCAGGGTGACGCCGAAGCTCGCATTGGCGGCCTGCGTCCCGGCGATCGACTGGAACGGCAGGTCGACCGGCCAGCCCCGGTTCATCGCCTCGATCGTGGTGGTGATATGGGTCAGGACGCAGCCCTGCGTCGGGATCTCGAGGCGCCGGATCACGTCGTCGAGGAGGTGCAGGAGCGTGCCGAGGGCGTGCAGCGAATCCGAGGCCGGGTTGATGCCGATCACGGCGTCGCCGCAGCCGTAGGAGAGCCCGTCGAGGATCGCCGCCGTGATCCCGGCCGGATCATCCGTCGGGTGGTTCGGCTGCAGCCGGACCGCGAGGGTCCCGGGCAGGCCGATCGTGTTGCGGAAGCGCGTCACCACCCGGGCCTTGCGGGCCACGAGGATCAGGTCCTGGTTGCGCATGATCTTCGAGACGGCCGCGGCCATCTCCGGCGTCACGCCTGGCGCGATCCGGGCCAGCGTCTCGGGGGCGGCGGTGAGCAGGAACTCGCGGAAATCCCCGACCGTCAGATGCGCGATCTCCGCGAAGGCCCGGGCGTCGTGCGTATCGAGGATCAGGCGGGTGACGTCGTCCGCCTCGTAGGGGATCAGCGGCCGGGCCAGGATCTCCGCGAGGGGCACCTCGGCGAGGCACCAGCGCGCCGCCATGGATTCCTCGGCCGATTCCGCCGCGATCCCGGCGAGCCGGTCGCCCGAGCGGATCGGCGTCGCCTTGGCCATCAGGACCGGCAGGTCGGCGAAGACCCAGGAGCGCGGGCCGACGACGTGGCGATAGGCCATTTCCGGACAACCTCCCGATCGCGCCCGCGGCGCCGATGATGACGCCGCCCGGCCGCCTGTCAAAGCCTCCTGCGGCGCGCCGGATCCCGCGATCCTGTGACGACAGGATCCCGTCAGGCCGCGCCGGCGTGCGGGGCGGGCTCCTCGGTCGAGATCGCGTCGACGGTGCGGGTCGCGGGGCCGTCCTGGCCGTCGGCGCGGTTGATCCGGATCTGCATGCCTGTCGGCTGCATGTTGCCGTAGGGCGTCGAGAACGCGATCTCGGCCGCGTCCCGGCCCACCCCGATGCGCACGAGCCCGTCGAGATTGGCCTGGCGGGTCGCGTCGAACAGCCACCAGCGGCCGTCGAGATAGGCCTCGAACACGGCGTGGAAGTCGCTCGGCACGAGGCCGTGGGCGTAGCAGGAGACGAAGCGGGCCGGGATGCCCAGCGCCCGGCAGAAGGCGGTGCCGAGATGGGCGAAGTCGCGGCAGACGCCGGCCCGGCGCAGGAGCGATTCGTCGGCGGTGGTCTGCTCGTCGCTGCTGCCCGGCTGGTAGGTCAGGCGGTCGTGGATCCAGTTGCAGATCGCGTTCACCCGCTGGTGCCCCTTGGGCAGGTGGCCGAACTCGGCCTGGGCGAAGGGCGTCAGCCGGTCCGAGGAGACGAAGCGGCTCGGCAGCAGGAACGGCAGGATGTCGAGGGGCAGTTCCGCCACTGGCGTCTCGTGGATGCTGGCGGGGTCGGCCCGCAGCACGGTCAACTCGACCTCGGCGTTGTATTCGAGGGAGAAGGGACCGACCGGCACGTTGACGCCGAGATAGCGGTTCTGGAAATCCGGCGTGACGTAGGTGCGCCGCCGCAGATCTGGGGAGAGGGTCAGGGATTCGTTGAGGATCGCGAGGCTCTTCAGATGCGCCACCTCGAGATTGAAGATGAACAGCGTCTCCGCCAGGATGTTGTAGGAAAGACTGCAACCCAGAGTATAGCGCACCATCTGCTCCATCGCGGTGGGCGAGAACCGGCCCGAGCCGAAGAACCGATCCAAGCAAGGTTTGCGCCTGCGAGGCGGGTCGTTTCCCGAGCGGACGGTGCCCGGAAACGCGAGCGGGCTCAAGAACCCGGGTCCCCTCCCCCGCGCCGGAGCGGTGTCCGGCGCCGGGTCAGGCCCGCGGCAGCAGCACCACGGTCAGGGAGCGGACGCCCTGGGCGCCGTGAATCAGCACGCCCTCGATGTCGGCGGTGGCGGAGGGGCCGGTGTGGAGCACCGCGTAGGCCGCGCGGCCGAATTCGGGCCGACGATAGGCCGCCTGGATGTTGACCACGAGGTCGGCCGGATCGAGGAGGACGATCAGGTGCTGCGCCAAATACGCCACCGCGTTCACCCGCAACTCGTCCTGCGTGAACAGCACCGAGCCGGTCTCGGCGACGCCGAAGACGGCGCGGACCACCGCCACGTC
The DNA here is from genome assembly GCF_008806385.1 of Methylobacterium soli. GTDB lineage: Bacteria > Pseudomonadota > Alphaproteobacteria > Rhizobiales > Beijerinckiaceae > Methylobacterium > Methylobacterium soli. Next base: position 128,278 of record NZ_VZZK01000012.1, read on the forward strand.
GACATCCGCGAGGTCGGCCGGATCCGCCACCCGCGCGAGGTCGCGGTTGCCCTGGATCTCCGGGACCGCCGAGGCGACCACCCGCGCCCCCGCGAGGCGCTCGCGCACCGCGCCGAGCGGGTTCCCGCCCGCAGAGGTCTCGGCGAGGCGCCCGCCCATGCGCTCCAGGCGCTCCCCGAAGGCGGCGATCAGGTCTTCGCCGACGAGCGGCGCGAAGTCCGGGAGCGGCGGCAGCGCGTAGGTGCCGGCCGGGCGGTTCTCCCGGATCGCCCCGAGGATCGCGTCCCGGGCGCTCATGCCTCGGCGTCCGACTTGTCGGCGCCCGTCTTGTCGCCTGTCTTGTCGTCCCGCGTGCGCATGCGGTTCTGCTTGTACCAGGCGTGGAAGCTCTGGCGCGGGGTCTCGGGCATCTCGCGGCCCCGGCCCCAGGTGTTGAGCGGGTTGTAGACGGCGAAGCGCGGCAGCACCTTGAGGGCCGAGTCGGTGGCGCCGATCGCGGCCCGGTAGGCGGCCGGGCGGCTCAGCACCTGGCCGGCGGCCTTCATCATGCCCTTCTTGACGAGCGGGATCTCGTGTTCCTCGGCCAGGACCTTGCGCCAGGCGAAGATCTGCTCGTGAATGTTGATCTTGACCGGGCAGACATTGGTGCAGGAGCCGTTCATGGTCGAGGAGAACGGCAGCGTCGAGTATTTCCGCTTGTTGAAGGTCGGGTCGATGATGAGCCCGATCGGCCCCGAATAGGTGGCGCCGTAGGACAGGCCGCCCGAGCGCCGGTAGACCGGGCAGGTGTTCATGCAGGCACCGCAGCGGATGCATTTCAGCGAGGTCCAGAACTCCTCCATGCCGAGCCGGGCGGAGCGCCCGTTATCGACCAGCACCATGTGCATCTCCGTGCCCGCCCGGGGGGCGCGGAAATGCGAGGTGTACTGGGTGATCGGCGAGCCGAGCGCCGAGCGCGACAGGAGGCGGATGAACACGCCGAGATGCTCGATCCGGGGGATCAGCTTCTCGATGCCGATGGAGTGGATCTGCAGCTTGGGCACGTTGCCCGAGAGGTCGGCATTGCCCTCGTTGGTGCAGGTGACGACGGTGCCGGTCTCCGCGATGGCGAAGTTGCAGCCCGTCATGCCGGCATCCGCGGTGAGGATATAGGGCCGCGTCGTCTCGCGCTGGCTCTCGGCGAGGTAGTGGATGTCGTCGTTCTCCGGGTCCGTCCCGAGGGTCCGGGCGAAGACCTCGGCCACGTCGAGGCGGGTCTTGTGCACCGCCGGACAGACGACGTGGCTCGGCTCCTCCTTGTCCAGCTGCTGGATGCGCTCGCCGAGATCGGTCTCGATGATCTCAATGCCGTGCGCATCCATGTAGTGCCGGAAGCCGCATTCCTCGGTGAGCATCGACTTCGACTTGATCAGGGTCTTGGCGCCGTGATCCTTGAGGATGGCGTGCACGATGCGGTTGTGCTCGGCGCCGTCGGCGGCCCAGTGCACGTGGACGCCGTTGGCCTTGGCCTGCGCCTCGAACTGCTCGAGATAGACGTCGAGATTGGTGAGCGTGTGCGCCTTGATCTGGGAGGCGAGCTCGCGCAGCGCCTCCCATTCGGGGATGGTGTGCGCCACCGCGTCCCGCTTCTTGCGGAGGTCCCACAGGCGCTCGTCATGCGCCTTCAGGTGGAGGGGCGCCGCGATGAAGCGCTCGGCCGCCTCCGCCTGGTCGATCGGCCGGTTGCCGCGCACCTTGGCGCCGCGGGGCTGCGGCTCGCGGGCCTGGGCGGCCTTCGGGGCGGCGCTGAGGGGCTGGCTCGTCGCTTCCGCGTGCTGAAGGCGGCCCCCGTCCGGGCCCCGCTCGCTCTCGTCGTCCGGCTGGCGGATCTCCGGATGGATCAGACCGCCGCGATCGGCGGCACCGTCGCGGATGCGGAGATCGTCTGGCGCGCTCATGCGGCGGCTCCGTTGAGGACCTGGGCGATGTGGATGAATTTCAGCGGCACTCCGAGGCGCTCGGCGCAGCCCTTCTGGTGCATCATGCAGGAGGAATCGGCCGAGACGACGTAGGCGGCCCCGGCCCGGGCATGGTCGCTGACCTTGTCGTAGCCCATCTTGGCCGACACTGCGGGCTCGAACACCGAGAAGGTGCCGCCGAAGCCGCAGCACTCGTCGGGCCGCGCGATCTCCACGACCTCGATGCCCTTCACCTTGGCGAGCAGATCGAGGGGCTTGGAGTAGAACGGCGCGTTGATCTCGCTCGCCCTCGCGTGGCCGATGCCCCGCAGCGCGTTGCAATTCGAGTGATAGCTGATCTTGTGCGGGAACGCCGCCCAGGGCAGTTCCTCGACCTTGAGGATGTCGTGCAGGAATTCCACGAGCTCGAAGGTCCGCTCGCGCACGGCGATCACCTCGGGCGTCTGCGGGATCGCCGTGAGATGCGCCCGCACCTGATGCACGCAGCTGCCCGAGGGGGCCACGACGTAGTCGAAGCCGGTGAAGTTCTTGACGAAGAGCGCCTCCGTCGCGGCAGCCTCCGCGTGGCAGCCGGTATTGGTCATCGGCTGGCCGCAGCAGGTCTGGTCGAACGGGTAGGTCACGTCGAGGCCGAAGCGCTCGAGCAGTTCGAGCGTGGCGATTCCCACCTCCGGCTCGAAGGCATCGACGTAGCACGGCACGAACAGACCGACGCGCATCACGGGTGTTCTTCTTCTCGCTGCCCCAAGACCGGCGCATCCGCGAGGCGGAGCGGGATCGCGGAGCGAAACCGGGCTCGCCCGCCGGCGCGAACCTCGCCGGCAGGCTGGAACGTTTCGAAATCCGTCATCCGGTCTAGCGGATGAGGTTCGACTTGGCGAGGTCGAGGACCGCGTCACCGCGTCCGCTCATGACGGCGCGCAGGACGTAGAGGCTGAAGCCCTTCACCTGCTGGCCGTCGATCTTGGGCGGGATCGAGAGTTCCTGGCGGTTGACCACGACGTCGAGGAGGGCCGGCCCGTCATGGGCGAAGACCTCCCGGGCGGCGCCCTCGAGCTCGCCCGGATCCTCGACCCGGATGCCGTGGATCCCGGCCGCGCGGGCGAGCGCGGCGAAATCCGGGTTCTCGAGGCTGACGCCGGTCTCGAGATAGCCCGCGGCCTTCATCTCCATCTCGACGAAGCCGAGGGTGCCGTTGTTGAAGACCACGATCTTCAGGGGCAGCCGCTCCTGACGCAGGGTCAGGAGGTCGCCCATCAGCATGGCGAAGCCCCCGTCGCCCGAGAGCGCGATCACCTGCCGGGTCCGGTCGGCGGCCTGAGCGCCGAGCCCCTGCGCCATGGCGTTGGCCATCGAGCCGTGGACCCAGGAGCCGAGGAGGCGCCGCTTTCCGTTCATTCGCAGGTAGCGCGCCGCCCAGATCGTCGGGGTCCCGACATCGGCCGTCAGGATCGCGTCCTCGGCGGCCGCCTCGCTCACCACCTTGGCGAGGTACTGGGGATGGATCGGCTTGCGTCCGGGCTTGCCGGTCGCCAGATCGTCGAGGCCCTCGCGCGCCTTCGTGTAGTGCTTGAGGCTCGCATCGAGGTAGCTGCGATCGTCCTTGGCGCGCAGCTTCGGCAGAAGGGCCTCGATCGTCTCCGCCACGTCGCCGACGAGGCCGAGATCGAGCTTGCAGCGCCGCCCGAGCTGGCCCGGGCGCAGATCGACCTGCGCGACCTTCGCGTCGGCGGGATAGAACTGCTTGTAGGGAAAGTCGGTGCCGAGCATCAGCAGGGTCTCGCAGCCATGCATCGCCGCGTAGCCCGAGGAGAAGCCGATGAGCCCGGTCATCCCGACATCGTAGGGATTGTCGTACTCGACGAATTCCTTGCCGCCGAGCGCGTGCACGATCGGGCTCTTCAGGGTCTCGGCCAGGCGCAGCAGCGGCCCGTGCGCCCCGGCGCAGCCACGCCCGCAGAGCAGCGTGATCCGCTTCGAGCCGTTGAGGAGTTCGGCGAGCGCGTCAAGGTCGGATTCGGAGGGACGGATCACGGGCTTGCGGGGCAGCAGCCCGGGATTGGGCGCGATGGCGCGGGCCGGCGCGTCCTTCACGGCGACGTCGCCCGGGATGATCACCACCGCGACCCCCTGCTGGCCGACGGCCGCCCGCACCGCGTTCTCCAGCACGTAGGGGAGCTGGGCGGGGTCCGAGACGAGCTCGCAATAATGGCTGCACTCGCGGAACAGGTGCTTCGGGTCGGTCTCCTGGAAATAGCCCGAGCCGATCTCCGGCGAGGGGATGTGGGCCGCGATCGCCAGGACCGGCGTGCGGGTCCGGTGGCAATCGTAGAGACCGTTGATCAGGTGGACATGGCCCGGGCCGCAGGAGCCCGCGCAGACCGCGAGCTTGCCGGTGATCTGGCTCTCGGCGCCCGCCGCGAAGGCGCCGGCCTCCTCGTGGCGCACATGCACCCACTCGATCTTGCCGCGAGCCCGGATCGCCTCCGTGATGGCGTTGAGGCTGTCGCCAACAACCCCGAAGATCCGCTCGACGCCGACCTGCTGCAGGGTCTCGACGACAAGGTCCGCGACGTTGGTGATGCGCATGGTTCGGCTCCTTGACTGAAGCCGAACCGCATCAACCTCCGCCGCGTTCCGCCGCGGCGCCGGTATGGGTGCGGTCATGCACCCTCAGGCGCGGATCTCGCCCTGGTCGCGCGCGATCGCCGCGAAGAGATCGCCCAGCGCCGCGAGGCTCGCCGCCTGCACCGCCTGGGCCGGGACCACGGAGCCGTCCGGCGCCGGCAGGGCCCGCGTCGCGGTGGCGGAGGCCACCACGGTCGGGCGGAAGCCGAGGCTGAAGGCGCTGCGCGCGGTCGAGTTCACGCACATATGCGTCATGAAGCCGGCCACGATCAGCGACTCGATCCCGGCGGTCTCCAGGCGGGCCTGCAGGTCCGTCCCCACGAAGGCGCTGGGATAGCTTTTCGTGATCACCGCCTCGCCGTCCCGCGGCGCCACCGGGTCGCTGATCTGGCCGATCGGCGCCGTCAGGTCGTAGGGCGAGCCCGGCCCCGCATCGTGGCGCACATGGATCACCGGGATGCCGGCCTCGCGCGCCCGCGCCAGCAAAGCCGCCGCCTCCGCGAGGGCCGGCTCGACCCCTTCCAGGCGCATGATGCCCTCTCGGTAGGTGTTCTGCAGGTCGATCAGCAGGAGCGCCGACCCGGCCAGCGCCGCGGGCTGCGGGCTGAGCCCCGAGATCTCGCGCAGGGTCTTCAGGTTCGTGCTCTTCGGATCCGACATGGTGGTCGTTCTCCCCTCTCGCGCGTCCGCGCAACCTTGGTCCGCCCAGGAACGGGCTTCCGACAGGGACGTCAATGCCACCTTGGTGGCGTCCGCCGCGGCTTTGCAGCGTGAGCCATCGCCCGGATCCGGCAGGCGCCGCCGCTTCGGCCAATCCGGTCCGGGTCGCGGCGACGACCCGCGGCCTGGGCGGCGCCTCGAATATCCGAACAGCGGTCGCGTTCCAGACAGGCTCGTCGGGCGCTTGACGGGACTGACGCGCAGAACTAAACTAATTGGTAAATTCAACGTTTGGTTTAGTTGATGCAGGATCTCCTCAGCGCCCGGTTCGCCGCCCTCGCCGACCCGACCCGAAGGGCCATCCTGGCGCGGCTCGCGCTCGGCGAGACGACGCTCAGCGCATTGGCCCAGCCCCTCGCGATGACGACCCCCGGGGTCGCCAAGCACCTCAAGGTGCTGGAGCAGGCCGGGCTGATCGCGCGGGGGCAGCGCTCCGCAATCCGGCCCGTGCGCCTCCAGCCCGAGGCGTTCGCGGACCTGCAGGCCTGGATCGATGCCTGCCGCCGGCATTGGGAGGGCAGCTTCGACCGGCTCGCCACGCATCTTGCCGAGACCGCCGACCGGTCGGACGCGCCATGACGGCGCCGCCCGACGTGAGCGCGCCCGTGGCGTCAGACCGCCCAAGGCTCGTGATCGCGCGCGACTTCGCGGCGGCGCCGGAACGCGTCTGGCAGGCCTGGGCCAACCCGCAGGAGATGGTGCGCTGGCTCGGCCCGGTCGAATGGCCGGCCACGCGGGTCGAGGCCGTCCTGCAGGTCGGCGGCGCCTGGCGCGCCTGCCTGACGGCGCGCGATGGCAGCGACGTGCTCTGGCAATCCGGGCGCTACCTCGCCGTCGATCCGCCGCACCTGCTGCGCTTCACCTTCCGGTGGGAGGGGACGAACCACGAGGACGGACCGGGCGTCGAGACGATCGTGACCGTGCGGTTCGAGCGCCTGGCCGGCGGGCGCACCCGCCTGACCCTGATTCAGGAGGGCCTCGCCAGCGAGGCCAGTTCGCGCGGCCACGCCCATGGCTGGGGCAGCACGTTCGACCGGCTCGCGCAAGCCTTGCAGACCGAAGGGGGAGAGCGCCCATGCAATTGAACCAGTACCTGTTCCTGTCCGGCCAGTGCGAGGAGGCGTTCCGCGCCTACCAGCGCATCCTGGGGGGCGAGATCACCCTCATGCTCCCGCATGCCGGCACACCCGCCGCGAGCCACGTGCCGCCCGAGTGGCACGACAAGATCATGCATGCCTGCCTCGAACTCGGTGACCGCAAGCTGATGGGCTCCGACGCTCCGCCTGGCCGGAGCAAGCCCATGGGCGGCTTCTGTGTCCAGGTCGCCGCCGGCTCCGCGGCGGAGGCCGAGCGCGTGTTCGCGGCCCTCGCGGAGGGCGGCGAGGTCACGATGGCGCTGCAGCAGACCTTCTGGAGCGCGCGTTTCGGCATGCTGGTCGACCGCTTCGGCGTGCCCTGGATGATCGATGGCGGGTCGAGCCAAGAAGCCGCCGGAGCCGGCGCATGACCGCGACGAGCGATGTCCTGAGCCCGGTCGGGATCATCCCGGTGCCGGCGCGCCTCGTGGCGGTCGTGCGTCGGTCCGTCAGCTACGCCGAGATGGGAGACGCGCAACGCCGGGCGCGGCCGCTGCTGGCCGACGCGCTGCGTGCCGCCGACATCGTGCCCGACGGCCCGCCGCTGACGGTCTGGCGTCGGCTCGATGACGGGCGCGTCGACTACGCCCCCGGCGTGTTCGTCCCCCGGGCGATCGCGGTGGCGGGGGAGGTCAGCTTGCTCTCGCTGCCGGCCGGTCAGGCGGCCCACCTGACGCTGACAGGCTCCTATGCGGGCCTGGCGGCCGCCTGGGAGCGCCTCTTTGCCGGATGCGAGGGCCGCGCACGCACGGGGCTGCAGTGGGAAGTCTACAGGGCGGCGGATGCGGATACGGTCGAGACGGAGCTGTTCGCCCAACTCGCCTAGGGGAGAACGAGGGCTTTGCAGGCATCGCGCACCCCTTGAACCGGAGCCGCGGCATGATTCCGACCCTGACCGCCTTCGCGCAGCCGCCGGATCGCGGCAGAGGCTTGGCGCGGGACATGCCCGTCCGATGGGCGCTCGCGGAAGTGGGCCAGCCCTACCGCGTTCGTCTGCTCGCCTTCGCGGCGATGAAGGAGCCCGCGCACCGGGCCCTTCATCCCTTCGGGCAGATCCCGACCTATGAGGAGGGCGACCTCGCCCTGTTCGAGTCGGGCGCCATCGTGCTGCATCTCGCCGAGCGCCATCCGGGCCTCTTGCCGGACGATTTCAACGCCCGGGCCCGCGCGATCGCCTGGATGTTCTCGGCGCAGAGCACGATGGAGCCGCCGATCGTCGAGCGCGGCATGGCGATCCTGGTGGAGGGCGACAAGCCCTGGCACGCAGAGCGCCTGCCCCTTCTGGAAGATCGTGTCCGGGCCCGGCTGGGCGAGCTCTCCCGCCACCTCGCCGAACGCGACTGGCTCGAGCGCGGCTTCAGCGCCGGCGACCTCCTGCTGGTGACGGTCCTGCGGAGGTTGAACGGATCGGGCCTCCTGGAGGAGAATCCGAACCTTCTCGCCTATGTCGCCCGTGGCGAGGCGCGGCCCGCTTTCCGGCAGGCCTTCGCGGCGCAATCGGCGGTTTTCAAGGCAGCCTCGGCGTCCTGACGAAGTCCGCCCGGGTCGGCCCTTCTGGCGGATCGAGGCAGCGGCCCCCGACGCGCCTGCGCGTGCGTCAGAGGGCGCCAAAATGCCGTGCGGCCGGGCGGGCGCGCATTCTTCGCGCTCCCGGTTCAGGCGCTGCGCAAACCGGCCCAGCATTTCTTAGAGCTGTTCCCGATCGCGTTGCGCCGGGACCGTCGGCCGCGCCCGTGCTGACGCGGACGCGGATCCCCTCTCCCGTGCGGGAGAGGGACAGGGTGAGGGTCGAGACCTTTCAGAACGAGGTGCGCCCGATCGGCGCCGATGATCGGCGATACGACCGCATGCTCCATCCTGAAGGCGCTCATCCCTCACCCCAACCCTCTCCCGCACGGGAGAGGGGGTCCGTCGCGCCGAGCCGGACCGGAGCTGCCGATTTTCCAGCCCGTTGCAACGCGATCGGGCGCGGCTCTAGAAGACGACAGCACTGCGTCGGCGTGGTAAAGAATGGCGCCCATGGCTGCCGAACGATCGCACCTTCGCACCCAACAAGATCGAGTGATGACGACAACCAAGACCATTGAAATGGCGGCACAGCACGACAATCGCTACCGGCTGTTGGTTGACTCGATCATCGATTACGCAATTTTCATGCTCGATCCGCAGGGGAATGTTGCGAGCTGGAACCGCGGAGCCGAGCGCTTCAAGGGGTATAAGGACAACGAGATCATCGGCCAGCACTTCTCGCGCTTCTACACGGAGGAGGATCGCGCCACGGATCTGCCCGGGCGCGCGCTCCAGATCGCCGCCACCGAGGGCCGCTTCGAGCAGGAAGGCTGGCGCGTCCGCAAGGACGGTTCGCTGATGTGGGCCCACGTGCTGATCGATCCGATCCGCGGCGAGGACGGCAGCCTCATCGGCTACGCCAAGGTCACTCGCGACCTGAGCGAGCGCAAGGCCACGCAGGAGGCGCTCCATGAGAGCGAGCAGCGCTTCCGCCTGCTCGTTCAGGGTGTGCAGGATTACGCGATCTACATGCTCGACCCGCTGGGCCGGATCGCGAGCTGGAATCGGGGGGCGCAACGCTTCAAGGGCTACACCGACGCGGAGATCGTCGGTGAGCATTTCTCCCGGTTCTACACGCCGGAGGACCAGGCGACAGGCCTGCCCGCGCGGGCTCTCAGAACGGCGGCCAAGGAAGGCCGCTTCGAGGCCGAGGGCTGGCGCGTGCGCAAGGACGGCACGCAGTTCTGGGCGCATGTCATCATCGATCCGATCCGCGGCGAGCACGACGAGCTGGTCGGTTTCGCCAAGATCACGCGCGACATCACGGAGCGGCGGGAGGCCCAGAAGGTCATCGAGGACACCCGTGCCCGCTTCATCCAGTCTCAGAAGCTGGAAGCGATCGGGCAGCTCACCGGGGGCGTCGCGCATGATTTCAACAACCTGCTGGCCGTGGTGCTCGGCAACCTGCACCTTGCCCGCAAGCGACTGCCTCAGGATCGCAAGCTGCTGCAGCTGATCGAGAACTCCATCCATGCGGCCGAGCGCGGCGCGACGCTGACCAAGCGCATGCTCGCCTTCGCGCGCCGGCAGGAGCTGACCACCGGTCCCGTGGACGTGCCGGAACTGGTGCGCGGCATGGCCGAGCTGCTGCAGCGCTCGATCGGCTCGACTATTCCGGTCAGCACGCAGTTTCCGTTGCAGTTGCCCCTGGCCTTTACCGACGCGAATCAGCTGGAGCTGGCGCTCCTCAACCTGACCGTCAACGCCCGGGATGCCATGCCGGAGGGCGGCACGATCACGATCGCGGCCCGGGAAGCACGGCTCGGCACGGAGGCGGTCCCCGGGCTCGCCCCCGGCAGCTACATCTGCCTGTCGGTCACCGATACCGGCGAGGGCATGGACGAACAGACCCTCGCCCGGGCGGCGGAGCCGTTCTTCACCACCAAGGGCGTGGGGAAAGGCACGGGCCTCGGCCTCTCGATGGTGCACGGCTTTGTCGAGCAGTCGGGCGGCCGGCTGATCCTCAAGAGCACCAAGGGCCAGGGCACGATCGCCGAGCTGTGGCTGCCGGAGGCCGAGGCCGGCGCCCTGCGGAACGCGGCACCCGAGACGGACCTGTCGGTCCCCCCGCTGCCGCCGCTGAGGGTCCTGGTCGTCGACGACGATCCGCTGGTGCTGATGAACACCGCCGCCATGCTGGAAGACCTCGGCCACGCGGTGCTGGAGGCTTCCTCGGGCGAGCAGGCCCTGCGGGTGCTGCGGCGTTCGGAGAGCATCGATCTCGTCATCACCGATCAGATGATGCCCGGCATGACCGGTTTGCAGCTGATCGAGGCCCTACAGGCCGAGCACGCCGCGCTCCCGGTGATCCTGGCGAGCGGGTATTCCGAGCTACCCGAGGACGGCCCGACGGGTCACCTGCGCCTGAACAAACCCTTCGAGCAGAGCGAGCTCGCCCGGGCGCTCGTGATCAGCCTGCGTCCCGAGGCCCAGGTTCTGCCGTTCCGGCCCAAGCACGGCTGATACGGCCGGACGCCTCCGGGCTTTTCACGGGGACTTCCGATTCCCTCCTGGATCGGCCGGCGGGTGATCGGGGGCACCCATCCGGTTGATCATGCGCGGCGCGAACCCGGTGATGTTGTCCATCACGAGCTGGTTCATGGCGCAGATGAAGGACGACAGGCGATAGCCGTCGTGGCGCGAGAGCGCGTTGTCGAAGGCGCGCATGTTCCAGAAGGGATCGTTGGCGAGCGTGATCGGCGCGATGCCGGTCAGGGTGAGCCCGTGCAGGAAGCGCGCCGCCGGCCTGCCGAGGCTCGGATCGGCGGATTCGGCCGGGGCGAGGTCCTCGCTGTCCCAGAACAATCCGGACTGCTCCGCCTTGCGCGCGCGGGCCCTGCTCAGCCAGCGATCCGTTCGCGGGCAGTCGATCGCCGCGTCCGCGAGGGTCGCGTAGGGATGGTGGCCCTCCGCGCGGGCATCGCGCAGGCCGAGCAATTCGTGGGTGGTGCCGAAGGGCGCCGCCGAGGGCTGCGCGTCCGCCAGGACGCCGGCCGCCGGGCGGGGCGGATCGAGGTTGCCGATCGTGTGCGATTCCTCCCGCAGGCTGACCTGGAACGGGAAGGTCCCGGCGACCACCGAGAGGGCGCGCAGCGGCAAGGTCAGGAGCGCGTCGAGGCTGCCGGCGGGCTTGGGCGGCGCGCAGCTCATCCCGCGGGGCTGGCGGCCCTCGAAGCGGGCGGCGACCCGGTCGAGGTAGCCGGAGGCGGGGCGGAAATCGAGCTTGAAGGTCGGAAACAGGTCGTGCGTCGCCCAATCGTAATCGACGCCGGAATCGAACATCGTGTCGGTGCTCGCGAGGCGCTGCCGGATCCGCTGCCGCGCGGCCTGGAAGCCGTCGTCGATCTCGAGGCCGATCCAGGCGCAGTCGCCTGGCCGCAGCCCGCCCGCCGGGAAGGCGAGCGCCGCCGTGACCGACACCAGCACCGGCCGCTGATCGGGCGGGAAGGTGCCGGCATCGTGGGCCACCTCGGCGGCCGAGATGTGCTCGTCGGGGTGGAGCGCGATGCGCTCCCAGACCGCGCGCTGGATCGCCGTCCACTTGCTCGCCTCGGAGGCCGGGTTGATCAGGACCACGAGATTGCCGAGGACCGGCGGCAGGCTCTCGCCGAAACGGTGACGGCGCACGGCCTTGAGCACATCGTCCTTGAGGCCGGTGGCCAGCATGTTGCCGCCGAGGCTGTGCCCGGCCACAATCAGGCGATTGTCCCGCTCGCTGCCATCCGGGCGCGGCGCGGCCAGAACGGATTCGATGGAGCGCAGGGCCGAGATCGCCGCGGGCGCGATGGCCTCGCTCACGGGCTTCCGGTCGAATAGGGTGGCCGCCGCCGAGACGTCGCCGAAGAAGCCCCCGACCGCGTCGCCGAACAGGTTGCGCAGGCCGCGCTCGTCGACCCGCGCGCCGCGCCAGCCGACATAGATCGCCGTGACCTTGGTCTCGCAGGCCTTCGGGCTGGTGGGGCAGCGCTGCTGCAGGAAGCGGGCGACATGGGCGGCGTAGAGGCGCAGATCGGCGACGTTGCCGTCGCCGACGCGGGCATCGTGGCGCCAGCCATGCACGAAGACCAGCACGTAGTTCGTCCCGGTCGCGAGGTGCTGCCTGAGCGCGTCGAGCTGGGTGATCACCGGCCTGACCCCGGCCGCCACCGCGCCGCTCGCGCGCATCTGGCTCTCCATGGCGTGGCGGAGCATGGCGCTCGTGTTGGCGACGTCGCTGCCGCTGCTGCGTGACACCAGGGCGTAAGGTTCGCCGTCCTCCTGGAATTCCAGGAAGCCGAGCGTGTAATCGAGCGGCTTCCCGTCCGGATGCTCGGAGGGCACGATGTGGCGCTGCAGGGCGCAGCGGAAGCGGGTGCGCCAGCGCGGGTCGCTCGCGATGGCCGCGCTCTCGTCGTTGCTCGCATCGATCCAGCCGCCGTCATCGACCGTGCTGGCCCCGGCAAGCCGCCGGCGTCCGGTCTCGGCCAGGATGGTCCAGCCCTGGGCGAGCCCGTCCTGGCATTCGGGGATCGAGGGGTCGAGATTGCGGTAAGCCCGCGCCTGCGGCGTCGACAGGACCCCGTAATTCACGAACAGGACGCCGAGGATCAGGAGGGCGGCGCCGACCATCGTTGCCGAGGTGACGCGCAAGGTGCGCACGTAGATCCGCCAGATCGGCGCGAGCCAGGATCGTCGCGGGCCGGAGGAAGCGCGCGGATCGGTGGTCTGTTGCGAGCGCACGGGAACGACGCCTTGGCTGAGCCTTGCGGGATCACCCTCTCGCTTAAGCGGCAGGCCACGGCCGATCAAGACTGCGCAAGACTACTATTGCAACCGGGCGTTGACTATTGAGCAATGAAATCTCGGGGTATTTCCGTCATTCGCCTCGGTCTTGGGCCGTATTCCGGCAGACGCTCGGTCAATCCGGAGGCCCGTCGCGCCGCCGTCTCGGCCGTGCGGCGATCGATCGGGAGCCGGACGGGCTCAGGCGGGGATGCGGGAGACGAGGCGGTAGAAGACCGCGAGGGCTGCCACGAAGACGGCCAAGCCGAGCCCGGTCGCGAGATGCGCGAAATCCGGCCCGACGAGCGCGAGCGACGCGCTGCGGCCGGTGAGCGTGTCCGCGCCCGCCAGGAGCACGCCGACGAAGCTCTCTCCGACGAGGAAGCCGGAGGACAGCAGCACCCCGCGGCGGCGCACGCCCTCATGGGCCGCATCCGCCGCGCTCCGGTCGCGCCCCGCGAACCGGGCTCGGACCGCGCGCTCGCTCGCCCAGCCGAGGATGCCCCCGATCGCGATCGTGACCACGACCTCCAGGGGCAGGTAGATGCCGATCCCGACCGTGAGGGCCGGGAAGACGCGATCCCGGCGGCGTAGCCAGGCCTCGATGGCCACCAGCACGACGCCGAGCCCCATTCCGGTCAGGACCATGCCCCAGGGCAGCGCGCCGTGAACGATGCCCTGGGCGATCTGCGTCATCAGGGCGGCCTGTGGGGCAGGCAGGGCCGCGCCCGCCTCCATGCCCTCCCGCGGCAGGGCCCCGACGAAGCCGTAGGCGTTGTGGAGCAGCGTCAGAAGCGGCGCGATCACCAGGGACCCGACGCCGACGCCCGCGACCAGCACCGCCTCCTGGCGCCAGGGCGTCGCGTCGACGAGCTGGCCGGTCTTCAGGTCCTGCAGATTGTCGTTGGCGATCGACGCCATGGTGACGATCACGGAGGCGATGAGGAGCGCCAGGCCGACGACGAAGCGATCCCCCTCGGGACCCGCCGCGCGCCCGACGAGCAGAGGCAGCAGCAGGGCCACCAGCATGGTGGTGAGAATGCCGATCCCCGAGATCGGGCTCGAGGACGATCCGAGGAGGCCCGCGAGGTAGCCGCAGGCCGCCGCCATCAGGAAGCCGAACAGGACCGCGAACAGGGTCGCGCAGAGGATCAGGACGGGATAGAGGCGGCCGAGCTCGGCTCCGGCCGAGAACCAGCCGAACAAACCCGCCAGCGGCAAGGTGAGGAAGGCGGCGGCCCCCGCCACCCAGGTGATCGGGATGTCCCGCTCCTGGCGCGGCAGGTCGCGCAAGGACGGATCGGTGCCCCGCGCGGCCTTCAGAGCCTCGCGGATGCTCGCGAGGATCGGCTGCACCAGGGTCGCGACGGTCCAGATGCCGCCGACCGCGATGATGCCCGCACCGATCAGGCGCACCTGCCCCGACCAGACCGCCTCGGCCGCCGCGCCCGGTTCGGTCCCCGCATCGCTGCCGAGGGCCGTCAGGAGCGGCACGGCCGCGCCCCAGGCGATGAGCACGCCGGTGAGGAGCGCGAGGCAGGCGCCGATCCCCACGAGGTAGCCGACGCCCACCAGTGCGAGGGAGAAGCCGGTTCCGAGGCGGAAGGCGGCCTGGCCCGCCTGCAGCGTGGCGTGCAGCCCCTCGCCGAGAAGGCGCAGGCCGCTTGTGCCGAGCGCGATCAGGGCCGCCGCCGCGCCCGCGCCGAGGAGCGTGCGCAGGCCCTGCCCGTCATGGGCATCCCCCGCCGAGGCGTCGCCGGCGCGCAGCACCTCGGCGGCGGCGGCGCCCTCGGGAAAGGGCAGGCCCGCCCCCGCCACCAGCGCGCGCCGCAGCGGGATCGAGTAGGCGACGCCGAGAAGCCCGCCGACGAGGCAGACCCCGCTCGTCTGCCAGAAGGGGAAGCCCTGCCAATGGCCGATCAGCACGAGGCCGGGCAGGACCAGGATGACGTTGCAGAGCGTGCCGGCCGCCGAGGCCTGCGTCTGCACGATGTTGTTCTCGAGGATCGAGGTGTTCCCGAACAGCCGCAGCAGGCCCATCGAGAGCATCGCGGCGGGGATCGAGGACGAGAAGGTCATCCCGGTCTTGAGGCCCATATAGACGTTGGCGGCCATGAACACGACGGTGATGGCGGCCCCGAGCACGAGACCGCGCACGGTGAGTTCGCGCGCGCGCCGCTCCGCCCCCTGAAGCTGTCGGCTGGTCTGCGCGTCCATCCCTCGGACCTCCTCGACCGCACCGGATCCCGTCTCGTTCGGGCGGTCCGCGGCAGGGCGGATCTCGCGCACGACAACGCCGCCGCTCCGCGGTTGATCCGAGGCCAGGCAGAAGCGTCAGTATTCACTCGCATTGAAGTTCACCCGCGATAATTTTCCGGCCGATCGAACGGTGTTAACGTAGGTTAATCGAGCTTCGATCGAGGATGTATGGGAACATCCGAAATAAAATCTGGTTGTTACGCGCGGGTCGACCATGTGATGACGCTAGTCAGCGCGATCATACGCTACGGCAATTTGCGATCGCCGGGGCGGTTCGTGCCGCACCGTGTGAACAGCTATGCCAGGGCTACCCCGAGACGTGACGGATTTGCATGCACTTTCCGACGGATGATGCCGGGCACCCCCTCGCCGAGCGCTTTCGCGCCTTCATCCGCAATCCGCCCTTTCCCTGCGTCGGGGCGAAATCCGCCCTGTCGCGCAGGCGCCTGACGGTGATGGTCGCGCGCGACATCGCGAGCGACGCGGAGGACGGGCGGATCTATGCCGCCCTGCTGGCCGTCATCTACCGCTATCGGTCGAGGCCCAGCCTCTTCCAGAGCTTCGCCGTCCTGTTCGAGGGACCCGCGCGCCTCTCGGAAGCCGCCTTCGAGGACCACCTCTGGACCCGCGCGCAATCCCTGTCCGACCGGGATAGCAGGCTCGGGCAGGCCTACGATTCCCGCGTCAGCCCGGACCCCGAGAGCCCGCACTTCTCCCTGAGCTTCGGGGGCGAGGCCTTCTTCCTCCTCGGGTTGCACCCGCAGGCGAGCCGGCCCGCCCGCCGCTTCGAGGCGCCCGCCCTCGTCTTCAACCTGCACGACCAGTTCGAGCGCCTGCGGAGCGAGGGCCGCTACGAGGGCCTGCGCGAGGCGATCCTGGAGCGGGATATCGCCTGGGCGGGCTCGGCGAACCCGATGCTGGCGCGACACGGCGAGCGCTCCGAGGCCTGCCAGTACAGCGGCCGCATCGTCCAGGAGAACTGGGCCTGCCCCTTCAGCCACCGGCCCGCGGCGGGGCCCCGCCCCGACGCCCAGGACCGGGCCCGCATCAGCGCGGACATGCGGGGCGGCGCCTTCGCGGTCTGAGGGATTGCGGGCCCGGGATGTCGAACCAGGAGAGAACCGACATGCAGCAAGACTGGCTCGAGACGGACGAGGCGCTCGTCGCGCTCATTCGGGCCGTGCGGGAGACGGGCTACAGCTTCACCACCGTGACGCCCGCGAGCCATGCCCGCGTCAACGCGCGCCCGGACGCGGCCTGGGCCCGGGACCTGCGCGACGTGCTCGGCTGGAGCCGGCCGTTTCGGGAGGAGGTCGTGCCGGCCGAAATCCTTGCGGCGATGCGGCGGGCGAACGTCGTCGAGCCCGCGGGCGAGGGCCTGCGCGCCACCATCCGGCTGTCCAGCCTCGACGGGGAACTCTTCCTGCACTCGGCCTATCCGCCGAGCGCCACCGACGCGGTCTTCTTCGGCCCGGACACGACGCGCTTCGTCTCGGCCGTGACAACGCATCTGGCCGGGCGCAGGGCTCCGGTGCAGCGCGCCGTCGATATCGGGGCGGGCTCGGGGGCGGCCGGCATCGTGGTGGCCAAGCGCGCACCCGGCGCGGAGGTGCTTCTGGTCGACATCAATCCGGCAGCACTTCGGGCCGGCCGGATCAATGCCCGCGCGGCCGGCGTCTCCGGCATCGTGCCCCGGCGCAGCAACCTCCTGCGGGAGGTCGAGGGCCGCTTCGACCTGATCGTCTCGAATCCGCCCTTCATGATCGACCGGAGCGGGCGCACCTACCGCCACGGCGGCGGCGCGCTCGGCGAGGGATTGTCGCTGGCCGTGGTCGAGGCCGCGGCCGAGCGTCTGGCGCCCGGCGGCAGCCTCGTGCTGTTCACGGGTTCCGTCATCGTCGGGGGCGCGGACCGGTTCCGCGAGGCGGCGCTCGCCGCCTGCGCCCGGGCGGGGCTCGCGACCGACTACCGCGAGTTCGATCCGGACGCCTACGGGGAAGAACTGGACGATCCCGCCTATGCCGAGGCCGACCGCATCGCCCTCGTCGTGCTCACGGCGACGCGCCCGGCCTGAGGCCGCCCCCGCTCTACAGGGGCAGGATCTCGCCCGGAACCAGGAGGAAGGTTCGCTCCATGACCGATTTCGTCACCGGCCTGGCGCCGGACGAGGCCGAGCTTCTGCAGGCGGCGCTGGATGGGCTTTCCGGGGTGCAGAAGCGCCTCCCCGGCAAGCTGCTGTGGGATGAGACCGGCTCCGACCTCTTCGATCGGATCTGCAGCAGCGCCGACTATTATCCGACCAGGACCGAGATGGCGCTGCTGCCCGGCGTGGCGGCCGAGATCGCGCCCCTGATCGGACCCGGCGCCACCGTCGTCGAGTTCGGCAGCGGCGCGAGCCGCAAGATCCGCACCCTGCTCGACGCCCTCGATCGGCCCGCGCGCTTCCTCGCCATCGACATCTCGGGCGAGTATCTCGAGGCCGCGATCCGGCGCCTCGCACCCGACTACCCGCAGGTCGAGATGATCCCGGTCTGCGCGGATTACTCGAAGCCGCTGCGCCTGCCCGTCGATCTCTCGGACAGCCGGGTGCTCGGCTTCTTTCCCGGCACCAGCATCGGCAATTTCCTGCCCGCCGACGCCGAATTGTTCCTCGAACGGGCCCGGGCGGTGCTGGGGCCGAGCCGCTTCCTCGTCGGGGCCGACCCGACCCAGGATCCGGCCCGTCTGATGCGGGCCTATGGAGACGCCGATGGCCTGATGCCGGCGCTCCACCGCAACCTCCTGGCGCGGCTCAATCGCGATTTCGACGCGGATTTCGAGATCGGCAATTTCCGCCATGAGGCGCGCGTGCTGCCGGACCCCTTCCGGGTCGAAGCCCATCTGGTGGCCTTGGCGCCCGCGACCTACCGGCTCGGGGGTCGCGCGATCCACTTCGCGGCCGGCGAGAGCATCCACACCGACAACTCGCACAAATACGCGCCCGAGACCTTCCGGGCCCTTGCCAGGAGCGCGGGCTGGCACCCGGAGCGGATGTGGCTCGACCCGGAGGGGTCGTTCAGCCTTCACCTCCTCGGCGCCTGACGGCCGAGCAACCTGGCCCCCGGGAGCTTGCCTCCCCGGGGTTCGGCAGACGATCCGAACGGATCCCGGTTCGGGGCGCGGTGAGGGTGAGAGAACGCGACCCCGGCTGCGATCCGGGGGCCGCAGGCGCGCAGCAAGGGTGAGGCCTGCCTCAACGGCAGGTGGTGGGGCCGGGTGCGATCCGGTATGGCTGGGTCCCTGTCGGTCCCGCAGCCCTCTGACCCGATCGGTCATGACGCTCCTCGAGGTCATTCACGCCTTCGCGCACGACTCGGCCGTGGCCATCGTGGTCACCGATGCCAAGCTGGAGAAGCCGGGGCCCACGATCCTCTACGCCAACGCGGCGTTCGAACGGCTCGTCGGCAAACCCGTGGCGGAGATCCTCGGGAACAGCCCACGCTTCATGCAGGGCCGCGAGACCCGCCGCCCGGTCCTGGACAACTTCGCGCAGGCCCTGGCCGCGGGCGAGCGCTTCCACGGCTACCTGACGAATTACCGGGCGGCTTCGCACAAATACGTGGTCGAGATCGATTGCCGTCCGCTCCGGAACGCCGACGGTCAGATCGAGTACTTCCTGTCGTTCCAGCGCGAAGTCGCACGACGGCGCGGACGCCCGTGGGGTGGCGTCGCGAGCCGGTTCGAGCCGGTCGCGGTAAGTAGCGACTCGTTAACTCCTAACTTGAAGTTGCTATCTGTTTTTGAATAAACGCAGTAGTTGTGGTTTGCAGCTGAGAAAAGGTTGCGAACGCAAAACAGCGTATTTGTGATCTATGTTAAACGGTTTATCTTGTGGTTGTGCTCGTTCTTCATGCGTAATTAAGGATTAGCTGGAAGATTAACAGCAGCCCGGACCGCACCATTGCGAGCGCGGCACGCTCCTCCAACTCCGCTTTCTCCCCTTCTGTCGCCAGTCCGGCAGCCCAGCACATCGCATCACGACAGCCGGGCCGGTCTCGGGCTGCGGCTGACGCGAAGCAGAGCCCACCCGAGGAAAGCCTCCGATATGTTCGGCAAGAAGGACTACGCAGGCCTGAAAGCCAAGCTCGACGCGCTGAGCAAATCGCTCGCCACGATCGAGTTTGCGCCGGATGGCACGATCCTCGACGCCAACGACAACTTCCTGGCCGCGATGGGCTACGTGCGCGGGCCGATTGTGGGGCAGCACCACCGCGTCTTCGTCGACCCCGCCGAGGCCGACAGCCCGGCATACCTGGCGTTCTGGCAGGCCCTGCGCGCCGGCCGGTTCCAGGCGGCCGAGTACCGCCGCCTCGCCCAGGGGGGGCGCGAGGTCTGGATCCAGGCCACCTACAATCCCGTGCTCGATGCCGGCGGCCAGGTCGTGAAGATCGTGAAATTCGCCACCGACATCACGGCCCAGAAGCAGCGCAACGCCGATTACGAGGGCCAGATCGCGGCCATCAACAAGGCGCAGGCGGTCATCCACTTCGCGCTCGACGGCACCATCCTGGACGCCAACGCGAACTTTCTCGCCGCTGCGGGCTATCCGCTCGAAGCGATCCGGGGCCAGCATCATCGCCTGTTCGTCGACGATGCCCACGCGGCGAGCTGGGAATACGCCGATTTCTGGCAGAGGCTGAACCGGGGCGAGTTCCAGTCCGGCGAGTACAAGCGCCGCGCCCAGGGCGGCCGCGAGCTTTGGCTGCGGGCGAGCTACAACCCGGTCTTCGACGCGGCCGGGCGGCCCTTCAAGATCGTCAAATACGCCACCGACATCACCGCGCAGAAGCTCCACAATGCCGATGTCGACGGCCAGATCCAGGCCATCGGCCGCTCGCAGGCCGTGATTGCCTTCAGCGTCGACGGCACGATCCTGGACGCCAACGAGAACTTTCAGGAGGCGGTCGGCTACCGCCTGGAAGAGATCCGGGGCCGGCACCACCGGATGTTCGTGGAGCCCGAGCACGCGGAAAGCCGCGCGTACCAGGCCTTCTGGGCGGATCTGCGCCGAGGCGAGTTCAAGTCCGGCGTGTACAAGCGGCGGGGCTGCAACGGGCGCGAGATCTGGCTTCAGGCCACCTACAACCCGATCCTCGACATGAACGGTCGGCCGTTCAAGGTGGTGAAATACGCCTCCGACATCACCCTGAACGTGCAGGCGCGGCTGGAGGCGACGGAGGCCACCCGGCAGACGCTCGACAACGTGCAGGCCGTGGCCTCGGCCGCCGAGGAAATGAGCGCCTCGGTGGTGGAGATCAGCGGCAACATGGCTCACTCCAAGGTGGCGGTGGACGACATCCATCACCGCACGCAGGAGGCCGACCGCGCGACGACGCAGCTGCGAGACGCCGCCCAGGCGATGGACGGCGTGGTGCAGACGATCACGAAGGTGGCTGAGCAGATCAACCTGCTGGCGCTGAACGCCACGATCGAGTCGGCGCGGGCCGGCGAGGCGGGCAAGGGCTTCGCCGTCGTGGCCGGCGAGGTGAAGGCCCTGGCCAGCCAGACCACGGTGGCGACCGCGCGCATCTCGGATCAGATCCTCGAGATGCAGCGGGTCTCGGGCGACGTCGTGCGCCTTCTGGCGGCGATCAGCGCGACCGTCACGACGGTGCAGAGCTACGTGACCGGCGTGGCGAGTGCGATCGAGGAACAGAGCGCGGTGACGCGCGAGATCTCCTGCAACATGCAGAACGCGGCGGGCGGCGTCGCCAGCATCAGCCGCAGCCTCGACCGCGTCGCCCGCGCTCCCGGCTAGGCGCGGACGATCCCATCCACGCCCGCGTGAGGCGGCTTGGCCGCACGTTCCGTCACCGTTCCACCTTCAGGCGCCCGCCATGATCCAGCTCTACACCTGCGTGGCGCACCAGCACGACCTGCGGCTCGTCGCGGTCGCCGCCATCATCTGCGCCCTCGGGACCTACTCGACCTTCGCCATGGGCCGGCAGGTGCTGCGCGACGGGCCCGTGACGGAGCGGCTCGCCTGGGCCATCACCGGCGTCGGCGCCACCAGCACGGCGATCTGGGCCACCCACTTCATCGCGATGCTGGCCTACGAGCCGAGCATGGCCTTCGGCTTCGCCATCGGCCAGACGGTCGCGTCCCTGCTCGTCGCGATCGTGCTGGTCGGCCTCGGAGCCGGAATCGTCCTCGCCCGGCGGAGTCTTGCGGGCCGCGTGATCGGCGGCGGCGTCATCGGGCTGGCAATCTCGGCCATGCATTACACCGGCATGAATGCCTATTACGTCCAGGGCACGCTGAACTGGGACGGCCTGACCGTCGCGGTCTCCGTCGCGGTCGGGGTCGGGCTCGGCAGCCTGTCGATGGTGCTCGGCTTCAGCGCCGACCGGCGCCTGCGCCGCCTCGCACCGCTCTCGCTGCTCGGTGCGGTCTGCGGCATGCACTTCCTCGGCATGAGCGCCGTGACCATCGCGTTCGACCCGCAGGTCGAGATCCCCGGCGGCAGTCTCGATGCCACGATCCTGTCGATCCTGACCGCGAACGCCGCGTTCCTGATCGTCGGCTCGTCGCTGGCGGCGTTGCGGCTGTGGCACGCGAGCCGGCGGCGGAACGAGGCCGAGAACCAGCGCCTTCGCAATCTCGCCGACATCGCGGTCGAAGGTCTGATGATCTGCGACGGCGACATCGTGACGGGGATCAATCACAGCCTCGAGCGCGTCATCGGCCTGCCGCGCGAGGCTCTGATCGGCGCGCCGCTGCAGAGCATCCTCCCCGGCCTGTCGACGGCCGAGATCCCGACCGAGCAGGAGGCCGATGCCGTGCTGCAGGATGGCGCCAGGACCGGGATCCCGGTGCGCGTCATCGCCCGGAGGACCACGATCAAGGCCAAGCCGCACATCGTCGTGGCCGTCCGGGATCAGCGCGAGCGGCTGCGCGCCGAGGCCGAGATGCACCGTCTCGCCCATCACGACGCGCTGACCGGGTTGGCCAACCGGCACCAGTTCAACCAGACGCTGGCCGCGCGCCTGTCCTCCCGCCGCGGCGAGGACGGGACCTTCGCGTTGCTGCTCCTCGACCTCGACCGGTTCAAGCTCGTCAACGACACGCTCGGGCACGCCATGGGCGACGCGCTGCTCCGGCGCGTCGCCCATCGCCTGCAGCGCGCCCTCAGCGAGGACGACCTCGTGGCGCGGCTCGGCGGCGACGAGTTCGCCGTCATCAAGGGCGGCGGAACCGACCTGCCGGGCCTTCAGGCCTTGGCCGAGCGGGTGAACGACATCCTGGCGCGCCCGTTCCTCATCGACGGGCACATCCTGAATGTCGGCACGAGCATCGGCATCGCGCTGGCGCCGAGCGACGGTTGCACCCCGAACCTGCTGATGGGCAATGCCGACCTCGCGCTCTACGGCGCCAAGGAGGACGGTCGCGGCCGCTACCGGATGTTCGAGGCCAGCATGAACGCGCGCATCCAGGCCCGCCGCTCGCTCGAACTCGACCTCAGGCGCGCCATCGCCCGGCAGGAATTCGCGCTGTACTACCAGCCGCAGGTCGATGCCCGGACCGGCACCTATGACGGTGCCGAGGCCCTGATCCGCTGGCGCCATCCCGAGCGTGGCCTGGTGTCTCCCGCCGATTTCATCCCGCTGGCGGAGGAGACGGGGCTGATCGGCATCCTCGGCGAATGGGTGCTGCGCACCGCCTGCACCGAGGCGCTGGCCTGGCCGGAACACCTGACGGTGGCCGTCAACCTCTCGCCCGTCCAGTTCCGCGACGCGCGGCTCGCCGCCACGATCCGCAACATCCTGGCCGAGACGGGCTTTCCGGCCGCCCGGCTGGAACTGGAGATCACCGAGGGCTCCCTCCTGCAGGACGAGCAGCGCACGCTGTCGATCCTGCGGGAGCTGCGGGCGCTCGGGATCCGCATCTCGATGGACGATTTTGGCACCGGCTACTCGTCGCTCAGCTATCTCAGCCGCTTTCCCTTCGACAAGATCAAGATCGACCAATCCTTCGTCCGGCGCACGCCGCACGACAAGGACAGCGCTGCGATCGTGCGCGCCATCGCGATGCTGGGCGCGAGCCTCGGCATGAAGACCACGGCCGAGGGGGTCGAGACCGATGTGCAGTCGAACTTCATCGCCGGGCAAGGCTGCGATCAGCTCCAGGGCTACCTGATCAGCCGGCCGGTCCCGGCCGACGCGATCGCGGACCTGTTCGCCGCCTCCGTCCCCCGCCGCGCCACCGCCTGAAGGATGCGTCGCATGCCCCTCTATCGCCTCCTCTACCGCAGCGACGTCCACCTCGTCGGGACCGAGGCCGGCATCCGGCAGCAGATCGCGGAGATCGTGCACGCTTCCGAGATCCGGAACGCGTCGGACGACCTGACCGGCGCCCTGCTTCACACGCGCGGCGTCTTCATCCAGGCGCTCGAAGGCCCGCTCCCGGCCATCGAGACGACGTTCGAGCGCATCTGCTGCGACCTGCGTCACCGGCGCGTCGAGCTCCTGGAATTCGTCCAGGCCGAGGAGCGGGTCTTCGGCGAATGGTCGATGGCGGGCATTCGCGCCGACCGGACGATCCAGAAGCTGTTTCCGCAACTCGACGCGCGCGAGGAGCCCTTCCTCGAGCCGGCCTCCGCGCAGGCCACGATCGGCCTGATGCGCGCGCTCCTGCTCGCCGGATCACGCGAGGGCGCGTCGCCGCGGGTCTCCGCCGCTCCAGCCTCCTGACGGAGACCGTCCGGCGGGAGGCGCGCGTCAGACCAGGACCGGGCGCGCAGCCGCCCTCACGGCATGGGCTCCGTGTAGAAGTCGCGGAGTTGCTGCCTCTCGTGCCCGGACAGGCGAGCGTTGTCGCTGCGCGAGAATTCGGGCGCCTGGCGCAGGTGCTCCTGCGTGATGGTCGTGTGGTAGCCGTGGAGCGTCGTGTCGTAATGCAGCTGCTCCCACGGAATCGTATGCGTCTCCGAACCGACGCCCAGGAAGCCCCCGAAGGTGGTGACCGCATAGGCGACGTGACCGCTGGTCTTCTCGATCACGAGGCGCTTGATCGATCCGATCCGCCTTCCGTTCAGGTCGAAGACCGCGGTGCCTTCGATGTGATCGCTCTCGATCAGCGGGTGGCTCAGAGCCGACGACATCTCGATCGTAGCCATAGCGCGTTTCCTCCTTTTCTTGTTTCAACAGCCCCTGGATTGGCCGGTTCCGCGCGGACGAGCCCTAGCTGTCCGGATGCGAAACCTCCTTGGCGACGGCTACAACCTTGAGCGCTTTCGGCAGCGCGTC
>NZ_VZZK01000013.1 GCF_008806385.1 Methylobacterium soli
GATCAGGGCAGCGAAGGCCGCCGATGAAATCAGGAGCGCTTTCATGACCTTGTCTCCTCGCCGGAGCACAGTAGAGGGTTGAGGCACACGGACCCCGCCGGCGTGGCCGGGGCCGAGGTCCGTTCGGCTTCAACACCTTGATCGATTGGGTCGTACTCCCAAGCCGGCACCGCCGCTTGATCCGAGAGGACACCCGGCGAAGTCTGATCGCGGTCGCGTGTGCGTGCCTTGGCGGAGAGGTGCAGCGACGACAGGCACGGAGGGCCTTCGATCCGCCCGCTCCCTGGAATCCTAACGAGATGGTGATGCGATCGGCCCCGCTTCCCGCTCGAACCCTCACGCGCCTCGGCACAGCTTACGGGCGCGGTCCCCGGAGGGCCGCTTGAACCCCGGATATACGATGTCGCCCATTGTCCAAGTCGCCGCCCGTCATGCCGATGCTCCGGCCACGGATGCCGCTCGGTTCGTCGTCGGCCAGGATCCCGAGGGCTGCTGGGTCGCCATCGAGATCCACGGACGCGCCGGCGGTCTGTTCCGGAGCCGGAAGGACGCTGTCGACTATGCCGAGGACGAGACCGGTCATCGGCCCGACGCCGTGCGCCTGTCCGGGGAGCGCATCGCGCTGCGCATCTGAGGCCGCGGCCGGCACGCCATTGCCGGGCGCCGCTGCGGTACGGCCCTGTTCACGGCTCCAGAGCGGCACCGACGGGGCCTCGCCAGCGAGCCGGCGGCGAGGCGCAGGGAGGCAGGACCTCACGTCGTCATCGCGGAGGCGGGCTCAGGCCGAGAGAGACGCGCCCCTGGGCCGCGCGAAGCGGCTCGCCGGGCGCGGAAGGCCGAGATGATCGCGCAGGGTCGTGCCGGCATAGTCGGTGCGGAACAGGCCGCGGCTCTGCAGGATCGGCACCACCGCGTCCACGAAGGTGTCCAGTCCGTCCGGAAGCACGTCCGGCATCAGGTTGAAGCCATCCGCCGCGCCCGCCCGGAACCACGCCTCGATGTCGTCGGCGATCCCCTCGGGCGTGCCGACAAGGATGCGGTGGCCCACGCCGCCTCCGAGCGCCTTCAGGAGTTGGCGCACCGTCAGGTTGTCTCGCCGGGCGAGTGCCACGGTGGCGCGGAACATGGTGTGATTGGCATTGGCCGGCAGCGGCAGCGGGTCGGGCAGGGGCTTGTCGAGCTCGAGCCGGTCGAGCGGAACCTGAAGCGTGCCGGCGAGCCGTGCGAGGCTGTATTCCAGCAGCACCAGGTCCCAGAGCGCGTCCTGGCGCCGTTTGGCCTCCGCCTCGGTGGAGCCGATGACGGTCGCGAGCCCCGGCAGGATCACGATCGAGCCCGGGGCCCGGCCGTAGCGCGCCGCGCGAGCGCGCAGGTCCTGCGCGTAGGCCACGCCGTCCGGAATCGTCTGAGCGAGGGAGAAGACCGCGTCGGCGGTGGCCGCCGCGAGTTCGCGCCCATCCTCCGAGCCGCCGGCCTGCACGGTCACCGCCCGGCCCTGCGGACTGCGCGGCACGGTGAGCGGCCCCTCGACGCGGTAATGCGTGCCACGATGGCGGATCGGGTGGACCTTCGCGGTGTCCACGAAGCGCCCGCTCGCCTTGTCGCCCACGAAGGCATCGTCCTCCCAGCTGTCCCAGAGGGCGTGGACGATCTCGGTGAATTCGCGGGCTCGCGCGTAGCGGTCCCCGTGCTCCGGGGCGCCGTCGCGTCCGAAATTGCGGCCCGCCGCCGCGTCGGCGGTCGTCACCACATTCCAGCCGGCTCGGCCGCCGCTGACGAGGTCCAGGCTCGCGAAGCGCCGGGCGAGATTGTAGGGCTCGTTATAGCTCGTGGAGGCGGTGGCGATCAGGCCGATGTGGCGGGTCGCGGCCGCCACGCTCGCGAGCACGATCGTCGGCTCCAGGGCATTCAGGGGCCGGTAGTCGAGCCTGTCGTTGATCGCCGGCGTGTCCGCGAAGAAGATCGCGTCGAGCTTGCCGCGCTCCGCGACGTGAGCGACGCGGATGAAGTGGGCGATGTCGACGAAGGCGTCGGACTGGCTCCCGGGCAGCCGCCAAGCGGACGGGTACACTCCGGAATGCAGCAGGTTGACGTTGAGGTGCAGTTCGCGCGCGCGCATTGCGGGTATCCGTCCGTTTCACGATCGGGTCCGTCCCACCGCCGAAGCCTTCGTCGGAACAGCACGGAAATAGACTAAGAAGAAAATTGCCCCTTCAGGCGGCCTCAGAAGCAGATCAGACCTTCACGACGGGATCCAGGGAAAACAAGATCGCAATTTTCTAGCATCCCGGAACTTTCATCCTGTGAGCAGTTGCGTTGAACCTGAATCACGATTTAGATTACTGCGCAAATTGCTAGCCTGAAGCTTCGGTGCAATGAAGTCCGAATTTCAGGCGTGCTGTATTTCAGAAGATCATGCGCCGAACGGGTCGTTTAGCGCGCGTTGCAACATCCAGGCAGGCCTTGATGCAGAAAATTGTTTCGCACGCCGTGCTGGCGGCGGCCTACGCGACCGCGCTCGCGGCGCCGGTCTGCGCGGCGCCGCAGGCGCGGACGCCGGGTCCCGGCGGCACGATCACCTGGGGCGTGGCGACGGAGCCGAGTTGCTTCGACCCGCATCGCTCGTCGCAGCAGGCCGCCTTCTTCGTGGCCCGGAACTACATCGACTCCCTGGTCGCCAAGCGGCCTGACGGCAGCTTCGCGCCCTGGCTCGCGACGCAGTGGACGATCTCGCCCGACGGCACGGAATACACCTTCACGCTCCGCGCGGGGGTCACCTTCCATGACGGCGAGCCCCTCGACGCGGAGGCCGTGAAGGCGAACTTCGATTTCGTGAAGAAGCCCGAGAACGCCGCCAACGCGGCGGCGCTGCTCGACCGCTACGCCCGGGCCGAAGTCATCGCGCCGGACGTGGTGAAGCTCGTCCTCGCAAGACCGGATTCGAGTTTCCTCGAATCCGTCTCGAACGTGAAGCTCGGGCTGATCTCCCCGAAGGCGCTGGCCGGGGGCGACCTGTGCGGCGGCGGCTTGGCCCTGGCGGGCACCGGCCCCTTCGTGTTCCAGAGCTACGTCCGAGGACAATCGGCACAATTCACCCGCAACAAGGCCTATGCGTGGGCGCCGGGGAGCGCCGCGCATACCGGACCGGCCCATCTCGACGGCTTCACCTTCCGCTTCCTGCCGGAGGCTGCCGTGCGGGCCGGCGCACTCACCTCGGGCCAGGTGGACGTGATCGAGGGCGTGCAGCCGACCGACATCCCGCTCTTCGCCGACCAGCCCGACTTCACTCTGCTGAAGGGTCCCCTCGGCGCAGGCACGGCCTTCACGTTCAACATCAACTACACCCGGGCACCCGCCGACGACCCCCGCATACGCCGAGCCCTGCGGGACGGCTTCGATCCCGAGCCGATCGTCCGCCAGGTTTACCTCGGCACGGTGCCCCGTGCGTGGTCGATCATCGGGCCCGACAACCCGGCCTACAACAAGGCCCTCGTCGGGTCCTGGGGCAACGACGTCACAGGGGCCAACCGCCTGCTCGACGAGGCAGGCTGGACCGGGCGCGACGCCTCGGGCTTCCGGACGAAGGACGGCAAGCGCCTGACCATCGAGGTCGGATATCCGCAGCCCTACGTTCGCGACAACCGCGAAATCCTGATCCAGGGCGTCCAGGTGGCACTTCGCAAGAATGTCGGCCTCGACCTCAACCTGCGCATCATCACGGCCGGCGAATATGCCAAGGGCAACGCCAGCGGCACTTGGGCGATCTACCCGAATACCGACAATCCCTCGGACGCCGCGCGCGAGCTCTGGGACATGCTGGGGGCCAAGGGCTTCCTCTACACCAATGTGCCGAACCCCGATCCGGAGATCACCGGGCTGATCGACGAGGCGCTTCTCACGACCGACCGGGCGCACAAGCGGGCCCTCACCGACCGGATCCAGGTTCTCGGCATCGAGAAGGCGTTCATCGTGCCGCTCTTCGCCCCGAGCTGGTTCCTGGCCGCGCGCCGGGGCGTCCAGGGGCTCGGCTTCGAGGCCGGGCTGGATTCGCCGGCCAACGCCTACGACGTCTGGCTCAGCGGGGAGGGACAGTGAGCCGATGGCGACGCATCGCCTCCTCTCCCGCGTCCTGGGCCGGCTCGGCACGAGCCTCATCGTCGCCTGGGCGAGCGTCACGGCGGCCTTCCTGGCGCTCCATGCCCTGCCGGGACGCATCGAGGACATCCTGGCGGGGGACGTCGACTATCCGGGTTTGCGCGAGGCGATCGCCGCCGAGTGGGGCCTCGACCGCAGCTTGCCTGCACAATATGCCGACTTCCTCCTGCGCCTGGCGAAGGGCGATTTCGGCACCTCCTACGTCCTGCGCCGGCCGGTCATCGAGGTGGTTGGCTCCCAGCTGCAGCCGACCGTCGAGCTGGCGCTCGCGGCGGGCCTGCTCGCCGTCCTCCTCGCCGCCGGCCTCGCGCTCGCGACCGCGGGACGAAGCCGCCTTGCGCGCGGCCTCGCGTCGGGCCTCGAGCTCGTCGCCGCCTCGACCCCGGTCTTCTGGCTCGGCATCCTGCTCCTGATGGCGTTCAGCTTCTCGCTGCGCTGGTTCCCGGTCTCGGGGGCGAAGGGCTGGAATGCCCTCGTGCTTCCGGCGGTCGCCCTCGCCCTGCCGACCGCCGGGCTCCTGGCCCAGGTCCTGCGCGAGGCCCTCGAGAAGGCGCTCGATCAGCCCTTCGTGACCACCGTGCGGGCGCGGGGGGTCGGCGAGGCGGCGCTCCGCACCCGCCACGTGCTGCGCCACGCTCTGCTGCCGGCAGTGACCCTTGGCGGCTGGCTGATCGGCGGCCTGCTCGGGGGCGCCGTCATCACCGAGAAGGTGTTCGGCCGGCCCGGGCTCGGCACGGTGACGCTCGGAGCGGTGCTGACCCACGATGTCCCGGTCGTGCTGGCGGTGGTGTTGCTCGCGGCCCTGATTCACGTCGCCGCCTCCACGCTCCTCGACATCCTCTACCTGTTGATCGATCCGAGGCTCAGGGCCGCATGAACGCTCCCGCCCACCTGCCATCCGCGTCCGTCGTGCTTCCCGCCGAAGATCTGACCGGCGCCTTTGCCGGAACGCCGGCCCGGGTCCGACCACGCCGCCGCTACCCTGTGCGTTTTCTCCTCGCGCTCGGCTTCCTTGCCGTGCTGGTTCTGGTCGCGCTCGCGCCGGGGCTGTTCACCGCCTACGACCCCCTGGCAGGCGATTTCAGCGCGACCCTGCAGGCGCCGGGCTGGGCCCACCCGTTCGGCACCGACCGGCTCGGACGCGACGTCCTCGCCCGCACGCTCCACGGCACCCGCTACTCCCTGCTGATCGGGCTCGGCGGCATGGCGGTCAGCGCGACGGCCGGCGCGTTCCTCGGCATCCTCGCCGGCCAGCGCAGCCGCCTTCTCGACGAGGCGACGTCGCGCATCTTCGACGTGCTCTCGTCGTTCCCGGGCGTGCTCCTGGCGATGCTCGTCGTCACCTTCCTGGGCCAGGGCATGGCGAATATCGCGCTGGCCGTCGGCATCGCGGGAATCCCGAAATTCGGGCGCGTCGTGCGCGCGCAGACCCAGCTCGTGCGCGGCGCGGACTACGTCACGCAGGCGGCGATCTACGGCCTCGGGCGCGGCCGGATCTTCCTGCACCACGTCCTGCCGAACGTCCTCGTCGCGGTGCCGGTGATCGCCACCCTCTATATCGGCAACACCATCCTGATCGTGTCGGGCCTGAGCTTCCTCGGGCTCGGCCCCCAGCCGCCGACGCCCGAATGGGGCGTGATGCTGGCCGAGAGCCGCGACGTGCTGCGGGTGGCTTGGTGGCCGGGCGTGTTCCCGGGCGCGGCTATCACCCTGACGGTGATCGCCTTCACCATCACCGGGGCGGTCCTGCAGAAGAAATTCGAGGGGCGCATTGCATGACCGTCCTGCCCCGCGCCCCCCTCGTTGAGATCCGCGGCCTGACGGTCGGCTTCCCCGCGACCGGTGAGGCCCCGGTGGTGCAGGGGCTGGACCTCACCCTCCATCCGGGCCAATGCGTCGCGCTCGTCGGCGAGTCGGGCTCGGGCAAGAGCGTCACCGCCCGCACACTTCTGAACCTGGCGGGCGACGGGGCGCGGATCACCGCGGAGCGCTTCCGGATCCAGGGCCGCGACGCGCGAAGCTTCCGCGAGGCGGAGTGGCGGCGCTTGCGCGGCACCTTCGCCGGGCTCGTGATGCAGGACGCCCTGGTCTCGCTCGATCCCCTGCGCACCGTCGGCCAGGAGGTCGGCGAGGTGCTGACCGAGCACCGCCTCGTCCGGGGCCGTCAGGCGCTGGCCGGGCGGGTGCACGACACCCTTGCGAGGGTCGGGATGCCGCGCCCCCCGGCGCGGGCGCAGCAATTCGCCCACCAACTCTCCGGTGGCCTGCGCCAACGTGCCCTGATCGCCGCCGCCATCGCGGCCGAGCCCGAATTGATCATCGCCGACGAGCCGACCACGGCGCTTGATCCCGCCATCCAGGCGCAGGTGCTGGCGGTGTTGGCCGATCGGGTCCGGGACGGGGCGGGTCTCCTGCTGATCAGCCACGACATCGCTCTCGTCGCGGGGATCGCCGACCGCGTGCTCGTGATGCGGGCCGGGCGCGTCGTCGAGGCCGGGCCGACCCGGACGGTGCTGGAGCACCCGCGTCACCCCTACACGCGGCAGCTCCTCGCGGCGATCCCGTCCGCAGCCTCGCGCGGCAGCCGGCTGAGCTCGGCGCGGATCGAGGGCGGCGCGGCGGCGATCCTGCGCGCCCCGTTGCCGCCTCGGGCCGGAATCGGAGCGCCGGTGCTGGAGGTCCGATCGATCGCCAAGCGTTACGCCCACCGGGCGGCGCGTGGTGGCACGGAAACGCTCGCGGCCCTCGACGGCGTCAGCTTCACGGTGCGCGCTGGCGAGGTCTTGGGCGTCATCGGAGCCTCGGGTTCCGGCAAGTCGACCTGCGCCAAGATCGTCCTCGGCCTGCTCGAACCCGATGCCGGCACGGTCAGCCTGCTCGGGCAGCCCTGGTCGGGGACCTCCGAGGCGCGCCGCCGGCCGCTGCGGCGGCGGCTCCAGTACATCCCGCAGGATCCGCTGAGCAGCTTCGATCCACGCTACCGGGTCGGCGACATCATCGGCGAGAACCTGCCTGAGCTCGGCGCGCGTCAGCGCGAGGCCCGCATCCGCGCGCTCCTCGATCAGGTCGGCCTGAGCGGTGCGCTGGTTACGCGCTCCCCGCGCGCCCTGTCCGGCGGGCAGCGCCAGCGCGTCGCGATCGCCCGCGCGCTCGCCGCCGAGCCGGCGCTCATCGTGTGCGATGAACCCGTCTCGGCCCTCGATGTCAGCATCCAGGCCCAGGTTCTCGACCTTCTGGCCGACCTGCAAGCGCGGCTCGGCACGGCGCTGCTGTTCATCTCGCACGATCACGGCGTGATCCAGCATATCGCCGACAGCGTCCTGGTGCTCTACGAGGGTCGCATCATCGACCAGGGCAGCGTCACGGACGTCTTCGGCCGCGCTGCCCCGGACGGCCCACCCGGCCGACCGGAGGCCGCCCTGCAGGCGCCCTCGGCAGGTTCGCGGCCGCGCTCTAGGTGGAGCGGTCAACCTGCCGGCAGCAGCGATTCAATCGCGGACCGCGCGGTTGCGGCGCCTTCTCCGCTTCGCATCGTTTGAAGCCTGACAGGAGGCGGGTTCAGCCTAGAGCTGTTCCCGATCGCGTTGCGACGGGACCGTCGGCCGCGGCCGTGCTGACGCGGGCGCGGATCCCCTCTCCCGTGCGGGAGAGGGTTGGGGTGAGGGTCGAGACCTTTCAGAACGAGGTGCGCCCGATCAACGCCCAGTCGGCGATACGACCGCATGCTCCATCCTGAAGGCGCTCATCCCTCACCCCAACCCTCTCCCGCACGGGAGAGGGGGTCCGTCGCGCCGAACCGGACCGGGGCTGCCTATTTTCCAGTCCGTTGCAACACGATCGGGCGCGGCTCTAGACGCTCCGGTTCGTCTGTTGGCAGCCGGCAGAGCAGGTTCGAGCAGATGCGAGGCTCAGCCGATGCCGCGAGCGGCGGGTCGCGCTCGCCGTCGGCGGAAGAACTCCGGTGAGCCGGTCCGGACCACCTATCCCGGTTTGCGGAAGAGGTAGCTCTCGGGCGGTGAGGGCTGGGATTCGTCGGGCCTGATTGGCGGCAGCGGGTCTCGCGCTCGCAAAGGAGCCGGCCGTCCCTCTCGTTTCTGCAGGAGCCGCTCCAGGCGCTGTTGCCACCCACGCGACCGCTCGGAGGGCGACAGTTCAAGGCTCTGCTTGGTCCAGAAGAGGTCCAGGATCATGAGGACGATCCAGGGCCCTCCAATACCGAGAAAGAACGCCATCGCTTGACCCCAGCGCAAGGCCCTGCCCAACCTTCAGGGGTGAAGGTGAGAACCCGCCTCTCATCTCTCAACCGTGCCGCGGCCGCGGTGATCCCCCGGGGATCCTCCGTGCCAATTCGACCAAGGCCGACGCAGGCGGCGTCCGGCACCGATCGTCGGCGTTCATCACGCGCTCCGCAGCGGCGCAGCCGCCGCAAAAATCCTCCGGCAAGATCAGCGGCCTGCGAGAGCTTGCCAAGCTGAATGCCGTCGCGGCGGCGCGCGTCGCATCACCGCGTCACCAGCGCGGGCCGCCGCCGACCACGCCCGCCTCGACGGCGATCGAGAGGCGGTCCGTGACGGCCCACTCGACGCCGACGCCCGCATCCGGCCGAACCACGATGTCCTTGCGCCGGAAAGGCACCGAGAACGACGTTGCCCCGAACTGCAGCGTCTCGTGCACGCTGGAGACGCCCGCCTTGGCATAGAGCAGCACGTCGGGCGTCAGGAGCGTCCCGACCTTGACCTGAAGGGCGCCCGCGAAGTCGCGCGCGTAGGCGAGGCGCCCGAAGCCGGGTGTCGCGTTCCCGCCGACCGCGGCCAGATAGTCGACCCCGCCAACGACGCCGTAGACGAACCGGCCCTCCTGCCACATCCGCCCGCCCTCGAATCCGAGGGTCGGCCCCGCATAGCCCCCGAAATGCTTCGAGGAGGAGACCGAGAACCCGGTCGAGATCGCCGCATAGGAGCCGGCCCAGCGGCTCTCCGCGTCCGGGGCCGGCCGCGTCCAGGCGAAGGGCAGCGGCGCGAAACCCGTGAAGGGCGGCACGCCCTGCGCCGCCGCGAGATTCGCCGAGAGTGCGGAGCCGCCGGTGATCAGGCCGATGGCGAATCGGCGCAGGACGCGAGGTTCTCGGGCTCGGATCATGGGGTCACATTAGCCGAGCTTGGTCGCTCACGACAGAGCACCCCGCCGGCGGGCGCGTCCCGCCCTCCGTCCTGGCTCGATGGTCGAACCAGAAGTTCGTCCGCTCTGACGAGGGGAGGCGCGGCCCATCGGCGGGCGCCTTCATGCGTGGGCCGGTTCGAGGCCCTTCTCCGTGCGGAAGAGCGCTTCCATCTCGAGGCGGAAGCCGATGGCTGGCTGCGTCGCGTCGCAGGTGACATCCGACCATCGGATCGGCTGGCCCGCCGGTACGGAACTCCGCAGCCTCAGCCCGTGCGCCAATCCGATCGGGACGGCGCCGAGGGCGAGCGACCGCTCGGCGGTGACGACCTTGCCGAAGACCGTGAAACCGCCCTCACCATCCAGGGTCTCCCCGGCGGCGAGCACGCGCTTTGCCACCGCGATCACGTCACCGCGCCAATCCTTCGTTGTCCCGGTCGGCTCGCCGCGCGTGGCGATGCTCGCCACGGAGGTGCCGAGTTCGAGCCCGATCAGGTGGTAAGGCTTGTACATCGCCGCGTAGCGGCCGCTCGCGTCGGTCTTGAGGCCGTATTGGTTTAAGCAGTCCCGCACATACGGGGTCGGCGCCTCGAACACCGCGTAGACGCCCCAGCGCAGGTCGCGGAACACCGGGCGTCCGTCGCGCTCGACCGACGAGACGACCTCGACGGTGCCGCTCTTGGCCAGGATACCTCCCTCGGAGGCCGGCCGCAGCAGCGTCGGCAGATCGTCCACGCCGCACGGGGGGAAGGCCAGCCCGTCCTCCGGCGGGCTGAGGTCGCACGCATTGGCGACCGCCGCCATTTCGAGGGCTGATTTCGTGCCGTCCAGGAAGGAGTTGAACATCTGCGGGTTGAAGTCGCCGCGCGCGACCTGGTCCTCGGTGAAGCCGTAATGGCCCCAGACCGTGTCCGGCGTCGATTGATGGTAGACCGGCAAGTACTTGGTGCCCTTGCCGGCGCAGACCACCGCGAACCCGATGGTGCGGGCCCAGTCGACCAGTTCGGCGATCAGGGCCGGCTGGTCGCCCGAGGCCATCGAGTAGATGATCCCGGCCTCCGCGGCGCGGCGGGCGAGCAGCGGGCCGGCCAGGGCATCCGCCTCGACATTGACCATGATGATGTGTTTGCGGTGCCGGCAGGCCGCCAGAACGTGGCGGATGCCGGCGGCCGGGCTGCCGGTCGCGTCGATGACGATATCGATGAACGGGCTCGCGATCAGCGCGTCCGTGTCGTCGGTGACGAAGGTGGCCGACGTGCGGGCAGCCTCCTCCAGCGAGCCGACCCCGAAACGCTCCTCGGCCCAGCCGACGCGCCGCATCGAATCCTGCGCGCGGGCGGGCGAAAGGTCGGAGACGCCGACGAGGTGGATGCCGGGCGTCCGCCAGGCCTGGGACAGGTACATCGAGCCGAACTTGCCGGCGCCGATGAGGCCGATGCGGGCGGGCCGCCCCTCGGCCGCGCGAAGCTTGAGCTTGGCGAGCATCGACATCGCGTTCCTCCGCGGACGGGCGACGCGCTGCCGCTGCGCCCGTCCTGTGATTTTTTTCTGATGTTGGGCTCGTTGTAGCCGCGACTCCGCGCGGAGAAAACGTGGATTGGAGCGACACTGCAGATCGCCAGGGATCCGCAGGACGCCATTCCTGCCCATCGTCCGGGCGGGTCGGCCGGCCCTCGCGGCCCGTCGCCCTGGCGACCATCACTCAAGTTTGAAGTGGCGCATCGGGTCGCTCACCCCCTGTACGGTTCTTCGACAGACCCCTGACGGGCTGCCGGCTGACCGAGGCCGTCCACAGCCTGCCAGCAAAGCCGAGACGATCGCCGGCATCGCCAAGCCGGTCGCGTCGGATCCGGTCCAGGCGAGCCGCCAAGTGTTGAGCCGATCGGGCGGCATGACGCCCCGCGTGCTGTCCGGCACCAGCCCTGCGGCGCCTCGAACAAGCCCGTTGACGGCGGTCCCGCCGCATAATAAATGATGTACGTCATAAATAATGCGGCGGGATCACGAGGAGCGGTTCGGTGGGTGCGAAGTTCTTCTGGGTTTCGACCATCCTGGCTCCCGCGATCCTGGCGGTCGCGGCGTGCACGCCGGCCGAGACGGCCGCGCCGCCCGCGCCCCCGCTCGTGCAGATCGTCCAGGTTCAGTCCGGCGACGGCGGCTTCACCCGCTACACCGGCGTTGTCCGGGCCCGGACCGAGAGCAATCTCGGCTTCCGCGTCGGCGGCAAGATCTTCGAGCGCCTCGTGGACCCCGGGGACCACGTGCGGCGCGGGCAGCCGCTGATGCGCCTCGACCGGACCGATTTCTCCCTGGCGCTTAACGCGGCGCGATCCTCGGTCGAGGCCGCCCGGGCGCAGATGATCAAGGCGAAGGCCGATGAGGAGCGCAGCCGCAAGCTCGTGGCTGACGGCTGGACCTCGAAGCAGACCTACGACCAGAACAAGGGCACCGCCGACGCGGCCATCGCCCAATTCGCCTCCGCGGAGGCTCAGGCGAGCCAGATCGAGAACCAGGCCGGCTATTCCGAGCTCCAGGCCGATGCCGACGGCGTGGTGATGGAGGTGCCGTCCGAGCCCGGCCAGGTGGTCGCCGCCGGCCAGACCGTGGTCAAGCTGGCGCGCGACGGATCGCGCGAGGCGGAGGTGTTCCTGCCGGAGGCGAGCCGGCGCCTGGCGAAGGGCGCGGCCTCGGCGACACTCTATGCCGAGGGCGAGGCGACCTATCCGGCCCGGCTGCGCGAGTTGTCCGCCACCGCCGATCCTGCGACCCGGACCTACCGGGCGCGCTACATCCTCTCGGGGGGAGGCGAGGACGCGCCGCTGGGCGCGACCGTGACGCTTCGGCTGAAGGCCGTGGATGCCGGGCGCTCCCCGGCCGTCGAGGTGCCGCTCGCCGCCCTGTTCGACGCGGGCAACGGCGCGGCGGTGTGGAGTTTCGATACCGCCACCGAAACCGTCGCCGCCCAGCCCGTCGTCATCGCCCGCCTGTCGGAGGAGAGCGCGGAAGTCGCCTCCGGCTTGAGCCCGGGCGACCGGATCGTCTCGCTCGGCGCCCATCTCCTCAAAGCCGGCCAGAAGGTGCGCCAGGCGCCTCCCAGCATGACGGGAGTGGCCCAATGAGCGGCTTCAACCTCTCCGCCCTGGCGGTCCGGGAGCGGGCCGTCACGCTGTTCCTGATCATCGCGCTCACGGGTGCCGGCTTCTTCGCCTTCCAGAAGCTCGGTCGGGCCGAGGACCCGGCCTTCACCGTGAAGGTGATGGCCGTCTCGGCCGCCTGGCCGGGCGCGACCACGGACGAGATGCAGCGGCAGGTGGCCGACCCGCTGGAGAAGCGTCTGCAGGAGCTCGTCTACTACGACCGCGTCGAAACCTCGGTCCGGCCCGGCCTGATGCTGATGAAGGTCATGTTCAAGGACAACATGCCTCCGGCCAAGCTGCAGTCGGAATTCTACCAGGCGCGCAAGAAGCTCTCCGATCAGGCCTCCAGCCTGCCGCGCGGCGTGCTCGGGCCGCTCTTCAACGACGAGTTCTCGGACATCTACTTCGCCCTCTACGCGCTCCAAGCGAAGGGCCTGCCGCACCGCAACCTCGTGATGCGCGCCGAGGACCTGCGCCAGCGCCTGCTGCGCGTGCCCGGCGTCGAGAAGATCAACATCCTGGGCGAGCAGGCGCAGAAGATCTTCGTCGAGATCTCGTACCAGCGCCTCGCCACGCTCGGCATCACCGGCCAGCAGCTGCTGGCGGCCCTCGCCAACCAGAACGACGTCACGCCGGCCGGCTTCGTCGAGGCTGCCGGCCCCCGCGTCTACCTGCGCCTCGACGGTGCCATCGACGGCCTCGACGCGATCCGCAACCTGCCCGTGGCGGCGGGCGACCGCAGCTTCAAGCTCGGCGACATCGCCGAGGTGAAGCGCGGCTACGAGGATCCCAAGACCTTCGCGATCCGCAACGACGGCGAGCCGGCCCTCATGCTCGGCCTCGTGATGAAGCCTGGCTTCAACGGGCTCAAGCTCGGCGAGGCGCTGAACGCCGAGGAGGTGGCGATCCACCACGAGACCCCGGCCGGCATCACCTTCACGAAGATCACCGACCAGGCCAAGGTCATCGACGACGCGATCCATGAATTCATGGTGAAGTTCTTCACCGCGCTCTCGGTCGTCATCGTGGTCAGCCTCGTCGCGCTCGGCTTCCGCGTCGGCATCGTGGTGGCGCTCGCCGTGCCCCTGACCCTGTCGGCGGTGTTCGTCGTCATGATGGTCACCGGCCGGGACTTCGACCGCATCACGCTCGGCGCGCTCATCATCTCGCTCGGCCTCCTGGTGGACGACGCGATCATCGCCATCGAGATGATGGTGGTGCGCATGGAGGAGGGCGCCGACCGGGTCGCGGCGGCGACCTACGCCTGGAGCGCCACCGCCGCGCCGATGCTGACCGGCACCCTCGTGACCATCGCGGGCTTCCTGCCGGTCGGGTTCGCGGCCTCGACGGCGGGCGAGTATGCCGGCAACATCTTCTGGGTGGTCTCGTTCTCGCTGATCATCTCGTGGATCGTGGCCGTGACCTTCACGCCCTATCTCGGCGTCAAGCTGCTGCCGAACATCAAGACGATCGAGGGCGGGCACGAGGCGATCTACGCCACGAAGAACTACGAGCGCCTCCGCCGCGTCGTGCGGCTCTCGGTCAACCACAAGTGGATGGCCGCCGGGATTACGGTCGGGCTGTTCGGCCTCGCGGTCGTCGCCATGGGCAAGGTCGAGCAGCAATTCTTCCCGAATTCCGAGCGGGCCGAGCTCATCGTCGAGGTGACCCTGCCGGCGGGCTCCGCTTTCGCCACCACCGAGGCCAGCGTCAGGAAGGTCGAGGCGGCGGTGCGGGACCTGCCCGAGGCGCGCGAGATCACGAGCTATATCGGCCAGGGCATGCCGCGCTTCGTGCTCTCCTTCGATCCCGAGCTGCCCGATCCCGCCTTCGCGCAGATCGTCGTGCAGACAGCCGATTCCCACGCCCGCGACGTGCTGCGGGGCAAGGTGCGGCGGCTCGTCGACGAGGGCCGCTTCCCCGAGGCCCGCGTGCGCGTGCTGCAGATCGTGTTCGGCCCGCCCATCCGCTTCCCGGTCGCCTTCCGGGTGGTCGGGCCCGACCTCGACGTCATCCGCGGCATCGCCGCCGAGGTCGCCGACGTCATGGCGGCCAATTCCAATCTGCGCCTCGTCCACCTCGACTGGGGCAACAAGACGCCCAACCTGCACCTCGCCCTCGACCAGGAGCGGCTGCGCCTGATCGGCCTGACCCCGAAGGAGGCCGGACAGCAATTGCAGAGCTACCTCAACGGCACGCCTGCGACCCAGGTCCGCGAGAACCTGCGCTCCGTCGACGTGCTGCTGCGCAGCCCCGGTCCCGAGCGGCGCTCCCTCGGCGAGATCGGCGACCTGACGCTCGCGACGCGCGATGGCCGCCAGGTCCCGGTGTCCCAGGTCGCGCGCCTGGAAAGCCGCAACGAGGACGCGGTCCTCAAGCGCTACAACCGCGAGACCTATATCCGCGTCCAGGGCGACGTGCTCGACGGCCGGCAGCCGCCGGACATCCACGCGCAGGTTTTCCCGCTGCTCGCCCCGATCAAGGCGAAGCTGCCGCCGGGCTATCGCATCGACACGGCGGGTGCGGTGGAAGAGAGCGCCAAGGCGATGATGTCGCTGGTCGCGGTCTTCCCCATCATGCTGATCGTGACGCTCACCGTCATCATGGTCCAGGTGCGCTCGTTCAGCACGATGTTCATGGTGTTCGCGACTGCGCCGCTCGGCCTGGTCGGGGCCGCGCCGACGCTGCTCATCTTTCACCAGCCCTTCGGCTTCAACGCGATCCTCGGCCTGATCGCGCTGTCGGGCATCCTGATGCGCAACACGCTGATCCTCGTCGACCAGATCCATCACGACCGGCAGGCGGGCCTGTCGGATTACGACGCCATCATCGAATCGACGGTGCGGCGGGCGCGTCCCGTCATCCTCACGGCGGCCGCCGCGATGCTGGCCTTCATCCCGCTGACCCACTCGGTGTTCTGGGGCGCGCTGGCCTACGTGCTGATCGGCGGCGTCGGCGTCGGCACGCTCCTGACCTTGCTGTTCCTGCCCGCCCTCTACGCCCTCTGGTTCCGGGTGAAGCGCGCGCCGCGGCAGGCCACGGTCGGGAGCGGGGCGGACGTTCCGGTTCGCCTGGCCAACTCATAGATACAGGGTACACGGGGCGCGCGAAGCGGATCGATTGCGAGGAACGGCAGATGCCGAGGGTGTCCCAGGAGCAGGCCAAGCTCAACCGCCAGAGGGTCGTGGAGACCGCCGCGATGCTGCTGCGCGAGCGCGGCCTGCACGGCGTCGGTGTCGCGGACATCATGAAAGCCGCCGGTCTGACGCATGGCGGTTTCTACGGGCAGTTCGAGAACAAGGACGCCCTGGCGGCGGAAGCGTTCGACTGGGCTCTGCAACAGAACGGCTACGAGGGATTGCAGGCGCTCGTCTCGATGTATCTCGACGCTCGGCATGTCGATGCACCGGGCTTCGGCTGCCCCATCGCGGCGCTCGCGAACGACGTCACCCGGGAGGATGCGGCCAGTCCCATCCGCCAACGGTTCACGCAGGGCCTTCGGGGCATGGCCGACATGGTCGGGCGCCTGCTGCCGGACGGTTCCGCGGAGCGCCGGCGCAGGCAGGCGCTCGCGTCGATCTCGACCCTCGTGGGGGCGGTGACCCTGGCGCGCGCCGTCAACGACCCGGCCTTGCGCGACGAATTGCTGGAGGCCGCGCGATCCGCCGCGCTCCCGGCCATCCTGGAAGTGCAAACTCCGCAGTAGCGCGCTCCTGCGCCGAAATGGTCGCCGGTTCGGCGCGGGAGCGCGCGTCCGGCCGGAGGCCGGGAGCCGCGCGGATTGGCCGGAAAGCGGCGGGCGTCGTCCTCAGCATTCGCCGGATCGAACGCATGCCGGGACGCTCCGACGCGCAGCATCAGGAATCCTGCGGCCCCCCGTGAACGCGGTCGCGGCGCAGGTTCGGCCACCAGCGGCGCGGCCGCAGGGGCGGATGGGCGGGCGGACCGGAGCGCGCTTGCCCGAACGGGAGGAGCCTCCGGCGACGAAGCGCGCGTTCGAGCAAGGACCCGGAGGGGTGGCCCGGCCGGATGCCCTCGGGCGCGGCGCCGGCCGCGCTGACCTGCATTGAGCGCGTCCGGTGGTTCTGAAGCAGGCCGTGGATGCGCCGCATGGCTTCGACGATCTCTTCCGCCACCGCCCTCTCGGCCTCGCACAGATCGCCCTGCTGCCATTCGGCGAGGCGAGCCTCCGCAGCAAGCAGAAGATCATTGCTCTCGGCGGCGTAGTCTTCCCGGTCATCGATATCGAGCAACGGCGTTGCTGGCATCGTCATGTCGATCTCGTCTGGATTCTAGATTTTGAATGCAGGGAGATTTATTCGAAGAGCCAGGAGAGCTTCTGTGACGTCGCTCACACGCGCGGAGCCGCGCGTGTCGCGGGTTCGAGCCGCAGCCTGCGCCGCGGGTCGATCGGTGGGGCGGGGCCACGCGGGGTATTCGATCGGGACCGGGATCCGGCGGGTCAGGAGGAGCGCAGGGTCTTCACGTCCTCGGCCGTGAGGCCCTTGCCGCCGATCCCCCAGTCGCCGCTGCGGAGTTCCTGGACGCGCACCCAGGTCACCCCGCGCATCGCCTCGCCCTCGATCTCCACGAGGGCGTCGGTCACCTTCCGGATCATGTTCTGCTTCTCGGCCGCCGAGAAGACGCCTTCGATCAGCTGGATGTCGACGAGCGGCATGGTCCTGCTCCTTGATCACGGCCCGGACCCGTTCCGGACCTCGCAGGACCCGTTCTAGCGCGGGGTGCCGGGCCGATGCTGGGAGGCGGCCTGGAGCGATCGGGGAGAGTTTGTGGAGTTGTGCTAGATTTCGCCGCTGCGTGCGCTCCTCCGTGGAGGTCCGGCGATGCTCTACCGCTTCGACGCGTTCGAACTCGACGCCGACAGGGTCGAGTTGCGCCGCAACGGTGTCCTCATCCCGATCGAGCGCCAGGTCTTCGCGCTGCTTCACGTTCTCCTGCAGAACCCGGATCGCATGGTCTCCAAGGAGGAGATCGTCGAGACGGTGTGGCGCGGCCGCTTCGTCTCCGATTCCGCGGTTTCGAGCCGCATCAAGTCGGCGCGCCGCGCGCTCGGCGACGACGGCAAGGAACAGCGCTTCATCCGCACCCTGCACGGCCAGGGCTTCCGCTTCCTCGCCGAGGTCAGGACCCTGGTGCCCCCGCGCCCGGTGGCGCCGACGGAGCGTCGACCGGAGGACGACGGCCCCCAGCCCGGCGCGCAGACCCGGCCGTCGATCGCGGTGTTCCCGTTCCGGCTCATCGGGGCGGCCGACCTGCACCCGGCCATCGGCGACGCCCTTGCCCACGACCTGATCTCCGCGCTGGCGCGCCTGCGATGGCTCTTCGTCATCGCGCGCGGCTCGACCTTCCGCTTCCGGCCCGACGATCTCGATCCGGGCCGCGCCGGGCAGATGCTGAATGTCAGCTACGCGCTCTCAGGCCTCGTCGAGACCTTCGCCAGCACGGTGACGATCACGGTCGAACTCACCGAGACGCGAACGGGCGGCATTCTCTGGGCCGATCGGCTCGCGGGCCGGATCGACGACATTCACGCGATGCGCGCGCGCATCGCCGTGCACCTGATCGCGGCTCTCGAGATCCAGATCCCCCTGAACGAGGCGTCGCTCGCGAGCGTGGCTGCGCCGAACAGCCTCGATGCGTGGTCCGCCTACCATCTCGGGCTGCGGCATCTGCATCGGTTCAACAGCCGCGATAATGCGGCGGCGGCGGCCTTCTTCGAGCGCGCCGTCGCGCTGGAGCCGGGTTTCGCGCGGGCCAGCGCCGGTCTCTCCGCGACGTTCTTCCAGAGTGCGTTCCTGCGCTACTCGCGCGACCCCGAGGCCGATGCCAGGGCCGCGCGACGCCATGCCGAGCGCAGCGTCGACCTCGACCCGCTCGACCCCTTCGCCAACGTCACGATGGGCCGGGCGTTCTGGCTGACGGGCGAAGTCGAGCACAGCTTTCCCTGGCTCGATCGATCGACGACGCTCAGTCCGAGCTACGCTCAAGGCTTCTATGCCCTGGCCTGGGCCGAGGCGATTTCCGAGCATGGCGCGGATGGGCGCGCGCATGCGGATCTGGCGATGTCGCTGAGCCCCCTCGACCCGTTCCTCTACGCGATGCTGGCGACGCGCGCGCTCACCTGCCTGATCCGGGGCGACAGCGCGGAAGCCGCCCTCTGGGCAGACCGGGCGGCGCGCTCGCCCGGCGCGCACGTGATGATCTCGCTCATCGCCGTGGTCGTCCATGCCCTGAACCAGGATCCTCAGCGCGCGAAGGTCTGGGTCGCGGACGTGCGCAGCCGCCGCAGCGACATGACACAGGCCCACTTCTTCGCCTCGTTCCCGTTCCGCGACGGGGACCTGCGCCGCCGCATGGCTGAGGCCCTGGCCGATCACGGCTTCCGCTGATCCGGGAGAGGCGGGTCTTCGAAACGCCTGCGCTCAGGTGAGGGCGGTCCCCCGCGTCTCGGTTCGGATCGCCGCGACCGCGACCGCCGCCGCCGCGAGGAGGACGGCAAAGAGCGCGATCGCGGCCTCGAAGCTGACGGCGACCACCAACCCGACCGCAGAGGGCGCGAGAAGCCCGCCGACGCGCGCGAGCGCGCCGGCAGCCCCCATTCCCGTCGCGCGCAGAGCCGTCGGGTAGAGTTCGGGCGTGAACGCGTAGAGGGCGCCCCAGGCCCCCAGCATGGCAAAGCTCATCAGGAGGGTCGCGCCGGCGATCACGGCCGGGTCGCGCGTGGCGACGTAGAGGGAGCAGCCCACGGCGCCCGCCAGCAGAAAGCCGATGAGCGTGAGGCGGCGTCCCCAGCGCTCCACGCCGTAGGCGGCGAGCGCGTAGCCGGGCAATTGGGCGAGCGCAACGAGCACGAGGAAGCCCTGCGCGCGCAGGAATCCGAGCCCCGAGGCGGCCAAGTGGGACGGGAGCCAGACGAACAGCCCGTAATAGGCCACGGAGACGAGGAGCCAGACCGAGAGGATCAGCAGGGTCGGCCGCCGCATGGCTCCGGTGAACAGGCTCGGGGCCGATGCCGGATTCTCGCGGCCCGCTTCGAGCGTCCCGGAGGCGTAGGACCGCCGGTTCACCGCGGCGATGCGGCCGAGGACGCGGTCCGCTTCGTCGATTCGGC
Source organism: Methylobacterium soli (assembly GCF_008806385.1). Taxonomy (GTDB): domain Bacteria; phylum Pseudomonadota; class Alphaproteobacteria; order Rhizobiales; family Beijerinckiaceae; genus Methylobacterium; species Methylobacterium soli. The sequence goes on from NZ_VZZK01000013.1 coordinate 19,582, forward strand.
CGGCCTTCCAGAGGAAGTAGGGCGTTTCCGGTATCCAGAACCGGAGCCCGACGCCGATGCAGGCGGGCAGCGCGGTCGCGGCGAAGATCCAGCGCCAGCCGGCCGCCCCGCCCCAGGCGGCCGCGGCCCAGCTCACCAGAGCCAGCGCGAGGGTGCCGAGCGCCCAGAAGGCTTCGAGGAACACCAGCCACCGCCCGCGCTGACGCGCGGGCAGGAACTCGGCCATCGCGGCGTAATCGACGGGCAGCGTGCCGCCGACCGCGAGGCCCGTCAGGAGGCGCAGCGCCAGCAGGCTCGCGAAGCTCGGGGCGATCGCCGAGAGCAGGCCGAAGGCGGCATCCGCCAGGACGGTGACGATCAGGACCTTTCGCCGGCCGATCCTGTCGGCGAGGCGCCCGAACCCCCAGGCGCCGATCATCATGCCGAAGAAGAACGCCGTGCCGCTCTGAACCGCCTGCGCGGTCGAGATCCCGAACTCCGCGGCGAGCGTCGGGGCCGCGAAGCCGATCGCCAGGACCTGCATGGCGTCGGCGGCCCAGACGAGACCGAAGATCGCGAGCAGCCGGCGATGGAAGCGGCCGACCCCGATCGCGGAGAGCGCAGCGTCCAGGGGCGTGACCCCACTCACCATTCGCCTCCCGCACGCATGGTCAACTTCGATCGACGACCGCCCCGGGCTCGGCCGGTCAGGTTCCGAGCGCGATGGCGGCGATCTCGCTGCCGACGCCCGGCATGAGCTGCAATTCGAGCTGCGGCTTCTCGTCGGCACGGGGAAGCGCGTGCTTGTAGTGGTAGCGCCGCATCTTGAGGCGCCCGCTGCCGATCTCCTCCTGCCTGTACTTCAGCAGGCCGCCCGCCCGGACCATGTCCTCGAAGGCCTGACGGCAATCCTTGCGGAACTGGGACCGCTGCGCATTGGTCTCGCTGCCGCCGAAGACATCGCGGGCGACGAGCGAGGCCAGCATCGTCTCGTCGACATAGGCATGGGTCGGGTTGGAATCGATGAAGGGCCAGAAGCTCTTGGCGTAATCGCTCTTGAGCGCGAACTGGACCTCGGCATTGAGCGAGACGAGATGGCGGCTCCGGAAGGCCGCCATGACGGCCTTGCCCCAGCGCACCCGGACCTTGCTGTCGAGATTGGCCCCGTCCCATTCCACGAGGTCGATGACGCCCGTGATCTGTCCCTTGCCGGGCGGCAGCCGGCCGCTCTGAAGGCGCCGCATCACCTCGTCCGGATCGCCGTCGTAGATCGTCATGATGATCTGGCGCAGATCCTCCATCACGTTCTTGGCAGTGAGCAGATTGTTGACGTGCTCGGTCTTGCCCATGGTCCGCAACAGGTCGCGCCAGGTGACGACGCTCTCCACGACGTCGATATGCGACGGGATCCCGTCCGTGGTCCCGTTGAGCGGCGCGTCGGGATTGCGCATGCGGAACGACGCGATCTTATTCCGGAGGCGGAACAGCGCGTAGATCATGTCGCGATGCTGCGACCCGAGTTCGCCGCCCTTCACCACCACCACGGAATGGCCGGGCACGTGGAAGATGCGCTCGGTCGAGCGGTCCACGAGGCCGAAGCGCCGGGGCGAGAAAGCCGAGGTCCGGGTGAGGCGGGCCGGAACCGCCGAGGGGTTCGTCCGACCTCTCCGGTTGCGCCGGGTCCGTTCGTCTCGCGCGAGGCGCTTCTTCTCGGCTTCAGACAGATCACGCTTGTCCTGCATGGGTCCCCCGGGAATGCGGCACCGGTTAAGCGGCGGGACGCGGGTGGCCGTCAAGCGAGCGGGAATCGCAGCCCCACGAACGGATACCCGTCCGGCCGGATTCAGCGGTGGAGAAGCGTTGCGCGCTTGTAGACAAGGGCGGGACTCCTCGGGAACCGCGGCCCCACGAACGGAAGCGGCAGCCCCACGAATGGGAGAACCGGCCCCACGAACCGGAATCGCGGCCCCACGAACACCCGCTAACCCGTTGATTCAACGACGCTCGCATCCGTGACTCTTAAATCGATAATTGAATCGATAAAGAATCGACATCGCTATCCACAGGGATCACCGGACAGGTCCGGTGCCGGGCGGCAGCCGAAGACTCTGCCGCCCTGGGGCAGAGACCAGGACTGACCGCCGCAACATCCTGAACATTCGGGGTTTTTGGCGGAATCAAAGCCCCACGAGCTGACGCCCGAACGGACATCATCCATCGGGCGGCCTTGTCGGACAGATCCGAATTCCTCTGCCTGGTCCGTCGCATAAGCGGGAATCCCGGCCCCACGAGAGGGCAGGGGCTCTGACCTCGCTTCGAGGCGCCCGTGAGATACGGCAGGTCGGCCGGGATCCTTCAAACCATCCACGTCACCAAGGCTTTGCGCAATCCCTCTCCCCGACGGGCCGAGGGCGGCCGGAATGCGGGCACGGGTTTGGCCGGGAATCGCAGCCCCACGAAGCACCGGCTGCCCACAACAGGCACCGTCGGGTGGACGCGCGTCGGCACCGTCCGGACGAAAGCGATGATCGCCGAAGGCCCCGGCGGCGATTCAACAGAGAGTTGTGGACAGCCGGCGCCCACGGGAACCTCGTGGTTTGGGATTGATTGCTGGACTCGCCGAGCCGAATCGGACGATGGGAGGCGGCCATCGAGGCTCTGATCCCGCGCTTGTCCGCTCGGCGAGGCCGCAACGTCGTGCCGGAATGGCAGCCCCACAACGGAGCGACATGGCACCCAGGATGACGAGGCAGGAGCCGAGAATATTCGTTGAATCAAGGGTTTGAGCGGGAGCCACAGCCCCACGAACACTGCACTCACGGCACCGGACGCCGATGCCCGCGCGAATTCGGGCAGACATCAAGCGCTTGGCCGCGCGCGATCTGCACCGATCCGCTTCACTGAGCGGGCTTCTGCCCGGCAGCGCTCAGAGACTGCGCAACGGAGAGCCCGCGCAGCCGGTCCTGCGGCGTCGGGCCGCCGCGATGCCACTTCCGGGAATAACGGCCCCACGAATCTCGGGCAGGGCCGACCCCGGTTCTGAAAACTCGTCCTAACTGAGGGATTTAGGCGGGAACAGCGGCCCCACGAACAGTCCGCCGCAGCGCGCGTCCGGAATCTCCTGGAACAATCGATGCGTATAGATAGGATGGTTCCTGCCGACGCTTCGTTCCCGTTCGAGGATTGCCATGCTGCATCGCCGCGCGTTCCTGACGACCACCTCCCTCGCCGCCGCCTCGCTCGCCGCACCCGGTCTGCTGCGCGGTGCCCGCGCGGCCGAGACCGCGCTGGTTGTCGGCGTGCCGCTCCCGATCTCGGGCGCGTTCGCGGCCAACGGCAAGTTCGCCGCGATGGGCGCGGCCCTCGCCGCCGAGGAAGCCGGGGCCGCCCTCGGCCGCAAGGTCGTCACGCGGGACATCGACACCGAGGGCAAGCCGGCTCCTGCCGCGCGCAAGGTGCAGGAGGCGATGGGCGAGGGGACGCGGCTCTTTGCCGGCGGCATCCTGTCCTCCGAGGCCCTGGTGATGGGCAAGGAGGTCGCCAAGGGCGGCGGCGTCTTCTTCACCACCGCCGGCGCCGACGAGATTACCGGCCAGGAATGCAACCGCGGCACCTTCCGCTGGAGCGTGCCGACTTACGGGGCCATCGCCCAGACCGTGCGGCCGCTGATCGAGCAGATGCCGCAGGCCAAGCGCTGGTACACGATCACGCCGCAATACGTCTTCGGCGAGGGCCTGCTCACCGCCGCCAAGGCGGTGTTCCAGGAGAAGGGCATCGAGCATGTCGGCAACAGCTATCACTCGCTGGCCGAGAAGGAGTTCAGTGGCTACCTGACCAACGCCATCGCGGCCAAGCCCGACGTGCTGCTGATCCTGAACTTCGGCTCGCAATCCTCCGACACCCTGCGCCAGGCCGTCAGCTTCGGCCTCAAGAAGCGCATGACCATCGTGCTCGCCTGGGCCTCGGGTCTCGAGCAGTTCGAGGCGCTCGGGCCCGACCTCTGCGAGGGCGTGTATTTCGGCGCGCAATACTGGCACGGCGTCGATGCGCCCCTGAACAAGGCGCTGGTGGCGAAGTTGCGCGAGACCCGCAAGATGAGCCCGAATTACTCGTTCGCCGCCTCCTATCTCCTCACCAAGCTCCTGATCGATGCCGCCACCAAGGCCGGCACCACGGAGGGGCCGGCCATGATCAAGGCGCTGGAGGGCCTGACCTATGCGGGCCTCACCGGGGAGGAGGAGATCCGCGCCGCCGACCATCAGGTCATCAAGAACTACTATCTCCTGAAGGGTAAGGCGAAGTCCGCCATGGCGGACAAGGACGATTTCGTCGACATCGTCGGCTCCGGAAAGTCGTTCCTCACGCCGGAAGCCGCCGGCTGCAAGATGACCTGAGGTCGAGCCGGGCTTGCCCTTGCATCGGGACTTTCCGTTCCTCCGGAGGCCGGCGTGACCTACCTGTTCCAGATCCTGAACGGCGTCGGCCTCGGGATGCTCTACTTCCTGTTGGCAGTCGGTCTGAGCATCATCTTCGGATTGCTGCAATTCGTGAACTTCGCGCACGGGGCGTTCTACCTGCTCGGCGCCTATCTGGCCTACGAGATGGTCGAGCGCGGCGCGAGCTTCTGGGCCGCGCTGCCGCTCGCGGCCCTGGCCGTCGGGCTGCTCGCCGGCCTGACCGAGGCGGTGCTGCTGCGGCGGATCTACAAGCAGCCGCACACGTTCCACATCCTGGTGACGGTCGGCCTCGCGCTGGTCGTGCAGGAATTCGTCATCATTGTCTGGGGGCCAATCGGCGGCAATCTCCCGGCCCCCGAGGCGCTGAGCGGCGTCGTCATCCTGGGCGACTTCGTCTATCCCGAATACCGCCTCTTCGTGATCGTGTTCACGGCCGCGCTCGCCGCGGCCCTGTGGTGGCTCCTCGAGAGCACGCGGCTCGGCGCCATCGTGCGCGCCGGCTCGGAATCCCCCGAGAACATGGCGCTGCTCGGCTACGACACCCTGCGGATCAACACGGCGGTCTTCGCCCTCGGCGCGGGCCTCGCGGGGCTCGCGGGCGCGCTGGCGGCCCCGATCCGCGGCGTCGAGCCCTTCATGGGGGTCGAGGCGCTGAGCATCGCCTTCGTGGTGGTGGTGATCGGCGGGATGGGCAGCTACGCGGGCGCGCTCGCGGCCGGGCTCGTCGTCGGCATCGCCCAGAGCCTGATGGCGACGCTCTGGCCGGAAGGCGCCCGCCTGGTGATCTATCTCGGCATGGCCGGCATCATCGTGGCGATGCCCCGCGGCCTGTTCGGACGGGCTTGAGGACGCGCCGATGATCCGCATCCTGGACCGCCCGCTGCTGCATTTCGGGCTCGCCGCCGCCACCGTCCTGGCCCTGCCGCTGCTGCTCCGATCGGGCACGCTCGCCAGCGAGATCCTGATCTACGCGCTGGCGGTCGCGGCCTGCAACCTGCTCCTCGGCTATACCGGGTTGCTCTCCTTCGGCCAGGGCATCTTCTTCGGCCTCGGCAGCTACGTCGCCGGGCTCCTCCTCCTGCGCACGCCCCTGCCGGTCCCCGCCATGCTGATCGTGGCGCTCCTGGCCGGCGCCGCCACGGCCGCGGCGGTGGGCTGGCTCTCGATCCGGCGCCAGGGCGTCTACTTCGTGATGCTGACGCTCGCCTTCTCGCAGATGTTCTACTTCCTGGCCTATACCTTCAGCGGCCTCACCGGTGGCGATAACGGCCTCCTCGACGTGCCGCGCCCGGCGCTCGCGGGCGTGCCCCTCTCCGATCCCTGGTCCTATTACGCCTACGTCGCGGTGCTCTTCCTCGGCCTCTTCGCCGCGCTCCAGCGCGTGGCGCTCTCGACCTTCGGCCGCACCCTCCTGGCGATCCGGGACAACGAGGCGCGGGCGCGGGCGATCGGCTTCCCGGTGCGGGCCTTCAAGGTCGCGGCCTTCGCGATCTCGGGGGCGGTGACGGCGGTGGCGGGCGCGCTCCACGCCATGCTGATCGGCGTCGCCCCGCTGTCGAACATCGAGTACCACACCAGCGAGACCCTCCTGATCATGACGATCATCGGCGGCAGCGCGAACCTGTTCGCCTCCGTGCTCGGCGCCGCCGCCTACCTGGTCGCGGGGGATCTCCTCTCGGCGATCTGGCCGCGCTGGCTGCTCCTGCTCGGCCTGATCCTGATCGTCATCGCGCTGTTTCTGCAGCGCGGCCTCTGGGGCCTGATCGAGCGCGCCACCGCCCTCGTCTCCCGCAGGCCCGTATCCGAGGATTCCGCGCCCGACCGCCCGGCGCTGCCCGCCGAGGAGCCGCAGCCATGAGCGCGCCGGCCAGTACCTCACGGGCGCCCCACGCCGATCCCCTCCTGGCCACCGAGGCGCTCGGGGTCCGCTACGGCAGCTTCGTCGCTCTGAAGGACGTGACCCTGCGGGTGCGCGCAAACAGCGTCCACGCCATCATCGGGCCGAACGGCGCCGGAAAGACCACCCTGTTCCACGCGCTGACCGGGCGCGTCCGCGCCGCCACGGGGCGGATCACCCTCGCGGGCCGGGACATCACGCGGGTGCCCGACGACGACCGGGTGCGCCTCGGCCTCGCGCGCTCCTTCCAGGTCACGAGCCTGTTCGCGACGCTGAGCGTGCGCGAGAACCTGCGCCTCGCCGCGCAGGGGCGCACGCCCTGGCAGGCCCTGGCCCCCTGGCGCGGCGTCACAGGCGGCACCACCGCGCTCGCCACCGCCGAGGAGATGCTGGAGCGCCTCGACCTGACCCGGGTCGCCCTGCGTCCGGCGGGCGAGATGTCGCACGGTCAGCAGCGCCGGCTCGAAGTCGGCATGGCGATGGCGGCCCGGCCCCGGGTCATCCTGCTCGACGAGCCGACCTCCGGCATGGGCACCGACGATATCGGGACGATGACGGCCCTGATCCGGGATCTCGGCCGGGATCACACGGTGCTGTTCATCGAGCACAACATGGGCATCGTCATGAACATCAGCGACACCGTCACGGTGATGCGCGCCGGCGAGGTCCTGGTGGAGGGCGAACCATCCGCGGTGCGCGACGACCCGGAAGTCCGCCGCGCCTATCTCGGCAACATGATCACGGGTGACCTCCGATGAGCGGCGGCGCGGCGGCCCTGCAGGTCGAGGACGTCCACGGCTATTACGGCAAGAGCCACATCCTTCAGGGCGTCAGCCTCGCGGTGCATCCGGGCGAGATCGTCTGTTTGCTCGGGCGCAACGGCGCCGGCAAGACCTCGACCCTGCGCAGCATCAGCGGCCTCCTGCCGCCGCGCGGCGGCCGGGTGGCGTTCCGCGGCCGGGACCTCGCCGGCTGGGCCCCCCACCGCATCGCCCGGGCGGGCCTCTGCCTGGTGCCGGAGGACAGAGGCATCTTCAGCCTGCTCACCGTGGAGGAGAACCTGCGCATCGCCGCGCGCAAGGGCTCGCCCTGGTCGCTCGCGGACATCTACCGGATCTTTCCGCGCCTGGAGGAGCGTCGCCGCAACGGCGGCGCGCAGCTGTCGGGCGGCGAGCAGCAGATGCTGGCGATCGCCCGCGCGCTCCTCAACGGCCCGAAGCTCCTGATGCTCGACGAGCCGGTCGAGGGCCTGGCGCCGGTGATCGTCGAGGAGATCGTGGCGCAGATCCGCCTCATCCGCGAGGCCGGCGTCCCGATTCTCCTGGTCGAGCAGAATCTCGCCGTCTGCCTCGCCTTGGCGGACCGGCACTACATCCTCGAACTCGGCCGCGTCGCCTACCACGCCAGCGCGGCGGATTTCGCCCGCGACGAGGCGGCGCGGGACCGCTTCCTCGGCGTCAAGGCCCATTGAACGGCCCCGCCCGCCCGAACGCCCCTGGCATCCGGAGTGCCGCCATGCACATCGTCACCGCCCGCCTCAATCACGAGACGAACACCTTCTCGCCCCTGGCGACGCCGCTCGCGGCCTTCGCGCCGGTCTGGGGCGAGGCGGCGCGGGCGGCCGGGACGGGCAGCGCCACGGCGCTCGGCGCCTTCCTGGATTTCGCGGCCGCGCGCGGGGCCAGCGTCGCGGTTCCGGTGACGGCGCATGCCAATCCGAGCGGGCCGGTCTCGGACGCGGCCTTCGAGGCGCTGGCCGGGGCGATCCTGGCGGCGGTCGCGCAGCGCTGCGACGCCATCCTGCTCGATCTCCACGGCGCGATGGTGACGCAGAGCCACGATGACGGGGAGGGCGAATTGCTCGCGCGCATCCGGGCGATCGCCCCCGAGGTGCCCCTCGGGGTCGCCCTCGACCTCCACGCCAATGTCACGCCCCGGATGGTCGCGCTATCCGACGTCATCGTGGGCTTCCGGACCTATCCGCACGTGGACATGGCCGAGACCGGGGCCCGGGTCGCCGGCATCGTCGGCCGCATGCTCGACCAGGGTCTGAGGCCGCATCAGGCCTGGTGCCACCCGCCCCAGCTCGCCCACACCCTGCGCATGGATACCCGCGTGCCCGGGATCATGGCCGATCTCGTGGCCGCCACGCGCGCGGCGGAGGCACGGCCGGGCATCCTCGCCGCGACCCTGTTCGGCGGCTTCGGCCTCGCCGACCTCGCCGAGACGGGCGCCTCCATCGTGGTGGCGGCCGAGAGCCTGGAGGCGGCGGAGGCGGCGGCCTCCGGGCTCGGTGCCCAGCTCTGGCAGCGACGCGCGGAATTCGTCTACGACGAGGCCCCGCTGGCAGCCTCGATCGCGGCGGCGCGAAGGGCCGTCGACGCCCCGGGCACCGGCCCGGTCCTGCTCCTCGACCACGGCGACAATTGCATGTCCGGGGGCACCTGCGACGTGATGGATGTCCTCGCGGCCTGCCTTGAGGCCGGGCTCACGGGCATCGTCGCCGGCCCGATCTGCGATCCTGCGGCGGTCGCAGCGCTTTTCGAGGCCGGCCTCGGCGCCCGGCTGAGGCTGGGGGTCGGCAACCGGGTCGGCCTGCCCGGCTTCCCGCGCCAGGAGCCGCTCGCACTCGCCGGCACGGTCGCGGCCCTGGGCGACGGTGCCTACGTCATCACCGGCCCGACCTATACCGGGCAGCGTTGCAGCATGGGACGGGCCGCCGTGCTCGACACCGGAGGGGCCCGCATCCTGGTGACGGAGCAGCCACACGAGCCCTGGGACCTCGCGGTCTTCACGAGTTCCGGGATCGACCCGCGCGAGGCAGGCATCCTCATCCTGAAATCCCGGATGTATTGCCGCCCGGTCTTCGAACCGATCGCCCGCGCGGTGATCGAGTGCGCCAGCGCGGGCGTAACGAGCTCGGATTACCGGCTGTTTCCGTTCTCCAAGCTTGCCCGGCCGATCTATCCCCTCGATCCCGACGCGGCCTGGGCCCCGCGATGAGGCCGGACGACGCGCCGAGCCTCCCGCCGCCGCTGCGGCGGGTCAAGCTCTCGGATCAGATCGCCGAGGATTTGTGCCGGCGCATCGCCCGCGACAGGATGGCGCCCGGCCAGCGCCTCCCGAACGAGCGCGCCCTGATGCGCCATTACGGCTGCGCCAAGGGCACGATCCGCGAGGCCCTGAAATCCCTGGAGGTGCAGGGGCTCGTCACGATGCAATCCGGCCCGAACGGGGGCGCGGAGATCCGTCCGATCTCCATCGACGCCGCGGCGCAGCAGCTTCGCCGCTTCCTGCATTTCCGCGAGCTCGATTTCGCCCAGGTCTATGCCGTGCGCCGCGGCCTCGAAGTCGCCCTCGGGACGAGCGTCGTGGGCCGGCTGAGCGAAGCCGACCTGCAGCGGCTCGACGCGAACATCGCGGCCTGCGACGCGGCGGCCGCGCTCGGTCAGCGCTCGGCCGGACGGGCCCTCGAACTCGCGTTCCACGACCTGCTCTGCGATGCCAGCGACAATGCCCTCCTGGCCTTCATGTGCCGCTTCCTCAACAGCCTGCTGCGCGATCTCGTCGAGTTCCACGGCGGCAGCCTGACGGAGCACGAGGCGTTCGGCGCGCACAATCTCGACAGCCATCGCCAGCTCGTCGCGGCCTTCCGGGCCGAGGATGCCGACGCCGTTGGCCGGGTGATGCACGCTCATATGTGCTGCGCCGAACACTACATGCGACGGCTCGACGCCGCGTTCCGCAAGGACCTCCTGAGTTCCGGAACGGCCTGACCGACCCTGCCCCGAAGCGCCGGCTCTGCGGGCCGGCGTCGGCCCGTCGCATCCCCTCGCGAAAGGGGATGCACGCGCCCACATCTCCGACACGCCGTCCCGTTCTCCGGAAATCCCCTTGCTGAAGTTCCTGCTCGCCGCGTTCGTGCTGGTGTTCATCGCGCCGGTCGCGCTCTCCGCCGTGCTCTATCTCAGCCAGAACAGGGGCGATTGGCGCTCGGCCGACCGGTCGAGCACGGGCTTGCTGCCGCCCGCGTCGGGGCAGGCGGACGCCGTCGTGCGCATCTTCTCGGCCCGGACCGTGAGTTGGCGCGGCATCGTGGCGACCCATAGCTGGATCGTCATCAAGGAACCGGGCGCGCGCGCCTACCAGCGGTTCGACTACACGGCCTGGGGCCAGCCGATCTGGGTCGACCGCTTCGTCCCGGACGGGCGCTGGTTCGGGAGCCGGCCCGACATCGTCTTCGCGGCCGACGGGGCGGCGGCCGAGCGCATGATCCCCCGCATCCGCGACACCATCCGGGGCTATCGCTACGCCAATCCGGGCGATTACGCGGCTTGGCCCGGCCCGAACTCGAACACCTTCGTGGCGGCCGTGATGAGCGCGGTCCCGGAGATGCGGGCGAGCCTGCCGGCCACCGCCATCGGCAAGGACTTCCCCTATGACGGGCGCTGGGCGGGGCTCACGCCCTCGCGGACCGGGTTTCGGCTCAATCTCGGCGGCTATCTCGGCCTCACGCTCGGCTGGGTCGAGGGGCTCGAGGTGAATATTCTGGGTGCAGTGGCGGGCCTCGATTTCCGCCGCCCGGCCGTGAAGCTTCCCGCGCTCGGCCGCTTCGGCGTATAGGCGCCGGGCGAGGCCGAGGCTTTCGGCGCGAGAAGGAACGACCGCGATGACGCGAGCCGATGCGACCACGGTCGCGGTGATGGGCGCGGGCTCGGTGGGCTGCTACTTCGGCGCGCTCCTGGCGCGGGCCGGAACACCCGTGACCCTGATCGGCCGGCCCCACCACGTCGAGGCCGTGAATGTGCGCGGTCTCCTGTTGGAGGTGGCCGGCACACCGGAATACATCCCCGTGCGGGCAACGAGCGCGGCGAGCGGCGTCGCGGGCGCCGATATCGTGCTGGTCTGCGTGAAGTCCGGCGACACGGAGGCGACCGGGCGCGCCATGGCCCCCCATCTGAAACCCGGCGCGACGATCCTCAGCCTGCAGAACGGCGTCGACAACGCGGAGCGCCTCGCGGCCGTGCTCGGGCAAGCGGTGCTCCCGGTCGCCGTCTACGTCGCCACCGAGATGACGGGGCCGGGCGCGGTCAAGCATCATGGCCGCGGCGAACTCGTCATCGGCGCCGCTCCACAGAGCGCCGGACTCGCCGACCTGTTCCGGGCGGCCGGCATTCCCACGACGGTCTCGGACGATGCCCGGGCGGCGCTCTGGGGCAAGCTCATCGTGAATTGCGCCTACAACGCGCTCTCGGCCCTGACGCAATGGCCCTATGGCCGCCTGATCCGCGGCGAGGGGGTCGTGGAGGTGATGACGCAGGTGGTGAGCGAGTGCGGCGCGGTCGCGCATGCCTCGGGCGTTCCGCTTCCGGACGACATCCTGGACAGCGTCCTCGGGCTCGCCGCAACCATGCCGGAGCAATGCTCCTCGACCGCGCAGGACGTCGCCCGGGGCAAGCCGAGCGAGATCGATCACCTCAACGGCTTCATCGTCCGGAAGGGCCTCGAACTCGGCATCCCGACCCCGACGAACCGCGTGCTGCACACGCTCGTCAAGCTCGCGGAAGCGAAGGCCGCGGCGATCCCGCATGCGTGAGGCGGGGTTCAGGCCGGGCTTGTCCGACCGCCTCCTCGGCCGTGCGTCTTCGGCCGTGCGTCCATCGGACGTATCCGTCACCACGACCGCGAGACTTTTGCGTCGAGGCAAGGCAAGTTCGGCCCGCGCGATCCATGACGTCGGCGGTCGGGCGCCGACTCGTGCCTTGGCGGCGCGCCTCATCCTTACCGATCACGCCGTATCGCTTCGGGGCAGCGCGGCGTTGCGAGGCTTTTATTCAAGATTAACCAAGATGCCTCTGAATAGGAGGTGCTTAAGGTTGATTCTTCCCTAAACGGCGATTCCAGCTTCGACGGCATTCGGGCGGCCCCTCATCGGGCGTCGCGCGACCGCCGACGGGCGCCCGTGCGGGAACGCGTATCCGAGTACCGCCCGCATGTCCCACGTCGCGTCCTCGCCCGTTTCCCGCAGCCGCGGCGCGCGCCGCCGGCGCTCCCGGAGCGGCCCGCTCCTGACCATCACCGCCGCCGCCGTCGGGCTCTGCGCCTGGGCGATCCTGCTGCCGCCCAGCCCCGGGCGCCCGGTCGCGTCGGTCACGGCCGCGCCGCCATCGGCGCCGGTCAAGCAGGCGTCCGCGCCGAGCCCGGTCCCGGCGGTCGGCTGGATGCTGGATCCGACGCCGGCACTCGGCTCGCAGGCCACCACCTTCCGTCGCGCGACCGCGGTCCAGGCGGCGCTCCGGCCGGCGGAGGCCGGGCCGGCATCCGGCGACGCACGCGCGGCCGAGCCGGTGCAGGCCCTGGCGGCGGCGCCCCCGGCGCCCGCGCGTCTGGTGCAGACGATCCCGGTGCCGATTCCGCGCCCGGCCGAGTTCCGGCGCGCGCCCGTCCCGGAGACGCCCCGCCTCGCGAGCCGGCCGGTCTCCCCCTCGACGCAGAGCGTGTTCCGGGCGGCGGCGGTTGATAACCGCTCCTTCGTCGAGAAACTCTTCGGCGTCGAGCCGTCATCGACCGGACCGGCCCTGGCCTATGCGGGAACCAGCCCCGACCTTGTCGACCCGGTGCCGCGCCGCCGCCTCAGCCCGAGCCCGGTTCCGCCGGTCGCCGCGAACACCGCCGTCTACGACATCAGCGCCCGCAAGGTGTACCTGCCGAACGGCGAGGAACTCGAGGCGCATTCCGGCCTCGGCAGCAGCATGGACGACCCGCGCTACGTCCACCTGCGCATGCGCGGGGCAACGCCGCCCGGCACCTACGATCTGCGCGAGCGCGAGGCCCTGTTCCACGGCGTCCGGGCGATCCGCCTGAACCCCGTCGGAGGCCCTGCCGCCGTGCATGGCCGCAACGGCCTCCTGGCCCATACCTACATGCTCGGAGCGAGCGGCGCCTCGAATGGCTGCGTCTCGTTCCGGAACTACGACCGGTTCCTGCAGGCCTATCTGCGCGGCGAGGTGCAGCGCCTCGTCGTGGTCGCGGGTCGCGGGCAGGATGGCCCGCCGGCGACCGGCACCCGGCTGTTCGGCCTCCTGGGGCGCTGACGCGCACCGAGGGGCCGCGTCAGGTCGACGGCCTATTGGCCGTCGATGCGGCTCCCGATCAGCGCGATGGCGCGCTGATAGACCGACGCCGCGTTCCAACCCTGGATCGCCGCGAAATTGGGCTCGCCCGGCTGGTAGCCGGCGCCGGCCCGCCAGCCATGCGCCTTGAGGAAGTTGGCGGTCGCGTTGAGGGCGTTCGGCGCGCTGTCGAGGCTTCCGCCCGTGCCGTAGTTCAGGATGCTCTTGGGCAGGAACTGGGTATGGCCGACCTCGCCATGCGCGGCCCCGCGGGTGCTCGCGTTGAGGACGCCGCGATCGACCAGGGTCAGGGCGGCGTAGAGCTGGTCGGTGAAGAAGGCGGAGCGCCGGCAATCATACGCCAGGGTCGCGACGGCCGACAGGGTGTTGACGTTGCCGCGCACGGCCCCGAATCCCGTCTCCATGCCCCAGATCGCCAGGAGCGGTCCCGGCGGAACGCCGTAGCGCTGCTCGATCGAGGCGAACAGGGCCGCGTTGGATTGCTTCATCGCGCGCCCGCGCGACACGATCGCGGGGCCTCCGCGCTTGGCCATGAACTGGTCGAGGGACAGGCGGAAGCTCTTCTGGCCGCGATCGGCCGCGATCGTCGCCGTCGAGTAGGACGTGCCCATCAGGGCAGCGAGGCTCGACGCGCTCGCCCGCCCCCTGGCCTCGTCGGCGAATTCCTTCTTCCAGGCCTCGAAGCCAGCGGCGCTGTTGCCGCATTGCGCCGCCTCCGCCCGGCCGGCCATCAGGGCAAGCGCCGCGACGCCCGCCGCGATCCAGGGCTTGTGATTCCCGTTCATGGTCATGCGAAACTCCATCCGGGCGGCGGATACAGGACCTGCCGCTCTCCTTCAACAACCTTAGCCGCTCCGATGAACATCGCGACAGGCCTGCTGGTTGCAGAGATCGAGCGCCACTGGACATGATGGCCGACACGGTCAAGGCGGTCTTGCGCGGTTTGATCGAAGGCGTCGGGGTTGCTGGCAGCTGGCGAAACGCGTCCGCCGGACCCTCGGCGCGAACGCGGATACGCCTACTCGGACCTGTCGAAATCGAGCGACAGGCGGGCCCGGTAGAGGATGGCCCCGTCCTCGCCCCGCACGGCCGCCACGCAATGCTGGTGATCGACGCCGTGCTCGAAATTCTGTGCGATGGCCGACATGATGCCGACGACGCGCTCCTGCGTGGCCTCGATGCCCGGGACCTCGAATCCCTCCTTGTCCCGGATGTGCTGGGAGCCGTCATGCAGGTCGATGAAGTAGCGGGGCATCGTCGTCCGGTGGAGAGGCAGGGTGCTGGCAGAGTGACCGGCTGGGCGGGCGAGCAAGGCTCCCCCTCCCGCCCGCCGGACTGGTGCACCCGCCGTGGCAGGGGCGCCAGTGTTAACCCTCTCGGCACATCCCATGCCAGCCTCCGGAGTGACGATGCGACCGAATATCCGCGCGCTGCCCCCGGCGCAGCGGTGGTCGCGGCGCCGGGGCGCTACCGAGGCTCGCCGGCCGGCGGCGCCAGAGGACCGGCCAGGAGCGCCGCGACTTCCGCCCGGCAGGTGCACAGGCCTTCATCCTGGCGCCGGTCCGCCGGGACGCCCGGGTCATCGCAGGGCAGGCGCCGGCCGGCCGCGACGTAGCCGCAGGCCGAGGCCGCCATGATGGCCGCGAGGAGATCGGCGGCGCGGTGCGGGCTCGGTCCCGGCGGCTCCGACACCAAGGCGAGGCAGAGGCCGATCAGGAGCCCGCGCTCGAACTCGGTTGCGTCGGGCGGCAGCCGTCCGGGCGCCTGGATCGCCCGGGCCTGCCGCTCCACCGGGGTGCAGCCCTGGCTCTCCGCGACGATCGCGCCGGCCGCCGCGACGATGAGCGGGATCCGCAGATGCGAGCGTCCCTGGAGCGGCAGGGGGAACAGGCGGCGTGCCAGAGCCTCGTGGGTCATGCCGCGCTCTCGCGAAGGCACGCCCGCCTGCGCGAGTCCCGCCCGGCCGGCCACCGACGGGCGATCTCACGGACCATTGCGCTTCGGAGGGGGCTGGTAGGCTTCCGAGGGCAGATCGCGCGACAGGCTCTCGCCGGTGCCGCGCCCGGGAGCGGGGCTCGGCATCAGGTTGGTCCCGGGCGTGTCGGCCGGCTTCAGCCCATCGGTGATGAAGCGCTGCGGGCCGCCGGCGGGGGGCGGCGGCGCCGAAGGCGCGGGGCCGGCCTCCGGCGCGGCCGGCGCGAGATAGCGCCGACCGGGATCGGTCGGGCTCGGCTGCGGCGGTGGCGGCACGAGCGCGCGCGACGGCGCGGGCGGCGGCTCGGCGGGCTCGGCCTGACGCGGCGCGGGGGCCCGCGCCGGCTCGGGCGGCGCCGACCGGGTCGCTTGCGGCGTGGGGGGCCGTGCCGCGCGCCGTGGTGGAGCGGAGCGGACGACCGGCGGGGCCGCGCCGACGAGGCCGTTCCCGGTCGGCAGCGTGATGACCATGCGCTCGACGGCACCGATGAGATCGTCGAGGCTCGCCCGCGCCGTCCGGCAGAGGCGGATGCGCAGCGAGAGGGCGCGCCGTCCGGCGGTCGGCTCGGGGAGGGGGCCGAACAGGCTGTACTGGGCCGGGGGCCTCGGGCCGGCGCGCGACCGCTCGAACCATTGCCAGGCGTAGAGGCAATCGGCGCTGACCGCCATGCCGACAGGGCCGTAGGCATTGCGTCGCGGGCTCGCGAGGGTGCGCATCACCTGCCCGGGGAACCGCACCGCGATCTCACCGTCGATGCCGAACTGGCTCGGCTTGGACAGGCGCGGCGGGAAGGCCAGCAGCAGGTCACCGGTCTCGTTGCGCAGCCCGATCTCGGCGTGGTTGCGCCCATCCCCGCCCTCGAACCGGATCCGCTGGTCGAAACCGTCGCGCACGCGCGTCTCGACGACGCCCGTGACGGCGCCGGCGCCCGGCAATCGCAGCACCGGCGCCGACTGGGCCGATGCCGCCTCCGCCGCGAGCAGGCCGGCGGCGGCGATCAGGCTCGCCGCGCCGAGGCGGGAGGCGCGCCGCCTCACGGGAAGCCCCTCGGATGCTGCGCCGTCCGGTCCGTGGATGAGCGGCCGGGCACCGAGAAGCGGTCGCTCTCGGGCGAGCCGGCGCGGCTCCGCTCCGCCAGCTGGTCCTGCCAGATCGTGCCCTGGGGCGGCTGGCCGAGGCCCTCCGCCTTGTCGAGCCCATTATAGCCGGGCAGCAGGGCGTAGCCGTAGCGCTCGTAGGGCATCGCGCCCGCACCGGGGACGCGGCGCGCCACGAGCGGAGGGGCCGCCGCGACGGGCTCCCGCGCGTAGGTGCCGGCGGGCACGGCCTCCGCGAGGGCGCGCTGCAACGAGCCCGGCGGGTAGCGCAGGGGATTGTCGAGGGGCACCGGCAGCGGGAACTCGTTGCGCTGGACGGCGGGCGGCTTCGCCTCCGCCTTGGCCCCGGTGGTCGCGGCATCCGGGCGCGGCACCCGGCCATAGGGCTGCGCCTCGGGCTTCGGCGCGGGCGCCGCGCGGTTCGGCGCGGCCGGGGGCGGCTGGTTCGCGCAAGGGAGGGGCGGCCCCCCCGTATCCTCGTGGAACAGGAGGTCGACCACTTTCGGGAACAGGCCGTCGTAGCGATTCACGGTCTCGAGATACGGTTTCTGGCGTTTCAGGCGCTGCAGCGTCAGGGCGTAGCCGAACACCGTGCTCTCGCCCGGCAGCCAGGCGGCCGCGCGCTGGAACCATTCGAGGGCCGCCTCGAACTGGCAGGAATTGTAGGCGTACCAGGCGAGACCCTGCGCGCCTTCGCCGGAGCCGGAGGCGATCACAACCTTGGCGTAACGCTCGATCCGGGCGGGCTCGATGAAGGGGGGGCTCGCGAGCGTCAGCTTGCGCTCCAGGATGTCGATGAACAGGATCTCGTTGCCCACGAAGCGGTCGCGCCACGCATAGGCGACCTCTTCGGCCTCGCGCAGCATGTTGAGCTCGCGCAGGGTGTGGGCGAGGCCGTGCGCCACCATCGCGTCGCCGCCGCGGGCGATCGCCTGCTTGAACCATTCCAGCGCCTCGCGAAACTGGTGGCGCTTGTAGGCGTACCAGCCGAGCAGGCCCGTCTGGCCGGGATCCGCGCTCTTGCGGGCATAGGTCTGGAAGGCCGTCAGGTCGGCGAGGCTCGGAGTCTGGGCCGGCTCGTCGTGCAGGAAGGCGGCGATGCGCGCCCGGGTGATGTCGAGGCGGATCGCGTCGAACTCGGAATTGCCCTCGGAATCCTGGCGCCCCATGGCGATCAGGCGCTCGGCCTGATCCATCTTGATGTGGGTCATCGCCTTCTGGATCGTGGCGAGGCGCGCGCCCGCATCGCCGCTGCCGTCGAGGACGGATTTGTAGAGGCTGAACGCGTCCTCGCCCGCCTCGCTCGCGGCGAGCGCGTCGGCGATGGCCCAGATGCTCTCGACGTCGGAGGGGTCGAGGGCCGCCGGATCGGCACGGTAGAGACCGACGACCTCCTCGGCGCTCTTGCCGGTGGCGCCCTTGATGCGGTTGCGGAACTCCGCGCGCCGGAGCTTTCGCGCCAGTTCCTCGGAGGGCTGCCAGGCCGGCTCGACGGAGCGGCGCGAGGCGATGGCGGCGCGCAGATCCTCGAAGCGCCCGGCCGTGAAAAGATCCCAGAGCGGCGCCTCCTCGGGAGGGCTCGGCTGCAGGCTGTCGAGGTCGGCCGGTTCGATCCAGCCCGGGTAGAGGCGCTTCAGGCGGGCGATCTCGGCCCGCATCCGCCCCGTCTGCTTCTGCGAGGCGTAGTAGCGCAGGGCGCTCTCGTCGACCATGCCGGAGGTGCCGGACGTGTCCGGGTCGGCCAGGATCGCGGGCGCGCGGGCGCCGTCGCCGTAGACGATCCGGGGCGCGACCTCGGTGGCGGGCGCCGGCGCCCCCGTCTGGGCCGAGGCCGGCGCGGCAAGGCCGAGGGCGAGGGCCGCCGCGAGCGCGCGCGCGGCGCGCCGGGCCTGCGCCAGGGCGGGTCTCACCGTTTCAGACATGACGGGTAACGCATCCGTACGGCGGCGATGGAGAGGAGATGCAACGTGGACGGGTAGTAGTTCTGGTTGTCTTGAACCGTCTCGAAGGCTTCGGGAAGGGGGGTGTTGCTGGCCGCGCAGGCCGTGAGCGCCGAGAGGGCGGCGTAGCCGGGCTCGGTCAGCCACTCGACCGCCCGGCCATCCCCGGTATCGACGATCGGCAGCCGCTCGCGGTCGATGCCGCCCCACAGGGTCTTGAAGGGCGCGAGGTCCTCCGGGCGCCCGACGCCGGCCCAGGCGAGGTAGAGGGGCACCCGGATGGCGTTGTAGGAGAACAGGGCCGGAAACCCGTCGGCCGGCCGCGGCGTCTCCTTCATGGAGATCCACTCGGTCGGCAGGCTGCTCGGCCCGAACCGGGCCTGGCGCAGGAGGTTGACGCCGCTCCGGATCAGCGCCGCCCAATCGTATTCGGGCGCCACGATCGGCAGGCGCTGGAAGGCCGGGAAGACCCAGTAGGACAGGTTCGCCAGGGGCCCGTCGGCGCGCTCGCGGGCCGAGAAGCCGGAGACCGCCGGGAGCAGGAGGGCGCCGTGCGGATCCTTGAACAGGATGGTCTTGCGGCCGAACTCGACGGCGATGCGGCGCGCGGCGGTGCGGTAGGACGCCTCGCCCCAGGCCTCGGCGGCCTCCGTGAGGGCCCAGGCCACCAGGATGTCGCCGTCGGTGGCGTTGTTCATGTCGGCGACGGCCGGCCGCTGATCGGGCGCCCAGCGCCACGCCAGCAACTCGTCGGAGCGGACCATCAGGTTCGCCCGGGTCCAGGCCCAGACCCGCTCGAAGGTGGCGCGGTCGCCGGCCGCCACGGCGAGCAGCATGCCGTAGCCCTGGCCCTCGCTGTGGCTGATCAGGCCATTGGCCGTATCGACGACCCGTCCCGCCTCGGTGATGAACCGGGCGCGGTAGGCGCGCCAGCCCGCATCGTCGCCGAGCACGCCCGCCAGAGGCAGGCCGAGCGCGGAGCGGGCCGGGGGCGCCGCCCTGGGCGCGGTGGGGACGGCGGTGGCTGGCGGTACGACGACGACCTCCTGCTGCTGGGCCAGGGCCGGCCCATGCCAGAGCCCGGCCGCCGCGATCAGGGAGGCGAGGCGCCGCCGGCGGGCGGGCGCGGCATTGCGCAGACCGCCCCTCATCGGTTCTGCCTGCCGAGATGGCGCACGAGGCTGGTGGTGGCGAGGCCGAGGCAGAGGGCCATCAACAGCGTCATGCCGACATAATAGGCCGGATTGAGCGAGAGCCAGGCCGCCGAGACCAGGCGGAAGTTCGGCAGGGTCCAGGCCTGCGTCTCGATCAGGTCGACGCGCTCCGGCTGGACGACGCTGAGGCTCCCATCCGACGCGTCGAGGAAGGCGGCCTGCCCGACGAGGCGGGTCCAGACGACGGGATCGACGAGGCAGGAGACGGAGGCCTTGAGCATGGACGGGTTCGGGGCGGTGACCAGGATCGTCCGGCCCGCGAGCGATCCCGCGCCGGCGCTCTCGGCGATGATCAGGGAGGCGCGCGGGTTCACCGCGACGGTCTGGGCCGCGGCGGGGCCGCGGGTCCAGCCGAGGACCGTGTCGCGGGCCTCGGCGCTCGTGCGGACCGCCCCGTCCCAGAATTCGGACAGCATGCCGGAGACCGAGCGCGTGCCCTTGAGGGAATCACCCCAGCGGGCGAGGGGGTCCTGATCGGCGGGCGGATCAACCTGGCGCGGCGTGGGCGCCGGCGGCGGCAGAGCGGGACTCGCGGCGGCGACGCGCAGCGGCATCGCGGTCGCCGGCAGGGCGCAGCGCATCGGTAGGTTGCGGCGCAGCCGGTCGAGGGTGAGGACGCCCTCCGCCCCGAACTGGCCCGGCGTCGCCACGGTCTCGGCCCGGCCCTCCCAGATGCGCCGGATCTGATCGGGATCGAGGCCGACCGATTCGATCGTCATCGGGTTCAGGGCGCGGGCGGGCGCCACCACGAGGGCGGCCCCGCCGCTGGACGCGCGCTCGTCCGCGCTCACCTCGAAATCGATGACGCGCTTGGCCGCGATGGCGAGGCGGGCGGCCAGCATGGCGGCGGCGTCGGCCGAGTCGCGGTCCGGCGTCGGCAGGACGAGCCGCGGGCGGGGACCATCGGCCACGAAGGGCACCGCCCCCGCCTTGACGGCGGCGAGATCCGGGTTGCGCACCGCGCGGGCCAGGGCCGGAATCTCGATGCGGGTGCGATCGAGGAACAGGAAGCGCGCGCGCTTGGCGCCGGGAGCGAGCGTGTCGCAGGCGCGATCGGCGGCGGTCGGCAATTGCGCCGCGATCTCGACGCGGTTCAGGCCCGGGCGCCACAGGCTCAGGGGCAGCGGGATCGCGCTGTCCTCGAAGACCTCGCCGCGCGTGTAGGGGAGGGGGACGCTCGCGGCGTTGCGCCCGTTGATGTCGACGACGATCTGCGCGCTCGGCTCCAGACCGGCGGCGTATCCGCCCGCGAGGTGCAGCATGACCTTGCCGTAATCGGCCGGGACGAAATCGGCCGGGAAGCGCACCTCGAACCCGACCCGCAGCAGGCGGCCGTTGAACTCACGGGTCGCCACCCCGAGGGTGTCGAGGCTGAGGCTCTCGCCGCCCGTGACCGGGTAGCCGCGCGTCAGGTTCGCGAGGCGCATCCCGGCCGGGGTGCCGGCGCTGTCGCTGCTCGCGGCCAGCGTCTCGATCGCCTGGCGCACGTCGCCCCCGCTCGGGCCCGTCACCACCAGCACGGGGCCGCGATTGGGACGCGGCGCGATGAGGCCGAGCTTCGGGCCGTTGATCGGGCCGATCTCGTCCAGGCCGTCGGTTCCCCGCAGCTCCGCGGCGGTGCCGACCAGGAGATTGATGCCGGTGCGGCCCGCCATCGCGGGCCCGAAGGTGACGGCGGGCCGCGCCAGGCGCCCGACCAGGGCGACGGCCTGCACGGCCCCGATCATCCGCTCCAGCCGCTCGAGGCTCGGCTTCTCCGTGAGCAGCACGCTGATCGGCAAGGCGCCGCTCTCGTCGGGTTCGAGGGCGGCCAGGGATTTCAGGTCGAGATCGGTGGCGGGGGCGACCACGAGGCCGGACCGGGAGGGGTCGATCTGCGTCCAGAGTTCGTAGGTGGCCTCGAGCGAGCAATCGACCCGATGACGCTGGCTCACCGTGAAGCCGACCGCGTTGTACCCGGCCTTCAGCACGCCCTCCGGCACGGAGAATTCCACCACCTTCACGGCACCCGGCGCCTGGATCCGGGTCCACCCGACCCGCGTGCCGTTGACGCTGCCGGTCAGCTCCGACGATTCCGGCGCGACCGAGATGGCCGACAGGTAGGAGATGCGCAGGCGCGCAGCTCCCCGCGCCTGCGCCTCCGTGAGGAAGACCGGGAATTGCAGGGCGTCGTCCTCGCCCGACAGGCGATAGCCGCGGGTTCCGGCGGGGAAGCGCCGGGCCGCCGCAATGCTCGCCGTGAGCGGAACCCGCCGGGCCGCGTCGGAGGCCGCCTCCGGACGCGGCGTCGGCGCCGCTTCCGGGCGGGGCGAAGGTGCCTCCGGGCGGGGCGAAGCCGCCTCCGGGCGCGCTTGCGGCGTTGGAGGCGGCGTCCGCAGGGCATCGCCCACCGGCGGCACGGTCAGGCGCTCGGCCGGGCCCGCCCCGAGGAAGCTCTGCGCCCGCGCCGGCGCCGCGAGAGCAAGGCAGCCGCCGAGCATCGCGGCGGCGAGGAGCGGCGCCGATCGCAGGCGCGGGCAGGCTCTCATGCCATCCCTCACACCGTGCTGGCGCGGCGTCCGCGCTCGGCGGCCAGCACGCGCTCGTTCTCGAATTCGAGCATCAGGCGCACCCAATCGCTTGACGCCTCCGCCTCGGCCGCCACCGCCTCGGCCGGCACCACAACGGCCCTGCCCGGCTCGGCGACCCGCGCGGCATCCGCGTGGCGCGGCGGATCGAGGGGGAGGCCGGGGAGCGCCGCGCCCGCCGGCAGGGGCTCCGGCGCGTCGAAGACCGGGGCAGGGGCGGGCGCGATGGCCGCGGGCCGCGCCTCTCCGGCGAAGGCGTAGCGCAGGGCGCGCAGGGGCTCGACCAGGCCCCACCAGCAGAATTGCAGGGTGCCCGACAGGATGTCCTTGTGCCGACGCCGCCGGAGCTGGAAGCGCCGCATCGCCTCGGCGTCCCCGTACATCAGGCCCGCCAGCGCCGTGTAATCCTGCGGCCGCAGGGTGCCGAAGCTCAGGTGGCAGAGTGCCTCGTCGCCGGTGCGTGTGACGCGCTCGAGCGTGATCGGCAGCGCCCCGGCCGGGCGCGCCCCCTGGACCGGGACCACCGTCAGGGCGCCGCTCATCGGCCGGTGCCCCGCGCCCGCAACGAGGAGCCCGCTCGGCATCCGCAGGGTGCAGGCCTCGGCCGAGACGCGCTCCACCGCGACATCGACCGCCCGGCCCCCGAGGGTGAGGACGCCGCGCCGGTCGATCGGCAGGGAGGGGGACCGTTCGAGCTGGCGCCGCTCGGCGCAGACCCCGAGGGCGACGCCCGCCGTCAGCAGGTTGAAGAGGTTCCATAGGCCGACGACCAGCATCAGGTTGGTGACGCCGGGCTCGAACAGGTAGCGCCAGGCGGCCACCGCGCATCCGGCAAACAGCAGGGCGTAGACGGCGAAGAAGGGCAGCGTGAGCGACGACAGGTGGTCGTGATCGAGCGTGGCGCCCTTGTTCGTGACGTTGAAGGTCGGCTTGCGGGGCGAGAGGATGACCGAGACGATCGCCTTCGAGAGGTAGAGTCCCTGGATGTACTCGTAGAGCTCGGAGACGAAGGGCCAGCGGAACTTCCCGTAGACGTAGTTCTGCATCATCAGGTTGATGACGATGTAGGTCGCCGTGTAGGCGATCGATTCATCGACGCTGGCGACGAAGATCTTCAGATCGAAGAAGATGTGCAGCAGCGGCGCGAACATGAAGATCAGCCGCGGCACCGGGAAGAACCAGAACGTCATGCTCGACAGGTAGGCGACCTTCTGAATCGGCTTGAGGCCCTTCTGCAGGACCGGATTCTTCAGGAGCAGGATCTGGAACATGCCCTGGCACCAGCGCGAGCGCTGGCCGATGAAGTCGGTCAGCGTGTCGGGCTGGAGGCCCGCGATCAGGGGTTTGTCCACGTAGGCGCTGGTCCAGCCGCGCGCGTGCAGCTCGAAGGCGGTCTCGCAATCCTCCGTGATGGTGATGCCGGAGAATCCCCCGGCCTCGTCGAGGGCCTGGCGGCGCAGCAGGGCGGCCGAGCCGCAGAAGAACGAGCCGTTCCACTTGTCGAGCCCGCGCTGGGTCACCGCGTAGAACATCTCGTTCTCCGAGGGCATCCGCTCGAAGGTGCGCAGGTTCCGCTCGATCGGGTCCGGGTTGAGGAAGGCGTGCGGGGTCTGCACCAGGAACAGCCGCGGATCCTGCGCGAAATACCCGACCGTCTCGCGCAGGAACGAGCGGAACGGCACGTGATCGGCGTCGAACACCACCACGATGTCGCCCGCCGCATGGGCGAGCCCGTTGTTGAGGTTTCCGGCTTTCGCGTGGAGGTTGCGTTCCCGCGTCAGGTAGCGGGCGCCGAGATCGGCGCAGAGCGCCTGCAGCGCGACCCGTCGCCGACGCGCCGCCTCGGCCTTCTCCGGGTCGGCATCGGCGCATTTCTGGTCGGTGCCGCCATCGTCCAGGAGCCAGATCGTCAGCTTGTCGGGCGGGTAGCTCATCTGGCGCGCCGCCGCGAGCGTCATGGCCAGGATCGACGCGTCCTCGTTGTAGGTCGGCACGAAGACGTCGACCTTGGGCAGGTCCGCGGCCGCAGCCACCGGCGGCGGCGGCCGGCGCAGGGGGTCGGCGTTGATGATCAGGCTGACGAACAGGATGAAGACGCAGTACAGCTCGCCGACCAGGAGCAGACAACCGAAGCCGAAGCTCACCGGATCGGCCGGGGAAGGCAGCGTGCTGGTCACCCGCCACAGGATGTAGCGCAGGACCACGAGGCTGCCCATCGCCAGGAACACGAAGCGCGTGCGCGGCCCATCGAGGAAGAGCCAGAGCAGGATCATGGCCACCATGGCGGCGAGGCTCATGGCGAGCTGATTCTGGGTGCCGACAGGCTGGCTCAGCAGGACGAGGCCCGCCGCCGTCGTCCCCATCCAGGCAAGCCACCGAACCGCACCCGTCACGCCTGCCTCTCCCGCGTCGCGGCTCGCCTCACCATTGGATTATGACCATTTCTGGATCGAAGCACCGAAATCCCGTCCCTCATCTGACGATGTCGCTGAACGGATAAATCGAAAATAAGTCACTAAAGAAAGGATAAGCGCAAGCGCCCCCGGAGCCGCAGGCACAACTTTCGAGGTATGAGGTAAAATTTGGCTCATCTTCTTATCAGGCTCTGATGTCACGCAATCGCGCGCATCGAACACGGCGATGCGCGTCATCTTCGTGCAGGCTCTCCGCAGCAGACACGACTACGGAATATCTTCAGATCAGCCGGTTCCTTGGTCAAAGGCCGGTCCGCACAACACGCACCGGTCTCGTCGCGGTCCCGCGGGATGTCGCCGCGCCCGAAAAACGCGGCGCATCGGGGAAAACTGTTTTCGAAAATCGCAAATAAGCGGGGGCAGCACCTCTCGACCGGTGCACGGCGCCTCGGTCCGGGCGTTCTGCCGGTCAGAAGTTCGCGCGCGCTTCGACGCTCGAGTAGTAACCCGATCCTTGCACGCGATCCTGGACGTATCCGGCCCCGAGCGAGACCTGCACCGGACCGAAGCTCAAGCCGGTCAGGTGGGCGCCGACGCGGTATTGCCGGAAGAAGTCGTCGCCGAGAAACAGCGCCTCGGGACCGATATAGACCCCGTCCGCGACCATGTAGCCGACGCGCAGGCGCGAGTAATAGGCGTTGAACTTGGTGGAATAGGAGCCGTAGGCCGAGACCATGGTCCGGTCGGTGGGGGTCGCGTAGAGGCTTCCCGCCACCTTGAGGCCGACGCCCGTGCCCACCACCGGGTTTCCGGGATCCGGCTGCGAGAGCTGGTTGCTGCGCACGTTGAAGCCGATATAGCCGGCCAGAGCCGCGTCCCGCCAGATCCACTCGTAGCCGGTGAGCAGCCCCCCCTCCTGCTGAAATCCGTTGATGCGCGCGCCGACGGCGCGGCCCGGATAGGAGTAGGTTCCGGCAATGCCCTCGACGCGGATGCGGACGCCGCTCTGGGTCGGCGGGCCGCCCGGCGCCGCCGTCACCGTCATCGAGCCGAAGGCGGAGCTGTTCGAGGTGACGCTCGTCGAGCCGTCGACCGCGACGGCCCAGCTGTCATCGACCGATTGCTGCTGCGCGCCCGTATACCAGTCGGCGCCCGCATTCGCGGCCGGCAGGTCGGCCGCCCGGACCGCCGACAGCATCGGGGCCGCGACCGCAAGAGCCGACGCCGCGACCAAGTAGGACTTAGCCTTGAAGAAGGATTTGGGACCCCCGATGGACTTGGGCTTCCCGAAGGATTTGGTGATCCCGAAGGACTTGGCCACGCTCCGCGGGGCTCGATGCTGGCTGAACGTCCCCAAGGGCGCTCCCTCCACGGAGTTGGGTGGGCCGGTGCACCGATTTATCCCTGCTGAGGGTTAACAAGTACTCGTCTTGAAGTTGTGTATTTCTCCGATTGTACCGTACGCTCGGATCAGGCCGCCCGGGCTTGATGGGGCGCCACCGCGCCGAGGATGGCCGCCAGGTCCTCCTGGCGGAAGGGCTTGTCGAGCTGCAGGAACGCGCGCGCGGCCGCCGGCAGCTGTCCGTGGGGGCTTGCCAGGATGATCCGGATGTTGGGATGGCGCTCCACCACCGTCGCGGCGAGCTGGAGCCCCGTCATCACCGGCATCGCCTGATCGGCGATCATCGCATCGTAGGCCGCGCTCTCGCCGAGCATTGCCAGCGCATGCTCGCCAGAGGCCGCCTGCACGACGCTGTGCCCGAGATCGACGAGGGCCTCGGCGACGCTCGCGCGGACTAGGCTGTCGCTCTCGACGAGCAGGATGCGGAGTCGCGACTGCCAAGACGAGCCGGCGGATTCCGCCTCGGCTTGCCCCGGCCGATCGGCGGCCGGGAGCCAGATCTCCGCCAGGAAGGCGGCGTCCCCGGACCCGTCCGAGAGGAGGTGCAGGCCGCCGCCGATCTCGGCCAGGAGGAGCGCCACCGTCTCGAGGGCGCCCGTCGGTGTCGCGCGCGGCAGGACGCCCGGGGTCGGGCGGCCGCTCGCGAGGAGAAGCCGGAGATAGGCGCCGGCGGGCAGGTCGAGCCCGGTCTCGTCGCCCGCCGCGTGCTCCGCCGCCCCGATCGCGAAGCCGTTGAGCCCGAGATCGCGGAAGTGGAACGCGACGTTGAGGAGCATCACCTCCAGCAGGCGGTCGCTGCAGCGCGCTCTCGGAAGATTGCCCGGGATGCGGTCGATCACCGGCGTGCCGCGCAGGACATTCGATTGCAGGAAGGGCAGGAATCCCGAAACGGTCGCGGCGAGATCGCTCTCGGCGAGGCTCGGGCTGTCGCCGCGCACGAGATGCAGCATCCGGCGGGTGAGGGCGGTGCCCCGGATGGCGCCCGTGAGGGCCGCGTCCACGAGGCGCGCCGGCTCGGCATCGAGGGGGTGGCGCCGCCGGAGCGCGCCGAGATTGGTCTGAACGATGGTCAGCGCATCGTTGAAATCGTGGACGATTCCATCCGTGACCCGGCGCAGGACGAGGTCGCGCCGCCGCTCATTCGCGCTGGCGGTGGGCGGCACCTCGCCGGCACCCGCCTCCGGAAGCGCGCGGCTCAGCGCGTGGAGGCGCGGCGCACCGCCTTCCGCCGGTTCGCCGTCGCGCAGGAAGCGCACGAGGA
Source organism: Methylobacterium soli (assembly GCF_008806385.1). GTDB lineage: Bacteria > Pseudomonadota > Alphaproteobacteria > Rhizobiales > Beijerinckiaceae > Methylobacterium > Methylobacterium soli. The sequence goes on from NZ_VZZK01000013.1 coordinate 46,918, forward strand.
CGCGGCGGCTGCCGGAGGGCCCGGGCAGGCGCGTGCGCAGCACGACGTCGTGCGGGCCGTCGGCCTGGAGGGCCGCCTGCAGCGTCAGGGTCAGGAGGGCATGATCGGCCGGATCGAACCGGTCGGTCAGGTCGGCGAGCTCCGCGGTCCGGTCGACGGCCGCGGGCGTGCCGATCGTGTCCTGATCCGACCAAATCACCCGCCTGGTCTCGGGATCGATCTCCCAGCAGCTCCAGCCCGACATCGCCTCGAAGGTCTGAAGCCGCCGCTTCACCCGATCGAGACCGGTGCCGGCCCCGGCCAGGACGGTCTCGGAACTGCGCGCCCGCCCGAGGACGGATCGGGTCAGGGCATCGAATTCGCGGACCCGGGAGCCCGGCGCGGCCTCGCCTTCGGGTGCGGGGGGCTGCGCGAGACGGATCAGCGGGCGGGCAGCACGGCCTGCCAGGGCATAGCCGAGACCGGCCGCAGTGAGCACGAGGGCGAGGCCGAGGCTCAGTGCGCCACCGCTCGGAACCCCGATCGGCGCGGCGGACGGGCGCGCCGACTGGGCCGTGACCATCCAGCCGGGGCTCGCGAGATCGCGGTCGCCGCGCGTCGGGGTCGAGGCCGAGACCGGCGCGAGGGTGCCGGCCGACTGGGCGCCAGCCAGCACGCGGCCATCGGCGCCCGTCACCACGAAGGCGACGGATTCGGGCAGCGCGAGGGATCGGCGCAGCCGGGCCTCGATCCCGGAAAAGAAATCGGCGCCGACCCGGAGGAGGAGACGGTCGGAAGGCCCCGGCGCCCCGAGGGACACCGCCATCTCGACGAGGCCGCTCGCCTCGTCCCCCCCCGTCGCCACGATCACCTGCGCGTTGCGCGCCTTCGCGAACCAGGTTTGGCGCGACAGGTTCGCGCCGATCCGGCGGGCCTCGCTCGCGGCGCGCACCGTGCCGTCCGGCGCAACCTGGAGGGCCTCGCGGTAGATCGTGTTCAGGGCGAGCCAGTCCTGCAGCAGCATCGACCGCTCGTCATCGGGCAGCGCCGGGTCGCCGGGGCGGATCAGCAGGCCCGCGTTGCGCGCGTCCGATTCGACGCCCCGCAATCCATGGTCGAGCGCCTCCGCGAAGGCCCGGGAGGCCGCCAGCACGGTCCGCTCCGCCTCGACGCCCTCCTGCCGCGCCGCCGAGACGCCGAGCCCGACCCAGGCGAGCGCGAACGCGATCGCCGCGATGGCGGCGAGTTGCGCGGCGTTCAGCACCTTCAGCGGGATCCGGACGGAGTCCAGCATGCAGTCGCTCCGCCGGTCTCGCCGGCTGGCCGAGGGATGCCCGGATTGACATCCCGTCCGGTCAAACGAGGGCGGCAAGCGCTTAAGGGCGGGTTAACGGCCCCGGCGAAAGGGGCATTGTCGAGGGCGGAGCCTCACGCGGATCGTGGCTCGGCGCCCGCGTTTGCGCGGAGGCCTGAACGCAAACCCGCCCCGAGTCACGATCGCGTCAGCGGGCCTGGTAGGTGTGCTCGTTGGCCGGGAAGCTGCCGGACCGGACCTCCTCGGCATAGGCCCGCACGGCGTCCTCGATCTGCGAGCGCAAGGAGCCGAAGCTCTTGACGAATTTCGGCGCCCGGTCGCTCAGCCCGAGCATGTCCTCGAGCACGAGGATCTGGCCGTCGCATTCGGCGGTCGCGCCGATCCCGATGGTGGGTGCCGTGACGTCGGGCGAGCGCGCGATGGCGCGCGCCACCGGCTCGACGATGCCCTCCAGCACGATCGCGAAGGCGCCGGCCTCGCTGATCGCGCGGGCATCCTCCATCAGCAGGCGCTCGGCCTCGGCGCCGCGGCCCTGGACCCGGAAGCCGCCCATCGTGTTCACCGATTGCGGGGTCAGCCCGATATGGCCCATGACCGGGATGCCGCGCTGCGTCAGGAACGCCACCGTCTCGGCGAAGCGCGCGCCCCCCTCCATCTTGATGGCCCCGGCGCCCGTCTCCTTCAGCACCCGGGCGGCGCTCAGGAAGGCCTGCTCGCGGCTCGCCTCGTAGGAGCCGAAGGGCATGTCGACGACGACGAGGGCCCGGGAGGTGCCCCGCATCACCGCCTGCGCCTGGAGGATCATCATCTCGAGGGTGACGGGCAGCGTCGATTCCATGCCGTGCATCACCATGCCGAGGGAATCCCCGACGAGGATGAAGTCGCAATAGGCGTCGAGGATGCTCGCCGTATGGGCGTGATAGGCGGTCAGCGCGATGATCTTGCGCCCCTCGGCCTTGCTCTTGGCGAGGTCGATCGCACGCAGGCGGCGGGATTGGACAACCTGGGACATCGCTCAAACACCCATCTCTCACGCAAGCGCGGCCGAAGGCCAGCCCCACGGGCTTCGCGGACGAGCGCCCGGCGGCGCTTATACAACGCGCGAGGCCGGGAATCTGCCGAGGGATGCGCCGCGCGCCTGTGGGGGATGACAGACGCACCCACGGATCAAGCCGGGGCAGGCGCGTCGGCGCTCAAAACAGGCCGCCCAGGAGGGGCGCGCGGCCTGAATGCGGATCACGGCGATCGCGTCGCCGGACCGGTGCCCTTTGCGGGCGTTTCCTCCCTAGACTTCGGCCCCTCCGGGCCTGCCTTTTTTCCGCCACAACCAAGGCCGTGTCAATCGCCGAGGTTGAGGCAACCACGCGAAGCTGCTGATCCTTTGAGCAAAACGCCAGGGCGGCAGGATCGCGGGCCTGCCTTAATCGCCGTCCTGGCGTCGTCTGGCCGTCCGTCCGATCGGCCGCAGAGCCTCGCCGCTACAGGGTCTTCTCGAGCAGGCTCTCGATCCATTCCGGCTGGGTCTCGCCGACCGAACGTCCGACCTCCTGCCGGCCCTTGAACGCGATCAGAGTGCTCTGCTGGCGCGCATCGAAGCGGCGCAGCAGCGCCTTCTGCGAATCGAAATCCACCTCGAACAGCACGAGGTCCTTGAAGCGCGGATCCGTCCCGAGCTTGGCCAGGATCGGCTTCTGGGTCCGGCAGATCGGGCACCAGGGCGCCGAGACCTCGACGAGGATCGGCTTGCCGGCGGCCTGCGCCGCCTCGAAGGCCTCCTGGGCGAAGGGCTGGGCCGCGACGGGCTGGGCCGCACCCGGCGGGGCTGCGCCGGGCGGGGATTCGGCGGCGCGCGCCGGGGGAGCGAGCGCCGGCGCCAGGAGGGCGATCGCCGACAGGAGGAGGATGGAGCGGCGACCGATCATCGGGTGGGTTCCCTCGCGGCACGCGCCTCAGCGCTGGGCGTCGCCCGCGGATTTCGCGCTCCAGGCCGGGTCGGCGCGGAGGATCGCGGTCTCGTGCTTGTCCTGCCAGCCCTCGATCCCTTCGGGGAACCAGTGCACGCGGGTATAGCCCTTGAGCACGAGACGCTTGGCCACGTTCCAGCTCCCCCAGCATTCGGGGTGGCAGAAGGTGACGATGGGCTTGGCCTTGTCGCCGCCGGTCAGGTCCTCGACGCGCCGGTAGAACAGCGCCTCCTGCGCCGGAGCCATGGGCGCGGCGCCGGCATTGGGCATCCAGACGGCGCCCGGCACCGAGCGGTGCGCCGGGAGCCAGGGCCGGTCGGCGGGGAAACCCTCGGGCTTGCGGTCCGCGAGCGATACGTCGAGCAGCACCGGACCCTCCGGCAGCAGCGCGTCGAGGCCGTTGATATCGATGACCGTCGCGCCCGCGAGCGTCGCCGGCGTGTAGCCCCGCTGCGGTCCGGTCCAGATGCCGTCGGGCTCGGGAACGTTCACGGGCGAATCGGCGGGCGCCGCCGCCAGGACGAGGGCGGCGGCCAGGATCGCGACGCCCCGGAGGGCGGCCTCGGCGGAACGGCGCATCGGCAAGGGGCCGCCCCTCAATTGCTCGGCGAGGGCGCGTTGAAGCTGTGCTCCCACCGGCCGCCCTGATTGTCCGAAGCCGCCACCTTGATCGGTCCCTTGCCCTCGGGGAGGAAGGCGAAGTTGATCACCGGGTTCGAGGCGATCGAGATGTCGCCGTCGAGATCGAAGATCGTCTTGTCGCCGTAGGTCACCGAGACCTTCTGGATGTAGCGGGCCGGCGTGTAGTCGCGCGTGACCTGGTTCATCTGCATCCCGGAAAAGTTCGGGTGGCGGATCATCAGCGTCGCCTCGATCGGCTTGCCGGGCTGGCTCTCGCCGAACTTCATCTTCATGTCGCCCATGCCGCGCATGGCTTCCTCGTCGCTCATGCCCATCGGGGCCGAGCAGCCGCCCGACGCCTTCACGAACTTCGTCGCCTCGTAGAGGCGCCCGTCGGTCGTCTCCGCGACGGCGTGGACATTGGTGTAGTTGTTGATGCGCACGCGCAGCTTCAGCTCGCCCCGGTCCGCGGCGGGCCCGAACTGGAAATGCGCCGCGTAGGGCGACGGGTTGTCGTCGATCACGAAGTGCACGCCCTTGATCTTGTCCTTCTCGGGCATCGTCAGGGTGATCGGCACCAGGGCCGCGTCGAGGGCGCGCGCGGGCGCGTCGACCTTGATGAGCGTGTCGGTCGCCTCGATCTTGCGGTCGCCGAAGATCGATCGGGCGATCTCGTCCCAGCGGGCTTGGCGCTCGGTCTCGCTGTCCGATGCGCCGGCGGCGCGGGCCGGCCCGGCGAGCGCGGCGCCCGAGAGGGTCAGGCCCAGGGCGAGCATGAGAATCGGCTTCATGGCGTGTCTCCTCCGTCTTTGATGTGGCCCCGGGACTATTCCCACTCAAGTTCCTTGTAGGCCTGCGTGACGTTTCGGCCGTGATAGGTGTCGAACAAGATCCATTGATCGCGCTCCTGGCGCGCGACGCTCGCCACCGCCTTCTCGATCGGCACGTCGGCGGCGATCGCCTTGCGGGTCTCGTCGCGTAGCGCCGAGAGGTAGCGCGTCAGGTCGGCCAGCGCGGGCGCGAGGGCGACGACGGCCGGCCCGTGCCCCGGCACGGCCCTGGCCGCGCCGACGGCCTTGAGGGTCTCGGCCTCCTTGAGCCAGCCGAGCAGGCTGCCGTCGAGGGAGGGAATCCGGTTGACGAAGAGGAGGTCGGCCGGGAACAGGAGGCCGCTTCCCGTCTCCAGCATCGAGAGGTCGCAGCTCGTATGGGCGGTGCCGTGCGCGGTCAGGCGGAGGCGGCGGTCGCCGAGGTCGATCTCGGTCTCGCCGGTCACGCTCTGGGTCGGGTAGACGACCTCGCCCGCCTTGTCGGCGCCGAGGATCTCCTCCAGGCGCTTGCGGTAATATTCGCCCCGCGCCTCCAGGGCCGGGCGCAGGCCGTGATGCCCGATGAAGTTCGGCTGGTCCTCCCGGAAGGCCGCGGCGCCGAAGCAATGGTCGGGATGCACGTGGGTCAGGACCACGTGGCGGATCGGCTTGTCGGTGCGCTTGCGGATCTCGGCGCGCAGGCGCTGCCCGTCGGCGAGGCTCCCGCCGGATTCGATGACCAGCACGCCGTCCCGCCCGATGACGAAGCCGATATTGGCGATGGCATCGTCGTTCTCGGGCGTCGCCTCCGCGTGCGGCCCGACGCGGATGAAGATGCCGGGACCGACCTCCTCCATCGCGAAGGGCTCGGACGCGCGCGCGAGATTCGGCAGGCAGCACAGGCAGAGGCCGCCGAACAGCGTCTCGCGCCGGGAGAGGCGAGCGCTCACGCGGGCACCCGCAGGGCGCGGGCCGAACCAGCGCAGACGGCGATGGCCGACATGCGAAACCTCCCGATTTTCTTCCAACCATTTAGTAGGTAGATTTTTGCGCGGTCAAGTGCGAGAAAAGCCGCCTTCGCCGCCGCGACCCCACGATCCCGCGAGCGGCCAGCGGATCCGGCGGGCGATGAGAGACACGCGCAGCGCGTTGCTGAACGAGGCCGAGGCGCTGGTGCGGGGCCGCGGCTATGCAGGCTTCAGCTATGCCGACCTCGCGGAGGTGGTGGGGATCCGCAAGGCGAGCATCCACCACCATTTCCGCACGAAGGAGGATCTCGGCGCCGCGCTGGTGGCGGCCTATGCGGAGCGCTACGACGCCGCGCTCGCGAAGATCCGCGCGGAGGAGCAGGGCGGCGTCGCCCGGATCGAGGCCTATGGCCGGCTCTATCTCGGCGGCGTCGAGCAGGGGCTCGGCTGCCTCTGCGCCGCCCTCGCGATCGAGGGCGCAGCCCTGCCGGAGCGGCTGCGCCAGGACATCGTGCGCTTCTTCGAGCACCACATCGCCTGGCTGGAACAGGTGCTGCGCGAGGGCCAGGCCGATGGCAGCGTCCGGGCGAGCCTCGACCCCGTCGTGCAGGCTCGCTTCGTGGTCTCGACGCTCGAGGGCGCGCTGCTGATGGAGCGGTTGCTCGCCGGCCCGACGGCTTTTACGGGCACGCTGCGGGCCCTTAGCGAGAGCTTGCGCTGAGCATCGGTTTGCAGATCACAGGACCTGCCTGTCAACATTCGGCAAAATATCGCCAGGATTTTAGGCCTATGCGGCGGCCCCACTCAAGCTGAATTGCCAAGGTATCTTTGGTACGCGCGCGGGTTCGACTTTCACGATGCGCGGCGAAGGCCGCTCCGGCGGCCGCAGGCGGCAATGGTCGCGCGCCGACGACATGAACCACGAAGCTGCGCTCATGCTTTTGCTTCGAGCCGCACGGCCATCGACGCGGGCTGATCGGACGCGCAGGCGCCAGATCTCGCAAGGGAGCGCGGATCATGCACCTGTGTTGAATTTTTTCAAAGAAATGCAGCATCGATAAGTTCAAATCTAAAAATACAAAAAATCTGAAAAAGACCTGACGTCGCTATTTTCATCAATATAGATTTTTACATAACCACCGATCTAATTCGCGGTGATTTAACATTTGCTGAAGAACGGACGATTGATCCTTTCGTACTGTCGCGCTCGACGCAGCCGCATTGGCGAACGATGCGCGACCGACCTCACGGGTCTGTCCGCATCCGGGCGGCTCCTGCCCTTCGGGCATGCGGGAAGGGTTTTCCATGAGCGGTCAGCGAAGAAGCCTCATCCGCGTGTTGCTGCGCCGCGATCGCCACCGCCGCTCGCGACGATGACGCCGCACTGAGCCTCCTCGATCCCTGACACGCATCGGGCAGCCCCCGCTCCGGCTCGACCGGCGGAGCCCTGCCGGCTGCGCGCCCCCCTGCGAACACGCCGTGAAAGGACGTAGCGATATGGCAGCCTATTCCGTCGACGGTTCCGGCAACAACCTGTCCCAACCCGGCCTCAACGCGGCCGGCACGAATTTCGCGCGGCTCGGCGCAGCGCATTTCGCGGACGGAATCTCGTCCCTCGTCGATGGACCGAACCCGCGCACGATCAGCAACATCGTCGTCGGAGAGGGCGACCCGACCATCCCGAACCCGCAAGGCCTGTCGGGCATGCTCTACGCCTGGGGCCAGTTCATCGACCACGATCTCGACCTCAGCCTGACGGACCACGTCACGCCGATCAACGTCCTCATCCCGGCGGGCGACGCCTATTTCGCGGCCGGCAGTCTCCTCCCGATGACGCGCGCCGTGATCGATCCGGCGACGGGGGCCGGCACGGGCAAGCCGGCGATCGCCGTCAACGCGATCAGCGGCTGGCTCGACGCCTCCATGGTCTACGGCTCGGATACGGCGACCGCCGCGAGTTTGCGCCGACCCGACGGGCATCTGGCGACCTCGGCCGGCGACAACCTGCCGATCGTGAACGGCGCCTTCGTGGCGGGGGATGTGCGCGCCACCGAGAACCCGTCGCTGACCGCACTCCAGACGCTGTTCCTGCGCGAGCACAATTTCCAGGTCGACCGGCTGCACGCGGCCGATCCGCGGCTCGATGGGGAGGCCCTCTACCAGCAGGCCCGCGCGATCGTGACGGCCGAGATCCAGCACATCACCTATGACGAGTTCCTGCCCCACCTCCTCGGGCCCGGCGCGATCGGGTCCTATCGGGGCTACGATGCCGGAATCGATCCGCGGATCAGCGTCGAGTTCGCCGGCGCGGCCTACCGGTTCGGGCACTCGATCGTCTCGGCCGAGACCGAGCGCGTCGACGAGGCCGGCAACCTGATCGGGCCGGGGCTCGAACTTCGGGACACGTTCGGGATGACGCCGGCGGCCTTCGCGGCGGCGTCAGGCGCCGACGGCTTCCTGCGCCATCTCGGCGACGACGCCTCTCAGACGATGGATGTCCGCATCGTCGAGGATCTGCGCAACTTCCTGATCGATCCACCAGTCGGCCAGGACCTGGCGAGCATCAACATCCAGCGCGGGCGGGATCTCGGGCTCGGCACCCTCAACGAGACCCGCGAGGATCTCGGTCTCGCGCCCTACCACGACTTCTCCGAGATCACCGGCGATCGGGCGACGGTCGCGGCGTTGCGCGAGGCGTTCGGCACGGTGGATGCAGTCGATCTCTGGACCGGCGGCCTGGCCGAGGGTCATGCGCCGGGTTCGCTGATCGGCCCGACCTTCTCGGCCATCATCGGCTCTCAGTTCGAGCGCCTGCGCGACGGCGACCGCCTCTGGTACCAGAACGATCAGTTCGATCGGGAGACGCTGAGCGACATCCAGCACACGAGCCTGTCGGACATCATCCTGCGCAACACCGACACCCAATTTATCCAGGACGACGTCTTCACCTTCTACGATCGTCACGGCAGCGATGTCGCATCCGAGCATCCGGAAGCGCCGCAGCTCGTGATCGGCACGCCAGGCGAAGCGCAGCTGGTGGGCGGCGCCGAGAGCGACATGCTGGTGGCCGGCACCGGCCACCAGACCCTCACGGGCGGGGGCGGAAGCGATCGGTTCGTCTTCACGACGGACACGCGGGCCGTCATCACGGATTTCCAGCCCGGGCGCGATCATCTGGTCTTCGAGGAGCAGGCCGGCGCCGGGGGCGATGCACATGGCCGGTTGGCCGCCGCAAGCCTCCATCACGGGCACCACGCCTCGACGGCCGAGCCGATGATCGTCCAGGTTCAGGGGCATGCGGTCGTGATCTACGGCAGCGTTCAGGTGGCCCTGCCGGGGATCTCGGCGACTGAACTCCGTCCCGACGATTACAGCTTCGCCTGACCAGACGGGGCGGGCCGGACGCGGTGGAGAGAGGCCGCGTGGGCCCGGATACGCTTGCGCGAGCGTCGAAGCGGTGCTGGGCCTGCACTCACCAGATCCGGACGCGGGCGGGGCGTCGCGTCTGCCCAGGCTCAAGGATCCCGCCGCCGGAACCTCAAGCGGACTCGGCGACGAACCGCGAAAACCCCTTCGCCCGGAGGTCGCAGGCCGGGCAGGTGCCGCACCCGTAGCCCCAGGCGTGGCGCGCGCCGCGCTCGCCGCGATAGCAGGTGTGGCTGTCCTCCACGATGAGGTCCACGAGCGGGCGCCCGCCGAGGTCCTCCGCGAGGCGCCAGGTTTGCGCCTTGTCGATCCACATCAGGGGCGTGTGCAGCACGAAGCGGCGATCCATCCCGAGATTGAGCGCGACCTGCAGCGCCTTGATGGTGTCGTCGCGGCAATCGGGATAGCCGGAGAAATCCGTCTCGCACATGCCGCCGACGAGGTGGCGCAGGCCCCGCCGGTAGGCGAGCGCCGCCGCGAAGGTGAGGAAGACGAGGTTGCGGCCGGGCACGAAGGTGTTCGGCAGCCCGCCGGCCTCGAAGCCGATCTCGGTCTCGCGGGTGAGCGCCGTCTCGGAGACCGCGCCGAGCGCGTCGAGCGAGAGGGTATGATCCTGCCCGAGGCGGAGCCCCCAGGCCGGATCGATCCGGCCGATTCCCGCCCGCAGGCCCGCGCGGCAATCGAGTTCGACCCGGTGGCGCTGGCCGTAATCGAAGCCGAGCGTCTCGACGCGGGGAAAGCGCGCCAGCGCCCAGGCCAGGCAGGTGGTGGAATCCTGGCCCCCCGAGAACAGGACCAGCGCGCCGTCATCGGTTTTCGCGTCGGAGGTGGCCTCGCTCATCGTGTCGTCGACCCGCTCTCAATCGCCCGCGTATTCGGCCCAGGACATCGGCGTCTCGTAGAGCTTCACCGCGGTCAGGCCCGGGAGGCCTGGCTTCGTCCGATGCCAGATCCAGGCCGCGATGGTCTCGGCGGTCGGGTTCTCCAACCCCTCGACCTCGTTGAGGCAATGGTGGTCGAGGCGCTCCAGCACGGGGGCGAAGACCCGCTCCATCTCGTAGAAATCCACGATCCAGCCCGTGCGGGCATCGACCGCGCCGCCGATCGTGAGTTCGACCCGGTAGGAATGCCCGTGCATCCGGGCGCAGCGATGGCCCTCGGGCACGTTCGGCAGACGGTGGGCCGCCTCGAAGGTGAAGGCCTGGGTGATCTTCGTCATGGTGGGTCTCGTCGCGGGCTCTTTGCCGGCGCGGCTGTCCGCGCTCAAGGGATACCGATCAGCTTGTGCGTCTGCAGGGACAAGCGCCAGCGGGCATTGGCCCGGCAATAGGCCACCGCCGCGCCGGTATTCGCGACGCGCTCGGGCCCGTCCATAGGCTGCAGCCAGTGGTGGCGGAAGTCGAGAGCGGCAAAATCCTCCGGGTCGAGGCCGTTCTGCGGAAAGACCAGCTTCAATTCATGCCCGCTCGCCTGGACGAGGGCGTTCCCGGCTTTCGGGCTGACGCAGATCCAGTCGATCCCGGGGGGAGCGGGCAGCGTCCCGTTGGTCTCGACCGCCAGGGTGAAGCCGCGGGCATGCGCCGCCGCGATGAGCGCCTCGTCGAGCTGCAGCAGCGGTTCGCCGCCGGTGAAGACGACGTAGCGCGCATGCGAGCCGCCTTCCCAGGTCCGGGCGATCGCCTCCGCCAGAGCCTCGGCCGTCGCGAAGCGGCCGCCGCCTTCGCCGTTCAGGCCGACGAAATCGGTGTCGCAGAAGCGGCAGGCCGCGCTCGCGCGATCCTCCTCCCGGCCCGACCAGAGATTGCAGCCGGCAAAACGGCAGAAGACCGCCGCGCGGCCCGCCTGCGCGCCCTCGCCCTGCAGCGTGTGAAAGAGTTCCTTGACCGCGTACGCCATCGTTCCGTCGTGCCGCCCGACCCGCCACGGGGCGGCGCCGGCATCCTGCCTGCAAAAAAACGAGCTTCGCCCTGCACATAGGCCCAGGCGCGCTCCGACGCCACCGCGCGAGCCATGCGATCGGCGCCACCCGAACCTGTGGGTGTGGGCGCACCGCCATCCTCTCGCCACGGAAGCGGCGTTGAACTCCGGTCCGAAACGCCGGGTTTCAACCGATCGGCCGGGGATCGTCCCGCCGCCCGGACTCGCCGAAGCTTGGCCGTTGACCTACCTTGCCGTGAACGACCCGGTGCCGGGGGCGCCGCCGGATCGATGGATCCTCTCGAGACAGGCCTGATGTCGAATCGAATCCTGAGGCGCTTCGTCCTGAGCATCGCCACGGTGGCGGGCTTGATCGGGGCGGGCGCGGCCGGCGCCGTGACGGCACCGATCCTGGTCGTGGAGGTCGATTCCGGCAAGGTGATCTACGCCCAGGGCGCGACCGACCCCTGGTATCCGGCCTCGATCACCAAGCTGATGACCGCCTACGTGGCCCTCGATCTCGTGCGGCAGGGCAAGGTCTCGCTCGACTCGCTGATCACCATCTCGCCGGCCGCCGCCGCCGAGCCGCCCTCCAAGATGGGCTTCAAGCCCGGTACCCAGCTCACCCTCGACAACGCCCTCAAGATCATCATGGTCAAGTCGGCCAACGACGTGGCCTGGGCCATCGGCGAGAATCTCGGCGGCTCGATCGAGGGCTTCGCCGACCTCATGAACGACACCGCCCGCCGACTCGGCATGCGCGAGAGCCGCTGGTTCAACCCGAACGGCCTGCCCGACCCGCGCCAATGGACCTCGGCCCGCGACATGGCGGTGCTCGGCCGGGCACTCCTGCGCGACTTTGCCGATTCGCGCGGCCTGTTCTCGATCTCGGCGATCCAGTTCGGACGCTCGGTCATGGCCAACCACAATGGGCTGCTCGGCCGCTACGCCGGGGCGGACGGCATGAAGACCGGCTTCATCTGCTCGGGCGGCTTCAACGTCGTGGCGAGCGCCACCCGCAACGGGCGCCGCATCCTCACCGTCGTGATGGGCCAGCCGAGCGCCCGCGAGCGCGACCTCAAGGCCGCCGACCTGTTCGATTACGGCTTCAGCCAATCGACGGGCTGGACCAACCAGAGCCTCGACGCGCTGCCCGCCTCCGGCATCGCGGCGGCCCCGGACATGCGGCCCTATATCTGCGACAAGCGCAAGCCGATGCCGGTCGACGAGGGCCAAGGCGCCATCATCGCGAGCGCCGGGGCGGCCGGCGCCAGCGCCGACAATGCCAACGCGCAGCTGATGGCGGCCGCCGCGCCGCCCTCCTCGGCGCTCGCCTTCGCGACCCTCAACAGCGCGAACCTGCGGACCCGCGCCCTGCCGCCCCGGGCGCCGCTGCAGCCGATCCTGGTCTGGATCGGCCGCGATCCGGCCGAGGGCCAAATCATGCTGAACGAGCAGGAAGAGGCACAGAAGGCCGAGCGCGACGCCGCCCGAACCGCCAAGCTCGAAGCCGCGAAGGCGAAGCGCGAGGCGGCCAAGCAGGCCAGGGCCGAGAAGGCCGCCGCGCAGCCGAAGCCGGCGGCCGGGGAGCCGGACGCGAAGCCGAAGGCCGTCGCCCGCGGCGCGAGCGTGCCGAAGGCGGCCTCCGCCTACACGTCGGTCGAGTCGAAGCCGGGCATCCCGCAGGCAAAGGGAGGGGCGCCGCACGCAACCAAGCCGGCCGCCGCCAAGCCGGCAGCACCGAAGGCCGTTGCGGCCAAGGTCGCGCCGAAGCCGGCCGCGAAGAAGCCCGCAATCCAGGCCAAGGCGAAGGAGTGAGCCGAGGCTCCGGACGACGCCCAATCGCTCATGAATTGTTCCGAACGATTGAGGCGCGCCGCCGGGCGGGGTAGGCCGGGCGCATGACCGACGCACCCCGCCGTCCCGAGCCGATCCCGCTCACGCTCCTCACCGGTTTCCTCGGAGCGGGCAAGACCACGCTCCTGAATCGGCTCGTCGCCGACCCGGCTTTCGCCGACACGGTCGTCATCGTGAACGAGTTCGGCGAAATCGGGCTCGATCATCTGCTGATCGAGCAGGTCGACGAGGACCTGATCCTGCTCGGGGCCGGCTGCCTCTGCTGCACGGTGCGCGGAGACTTGATCGCCACCCTCGAAGACCTGCTGCGCAAGCGCGACAACGGTCGCATCCGGCCCTTCCGCCGCGTCGTGATCGAGACGACGGGCCTCGCCGATCCGGCCCCGATCCTGCACGCGCTGATCTACCATCCCTATCTCGTCCTGCGGTACCGGTTGCAGGGCGTCGTCACCGTCGTGGACGCCGTCAACGGCGACAACACGCTCGACGTGCATCCGGAGGCGGTGCGGCAAGCAGCAGTCGCCGACAGGATCGTCCTGACAAAAACGGATCTGGCGGGCGCGCAGAGTGATGCCCTGCGCGCCCGCCTTCACGATCTCAACCCCTCGGCCCCGATCGACCCTCCCGACGTCCCCGCCGGGACGCTGCTTGGCGGCTTCTTCGGCCTCGACGGCAAGAGCGAGGACGTGCGCGCCTGGCTCGGCGCCGAGCGCGTCGCGGCGGAGGAGCACCATCACCACGACGTCAATCGTCACGATGCCTCGATCCGCGCCTTCTCGCTGACGAGCGACGCGCCGGTGTCCCGGGCCTCCCTCGAGATGTTCCTGGACCTTCTTCGGTCGAGCCAAGGGGCCAAGCTGTTGCGCCTCAAGGGCTTGGTCGCGCTGAAGGAGGACCCGGAGCGTCCGGTGGTGGTGCACGGCGTCCAGCACGTCATGCACATGCCCGTCAGCCTGCCGGCATGGCCCGACGAGGATCGGCGCTCGCGCCTCGTGCTGATCGTGCGCGATCTCGACCCCGCCTTCGTCCAGAGCTTGTGGGACGCATTCCTCGGGCGTCCGCGCCTCGATGCCCCGGATGCTGCGGCACTGACGGCCAATCCCCTCGCCATCCCGGGCGCCTGAACCGGTTCGGGGCAGGGGGCCGCGGCATCATCCTTGATCCGTCACCGCCAAAGGGCGCCCCGGGGGTGCCGGATCGTCCCGAAATGGGACGTGGACGGGATCAGGATGCAACGATGGCGCGACGCTTCACGATCATCGCCGGTGGCCTCTCGAACGCGCAGACCAGGGCGGATGCGCGCCCGCGCGACTGGCGGGTCGACCTGACGCCGGTGGAGGGGGTGACGCCGGAGACGATCGCGGCTTGGCGGGCGCTGCTGACCCGCAGTGGCGCGCAGGAGCCGCATTTCGCGGATCCGGACTACATCCTGCCCGCCGCCCGCCACCAGGCCGCCGGGCGCGATCTCGTCTTCGCGCTCGTGTGGGGAGCGCAGGCGCACGGAGCCGAAACGCTCCACGCGGTCGTCCCGCTGGCACTGCCGCATCCGATCTGGGGCGCGCGCCGCGCGGCCTTGTGGCGACCGCCGGGCCTTGCCGGACCCATGACCCACCTGATCGAGGGCCGTTACGCCTCGGAGGTCGAAGCGGCCTTGCGCGCGAATCTGGCGTCGGCCCGTCGCCGCCTGACCCTTTCCGATCTCCCCGGTGGCCCCGCCAAGAATATCGGGCGTCCCTCGCTTCAGCTGCTCCCGGGGCGCCACGCGCCCCCTGTCCGCACGATCCCGGCGCACAACTTCGTGGGCATTCGCGCGAAAACGGATCGGCCGGCGATGGAGATCGAGCGGATCTCGGAGCCGGTTCGAATCCGCGATGCGGTCGAAGCGTTCCTGGTCCTCGACGCGCGCGCCTCGCGCAAGCCGATCGTGGCCGACCCCGCTGAGGCCGCGATGGTGCGGGTGGTCACGCGCCTCTTTGCCCGGCGCCGTCAGGTGAGCGTCGATCTCGCGCGCCATCGCGGCGAAATCGTCTCGGGAGCGCTCCAACTCGGGGCCGGAGACGGCAGCGTGATCTGGCGGCAGGCCGCCCTCGCGAGCGCGGGGTAGGGGAGCTACTCGTCCTCGCCGAACTTGTCCGCGAGCAAAGCCTCGATCGTGGCGAGGCAGGCTTCCGCATCGGTTCCGACCGCCGTCACGGCGATCGAGGTGCCCTGGGCCGCGCCGAGGGTCAGGAGACCCATGATCGAGCGGCCGCCCACGGTCTCGCCGGAGCGCGTGACCGTGACGATGGCGTCGAAGCGCTCCACCGTCTGCACGAACTTCGCGGAGGCCCGCGCATGCAGGCCACGACGGTTGATGATGGGCAGGATGCGCAGGTAGCCGCCCTCGGGCACCGGCGGCTGCTCGTCGTCGTCGATGTCGAAGGCTTCGGTCATCGGGTTCGGGCGCTTCCTCGGCTCGCACCCGGACGTTTGAAAAGCCGGGTGGCAGGCCCGTCACGGCCCACCCGGCCCGAACCTGACGGATGTGGGTAAACAGAGGAAAGGGGCGGCGTAAAGGCTATTTGCCGGCAAGAACGCGCGAGGCGACGTTGATGTATTTCCGGCCGGCCTCTTGGGCATGCAGCACGGCATCGCCCAGGGATTCCTCGTCGCGGACGCTGGCGAGCTTGATCAGCATCGGCAGGTTGATGCCGGCAACCACCTCGACCGCGCCGCCATTCATACACGAGAGCGCAAGGTTCGAGGGCGTGCCGCCGAACATGTCGGTCAGCACGACGACGCCGTTGCCCGAATTGACTCGGCATACCGCGGACATGATGTCACGGCGCCGCAATTCCATATCGTCGTCAGGCCCGATCGTGATCGTCTCGATCTGATCCTGCGGGCCGACCACGTGCTCAAGCGCGGCCTTGAACTCGGTCGCGAGCAACCCGTGGGTGACGAGCACCATTCCAATCATCGACGCGTTTTCCGACGCCCTGTGAGCGGAGCCGCCATTTTGTGCACCGCACGAAGATGCGCAAGGCGGTCGCGACGTTTTGCTCGAAACGACGTCATCATCATGCCACGCAAGTCGACTCCGCGCTACGGGGCCTCTGGCTCCCGCCTGAAGAGACAGGTCGAGTGCGACTGCGAAGCAACGGCAATCGCATCCTGCACGATGCGCGGAGCCAGCCCGGACAACCTGAGATTTCGATCAAGGGCAAGGCGCGGCAGGGAAATTCCAAGGATCTCGCAGAGGGCGCCGGACGCGTCCGGATATCGCGGCATCGCCTCGACGAGGTCGATGACGAGACGCACCGCGCAGGAATCGCGGGCGGCGGTGCGATGCAGGCCGAGGCCCCGAATCTCGATGAGGCCCGCGATGGCCGGGTGCGGCTGGGCGATGAGGCAGCCGTTCCGGACGCGGAGCCGCACTCGGTCGTCGCCGACGAGAGCCGCCTTCGTCCCATCGCGCGCGGCCCTGTCGAGGAGGAGCAGCGCCAAGGTGGACTTGCCGGCCCCGGCCTCGCCCCGAATCAGGACGCCCGCCTCGCCGAGGCTGAGGCAGGTGGCGTGGATCGTCCTGCTCCCCGGCGCGGGGGCGCTCACGCCGCAGCGGCTTGCCGCGGCGCCGCCGGCAAGCGGACGATGAACCGCGCACCGCGCACCGTCGGCTCGCCATCCTCGTCAGCGGGGCCGGGGCGGTTCTCGGCCCGAATCGATCCGCGATGTGCCTGGACGATCTGGCGGGAGATCGAGAGCCCGAGACCGGAATTCTGCCCGAAGCCCTGCTCGGGACGATCGGTGTAGAACCGCTCGAAGATCCGCTCCAGGGCGTGCTCCGGGATGCCCGGCCCCTCATCCTCGCAGATCAACTCAATCTCATTTCGCACGCGGCGCAGCGCGACGCGCACCTTGGCGTCATGCGGCGAGAACGAGCGAGCGTTATCGAGGAGATTGTTCACGACCTGACCGAGGCGGCTATCGTGCCCGATGATGCCGAATGGGTTGTCGTGGTCGGCCGGCGCGTCGATGTCGAGCTGGATCAGGGCATCCTTCGGGCGACGCCGCTCGTTGGCCACCGACACGACGGTGGTGAGCAGCTTGCGGATATCCACACGCCGAGCCTCGGCACGGGCGAGCTCGGCATCGAGCCGCGAGGCATCGGAGATGTCGCTGATGAGGCGGTCGAGACGCTTCACGTCGTGCTGGATGATCTCCATCAGCCGCCTGCGTGATTCGTCGCTCTTGGCGAGCGGCAGGGTCTCGACGGCACTGCGCAAGGAGGTCAGCGGGTTCTTCAACTCGTGGCTGACATCGGCCGCGAAGCTCTCGATGGCGTCGATGCGCCGGTAGAGCGCCTGCGTCATGTCCCGCAACGCACCGGAGAGATGGCCGATCTCGTCCGTGCGACTGGTGAAATCGGGGATCTCCTGGCGCGACTTGATGCCCATGCGCACCTTCTCGGCCGCGTCGGCGAGGCGTCGGACGGGCCCCGCGATGGCGCCCGCGAGCAGGATCGAGAGCACAACCATCACGAGGGCCGCGACCAGGAAGACCTGCACGAGGCCGAAGCGTTCGGAGGCGATGACGCGGTCGATCGCGTCCCCTTGCGTCGAGAGCATCAGGGCGCCGCGCATGGTGCCGCCGCGCTGAATCGGCACCGCCACCGACACGGTCGTCTCGCCGATCTCGTTGCGGCGCACGATGTTGCCGCGGGCGCCGCTGAGTGCTGCCTGGACCTCCCGGAGGGTGCGACCATTGGCAGGCCCGACCTCCTCCTGCTTGCGGACCCGCTCTCCGAACAATCCGAAGAGGCGGGTCTGCGCCCAGTCGAAGGCTTGTTCGAGGAAATTATGCTTCTGCGGGCGGACGACGCTCTGGTCCCCGCGATTGATGTCGCCGCGGGCATAGAGCGAGCGGGTGTCGAAGAGCAGCCCGCCCTCCTCATCGTAGACGCGTGCCCTGTTGCCGGTCGGCGTCACGAGACGACGCAGGAGCGGGGCCACGCGCTCGGGATTGAGCGAGAACGCGAGGGGCGAGGGGTTCTCGTCGGCCGTCGCGCCCTCGCCGGCCTGCTGCTGCAGCAGCTTGTCGGGGTCGATGCGGATCGTGTCCGTGTCGACGGAGGCCGAGGAGGCGATCGCCCCCGCGATGATCTCGCCCTGGATCAGCAGGCTCTGCACCCGCGCCTGAATCAGCCCCTGGCGAAACTGGTTCAGGTAGAGGAAGCCGAGGAGCAGGACGATCAGCCCGACGAGGTTGAGGACGACGATCCGGCGGGTGAGGCTCGACGAGGCCCGCTGGCCGATCGCGTGCCAGAGGGCGCGCGGCCAATTCAGGGGGCTGCGGCGCGCGTCTTCGTCGTCCTGGCTTCGCACGGTGTTCCCGAAAAGGGGTGATGGCATCGCGTCTGCGGTTTCGCGGAGGCTGGATCCGGGGATGAGCCTCAGCTCTCCTTGAAGCGGTAGCCGACGCCGTACAGGGTCTCGATCATGTCGAAGTTGGTGTCGACCACCTTGAACTTCTTGCGCAGCCGCTTGATGTGGCTGTCGATCGTCCGGTCGTCCACATAGACCTGATCGTCGTAGGCCGCATCCATCAGGGCGTTGCGGCTCTTCACGACGCCGGGGCGATGGGCGAGGGCCTGGAGGATCAGGAACTCGGTCACCGTCAGCGTCACCGGCTCACCCTTCCAGGTGCAGGTGTGGCGCTCCGGATCCATCATCAGCAGGCCGCGCTCGAGCGAGCGCGCGGCGGCATCCGCCTCGCGGGCCGGTGCGCCGGGCCCTTCCTTCGGGGCGAAGCGGCGCAACACCGCCTTCACGCGCTCGACGAGGAGACGCTGCGAGAACGGCTTATGGATGAAATCGTCCGCTCCCATCTTCAGGCCGAACAATTCGTCGATCTCCTCGTCCTTCGAGGTCAGAAAGATCACGGGAAGGTCGGATTTCTGCCGCAGGCGTCGCAGAAGCTCCATTCCGTCCATGCGCGGCATCTTGATGTCGAAGATGGCGAGATCGGGCGGTGAGTGCCGCAGGCCGTCGAGGGCCGACGCACCGTCCGTGTAGGTCTGGATCCGATATCCTTCGGTCTCGAGCGCGATCGAGACGGAGGTCAGGATATTTCGGTCGTCGTCGACGAGGGCGATGGTCGGCATGCGCGTTCCCTACTGAACGGAAGCGGCGCGGGCTTTGGACCTGCCCGCTTTCCCGGCTCCGGCCCACTGGCTCAGGGCAGGCAAAGACACGAACGCGACCACACGCGGGGGGCGGGGTCCGTTTCGCGCGGTAAAGAACGCAGCTTTATAGACATCGTTCGAAAAAAGCGAGCGCTCGGCGTAGCTTGGCCGTAAGCTGCCAACAGGTCGCGGGCCGCGGGGCTCGTGCAGGTCACCGGCTTGTCGCTATGATTGCGTGCGGGCCCTTCCGTGGTCCGGCGAGGTGGAGCGGGGGGACGGGATGGCCGACACGGCAGACGAGGGTCAGCCTCCGGGCGAGCCGCGCGGCCCGGCTCGGCCGCTTCCGGCCGCCGAGGCCCCCTTCGACGCAATCGGCCTCGCGCGCCATCTCCTGCGAGCCACCCGTTCCGGCGCGCTCGCCACCCTCGATGCGCAGGATGGGATGCCCTTCGCCTCCCTCGTCACCATCGCGACAGATGTCGATGGCACGCCCCTGATGCTGCTCTCCCGGCTCTCGGCCCATACCCGCAACCTCCTGGCCGATGCCCGCTGCTCGCTTCTGTTCAGCCAGGGCGGCAAGGGTGATCCGCTGGCCCATCCGCGACTGACCGTGACGGGGCGCGTGAGCCGGACGGACGAGCCGCGCGCCCGCGAACGCTTCCTCGCCCGCCATCCGAAGGCGAAGCTCTACGCGGATTTTCCCGATTTCGGGTTCTTCGCGCTCGCGCCGGAGGCCGGGCACCTGAACGGGGGCTTTGCCAAGGCCGCGACGCTGACGGCCTCCGAATTGCTGCTCGATCTCGCGGGCGCGGAGGGCCTCGTCGCGGGGGAGCGCGGTGCGGTCGAGCACATGAACCAGGACCATGCCGACGCGCTCGCGCTTTACGCGGCCGGAAGCGGCGAGGAGGAGGGGGCCTGGCGCCTCACCGGCCTCGATCCCGAGGGCATGGACCTGATGGTGGGGGAGCGCACGGCGCGCGTCACCTATCCGGAGCCGGTCCGCGACATGGGCACGCTCCGCAAGAGCCTCGTGGCGATGGCCGCGCAGGCGCGCGCGCAGCCGGGGCAGGAGGCTCGGCAGGGGGCGCGGCAGGGGACGTGAGGCGGTCGCGTCCACAGACACAGCCGGTGTCGCCGCGCGGACCCCGCTTGGAGTTGACCCGCCGCGCTGCTATCTGCGCCCTCAACGCTTCCCGATCTGAGACGGTGCGCGTGAGGTCGCTTGCGGGCAACCTCTGCGGCACCGGAGATATGCCCCGATGACCGCGTCCCCGATCGACAACATCCGCAACTTCTCGATCGTTGCCCATATCGACCACGGCAAGTCGACCCTGGCCGACCGCCTCATCCAGGCGACCGGCACGGTCGCGTTGCGCGACATGAGCGAGCAGATGCTCGACTCGATGGATATCGAGCGCGAGCGCGGCATCACCATCAAGGCCCAGACCGTGCGCCTCGCCTACACGGCGCAGGACGGAAAGGACTACATCCTCAACCTGATGGACACGCCCGGCCACGTGGATTTCGCCTATGAGGTCTCCCGGTCGCTCGCGGCCTGCGAGGGCTCGCTGCTCGTGGTCGATGCGAGCCAGGGCGTGGAGGCGCAGACGCTCGCCAACGTCTATCAGGCCCTCGACGCCAACCACGAGATCGTGCCCGTTCTCAACAAGATCGACCTGCCCGCGGCCGAGCCGGACCGGATCAAGGAGCAGATCGAGGAGGTGATCGGGATCGACGCCTCCGAGGCGGTTCCGATCTCGGCCAAGACCGGTCTCAACATCGAGGCGGTTCTGGAGGCGATCGTCACGCGCCTGCCCCCGCCGAAGGGCGATCGCAGCGCGCCCCTGAAGGCGCTCCTCGTCGACAGCTGGTACGACGTCTATCTCGGGGTCGTCGTCCTCGTGCGCATCGTCGACGGCGTGCTCAAGAAGGGCATGAACATCCGCATGATGGGGGCGGACGCGGTCCACGGCGTCGACCGGATCGGCGTGTTCCGCCCGAAGATGGCCGAGATCGGCGAGCTCGGCCCCGGCGAGGTCGGCTTCTTCACCGGCTCGATCAAGGAGGTCGCCGACACCCGCGTCGGCGATACCATCACGGAGGACAAGCGCCCGACGAGCAGCATGCTCCCCGGCTTCAAGGACGTGCAGGCGGTCGTGTTCTGCGGCCTGTTCCCGGTCGATGCCGCCGAGTTCGAGAACCTGCGCGGCGCGATGGGCAAGCTGCGCCTGAACGATGCCAGCTTCTCCTACGAGATGGAGACCTCGGCCGCCCTCGGCTTCGGCTTCCGCTGCGGCTTCCTCGGCCTTCTGCATCTCGAGATCATCCAGGAGCGCCTGGAGCGCGAGTTCAACCTGGACCTGATCTCGACGGCACCGAGCGTCGTCTACCGCCTCAATATGTCGGACGGCTCGATGCGCGAGCTGCACAACCCGGCCGACATGCCCGACGTGATGAAGATCGATTCGATCGAGGAGCCCTGGATTCGCGCCACGATCCTGACGCCCGATGATTATCTCGGCGGCGTGCTCAAGCTCTGCCAGGACCGCCGCGGCATCCAGATCGACCTGAACTACGTCGGCAAGCGCGCCATGGTCGTCTACGACCTTCCCCTGAACGAGGTGGTGTTCGATTTCTACGACCGCCTCAAGTCGATCTCGAAGGGCTATGCCTCGTTCGATTACCACCTCTCCGATTACCGCGAGGAAGACCTCGTGAAGATGTCGATCCTCGTCAACGCCGAGCCGGTGGATGCGCTGTCGATGCTCGTTCACCGGACCCGGGCGGAATCGCGCGGGCGGGCGATGTGCGAGAAGCTGAAGGATCTCATCCCGCGCCACCTGTTCCAGATCCCGGTCCAGGCCGCGATCGGCGGCAAGATCATCGCGCGCGAGACCATTCGGGCGCTGTCCAAGGATGTGACCGCCAAGTGCTACGGCGGCGACATCTCCCGCAAGCGCAAGCTCCTCGACAAGCAGAAGGAAGGCAAGAAGCGCATGCGCCAGTTCGGCCGCGTCGAGATCCCGCAGGAAGCGTTCATCGCGGCGCTGAAGATGGACGATTGAGGCCGGACCGTCTCACCGACGGGGCGGAGGTTCGTTCTGCGCTCCCTTGACCCTTTGGGCGCGCTCGGCCTCTATCACGGGTGCGGCGCCGGCGCTTGAGGATCCTCATGGGGTGGGGATTCTCGCGTCGGTTCGTGTCCAACCCGGAGGGCTCGGTCGTGGAGGATTTCAAGGCAGACCTCCGGCGCCAGATGCGGGAGATCGATATCGCCACCGGTGCTGCGGCCGATGCCTGCCTGCCGGGTCTCCTGCGTCGCTTGAAGCACCACCAGAACCGCATCGCGCATTCGGGGCTGCCGCTCCTGAAACTCTACAGGACGTGGCGCATTCACCGGCTTTCCGCGGCGGTCGCGGAGGCCCGCTGGCACGTGGAACAGGGGCGCCTTGCCCGAATGGGCGGCCTCGCCGGGCGCCGCTGATCTGCGGATCGGGGCCCGATGCGCGGGTTCGCCTTTGAGGGGAGTAGCCCCGCACAGGCGGTTGCCTATAATGCGCCGCAATTCGAGCCCCGCACGAGCGAGAGCATGACGTCCCGCATTCCCGACTTCACCACGATTTCCTACGAGGCTGCCGCCATCGCCGCGCCCGCGCTTCCCGTAGGCGAGCCCTGGATGACGCCTGAGGGCATTCCGGTGAAGGGAGTGTACGGTCCTGAGGATCGCGAGGGCATCGAGTTCCTCAACACCTATCCGGGCGTCGCGCCTTACCTGCGCGGCCCCTACCCGACCATGTACGTCACGCAGCCCTGGACGATCCGGCAATATGCCGGATTCTCGACGGCCGAGGATTCGAACGCGTTCTACAGACGCAATCTCGCGGCCGGGCAGAAGGGACTCTCGGTCGCCTTCGACCTCGCCACGCATCGCGGCTACGATTCGGACCATCCGCGCGTCTCGGGCGACGTGGGCATGGCGGGCGTCGCGATCGATTCGATCTACGACATGCGCACGCTGTTCTCGGGGATCCCCCTCGACGAAATGACCGTGTCGATGACGATGAACGGCGCGGTGCTGCCCATCCTCGCGCTCTACATCGTCGCGGCCGAGGAGCAGGGCGTGCCGCCGCAGAAGCTCGCCGGCACCATCCAGAACGACATCCTCAAGGAGTTCATGGTCCGCAACACCTACATCTACCCACCCAAGGGGTCGATGCGGATCATCTCGGACATCTTCGCGTACACGTCGCAGAACATGCCGAAATTCAACTCGATCTCGATTTCCGGCTACCACATGCAGGAAGCCGGGGCGACGAACGACCTCGAACTGGCCTACACCCTCGCTGACGGCGTCGAGTATATCAAGGCGGGTCTGGCGGCCGGCCTGACGATCGACCAATTCGCCCCTCGCCTGTCCTTCTTCTGGGCGATCTCGACCAACTTCTTCATGGAAATCGCCAAGATGCGGGCCGCGCGCCTGATCTGGGCGAAGCTCGTCAAGGAATTCGAGCCGAAATCCTACAAGTCGCTGCCGCTGCGCACGCACAGCCAGACGAGCGGCTGGTCGCTCACCGCGCAGGACGTGTTCAACAACGTCACCCGGACCTGCATCGAGGCGATGGCGGCGACGCAAGGCGGCACGCAATCGCTCCACACCAATGCCCTCGACGAGGCACTGGCGCTGCCGACCGATTTCTCGGCCCGCATCGCCCGGAACACCCAGCTCTTCCTGCAGCAGGAATCCGGCACCACGCGCATCGTCGATCCGTGGGGCGGCTCGTATTACGTGGAGCGCCTGACCCAGGACATCGTCGCGCGCGCCTGGGAGCATATCCGCGAGGTCGACGCGCTCGGCGGGATGGCCAAGGCCATCGAGGCGGGCATCCCGAAGCTGCGCATCGAGGAAGCGGCGGCCCGCGCGCAGGCCCGCATCGATTCGGGGCGGCAAACCATCGTGGGCGTCAACAAGTTCAAGCCCGAGGACGACCGGGCCATCGAGCTCCTGCGCGTCGACAACGGCAATGTGCGCACGCTCCAGATCGACAAGCTGAAGCGCCTGCGGTCGGAGCGGAACGAGAGCGAGGTTCAGAGCCGCCTCGAAGCCCTGACGACGGCCGCCGAGGGGAGCGGCAACCTCCTGGCCCTCGCGGTGGAGGCCGCGCGCGCAAAGGCTACCGTCGGCGAGATCTCGGAGGCCCTCGAGAAGGCCTGGGGCCGCCACCGGGCCGAAATCCGCTCGATCTCGGGTGTCTACAAGCGTGAGGTGGGGGGCATGTCGCCGGTGGTGGAAGAAGTCCGCAAGCTCGTCGAGGCGTTCGAGGAGAACGACGGTCGCCGCCCCCGCATCCTCGTCGCCAAGATGGGCCAGGACGGCCACGATCGCGGTCAGAAGGTCATCGCCTCGGCCTTCGCGGATCTGGGCTTCGATGTGGATATCGGACCGCTCTTCGCGACGCCCGCGGAGGCCGCGCGCCAGGCCGTCGAGAACGACGTGCACATCGTCGGCGTCTCCTCGCTGGCCGCCGGCCACCTCACGCTCGTGCCGGAATTGCGCGCAGCGCTGGCGGAGGCCGGCCGCGACGACGTAATGATCGTCATCGGCGGTGTGATTCCGCCCGGCGATTACCCGGCTCTGTACGAGGCCGGCGCCTCCGCGATCTTCCCGCCCGGCACCGTCATCGCCGATGCGGCCGTGAAGCTGATCGGCGAGCTCAACGATCGGCTCGGATACGTCGCGCGCCAAGCGGCCGAGTAGGACGTCGGCGCGGACGCGACCGGGCTCGGATCCTCAAGATCCGCGCTTCGGCGTGCGCGTCCGACCGACAGCCCGTACCGGTGTGCCGCATCGGGCCGCAGGTCAGGCTGCGCGGGCGAGATCCGCCGGTGGGACGGCCGGCACCTCGTCGGTATGCACCTCGAACCTGGCGAGCAAGGCCGACCCGAAGCTCGTCGAGATCGCGACATCGGTGGCGTCTCGTCCGCGCGCGATCACGATGCGGCCGATCCGCGGCGTGTTGTGGCGGGCATCGAAGGTGTACCAGCGCGGCCCCTGAGGCCCGTCGAGATAGACCTCGAACCAGGCCGAGAAATCCATCGGGTCCGGCACCGGCGCGATGCCGATATCGCCGAGATAGCCGGTGCAGTAGCGGGCCGGGATGTTCATGCAGCGGCAGAAGGCGACGGCCAGATGCGCGAAGTCGCGGCAGACGCCGCGTTGCTGGGTATAGCCATCGAACGCGGTTCGGGTCGCGTCCGCCTCCTGATAATTGAACGTGATGCGCTCGTGGACGTAGTCGACGATGGCCTGGACCCGGGACCAGCCTTCGGCGGTGTTGCCGAACAGCGACCACGCGATGGCCGAGAGTTTGTCGGTGTCGCAGTAGCGGGAGCCGAGCAGGAAGACCAAGACCTCGTCTGGCAGATCCTGGACGGCGATCTGCCGGGCATCCGGGGCGACGTGGTCGGGCAGACCGGAATCGGCGATCACGAAATCGGCCGACATGGTGATGCGCCCGCCGGGTGCGACGAGGCGGGTGCACACATTGCCGAACGCGTCGACGTGCCGGCTGGACGGCACCGGCGGATCGAACCGGATGGCGTCGGGCGTCAGGAGGTCGCCCGTGCGAGAGGGGTGGACGCTCAGCAACAGGTTCATCGGGGTGGGCCCGAACGTGTCGTAGGCGATGGAATATCCGGTTCGTATCTGCATGGTCTCGTCCGCGGCTTGACAAGCTTAGTCGCCAGAAAGTCGCCGCAGCATTGTTCGTTCCCGCACCGCAACTAAATTGAGCGGTCTCTGCTGCTCAAATATTCCGCAATGGGCGAGGGCCGACAGCCGGGCTGCCCGTCGGGCCACGATGAACCCGAAACGGATTGGACGATTGATGTGGGAGATTTCGTCAATCAGGAGCCATGCATGGCGCGCACCCTCACCGCCGCAATCCTCGCTCTCGGCATCGGAGCCGGCGCGGCCCAGGCGCAGGAGCCGTCGCAGGACGGCCACCGGTTCCTGACAGCCAGCCCGGCCGGCGCGATCCGGGCTTCGAAGCTGATCGGGTTGCCGGTCACAGGGCAGGATCACGTCAAGGTCGGGTCGATCGAGGATGTGCTCGTCGATGACAATGGCCGCGTCCTGGCCGTGCTGATCGGTGTCGGCGGCTTCCTCGGAATCGGTGAGAAGCGGGTGGCCGTGCCTTACCAGGACCTCGCGTTGAACACCGATGGGGATGCGGGCGCGGCCGGTCCGACCTCCGTGGTGACGCCCAAGAACGCGCCCTCCACGGACGCTGCGACAACAGCCGGACCCGAGACCATGCCGGGGGCTCAGACGAGCAGCCAGGCGCTCGAGGCGGTCGAGGCGCGGCGGAGCGGGACGGTGGACGACAAGACCGGCTCGACGGCACGCACGGACGACGCGCGCGGTCGCGCGACCGTC
This sequence comes from Methylobacterium soli, assembly GCF_008806385.1. GTDB lineage: Bacteria > Pseudomonadota > Alphaproteobacteria > Rhizobiales > Beijerinckiaceae > Methylobacterium > Methylobacterium soli. Next base: position 73,372 of record NZ_VZZK01000013.1, read on the forward strand.
ATGGTCGGCGAGCCGAGCCGGGCCGAGATCCGCCTGACCAAGGCCCAATTGCAGGCCGCCCCGGCATTCCAAGACGCGAGGACGAAGTAGCCGAGCCTTCGCGGGCGCCGGGCGGATCTGACGCGCATCGGTCGCGATCGGCTGCTCAACGTTCGAGGGAGGCTTCCAGAAGCCTCGGGTCCATCGCCGAGAGCGCGATCAGGGGCGCAGGCATCGCCACACCGGCACGGCGCAGTTCCTGCGCGATGGCGCGGCAGGCCTGGAGATCGTTCGCTCGGGCCGCGTCATCCGCCCGGGCGATGGCCTCGGGTGCGGGCTTGGGGGCGCTCGCGGCCGCGGGCGCCGAAGGTTTCTCGGCTTTCGGCGCAGCCTGCCCGCCCTTCTGGGCTTCGCCCTGCGGCCCGGCGGCCCCAGGCCCGGCATTCGGGATCGGTCCGCTCTGACCCGATTCCTTCTGCGGTGCTCCGCTCTCGCCGGGCTTCGGCACGGGCTTGTCCTGCGAGGGCGCCTGGACCGCCGTCGCGGCTTGCGGTGGCGGCGTGCCCGATCCGGCCTCGGAAGCGGGGGGATGCAGGAAGGCCGACAACTCCTTGCACAGGTTCGCCGGTTGGCCCGAATGGGCTCCACCCACCATCGGAGCGGCCGCCTGAGGCAGCGGCGCTTGCGCGAGCGCCGCGACCGGCAGCAGGACCGCCAACCCCCAGACCAGACCCGATCCCTTCATTCCGCGTCCCCGACGATCACCGCGGCGCAGCGAGCGCGGCTTTATGGGCCAACGGCATTCATCCGGCGGCGTTCCCGGCTAGACCGCGATCCCGGATCGCCGTCGCCGGAATGCCGCGGCTCTGTCACTGGCACAGGGTGGCGGCCCAGCCGCGTCCCGCATTCAGGAGAGCATGCGACGCGCCGCAGGACTGAACTGTTCGCTCACACCCGAGCCCTCCGTGACGACGAGGCGGGTCGCGAGGCCGTGACGCGTCGCGGCCTCAAGGGCCGGCTCGGGCCCGAGCGCCATCAGGGCCGTCGCGGCGGCATCGGCCAGCATGCAGCTCGGATGCAGGACGGTGACCTGGATCAAGCCATTGTCGATCGGGTAGCCCGTGCGTGGATCGAGGCTGTGCCCGTAGCGTCGCCCGCCCGCATCGAGGACGCGTCGGTAGTCGCCCGAGGTCGCCGCGCTCAGCTCGTGCAGGGCGACGACGATCTCATCGAGGCTCCCACCCGCGCCGGGCAACGCCTCGAGGGCGACCCACCAGGGCGTGCGATCCGGCTTCACCCCGCGTCCCCGCAATTCCCCGCCGATCTCCACGAGGTGGTTCGTGATTCCGCGCGCCGCGAGCAGGTCCGAGATCCGGTCGACCGCGTAACCCTTCGCGATCGCCGACAGGTCGAGCTGCAGGCCGCCGGGCTGGTGGGCGCTGCGCGATTCCCGGTCGAGGGCGAGGCGTGTCCAACCGACCCGTTCGCGGGCTGCCGCGACAGCCTCGGGCACGGGCGGATCCGCGACAGCACCCGGTGGTCCGAACCCCCAGAGATCGACGAGGGGGCCGAGAGTCGGATCGAAGGCGCCATCGCTGCAGGCCGCGACATCGCAGGCCTGCAGCAGGACGGCGAAGAGATCGTCGGGCAGCACCTGCCGGGTGCCCGGCGGGACCCGGTTGAAACGGCAGAGGGCAGAATCCGGCTCCCAGTGGCTCAGTTGCGCGACGAGGCGCGCCAGCTCGATCTGGATATGGCCGCGAAGCTCACCGACGCCGCTCCCGGTCGGCGAGACGAACCTGACCGACCACGTGGTCCCCATGATCCGGCCGGCGAGGTTCACGATCGAACCGGACGTCGCACCATCGCGCCCGATCGGCGCCAGGGTCGCCGGGATCAGGGCGCGGCGCATCGGCGGACCCTACTGCGGCAGAACTTCGAAGGTGGCGTTGTAGGTCGCCCGGCGGCGGGCCTTGGGGAGGCTCGCCTTGTCGTCCTGCATCTCGGCACCGAGCCAGTACATGCCAGCCTCGGGCCAAGTCACGGCGATCGATCCGTCCGATCCGGATTTCATCCGCATCTCCCCGGGCTTGTCGCGATAGCGGGCACCGCCGCGCACGATCTCGACCTCGATGCCCGGAGCCGGCACGCCGTCGAGCAGGAGGGTGAAGCGGGCCGTCTCGCCGGCCGCGAGGTTGTTCGGATGCGTGTCGGCGCGCAGTTCGAGGCCCTTCCCGGTGGGGGCGAGCGCGGCCGTGTTGGGCTTGCCGAGGGTCACGAATGTCTCGGTGCGCTGAAAGCTCTGCGTCAGCTTCAGGTCCTGCGCCTCGCGGGGGATCTCCCGCTCGAAATTCTCGACCCGCCCGCGCCAGCGCTTGGTCTCGCCGTTGAGCTTGTAGTTCGCGAACAGGAACTCGTTGGCGACGCTTGCCCGATAGGTGCCCGCGCGCACGAGGTGCAGGTCGAAGCTGCTGCGGAACTTGCCCGTGGTGGCATTCTCAGCCTTCACCGCATTCCCATCGGGACCGGTCACGATAAGGCCGTCGAGCCGCATCGGCACGTGCTCGAAGACGAAGAGGTCGTTCGAGACCGCCGTGTCGAAGGTGGCCCAGCCATCCTCGCCCGAGAGGATTGTCGAGGATGGCAGCATCCAGGCCCGGTGAGCCTCGGCGGGCAGCGGCAGAAGGATGGCGAGAGCGGCGATGAGGCGAAGCGAGCGCATGGATGTTCAGGCCTTCAGGGCTTGAGCGTGAGAGAGACCGCGCCGAGTTCGCTCGTGCCGCGGGCGCCAACCGTCTGCGTGGCCGCGGGCGGCCATACCAGGGGCAGCCGCAGGACTTCGCGCCCGCCGACCTCGCGGGCCGCCTCGACGACGACCTCGTAGGTGCCGGGCTTGAGCCCCGCGAAGGGGGGCGCATCCGGGTTGAGGCTGACGGCATGCTCGCCCGCGGGCCGGGTCGCGCCGCTCACGCCATCGATGGGCAGATCGGTCTCGCGGCCGATGCGGCGCCACCATTGGCGCATGTCCTTCAGATATTTCGTGCCGCCCTCGGGACCCTGCTTGCGCAGCTCGTACCAGACCGCGAGATTTCCGAGCGCCGTCCCGTCCTGCCCTTCGAGCCAGACCGCCAGATAGGGCCGATGATACTCGGACACGTCGAGGCGGGGGATCTGGACGCTCATCGTGAGCTCGGTCGCCGCCGCCGCCCCCGCCAGGAGGGCGGGGGCGGCCGCGAGGGTCGGAAACAGCGCGGTGACGGGGAAGCGCATCGGAGATCGTCTCAGGCGTGGATGAGCAGGAGGGCGATGAGAAGCGGCGCGAGCAGGCCGAGCCCCACCACGGGCCAGGTTGCGGGGCGCCGGCCGGCATGGATCTGCAGCAGGACGAGCCCCGTCAGGCAGAAGACCAGGCAGGCGCCCGCGAAGACATCGATGAACAGGCCCCAGGCCGGCCCGGCATTGCGGCCCTTGTGGAGGTCGTTGAGATAGGAGACCCAGCCGCGCCCGGTGCGCTCGTACAGCACGGCTCCGTCCGGACGGCCGATGCTCACGAAGGCGTCGCCGCCGGGGCGGGGCAGGGAGACCAGGATCTCGGTCTTCGAGAATTCCGCCTCGCGGCCCCCGGTGGCAATGCCGAAGGTGGCCGCGAGCCAGTCGCGCAATCCGTCGGGCAGGCGGCCCTGGCCGTTTGCCGGCAAGGCCGCGAGCGTGCCCGCGAGGTCGCGCGGCAGCACCGCCTCGCGGGTGCTCACCTGCGGACGGCCCTCGAACAGGCCCGCATGGTTCAGGGTGAAGCCCGTCACGGTGAACAGCAACATGCCGACGAGGCAGAGGCCGGAGCTGACCCAGTGCCAGGTATGAAGCTGCTTCAGCCAGAAGGCGCGCCGCGCCCGCGCCCGTCGGCGCGGCTCCGCGGCCGCGTCGAGGGATTGGCGGGTGGCGAGCGCCGTGCCGCTCACAGATCGGCCCAGCGGCGCAGAAGGTTGTGGTAGGTCGAGGTGAGGGCGATCACCGCCGGATTGTCGTCGGAGAGCTCGCCGCGCACGCCCGTGATGCCTCGATCGAGGTCGTACAGGAGCGCGCGGGCGCCATCGTCCTTGATCATCGATTGCGACCAGAAGAACGCCGACCAGCGCGAGCCGCGCGTGATCGGTTCCACGCGGTGGAGGGAGGTGGCCGGGTAGACGATCATATCCCCGGCCGGAAGCTTCACGGCGTGAGATCCGAATGTGTCCTCGATGACGAGTTCGCCACCGTCATAGTCTCCCGGCTCGGAGAGGAAGAGCGTCGTGGAGATGTCGGCCCGCATCCGGATGCCGGCGCCGGGCACCGCCCGCACGGCGCCGTCCACGTGGGCGCCGAAGCCCATGCCAATGTCGTAGCGATTGAACAGCGGCGGCGAGACCCGCAGGGGCAGCGCCGCCGCGTTGAAGAGCGGGCTGCGCCCCAGCGCCCGCAGGATCAGGTCCCCGAGTTCCCGCGCCAGGGCGGAATCCTCTGGGATCTGAAGGTTGTTCTTAGCACGCGCCGCCTGCTGGCCGGCCGTGACGCGTCCATCCACCCAATCGCCAGCCTCGAGGCGCTGCCGGCAATGAGCGACCTCCTCGGGACTGAGCACGTTCTTCACATGGACCAGCACGGCTGCGGGTTCCTCCTCAGAAGCGGGTGCCGAGGCTGACGAGCACGGTACGGCCCGAGAGCGGCACGGCGCGGGTGGAGAAGGCCGAGCCGTAATTCAGCTCGTCCGTCAGGTTGTAGGCGTTGATGGCGACCCGGTAATTGTCGGTCTCGTAGGAGATCAGCGCGTCGAGGGAGAAGGATCCCGGAATGCGGGTGATGTTGTCGCTCGCCGGGAAGTAGCCGTCGTCGACGGTGATGCCGCCGCCGATCGTGACCTTGCCGGGCAGGTTCCACCAGCGCCGGCCGAGCGAGGAGACGTCGTAGGTCGTCCACATCGTGAAGGCGTTCTCGGGCACGAAGGGGGCGGCCCGTCCGATATTCAGCCCCGACAGGACCGTTCCTTCGAGATGGGTGTAGCCGGCGAGCAGGCTCCATTCCTCGGTGAGCCGCCCGGTCGCCGTGAGTTCGAACCCGTCGACGCGGCGGCGCTCGCCCGCATCGAGTGCTCCGAGGATCAGGCCGCCGGTGACGGGATCGACGTCGAAGCTGTTGCTCTTGTCGACCCGGAACAGGGCGGCGGCGAGCCCGAGCTTGCCGTCGAGAACGCTGATCTTGCCGCCGATCTCGTAGAGCTCGGATTCCTCGGGCTTGAGCGCGTTCGTGAGCGGCACCTCGATGCCGGTCGAGTTCGCCACGTATTGGCCCTGGGGCGAGAACCCCTTGGCATAGGTGATGTAGTAGGTCTGGTCGGGCGTCGGCTGCCAGATGCCGGATGCCTTCGGGCTCACGCCCGTGGAGGCGGCCGTGATCTGCGGCGCGAACACGCCCGTCGCGGTGTTGGTGGCGCTGTAGGTGCTGATGAACCGGTCGACGCGCACGCCGCCGAGGATCGAGAATTGCTCGTTCAGCCAGACACGGTCGCTGAAGAAGTAGCCGAGATCGGCGCCGTCGCCGACGCGGCGATTGTTGTGGTTCCGGTAGAGGACGTAGCCCGCCTGCGAATGGTCGGGCGACAGGATCCGCTGGTTGGCGCGCGTGCCGGCCACCGCGAAATTCACGCGGTCGTCGTTCTGGTAGAACAGGTCGAGGCCCGTCACGACCTCGTGGCGCAGGAAGCCGGTGTGGAACTTGGCGATCGCCGAGGTCACGTTCTGCGCGCCCCACGCGCTCTGATCGAAGGATGATCCGCCGCCCGCGCTGTAGGTCACGAACGGGTTGCCGCCCCTGAAGAAGTCCCCGATGCAGGTTCCCGTGCAGGTGGCGGCCGTCGTCGAGAAATTTCGGCTGTAGAAGGACAGGCGCGTGTCGTTCGTCACCGTCAGCCAGGGTGTGAGCGTCCACTTCATCAGCGAGGTGGCGAGGTGCACGTTGGCATCGTCCCGGTCCGTGGCGCGCACGTACGAGGTGGCGCGATTGAGGCCGAACTCGGTCAGTGGGCGCGCGTAGCGGTCGCCGGGGCGCAGAGCCGTCGGAACGCCGTAATCGGGCGTGCGCTCGCTGCGCTGGAACAGGTAGTTCAGGTACCACGTGGTGTCGGTGCCGAGGCCGAAGCCGAGCGAGGCGGCGATGCCGGCCCGATCGGATTTGACGAAGTCGCGATCCTGGACGTCCTGCCGGTTCACCACGCCGGTGATGCGGATGGCCGTCGTCGCATCGATCCGGCGGTTCACGTCGAAGGTGCCGCGCGCGGTCGGCCCGCTGCCGCCGAGCCCGTCGACCGCCGTGAAGTCTGTGAGCAGCGCCTTCTTCGACACGATGTTGATGGCACCGCCCACCGTCCCGAGGCCGAGGGTCTCGGAGGACGGGCCCTTGATGACCACGACGTCGCCGATGTTGAAGCTGTCGCGGGCATAGACGCCGAAATCGCGCAGGCCGTCGAGATAGACGTCGTTCTTGGCCTGGAAGCCGCGGATCCGGAACTGATCGCCGTTGAGCCCGCCATTGCCCTCGCCGGCCGAGACGGTGATGCCCGGAACGTTGCGCAGCGCCTGCTCGAGCGTGGTGGCCTGTTGCTGCCGGATGACCTCACCCGGGACCACCGTGATCGCCTGCGGCGTGTCCTGGATCCGGCCGGGCAGCCGGGACAAGCCGGTTCCCTCCTGCAGCGTGTTCGGCTGTCGGCCATCGTAGCCCTCGACGCTGAGGAGCGGCAGCTCGGCGGCGGCATCCTGCGCGGACGCCTCCATGGGCAGGAAGGCCCCGAGCGTCGCGGCAAGGCCGACGCCCAGCACGTTGGCGCCACCCGTTTCCCGCACCGACAACTGACCGCTCATGACGCACGCTCCCGACCCTTCTGTGATTTCGCTCTAGGCTTTCACGGACGCGTGATGCAATAGATTTCGAGACGTTCTCCCAAGTCGATGCAAAGGTGTAACACGTTGGAATCGTTGTAATTTGAAAATTGAATAAATCTAAACTGCGCGATGAGCTGAGTATCCCCGTGCTCTCGCTCGCAACTGCGCCTAACGTTCATCACTCATCGTTCGGAAAACGAGGCGCCATCCCAAGTCCGGCCAAGTCCAGCAGGAGAGCCGTGTCTTTTCTCGATCGAAATCACAGCGGCGACGCGGCGCTTCCATCACTGTCGGAGCTTCACCGGCGCAGCGTCGCGGATTGGCGCAAGGTCTTCGCCGATCATCCGCTCGAAGGGGCGGCGTGGATCCGGTTCGCGGCGGAGCACGGCTTCCGCGCAGCGCAGCTCGTGCTCGGGCAGATGCATCTGGAGGGCAGCGGCGTCGCGCGCGACCCGCGCGCCGCCTATGGCTGGTTCACGAAAGCCGCGGCGATCGGCAGTCTCGAAGCCCGCAACATGGTGGGCCGCTGCCACGAACTCGGATGGGGCGTTCCGGTCGATCAGGCCGAGGCGTTGCGCCATTACCGTCAGGCGGCCGCAGGCGGGTTGGCCTGGGGGCTCTACAATCTCGGCTGCCTGCGGCTCTACGGCACCGGCGTCCGGCGCGACCACGCGGAGGCCTTCGCGTGCTTCGCAGCCGCGGCGAGCCAGGGCCACGCCAAGTCCCTCGGGCTGCTCGGGCGCTGTCACGAGGAGGGCTGGGGCATCGCGGTCAACCGCCAGGAGGCCGCCCGCCTCTACGAGAAGGCCGCGCAGGGAGGCGATTGCTGGGGCGCTCTCAATCTCGGTCTCATCCGCGCGGAGGAGGGCCGTGTCGAGGCGGCGGCGGCTCTGTTCCGGCGCGCCGTCGAGACCGCGACGCCGAACTGCCACCGCACCATCGCGACGACCTTGCTCGCACACACGGAACCGGCATACCGCGCCGTCGGCGATCTGGCCGCAGCCGCCCTTCGCTCCGCGCCGGATGGGCCGGCGGCCGAGCGACCTCCGCACACGCCCCCGAGGGCGACCCGCGAGCCGGAACCCCGCAGGATTCCGTGGCTCGCTTTCGCGGTGCTCGTGGGCTTCGGGAGGGCGCGCCTGCGACGCCGGCGCGGATCCGATCCCGCGCGCCCGGATCGCGCGCACTTGACCATCGGGTAAATGCGGATCGAGGCACGCGCTCCGCAGCGCGCGGCCGGTTGCGCTCAGCGCCGGTTGGTCAGACCGTAGAGCGCGAACCCGGCCAGTGCGGCGAGCCCGAGTGCCAGCGGCCGGTTGCCCTGGAGGGCCTCGACGGCCCGTGAGCCCGCCTCGCGCAGATCGGAGGCGACCGGATGGGCGTCGAGGATCCGCTCGGCGCGCGCCCGGTTCTCGTCGCGCGTCGCAATCGACACCACGAAGGCGTCGTCATCGCGATCGATATCGATGCTGTTGCGCGCAAATCCTGCGCGGGACAGGCGCTCGCGCGCGGAGCGAGCCGCCTTCAAGGACGGGAAGACCGCGCTGATGGTCCCCGGCTCGGTGCCGGCGTGGCGTTCTGACATGCAAATCCTCCGTGGTGCGCGTCAGAACTCACGGAAGCGTGATCGGGTTCCAGAAGGTGCCCCTGCCGGAATCCGGTGGGCCGGCCCAGAACAACGCCCTTATCGGTTCAGTTCTCGGGATGCATTGCGTATGGGGCCCCCAATTGTATGGTCGGAGGACCGACAGCAATCCACCCTGCCTCCATTTCGTGGCCCCGCTCCCGCCGGCAGACACGATTGGCCGAGGGACGGCGAGACGGGCAGGAGGGCGCCGCGGCGCGCGTGAGACGTCCATGACGATCGCTTCAGGTTCCGGTCTCGGGCTCATGGTCCGCAAGCTGACGAGCATCGCGTCTCTCTCTGGCGAGGAGCAGCAAGCAATCGAAGCACTTCCCCACGTGATCCGCGTCTTCGAGCCGGGCGAGGATATCGTTCGCGACAAGGACCGTCCGGCTTATTGCTGCATCCTGCTGTCGGGCTGGGGCTACCGCTATAAGGTCTTGGCGGACGGCAAACGGCAGATCCTGTCGTTTCACATCCCCGGCGACATTCCCGATCTGCAGAGCCTCCATCTCCGCGTGATGGATCACAGCGTCGGCGTGATCACCACCAGCAGCGTCGGCATGATCCCGCACGAGGCCTTGCGCGAGTTGACGCGGGGTCACCCCAACCTCGCGGCGATCCTGTGGCGGGACACGCTGATCGACGCGGCCATCTTTCGCGAGTGGATGACCGGGATCGGGCGCCGCACCGCCCATGGGCGCGTCGCCCACCTGCTGTGCGAACTCTACCTCAAGCTCCACGCCATCGGCCTCGCGGAGCACTTTCGGTGCGACCTGCCGATCACGCAGGTCGATATCGGCGACGCACTGGGCCTCTCGAACGTCCACGTCAATCGTATGCTGCAGGATCTTCGGGCGCGCGGTCTGATCGCGTTGCGCGGGCGCAGTCTCGCCATCGAGGATTGGGTCGCCCTGACGAGGGTCGCCGAGTTCGACCCGACCTACCTGCACCTCGTGAAACCGATCCCGGCATGACGGGCCCATGAATCTCGGATAGGCCGTTGGGCAAGTTATCGGACCGGACATCCCGGCCCGCGATGACTTTCGCATCGCCTACGTCGAACTTCCTCCAATCATCCGGCGACCTCAAGTCGCGCGGGACGACCATTCTTTTGCGGTCAAGCTTAAGAACTCGTTGGATGCCGGTGCGTTGTCCGTCCACCTTGCTCTCTCGATTTCAGGACGGGCCATGAATCATCGCATCACTCTCGCGTCAGCCTTGATGGCAGGCGCCCTTGCCTTCATTCCAGCGGCGGCCGATGCCCAAGGGGGTCGCGGCAACGCGCTCGCGGGGGGCTTCTCCGGCGGTGGCGTGGGCGGCGGTTTCGGCGGCGGCAGAGCCATCGGGGGCGGCGGATTCCGCGGCGGAGCCGGCCTTGGCGGGGCGGGTCTCGGCGGCGGTGGCTTCCGGGGCGGTGCGTTCCGCGGCGGCGGCGTCGGCGTCGGCCTTGCGGGGCGCGGGTTCCACGGCGGTACCATCGCGAATCGCGGCTTCTACGGCGGCCGAGGATACGGATACCGCCGGGGCTATGGCGGCCTCGGGCTTGGGTTGGGGCTCGGCCTCGCGGCGGGCGGCCTCGGCTACGGGTATGGCGGCTATGGCTATGACGACGGGTATTATGGCGGCGGCTATGCCCCGGTCGGATATGGCGGCTACGATTACGGTGCAGTCCCGGTCGAGACCGAGGTGGTGCCGGGCGGCGGCGACCAGACCGCCTATTGCGCGCAGCGCTTCCGCTCGTATGACCGCCGCAGCGGGACCTATCTGGGCTATGACGGCCAGCGCCACCCCTGCCCGTAAGCCTCGACCACTCTGACGTCAGTGAAGCCCCGCAGGGAAGCCTGCGGGGCTTGCCCTGTGTCTCGGCGTGCGGTCGCGCCGTTCAGGTCCCGACGACCGTGTCGACGAGCAGCTTGAGATTGAGCACCACGATCACGCCCGCGATCACCCAAGCCAGGAGCTTCAGCCAGAGCGGGATCACCAGCGGCCCCATCTTGCCGCGGTCCGAGACGAACTGGACGAGGGGAATGACCGCGAAGGGCAATTGCATCGAGAGCACGACCTGACTGAGGACGAGGAGGCGGGCGGTGCCCTGCTCCCCGTAGAGGGCCGTCACAGCCACGACCGGCACGATGGCGATGCCGCGGGTGACGAGGCGCCGGGCCCAGTCCGGCAGGCGCAGACGCAGGAAGCCTTCCATCACGATCTGGCCGGCGAGCGTCGCCGTCACGGTGGAGTTCAGGCCCGAGGCCAGGAGCGCCACCGCGAACAACGTCGAGGCGAGGCCGGCGCCGAGCAGCGGTGTCAGCAGGTCATAGGCCTGCTCGATCTCCTGCACGTCCGTCCGGCCGCTGCCGTGGAACACCGTCGCGGCCATGATCAGGATCGAGGCGTTGACGAAGAGCGCCAGCATCAGCGCGACGGTGCTGTCGATCACCGCGAACCGCAGCGCGGCCCGGCGTCCCGGCCGGTCCCGCACGTAGGCGCGCGTCTGCACGATCGAGGAATGCAGGTAGAGGTTGTGCGGCATCACGGTGGCCCCGATGATGCCGATCGCGATGTAGAGCGCCGCCGGGTTGGTGACGATCTCGGGCGACGGCAGGAAGCCGCCGAGCACCGCCTGCACGGGCGGGGCCGCGAGCGCGATCTGGATGCCGAAGCAGACGAAGATCACCGTGAGCAAGGCGATCACGAAGGCTTCGAGGGCCCGAAAGCCGCGGCGCATCAGCAGCAGGATCAGGAAGACATCGAGCGCCGTGATGGTCGCGCCGAGGATCAGCGGGATCCCGAACAGGAGCTTGAGGGCAATCGCGGTGCCGATGACTTCGGCGAGGTCGCAGGCGATGATCGCGGCCTCGCACGCGATCCAGAGCATCAGGCTGACGGGCCGGGAATAATGATCCCGGCAGGCCTGCGCGAGATCGCGCCCGGTCGCGATGCCGAGGCGCGCCGCGAGCGCCTGAAGAACGATCGCCATCAGGTTCGAGAGCAGGATGACGGCCAGAAGCGTGTAGCCGAATTGCGAGCCGCCGGCGATGTCGGTCGCCCAGTTGCCGGGATCCATGTAGCCGACGGAGACCATGTAGCCCGGGCCGATGAAGGCCATCAGGCGCCGCAGCCACGTGCCCGTCGCGGGAACCGGCACGCTCGCGTTCATCCGCCCGAGGCTCGGCTGCTCCTCGGTCTCGCGACCGAAGCGCCACGCATGCTGACGCTGCATGAAATTCACGTGAGAACCCGCTCCACCCTCAGCGTGACCTATAGCACGTGCTATAATCGATACAAGCAGCTAAGATCGTGGAGGACGGCGGCTTGTTCGTTTCGGGCCCGGATCTCGGTCGCCTGGAGCGAATGATCCCCGAGATCGGGGCGCGCTCAGGATGTCAGGATCGACCGCTCGATGAAGGCCGTCACGCCCGCGATATAGGCGTCGGCTGAGATGCGGCGCTTCCGGTACTTGGCACGCTTCACGTACCAATCCTGAAGCAGCGGCTTGATCAGGGCCGCCGTGAGCAGCACGTCGTCGATGCGAAAGCGTCCCGACGCGGCGCCGTCCGCCAGGACGTCCGCGAAGATCTGCTCCGTGGCGAGTTCGGTCGCGGTCGCGATCCGCCGGGCGGGCGCCGGAAACCCCTTCGCCTCCATGTAGGCGAAGACGAACCAGGGCTGCATGCGCTCTGTCAGCCGGATATGCGCCGCGATGAGCCAGCGCAGGTGCAGGACGGGGTCGGCCGTCAGCGCCTCGGGCGCGTCGCGGAGGGTCGCTTCCGCGGTCGTCGCCACCTCGGTCAGGATCATGACCAGCAGGGCGTTCTTGTTGCTGAAATAGGAATACAGCCCGCCCATGCTGAGGCCCGATGCCTCGGCGAGGTCTCGCAGGGTGGTCTCGTGAAAGCCCTTCTGCGCCGAGAGCCGCAGCACCGCCTCGATGATGCGGGCAAGGTTGGCCGTGGCGACGTGCGGCTTCTGGACCCGGATCGCGTCGCGGTGTCGCGCGAGGATGCGCGCGCAGATCGGCTCGAACGCCGCGAGATCGCGCTCAAGCCGCCTCGGCCCCGCCTCCGCATCGTCGATCAACTCAGCCTGCCCGCGATGTTCATGGCCCATTGCCGTCGCCCCCGCCACATCCCGGCCTGACTCTATTGCCGAACCGCGCCGGCGCCGCTAAAAAAAGTGAGCGCTTGCTCGATTTTTCGCGAGGCCCCTGGATGGATTTCTCGATCAGCCCCCGCATCGACGATTACCGCCAGCGCATCGCCGCCTTCGTCGACCGTGCGCTGATCCCCCTGGAAAGCGATCCGGCCGCCTATGACCCGCACGGGAACATCGCCCTCGACGCGCTCGCCCGCATGCGCGAGCAGGCGCGAGGCGAGGGCCTGTGGTGCCTTCAGCTCAAGCCTGAGACCGGCGGAGCGGGTCTCGACAAGGTCGGCATGGCAGCCTGCTACGAGGAGATGAACCGCTCGATCTTCGGCCCCGTGGTGTTCAACTCCGCCGCGCCCGATGACGGCAACATGATGCTCCTGGAGGCGGTCGGCACGCCGGCCCAGAAGGCGCGCTGGCTGGCGCCCATCGTCGACGGGCGGCTCCGCTCCGCCTTCGCCATGACCGAGCCCCATCCGGGCGGCGGCTCCGACCCCTCGATGATGCGCACCACGGCGCAGCGCCGGGGCGAGAGCTACGTGGTGACGGGCCAGAAATGGTTCATCACCGGGGCCGAGGATGCGGGCCACTTCATCCTGGTCGCCCGAACGTCGGACGATCCGCGCAATGGGCTGACGGCGTTCCTGTTCGACCGGGACCAGCCCAGCTGGGAGATCGTGCGGCGCATTCCCATCATGGGACCCGAAGAGCATGGCGGTCATTGCGAGCTGCGCTTCGACGGCCTGGAGATTCCACAGGACAATGTTCTGATCGGGGAGGGCGCGGGCCTCAAGGTCACGCAGATCCGGCTCGGCCCGGCGCGCCTGACCCACTGCATGCGGTGGCTCGGCCTGTCGAAGCGCTGCGTCGAGATCGCCCGGGCCTACGCGTCCGAACGCCAGGGCTTCGGCGTTCGCCTCGCCGACCGCGAGAGCATCCAGCTGATGCTGGGCGACCTCGCGATGCGCATCGAGGTCGGCCGTCTCCTCGTCATGAAGGCGGCCTGGGAGCTCGATCGCGGTGGATTCGCCCGCAAGGAAGTCTCGATGGCGAAGATCCACGTTGCCAACCTCCTGCACGCCGCAGCCGACGTCGCGATTCAGATCAACGGAGCCCGGGGCTACTCGAAGGACACGGTCCTGGAATGGATTTATCGCTACGCCCGTCAGGCGCGGCTCGTGGACGGGGCGGACGAGGTCCACAAGATGGTGCTGAACCGCTCCCTCGAGAAGGAAGACCGAGCATTCTGGCACTGGAACGTGTCCGGCGATGCACCGGCGGACGGCGCCTAGACACGCAGAGTCCGATCACGCGGGAGAGACCAGAGAGATGCCGAACAGCGTCGTGATCACCGCGGGCGTGCGCACCGCCATCGGGTCCTTCGGGGGCTCGCTGGCTTCGGTGCCGCCCGCGCGCCTCGGGGCGCTCTGCGTCGCCGAGGCCCTTCGACGGGCGGAGGTTCGAGGCGCCGATGTCGGGCACGTGGTCTTCGGCAACGTCATCCTGACCGAGCCGCGCGACGCCTACCTGTCCCGCGTCGCGGCAATCGATGGCGGCATCCCGCCAGAGGTCCCGGCTTTCACGGTCAATCGGCTCTGCGGAAGCGGCGTCCAGGCCGTGGTCTCGGCCGCGCAGGCCATCCTGCTGGGGGATGTCGAGATCGCGGTCGCGGGCGGCGCCGAGAGCATGAGCCGCGCCCCCCACATCCTCACCACCGCCCGGACGGGCCAGCGCATGGGCGACGTGGTCGCGGTCGATTACATGATTGGCGTGCTCACCGATCCCTTCGGCAACGGCCATATGGGCATCACCGCCGAGAACGTGGCCGCCCGCTACGACATCTCGCGGGAGGCCCAGGACGCGCTCGCGGCCGAGAGCCAGAGCCGGGCCCGCGCCGCCATCGCGGCGGGCCGGTTCCGGGACCAGATCCTGCCGGTCGAGGTGACGGTGAAGCGCCAGAGCCTCACCTTCGATACGGACGAGCACCCCAAGGCGACCCGCGTCGAGGACCTCGCGTCCTTGCGGCCGGCCTTCCGCCGGGACGGGTCGGTCACGGCCGGCAACGCCTCCGGGCTCAATGACGGCGCGGCCGCCCTGGTGCTGATGCGCGCCGAACGGGCCGAGCGCGACGGACGGGCGCCGCTCGCCCGGATCGTCGGCTATGCCCATGCGGGCGTGGATCCCTCCGAGATGGGTATCGGTCCGGTCCCGGCGGTGCGCCGGCTCTGCGAGCGCTCCGGGCTGAGGATCGGTGATTTCGACGTGATCGAGTCGAACGAAGCGTTTGCCGCCCAGGCCTGCGCCGTCGTGCGCGATCTCGGCTTCGACCCGTCCCGCGTGAACCCGAATGGGGGCGCCATCGCGCTCGGCCACCCGATCGGGGCCACGGGGGCGATCCTGATCGTGAAGGCGCTCCATGAATTGGCCCGCAGCGGGGGACGCTACGGTCTCGTGACAATGTGCATCGGCGGCGGTCAGGGCATCGCGCTCGCGCTTGAGCGCCTGCCCTGACCGGTTCAATCTGGGCCGCCTGAACCGCGCCGGAAGAGCGCGGCCGGGCAGGGCTCGAGGGAGTCGCGGTGCTCCGCTCGACGCGGGCATCGCCTGGAGGAATGATGGCCGGATTGTTCGATCTTGCGGATCGGCATGTGCTCGTCACGGGCGCCTCAAGTGGCCTCGGACGTCACTTCGCGCGCCGCCTCGCCGAGGCCGGGGCGCGCGTCTCGGTGACGGCGCGGCGAGCGGACGCCCTTGCGGAGACCGTGGCGCAGATCGAGGCCGCCAGAGGCAGGGCGAGCGCCCTCGTGCTGGATGTCACCGCGCCGGCCACCATCGCGCCCGCGCTGGACGAAGCCGAGGGCAGGTTCGGCCCCATCGCGGTCCTGGTGAACAATGCCGGCGTGACCGTGACGCGCGCCGCCCTCGATCTCGACGAGGAGGCCTGGGACCGCGTCGTCGATACCAACCTCAAGGGCCTCTGGCTTATGGCGCAGGCCACCGCCCGGCGCATGGTGCGCGCCCAGTCCGGCGGCAGCATCATCAACATCGCGTCGATCCTGGGCCTTCGGGTCGCGGGCGGGGTCGCGCCCTACGCGGTGTCGAAGGCCGGCGTCGTCCAGCTCACCAAGAGCCTCGCGCTCGAATGGGCGCGCCACGGGATCCGGGTGAACGCCCTCGCGCCCGGCTATATCCGGACCGAGCTCAACGGCGATTTCTTCGAGACCGATGCCGGCCAGGCGCTGATCAAGCGCGTGCCGCAACGACGCCTCGGCGAGGCCGGCGAGCTTGACGGCGCCCTCCTGCTCCTCGCCTCGGAGGCCGGCAGCTACATGACCGGAAGCGTGATCGCCATCGACGGCGGTCACCTGGTCTCGAGCCTGTGATGCGAGACGGGATCCGATCGCGCACCGGAGGAGGGTTCCATGCTCGATGACGGCCGTCGCGAGGCGCTGCGCAGCTGGATCGCCGGGCAGCTCGGCACGCGCGAGGTCGTCCTCGCCGGGATCGAGCCGCTCGCCGGGGGCTCGATCCAGGAGAATTGGCGCCTCGATTGCAGCGTCGACGGTGCGCCGGCCCGCTTCGTGCTGCGCAAGGATGCGGCGGCGACCATCGCGTCGAGCCGCAGCCGGCCGGAAGAATTCGCGATCCTGCAGGCGGCGCATCGCGGCGGGGTCTGCGTGCCGGAACCCGTCGGGTTCTGTCACGATGCGGAGGTGCTCGGCGCGCCCTTCGCCCTGATGGGGCTCGTGGACGGCGTCGGTCTCGGTCCCCGCGTCGCCAAGGACCTGAGCCTCGGCGGGGACCGCGAGCGTTTGGCCGAGCGTCTCGGGCTGGAACTCGCCCGGATCCACCGCATCCGCCCGCCACAAGTCGGCCTGGCGTTCTTGGGTGAGCCCGATCCCATGCCCGCCCGCGCCGTGATCGCGGCCCTCCGGGGCAAGCTCGATGCCCTCGCGGCCACGCGCCCGGCGCTCGAATGGGGCTTGCGCTGGGCTGAACGCCACGCTCCGGAATGCGCCGCCGCAACCCTGACCCACGGGGATTTCCGCACCGGCAACTACATGGTCGATGCCGGGGGCCTGACCGCCATCCTCGACTGGGAATTTGCCGGCTGGGGCGACCCGATGTCGGATCTCGGCTGGTTCTGCGCGACCTGCTGGCGCTTCGGGCGACCGGCCCTCGAGGCCGGCGGGATCGCGTCGCGCGCGGCCTTCTACCGAGGCTACGAAGCGGAGGGAGGCGCGCCCGTCGACGATGCCGCCGTGCGCTACTGGGAGATCGTCGCCCATCTGCGCTGGGCCGCGATCGCCCTCGAACAGGCCCACCGGCACCTCTCGGGCGCGGAATGGTCCCTCGAACTGGCGCTGACCGGCCGCATGGTCCCCGAATTGGAGCTTGCGGTCTTGCGGGCGACGAGCCCGGATCAATGGAGCGCCTGACCATGCGGGACGAACCCTCCGGAGCCGCCCTTCTCGACGTCGCCCGGCACGTCCTCACAAAGGAGATCGCGCCGGGGCTGACGGGCCGGCCCCGCTATCTCGCCGCGATGGTGGCGAATGCGATCGGGATCGTCGCCCGCGAGATCGAGCATGGCAGCGCGATGGGGGATGCCTGGAAGCGCGCAGCCGCTCTCGCCGGCCCCGATGCCACCGTGGCGGATCTCGCGGCCGCCATCCGCGCCGGTGCGCATGATGGAGACGCGGATCTCCACGCCGCCCTGATCGCCACGGCCGAGATGGCCGCCGCCATCTGGAAACCTCCGCCATCCGGGCGGTGAGCAGAGATGCGGCAGCCCGGGACGAACACGGGCGCCTCGGGGAACGCGAGCGAGGGAACGAGGAAGCGCCATGACGGGCCTGACAGGGCACCCCTTCGAGACCGGGCTCGACAAGAGCGCCGCGAATTTCGCCCCGCTCACGCCCGTGAGCTTCCTCGCCCGCGCCGCCGGCAGCTTCGGAGCGAGCCTCGCCATCATCGACGGCGAGCGCCGCATCACCTATGCGGATCTCTACCGGCGCTGCCGCCGCCTCGCCTCGGCGCTCGGCCGGCGCGGCGTCGGGCGACTCGACACGGTTGCGATTCTCGCCTCCAACATCCCGGAGATGATCGAGGCGCATTTCGCCGTGCCGATGCTCGGCGGCGTGCTCAATCCCCTCAACACGCGCCTCGATGCGGCGACGCTCGCCTTCTCCCTGCGCCACGGCGAGGCCAAGGTCCTGATCGTCGACCGGGATCATGCGCCCCTGGTCGCCCAGGTGGTGGCACTCCTGGACGAGCCGCCTCTGATGATCGACGTGCCCGCCCCCAGCGCCGCGACCGCCATACCGGGTGCCGTCGATTACGAGACCTTCCTGAGCGAGGGCGACCCGGATTATGCGTGGCCGGGGCCCGATGACGAGTGGCAGTCGCTCTGCCTCCTCTACACCTCGGGGACCACGGGCGACCCGAAGGGCGCCGTCTACAGCCATCGCGGCGCCTATCTCCAGGCGCTCGGCAACGCCGTCACCTTCGGGGTGAGCCAGGACAGCGTCTATCTCTGGACGCTGCCGATGTTCCATTGCAGCGGCTGGTCCTACCCTTGGGCGATCGTGGCGGCGGGTGGCACGCAGGTCTGCCTGCGCAAGGTCGAGCCGGCCCGGATCTTCCGCCTCATCGCCGAGCACGGCGTCACGCATCTCTGCGGCGCGCCGATCCTGCTCTCGATGCTGGTTCACGCCCCGCCGGAGGACCGGGTGCCCTTCCGGCAGACGGTCCGCTGCGCCACGGGCGGCGCTGCTCCGACTTCGACGATCCTCCGGGCCATGGAGGCGATGGGATTTGCGGTGACGCATCTCTACGGGGCGACCGAGACCTACGGTCCGGGCACCGCCTGCGTGAAGGGCGCGGACGATCTGACGGAGGCGGAGCGCTACGGGCGGATGGCCCGACAAGGCGTCGCCCTGACCACCGTCGAGGACCTGATGGTGATGGATCCCGCGACCCGGGCGCCGATCCCGCGGGACGGGCGGACGATCGGGGAGATCGCGATGCGCGGCAACACCGTGATGAAGGGCTACCTCAAGAACCCGGATGCCACCGGCCGCACCCTCGCGGGCGGCTGGTATCACTCGGGGGATCTCGCGGTCTGGCATCCCGACGGGACCGTCGAGATCAAGGATCGCGCCAAGGACATCATCATCTCGGGCGGCGAGAACATCTCGAGCCTGGAGGTCGAGGAGGTGCTCTCGCGCCACCCCGCCGTGATGCTCGCGGCGGTGGTGGCCCGCCCCGACGCGACCTGGGGCGAGACGCCCTGCGCCTTCATCGAGCTGCGGCCGGACGGCCCGGGCGCGACCGAGACCGAGCTCGTCGCCTTCTGCCGCGAGCACCTCGCGCGGTTCAAGGTGCCGAAGACGATCGTGTTCGGGCCGCTGCCGAAGACCGCCACCGGCAAGATCCAGAAATTCGTCCTGCGCGCGCAGGCGCAGGCGATCTAGATCATGGGCTCGGTTGCCACCGAGCGCCGGCAGGCGCCTGATGGTCCGGCCCGGCTGCAGCGGCGAGCGGCGGCTCCTCCCGGCGGCACCTGTCCTCGGCCAAGACGCAGCGCGGCGCGAAGGCGCAGCCCGGCGGCCGGTTGGTGAGATCGGGCGGGCTACCCGGGATAGTGTCCAACCGCGCGCCCTTGGCGAGCGTGCCGTCCGCGCGGCTGCGCAGGAGGCCGATCGTGGAGGGATGGTGTGGGTCGCAGGGGCGCAAATGATCGCCGCCACAGGGTTTTCCCCTGCAGGGCGGCCGCCCCCGTCGCCGACCGCCGCGCGTGGGATTCGACGCCGCGACCGGCTTCACGGCTTTGCAACCGTCGCGGCGCGATTCCCGCTGGAAAATGGCCCCAGACCCGCAAGACCTCAGAGGATTTCCATGCAGATCGACGAGCCCACGGTGAAGGCCGAAGTCGAGGCCGCGTTTCAGGCCTACGAGCAGGCCCTCGTGACGAACGACGTCACCACCCTCGAAGCCCTCTTCCACGACGATCCCCGCACGATCCGTTTCGGCGCCGGCGAGAACCTCTACGGCATGGAGGCGATCCGCCAGTTCCGGCGCAGCCGGTCGCCGAAGGGGCTGGACCGGCAGCTCGACCGCACCGTCATCACGACCTTCGGCCACGACATGGCGACCGCGATGACGCTCTTCACGCGGGTTGGGGCTCCCGGCCGCATCGGGCGTCAGAGCCAGACCTGGATCCGCTTTCCGGACGGATGGAAGGTCGTCGCCGCCCATGTCAGCATCGTCGACGACACGGCGACGATGGGCTGATTTGCGGCGCGTCCCGCCTGGGCATTAGTCAGGATCTCGCGACCGGCCTCGGGCTTCAGATCGGGGCGGGCCTCCGTCATGCCCGCATCCTCTCGCCCGATGGCTTCTGCCGGGTCCCGGCGAGCGGCGCCGACCGGCCGCCTTCGGGCTCACGGGCGCTGCGGAGCGGCCTCGATCTGGCGGAGACCGAGCGCACGGGCCACGGTCGGATCGAGCCCCGGTCCGACCTCGTCGCGGGCCAGCGCGAAACCGCCGAGTCCGCGGTAGGCGAAGGCGGACCACGCGAAGCCGTTCGCTTCTGCGAGCTCGCGCATGTCGCGGAAATAGCGCTCCCGCTCGGCCTGCTGCGCCGCCCCGCCGCTGAACGGCGTGAGGCGGGCGCCGAACTCGCCGAGCAGGATCCGGTCCGGCGGGATGTTCCGGCTGCGGGCCCAGCCGCTCACCGCATCGAAGGACCTGGCGAGATCCGGGCGATCGAACCCTGAACGCTGGTAGCTCTCGAGCTGGCGAACCGCGCTCGCGATGGCGGCCGGCTTTCCCTCGGCCTTGATGTCCGAGCGCGCGATGCTCCGACGCGTCGCCTCCAGGCTCTCGCCCGGTGGCCGGGCCCGTGCCGGATAGGGCACGTCCGCGAGGTTTGCGGCCGCATTCCAGGACGCACCCTGATGCGTGTACTGGTACGGGTCATAGTCGTGAAACGTGTAGATGACGGCCGGATCGCCGGTGAAGGGCTTCGTGTCCATCTCGGTCAGACCCGCGAGCGCGTTCTGGTTGCCGCCGCCGAGAACCAGCGTCAGGCGCGGGGCCCGGCTCCGCGCCGCCCGGTAGGCCGCCTCCAGCATCGGCTGCCAGGCCGCTGGCGCGATCGTCGGTTCGTTCATGAGCTCGAAGGCCACCCGCGGCGAGCCGATCCCCGAGAGCAGGCCGGCGACGCGCGCGACGAGGCCGAGATAGCCCTGAAAGCCGGGGCTCCGCAGGCCCGCGGTCAGGTCCTTGGATTCGTAGGCGGGATGAAGATCGCTCGGATGCAGATCGATCACCACCGCGAGGCCTGCGGCGAGAAAGCCCTGGACCGTGTCCACGAGGAATTGATCCGCCCAATCCCGCTTCCAGCCGGTGAATTGGAGAAAGGGGCCGGGATCGACCGCGAGGCGCACGAAATCGAGTCCCGCCTCCTTCAGCCGGCGCATCTCGGCCGGTGGCATCGTCCGGTCGTCGCCAGCGAAGGGCGGGAAGGTGAAGGCCCGGTTCGGCTCGACACTCGCCCAGGCGAGCATGTGCGAGATGCCGATGCCGCGATGGAACGGCACGGGCTCGGCCGCGACAGCCGCTGCGCCGAGAATCCATGCCCCGATCCAGAGGCGCAGGAGACGCCGCGTCATCGGGAGGGATGCGCGTCGTGACCGCTCGCCATATGGGAAACCGGTTGCCCGAACTTGGTGTGCACGGCGCGATAGAAGCCCCCGACCTTGCAGGACAGCGTCGAGGGTGTGTCGGTCGCCGTGAGGGTTTCCCGGGGAAGGGCGTGAAGGTGATCGAGGTGATCCGTGAAGAGGGTGCCGTGCCGCGTCGTCACGGCGGTCTCGAATCCGACCTCGCGCGCGAGCCGTGCCTCCCGGGTGCCGCAGGCACGTGGATTGCCGAAGGGATAGGCGAAATGCAGCACCGGCCGATCGGTCGCCCGCTCCAGGAAGCGGCGGTTCTCGGCCATCTCGCGGCGGGCCGTCTCCTCGGTGGCGTGGGCGAGATTGATGTGGGTCGTGCCATGCGCTCCGATCGTCACGAGCGGGTGCCGTGCCAGGTGGCGGATCTCGTCGCGCGTGAGGCCCTCCCGGCGAGCCAGGGCGGCAATGTCGATGCCGGCTTCCGTGACGAGGGCCTTGATGGCAGGCAGGATCGCGTAGTCGCCGTGCACGAGGCGCTCGATCTGGAGGAAGGCCGCGATTTTCGCGGCGGGGGTCGGACAGGAAAAGCGCCGCTCCAGCCCCGGTATCACGATCGTGTCGCGGTGGCGGATCATCTCAGCAAGGCCCAGCCACCAGGCGTCGATCTCGCCCGTAACCATGCCGGTGGCGACATAGACTGTGAAGGGCGCGCCGTGGCGCTCCATCACCGGCAGGGCCTGCGTGAGATTGTCCGAGAAACCATCATCGAAGGTGAAGGCGGCAAAGCGCCCAGGCGCGCCCGACCGAAGGCGTCGCACGGCCTCGTCCAGGCTGACGAAGTCGACGCCGAAGCCGCGCAGGACCGATAATGCGTGATCGAGCCGCGAGGCGGGGCAGCGCATGCCGGCATCGGGGTGAAAGCTTCCATCCGCCACCACCGAGTGGAGCATGAAGATCGTCCCGGCCCCGCCGTAACGTTGCGACAGGGCGCGCGCCAGACCGCTCCGATGCGCGATGATCGGAATACCGGTTTTCAGCAGGCTGCGCACGTCCATCACGGTCGTTCCCCATGCCCTCGCGGTCGGAGAGCGCCGGCTGAGGCCGGATTGTTAAGGATGTTCGGTTCAGCCGAACTTGTCTCCGACGCAAACGATCGAAAGCGTCTACTTCATCCTGTGAATTTACACGGCCCGATCCCGAAACACTAAGTCTTCATTCCAACAGGGTAAAGGTGCAGCGCCTATGGACGGATTCAATCTGTGATCGAAGATCGAGCTGATTCTTCTCCTTTGGTCGGAGGAAGGCCGTCACGGTCCGATCGGCAAGCCACCACTGATTCTGCGCAGACTTTTGCCCTCCGCGACGATCCCGGAGCCTGGACAGCCTCCGGTTTGGCCGGAGCGCGTCTCAGCATCCTTCCGGACCTGCCGGCCAGCGAGGCGGTCTGGCGCGAGGCCACGGCGCATTGCGGCGCCAGCGCGTTCCAGACTTACGAGTGGCTCTCGGCCTGGTTCGACACGATCGGGACGGCGGAACGCGCGCGCGCCTACATCGTCCACGTCGCGGCGCGGGACGACACCACGCTGCTCCTCATTCCGCTGGCGATCCACGCGCGGGCCTATGGGCTGAGCCTCGAATTCCTCGGCGGTGACCTCACCGACTACAATCTGCCCCTGGTGAATCCCGCGCACGCGATCGGGCCGACCGACATCCAACGCCTCTGGGCCGAGATCCTGGCTCGGCTGCCGCGCGTCGATCTGGTTCGCCTGACGCGGATGCCGCTCAGCCTCGACCATGTGCAGAACCCGCTCGCGGCCCTGGCCGGCGCGGCGCAGGAGACGAAGGCCTACGGCGCGCATCTGCCCGCGGATTTCGAGGCCTTCGCGGCGGCACGAAGCGAGGTGTTCTTCCGCAAGAACAAGCAGTACCGCCGGCGCTTGGAGAAGGAGGGACAGGTCCGCATTGCCTTCCCGGAGGAGGGGCCGGAGCGCCTCGCCATCATCCGGTTCCTCATCGATCAGAAGTCGCGCTGGCAGCAGGCCGCGGGTGTCGCGAACACCTTCGCGCGGGCGGACACGCGGGCCTTCTACGAGCGCATGACCCAGACCACGCTCCGCGAGGGCAGCGTGAGTACCGCCGGCCTCTGGGTCGGCGACGACCTCGTCGCCGGCCTCTGGGGCGTGATCTTCCGCGGCCGCTACGCCTTCCTGATCACGAGCTATCGGACCGACTGGAGCAAGCTGTCGGTCGGCCGCCTGCTGATCGAGAGCGTGATCCAGATGTGCATCGGGCGCGGCGACCTTAAGATTTTCGATCTCACGGTGGGTGAGGAGGGCTACAAGGCGAGTTGGGCGGACCACACCCTTCCGCTCTACCGCTATCAGGCCGCCCGCTCCCTTCGCGGACATGCCGTCATGGCGTTCTGGCATCTGCGCGCGCGCGTCAAGGATTGGCCGGGTCTGCGCCGGAGCGTGCGTGCCGTCACCGCGCTCGCGCATCGCCTGAGAAACCGATCGTGACCTTCCGACGTATCGCACATGCGAAGACCGCGGAGCGCGGTGCCGAGTCCTGTCGCGTCGTATCAGGTGCGTTCTTGCCTGGTACACGCTGAGGTTGGCGCCGGGATTGCGGTTTCGCCCGGCAGAAGGGGGTTTCCGTTCCGATCCGACACACGGCAGAGACCCTGATCGGGTTCGATGTCCGGAAACGGGAACTCCGTGCCGCCCTGAAACACCGACAGATCCTCAGGTTCTCGAGATCGTGCCAGAACAGCCGAGCATCAGCATCATCATCAAGGCGCTCAACGAGGAGCACCGCATCGCGGGTGCGATCGAGAGCGCGCTCCAAGCTCTGGAGGGGCTTGACGGTGAGGTAATCCTCGCCGACAGCGCCTCGACGGACCGCACGCTGGAGATCGCGCGCCGGTATCCGATCCGCATCGTCACGCTTGAGAAGATCGCCGACCGATCCTGCGGCGCGGGCGCGCAACTCGGCTATCAGCACAGCCGCGGGCAGTTCATCTGCCTGATCGACGGTGACATGAAACTGCACCGAGGCTTCATCACGACCGCCCTCGAACACCTCGCGAGGGACCCGAAGCTCGCCGGGGTCGGCGGACTGATCCGCGAGCAGGATACGAGCAACATCGAGTTCGAGGCGCGCGAGCGGCGGGCCGAGCCGGACCGGCAGCCGGGCCCCGTCAGCCGCCTCGATTGCGGCGGCCTCTACCGCCGCGAGGCGATCGAGCAGATCGGCTACTTCACCGACCGCAACCTGCATGGCGGCGAAGAGCTCGATCTCGGCTGCCGCCTGCATGCGGCGGGCTGGTCGCTGGCACGCGTGGACAGCCTCGCGATCGACCATCACGGGCATTCGGACGGCGACTTCCGCCTCCTCGCCCGCCGCTTCCAGAACAAGACGGCGTTTGCCGCCGGAGAAGCCTTCCGGGCCGCGTTCGGACGCCCGCACTTCCCGCTGATCTTCCGCAACAACAACGCCTTCCTGCTCTGCGCCATCATCCATCTCTGGTGGCTGTCGATGCTGGCGACGCCGTTCCTCCTGCGGGGCTGGACGATGCCGGCGGCGCTGCTCGTCCTCCTGGCCTTCCCGTTTGCCGCGATGAGCCTGAAGTGGCGCTCCGGGCGATATGCCCTCTACGCGGTCTCGGCCTGGAATCTCTACGCGGTCGGCTTCTGGTTCGGCCTGCTCCGGTCCCGGATTCGACCGGATGCATGGATCGACAGTCACGTGGTTGCCGATGTCAGTCCGGGTCAGGCGGCAGCTTAGAAACGCGGCGGCGGGCCGGGATTGCAAAAGAGTTTTCCAACCTCGGTGCGTATTGAAATTTGCGTGAACAGGCAGCTGGTGGGTCTCGATCGCCGTTTACTCGTGGAAAATCCGGCTTAGGTCTCGGAAATAGAAGATCCTTTACAAGTCATCGTGGTATCAAGTGTCCCTCGATGGCACAGAAGAACTTCCAAAGGAACAAAATGAGGCTGGGCGCGAGGCCATGCATCGGATCGTCTCCTCGATCCGAGGTTCCGGCGGTGGCGGTCGGCGCCCGCGCAGGCCTGCGCGCGCACGCGCTTGGGGATTGGCACCGCTGATGTCGCCGGATCAGAACCGACTGCTCTCGATCAACAACTACTATTATCCGCGCGGCGGCGCCGAAGTGCTGTTCCTCGAGCAGAACCGCTTGTTCGAGGGCATCGGCTGGGATGTCGTGCCGTTCGCGATGCGACACGCCGACAACCTCCCGACCCGTTACGAGACCTACTTCCCCGACGAGATCGAGTTCGGCCGCGACTACAGCCTGCCGCGCAAGCTCCTGAACGCCCAGCGGGTGATCTACTCGCATCAGGCCCGCAGCAAGTTGAAGACGCTCCTCGACCGGTCCCGGCCGACGATCGCGCACGCGCACAACATCTACCATCACCTCTCGCCCTCGGTGCTGCCGCTGCTGCGCGAACGCGGCGTGCCGACCGTGATGACGGTGCACGATCTCAAACTCGGCTGCCCCGCCTACACCATGATGCGGGACGGCCAGGCTTGCGACAGCTGCAAGGGCGGGCGCCTCTACAACGTCGCCCGCCACCGCTGCATCAAGGGGTCGCTCGCCCTGTCCGGCCTCGTGATGGTGGAGAGCTACATCCATCGCTGGCTCAAGCTCTACGAGGCCAATATCGCGCGCTTCGTGGTGCCGAGCCGCTTCGTGCTGGAGACGCTGGTCGCGTGGGGCTGGCCGCGCGAGCGCTTCGTGCACGTGCCGAACTTCGTCGATATCGACCGTTTCCGGCCGGATGAGCCGGTCGGCACGCGCTTCGTCTATTGCGGCCGTCTCGACCGCCTCAAGGGCGTGGAGACCCTGGTGCGGGCGGCGGCCCGGGCCGGCCAGCCCCTGACCCTTGCCGGGCGCGGACCGGACGAGGCACGTCTGCGCGACCTCACCGACCGGCTCGGCGCCGACGTGCGCTTTCTCGGCCATGTCGGCAAGCAGGAACTCGCGCAGGTGCTGCAGACGGCACGCGCGGTCGTGGCTCCTTCGGAATGCAACGAGAACGCGCCGCTCGCGGTGCTGGAGGCTTACGCCGCCGGCCGGGCGGTCATCGGCGCGCGGATCGCCGGCATCCCCGAACTCGTGCGCGAGGGCGAGACCGGCCACCTGGTGCCCTCGGGCGATGTCGATGCTCTCGCGGACGAGCTGGCACGCTTTGCCGACCTTCCGGATTCCCGGCTCGCCGCCATGGGGGCCGCCGGCCGCGCCTGGGTCGAGCGCGACTTCACGGCGTCTGCCTATCGCGACCGCCTCGTCGCCCTCTATTCCACGCTGAATCCAGGAGCCGCGGCATGATGGAAGTGATGCCGGCCCAGGCCACCGCCGTGGAGCCGGCGCGGCCGATCCTGCGGGTGACGATGCTGGGCCTGCGCGGCTTCCCTAAAGTGCAGGGCGGGATCGAGAACCATGTCGAGAATCTCGCCACGCGCCTCGTCGAGATCGGCTGCGAGGTGGAGGTCATCGTCCGCTCCTCCTACATGGCGGAGGATGTCGGTCGCATCTGGCAGGGCGTCCGGCTCGCTCGCCTCTGGGCGCCGCGCGCGACCGGCGTCGAGGCCTTCTTCCACACCCTCGTCGGCGTGCTGCGGGCCGGGGTAACGCGCCCGGACATCCTGCATATCCACGGGATCGGACCGGCCCTGTTCACGCCGATCGGGCGCCTGCTCGGATTGCGGGTCGTGGTGACGCATCACAGCCTGAATTACGAGCACGAGAAATGGGGCCGCTTCGCGCGCTGGCTCCTGCGCCTCGGCGAGACGGCCGGAATGCGATTGGCGCATCGGCGCATCGTGGTCTCGCGCTATCTCGCCGAGCGCGTCCGCGGCCGTTACCAGGTCCCCGTCGAGGTGATCCCGAACGGCATCCCGATGCCGAACATTCAGCCCGGCACGGTAATCCTCAACAGCTTCGGCCTCACGCCGGGCCGCTACATCCTGACCGTGGCGCGCATCGACCCGGTCAAGCGCCAGCTCGACCTGATCGCCGCGATGGGCGCGGCGCGCGCGCGCGGATGGACCCTCGCCATCGTGGGGAGCGCCGATTACCAGGACGCCTACGCCCGCTCCGTCACGGAGGCGGCGCAGGCCGCGGAGGGGGTCGTCCTGCTCGGACACCAGACCGGCAGCAACCTCGCCGCCCTGTTCAGTCAGGCCGGCGCATTCACCATGGTCTCGAGCATGGAGGGCCAGCCGATCGCCGTGCTGGAGGCGCTCAGCTACGGCTGCCCGCTGATCCTCAGCGATATTCCGGCCCACCGGGAAATCGCCCCTTCGGGGACGCGTTTCGTCGCCGTCGGGGATGTCGCGGACCTCGCCGGGGCGTTCGAGGCGGCGGCATCGGGCCGCGCGGCCGAGGGCATCGACGCGGCCGACCGCGCACGCATCGCCGAGGCGCACGATTGGACCGCGATCGCGCGCCGCACGCTCCAGCTCTACCGGGACGCCCTATCGGGCCGCTGAGGGCGATTTTTCGCGGCCCCGATCCGGGCCGTCCCCGGTGATGCGGCGCGGTCCGCCCGCTGGTGAACCGGGTTGAGAGCGGAGGTTCGGCTCAGGCTCGCCGGAGCCGCTGCCCGAGCCGCCATCCGGACCCGCTCGCCGACACCAGGAAGGTCGCGCCGACGCTGCCGAGCACGAGGCAGACCGCGAGCGTCGAGGCCAGGGAAGTCGTGCGCGCGTGGTAGACGAGCGTGGCGCACACGAGTGCGATGATCGCCACATCGCTCGCCCGGATCGTCACGATGCCGTAGAGGCGCCGCGCGTAGACCGCCACGATCGGGTTCAACAGCAGCGCCGACAGGATCATGGCCGCCGGGATCGCGGCCGAGCCGAGCCACGGCGCCGTCACGTGCGGGGAGAGGGCCAGCAGCAGGAACGACGACACCGTGAGGGCGAGGAGAATGTCGGCCTTGCCGGCGATGACGAGCAGCCGGTCCGAGGTCGCGTAGAACGAGGTGACGAAGGAGGGCACGGCGAGCCAGACCAGGAAGGTCATGGCCCCGCCGTAGCCGCCGAAGAGCGGCAGGACATAGGGCGCGACGAGGAGAATGCCCGCGATGGTCAGGGCCGTGCAGCCGATGGTGAGTCTGCGGCACAGGGCGGTGTCGCTCCGGAGGGCCGCCTCGTCCTTCACCTGCAGCAGATGACCGGCACGGGGCGCGAAGCGCTTGAGCAGGATCAGCTGGAAGAAGGCGTAGAGGGCCGCGATCCGCGACGCGACCGCGTAATCGGCCACGATCGCGGACGGGAACAGAGCGCCGGCGACGACGAGGTCGATCGCCCCGAGCTGGTTGGCGAAGAGCGTCGCTCCGACGAACTTCGCGCAGTACTGATAATCCCATGCCGTCCAGGCGCGCAGCCCCGGCACGTCCCGGGCCCAAATGCGGCGCGAGGCCCAGAGCCAGGGGACCATGACGGAGAGGGTGAGCACATGGGCCACCGCACTCTCGGGCAGCGCCAGCAAGGCCGCGAGCGGCAGGAGCACGATGCGGGCGGCGCTCGGTGCCACCTCGCCGATCAGGATCGATTCCGAGACGCGGGACCGCCCTTCGAGCGCGCCGGTCGCCACGACCAGCAAGGTGCTGAAGACCGCGAAGGGGGCGAGCAGGACCATCCATTCCGCGAGCGCCGGCTTGTTCAGGGCCGCGGCGATCCATCCCGAGCCGAGGGCCCCGGCCAGAGCGAGGATGCAGGACGCCGCGCCCGCCAGCAGGGCGCTGGAACGGTGCAGGCGCACCTCGGCAGCCCGATCGTCGGGGTGGCGCGAAATGTGGAACAGCAGGACGAGGGATCCGCCGACGCCCAGAGCCGTGCCGATGACGCGATAGATTCCGAACGCGATCATCATCTCGCCGAAGGCCGCCTTCGACAGGACGCGGCTCAGCAGGATCAGGACGACGAATTGCGACGCGAGGCCGAACATCCGCGCGCCGGAACCGACGGCCACGACGCGCAGATAGGCCCCGATCCCCGAACCGCCGAACACACGGCCGAGCCGTTGACGCCAGGGCGCCGTCGGCCGCCCGCCAGCGCCGGGCTTACCCGCCCCGGTCAGACCCTTCACCATCGCACCATCCGGCTTCCTGATCCCGCCGACGCCGCGAGGGCCGGCTATCGTCGCGCGATCCGCCGGATCGAGCTTACTTGCCGTGCTGCGTCCGGAGACCCTGCACACGGCGCAGCGGCTCGAGCGCCGCCCGCAGACCTGTATAGGCGGCGATCTTGACCGCATCGAGGGCGGGCCGCCGCCCGGGGCTGGGTTGCGGCAGGCCCGCCTTGCGCAGCAGAGCGTTGACGAAGAGCAGCCGGTTCCGGCGCTTCACCTCGGTCGATTTCCAGGTGATCGCCATCGACACGGAATAGTTCGCGCCGGTGCGGACCCAGTGCGGCCATTGGTAGGGCACGAAGCAGCCATCGCCCGCATCCATGCTGAAGACCCGCGCCCGCGCCTCGAATTCCGGCTTGTAGGAGAGGTTCCGGTGTGCCGACGGGGCGAATTCCAGGTCGGCATCCGAGACCACGGCGCCGTCCTGATTGTCGATGATGTGGAAGAACTTCTCGCCGTGGATCTGGACGAAGAAGTTGTCCTCCGGATCCGAGTGGAAGGGCGTCGTCGCATTGGGCGAGGACACGAAGACGAAGCCCTCGATGCTGGTGAAGCCGGCGGCGGCCGCGTCGGCATGTCCGAGGTCGCGCGCGAAGCCGTCAAGCACTTCCTTGAGGAGCGCAGCATAGGCCGGGTCGCGCTCGACCCGCTTCAGCACGAGCCAGGCATTCGCCTCGCGGATCCGCCTGACCACCTCGACGGGATCCATCTCGACCAGCGGAACGGTCTCGGGGTTCTGGTCGATGGCGACCTTGCCGGAATTATACTCGATGCTGTCGCGCGGCATGCTAGCGGCCAGCGCCACGAGACGATCCAGCGAGAGGAGGGGATTGTCCATCAGGTTGTGCCGGATCCCGAACGGCAACTTTGGAAAATCGGACAGATCCTGCTTCGCGACATTGATCTGGTTTGCCATGGCCGCGGGTCCTTGGAATCCTGGAATCATGCGGGAAGACCTAGCTTTCCTCGAACCCGCGAACAACAGCCCTCCCAAACTTGTGTGAGGTTATCGGGTTTTAACCTTTACTTCGCGCAGCTTGCCACGCCTCGAGCCGATTCCGGGCCCGGCGCGTGCTGCGGCGGGCCAGTTCCCGCACGCGCTCGGCGCCCGCCACGAGGCGGAAGGCCGGTCCGGTCTGGACCAGCACCGAGGCGACCGGGAACCGCTCAACCCACAGGCGGTCGATCATCGGATGATCGGCGATCGCGATGGAATCGGCGCTCGCGAGTGCCGGATCGTCGAGGAGATGGGCGGTGAGATCGAGGGTCAGGAGGAAGCCCGGCGAGAACCGCCCGAGATCCTCGGCGTAGCAGGTCTTGGCATAATAGGCGCGGTCCTGCGCCGTCAGGACGAGGCCCGCCGCGATGGGGCGCGCATCAAGGCTCAGGATCGCGATCCGGATGGCGTCCCGGAGGGCGAGGTCTGCTGCGGCCTCGCGCAGAAAGGCGGCGGCGCCCGGAGCCGTCCTGAGGTCGGTGCCCTGCCGGCCCTTCCAGCCCGCGGCCTCGAGGTCGAGGAAGATCTCGACGGCGCCGGGAATGTCCTGCGGTCCTCTGGCGACCCGGAAGGCGAGGGCGCCCATCTCGGCGAGGCGCCGCCGCTGGCGGTCGGCCTCCTTGCGGCGCCGGGTCTCCAGCGTGGCCCGCATGTAGTCCGAACCGGGCAGGGGACTGTGAAGGAAGGCGCGGCCGAAGCCGTCGATCCGCGCCCGGCCGAGGCCGTTCCCTGCGATCAGCCGCCCGAGCGCGCGGTCGACCGGGCCGCCCTCGTGAAGATAGGGGAAGTGCAGGGCCTGGGTTCCGGCCCGGCCCAGCGCCGCCAGCATCGCGGCGAGGACCGGCTCGGGCTGGTCCGGATCGAGCAGCGGGGTGCTGAGGGTGCCGTAGAACGCCCCCGATTGCCGCGCAGGCAGCGGCACGAGATAGCGCCTTCCGATCCCGATGACCGGCAGGATTCCGGCGACCTCGCGGCGTTGATCCCCGCGCCAAGCCATCACGACGGCGCCGCCGCGCCCCTCGGGCAGGTGGCGCAGACCCGCGAGGGCCACCTCCGGTGCGAAGAAGGGATTGGGCTCGAGCGCGCGGTCCGCGAGCGCGCGCCAGCCCTCGGCATGGGCGGAGGCGGCCGCCGGATTCAGGATCTCCGCCGTGATGGGGAGGCTCATCGGGCGACCCGGACCCGGCTGGTTGCCCGGCACGCCGCCTGACTCGTCTCGGGCCGTGCCGCCGTCCGCGTCATGACGCTGCGATTCCGTCTCACTCGATCGGCGGGCCATAGCAGCCCTGTCTTAAGCGCGCGTTTCGAAGCTGCGCGAAAACCGTGCGACAGCCGGCGCGACATGGCGCTCCCGCCTATCCCGGTGGGTGTTTGTTCCGAAGTTTTCGTGCTCCGTGCACATCGATTTTTCGGGAGCCGAGTCCCAGCCTGCACGTTCTGATGGTGAGGCTCGGGCACATTCGCGAGAGTTGCCGATGTGAGCCAATATTCATGAGGAAACTTGCCATGGCGGCCAAGCAGAAAACCTTGAACGATGCTTTCTACGAAACGCTCAAAGACGTATATTACGCCGAGAAACAATCGGTGAAAGCCCTAAAAAAGTCGGCGAAAGCCGCCGAGCACGACGAGTTGCGCCAGGCCTTCGAGACCCATGCGGAGGAGAGCGCGGCGCAGGTCGAGCGGTTGCAGGAGGTCTTCGAGATCATCGGCAAGCCCGCGCGGGCGAAGACCTGCGAGGCCATGCAGGGCATCACCAGCGAGATGGAGGAAGATCTCGACGATTTCGGCGACAGCCCGGCCGCCGATGCCGTCCTGGCGGCCTGTGCCCAGGCGGTCGAGCATTACGAGATCGCCCGATACGGCACTCTCAAGACCTGGGCCGCTCAGCTCGGCTACGCCGATGCGGCCAAGCTCCTCGATCAGACGCTCCAGGAGGAGAAGAAGACCGATGCTCTGCTGACGCAGATCGCCGAGCGCATCAATGTCGAGGGCGAGCCCGGCGCGGACGAGGACGGGTCGGGATCCGGCAAGGGTGCGGCTGGCAGTGGTGCCGGCAAGAGCGGCGGCGCCAAGTCCCGGGCTGCCTGAGGAGGGACCGCATGATCGATCTCAGCACCATTCGGGAGCACATGCCCGTCATCGGCTCGGATGGGGGCCATGTCGGCACGGTGGATCACCTCGAGGATCAGCGCATCAAGCTCACCAAGACGGATCCCGACGCGCAGGGCCAGCACCATTACCTCCACGTCGATTCCGTCGCGGCGGTCGCCGGCGGCGAGGTTCGCCTGAACCGCACCGCCGCGCAGGCGAAGGACGAGTGGGCGGTGGCGCACTGAGCCTGCGCCAGGACGGTGATCGAGAGGGGCTGCCGGCAACGGCAGCCCCTTCTTCGCGCCGTCAGCCTTGGGGGTGCTGCGACGGGCGGGCTCCGCCGAGATGATCGAGCAGCAGCCGGTTCACCGCGTCGGCCGCTTCGATATTGAGGAGGTGGGCCGCATCCGGGACCACGAAGAGTTCCGATCCCGCGATACTCGCGTGGAGGATCTCGGCGAGCGAGGGCGGCGTCGCCGGATCTTCGGCTCCGGCGATGATCAGGGTCGGGGCCTGGATCGCCGGGAGGCGGTCGCGAAGGTCCATGTCGCGGATCGCGCCGCAGGCCCTCGCGTAGCCCGCTGGATCCGTTGCCAGAATCTCGGCCCGCACCCGTGCCAGCCGCGGATCGTCCGCGAAGGCCGGCGTGAACCAGCGGGCGAGCACGCCCTCGACGAGGGCTCCCATGCCGTCGCGCCGGGCGGTCGCGGCGCGCTCGTCCCAGGTCGAGGGCGGGCCAAGCTGGGCCGCCGTCGCCATCAGGACGAGCCGGTCGACGCGCTCGGGCGAGGCCGCCGCGAAGGCCTGCGCGGTCATGCCTCCGAGGGAGAGTCCGACGAGATGGGCCCGGACCATGCCGAGCGCGTCGAGGATGCCGCGCAGGTCGCCCGCGAGATCGTCGATCGTGGCGGGCCTGTCCGGGCTCGCGGAGCCGCCATGCCCGCGGGTGTCGTAGCGCAGGCAGCGGAAGCGGTCCGACAGGGCCGCGACCTGCGGCTCCCACATCGCGAGGCTGGCGCCGAGGGAGTTCGAGAACGCGATCACGGGGGCCTCGACCGGCCCATCGAGGGCGAAGTTCAGGTCGAGGCCGTCGACGGAGACGTGAGGCATGGAAGCGCGATCCGTTCTGGGGGCCGGGGGCTCCGGCCGGGTGGCCGCTGCTCAGGCCGCGAGGCTCAAGGCCGCGCGGGCCTCGGCGGGCGTCGCAACGCGCCGGCCCCGACGCGCGATGGCCTCGGCCGCCAAGCCCACCAACTCGGCATTGCTCGCGGCGAGCCTCGTTCGGGTGATGCGGATATTGTCCTCGAGCCCGGTGCGCACCGCGTCGGCGCCCCGCGCCAGCGCCCAGTCCATCACCGCGGCCTGATGGCGGCCGATCCCGGCCGCCGTCCAGGTCGCCTCGGGCAGGATGCGGGTCTTCTCCGCCAGGAGGATATCAAGGAGGTGCTCGGCGGCCGGCATCGCGTTCGCCACCCCCATCACAAACTGCACGTGCGGGCGCGCATCCATCAGCCCGGCCTCGACGAGACGCCTGGCCCCGTGCAGGTGCGAGAGGTCGAAGATCTCGATCTCGGGCCGCACGCCATATTCCTGCATCCGGCTCGCGAGGTCGGTGACGAGGCCCGCGGGATTCTCGTAGACGATCGTCGGAAAGTTCACCGATCCGGTGGAGAGCGAGGCCATGTCCGGCCGGTGCTTCAGGGGGAGGCCGCGGCTCGCCGGATCGCGCCCGCGCCCGCCGGTCGAGAATTGCACGATCATGCCCGGACAATGGCGGCGCAGGCCCGCCTGCACGGCGGCGAAGCGGTCGGGATCGGAGGAGGGCGTCTCGTCGTCGTTGCGGACGTGGATGTGCGCGAGACTGGCGCCGGCCTCGTAGGCCTGCTGCGTCGACTCGATCTGCTCGGCGACTGTGACGGGGAGCGCCGGGTTATCTTTCTTGCGCGGCACCGAGCCGGTGATCGCGACGGCGATGACGACGGGCTTCGCGCTGGGCATGGGCTGAACTCTCGCGGGCCGCGGGCGGTGAGGCGACCGGGTTCCAGGATGGTTTGGCCGCGCCGATCCGGAACATCGGGCCGCCTCGCGACGCGCTTGAGGCAGCCCCGGACCGGAGACGCGACAGGCGATGTAGCAGAGGAACCGCGACGGGCAATGTGCGGCGCCGGGACAACGCCGAAATCCGCGCCGGGACACGCCCCCCACGGATCGGCGTCAGGCGGTCTCGACAAGATCGCGTGGCTCGGGCGGGCCGGAGATGCCCAGGAGGCGCGCGATCTCCGGACCAGCGTCGTCTCCGAGGAGGTCGGCCAGCGTGGTGCGGTCGAGGACCGCCAGAAAGGCCGCGAGCGCCTCGCCCAGCACGCGCTTGAGCCGGCAGGGCGCCGTGATCGCGCAGGCACCGCTCGCGAAGCACTCGACCAGAGCAAGATCGTCCTCGGTCTGTCGCACCACCGCGCCGACCACGATCTCGGCCGGCGGCTTGCCGAGGCGGAGCCCGCCGCCGCGGCCGCGGCTCGTGCGCACCAGCCCGAGACGCCCGAGCTGATGCACCACCTTGGTCAGGTGGTTCTCGGAAATGCCGTAGGCGCGGGCGATCTCGGCGATCGAGCTCTGCTGCGGCTCGCGCAGACCGACGAAAATCAGCGTGCGCAGGGCGTAATCCGTGTAGCGGGTGAGGCGCATCGGCACTCCGGGCGAGCCCATCATCGGGTTTGAAGATATATCCTGCTTGCACCTTTAAAGCGAGCCGCGTAGAAGATGCATCGCGAATGCACCTTTGCGAGTTGCCGATGCCGACCCCCCTGACGCCCGCCTCCATCGCTCTCATCAAGGCCACCGTTCCGGCGCTGGAGGCGCACGGGCTGGAGATCACGCGGCGCATGTACGAGCGCCTTTTCCGGAACGCCGAGATCCGCGACCTCTTCAACCAGTCACATCACGGCGAGACCGGGTCGCAGCCTCGGGCGCTGGCCCAGGCGGTGCTTGCCTATGCGCGCAACATCGACAATCTCGGCGCGCTCTCGGGCGCCGTGGAGCGGATCGCCCAGAAGCACGTGGCGCTCAACATCCTGCCCGAGCATTACCCGCACGTGGCCGACGCGCTGCTCGCCGCCATCGGGGACGTGCTCGGCGACGCCGCGACGGCCGAGATCTGCGCGGCCTGGGGCGAGGCCTACTGGTTCCTGGCGGAGCTTCTGATCGGGCGTGAGGCGGCGATCTATCGCGACCTCGCGAGTAAGCCCGGCGGCTGGAACGGTTGGCGCAATTTCAAAGTCGAGAGCGTCACGCCCGAGAGCGAGATCATCCGGTCGTTCATCCTCGTGCCGGCCGACGGGGCCCCGATCCTGCGCCACGAGCCGGGGCAATATCTCGGCTTCCTGCTCGATCTCCCGGGCCGCGGCGTGCTGAAGCGCAACTACTCGATCTCCTGCGCGCCGAACGACCGGTCCTATCGCATCACCGTCAAGCGCGAGGCGCAGTCCGGTGAGCCGGCCGGCATCGTCTCGAACTGGCTGCACGATCATGCGGCGCCCGGAACGAAGCTGCGCGTCGCGCCCCCCGCCGGCGACTTCTTCCTCGACCAGACCTCCGGCGACCCGGTCGTGCTGGTCAGCGGCGGCGTCGGCCTCACGCCGATGATGAGCATGCTGGAGACGATCGCGGCGACGAGCCCGCAGCGGCCGACCTGGTACGTGCACGCTGCCCTGAACGGCCGCGTCCACGCCCTGCGCGACCATGCCCGCAACCTCGTTGCCGGCAACGAGAATCTTCGCCTGAGCACCTTCTACGCGGCGCCCGAGGCGCAGGACCGGGCGGGCGAGCACTACGACGCCTCGGGCCTGATCACCCCGGAATGGCTGATGGCGCAGACGCCTCACGCGGCGGCGACCTATTATCTCTGCGGCCCCAAGCCCTTCCTCAGCGCCCTCGTGAACGGGCTGCTGCGGCAGGGCGTGCCGGCCGAGCGGATTCGATACGAGTTCTTCGGCCCGGCCGACGCGTTGATCGAGGATCCGCGGCAGGCCGCCTGACCGCCATCGCGCCGCTGCGCCACGCAGCGGCGCCCGTTTCGAGGAGTCCCCGCATGCCCTTCGCCCGCATCGTCGCCGATGCTATCCTGGCCGCCTCCGCGGACGCGGTGATCGCGTCGGACAGCGACGGCATCATCCGCATCTGGAATCCCGGCGCCACGCGCATTTTCGGCTTCACCGAGGAGGAGGCGCTGGGGCAATCGCTCGACATCATCACGCCCGAGCGCCTGCGGGCGCGGCACTGGGACGGCTACCGCAAGACCATGGCGACCGGCCAGAGCCGCTACGGCGAGGGCGCCCTCCTGTCCGTCCCGGGCATCCGCAAGGATGGGCAATCGATCTCGCTCGAATTCACCATCGTGCCCCTTCGGGATGAAGAGGGCAGCATGACCGGCATCGTCGCCGTGATGCGCGACGTGACGGCGCGGTTTGCGGAGGTCAAGGCTTTGCGGGCGCAACTGGCCGCGCGGGCCGCCTGAGGCAGGAGGCGCGCACCTTCGCGCTCGAGAGGGCCGCCTGAGGCACGCCGGCCCGTGCGGCAGCGACCGCGCTGCCCAGCCGGAGCCTTAGGCCGCCCGCTGGGCCTGCGTCGCGCTCGGAGCCGTGCTCGCCTGCAGG
This sequence comes from Methylobacterium soli, assembly GCF_008806385.1. GTDB lineage: Bacteria > Pseudomonadota > Alphaproteobacteria > Rhizobiales > Beijerinckiaceae > Methylobacterium > Methylobacterium soli. The sequence continues at coordinate 110,614 of NZ_VZZK01000013.1, forward strand.
CCGCCGATGATGCCCGCCAGCTGGTGCGGGTGATAGGGCGTGCGCAGGCAGGGCGCACCCGCGACCTTGTGGGCGGCGGAGATCCGATGCGGTTGCCGGGCTGTGTAGATCACCTGGATGGACGGCCGGAGCCGGCGCGCCAGGGCGGCGAGCGCGAGACCGTCGCCGACATCGGCATCCGTCACCAGCACGTGGAGAAACCGCAGGCTTTCCGCGTCGCGCAGGATCGCTTCGGCCTCGGCCGCCGTTCGGGCACTGCGCACGTCGAACCCATAGGCTTCGAGGCCGCTCGTCGTCAGCATTCGCGTGAGTTCGTCGCCCGAGAGGAGCAGGACTTGCGGTTGACGATGTCGATGTGCCACCGGATCCACCTTCAAAAATCGGCGCCACCATTAACACTCTGGACACGTTAAATTTGGGTTAACGCCGCAGGCCCGGTCAAATATCGGCGCGTGTTCACGTTAACCTGCCCAATCTCCGCTGAGATTGCCTCAGTAATGATCATCGAGCTGCCCGCAAGCGCGCCTCAAAGCAGCATTGCGCGCTGGCCGATCACGGGGTGCCACGCGCCCACACCGACCACGCGACGCGGATCGGGATCGACACCGCGCAGCCGGGCAATCCTGGCGAGGCACATCGCCCGCGCGGTCTTTTCACGACCTCGTGAGGTGCGCCCGAAAACCGGGTCCGGGGAGGCAGATGCCTCCGATTCCTGCAGCAAAGTCCAACAACTGGGCAGTGACCGCCGGAACGTTCAAGCTGAATGATGTTTAGGTCTTTAACATATCTTGATCGGGGCGGCGACGATGCGCATCCGGACCGGCTACACCATCGCGTTCGATACATTCGGCCCGACGCCGATGCTGCTCCTGCTCCATGTGCGGCCGGAACGGCAACAGGACCTCGTCACCCGCGAGGAGATCCGCTTCGATCCGCCGGTCGAGGCCGAGCAGCATCGGGATGAATTCGGCAACCTGCGCACGCGCATCGTCGCGCCCGGCGGGCGCATCACCATGTCGGCCGATTTCGTGATCGCCGATTCCGGCGAGCCGGACATCGTCGATGCGCAGGCCCGCCAGATCCCGGTTCAGGATCTACCCGACGAGGTTCTGGTCTACCTGCTCGGCTCCCGCTACTGCGACACCGACAAACTGTCTCAGACCGCCTGGTCCTTGTTCGCGCAGGCCCCGGAGGGCTGGGGGCGGGTCCAGGCCATCGTCGATTACGCCCACCAGCGGCTCCGCTTCGACTATCTTCAGGCGGACGAGACGCGCAGCGCCTCCGAGGGACATGCGCAGCAGGTCGGCGTCTGCCGCGACTTCGCGCATCTGGCCATCACCCTGTGCCGCTGCATGAATATCCCGGCCCGCTACGCGACGGGATATCTCGGCGATATCGGCATCGCGCCGGTGCCGGACCCCATGGATTTCTCGGCCTGGTTCGAGGTCTATCTCGACGGCTCGGATGGCCCGCGCTGGTACACGTTCGATGCGCGCCACAACACACCCCGGATCGGCCGCATCGTCATGGCGTATGGCCGCGATGCCACCGATTGCGCCATCACCACGAGCTTCGGCCGCGCGCCGCTCGCGCAATTCGAGGTCCATACCGACGAGGTCCCGGGCGATTTCGTCCTCGAACGCGCGGCCTGAGGCGGGCAGCCCCGCGCTCGGTCGCCTCATTGCACCGAAGGGCGTGGCTGATCCCGATCCCGGCGCTTCGGATCAGAGGGCGAGATGCCGATGCGCCTCGGCCGGCGTCATCGTGCGGATGTCCTCGTCGGAGAATCCGCGCTCGCGCAAAGCGGCCCTCTGCTGGCGGGTGATCATCAGCGAAACCGCCACCGGGGCTGCGGCGGATGGCGTCGGCGCGCCGGGCCGGTCTGCCTCGGCACGCCCGAGCCCCTCGAGATAGGCCGCCTCAGCCGCAGCCTGGCCGAGCAATTGCCGCAGGTAATCGTCGGCATCCCCCATCAGCGCCCCGATCGTTATCCTCGCACACGCGTCACCGCGTCCGGACGGCGTCGCCGACGCGTGCCGGGGATTCATGGACGGCAATCCCTGGCGCCGTCAAACGAGGCCGGATCGCGGCCGCGCCACCGGAGCCAGGACGCGGGCGATCGATCGCCCTCGCGGACGGGCGCGCGGCTTTGCGCGCAATGCGCGCCGCCGCCTAGCTGACGCTCTCGCCCTGCGACGTTCCGAGCCAGGCCTTCAGCTTCGCCGAGAGCGACGCGGCCGTCCGCGGGGTAGGCTTGGGCGGTTCGCTCCGCACCGTGTCCATGCGGTCCCGCACCGTGTCGAACCCCAAGGCCTCGGCCGGCCGTCCGATCGCGAGGGCGCCTTCCAGGGCCTTGAGCCCGCGCTCGAACCGGGTGTGGCGCGGATAGAGCCCGAGATAGCCCACCTGCGAATCGATGTAGGCGGCGCGCCGGCGCTCGATCTCGGGCGTGTCCGCGCAGGCGAGCCGGGTCACGAAGGGCATCAGCCGCTGGCGATCGGTGTCGTTGGCCTCGTCATTGAGCATCATCGCCAGGCTGCAGATCGGTCGCGAGAAGCACGGCGGCATGTCGAGGATCGAGCGGACAGGACGGTAGGGGAAACCCGCTGCCACGAGCGCAGCCTCGTTGATGCAGGTTCCACCGTCCTCGCCCGGAAACGCGTGCGAGCCAGCCTGGAGCGTCCAGTTCAGGATGTGGTCGAACTTGTTCATGGTGGCTAACCTCGTAGCCGCCCCCAGGCCGAAGGATCCTCCCGGATTCCGAGGCCGTCCTTAACATAGCACAACCCGGCGACGATCTGTGCGGGACCTTAGCGGACCGCGGTGAGCACCGAGATGAGCGCGTTGCCGTATTTCGTGGCCGGCTTCACCCGCGCCTCGTGCTCGATCCGGGCGATGATCTGCGACCCGTCTCCGTTGCAGAACGTTTCCTTGATGTCGTGCGATTGCAGGCCGAGGTCGCGCCCGAGCAGTTCGTGGACGGTCGCGAGCCTCTCGTCGGTGTCGATCGTAAAGCCGAAGGACCGATGCGGCTTGTAGAATAAGACGCGATCCCCCGAACGTAGGAAACTCTTGATCGTCTCGAAACTGTAAATCGGCTCCGCGTTGGACACCGCGCCCGCCTCCCGCGATTTCTGTCGGCGAGAGTTCTTGCCGCCGGTCGTCGCAGGGTCAATGTACCTGGGAGCATGCGTGCCGCGGCAGCCTTGACCTCACGTGGGTTGCCATCGGCATCCGCGATCTCCGCCCGAGCGCGTGATGACCAGCAGGAGACGCGATCGATGAGTGGGACGGACAGGCCATCGCCGGAACGGCTCGCCACGGTGTCCGCGCTGGCTGCGAAGCTCGCCGAGAAGGCCTTGGCCAAGCGGATGCTGCAACGCCCGGTCGACGACCAGACCGTGACGGCCCTGGCGGAGGCCGTCCTCCTCCTGGAGGAGCATGGGCACCCGGTGCCGCCGCTCGCCCTCGACCTGCTGGCGCGTTTCTTTCAGGAACGCCGGCGCCAGGCCCCGTCCGGCCCCGAGGAGGGCGAGCCGGCCGACAGGCGGGATTCCGACGCGCAGGACGTGGAGGAGGGCACCACCGTGGCCGGCAAGGTCATGGGGTTCTTCCGCGCGTTGCGGCCCGGGACGAAATCCTGACGACGAAGGCCCGGCCGGCGGGTGCCGACCGGGCCTTGATTGTGGACTTCAGAACCCAACTGCGGCGTGGGGTCTTCCCCGGCGCCCGGTGGGAGGGGGCCGCCTCAGCGGTCGCGCCGCTCCCGGACGGTCCGCTCCTCGCGCCGCTCGATCCGCTCCTCGCGGCGGTCGGGATCGACGCCGAGCACGCCGCCGACCGTGCCGGTCGCCGCACCGACGGCGCCGCCCACGACGCCCCCGACCGGCCCGGCAGCCCGGTTGCCGTCCTCGACGCCACGCTCGGCGCCCCGGATGGTGCCCTGCGCCTGGGCCGACGCGGCCAGGGCGAGGGGCGAGAGGAGCAGGGTCGTGGCGATCAGAATGCGCTTCATGGATGATGCCTCCGGATGGCTTTGCGAGGGGTCCGGCGCGCCGGGCGCGCCAGGATGGTCGTGCCCTGACAACGGCTCAGCACTGAAAAGGTCGCAAAAGAGAGGAAATGCGCCGTGCCGGGCCTCAGGCCTCGGGGTTCGTCCGCAGCGAGAACCGGTCCCGGGCGGTGATTCGGTCGGCCGGCAGGTCGCGGATCTCGCCCCGGAAGATCTCGCGACTGAGGAAGCCGCACTCGATGTCGAATTGGTCTTCCGCGACGTCGATGTACCAGCAGCGCCGGCGACCGCTCCAGCGATAGCTGCGGGCCTTCAGGACATCCTTCGTCTCGATCGGGGAGCCGGTGGCCCAGATCCGCACGGTCGGCTTGCGGGCGGTCTCGAGCAGGCAGGCGAGGGCGAGGCGGCCGGACAGGCGCAGCGGCGCGGCGAGCAGCGCCAGCAAGGCGTGACAATCGTCGATCGCCCTGTGGCCGTTATGGAAGTAGCCGTAATCGACCAGAAGGTAGCCGAGCTTCAGGCCCTCGTGCCCCTCCTGCCGCCAGGGCACCTGATGGCAGGAGCAGGCCCAGTTCTTCTCGGCGAAGATCGGCCAGCGGGTCTCGCACATCTGCCGATCGAAGCTCGCATTGTGGGCGATCACCACGGCCGCGTCGGCAGCCAGAGCCTGCACCGCCGCGTCGTCGATGCGATGCCCGGCCACGTCGGCATCCGTGATCCCGGTCAGGCGCGTGATCTCCGGAGGGATCGGTCCGCGCGGCTGATGGAGCTGGTTGAAGATTTCGAGCACCCGGTAGACGCGGCCGCTCGCGCCGTACTCGAACTTGATGATGCCGAGTTCGATGACCTCGTCGCGCGCGTGGTCGATCCCGGTGGTCTCGGTGTCGAGGATCAGGCCGATGAAGGTCGGCTCGTCGGGTGCCTCGCCGCATCCCGCAAAGGCTCCGAGGCGGCGCAGAACCCGGTACTCGCCCGTGCGCTCCAAGACGCTCGCAATGCCGTCGAGGGGTTCGCTCACCGTCGCTTCGTCCCGCCGAAGATCGCCCGCGCCGCGCTCCCGGGGGCGGGCGCGGCGCAACGAGGCAACCTAGGCGCGAAGTTTCCAGGTCGGCCAGAGCCTCCGGCCGGGCATCCCCAGGCAAATGCAGCGTGGCCGGAGGATCAGCTGCGCAGGCCCGGCGCCTCCTGGCCGGTCCGCGCCACGTATTCCGTGTAGCCGCCGCCATAAGTGTGGATGCCGTCCGGCGTGAGCTCGAGCACGCGGTTCGAGAGGACCGCCAGGAAGTGCCGGTCGTGCGAGACGAACAGCATCGTGCCCTCGTAGCTCGAGAGCGCCGTGATCAGCATCTCCTTGGTGCCCATGTCGAGATGGTTGGTGGGCTCGTCGAGGACGAGGAAGTTCGGCGGGTCGAACAGCATCTTGGCCATGACCAGCCGGGCCTTCTCGCCGCCCGACAGGACCCGGCAGCGCTTCTCCACGTCGTCGCCCGAGAAGCCGAAGCAGCCGGCCAGCGCCCGCAGGGGTCCCTGCCCGGCCTGCGGGAAGGAATCCTCCAGGGACTGGAAGATCGTGCGGTCGCCGTCGAGGAGGTCCATGGCGTGCTGGGCGAAGTAGCCGAGCTTCACGCTGCCCCCGATCGCCACCGCGCCGTCATCGGGCTGGGTGGAGCCCGTCACCAGCTTCAGGAGCGTCGACTTGCCGGCGCCGTTGATGCCCATCACGCACCAGCGCTCCTTGCGGCGCACTGAGAAGTCGAGACCCTCGTAGATGCTGCGGCTGCCGTAGCGCTTGTGCACGTTCTTCAGGCTGACGACGTCCTCGCCCGAGCGGGGTGCGGGCTGGAACTCGAACGCCACGCTCTGGCGGCGCTTGGGCGGCTCCACGCGCTCGATCTTGTCGAGCTTCTTCACCCGGCTCTGCACCTGCGCGGCATGCGACGCGCGGGCCTTGAAGCGCTCGATGAACTTGATCTCCTTGGCGAGCATCGCCTGCTGGCGCTCGAACTGGGCCTGCTGCTGCGTCTCGTTCAGCGCGCGCTGCTGCTCGTAGAAGGCGTAATCGCCCGAATAGGTGGTCAGGGCACCGCCGTCGATCTCGACGATCTTCGTGACGATGCGGTTCATGAACTCGCGGTCATGCGAGGTCATCAGGAGCGCACCCTCGTAGCCCTTCAGGAAGGTCTCGAGCCAGATCAGGCTCTCGAGGTCGAGATGGTTGCTCGGCTCGTCGAGAAGCATGACGTCGGGGTTCATCAGGAGGATCCGGGCGAGCGCGACCCGCATCTTCCAGCCGCCCGAGAGGGCGCCGACATCGCCCTCCATCATCTCCTGGCTGAAGCTCAGGCCCGCCAAAACCTCGCTCGCCCGGCCTTCCAGCGCGTAGCCGCCCAATTCCTCGAAGCGCGCCTGGACCTCGCCGTACTGCTCGATGATCGCCTCCATCTCGTCGGCGCGATCGGGATCGGCCAAGGCCGTCTCGAGCGTCTTCAGCTCCGCCGCCACCGTGCTCACGGGGCCGGCGCCGTCCATCACCGCCGCGAGGACGCTGCACCCGGACATCTCGCCGACATCCTGGCTGAAATACCCGATGGTGATGCCCCGGTCGGCCGCGACCTGACCCTCGTCGGGCTGCTCCTCGCCGGTGATCATCCGGAACAACGTCGTCTTGCCGGCGCCGTTCGGGCCGACGAGCCCGATCTTCTCGCCCTTCTGAAGGGCCGCGGAGGCCTCGATGAAGACGATCTGCCGGCCGTTCTGCTTGCCGATTTTTTCAAGGCGTATCATGGGTCCGCGCAATCCCCGGGAATGTCCCGCGCCCTTACGGCATGCATCGCGGAAGCGGAAGGGCAGGCCGCCGCGGCATCGGCCATCCTGCCGGCGCCGGAAGCGCGGGAAGGAGGCGTTAAGCCTCTTCGCGCGATAATCCCCCAGAGTTCGGCCAACCCAGCCGGTGATGCCGCTGACCCAGATCCTCCTCTCGCTCGTCGTTCCGGTCTTCAATGAGGAGGCCGCGATCGCGCCGTTCCTGGCCCGCGCCGGGGCGGCGATCGAGGGCGCCTGCCGACGCGTCGGGCCCGGCACGACCTACGAGATCGTCTTCGTCGACGACGGCAGCACGGATGCGACCGCCGCCATCCTGACGGCCGCCCGCACGCAGCGGAGCGAGATCGAGGTGGTGTGCCTGTCGCGCAATTTCGGCAAGGACGCCGCCCTGGCGGCCGGATTGCGCCACGCGCGCGGGCACGCGGTCATTCCGATCGATGTCGATCTTCAGGACCCGCCCGAGGTGATCGAGGAGATGGTCGCCCTCTGGATGGCGGGCGCGGTCATCGTCAACGGCGTGCGGCGCGGCCGCGAGGTCGACACGCTCATGAAGCGCCTGACGGCCTGGGGCTTCTACGGCGTCTACAACCGCTTCGCCGACCAGGGAATCGCCTCGAATGCCGGTGACTTCCGGCTCCTGGACCGGCAGGTCGTCGACATCCTGAACACGCTGCCCGAGCGCTCGCGGTTCATGAAGGGCCTGTTCTCCTGGGTCGGCTTCCGACAGGCCGAGGTGCAGTTCGTGCGCGAGCGGCGCCAAACCGGCCAGACGAAGTGGCGCTACTGGCGGCTGTGGAACTTCGCCCTCGATGGGCTGACCGGCTCGACCACCGCGCCTTTGCGGGTCTGGACCTATATCGGCCTCACCGTCGCGGGTTTCGCGATCCTGTACGGCGTGGCCCTGATCGGGTTGACGCTCGCCACCGGCAATGCGGTGCCGGGCTACCCGTCGATCATGGTGACGATGCTGTTCCTCGGCGGCCTCAACCTGCTCTCCCTCGGAATCATGGGCGAGTATGTCGGGCGCATCGCCGCCGAGGTCCGGGGCCGCCCGCTTTATCTCGTGCGCGACGTGAATGGGGAACGCGCGCGGCTTCCCGAGCAGGACACCGCATGGAACCGACCGCCTACGCCCGAATGGCCGAGAACGAGCAGCGGCACTGGTGGTTCACCGGCCGACGCCAGATTCTCGCGACGCTTCTCCGCCGGGAGCTAGCCGGAACCCGTCACCCCGCGACGCTCCGCATCCTCGAGGCCGGCTGCGGCAGCGGCGGCAATCTCGGCATGCTCGCCGCCTTCGGGACGGTGGAGGCCGTCGAGTACGATCCGGGCGCGCGCGCGATCGCGGAGCATCGCTCCGGCCTCGCGATCCGGCCCTGCGCCCTGCCGCACGACCTTCCGGTTCCCGACCGCCATTACGACCTGATCGCGCTCCTCGACGTGCTGGAGCACGTGGAGGAGGATCGCGCCTCGCTCGCCGCGCTCGGGGCCAAGCTGAAGCGGGACGGGCGCATCCTGGTCACCGTGCCGGCTCTGCCCTGGCTCTGGTCGCATCACGACGAGGTCCATCATCACAAGCGGCGCTACACGGCCCAAAGCCTCACGGAGGCGGTCGCGGATGCCGGGCTGCGCGTCGACCGGATCGGCTATTTCAACACGCTCCTGTTCCCCCTGGCCCTGGTCCGGCGGGTCGGCGCGATCGTCAGCGGACGCGCAACGGAGGACGACCGGGTGCCGTCCCGCTGGCTGAACGCGGCTCTGCGGACGGTCTTCGCGGCCGAGCGCCATCTGGTTGGGCGCGTGCGCTTGGCCCTGGGGTTGTCGCTCTTCGCGGTTCTCAGCGTCCCGGACTGACCCGCGCCGCCCGCGGCTCGACCGGGACCACCCGAGGACCTCCGCTCAGCGGCGCGCGTAGACCGCCGCGACCGCGTCCGCGTGAAGGCGCGGCCAGCCCGCCGAGTCGAGATGGCGCGCCTCCTGGGATCCGGGCCGGATCAGCGCCCAGGTGACGCCGTAGCGGTCGAGTCTGTCGAGGAAGGGGCCGTCGGCTTGCGCCGCGATTGCCTCGTTGAGGCCGCGGGTGAAGCCGCCGAGGAAGATCTGGTCCGCGCGCCCGTCCACGAAGGTCGGCACACCCGCGCCGATCAGGAAGCCGCCGAAATCGAAGCTGTTATAGACCGGGCCCGCGGTCAGGCCCTGTCGGCGGGCCGCCTCCAGGGCCGCCCGCGGCGCGACCTGCGGGTCGGGCATGAGCGGCCGATTCAGGGTCAGGCCGACCGGCAGCGCGAGCAGAAGGGCGGCGAGCGCCCATCCGGCCGGATGCGCGGAGGGGGCGGGTGCCTCGGCGCGGCGCGCCAACCCGCGGCCGAGGGGTCCCGCGACGAGGACCGGAGTGATCAGGGCGAAGAGATCGAGGAAGCGGCTGTGCCGCAGGCTCATCGCTCCGAGAAGCAGCAGCAGGGCGATCCGGAAGGCGTTGCGCCATCCCTCCCGCAGCAGGATGGCGAGCGCCGCCAGCATCGCGCCGGCCGCCACGATGCCGATCTCGTCGAGACCGAGGGGCTGCCATTCCTGAATGTAGGGCAGGGGCTCGCCGCTGCCGAACAGGGTGACGGTCACCAGCATGGTGCGATAGCCGTAGGGCGTGGCGCAGGCGGCGAGCGGTACCGCGGCGAGGAAGAGGCTCCAGCGCAGGGCGAGCCGCGCCCGCGATCCGGCCGGGGCCGCCGCGACGGCCTCAAGCGCCAGCAGGCCCGCGACCGCGAACCCGATGGTGAAGCCGGCATGCAGGTTCGCCCAGAGGGCGATCAGGCCGAGCACCATCCAGGGCGGACCCGAGCGCCGCTCCGCGGCCCCCACGAGGGCGGTGGTGGTGAGAAGAATCAGCGGGAAGGAGAGGATATGCGGGCGGGCCAGCAGGTGCGGCGTGGTCAGGTAGGCGGCGACGAGCACGGCGATCAGGGCCGTGCTGGGCGGCAGGTCCCGGCAGAGCCGGTGATAGAGAAGGGCGAAGGTCGCGGCGATGACGAGAGCCGTCAGCACCGCCACGCCGGCCCAGCCCGCAGCCGCGAAGGCGCCGTAGAGCAGGATCTGCGAGAGCCATTCCTTCGCGATCCAGGAGGCTCCCGCGAAGGTGTGCGAGAATCGGTCGACCCAGGGCAGCGCGCCGTCGGCCACGATCCGGGCCCCGATCGCCACGTGCCATTGCGTGTCGGGATCACCCAGGAGCTTGGGCGCCTGGGTCGCCAGGAATGCGAAGACCCCGATGAGCACCAGCATCGCGGCATCCGGTCGGAACCGGCGCAACGACAGTGGGCGCGACGCGGCGAGGATCTCGGCCATTCGGGGTGTTTCCGGCGGATCGGGCCGTGAGCTTAATGCTTCCCGCGTGAAGATCGCCCTAAGGCGTCCGGGCTCCGCGCCCGCGGCGGGATGCGCGGGAACACCGATTCTTCAGGGCTGGCACCGATGAGGCGCGCAGAGCAGGCGGCGCATCGGCGGCCTGGTCTCGCATGCAACCGTAAGCTCGCTCACAATCCTGGCTGAGCCTGTCGGATTCGGGCGGCGCCGCGCGTCCTTGCGAGGACGGAGCCCAGGAAGAACGAGGAGACATCATGCTCTACGCCATCCTCTGCTACAAGGATGAGGACGTCGTCACGGCCTGGAGCCGGGAGGAGGACGCTGCCGTGATGGCTCGGCTCGGCGTCGTCCACGAGCGATTGCAGAGCAAGGGCCAGCTCGGCCCCTCCCTGCGCCTGCTCCCGACCACGGCGGCCACGACCTTGCGCAAGGCGAGCGAGCCGCCCCTCGTGATCGACGGTCCCTTCGCGGAGACCAAGGAGCAGCTCCTCGGCTTCTACGTCGTCGACGTGGCCGACCTCGACGAGGCCCTCGGCATCGCGCGCGACCTGGCCGCGGCCAATCCCGGCGGGGCCTACGAGCTGCGTCCCGTCCTCCTCTACAATCCGGATCCGCGGCTCGAGCCGAGGGTCGCCGCCGGATGAGCGAGGCCAATCCCGAGACGGCCTGGATCGCCGCGGCGCTCGCTGCTGCGCGGCCACGGGCGATGGCGGCCCTGCTGCGCAGCTTCCGCGACCTCGACGTCGCGGAGGAGGCCTTCCAGGACGCGATCCTGCGGGCCCTTCGGACCTGGCCGCGCAACGGCCCTCCGCGCGATCCGGCCGCCTGGCTGATCCTCGTCGGGCGCAACGCCGCCCTCGACGGCAAGCGCCGCAGCGCCCGGGAGGCGCCCCTGCCGCCGGAGGAAGACCTGTCCGACCTCGACGACAGGGAGGCAACGCTCGCCGACGGGATCGATGCGACTGCCTATCGCGACGATATCCTGCGCCTCCTGTTCATCTGCTGCCATCCGGATCTCCCGGCGACGCAGCAGGTCGCCCTGGCGCTGCGGATCGTCTCGGGCCTGAGCATCGCGCGCATCGCTCGCGCCTTCCTGGTCTCCGAGGCCGCGATGGAGCAGCGCATCACCCGCGCCAAGGGGCGGATCGCCCGGAGCGCGGTGCCCTACGAGACCCCCGGCGCGGTGGAGCGGGCCGGGCGGCTCTCGGCCGTCTCGGCCATGATCTACCTCGTCTTCAATGCCGGCTATTCGGCCGGAACCGGTTCGGAGCGGGTCGAGCTGTGCGACGAGGCGATCCGCCTCGGACGATTGCTGCTGCGCCTCTTCGGCACCGATCCGGAGGTGATGGGGCTCCTGGGGCTGATGCTGCTCCAGCACGCGCGGACGCCCGCACGCTTCGACCAAAACGACGAGATCGTGCTCCTGGACGATCAGGACAGGGCGCTCTGGAGCCGGCCGCTGATCGCCGAGGGGCTGGCGCTCGTCGACAAGGCGATGCGCCATCGCGCGCCCGGCCCCTATCAGGTCCAGGCCGCGATCGCGGCGCTGCACGCCCGCGCAGCCAGCCCGGAGGCCACCGATTGGGCGGAGATCGACGCCCTCTACGCGGTTCTCGAACGCCTGCAGCCCTCGCCGGTGGTCAGCCTCAACCGGGCGGTCGCGCTCGGCAAGGTCCGCGGTCCCGAGGAGGCCCTCGGGCTGGTCGAATCCCTGTCCGGAGCGCTCGGCGGCTATTTCTACTTCCACGGCCTGCGCGGTGCCTTCCTGATGCAGCTCGGGCGCCGGGCCGAGGCCCGCGAGGCGATGAACCGCGCGATCGCGCTGGCCAGCACCGCAGCGGAAGCTGGCCACATTCGCATGCAGCTCGACCGGCTCACGCGGGAGGCCGACGCGCTCCCGTCACGATAGGCAAAAGAATTTGCGCGACGGTGTCGGGCCCCCGGCCGCCCGAGCGTCCTTGGGGTGAAGCCGCCGAGAACAGGGAAGCGGCCGAGAGGAGAGGACCAGCATGACCAGCACGACCGACGCGACGCACGTTCCCGTCCCGGTGAAGGGGGGCCTCGTCGCCTATCTGTGCGTCGAGGGCGCGATGAAGGCGGCGGAGTTCTACACCCGCGCCTTCGGGGCCGAGATCGCGGGCGCGATGCCGCCCGACGAGCAGGGACGGACGATGCATGTCCATCTCTACGTCCACGGCTCGTCGCTGATGCTCTCGGACGCCTTTCCGGACCACGGGCACCCGTTCCAGGCGCCGCAAGGGTTCACGATGACCCTGATGGTCGAGGATATCGAGGCGTGGTGGAGCCGCGCGATCGAGGCGGGCGCGACCGCGCTGATGCCCCCGGCGGACATGTTCTGGGGCGACCGCTACGCCCAATTGCGCGATCCCTTCGGGATCCTCTGGGCCTTCAATCAGCAGGCCCGCTGACCCTCGATCAACAGGAATCGACCTCTCGGCCCGCGCGTCCGCACCGCCCGAGCCGGGCTACCCGACCTGACACCCGACGATGGGAGCAGCCATGACCGACAGCACGACCGAGCGGGACCTCGTCCTCACCCGCCTCATCGCCGCGCCACGCGCCGCCCTCTACCGAGCCTGGACCGAGCCGGAACTCCTGAAGCGCTGGTTCGCGCCAAAGCCCTACAGCGTCACGGAAGCCGAGACGGACCTGCGCCCCGGCGGGGCCAGCCGGATCGTGATGCGGGGGCCGGACGGCTCGGAGTTTCCGAGCGCCGGCGTCTATCTCGAGATCGTCGAGAACGCCCGCATCGTCTTCACGGATGCCTACCTGCGCGCCTGGGAGCCGTCGCCCAAACCCTTCTTCACGGGGATCATCACCTTCGAGGATGCGGAGGGGGGCACCCGCTACACCGCCCGCGCCCGCCACTGGTCGGCGCAGGACCGCGCCGCCCACGAGGCCATGGGCTTCCACGAGGGCTGGGGGCGCTGCGCCGACCAGCTCGCAGAACTGGCCGCCAGCCTGTAGCGCCGCCGCAGGCGAGGCGCCCTCCGAACCTCCCGATCCATCACGCAAATCAGGAACTGCACGCATGTCGAAGGTCAGCACCTGCCTCTGGTTCGGACAGGATATCGAGGCGGCCGCCCGCTTCTACGTCTCCCTCATTCCGGGATCGCAGATCGATCAGGTCCTGCACGCGCCGGGCCCCTGGCCGGGGGGTAATCCGGGCCACGCGATCCTGGTCACCTTCACCCTCGGCGGCCAGAGCTACCAGGCCCTCAACGGCGGCAGGCCGGCCGATTACGGCACGGCCGCGTCGATCTCGGTCTCCTGCGCCGATCAGGCGGAGGTCGATCGGTTGTGGGCGGCCCTGACGGCGGATGGCGGGGCGGAGATCATGTGCGGCTGGCTGCGCGACCGCTGGGGCGTACCCTGGCAGATCGTGCCCGAGATCCTGCCGCGCCTCCTGGCCGATCCCGATCCGGCCGTCGCGAGCCGCGCCTTCGCGGCGATGCAGACGATGGTCAAGCTCGACATTGCCGGGCTTGAACGCGCCGCCGCAGGCTGATCCGACCCGCCGCCCCAAGTCCCTGTCCGCGATGCCCGCCGCGCCGGGCATCGCGCGCCCGCGCGGAGGCGGACCGGCGATTGCGGATGATCCTGCCGAATCAGCGCTCCGGAGCGCCCGAATAGCTCGTCGGAGTCATGGACGCGCCGCCGCGCGATCCCCAGATCCTGGAGGGACACGCCGTCCCATGCCTGCCGTCCCATGCCTCCCTGCCGGTGCCTGCCGTGAGCGATGCGATTCCCGTCCTGCCGCACGACGTCGTCGCCGATGCGGATTATGTCCGCGACGTGCTCCTCAACATGGAATGGATCCGGAACCGGGACGACCGACGCGTCCGTTTCAGCGTCGTCGGCGAGAGGCCGGATTACCAGACCGAGTACCCGAGCGGGCATCGCTTGCAGAACTTCCCGCGCCGCTACGACGGGACCACGCACAGGCTCGTCGATGCGGCGAATGGAGCGAGCGCCTGCACCGGCGGGCTCACCGAGCCGTTCACGTGGGATGAGGTGCTGATCCTCCTGAAGCAAGCCCTCGAACGCAAGCACGACGCGGCGCGGATGACCGGCGAAGCCTAACGCCGCCCGGCCCTTCCGGCTCGGGCGGGCGGCGCGGATGCGCCATCCCCGCCCCGTCTCACGCCAGCCGCTCCGCGCGCAGCCGCCGGAGCGCATTCGCCCGCTTCAAGGCCGCCCGTCGCTCCGGTGCCGGACCGAGCGGACCGGCATGGAGCGCGGCGACGAGTCCGTCGATCGCGTGCGGGAAGGGTTCGCAACGATCCAGGCCGAAGGCCCCGTCGAGAGCCGGCATCAAGCTGCGCAGGACACCCCGGATCGCGGCCCGATCAAGACTCTCGCGGAGCGGGGTCTCGGCCGCCTCAGGCATCGGATGGGGGATGACGTCGAGCATCGGATCGCGGTGCCGTGGAGATGCGCATTGGCCTGGAAGCGGCGTCGAGCGCAGGATCTCTCGAAGACCTAAGCTTGACCGTTTGAATCGGCGCTGAGGCTGGCAGCAGGCTGGCGTTCAGATTTCTCCAGCGCGCCAAATCGCCGGCGAGCCCGTGCGCTTGGTGCGATCCGCGACACGGAGCGAATCGGCATTCACAGCCATTGAGGGGGGAGAGGACATTGCCATGCATCTCTCTCCGTTCGCGCTTCTCGATCTGGTCCGCCTTCCCGACGGGCGTGTCGGCGCCGTCGTGGGCGTCTGGAATCTCGGCGAAGCCTATGAGGTCGATATCGGCAATGTCCGCGAGACGTGGTCTGCCGACGATCTCACGCCGACGGCCTGACGCGCCCCACCGGACACGCCCGGCACGGTTGCTCATGGGGCTTAAGACAGTCCAATGGGCGGATGCCGCGCGCTCGCCACGGCCAGACCTCGGGGGCTGGTCAGCACCGGCGACGCGGAGGCCGCGTCGGTCGGCAACGGCCCCGAGGCCAGGTGCCGCCGAGGCGGCTCTCGGCCGGCAGGATCGATATCCTTCCCCACGATGAGAGAGCGCGAGCCGGTCCGTCCTCAGGGCGTGCGCCTCCGCCCCGAACGCAATCCTGCCCGTCTCGGGACCACGAGCCATGCGCCAGACACCGGCGCCGACGGGGTCTCATGCCGCTCGATTTCTTGCCTCGGAGGGCAATTCGCACCACGTCCGCACCCGGGGATATCGGAAAAAGGATCGGCATGGCTCGTTTCATCGTCATCGACAGGGGTACGGGCCGCGTCTACGGCGACACGGCTCGGTTCGGCTCGGCCGGGGATGTGGTGTCGCCCGCCGACGCGGTCTGCCTGTTCGACCGCCAGTCGGGGCGCGCGTCGCGGGGCTTCGGCCACGTGGGTGCGCAGAGCGAATCCGCGAGCTATCACGTCTACGAGATCCCGCGCTCCAGCCTCAGCGGGGCGACCACGACCGAGGCCGAGGCGCAGACCTTGGTCCGCGAGCAGGGTGCGCTGGTCGCCGCCCTCATCACCTACAATTCCTGAGCAAGCCGCGCTCAGGAGCGCAAATCGTCCTGCGCGATGGCGACGCCGATCAGTTCGGCCAGGGAGCTGACGCCGAGCTTGCGCCGCATCGCCGCGCAGGCGCCGACCACGGTCCGGTAGCCGATGGCGAGCGTGTCGGCGATGCCCTCATAGGTCTTGCCCTCCCGCAGCAGCGCCAGGATCTGGAGCTCGCGGGTGCTGAATTCGGCGAGCGGCGCCTCGCGCGGGCGGGCGCTCAGGAGCGCCACATCGGTCGCAAGGGCGTGGGGCAGGTAGCATTGCCCCGCCCGAACGGTCCGGAATGCCTCGACGAAGGCGTCCGCCGGCATGTCCTTGAGGGCGTACCCCATGGCGCCGCTCTGCAGCGCCCGCGCCACGATGACGGGATCCTGGTGCATGCTGAGCGCGAGGATGCGCGCCTTCGGCTCGAGGGCGCGCATGCGGCGGATCAGCGTGAGGCCGGAGAGCCCGCTGCCCCGGAAGGTGAGATCCACCACCGAAACCTGCGGCCGGATGCGGTGAAAGGTGCGGTAGCCCGCCACGAGGTCGGTGGCCTCGAAGATCATCTCGACGCCCGCATCCTCCACCATGCAGCGGAAGCCGCGCAGCACGACCGGATGGTCGTCCACGATGAGCACCCCGGTCATGGGGCCGACCTGCGGAGGAGCCGAGCGGCCGGCATCAGCGCGCATCCTGGGCGCCGTAGCGCTCGGTCAGCCGGGCGAGGGCGGTGTCCCGGTCGGCGCCGGCCCGGCGGGTATTGGCGTAGTGCTGGCACATCTCGCCGTAGAGTTGCTTGCGCTCACCCGCCGCGGCCGCAACCGCCGACAAGCCGGTGATGAGCCTGGCGTAATCCTCGGGTTGGCCCGCTTCCGCAAGCATGGTGCCGAGTTGCGCCGTGCGGTTGGCGATCATGCGCGGGTCCTCGACGAAGCGGCCGCGTGCCCGCGCGAAGGCCTGGACCAGCACCGCGATGCGGGCATCCTGTGCCGGCACCGATCCGCCGGCCTCCCGGCGCGCCAGCCAGACCGCCGGGTCGGTGCCGTCGGTCGGCGCCAGCCAATCCGCCGCGTCCCCGCCCTCCGGGCCGGCCCGGCCAGTGGTGGCCACGAGGGCGCCCTCCTGGCGCTCCGCCTCCCCGCCGGAATCGCAGGCGCCCAACACCGCCGCGAGGATCAGGAATCGCGCGAGAACGAGGACGCCCATGCCGGGGCGGATCAGCTTGGCCTTGGATTCGAATCCGAGCATCACGGCGGCATCTCCGCCGGGATCGCCACGATGGCGCGTGGGCCCTCGGCGACGGGCAGGCGAGCGGTCTCGCGCAAGGTGGCGAGGTCGATCACCGAGACATCCGCCGAGAACCAGTTCGCCACGTAGGCGTGGGCTCCCGCCACCGCGATGCCCTCGGGGTAGCGTCCGACGCCGATGCGCTCCCGGAGGGTCAGGTCACCCGCATCGAGCACCGAGACGCTGCCCGATTCCTGGTTCGAGACGAGGAGCAGGCGGCCGTCCGGGCTCGCAGCGACGCCGTAGGGGCTGCGGCCGGAGGGCACGGTCGCCAGCGGCTTCAGGCTGCTCGTGTCGATGACCGTGAGATCGTTGCTGCGCACATTGGCGACGTAGAGCCGGTCCTGGGCCGGGCTGAGCGCGAGGGCGAAGGGCGCCCAGCCGACCGGCACGCTCGCGCGCCGCGTCAGGGTGCGGGCATCGAGGACGCCGACGGCGTCGCTCCCGCGCTCGGCCACGAACAGGCGACCGGCCCGGTCGAGGACGAGGGCTGCCGGCTCGCGGCCGATTCCCACGATGGCCTCGACGAGGCCGCTCTCGGCCGCGAGGCGGCTGACGGTGCCGGCCTGCCAATCGCCGACGAAGAGCTCAGTCCCGTCGGGCGAGACCGCAATGCCGAAGGGCTGGCCGCGAACGCGCAGCCGCCGCAGCACCCGCCCGGTCCGGGCCTCGACGGCCGTGACGGTGCCGTGGTCGGGATGGGTCAGGTAGAGCGTGCCGTCCGGGCCGGCCGCGAGCCCGGCGGGACCCGGCCCGACGAACAGGGCCGGCCCGGCGGCCGAGGCACCGGGATCGACCCGCGCCACCGTTCCGGCCTCCTGGCTGGCCACGTAGACGGCGGGGCCGCCCTGCTGCGACAGGGCAGCGCCGCCCGTCAGCCACAGGAGCGCGAGCCCGGCCGGCGCGGCGGGACGCCAGGATCGAGGACTCGCGGAGCGACCCGGCCGCCGCGGCGCCTCTAGCTTCGACCACAGGGCCGGGACGGCGCTCACCGGGTTGCCACCCCCTCGACCTTGGCCTTGAGGCCCCTCAGCCCGTCGGCGAAGTAGCGGTTCATCGCGGCCTTGCCGGCCTCGTCGCTCAGGGCCTCGGCCGGCTCGTTGCCGGTGTCGCCCCGATAGAACCGCCCGATCCAGGCGACCTTGGCGCCCCCGCCCTCCGGCGTCACCGTGATCGTCGCCGAGTAGGACGAGACCGGGAGCGCCGTCAGGTCGGGGTCGGACATCCGGTAGGAATAGGTGCGCGCCTCCGGCTTCCATTCGTCGAGTCCCTCGGCGAGCGTGCCGCCGGCCCTGAGGGTGACGCGGCGGGTCGCGCCCTCCTGGTTGCCGCCGGAGCCCTCGCTGCGCGCCACGTCCGGGTGCCAATCCGCGATCCGGTCGAACGGCCCGAGCATGTCCCAGACCGCCTCCGGGCTCGCCGCGATGGTGATCGACTGGTCGATCTTCTGGGGAGTCGGGCCGTGGGCGAGCGCCGCGGTGGCCGCAAGCGCGAGGAGAAGCGTCGGAAGAGTCGGCCGCATCGCGGGGTCAGGCCTTTCTGGGGGTGAGGGACGGGCGCGCGCGGAGCGCCCCGAGAGGGCCGGCGGCGTAGACCACGAGCACGAGGAGGAGGGCGGCCCCGCCGAGGATCGGCCGCGGGTCGAGGCTGCCCGGAAGGGGGCGGGGCGTCGCCGCCGCGCGCAAGGGGGCGGCGAGCGAACCCGGCCCATCGAGATGCGCGTAGGCGAGGCCGGTGCGCTCGGCGAGGGCCTTGAGATAGGTCTCGCGCACGGAGGAGAGATGTTCGCTGCCCCGGGCCGCCGCGGCGCCGAAGGGGGCGTTGCGCGGGTTGTAGCCCTCGCGGGACTCGGCATCGGCGGGCGGCGCGCCGAAGCGGTTCTCCTGCTGCACGTCCGATTCGGCGTAGAAGCCGGTCTCGCGGCCGCGATCGTTGAAGCGGGGAATCGGCGCGAGGGCGTAGCCGCCCGTGCCGACCACGAGCCCGCGCACCGCCCCCAGGCGTCCCTCGAAGGCCGGAATCTCCCCGCGCGGCAGGGGCGGGGCCTCCTGACCATCGGTGATGAAGAGAAGATCGGTGTCGATCTCGGCCGCGAGGTCGATGGCCCGGTAAAGCCCGGCCGAGACGCGGCTGTCCGCCTCCCAGGCCATCCGCCAATCGAGGGCCGCGATGGCGCCGTCGAGGGGCGCGAAGTCGGCGCAGACCTCGATCGGTGCGAAGAGCAGGAAGGGGCGCCGCTCCGTGAACAGGCCCAGGGCGACGCGGGAGCCGCAGGGCAGGCCGGCTACGAGGCTGCGGAGCGCCGCCTTGGCGGTCTCGAGCCGGCTCTCGGGCCGCCCGTCCGGACCGGTATAATCGCGCACATTCATGCTGCCGGTGATGTCGACGACCGCCAGCACCGCGACGCCGTCGCGGGTCAGCGGCAGCCGGGGCAGGGCGAAGGTCGCCAGGACGAGGACGAGCGCCAAGGCCGACGCCTGGAAGCGGCGCGACCGCAGGTTTCGTCCGAGGGGGAGCCCCGGAATCATGGCGCCCCCCGCGGCTGGCCGGGGATGTCGGTCCAGATCTTCTTCGGCTCGGCCTTCAGCTCGTCGCCGCTCTTGCGATCGAATTCGGGGAAGTCGCGCAGGAGGCGCGAGGCCACATCGAGATTGAACTTGGCGTCCCAGAAATCCGGCCATGCCTGCAGGGCCCGCCGGTAATCCTGGCGCGCCAGGGTGATCAGCGGCCCGGCGGGGTCGAGTTCGTTGCGCGCGAGATGCGCGAAGGCCCGGCGCAGGCGCGTATTGGCGAGGGCGTAGCGCGCCCGGGCTCCGAGTTGCGTCTCGGGCCCTGTCTCCAGGGTCTCGATCAGTCCCTCCGCCTCCTCGGTCTGGCCGCGCCGGGTCAGCGCCATCACGCGCGCGAGCCGCAGGGGCGCCGGCGCCTCCGCCGTGATGGGGATGTCCCGGCCGGCGTCGAGGGCGGCGATTCCTGCATTCGCCCGCGCGCCGCGCCAGGCCGAGAGTCCGCAAGCGGCGGCCCCCGCGAGCAGGAGGACGGGCAGGGCGAGGAGGAGGCGCGGGCGCGCCCGCCCCCAGGCGGCGCGACGATCCGGCAGCATGGCTTGCGCGCTCATGCGGCGATCGTCCGGGGCGGTACCGGCGCGGCGGCACGGATGCGGGGCGCGCCGGAGCGGCGCAGATCGACCGCGATGAGCTTGGCGGCCACCAGGATCGCGAGGCCGAGGGCCGCGAGGGCGTAGGCGAACCCCGCCAGATCGCGCCGCGGCCGCGTCTCGACGTAGGGGATCGGGTCCCGCTCCAGGCCCTCGATCTGACGGATCGCCGCGGCGACCGCCTCGGGTCCCTCGGCCTCGAAGGCGCGGTAGGGCACCGCGAGGCTGCGGAAGAACAGGTCGAGGTGGCGCTCGGGCGCGGCCTGCGGCGTGTCCTCGCCGGTGGGCTTGTCGGCGATGCCCGGGGAGCCCTTGGTGCGCAGGAACAGCCAGTACAGGTTCGGGCGGATGCGCGCGAAGGCGGCGCGCAGGCCGTCCTGCACCCGCGGGTCGATCACGGCCGCCCCGTCGGAGACGAGGAGCAGAACCCGGGAGGCGTCGGGGCGGCCCGATCCGAACTGCGCCAGCGCCATCCCGAGGCCGCGGGCCACGTTGGTGTAATCGAGGCCGGGCCGGTCGATGGCCTGGATCGCGGCGCGCACCGCCGCGTGGCGGTCGGTCATCGGCAGAACGAGCATCGGGGCGGTCGAGAAGGCGGTTACGGCGAAGAGATCGTGGGCGCGGCTGCCCACGAAATCCCCGAGGATCCGGCGCGAGGCCGCGGCCTTCGATTCCTCCGCCCCCGAGGGCTGCCGGCCCGCGAAGGTCTCGTTCATGCTGCCCGAGCGGTCGATCAGCATCGAGACCTCGGCGCCGATCCCCGTGCGGGTGACGCGGGCGCCGCTGCGATAGGGCCCGGCCAGCGCCAGGACGAGGGCCCCGACGGCGAGGCAGCCCGCGCCGCGCAGAACAAGCCCGATCCCCCGCGAGAGAGTGTCGGAGGGGACGGCGCCGAGGCTCGGCAGCGGCGTCGCGCGTCGGGGCGAGAGCCAGAGGGGCAGGAGCGCGAGGGGCAGGAGCCAGAGCAGGAGCGGCTGCTCCGCGCCGAGCCGGGAGGCTTCGGACAGGACGGACAGGCGCGTCACGATGCGGCCTCGCGCTCGGCCGCCGCGAGGCCGCGCGCGGTCGCGGCCGCCCGTGCCAGGGGCCATTGCGCGCGCGCCGCCGCGACGCCGCCCCCGAAGAAGGCGAGGCGGGAGGCCGCGAAGAACCGCGCGAGCTCGGGCCCATGCGGGCGGAAGGCGGGATGACGCGCGAGGAAGCCCGGAAGGTCGTCGGCAAGCACCCGGCGCCCATCCATCTGGTCGACGCCCCGGTGCAGCGCCAGCAATCCGTCGCGATAAACCGCCTCGCCCTCCGGGCCGCGTGCGAGGGCCGCGAGCTGGCGCTGGGCCAGGGCGAAGGCGCGGGTCCGGCGCTGGCGGAAGGGCCACCAGGCGCGATCGAGCGCGAGCCAGAGCAGAGACGCGAGGGCGAGGACGGCGAGACCGAGCGCGGCGTTCCGGGCCGGGGCGGGATCGAGCCGGGGCGCGGAGCCATCGGGGCGCAGGTAATCGGCGGGGTCGTCGCGCCGGGGCGGCTGGACCTCGCGCAGGGGCGAGACGCCGAAGCTCCAGGCCGGGACCTGAACCGGGGCGCTCGTCGCGCCGCGTCCGTCGTCGCGCACGAGCGTCACGGGGAAGCCCGGGACTTCGAGGCTGCGCGCGTCGAGGGCGGCATAGAAGGTCTGGTAGGTCAGCCGCAGGCGCTGGCGCGGTCCCGCCGTCTCGGTCTCGACGGCGCGCAGGTCGAGCCAGTAGGTCAGCGGGCCGGGCCTCGGCAGGGAGGCCGATTGGAGAACGAAGCCGTCCTCCGCCTCGATCTCGACGGTCGCCTGGACGAGGTCGCCGAGGAAGTAGCCGAAGGGGCGCGGCGTGCGCACCTCGATAGCGTGAACCTGGGCGGCAGCCGGGGTCGCGGCCAGCAGGGCGAGGAGGAGCCAGAGGCGGCGCATCCGCCTCAGCTCCCGAGGAGGTGGCGGCTCAGCGCCTCGGGATCGAAGCGGTCCGCGAGCCGGAAGGGCGCCCGGCCCTGGCGGCGAACCAGGCGCCCGAGCCGCGCCAGGCGCTGCGCCTCGCGCTCCAGCCAGCGGCGGCGCAGGGCCGGCCGCATCAGCACCGCGCGGCGGCCCGCCCCTTCGAGATCCTCGATCTCGAGGAGGCCCCAGGAGGGCAGGCCCGCCTCCTCGGCCGAATCCGCGACCACGACGGGCACGACGTCGTGGAAGGCGAGGGCGGCTAAGACCGCGTCGAGGAGGGCCTCCGGCCAGCGGAAATCGGAGACCAGGAAGACGAGCTTCGGCCGGCCCGCGATGCGGCGGGCGGCGGCGATCAGCCCGGCGGCGCTCCGGCCCGCGGGCTCGGCGCTGGCGATCCGCGCCGCCGCCGCGCGGGCCTCGTTGCGCCGGCGCGTCGCCGGCAGGGAGAGATCCTCGCGGATGTCGGCATCGCAGGCGAGGAGGCCGAAGCGATCGCCGATGCGGGTCGCCGACGCGGCGAGCCCCGCGCACAGATCCCCCACCAGGACCATCCGGTCGGCCTCGCCCCGGAAGCGCATCGAGGCCGAGAGGTCGACGAGCGCCCAGACCTCCAATGCGGTGCGGCTCTCGAAGCGCCGGACGACGATGCCCTCGAAGGGGTCGCGCAAGCTCGCGCGCACGTCGATGCGCCGAGCGTCGGGCAGGCGCCAGAACGGCACCTGATCCTTGAACGTGCCGAGGCCGCCGGCGTCCCGCCCGCGATGGGCGCCGACCGCCGAACCCCGGGCCCGCCAGCGCGGCAGGTAGAGGATGTCGCCGCTCATGGGGCCGGCACCGTGTCGAAGACCGCGCGGCAGAGATCGGGCACGATCTCGGCCCGGCGCAATTCGTGGATCGGCTCCAGGAAGACCCGGTGGGCCATCACCTCGGGGAAGATCGCCCGGATGTCCTCCGGCACCAGCCAGTGCCGGCCCTCGAGCCACGCGCGCACCCGCGCGGCGCGCACCAGGAAGGCGATCCCGCGCGGCGAGGCGCCCCCCTGAACCAGGCCCTCCATGTCGTCGATGCCGGGCAGGCGGATGCCGGCGGCGGCGGGGCGCACCAGCGCCTCCCAGAGGGCGACCACGTAGGTCTCGATCGCCGGGCTCGCGCTGATCCCGTGCTGGATCGCCGCCGCGATGCCCTGGATCGCCGCCTGATCGAGGATGGCGGGCGCGATCTCGGCGATCAGCGCGTCGGTGTCGTGGAAGCGCGGATCGAAGACCAGCGTCCGGCGGGTCGCGGCATCCCGCGGCGCCTCGAGGCCGATCTCCATCAGGAAGCGGTCCCGGGCGGCGGCGGGAAGCTCGAAGGTCTCCTCGCGCTCGACGCGGTTGCGGTCGGCGAAGACCTGCAGGTTCGGGAACCGGTACTCGCGGTTGAAGGCCGAAAGGCTGCGCTCGGCCATCAGGCGCAGCAGAAGGGCATGCACCTGCGGCCGGGCCCGGTTGATCTCGTTGAAGAAGAAGATCGCCAGGTCTTCGGATGCCCGCAGGACCGGGCCCGGCTCGACCCGGGGGCGCCCGTCATCGGCCAGATAGGTGTGGTAGACGAGGTCGGAGGGCATCATGTCGACGGTGCCCTCGACGCGCTCGTAGGCGCCCCCCATCGCGCGCGCGACCGCCCGCAGGAGGGTGGTCTTGCCGACGCCGACATCGCCTTCGAGCAGGACGTGGCCGCGGGCGAAGATCGCGATGGTGACGAGCCGGATCGCGCGCTCCTGGCCCAGGACCGCGCTCCCCACCGCCCGCTCGAAGCAGCCCGCCGCCTCGCGCCAGTCCGTGAGCATCGCGTCGTCGCGGCGGATGTCGTTCATGCGCTGGGGCCCGCGATCACTTGGCTTGTCGAGGGGATGGGCGGAGCGGATCCCGGGACGGGCCCCGGGATCCGCCGTGCACGCGCCGAGGCGATCAGTTCGCCGCGATCTTGCTGACGTCGTACTCGAACTTGCCGGTCTTTTTTGCAGCCTCGATGCGCTTCCGGTTGCGCTCCTCCATCGCCTTGATGGAATCCGCCTGCTTGTTCAGTTCCTTGGGGTCGTGCTTGGGGTCGTATTTCGTGCCCGCGATCTTGTCGGGGAAGCCGGGCTTGGGCTCCCAGCACACGCCGGCCGCCTTGCACTTGGTGCCGTCATAGGCCAGCGCCGGGATGGCCAGGAGGGCGCCGGCCGCCAGGACGGCCGCGTAGGTGAGTGTCCGCATGGTGTTTCCTCCGTTCTTGCGACGCGCTTCGCCGCGTTGCGCCGTCACGATGATCTCGCGCGGCGCGACTTCCCCCCGGATCAGTTCTCCAGCGGCTTGCACTGGCCCTTGACGTCCTGGGGGAAGGTCTCTCCTTCCTTGAAGGGCTTGTAGGCCTTCTTCTGCTCGGCATTGAGCCAGACCGCATCCTGGGCCGGACCCGTATAAAGGTGGCGGATCCAGGCGATGACCTGCAGCATCTCGTCGGGCGTGAGATTCTCGTTATGCGGGCCCATCATGCCGTTGGCGCCGCCGAAGATCGTGGAGAACAGGCCCGTATCCTCGGTATTGGCCGGATAGGTCCAGTAATTGTCGTTGAGGCCCGGCCCGAGCTTGCCCTCGGCAAGGTGACCGTGGCAGCCCGAGCAGGAGGTCGCGAACAGGCTCTCGCCGTTGCGCAGGCATGACTTGTCGTCGATGTAGAGGTTCTTGCCGGATTCGAAGAAGGCCTTGACGCCGGGCGTGTCGCGCCCGCCCGCCTTGCCCTCGGCGGTATCGAGCACCTCGCCCGTCACGGTGTTGCGGAAGACGGTTCCGGATTGAGGGCCGGCGGCCGGCTGGGCCAGGGCGGTGACACAGGCCGAGGCCAGCGCGAGCCCCAGGATGGCCGCGAGGCGTTTTGTCTGTCTGTTCATGCTTGGATCGGCTCTGAGAGGGAAGGCGGGCGCCGTGGATCGGCGCGCTCAGTTGGAGGCGCGGGCGAGCGGCACGCCCTCCTGCTTCAGGATCGCGGCGATCTGCGGCTTCGCCTTCACCAGGGCGGCGTCGAGTTCGCGGCGGAGATCCTCGTCGCCGCGGCGCACCCCCATCGATTGGTCGAAGCTCTGGGCCATGCGCTGGCCGTCGCTGCGCACGGTGTCGTCCGGTACCGGATTCATGCGCAGGGGCGTCGCGGCGTCCCGCACGTAGCGGGCGATGTCGGGCGCGAAGGCGACGCCGACATCGGCCTTGCCGGTCGCCACCTCGCCCACCATCCGGGCCGGATCGATCTGGGTGTACTGGTTGCGCGGCGCGCGGAAATTCACCAGCGAGTAGAGGTAGGCCATGTCCTCCTCGTAGCGGCCGATATCCTTGAGCATCGCCTCGGCGGGGGTGCCGAAACCCACCACCATGTGGCCGACCTCCTTCAGGCGCGGATCGGCCCAGGACTTCACGTCGAGGTCGCGGTCGGCGCGGGTGAGGAAGACGTAGCCGCTGCGGTAATAGGGCTTCGTGACGAGCACCCGCGGATCATCGCTGTCGAGGCCGACGACGACGTCGCAGAGCTTCTTGTCGAGCCCGTCGCGGACGAGATAGATCGCGGGCTTGGACGACCAGACGAAGACGGGCTTGCGCCCCATCGCCTCCGCGACGGCCGCCGCGATGCGGTTCTCAAGCCCCGAGCCATCCTTCATCGAGAGAGGCGGCTGGCTCTCGGCGGCGCAGATGCGCAGGGTGCCGGGATCGGCCTTCCCCTCGGCCCGGGCGGGCTCGCTCGCCGGCGGGCGCGGCTCCTGCGCCGAGGCAGGGGCGCCGAGCCAAGCGGGGGCGCCGAGCCAGGCGAGGGCGATGAGGCAGGCCGCGGGCGCGGCCGCGCGGGATCGTCCGGTGACGCGCGACATGGGTCTGTTGTCCGTTTCCTCTGGCGTTTCTCGTTCGCGCGGCGGCTCGATCAGGGCGTTCCCAGGACGGCGTCGCGCGCGATGCTCCGGCCTCCGGACGGATCCCGGGGCAGGCCCGCGATCCGTCCGGAATCCGTCAGGTGAGGTCCCCGGATCGGCTTGGCTCGATCCGGGGAGGTTGCCGGATTATTTTGCGGCGCGCTGCTCGTACTCGCCGACATTCGGATCGTCGTAGGGGCCCTTGCCGTCGAGCGAGAACACCATCACACCGCCGCCCATCTGGGTGTAGTTGGCCAGCTTCTTGAAGGCGCCGACCGCGCCGAGCCCGGCGGTCGGGTCCTGCAGGTCGAAGACGAGGCCGACGCCCGGCCAGCCGCCGACGCCGTAATAGATCGCGACGTATTGCGTGCCCTTGTGGCTGTAGGTCATCGGGTAGCCGATGGCGCCCGAGGGCAGCTTGTACTTCCAGAGCAGGTCGCCGTTGTCGGAATCGCGCGCCTTGATGTAGCCGTCGAGGGTTCCGTAGAGCACCAGGCTTCCGGCGGTCGCCGTCGTGCCGCCCCAGACGGCGAAGCGCTCCATCTTCTCCCAGTTGAACTTGCCGGTGATCGCGTTGTAGCTCTTGATCTGGCCAAGTCCCTCGTAGTTCTGCCGGTCCCCCTTCGGACCCGGATACATGTTCAGCGTGGCGCCCACGAAGAACTGACCCGCCCGGTAGGGCAGCATGAAGGGTTCCCAATCCATGCAGATGTGGTTGATGCCCATGAAGAAGGCCTGCCGCTTCGGATCGTAGGAATCGTGGCCCTGATTGTGGTAGCCCATCGCCGAGGGGCAGATGTCCTTGGCGAGGTGGTCCATGCGGGTGCCGTATTCGGGGTCGCGCACCGGCTGGCCGGTCTTCAGGTCGACCGACTTGAAGACGTTGACGGTGTCGTCGATCTTGTTGGCCGAGACCAGCGAGCCGTCGGTGCGGTCGAGCGTGTAGACGATGCCGTTGCGATCCGGATGGGTCAGAAGCTTGCGCATCTTGCCATCCTTGTCCTTCTGCTCGGACAGCATCATCACGTTGACGCCGGCGTAATCCCACTCGTCATGGGGCGTCTTCTGATAGCCGAACTTCGCCTCACCGGTGTCGACGTCGCGGCCGAAGATCGTCATCGTCCACTTGTTGTCGCCCGGGCGCATGGTCTCGTTCCAGGGCGCCGGGTTTCCGGTGCCGAAATAGATCATGTTCGTGCCCGGGTCGTAGGCGTACCAGCCCCAGTTGGTGCCGCCGCCGATCTTCCAGGCGTCGCCCTCCCAGGTGGCCGTGCCGAGGCCCTTCTGGCCGTAATGCGCGTTCTTGATGTTGAAGTCGTCGGCCAGAAGCAGGTCCTTGTCCGGGCCGGTCGCGTAGGCGCGCCACTTCTGCTCGCCGGTGCGCACGTCGTAGGCGGTGAGATAGCCGCGCACGCCGAGCTCGGCGCCGGACGAGCCGATGATCACCTTGTCCTTCACCACGTAGGGCGCGATCGTGAGGGTCGAGCCGACCTTGATGTCGGAATTCTCGACCTTCCACACCGTCTCGCCGGTCTCGGCGTTCAGGGCCGCGACGTTGCCGTCGAGCTGCGTCTTGAGGATCAACGACGGAGTCTTGCCGTCGCCGGGCCAATAGGCGAGGCCGCGATTGACGAGGTCACAGCAGGCGACCGCGCGGGCGGCCGGATTCTGCTTGGGCTTGTCCTGCCAGAGGATCGTGCCCGGATCGTTGAGGTCGAGCGCGAAGGTGTTGTTCGGGAACGAGGTGTGGACGTACATCTTCCCGTTGACGACGAGCGGCGCACCCTCGTGACCATTGAGCAGGCCGGTGGAGAAGCTCCAGGCCGATTTGAGGTTCTTGACGTTGTCCTTGTTGATCTGGGTGAGATCGCTGAAATTGTTGGAATCGTAGTTCTTTCCGGGCATGACCCAGTTGTCGTCGCTCTTGGCCATGTCGACGAGCTTGTCGTTCGCCTGGGCCATCCCGGCCATCCCGATCGGTGCCAAAGCCATCACGGCGAGCACCGACACCGAGTTCAGAAACCTGCTCATTCTGCGTCTCCTAGCCTTGTCGTCCCGTCTCTCGACGTCGCAGTCTCGCGGGACCTTCGCGATGCCGGCTTAAGGACAGACCCAAGTCGATGATCGGATCATGCGACCAATCATAAGAAATTCTACTGTGAAACTTATCTTATGATTGACTTATTACTGTCCCTGCTGCTGATATTTCTAGGCTCATGAGCACGGGCCTGTCTTTAGAAGGTTCGACATTTCTTTCCGGGTATATTCGGCAAAACCTCCGCGATGCTTTGGCAGAGACAACTTCGACGCTTGACCGGGCCGCGCGCAGCGTCACCATGATGGCGACGAGGGGTCGGTCCGGGGGTGACCGCCGGCCACGGGAGGCAGGCCGATGGGGGCAGGGCGCGGGGCGCGAGCGACAGGCCGGGCGGGTCTCGGCCGGCGGCGCGCGCTGGGGCTCCTCGCCCTCGCGGCGGCCCTTCAGGCCATGCCGGCCGCGGCCCGGGATCCCGGGCGGCAGGCCGCCCTCTACCCGCGGGACGCGCGGCGAGCGCTCACCGGCGCCGATCACGCGCAGTTTCCGGGGGCCGGGATCCTGTTCTGCCGCCGCGCCGACGGCGTGCCGCAGAAGGCGGCCGCCGCCTGGCTCATCGGCGCGCCGGATCTCGTCGTCCTCAACGCCCACAATTTCCGCGACCGAAGGCTCGAGACCACGCGCTCCGTCTCGGATTGCTACTTCCAGATCGGGGGGCGCAACTATGATTTCGTGGCCGAGTCCCTGCGGCTCGGCACGAAGCCGGGCGCGCGCGCCCTCCACATCACCGACGATTGGGCGATCCTGCGCCTCGCGCAGGCGGTCGAGACCGGCGCGCCCCAGCCGATCCCGCAACCGCCGCAGCTCGCGGTCGGGTCGATCGATCTGCCGGTCACGATGGTGTCGCCGGCCGGCCACGAGAATTATCGCGGTCCGAGCAGCCTCGAATCCTGCGCGATCCGGCAGATCGACCCGCCGAGCGAGGACGCGATCCGCCGTGCGCGGCACGATTGCAATGACGGCTATGGCGGCTCCGGCTCCGGCCTGTTCGATGCGGGCGGGCACCTCGTCGCCATGCAGAGCGCGTCGCTCTCCATGAATTCCCGCCGCGCCTTCGACGCGGAGTACCATTACGGCTCCGCCCTGCTGTTCGAGGGCGAACTCCTCGCGGCGATCCGGAGCGTGCTCACCGGCGGCGACCGTTCGGATCAGGCCCGCCCGTAGCCCAAGGTTGGCGCCCCCCACGCGACGGATCAGGCCCCGGCCGCATGCCCGTGAGGGGATCGTCCGGGCCGCCGCGATCGCGCGCGTGAGACCGATTCGGCCCGCCTTCCGCATCTGATCCCGGGCACCCGGCTGCGGCCGAGCCTTGGCTCGGGACGCCTGTGCGAATCTCGCGCCATCACCCGCCCGCCCATGCGGCGATCGGCGCCCGGCCGCGTCATCCAGGCGCCTTGGTGGCGCGGAGGCCGGCAGCGCTGCTGCGGACGCGCGGCCCAGGACCGTACTAGTTCTCTGGATCTAGATAGTTCTAGTGCAGGTGTTTTACGTACAAAGAGATGATGTACAGAGCATTAAAATTTCATTAGCAAATAAAAGCGGCCGATTGGCCGAATGATTTTCAATTCACGTCGGGTTTGCGGGCCGCATCTGCTTGTGAGGCGGAGGCTGCGTGCGCGCCATGATGTGCGGTTCTAGAGCCGTGGGAGGGCGTTATGGTTGCCATCGTCAAGCATGATCTCGAGTTCATCCTGAAGCAGATCAAGATCGCGGAAGCGCATTCGGCGGGAACGCCGCTCACGCAGATCCGGCTCGACGCCAACGGGAACCTCACGGCGGACACGACCGTGCCACTCGCGGTTCCGAGCACGCTCTCGCCCTACGGCCTGCGCACGGTGGATGGCAGCTACAACAACCTCGTGACCGGCCGCGACCAGTGGGGTGCGGCCGACAACCCGTTCCCGCGCATCACCGATCCGGTCTACCGCAACGAATCCGACGACAGCATCGTCTTCGGCGCCGGCTCCCCGGGGCAAGTCGTCTTCACGGACGGGAATTACGGCGCGATGGGCACGCCCACGCCGCAATCCATGGGGCTCGACGGCGGCACGGTGGTGGATGCCGATCCGCGCATCATCTCGAATCTCATCGTCGATCAGACCCTCAACAATCCGGCCGCCATCTACGCGGCGCTGACCTATGGCGGCCTCTCGGGCGCGGCCCTGAATGCAGCCCTCGTCGAGATCCGGGCCGCGAAGGTCGCGCTCAACGCGGCCGATGCGACCGCGAAGCCGGCCAGTGCCGAGGTCACGGCGCTCAACAAGGCGCTGCAGGAGGCCACGGCAACCGCGCAAGCCGCCGCTTCCGCCGCGACCGCCGCGGGCCAGAAGGCGCAGACGGATACGGCCGCGCATACCGCAGCCCTTGCGGAGATCACTCTCGCCGAGGAAGCGCTGAGCGACGCGCAGGCCGCCCTTGACGATCTGGATGCGGACGCTGCTCCGGCGGCGGAGATCGAGGCTGCGACGAAGGCGGTGGATGACGCAAAGGATCTGTTGACCACCGTCACGAACGCCGAGACCGCCCTAAAGGCGATCGCTGACGCCTCCCAGACCGCGTCGGCCGCCGCCACGCTCGCGGCGACGAATGCCGGCGTGCTGAAGGACGCGGCGAACCAGGCCCTGGCGACGGCCGTCACCGCGAGCGGCACCGCGACCGCGGCGGTCACCACCGCGCAGGCCGCGCTCGACGTGGTGCTGGACAAGCACGGCGTGGTCATGAACGGCGAGAGCGTGGTGATCCCGAACGTCTCGCCCGACGAAGGCCTGTCGGCGCCTTACAACTCCTGGTTCACGCTGTTCGGCCAGTTCTTCGATCACGGCCTCGATCTGGTGAAGAAGGGCAATAACGGCACGATCTACATCCCGCTCCAGCCGGATGATCCGCTCTACGACCCGGCGAGCCCCCACACCAACTTCATGGTGCTCACCCGCACGCCCACCGATGCGGTGAACCTGACGACGCCCTGGGTCGACCAGAACCAGACCTACACCTCGCATTCCTCCCATCAATTGTTCCTGCGCGAGTACGTTCTCGTGGAGGGCAAGCCGATGGCGACCGGCAAGCTGCTTCAGGGTGATCGGGGTCTCGCGACCTGGGCCGACGTCAAGGACCAGGCCCGAATGATGCTCGGCATCGACCTGACCGATGCCGACGTCACCAACATCCCGCTCTTCGTCATGGACGAGTACGGCGAGTTCGTGCGCGGTACCAACGGCTTCCCCCAGATGGTGAAGTCGCTCGGCGCCGACGGCAAGTTCGGCGGCGGCGACGACGTGTTCGCGGAAGGCAATCCCGCCTCGCCGATCTCCACGGCCGGCGCGGTGCGCACCAACCACGCGTTCCTGGACGACATCGCGCATGCGGCGGTGCCGGTGGTCGTCAACGGCCTCCTGCAGCAGGACGGCGATACGGCGGTGGGCTACAAGAACGCCGACGGCACGGCCGGCCCGATGAATTCGCGCGGCACCCAGACCGCCTACGACAACGAGCTCCTCGACGCGCATTACATCACGGGCGACGGGCGCGGGAACGAGAATATCGGTCTCTCGGCCGTCCACCACGTCTTCCATTCCGAGCACAACCACATGGTCGAGCAGGTCAAGGACCTGGCGATCGCGTCGGGTGACCTCGCCTTCCTGAACGAGTGGCTGCGCGTCGACGTCGGGGCGGTCCCGACGGCGCCGGAGGCCATCGCGGCCCTCAAGGACTCGGCGAACTGGGACGGCGAGCGCCTGTTCCAGGCCGCGCGCTTCACCACCGAGATGCAGTACCAGCACCTCGTCTTCGAGGAATTCGCCCGGAAGGTTCAGCCGGACGTCGACGTCTTCGTGTTCAATCCCTCGGTCGACATCAACCCGGCGATCTTCGCCGAGTTCGCCCACGTCGTGTACCGCTTCGGCCACTCGATGCTGCGCGAGACCGTGGATCGCACCGACGGGGACGGCAAGACGGACAACATCGACCTGTTCGACGCCTTCCTGAACCCGCTCGCCTTCGGCTCCGAGACCGTGAGCCACGAGGTGGCGGCCGGGGCCATCGTGCGCGGCATGACCGCCCAGGTCGGCAACGAGATCGACGAGTTCGTCACCCACGTCCTGCGCAACCAGCTCGTGGGCATCCCCCTCGATCTCGCCGCCCTCAACATCGCCCGCGGCCGCGACACCGGCATCCCGAGCCTCAACGCCGCCCGGGCGCAGTTCAAGGAGGCGGCCAACGGCGACAGCCAGCTCGACCCCTACGCGAGCTGGACCGACTTCGCCCTGAACTTGAAGAACCCCGCCTCGATCGTGAACTTCATCGCCGCCTACGGCACGCACAAGACCATCACGGACCGCGTGCCGAACACCGCGACGACGGACCCGAATGACACGCGCGAGAAGAGCGTGGAGGAGAAGCGCGACGCCGCGATAAAGCTGGTGTTCGGCGATGCCGGTCTCGAGGAGACCGACCGCCAGGCCTTCCTGAACGGCACCGGGGCCTACGCGGCCAATCTCGGCGGCCTCAACGAGGTCGACCTCTGGGTCGGCGGCATGGCCGAGAAGAAGATGGCCTTCGGCGGCATGCTGGGCTCGACCTTCTCGTTCATCTTCGAGTTGCAGCTCGAGAACCTCCAGAACGCCGACCGCTTCTATTACCTGTCGCGCGTCCAGGGCCTCAACTTCCTCAACGAATTGGAGAACAACTCCTTCGCCAAGATCGTGCTGAGCAACACCGATCTCGGCGAGGCCGGCTACGCGCTGCCCGGCGACATCTTCTCGGTGCCGGACCACGTGCTCTACGTCGACAAGGCCGAGCAGACGAAGTTCGGCTACGTCGATCCGGTCCATGACGACCACTATCTGGAAGCGATCTCCAAGCTCGTCGAGCGCGTCGACGCGAACAACGACGGCAAGGCCGAGTACATCCGCTACAACGGGCTCGATCACGTCCTGATCCAGGGCACGGACGCGGGCGAGACGATCATCGCCGGCGGCGGCGACGACTCGGTCTGGGGGCGCGGCGGCAACGACCGCATCGAGGCCGGCTACGGCGTCGACAAGATCCACGGCGGCGCCGGCGACGACATCATCACCAACAGCGGCACGGATATCGGCGAGGTCGATATGCTGCACGGTGAGGAGGGCAACGACGTCATCCACGCCGGCAGCGGATTGGCGCTGGTCTTCGGCAACCAGGGCCATGACTTCATCATCACCGGCCCGGACGGCAAGGAGGCCTTCGGCGGCACCGGCAACGACTTCATCCTCGGCGGTGAAGGCGGCGACTTCCTCCTCGGCAACGAGGGCGACGATTGGCTCGAGGGCGGCAACGGCTTCGACACGATCGCGGGCGACAACTCGGAACTGCTCTTCAACTCGACCATCATCGGCCACGACGTGATGTTCGCCGGCCAGAACGAGCAGGATTTCGACGCCGAATCCGGCGACGACATCATGGTCCAGGGCGAGAGCGTCATGCGCAACGAGGGCATGTTCGGCTTCGATTGGGCGATCCACAAGGGCAACACCGAGGCCGCCGATTCCGACCTCAACCGCCCGATCTTCACCACCGACGAGGAAGACATCCTGCGCGACCGCTTCGACGCCGTCGAGGCGCTCTCCGGCTGGGCGCACGACGACACCCTCAAGGGCGACGATCGCGGCGACATCCCGGCGGCCGGGGAGGCCGAGGGCGCTCCGGTTCTGGCCGGCGCCGAGAACACCATGGTGCGCCACGAGCTCTCGCAGGCCGGGATCAACCGGATCGACGGCCTCAGGGCGCTCCTCGGCAACTGGGCCGCGGCCGCTCCGACCGGGGCCGGCATCGATCTCGAGGCGATCATCGCCTTCGACGACGGCAACATCCTCCTCGGCGGCGGCGGCAGCGACGTCATCGAGGGCCGCGGCGGCAACGACCTCATCGACGGCGACCGCTGGCTCAACGTGCGCATCCGCATCAGCGACGACGGCACCACCTACAGCGCCGACGGCATGAGCCGGAAGGTCTACCTGGAGGGCGACCTGGTCCAGGGCGTGGTCAAGCCCGGTGCCGTGGCCCAGTTCGGGGGCAAGACCCTCGATGCGCTGATGCTGGAAGGCCAGATCAATCCGGGCGATCTCTCCATCGTCCGCGAGATCGTGCGGGACAGCGGCGCGGGGGATATCGACACGGCCGTCTTCTGGGACGTGCGGGCGAACTACACCATCGCCCGCAGCAACGACGGCGCCATCCTGGTCAGCCATACGGGCTTCGACCCGGCCAATGTTCCGGCCGGCGTCACCGCCCGGGTCTCGGACGGGGTCGACAAGCTGCGCAACATCGAGCGCCTGAGCTTTGCCGACGGCGTCGTCGAGCTCAGCCCGCCGGACCTGAAGCTCAACGCCTTCGATCCGGGCGGAACCGTCGCCGATAACTTCAACACGCAATCCTACGCGAACAGCACCGGCACCCGGGCATGGGGCGGGAACTGGGTCGAGACCGGCGATGACGACAGCGCGACGGCTGCCACCGGCCAGATCCGGATCATCGGCAACGCGCTCGTATTCGACGCGGGCAACGGCGCGAACATCCAGCGCGCGGTCAATCTCGGCGGCGTCGCCACGGCGCGCCTGAGCTACTCGGCCGATCCCAACGCGCTCGATGCCGGCGAGGCGGTGCGGGTGTTCTTCTCCGCCGATGGGGTCAACTTCGCGCTGCTCGACACCATCACGGGCAACAACGCGGCGAACCGCACCTTCGACCTCTCCGGCCCGTTCAGCGCGAACGCGGCGATCCGCTTCGAAGCCACCGGCATCGACGCGGCCAACGAGTCCGTGGCGATCGACAATCTGTCGATCGACGTCACGGTGCCGGCCGCCCAGCCCTCGACGGATCACGAGACGACCTTCACCGAGGATGGGGCTGCGGTCGCGATCGCATCCCTTCCGAGCATCACCGATGATGCGCCCCAGATGGCATCGGCCAGGATCGTTCTGACCAATGCCCAGGCGGGGGATGTCCTCGGGATCGGCAGCCTCGCCGGAACCGGGATCACGTCCAACACCACCGCGGCGGCGGGCCAGATCGTCCTGACCCTGACCGGGCTGGCGTCCCCGAGCGTGTACCAGCGGGTGATCCAGTCGATCACCTTCAACAACACCTCCGAGAACCCGAGCATTGCGGATCGGATCATCGAAGTCACCGTCAACGACGGCTTCGTCGACAGCAACGTCGCGACCACCACGGTGAACGTGATCGCCGTCAACGACGCGCCGAGCGTCGGCGCGGACCGGATCGTGACCAACCTCGTCAACACGGCCTTCACGCTGCCGGACTGGGTCTTCCTCAACAACGACAGCGATGCGGAGAACGCCCCGATCTCGGTGACGGGCGTCGGCGGTACGAACGGCCTCACCGCCGCCCGTGCCAGCGGCTTGGTCACGATCACGGATACGGGCACGGCGGGCGGCTCCTTCACCTACACGGTGAGCGACGGCCAGGCGAGCGCGAACGGGACGGTCACCGTGGTCCGGGACACGACCAACGCGATCGATGGCGGCAACGCCAGCGACATCCTGGTCGGGGACGGGGCGAGCAGCACCTTCGACGCCGGTGGCGGAAACGACCTCGTCTTCGCGGGTGGCGGCAACGACACGATCCTCTGGAACGTCAACACGCTGCTCGGCTTCGAGCTCAGCAATGACGGCCGCGATTTCGTCGATGGCGGCGCTGGGACGCTCGACCGCTTCGTCGTGACCGGAAGCAACGCGGCCGAGACCTTCCTGGTCTATGCCCGCGCCGCGGCCCTCGCGGCCGGCATCACCGGCCTCAAGGCCGACACCGAGATCGTCATCACCCGGATGGTCGGCGGCACCGTCTCGGTCATCGCCGAGCTCGACAACGTCGAGGAGATCACGATCAACACCGCCGGCGGCAACGACATCGTGCGCGCAATCGGCAACTTCGACCCGACCAGCCTGAACTTCAACACCATCACGATCAACGGCAACGCGGGTGATGAGACGGTCGACATCTCGAAGCTCACCTCAGACCACCGGATCGTCTTCCGCTCGCATGGCGGCCACGACACCGTCCTCGGCGCGCTTCGGCCGGCGGACGTCATCGAGCTCGCGCCGGGTCTCACCGCCGCCGATTACGGGAGCGTGACGAGCGGCAACGGCCAGACGACGCTGACGAGCGGTGATCGGAGCATCACCTTCGCGAGCACGGGCGTGCCGGTGATCCGCGAGGCCACGATCGATCCGGATGACGGCACCGGGTCGGGCGACGGCGGAACGGGGCATCAACCCGGTCCCTTCGCGCTGACGGCGAGCGACCTCGCCGGGCTCAAGAACCTCGTCAACGGCCGGCCCGCCCATGCGGGTGACGACGACACCAAGGAGGCCGCCGGCATCCGCGACCTCGAGGGGACGGGCAACAACGTCAAGCATCCGAACTGGGGCTCGGCCGATCAGCCCTTCATCCGGCTCACCGAGGCGCATTACGGGGAACGGGATACGGACGGAAATCGCGCCGTCAACCCGCTCTATGCCGGGCTCGACGCGCGGACGATCAGCAACATCCTCGGCGCGCAGGAAGCGGATCTGCCGCAAAGCGAGAAGGACGCGAATATCTTCTTCATGGCCTTCGGCCAGTATTTCGACCACGGGCTCGATTTCCTGGGCAAGGGCGGCAACGGCTCGATCGTGATCGGGCAGCCTGGCTCGGGCCGCGCGCCCGGCACCGACAACCCGGCGGATCTGACCCGCGGCACGGTCAGCGGCTACGAGAACGGAATCCCGCAGCACCTCAACAAGACCTCGCCCTTCGTCGACCAGAACCAGGCCTATGGCTCGACCGAACTCGTCTGCCAGTTCTTGCGGGAGAGCGACGGCGCGCGGGGCTTCGGATCGCACCTGCTCGCGGGCGGAACCGACCCGTCGGATCCGGGCTTCAAGCTCCTGCCGACCTTGCGCGAGCTGATCCAGCACCATTGGGACGCCGACACCATCTTCCACGCGGCGAACCTGCCCGGCGGCGCCATCTCGTTCCGGGCGTATTACTCGGCCTACGCCCTGCCGAGCGGGGCCACCGGCAGCCTCTTCGACGAGGAGACCGGCGCCTACGACCCGGATGTGCTGAACGGCCTGGTGTCGAACTTCATGGGCAGCAGCCATGCGCTGCTCCTCGACACCAACCCCTACATGAACCTCCTCGACCACTACGTGGCGGGCGACGGGCGCGCGAACGAGAACGTGTCGCTCACCGCGATGCACACGATCTGGGCGCGAAACCACAACTTCCATGTCGAGAACCTGGAGGCCGCCGGCTTCACGGGCTCGGGTGAGGAGCTGTTCCAGGCCGCCAAGATGCTCAACGAGGCGGAATATCAGCGCGTCGTCTTCGACGAGTTCGCCGACATGCTGATCGGCGGCATCAAGGGCACGGGCAGCCACGGACACGCGGGCTACAACGAGAACGCCGACGCGCGGATCTCGCACGAGTTCGCCTCCGCGGTGTACCGCGTCGGCCATTCGCTGATCGGCCAGACCCTCACGGTGCTCGATGCCGACGGCAAGCCGAAGGACGTCCCGCTCTTCGACGCCTTCCTGAACCCGACGAACGACCCCGGGGCCTTCGCGGTGGCGCTGCCTCCGGGCTACGTCCCGCAGCCGGGCTACGAGCAGCTCGGGGCGAGCGCGATCCTGGGCGGCATCGCCGGCCAGCAGGCGGAGGCGGTGGACTTCAACATCGTCGACGCGGTCCGCAACGACCTCGTGCGCATCAACGCGGATCTCTTCGCCTTCAACGTGGCCCGCGGGCGCGATATCGGCCTCGGCACCCTGAACCAGGTGCGGATGGACCTCGCCAAGTCCCAGGACCCCTACATCAAGGACGCCGTGGGCTTTTCGGGAACGGGCGGAATGTCGGCCTACGCGTCGTGGGCGGATTTCCAGACCCGCAACGGGCTGAGCAACACCGTGATCGCTCAGTTCAAGCAGGCCTATCCGGACCTGGTGCTCAGGAGCGCGGCGGAGATCGACGCCTTCAAAGCCGCCAACCCGGACATCACCCTGCATGCCGGGGAGAACGGCACGAAGATCGTGCACGGCATCGACCGGGTCGACCTCTGGGTTGGCGGACTTGCCGAGAAGCACATCAACGACGGCCTGGTCGGCCAGACCTTCTGGGTCGTGCTGCACGAGCAGTTCGATCGCCTGCAGGAAGGTGACCGGTTCTACTATCTCGACCGGTTCGACAACTTCGACTTCTACGAGAAATTCCTCGACGGGCAGGAATTCTCCGAAATCATCGCCCGCAACACCAGCCTGCAGAACCTGCCCGAGCACATCTTCAAGGCGTCGGACGAGGACGGCACGGTCGTGATCGGCAATCCTGGCAACGGCAGCACCGACCCCGGCACCGACCCCGGCACGGATCCCGGCACAGACCCTGGCACGGATCCCGGCACCGACCCCGGCACCGACCCCGGCACGGGCAGCGGCGATCCCGGCACCGGCAACCCCGGCACCGGCACAGGCAACCCCGGAACGGGCACTGGCAACCCAGGCACCGGCAACCCAGGCACGGGCACCGGCAATCCAGGCACCGGCACCGGCACCAATCCGGGCACGGGAACGGGTGGGACCAATCCCGGCACGGGCACCACCGACCCGGGCACCGGCGGCAACGATCCGGATCCCGGCACGGGCGGCGCCGGCGGCAGCGCGGGCGAGCCGGAGAACAGGGGCCATTTCGGCAGCCTGAGCCACGGCACCGACAGCGCGGGCGGTCAGGTCTACGCCCTCTACGACGCGGTGTTCGACCGCGCCTCGGATGCGGCCGGGCAGTCCCACTGGACCGGCGCCATCGAGACCGGGATGTCCCTGCGCGATCTCGCGGAGGTCCTGCTCTCCTCGGTCGAAGGGCAAGGGCATCACGGGGGCACCGACAACAGGGCCTTCGTGGAATCCCTCTACCGGACGGCCCTGCACCGGGAGGGCGATGCGGACGGTGTCGCCCAATGGGTGGATGCCCTCGATCACGGCGCCGCTCGCGGGGAGGTCGCGCTCGGCTTCGCCCTGTCGCCGGAGAACCTTGCGGAGCTTCGGGACGCGTTCGAGCAGGGCGTGTTCACGCCCGACCCCGAAGCCGGTGCGGTCGCGCGGCTCTATTACGGGCTGCTCGACCGAGCCCCCGACCAGGGCGGTCTCGACAGCTTCCACGATGCCGTCGAGCGCGGGATGGGGCTGGAGGCGGTCGCGAGAGCCGTCGTCGAGTCGCCGGAATATGCGGCGAAGTTCGGAGCGCTCGACGACGCCGCCTTCCTGGAAAACCTCTACGAAGGCGCCCTCGGCCGCGCCCCGGACGCCACCGGCGCGCAAGCCTGGCTCGGCGCCCTCGGCCAGGGCAGTTCGCGGGCCGAGGTGGCCGTCGGCGTCACGCAGAGCTCGGAAGCCCAGCAGCACCTGCTGCCGCTGATCGAGACGGGTTGGCACCTCGTCTGAGGCGTCAGGCCGCGGCGCAGGCCGCGGCCCCCATCGAGGGGCGAGCGGGAGACCGCCCGCCCCTCGGCGCGTCGAGCTGCGAAGCGGGTTGGCGACCCGTCCGGACAGGTCGACGGACCATGGATGGATCATGCACGATGTCCAGCCGGCAGCGCGTCACCCTGATCGCCAGCGGCGAGGCCGCCTACCGCGCGTATCTCGTCGACCTCGTGAGGGCCGAGTGCGCGGTCACCGAGGTGATTGCGGCGGCGTCCTTCGGTCAGGCGCTCGCGACGCTGAGCGCCCGAGCCGACATCGCGCTGGCCGATATCGCGCTGGCCGCCTTGGATCTCGCCGCCCCGATGGCGCGTCACGCCCGGGATCTTCGCCGCCTCAGGACCGGCTTCCCCAACATGCGCCTCGTCATCCTGGCAGCCTCCGACGACCGCGTGGAGATCCTGGCCGCGCTACGGGCCGGCGCCCACGCCTATATTCCGAAAGCGCTCGGCGCCGCCGCGATCGGCGAGGCGCTCCGGGCGGTGGCGCAGGGCGACATCTTCGTGCCGGCCGCTCTGTCGGCGCTGCCGCGGAACGCCGCCGAACCCGCGAGCGGCGGCGCGTCGCCGTCCCGCCGGCCGGCGGAGCTGACGCCCCGGCAGAAGGATGTCTTCCTGCTGATGCAGCGCGGCCTGCGGAACAAGGAGATCGCGCGCGCGCTCAATCTGAGCGAGAACACGATCAAGGTTCATGCCTACGCGCTCTTCCGCAGGATCGGCATCAGCCGGCGCAAGGAGCTGGTCGCGGCGCTCCTGGCGGTCAAGCATTAGATCCCGGTCAGTCGCCGCGCGACCGGGCGCGCCGCCCGGACGAGATTCCTGCGGGCGGATTCTCGAAAATCCGCCGCGTCGTCGGCCGGAATCTGTTCCGCGCCCACGGAACTAATCCCCGAGACTAGTCCGGAAGCCTGATGGATTTGTGCAGTAAGCCTCGAATACACTCGGGTTGAACGGAGGAGCGGATCATGTCGGGGCAGCAGGGCACACGGGAGATCGCGATGGCCTTGGGCCGCTGCCGCACGGCGTTTTTGGGCGTTGCGGCGATGAGCGGGTTGGTGAACGTGCTCTACCTGACGGGC